>CAZXJI010000004.1:0-182953 GCA_964640955.1 uncultured Oscillospiraceae bacterium | reverse complement strand
TACAGGTAAAGGCAGCGAGAACATATGCGAATAGTGATCATCGAGGATGAAATAGCGTCCCGCCGCGGGCTGATCGACCTGCTGAAGAACCTCGGGCCGCAGTATAAGGTGGTCGGGGTCGCGGGCAACGGGGTGGAAGGGCTCAACAAGCTGCGTATGCTCAAGCCCGATCTGGCTTTCGTGGATATCCGGATGCCCGCCATGGACGGCCTGACCATGATCGCCGAAGCGCACAAGCAGGGCGTGTCCACGGTTTACATCATTATCAGCGCCTACGCGGAGTTCTCCTATGCGCGCAAGGCCATGGTGCAGGGCGTGCTGGATTATCTGGTGAAGCCTTTCACGCTGGAGGATATCGAAAACGTCCTGAAGCGCGCGGCGGCTGCGATGCCCTGCCGGGAGATACCCGAGGAGATCAGCGTGCGCCACCCCATGGTTTCGCGGACGCTGCAGATCATCGCCGAGCAGTACCACACGCGCCTCAGCCTGGAGAGCATCGGCGAGCAACTGCACATCACCTCGGAATACCTGTGCTACCTGTTTAAGCGCGACATGGGCGTGAATTTCATCAACTATCTGCGCAACTATCGCATCGGGCAGGCCATCCGCCTGATGCAGCGGGACGAAGACCTGAAGATATACGAGGTCGCCTCCGCCGTGGGGTTTTCCGACGCCAAGTACTTCTGCCGCGTGTTTCGCAACGTCACCGGGCAATCGCCCTCCGGATACGTGAAAAAACAGATCGACGGGCTGCAGCCAAACGCCGACGAACTCTGACGAGTCGCCGGCGTTTGTTTGTTAGGTTTCTAAGCCGCGCCTTATGCCTGGGGGCCGGGCGCCGCCGGCTTGCCCTCGTCCGCGTCGTAGGGCGGCAGCAGCAGCACTACGGTGGTGCCGATGTTTTCCCAGCTGCGCAGATAGATGCGCGCTTTTTTATGGTAGTAGGAGTGGATGCGCTGAAAGGCGTTCTCCAGCCCGATGCCGTTCACGCTGGGTTCGTAGTGCTGGCTTCGGATATAGGCGCGCACGGCGGCCAGCCTTTCCGGCGGCATGCCGTTGCCGTTGTCGCGGATTTCCACGCACATGCGGTCTTCCCGGAACGGCTTGAAATGCACGGAGATGAAACAGCCGTAGGTATGGCCCTCGAAGCCGTGCAGCACGCTGTTTTCGACAAAGGGCTGTATGATCAGCTTGCGCATGGTCCAGCTTTTGACCGCCGGATCCACGGTGATGGTGTAATCGAAGGTGTTTCCGAAGCGCAGCTTCTGCAGCGCAAGGTATTCCTGCAGCCATTGCGCCTCGGTGACCACGGTCACCACGCCGTCGCTTTTTTCGAAGGTGTAGCGGAGCACGTGCGCCAGGTGCTTGATCTGCTGGGAAACCGCCAGGTTCCCGTTGCGGATGGCGGTGTAGCTGATGGAGTTGAGGGTATTGTAGAGGAAATGGCTGTTGATCTGGTTTTCCAGCGTTTTGACCTCGGCGATCCGCTGGCGCTCCATCGCGGCGATCGTCCGCTCGGAATGCCGCCGGGCCACTTCCTCCGATTGCTTCAGCCGCTGGGTCATGCTGTTGAAGGCGACGATGCTGCGGGCCACCTCGTGCTTGCCGACCGGTTTGACGCATACGTCCAGCTGCCCGTTCTGCACGGTTTCCAGCCCCTGCTGCAACGCCCGCACCGAGGACATCATCCGCCGCATCATAAAGATCAGCACGGCCAGCTGCGCCACCACGATCAGGGCCAGCACCAACAGGAGGCTGTAGGTGTAGGAGCGCGCCTGGTTGGAGATGATACGCTTGTCGGTAAGCGAATACAGCTGCAGGCCCAGGCGACCCACGTCCTCGTGCTGCACCAGCCAATCGCCGGAGAGGTATACGGTGTCCTCCTGTCCGCCTTCCTCGGGTTCGGGTTCCAGCGAAAGGGTCTTGCCGATCAGCGAGGTGTCCGGATGGGCGATGATAAAGCCGTCCTCGCCGGTCAGAATGTTATACGCCTGCAGCGCCTTTTGCGCGGAAAGCTCCGGGGAGTTGACCAGGGAGCGGAGGATTTTGGTGTTGAAGGTTACGACCACCACGCCGTATTCCTTGTGCGTATACAGGTCGATGAGCGGATAGGCCATGTGGAGCAGGTAGGTTTTTGTGATGGGGAAGACGTAGGGGGTAAAGCCGGGGGTGATGGACATGTTTTCGATCGTGAGGTTGCACAGGTCGATCAGCGCCTGGTTGTTGCCGATCTGGTACAGGGTGTTGGCGAACCACGGCAGGCCCTGCCAGGTGCCGTAAAGCCGGTTGTAGAACACGAACTGGTCGTTCTTCAGCCGGATTGTAATGCCTACGATGCTGCCCGTGGTGTAGTCCTTGATCATCTGGTATAATTCCTGCTCCAGCACCGCGTTATCCGAAGGCTCGGCCTCGCCCATCTTCTTGGCTTCGTTGAGAATGTCCCGGTCGATGACGATCTCGTACACGTCGTTGATGTCGTCGCGCAGCTGGCGTTCGATGCTGCGGGCCTGGATCAGCGTGGTGTCGCTTTCCACGGCGTCCACCGCCTGGCGCAGGGAGGTGTTGAAGTAGCTGCGCGTGATGATCTGGGACGCCACCATGAACAGCACGGCCGTGACCACCGCCAGCAAAACAAACTGCGGCAATAAGCTGGACTGGTACCAGCTTATTGCCGTATGGACGGGACGTTTGAGCCAGGGCCTGTCTTTCATGTGTCACTCTTTCACGGCACCGCTCGTAAGCCCTCCGACGATGTACTTTTGCAGGCTTACGAAGATGATGACCACCGGAATCACCAATATCATACCATAAGCCATGATCTGGTTCCACTTGGTTCCGTATTTATCCATAAATTTGTAGATGTTCGCCGTGAGGGGCCGCATGGCCGCCTTGATGTTGAAGGTCATGGAGTAGATGAGGTCGTTCCAGCCGTGCAGGAAGCAGAACACCAGGCAGGTGACCAGCCCGACCCGGGCGATGGGCAGCATGATGCGCACGAACGACATGAACGCGTTGCAGCCGTCGATGCGGGCCGCCTCGTCCAGCGATTTGGGCAGACCCAGGAAGAAGGGGCGCATCGTGACCACGATGAAGGGGATCGACCCCGTGGCGATCGCCAGCACCGGAGCCTCGAAGCTGTTGAGCATCCCGACGCCGGTGAACATCAGGTACAGGGGTGTGAGCAGCAGGCTGCCCGGCATCATCTGCGTGACGAGGAAGAGCAGCATGATCAGCTTCTTGCCCGGCGTGCGGAAGCGGGCCAGGCCGTAGGCCGCCGTGCAGCCCAAAATGGTGGAGAGGATCATGTTGAGCGAGGCGATCACGAAGCTGTTGCGCAGCGAATAGAGGAAGTCGTTGTCCGTCAGCTGGTGTATCCACGGTTCCACGCTGAAATCCCGGGGCCAGAAGGCGATGTTCTTGTTGAAAATCTCCACGTCCGTCTTGAAGGACGAAATGAGAATCCAATACAGCGGGAACAGGAACAACAGTCCGATGAGCACGGCGAGGGCGTCCATGCCCGCGCGCCTGAGCACCGTGCGGCTGGAATCTGCGCGCAGTTTACGGGGAGTGGCCCGTACCATGTCACATCACCTCGTCTTTCCGGATCAGGCGCAGGTAGAATACGCCCACGCACATCAGGCACAGGAAGAGGAGCACGGCGCTGGCGGAGCCTACGGAGAAGTTGAACAGCGTGAAGCTCTGCCGGTAGCTGTAGGTGGAGAGCACTTCGGTGGAGTTGAGCGGGCCGCCCTTGGTCATGATGAACACCAGGTCGAACACCTTGAAGGTGTAGATGAACCCCAGCATCAGCACCGACATGATCGACGTTTTGAGCAGCGGCACCGTAATGCGGAAGAACCGCTGCACCACGGTGCAGCCGTCAATGGCGGCACTTTCGTAAATATCGGGGGAGATATTGCTCATCCCCGTGGCCAGAAGCAGCATGTTGAACGGGATGCCGATCCAGCAGTTGGCGATGATGACCGCCCACATGGCGATGTTCGGCTCGATCAGCCACCCGATGGGAGCGCCCTGCATCAGGCCGGCCATTTTCAGCAGTTCGTTGATCACGCCGCCTTCGGTGAGGAACATGTATTTGAACAGCAGGCCCGTGACCGACACGGGCATCATCCACGCGACGAGCGTCATACCGCGGATAGGACCGGCCAGCTTGAACTTTCCGTTGAAAAACACGGCCAACAGGATGCCCAGGGAGAATTGCACCACGATGCAGGCGATGGTGAACCAGAGCGTTTGCCAGAACGCCTGCTGAAAATCCTTATCGCCGATGATATTGACGTAGTTGGTGAACCCCACGAAAACCGACGTGTTGCCCTTGAAATTCATGACCGAAAGATCCTTGAAGGACAATACGAAGTTGTACACGAGGGGATAAACCATCATGATGAGCATATAGACGACCGCCGGCAGCACGAACAGCAACCCGTTGACACGCTCCCGGTTTTGCCGCAAAAACTTCGTCATGCGGAAACCTCCTGTCTCAGTAAGGAGGGGCGTCCCGGCACAGGCCGGGACGCCCGGGGGAAATGCCGAAAGGTTATTCCGCCAGAATCGAGGATACGGTGGCGGCCGCTTCGTCAAGCGCGGTCTGCACGTCCATGGAGCCGGTGAACACCTCGTGCTCCGCCGTGGAAATCGCGGTGGAGATTTCCGGCCAGCGCGGATGCGGGCCGCGGGGCATGGCGTAGTTCATGGCTTCCGCGAACACGCTGAAGATGGGGTCGGTCGTCCAGATTTCCTTGGATTCGGTGGAATCCTTGCGGGGGGAGAACTTGCCGGCTTCTTCGCAGAAGTTCGCCGAAACGTCCTTGCTCATCAGGTATTCCAGGAACTCCACGGCCGCGTCCATGTTCTGGCAGGCGGTGGTCACGCCGAAATTCTCGCCGCCGAGCACGGAAGCGTACACGCCGTCGTCGGCCTTGGGAATCAGCGCCACGGCCCAGTTCTTGTCGGGCGCGAGCTGCTGAATGGTGGAGACGTTCCACGGGCCGTTAATCTGCATGGCCACGCCGCCGGAGATGAACTGGTTGTTGCAGTCGCCCTGCGTCCAGTTGATGATGTCCTTGGGCATGGAGCCGTCCTCGATGAGGCTGTTGAGGAAGCCCAGGGCTTCCACGCAGCCCGCGCCGCTGAGGTCGGCAAGGTCGCCGCCGGAGGAGAGGAACCACGGAATGAACTGGAAGCAGCCTTCTTCGTTCTTCACCGCGGAAATCGCGAAGCCGTAGCGGCCGGTCTCCGGGTCGGTGAGGGCCTTGGCGGCCGCGCGGAGCTCAGTCCAGGTGGTGGGCACTTCCAGACCGGCTTCGGCAAGGGCGTCCACGTCGTAGAACAGGCACAGGCAGTTGCTGTTGTGGGGCAGGCCGTAGATGCGCCCGTTCTGGGTGCAGCTGTTCAGCGGGCCCTCGTAGAACTGGTCCAGCTGGCCCCAGGCTTCCAGATAATCGGTGATGTCGGCGAACACGCCCATCTGGATGTAGGAAGCCATGTCGGGGTTGTCCACCATGCCGATGTCGGGCAACTCGCCGGAGATGGCGCCCATCTGGTACTGGCGGAGCAGATCCTCGCGGGAGACGTACTCGTAGCTGATGTGGATACGGTCCTGAGAGGCGTTGAAGGCGTCCACGTCCCGCTGGAAAACGGAACCGTCGGAGTAGTCGTAGTCGATGCCGAAGTAATGCCACAGCGTCAGTTCGATCTTGTCGTCGGCGAAGGCGGTTACGCTCGCCAGCGACAATACCATCAGGGTCGCAAGCAACAGAGCCAGGATCTTTTTCATGGGGGTCCCTCCTTGTTTTTTGTACAGCGCCGGTCGCGGCGGCTGTTTGCTATACATTATTTATAGCAATATGCGCATAAGCTGTCAACGCGGAAAGTGGCAAAAAGTGGATTATTTTGTAGCATATAATTAAAAACAATTTATAATGTTTAGATAATATAAACAAAAACATGCCAACCAACGGCTGCCTCGCGGGAGCAGCCGTTGGTTGGCGGAGTGTATAAATAATACGCGATATGCGCATATTTCAGACTTCGATCTGCACGTCCGCTCCCTTGCGGATGAATACCGGGATCGTCTGCAACGGCGCCTTGGCCGTTACCGTCTGCCCGCCTTCGTAGGCTTTGCCGGTGTGCGCCTCCGTCCAGCCCGCGCCCTTGGGCAGGTATACCGGGCGGCTGCGCGCGCCGAGCTCCATCACCGGGGCGACGAGCAGATCGGGGCCGAACATGTAGCTGTCCTCGCTGGCAACGGCCGTCTCGTCCGCGGGGAAGTCGTAGAACAGGGGACGGATGACCGGCGCGCCCGTCTCGTGCATGTCGCGCATCAGCCTTTCCAGATAGGGGCGCATCCGCTCCCTGAGGAACAGGTAATGGCTGAAAATGCGGTAGGCGTCCTCGCCGTAGCTCCAAACCTCGTTGGGGCCGCCGGTGTCGGCCTTGCTCTCGTTTGCGCTGGGCTCGCCGTGCAGGCGGTAGCCGTGCAGCCGGAAAACCGGGCAGAACGCGCCGAACTGGAACCAGCGAATGATCAGCTCCCGATAATCGGGGTCGTTCTGGTCGCCGCCGTGGAAGCCCCCGATGTCCGTGGTCCACCACGGAATACCCGCCATCGCCATGCTCAGCCCGATGGCGAACTGCTCCCGCAGGGTGCGGAACGTCGTGTCGATATCGCCGGACCAGACCAGCGCGCCGTAGCGCTGGCTGCCCGCCCAGGCGCAGCGAAGGAGGTTAAGCGGGTTTTTCTGCCCGGCCGCGACCATGCCGTCGTAGAAGTTCTTGGCATACATCGCGGGGTACAGGTTGCCGATCTGCACGTTGGGCCCCAGGTGGTAGCGGTAGTTGTCGAAATCGTATACGGAGTATTCCGGCTCCGCCTCGTCCAGCCAGAAGATGCGGATGCCGCGGTCGTAATAGTTCTTCTTTACGACGCTCCACACATAGTCCCGCGCGGCGGGGTTGGTGGGATCGTAGGGGACGGTGGTACCGCAGAACAGGTTGCCCGCGCGCACGCCGCGCTCGGTGCGCACCAGATAGCCTTTTTCCAGCATTTCCTGGTAGTTCTCGCTTTTCACGTCCACAAACGGCCAGATCGACACCATCAGCTCGATGCCCATCTCCTGAAGTTCCTTCACCATCGCGTCGGGGTTGGGGAACTCGGTCTCGTCGAAGCGCCAGTCCCCCTGGTAGGGCCAGTGGAAAAAGTCCACCACGATCACCGAGATGGGCAGGCCGCGCTTCTTGTACTCGCGGGCCACGGAAAGCAGTTCCTCCTGGGTGCGGTAGCGCAGCTTGCACTGCCAGAAGCCCATGGCGTACTCCGGCATCATGGGCGAATGGCCGGTGACGTCGGCGTAGGACGCCTCGATCTGGGCGGGGGTGTCGCCCGCGACGATCCAGTAATCCAGCGCCTTGGTGCTGCTTGCCTGCCATTCGGTGACGTTCTTGCCGAAGGACACCCGCCCGACGGAGGGGTTGTTCCACAGAAAGCCGTAGCCGCGCGTGGAGACCGCGAAAGGCACGCTGGCCTGCGAGTTGCGGTGCGCCAGTTCCAGCACGCAGCCCGCCTTGTCCAGGCAGCCGTCCTGGTACTGGCCCATGCCGAATAGCTTTTCGCCCTTGTTGGGTTCAAAGCGCATGAACAGCTCGTAGTCTCCGCCGATAATGGGCTTGAAGTCCCGGCCCTTCACCTCCAGGGCGCTGACGGCGGGAAAGCCCTTGTCGCGGGTGCGCCATTGCTCCGCAAGCAGGCGCTCGCCCTTCTGGTTCTCAAAAACCAGGTAGCCGCCCGCGCCGACCTTCGCGATCAGGTTGCCGTTGCGGATGGAGGCGGTCGGGCCGCTGATGATGATCTCCGGGGCCTCGGTCGCGGGGCGCTCCGTGAGCGCCCAATCCTCCGGGGGCATCTGCGCCTGGCAGGTGGCGCGCACGCGCAGGGCGTTTTTGCCCCAGGGCTCAATCCACAGTTTCTCGGCGTCCATCAGCCGCACCAGTCGGGTTCCTTCTTTGGACAGGATCGCCATGGTGATTCTCCTTTCTTACTCGGTTTGCCGAAGCTGCGCGAGGACGGCCGCACCTTCCCTGACGAACAGGGGGATAACGTCCAGCGGCGCGGCGGCGGTAACGGCGCGGCCGCCTTCGAGGGTTTCGCCGGTCGAAACGTCCGTCCAGCGCGCCCCGGCGGGCAGGTAGACCTCCCGCTCGCGCGCACCCGCCTCCATCACGGGGGCGACGAGCACGTCGTGGCCGAACAGATACGCGTCCTTCGCCGTCCAGGCCGCGGAGTCGGCGGGAAAATCGTAGAACAGGGGCTTGATGACCGGGGTGCCCTTCTCGTGGGCTTCCCGCATCGCATCGGTAATGTAGGGGAGTATCGCTTCGCGCACGCGGATATACCGTGTCAGGATGTGCTCCGCCTCGGGGCCGTAGCTCCACACCTCGTTGGGCGCGCCGCTGGGGCACATGCCGCCGCCGGTCGTGCCCAGCGGCGCGGTGTGCGGTTCCCGGTCGCCGTGCAGGCGCATGACCGGGCAGAACGCCCCGAACTGAAACCAGCGCACGAGCAGCTCGCGGAAGGCGGGATCACGGATATCCCCTCCGTGGAAGCCGCCGATGTCCGCCGTCCACCACGGCATGCCGGCGAGCCCCATGTTGAGCCCGGCGGTGAACTGGTTGCGCAGCTGCGTGAAGGTGGAAGGCACGTCGCCCGACCAGGCCAGCGCGCCGTAGCGCTGGCTGCCCGCCCAGGCGCAGCGGATGAGGTTGATGGGATTTTCGACGCCGGCCTCCCGCATGCCGTCGTAGAAGGCTTTGGCGTACATCGCGGGGTAGACGTTGGCGGTTTCCAGCGCCGAACCGGCCTTGTAGCGATAGATGTCGAAATCGGCCGCCGTGTACTCCGGCTCCGCCTCGTCCAGCCAGAAAAGCGACACGCCCTTGTCGAAGTAGTTGCGCCTGCAGGCGTCCCACACGAAACGGCGGGATTCGGGGTTGGTGGCGTCGAAAAACGCCTCGGCGCCGAAACACTCCATGGTGTAGCTGTTGCCCCGGTCGACGCGCACGAGCAGGTCGCGCTCCATCATCTCCTGATAATGCACGCTTTCGCGGTCCACCGTCGGCCATACGGACACCATCAGCTTCATGCCCATGGCGTTGAGCTCCGCGATCATCCCCTCGGGGTCGGGCCAGTATAGGGGGTCGAAAGTCCAGTCGCCCTGATGGGGCCAGTGGAAAAAGTCGATCACGATCACCTTGACGGGGATCCGGCGGCGATGGTACTCCCGCGCGACGGTCAGCAGTTCCTCCTGGGTCTGGTAGCGCAGCTTGCATTGCCAGAAGCCCATGGCGAAGGCGGGCATCATCGGCACGGTGCCGGTGACCCGGGCGTAGGCCTCCTCGATTTCGGCGGGGGAGTCGCCGGCGACGATCCAGTAATCCATTTGCCGGGTGGAAGCGACGCCCCACTCGGTGAGGTTCTTGGCGAAGGTCGCCCTGCCCACGGCGGGATTGTTCCACAGAAAGCCGTACCCCTTGCTGGACAGCGTAAAGGGGACGCTGGCCTGGGTGTTGCGCTGCGCCAGCTCCAGCGAGCAGCCCTTCAGGTCGAGATAGGGATGCTGGTATTGCCCCATGCCGTAGAAATGCTCGTCGTCGGCGGCCTCGAAGCGGGCGGTGAGGCGGTAGTTGTCGCCGGGGACGCCCTTGAAGGTGCGGGCCACGGCGCGCACCATGGTGATCTGGTCCAGATCCTTCTTGAAATCCACGCCGCGGTCCCAGGAGCGGTAGTATTCGTTGAGGATCAGTTCGCCCTTCCGGTTGAAAAACTTGATCTTTCCGTATTCGGTGACCTCGGCGCGAAGCTTGCCGTTTTCAACCGTCGCCACGCCGTCCCCGAGGGTCACCACGGCTTCCGGCGCGGGCGCGGGCAGCAGCGCCCAGTCCTCCGCCGTGAAATCCGCGTTTTCGGTGGCCCGGACGCGCAGACCGTCGCCCCAGGGCACGATCCAAAGCAGTTCCTTGCGACGTTTCACCAATAGCCCGTGATCGCGTAATGCAAAATAACTCATGGCCGACTCCTCGCTGTTCCGTTGTTTATGCGTTCAGTATACGGCGGTCGGAAACCCGCTGTAAAGGCGGTAGGGGGGACAGATTTGGTGGATGTTTTGTAGGAAATGACGTTTTTTTGTCCTCAGGAGACATGATGTTATTTCAAAACCTGAACGCTTCTTCCACCGGAAGAAAGCGCGCCTGCGCGCCGGCGGTCGGGCCGGCCCGCGAAGCGCGCTTCACAGGGTATGATTCGACGGGTTCGCAACCGCGATTACTGCGATTTGCAGAGCATCCAGTCGTCCAGCTTGCCCCACGGGCCGGAGCCGGTCGCCCTGACGTAAGCGCCGACGGTCACTTCGCCGTTGGCAACGGGGATACTTTCGAGGGTCGGGTGCTGCCATTCCTGCCACTTGGTAACGGTCATCGGCGCGGTCGCGTAGGTTTCGCCGTCCAGAACGACGTAAATATACATGTCCTGCTCCTTCGCGTCGCCGCCGTGGATATAGAGGCTGAAATCGTACAGGCCGGGCGCAAGACCCGTTACCGTCTGCTCGATGCGGAAGGCGACCGCTTCGGGATCGTAAAAATGGAACAGAGCCTTGCCGCTTTTGATGTCGTTGACGCTTTCGGCGCGGTAGACCTCGTCCGTCAGGCCGCCGACGTTCTCCACGGTCCACATGCTCATGTCGGCGTCTTCAAAACCGGGGTTGAGCAGATAGTTGTCCGCGGTGACGGTCAGCGCGCAGGATACGGGCGCGCCGTTCGCCGTGCCGTCGATGGTATACGCGCCGACGCCCGCTGCCTGCGCCTCGGCGATCTGCCGCTCATCCCACACGGCGGCGACCGCTTCGGTGGAACCGTCGTTGAACACCGCGTCCACGGTATCCGGCAGGACAATCGGGTCGCCGGCGAACGCGACGGCCGCCGCGTCCGCGTAGCTGTCCACCGCGCGCTCCGCCTTGGAGCCCGTACGGCAATACAGGGGAAAACGCAGCGTCGGCAGCGGATGGCCCGCAAAGTCGAACAGCGCCTGATTATCCCACGACGATCCGCCGTAGTAGAGTCCCGCGTCGTCGGGATCGTAGCTGCCCGCATAGGAGGTCGCCCAGCCCGAGCCGTACGCTTCCCACAGGGCGGACTGCTCCGCGGGCGTATCGCCGGGAACGGGCAGCCACGCCGGTTCCCAGTAGCACAGGCCCAGCGCGCCGCCGTCGGCCGCCGCCTGCGTCACCGCGCGCAGCGCGTTGGCCTGCCCCTGCACCGTCGCCGCGTAGGCAAGCGTCGCCCCCGCGGCGGGCACGGAGTTGGCCTGCGCGTCACCGTTTTCTTCCGTGTAGAGATAGGACGTCTCCGCGATGAAGGTTTGCTTGCCGTATTCCTGCGTCACGGTCGAAAGCACCGTTTTAAGGTTTTCCAGCGTCCCGTGCCAGAAGGGGTAGTAGCTTACGGCGTACACGTCGTAATCCACGCTCCGTGCCCATAAAAGCCGTGCGTAGCGTGCGTCGGGCTTGGAAAAGTGCAGGGCGACCAGCGCGGCCGGCGCGGTTTCGCGCACGGCGCGACTCCCCGCATTCATCAGCGTCGCCATATCGTTCCAATTGGTTTCCCCGGCCATGGCGTTGTCGGTTTCGTTGCCCACCTGCACCATGGCGATCTCCGCGCCGGCGTCCGCGATGGCGCGGAGGCTTTCGCACGTGTACAGGTAAAGCGCGTCGGCCTTCTCGTCCACGCCCATGCCTTCCCAGGCCTTGGGGCACATCTGCTTTTTGGGATCGGCCCAGAAGTCGCTGTAATGGAAATCCACGATCAGTTGAAGGCCGTTTTCCGCGGCGCGGCGGCCGATTTCACACGCGGCGTGCAGATCGCAGACGCCTCCGCCGTAGGGGCGGCCTTCCTCGTCGTACGGATCCACCCACAGGCGCACGCGAACGGCCTGGAAGCCCGCGTCTTTGAGCAGCGCGAACAGGTCGGATGGCTGGCCTTCCCCGTCGTAATAAACGACGTCGCTGTTTTCCAGCGCGAGAACGCTGGAAACGTCGGCCGCGAAAAGAAAGTCCTCGTCGAGGCCCTCCACCGGGGAAACGAACACCCCTTCCGCCGCCGCAGGAAGCGCGGCGCCGAAAACGAGCGTTACGCACAAAACGAGCGCCAGGCATGCGCGCGACGATCCGGTCATGTCGATTCCTCCTCTTCAATTGAACGCAGGGCGGTCTTTGCCATTACTATAGCACACGGGCGTGCAACGGGCAATCGAAGAAAAGGAAAAGCCGCCTGCATTTGCTTTTTTTCTCAGGTTATGTTTTGAAATGATTGACAGGACGGCGGAGGAATGTTATAGTTTGTACATGGAAAGGTTCTCGTAAAGACCGCCGACAATCTAAATATGAAACGATGGGGGAGTTACTCATGAAGAAATTTCTTGCGATCCTTCTGGCTGTTTCCATGTTGCTCGGTTTAACCGTTACCGCGATGGCGGACGATACCGTGGCGCTTCTGGTGTGGGTCGGCGACGACGCCGATCAGACATGGATCAACGGCGTGATCGACAACTTCAAGGCGGCCAATCCCGAAACGACGTTCGATATCAAAGTGGGCATCCAGTCCGAGTCCACCGCCAAGGACACGGTGTTGACCGACATCACCGCCGCGGCCGACGTGTACACCTTCGCCGACGACCAGTTGGGCGAGCTGGTGCTTGCGGGCGCGCTGCAGCCGGTGTCGCTGAACACGGACGACATCATCGCCCGCAACAGCGCCGGTTCCGTCGCCGCGGCTACGGCGAACGACACGTTGTACGCCTATCCCGCCACGGCGGATAACGGCTACTTCATGTTCTACAACAAGGCGTACTTCTCCGACGAGGACGTGCAGACGCTGGACGCCATGATGGGCAAGGCCTCCGCCGCCGGCAAATACGTCTCCATGGAGATGAGCGGCGGCTGGTACATGTACTCGTTCTTCGCGGGCGCCGGGCTTGAGATGAAGCTGATGGACGACGGCGTGAACAACTACTGCAACTGGAACGCTACCGATACGCCCATCACCGGCGTGCAGGTGGCCGAGGCCATGCTGGCCATCGCCAAAAACCCGGGCTTCATCAACCAGGGTGACGGCGAGTTTGTGACCGGCATCAAGGATGGCACCGTAATCGCGGGCATCAACGGCGTTTGGAACGCCAACGCCGCCGCCGAAGCGTGGGGCGACGATTATGCCGCCGCCAAGCTGCCCACCTACACCGTGGGCGATCAGCAGGTGCAGATGGCTTCGTTCGCGGGCTACAAGCTGGTGGGCGTCAACGCCTACAGCGCCAACGTCGGCTGGGCGATGACGTTCGCCGATTACATGACCAACGAAGAAAGCCAGATCTCCCGCTTCGTCATCCGCGGACAGGGCCCCTCCAACCTGGTCGCCGCCGCGTCCGACGAAGTGCAGGCGTCTCCCGCCATCGCGGCGCTGGCCGCGCAGAGCGCCTACGCAACCACCCAGCGCGTGGGCGGCAACTACTGGTCTCCCGCCGCCACCTTCGGCGCGTTGATCTACGCGGGCAACCAGGAAGGCACCGACCTGCAAACGCTGCTGGACAACATGGTAGCGGGCATCACCGCTCCCGTCCAATAACCGAACGTCGTAACCGGCGAACACGCCCGCGCGCTCACATGGGCACGCGGGCTGTTTTTAGACAAAGGAAGAAGGATTGCAATGGACGGTAACAGGCAGGTTGCAACCGGAGGCGCCGGAAGGGCGCTGCGTTCTTTCGGCCGGTCGTTCGTCTCGTTTTTTACGGAGTTTTACCGGGACATCAAAGAAGGCGACATATGGGTGCGCCTGTCGCTGATTTTCTTCGGCGCGGGCTATTTCGGGCGGAAGCAGATTGTGAAGGGCGTGCTCGTCACGCTGCTTGAGGCGTTCGTTTTCATCTTTTATCCACTGGCGCTGTGGCCGAGCCTGAGCAAGTTCGGCACGCTGGGCACGGTGAAGCGCGCGTCGGTGTTCAACCCCGAAACCATGAAAAACGAAGTCAACAACTACGACCATTCGTTCATGATCCTGCTGTTCGGGCTGGTCGCGATCATCGTGGCCCTGGTGGTGCTGGTCTTCTGGGTTAAAAACCTCCGCGCCGTGCGGCGGCTGCAGGTGCGCGCGGAAAGCGGAAAGCCGATCAACCGTTTCAGCGACGACATCCGTGACCTGTTCGACAAGAAGTTTCACATTACGCTGCTGGCGCTGCCCAGCTTAGGCGTTCTCCTGTTTACGATCATCCCCCTGCTGGTGATGATCTGCGTGGCCTTCACCAACTACGACCAGACGCACATGGTGCCCACCAACCTGTTCACCTGGGTGGGGCTGGACAACTTCAAAACGCTGTTCACCCATTCGCAGACGATCACGTTCGCCTATTCGTTCGGCAAGGTGCTGACCTGGACGATGATATGGGCGGTATTCGCGACGTTTACCACGTTTATCTTCGGCATCATGATGGCCATGTTCATCAACAACCGCAATACCCGCCTCAAGCGCCTGTGGCGTACGTTCTTCATTATCTCCATCGCGGTTCCGCAGTTCGTGTCGCTGCTTCTGGTGCGCAACTTCTTCGCCAACACCGGCATCGTAAACACCATTTGCAGCAATATCGGGTTTACGGATTTCCTCAAGCACATCGGCCTTCTGTCACAGAACTACGCCTATATTCCCTTCCTGACCGACCCGACCTGGGCGAAGATCATGATCATCCTGATCAACATCTGGATCGGCGTGCCCTTCATGATGCTGATCGTCACGGGGATTTTGATGAACATTCCCGCGGAGCTGCTGGAAAGCGCGCGGATCGACGGCGCGAACGCGTTCCAGAGCTTCCGGAAAATAACCATGCCCTACATATTGTTCGTCACGGGGCCATATCTGGTCAGTTCCTTCACGGCGAACATCAACAATTTCAACGTTATTTACCTGCTCACCAACGACGTGTTCATCACCAAGGATCAGATGCTGGCCAACTCCAAAGCCCAGGAGGTCGATCTGCTGATTACGTGGCTGTACCGCCTCACCCAGAACTTCTACAACTATAAGATGGCGTCGGTGCTGGGCATCCTGATCTTCATCATCTGCGCGGTATTTACGATCATCGCCTTCCGCAAGCTGATCCGGGGCGACAGAGAGGAGCGGTTCCAGTGAGGATATTCAAGCAGACCGTGCGGCATACGGTGCTCGCCTTTCTCTCGGTATTCTGGCTCATCCCGATCATCTGGCTGGTGGCGACATCGTTCGGTACCGACCCGGGCCCCAACATCCGCACCTTCTTTCCGGCGGAGTGGTCGATTACGCATTATCAGACGCTGCTGTTCGGCATGGACGACGTGGCGCGCTTCCCCAGTTGGTTTCGAAACACCCTGATCATCGCCATCTTCACCTGCCTCATTTCCAGCAGCTTCGTGCTGATGGTCGCCTACGCCATGAGCTGCATGCGTTTCAAATCGCGCAAGGGACTTATCACCTTCGCGAGCACGCTTTCGCTGTTCCCCGGCTTTCTGGCGATGATCGCGGTGTATTTCATCATGAAATCCATCGGACTTACCAACAGCAACATCGGCCTGATTCTGGTCTACTCCGGGAGCTCCGGCCTGGGCTACCTGATCGCCAAGGGCTTCTTCGATACGGTGCCCCGCTCCATGCGGGAGGCGGCCTACATCGAGGGCGCGTCGGAGTCCGTCGTGTTCTGGAAGATCGTCATACCGCTGTCCAAGCCCATCATCGTCTACACCGTCATCAGCACCTTCCTGATGCCGTGGATGGATTTCATCTTCGCCAACATCATGCTCAACTCCGGACTGTCGGAGAACAAGACCGTCGCCATCGGCCTGTACGCGATGGTGGACAAGGTGCGCATCAACAACTACTTCGGGCAGTTCTGCGCGGGCGGCGTGCTGGTATCCATCCCCATCTCGATCCTGTTCGTGATTATGCAGAAGTTCTATATTGAAGGCGTAACCGGCGGCTCGGTGAAAGGGTAAGCACGAGCGCCTGCGATGCCCGGAAGCGTGCTTCAAGGCCACCGGTTTTGCCGGTGGCCTTGAAGCACGGGGCGGACGGGAATTGCGCATGATTTGCTTTTTCGTTCGCGACGGCCGATCCGGCGCTTGTCCCCCGGACAAGATTCTGTTATGATAACCATAGACGGAAACGGAGTACTTCCGGTTCGGAGGGGTGGACCTGACGGCGGCGCCTTTCGGCGATGAGGGCAAGGGACAGAGAGAAGGGTGAGAGCATTGCGCGTTCTGGCTTATGTCCAAATGAATGTTTTCGGCATCCTGATTCTGCTCTTTTTCTGGCAGAATCAGCGCAAGGCGGGCGACCTTTCGCTGGACGACAAGCTGTTTAACGGTATTCTGCTTGTGCTGGCCTTGGAACAGCTGATGGATATCGGGCAATGGACGCTGGATGGCGCCGGCTTTGCGGGCGTGTACGAACTGCAGATGATCTGCTATACGGTCGGATACGCCATTGCGCCCCTGATTACGTGCCTGTGGGTGATGTACTGCGATCTGCGCGTTTACATGGACGAACGGGCGCTGAAGCGGCGGCTCCCGCTCTACCTGATTCCGCTTATCCTGAACACGGCGCTTTTGATCGCCAACCTGTTTACCCCGCTGGTGTTCAACATCGATTCCGCGCACATCTACCATCGCGACCGTTTTTTCATGGCGTATATGGCGCTGATGTACCTGTACGGGCTCATTTCCCTGGTGCTCGTGGTGCGGAAGGCCGCGCGGTCCACCTCCTCGGTGGAACGGAAAGAATTCCGCTATATGGAGTGGTTCATCATCCCGCCGATCATCGCGGGCGTGCTGCAATGGCTGTTCTACGGGCTTTCGGTGATCTGGATGAGCATGGTGCTCTCCATCATACTGGTGTATACCAACGTGCTGAGCCGCCAGTTGCAGACCGACCCGATGACGGGGCTCAACAACCGCCGTAAGCTGAACCGGTATCTGGGCATGAAAATCAACTCAACCGACGATAACCAGACGTTGTTCATGATCATCATGGACGCGGACGACTTCAAAAGCATCAACGACAGTTACGGCCATACGGCAGGCGACCGCGCGCTGATTGCCATCGCGCAGATTCTCAAAAAACTCTGCGCGGAGCAGGATTGCTTCTTGTCCAGGCTTGGCGGCGACGAATTTCTGATTCTCGGACACAACCAAAGCGAGCGTTACCCGGAGCAGTTCGCCCGGCAGATTGAGGAGCGGATAGCCGAATATAACCGGACCACTTCGGAGCCGTTCCGCTTGGCCCTGAGCATCGGCTGGGCGCGCTTCCATCCCCAGAAGATGAACACGATCGACTCGCTGCTCAACGCCGCGGATCAAAGCATGTACCAGGCGAAGCGGGCCAAGCGCAGCCGAGCCGCCGCCGAATAGAAAAAAGAAACGGGGGAGCATGATACGCCTCCCCGCCGGAGCACGCAAACGACCGCGGCCGATCATCGGCCGCGGTCGTTTGCGATGGGTTCGCCGCTCAACCCTCCGTGATTTTCACGTAGAGCTGCCGGGCGCGCGGGCCGTCGAACTCGCAGAAATAAACCCCCTGCCAGGTGCCCAGCACCAGCCGCCCGTCCCGTACGATCAGCGTGACGCTCGCGCCTACGCAGCTCGCCTTGAGGTGGGCGGTCGAGTTGCCCTCCGCGTGGCGGAACTCGGGCCGATCCGGAAACGCCCGGGAAAGCCCCAGCAGCAGATCGTGCACGACGTCCGGGTCGGTGTTCTCGTTGACGGTGATCCCCGCCGTCGTGTGCGGACAGTACACCACGCACAGGCCGTTTTGAACGCCGCTTTCGGCAAGCGCGTGTTCCACCGTCGCCGTAACATTGGTGAAGCCCTCGGCTTGCGTCTGCAGGGTATAGGCTTCCAGCATGACAAATCCCTCCTGATCGATTCAACGGAACTGCTTTGGCGAAAAGGGCTACAGGTCGTCCACGAAGGCGCTGCTCTTGGAGTAGGCGGTGCTGCGCGCCTCGAAAAAGTCGGTTTTGATGGTGTTGGCGTTGCTGTACTGGCTGACCCACTTCATGGTTTCCGGCTCCTCGTCGTGCCCCGGATAGATCTTTTCAAAGCCCAGGCCCGTGCAGCGCAGGTTGCCCAGATACTGCGCGTAATCGGTCACCATGTCGCGGGTCAGGCCCTTTACCTCGTCGCCGATCACGTAATGGCCCCAGGCGATTTCCTGCTCGCAGCCGGTACGGATCATCGCCCGGTAGCGCTCGGTCAATTCCGGGGTGAACAGCTCCGGGTTTTCCTTTTTCAGCTCCAGCAGGATGCTGCGGAACAGCCACAGGTGCGTGTTTTCGTCCCGGTTGATGTAACGGATCACCTGCACCGAGCCCGGCATGCGGTTGTTGCGGCCGAGGTTGTAGAAGAACATGAAGCCGCTGTAAAAGTACACGCCCTCCAGAATATAGTTGGCGACCACCGTGCGCATCAGGTTTTCCGGGGTCTGCTCGCGGTAAAACGCGTTGTACTGCTCGCCGATGAAGGTGTTTCGGGCGAGCAGGTGCTCGTCGTTCTTCCACTGGTAGAGGATTTCGCTGCGCTGCTGGGGCTCGCAGATGGTGTCCAGCATGTAGCTGTAGCTCTGGCTGTGGATGGCCTCCTGATAGGTCTGGATATTCAGGCAGAGGTTGACCTCGTTGGCGGTGATGTATTCGCCCACGTAGGGGAGGTTCGCCGTCTGGATGCTGTCCAGGAAGATGAGAAACGAAAGAATCTTGTCGTAGGCCCGGCGCTCGGGGGCGGGCAAATGGGGATAGTCCTTCACGTCGGTGGTCAGGCTGACCTCCTCGGGGATCCAGAAGTTGTTCATGCCCTGGCGGTACCAGTCGCTGGCCCAGGGGTATTTCATGTTGTTGAAGTCGTTTAGGTTGGTGGTGTCCCCGCCGATCATGCGGCGGTGGCTCAGCTCGATATCGCCGTTGGGATTGAACAAAGGTTTCTTTTGCATGGCTCCTCCTTGCGTGCGGCGCGGCCGCCGGATTGTGACGGGGCGAATCCGTCCCCGGATCAGGACGAGCAGGCCTCGCATTCCGAAACCTCGAGGCTCTTGCTGCGAATGTAGTAGATCGTCTTGACGCCCTGCTCGAACGCCAGCACGTAGAGGTTCAGCACCTGCCGGAACGTATAATCGGTGGTGATATAGAGGTTCACGCTTTGCGACTGGTCGATGTGGCGCTGGCGGATGCCGGCGGCGCGCACCGACCAGGTCTGGTCGATATGGTGGGCGCTCTTGTAATACCAGTAAGTCGCTTCGGTCAGTTCCGGTGCCACGCGGGGCACGAGGCCGTTTTTCTTCTCTTCCAGAAAAAAGCGGTTCATCAGCGGATCGACCCCGGCCGTCGTCGCGGCGATGATGCTGGTGCTGCTGGTGGGGGCCACGGCCAGCAGCCAGCCGTTTCGCATGCCCTGCTTCGCCACGCGCGCCCGCAGGGTTTGCCAGACGGGGCTGTGATAGCCGCGCTTGTCGAAATAGGCGCCGGTCTGCCAGTCGCTGCCGTCAAAAAGGGCGTAGGCGCCTTTTTCGGCCGCGTTTTCGCAGCTGGCGGAGACGGCGTAATAGTTGATCTTCTCAAACACCCGGTCGGCGAAGGCCAGATGCTCCTCGCTTTCCCAGGCGATGCCGCGTTTCGCCAGCATGTGGTGATAGCCGCTGACCCCCAGGCCGATGGGGCGGTAGCGAAGGTTGTTGATTTTGGCGTAGGGAAGGGGGAAGAAGTTCAGGTCGATCACGTTGTCCAGCGCGCGCACGGCGCTGCGGGTAAGCTGTTCGATCTCCGCGTCGTCGTCCACGTCGATGTACCCCAGCGAGAGGCTGGCCAGATTGCACACCACGAAGTCGCCGGGTTTGGTAACGGTCACGACCACCGTTTCGCCGTCCACCGTTTCCACCCGCTGCTCCACTTCGGAAATAGCGCTCATGTTCTGGGCGATTTCGGTGCAGAGGTTGCTGCAATACACGATGCCCTTGTCCCCGTTGGGATTCATGCGGTTAACGGCGTCGCGGTTGAACACGAAGGGCGTGCCCGTTTCCACCGCGCTCTTGATGACGAGGCGGACGATCTCCTTGATGGGCACGACGCGCTTTGCGATCGCCGGATCGGCGACGCAATCACGGTAGCGCTTCTCCCATTCCTCGCCCCAGTAATCCTCGAGGCAATAGCGCTTGGCGAGATAGACGTCGTGCGGGCACATCAGGTACCAGTCCGCGTCCAAATCCTCCCGCGCGATTTTCCAGAACAGGTCGGGGTAGCACACGGCGGGGAACACGTCGTGCGCCTTCATGCGCTCGTCGCCGTTGTTGGTGCGAAGCTGCAGAAACTCGGGCAGGTCCTTGTGCCACGCGTCCAGATAGACCGCCACGGCGCCCTGCCGCACGCCCAGCTGATCCACGGCGATGGCGGTATCGTTGGCCAGGCGTATCCAGCGCACCACGCCGCCCGCCGCGCCCTCGAACCCGCGGATGGAGCTGTTGCGCGCACGCACCTTGCCAAAGTAAAGCCCCATGCCGCCGCCGTACTTGCTGACCTGCGCGAAGTTGTCGATGCTGCGGTAGATGCCGATGAGGCTGTCGGGAACGGTATCGATGAAACAGGAGGAGAGCTGGTGAAAGGGCCGGCGCGCGTTGGACAGGGTAGGGGTCGCCATAGTGACCTTGAGGGTGCTCAGCATATCGTAAAACCGGCGCACCCACAACAGCCTGTCGGTTTTCTCCGGCATCGCCAGATGCAGCGCGATGCCCAGGAACATCTCCTGCGGGGTTTCCAGCGGCCGGTTTTCGTGACTGCGGATCACATAACGGCGCAAAAGCAGGTCGAGCCCCGAGAAGTTCAGCAGCTCGTTGCGGCCTTCGACCAGGTACGCCGCGGCTTCGTCGAGCTCCGCCCGGGAATAGCTTTGGAGGATATAGGCGCCGTACAGGCCGCGGTCGGTCAGGAAACGCACCTTGTCGTAAAAGCTTTTCAGCGCGTACTCCGCCAGAACGGGCGCGAGTTCCGCCTGAAACTTGAGCATCAGCAGCCTTCCGGCGATGAATTCCCACTGCGGCGACTGCTGGGTGGTCAGCTCCACCGCGGCCTTCACCAGCATATCCCGCTTCTCCGCCCGGGGCATGTCGGACTTCAGGAACGAAACAAAACGCTCTTCCAGGCGGCCCAGGTCGTAGCCCTCGCCGGGGAAATCGCGCTGTATTTTCTGCAGCGTCGCGTCCAGCGCGGCCGAATCTTCGAAATAGGAAACGATGCGGCGGCGAAGCTCGCGGCGGCGGGCATGGACGCTACGGTAGAGAATGTAGTTTTTACTCTGTTGATAGTATCCCTGTTCCATCAGGGTCTGCTCCACCAGGTCCTGTATGGTCTCCACCTGCACCGGACCCGGAAGCGCCGTGATCTTGCCTTCCACCGCCCGGGTGACGCGGCTGAGGACTTCCTCCGGCGCGGTGCCGTCCACGCTTAAGAACGCCTTGCGCACCGCCTCTTTGATTTTCCGGGGCTGGTAAGGTTGGCTTCGGCCGTCACGTTTGATGATATCCATGTGGGCCCTCCCATAAGTTGTGCTGTGCGTATTATAGTAGCACAAGATATGGTATCAGGCAAGACGCCCGACGCATTTTCCGTCTGAAACAGAAACCTGCGGGACAGCAAGAAAACGAAATACGAAAGGAGCGGGCGTTTCGCCCGCTCCCAGCCTGTTGAAAAAGCCCAATCTGCGTTGTCAGCTGCGGGGTGGCAAGGGGTATCACTTACGAACGAGTAAGCTCAACCCCTTGCCACCCTTGCTTCCTAGCATCTTGGACTTTTTGAACAGGCTGGCAGTGTACCTGCAAAACGAGGTTTTTTGACACCTTGGGGAGCGGGCGTCTCACCCGCTCCCCAAGGCCATGCATGTTTCAGAAGATCAGCTCGTTCGTGGCCGCTTCGGCCTCGCGGCGAAGCATCGCCCATTCCTCGTCGGTCAGCGGCTTTGTGAAAGCTTCGTCCGCGTGCCTGAGCATGAAGGAGAAGTGCTCGTGGTTGCCGGGCGGCACCAGCGTCTGCGCGCCTTTCAACACCGCGTACTTCATGGCGGCCACGCCGAGCGCTTCGTCGCCCCAGATGGGCTGGCACCAGGATTTGGGGTAGGGCCGTGGTTCGCCCTCGCGCCACCTGCGGCGCACGAGCGACTTCATGCCCAGAAGCCCGATACCCCGCTCCTTCACCGCTTCGGAAATGCGGTCGCCCCAGCCGCGCTGAATGCCCAGCGCCCAGTTGAGCGGAAAGAGCACGCTGTCGAAATCAAACATCGTCAGCGCCTTCAGCGCCACGTCCTCGTTGTGCGCGGAGAAGCCGATGTTCAGGATGACGCCGTCGCGTTTGGCTTTGAGCACCGTTTCCATCGCGCCGCCGGGGCCGAAAGCCCGGTCCAGATCCTCCTGGGTCGTCAGCGCGTGCAGCTGGTAAACGTCGAAATGATCGGTTTTGAGCTTTCGAAGCGAATCCTCCAGCTTTTCGCGGGCACCTTGCGCATCGCGTTCCTCGGTTTTGCAGGCCAGATACACGTCCTTGCGGTAAGGCGCGAGCGCGGGGCCCAGCCGTTCTTCGGCGTTTCCGTAGGTGGGCGCCACGTCGAAGTAGTTGACCCCCGCGTCGATCGCCCCGGCCACGTAGCGGTCGGCCTGCGCCTGCGTCTCGTCCATATTGATGATGCCGCCGAACACGACGGCGGATACGCGGATACCGGTTTTCCCCAAAGCATGGTATAGCATACGCTCACCTCCATACGTCCTTGTCATAACAAGCGCGTCCGGCGCCCAAACGACGGCGTCCGGCCGGAAAGGGATTATGATCGGATTATTTCGGTTCCTTCAAAGATGCCTGCACCTCGGCCAGCCCTTCGCCGACAGGCATGTACAGCCGTCCGCACGCGGCGCACTTGAGGCCGTCCAGCCTTTCGCCACAGGTGCACACGAAGCCCCGCTGCGTGGCCGGCACGCCCAGCATCAGCGCGTGGTCGGGCACGTCGCAGACCACCACCGCGCCCGCGCCGATCAGCGCGTTTTTACCGACGATGTGCCCGCACACAATGGTCGCGTTCGCGCCGATGCTCGCGCCGTCCAGCACGCGGGTGGGCAGGAAGCGCGCGCTGCCCTTGGGAAAGCGCGCGCGGGGCGTAAGGTCGTTGGTGAATACGCAGCTGGGGCCGCAGAAAACGCCGTTGCCCAGCGTGACGCCGGAGAAGACGCTCACGTTGTTTTGCAGCTTGCAGTCGTCGCCGATCACCGCGCCCGCGCCCACGTAAACGTTCTGGCCCAGCACGCAGTTTCTGCCGATGCGCGCGCCGGACTGCACGTGGGTGAAGTGCCACACGCGCGTGCCTTCGCCGATCACGGCGCCCTCGTCCACGACGGCGGTCGGGTGAATGTTCATCGGTCGAACCTCCCGATAAAGTCGGTCGTCGCGCAGTCGTCAAGCGGCAGTTTGACCGGCCTGTGCTCCGCGGCGCTCCGGTAGATGGCCAGCACCAGTTCCAGCGCGCGCAGCCCCGCCTCGCCGGGCACGTAGGGCGGACGGTCGTCGAGGATCGCGCGCACCATGTCCGCATACAGGGGTGTGTGGCCGAAACCGTAAACGTTGGGGGGATTTTCGCCGCATTCCATCTTGATGGTCGCGGGGTCGCCCCGCCCGTCGCGAAAATCCCATTCCTCGATGATATTGACGCTCTTGCCGCCGGCCTTCACCGTGCCGTCCCGGCCGAAAAGGTAAAGCGTTTCCTCCAGGTTGTGGGGGTAGACGTTCGTCGTGCCCTCCACCAGCCCGTAAGCGCCGTTTGAAAAGCGGATCAGCGCGATGCCCAGGTCCTCGGCCTCGATGTAGTCGTGCTGGAGGTTGTCGGTATAGGCGATCACCTCGTCCACGCCGTCGCCCATCATCCAGCGAAGCAGGTCGATGTTGTGGATGCACTGGTTCATCAGCGCCCCGCCGTCCTGCGCCCAGGTGCCGCGCCAGGGAGCCTGCTCGTAGTAGCCCTTGCCGCGGTTCCAGCGCACGTGCGCCGCTCCGTGCAGCATCCGCCCGAAGCGCTGCTCGTCCACCGCCGTGCGTATCTTCTGGATGGATTTGTTGAAGCGGTTCTGGTGGCAGGCGCACAGCTTGACGTTTGCCGCCTTCGCGGCTTCGATCAGCGCCCGGCCGTCGGCCATGCTCAGCGCCAGCGGCTTTTCGATAATGACGCTCGCGCCCGCGGCGACGCAGTCAAGCCCGACGGCGGCGTGACGGCCGCTTTCGGTGGCCACGGCGACCAACTGCGGTTTGACCTCGGCAAGCATCCGCCTGTAATCGGTATAGCGCTTCACCTTCGCGCGATCGGACTCGGGCAGCTGGGCGAGCGCGGTTTCCATCCGTTCGGGGATCAAATCGCACACGGCGCAAAATTCGAGCGCGTCGCGGTTGTGCGCCGCCGCGGCGACGTGGTTGGGCGATATGCGCCCGCAGCCGATCAGCGCGTAGCGCAAGCGTTGGTTCATGAGACGGAAATCCCCCTTACAGCACGCGGATATTGTCGCGTTTCGTTACGTTTTTCATCGCGTTTTTCGTATCGAAGATCAGCGGCGCGTGCTCCGCCACAAAATCGTAATCGACGGTCGTGTGCGCGGCGGTCACCATGACCAGATCGCTTTCGGCCAGCGCCTGCGCGGTCAGCTCCGGAAGGCTTTCCCAGGTCGCGCCCTCGTAGCGGCACACGGGCACGTAGGGATCGTAGTAGGTCACTTCCGCGCCGCTTTGCCGGAGGCAGTCGATGACGCGAAGCGCGGGGCTTTCGCGGTAGTCGTCGATATCCTGCTTGTAGGCCACGCCCAGCACCAGCACCCTGGAGCCGTTGAGCGCCTTTTTGTGCTCGTTGAGCACGCGCATGGCGCGCTGGCAGCAGTATTCCGGCATCCGATCGTTGATGATCATGCTGGATTCGATCATCGACGTGTGAAAGCCGAACTCGCGCGCTTTCCAGCTTAAATAGTAGGGATCCAGCGGAATGCAGTGCCCGCCCAGCCCCGGCCCCGGATAAAAGGCCTGAAAGCCGTAGGGCTTGCTCTTGGCCGCCTCGATGACCTCCCAGATGTTGATGTTCATCCTGTCGCAGAGGATCGCCAGCTCGTTGATCAGTCCGATGTTCACGTTGCGGTAGGTGTTTTCCAGTATTTTTTCCATCTCGGCGATCGCCGGGGAGGACACGCGGTGCACCGGCGCCTCCAGAACCGCCTCGTAGAGGGTGGCGGCGATATCGGTGCACTCGGGGGTCACGCCGCCGACCACCTTGGGGGTGTTGCGGGTTTTGTACACGGCGTTGCCGGGATCGACCCGCTCCGGCGAAAAGGCGAGAAAGAAATCCACGCCGCACCGGTAGCCGCTCTTTTCCAGAATGGGCTTGAGCAGCTCCTCGGTGGTGCCGGGGTAGGTGGTGGATTCCAGCACGATGAGCATATCCTTATGCACGTAGGGAGTAATGCTCTCAACCGAGGAGCGGACGTAGCTGATATCCGGCTGCTGGTGCCCGTCCAGCGGCGTGGGCACGGCGATGCACACGCAGTCGCAGCTGGCGACGGAAGCGAAGTCCATGGTGGCCTTCAAATGACCGCTTTTGACGATCTCTTCCAGATCGTGGCTCACCACGTCGCCGATGTAGTTATGGCCGCGGTTGACCATATCGACCTTTTCCTTTTGAATATCGAAGCCGATCACCGTAAAGCCCGCCTTGGCCTTCTCAACGGCGAGCGGCAGGCCGACGTACCCCAGGCCCACGACCCCCAGGGTCACGCTGCGGTCTTTGATCCTCTGTTTGAGCGTCGACATTTCCATTCTCCTTACGTACGGCAACCGGCCGATATGCGAAACGATGGAAACGAATGCACGTCGTCGATGTGCGGCGGGCGGAATGGATTTCCGAATACTTATCATACTTCAAAACACGGGGCGGTGTCAACGTCCGCGCCCCGCGCGGACCGGCAAGGCACCCGCGTCCGACCCACCGCAGCCGGCACGGGGAAACGGACGCGACGCAACGGCAATTTTACATTTCCGTCCCCGCACGGACGCGCGGCGCGCAAAAGTCGCGCGGACGGGAAAAACGAACGCCTCCGCAGGTTCCCCGCGCCCGTGCGCGCCTTGACATTCAAACGTTTTCCATGGTATGCTACCTGCGTTGCGGCTCGTTTACGAAGCCGCAAGCAAATTACAGGGAGGCGACCGGTATGGCGGACAACGCGGAACAACTGGGGCTGATTGCCCTGCGAATTAGGGATCTGCGGGATATCGCCGGCCTCACGACCCGGCAGGTGGCGGAAAAAACGGGCATCAGCCTGGAGGAATACGAAGCGTACGAGACCGGTACGCGCGACTTCAGCTTTTCGCATCTGTTCAACATTGCCGAGGCGCTTGGCGTGGACATCAGCGATCTGCTCACGGGGGAAAGCCCCAAGCTGCACGGCTATATTCTGACGCGGGCGGGGCAGGGGCTGCGTTTCAACCGCCGCGAGCAGTACGAATACCATCATCTGGCCTATAATTTCCGCGATAAATTGGCCGAGCCGTTTATCGTCACCGTCAAGCAGGACGGGCCGGACACCGAAAAGCAGGCCCACAGCCACGAGGGGCAGGAGTTCGACTACGTGCTGGACGGCCAGCTGAAGATTATCCTGGGCGGCAACGAGCTGTACCTCAAAGCCGGGGACAGCGTTTACTACGACAGCTCCATTCCCCACGTGATGTACGCGCTGGAGGGCGACTGCCGCTTCATCGCCGTCGTGATCAAGGAAGGAGCGAAAGCGTGATGAAACCGCCCTATCTGGATTATCTGGACTGCCCCGTGGAATACGCGACCTATGACGACTTCAACAAACGTTTCCGCATCCGCAGGCCGGCGAGCTTCAATTTTGCCTACGACGTGGCCGACCGCATCGCCGCCGAGGAGCCGGGGCGCTTGGCGGTGCTTTGGACGGATGAAAACGGCGCCTGCGTACGTTATACCTTCGGGATGCTCAAAGAGGAAAGCGATCGTGCCGCCAACCTGTTCCGGTCGCTGGGCGTGGAAAAGGGCGACAAGGTGCTGGTCATTCTGCGGCGCCACCTGCAATTCTGGCCGGTCCTCATGGCGCTGCACAAGCTGGGCGCGGTGGCCGTGCCCGCCACGCACCTGCTGACCGAAAAGGATATTCTCTACCGCGTGGAGGCGGCGGGCGTCAAGGCGGCCATCATCAGCCACAAGGACGAAAGCGTGCTGCTGTCCGCCGAGATCGCTCGCGAAAAATGCGCGACGCTACAAACGCTGATCGTGCTGAAAGGCGAGCGCGAGGGTTTCCACAGCTACGAAAGCGAAATGCCCCGCTGCTCCGCCACGTGGGTGAAGCCCGAGGGCGACGCCTACCCGCAAAACCACGATCCCATGCTGTTGTACTTCACCAGCGGCACTACCGGCATGCCCAAGATGGTGACGCACGACTGCTATTATCCGCTGGGGCACATCGTGACCAGCCTCTATTGGCAGCAGTGCGTCGACGGCGGCCTGCACTTCACCATCAGCGAGACCGGATGGGCCAAAAGCGTGTGGGGCAAGCTCTACGGGCAGTGGCTTACCGGCAGCGCCGTGTTCGTGTACGATTTCGAACGCTTCATCCCCAAGGATATCCTGCGTCAGATGAGCGATTACGGGGTAACCTCTTTCTGTGCACCGCCCACCATGTACCGCTACATCCTGCAGGAGAACTTCGCCGGTTACGACCTGAGCGCGCTCAAGCACTGCGCGGTGGCGGGCGAACCCCTGAACCCGGATATGGCGGCCGAGTGGATCAAGCGCACGGGCATCCCGCTTCTGGAGGCCTTCGGGCAGACGGAGCTGGTGGTGACGCTGGCGACCTTCCCGTTTATGAAGGTGTGCCCCGGCAGCATGGGCAAGCCCAGCCCCATTTTCGACGTGGATATCGTCGACGAAGAGGGCAGGTCCTGCCCGGCAGGCATCACGGGGGAGATCGTCGTGCGCACCGGTGACGGCGAGGCGCCCGTGGGCATGTTCTCCGGCTATTACGAGAATCCCGAGCTCACGAAGACCGTGTGGGACAACGGCATCTACCACACCGGCGATACCGCCTGGCGCGACGAGTGGGGCTACTACTGGTATGTGGGCCGCGCCGACGACGTGATCAAATCCAGCGGCTACCGCATCGGGCCCTTCGAAGTGGAAAGCGCGCTGCTGGAGCATCCCGCGGTGCTGGAAACAGCCATCACCGCCACGCCAGACCCTCTGCGCGGGCAGGTGGTCAAGGCGACGATCGTGCTCAAACCCGGCTACACCGCCAGCGACGAGCTGAAAAAGGAGCTGCAGGAGCACGTCAAGCACACCACGGCGCCCTATAAATATCCGCGCGTCATCGAGTTCGTCAGCGAGCTGCCCAAGACCATCAGCGGCAAGATTCGACGCGTGGAGCTGCGTGAAAAGGACCGCCAGAAAACGCAGTGATCTTACGGCGCGCGCCGAACCCCCATCACACGCATTTGAGGGGACGAACGAAGCACGAGGAGGTCTCCATGAAGGTTTCCACCCTGTTCAAACGCACCTCGGCCCTGCTGGTAACCGCCGCGATCTTCGCGGTGCTGCTGATGCCCGGGCAATCCGCCCAGGCCAAAACCGTAGCGGAATGGCTGGAAGGCTACCAGACCGGCGAGGACTGGTTCGGTGATGATTTCGCCTACGATATTACCGATACCCAGGCCTGCTGGGATCTGCTGATGCAGCCCATCACCGTCCTGGACGTGGATGAGACCGAGTCGGTCTACCCGCTCAAAACGCCGGGCGGTGAAAAGGTTAACGAAGATAAGCTCGGCGGCTTTATCAACGGCGCGTCCGCCGCGGTGCACGTGCTGGGCGACGACGAGGACGGCTGGACGCTCATCGAGGGGCTGGACTACTACAACCGTATCATCCGCGGGTACGTGAAAACCAAGCTGCTCAAGACCGTGACCCCCAACGAGCATTACGGCGTCATCGTGGACAAGCTGACCCAGCGGCTGTACGTGTTCATCGACGGGGAGTATTTCAGCTCCTGCGCGGTTTCCACGGGCCTGCCCAACGACGAACAGCCCTATAACGAGACGGCCGCCGGCGAGTACCTGGCCATCAGCTGGAGCGGCGGGTTCGACAGCGAAGGCATGTACTGCGATATGGCCATCCGCTTCAACAACGGCGACAAAATGCACGAGGTGCCCTGTAACATTCTGGCCGACGGTACCAAGCGCTACACCAAGTGGGAGGCGCAGCTGGGCCAGAAGGCCAGCCACGGGTGCATCCGCGTGGCGCGCCTGCCCAACGAGGACGGCCTGGACCAGACGTGGTTGTGGAACAACCTCAAGCGCAAGACCAAGATCATCATCTGGGACGACGCGGGACGGGAGATACCCTACCCGGCCGACGACACGCTTTTGTACTACAACCCCGACGGTGGTCAGTATTACCATTCCTACGCCAACTGTGCGGCGGTGCGCAGCAAGTACTGCCCCCTGACCGCGTTTACCTATGCGGAGCTGGACACCGGCATTTACGCCGATCTGGAACCCTGCCCCAGCTGCACGCCCGTGAAGCGCAAGAGCGTCATCGACAAGGAGAACCTCGACCGGGGCGTGATTACCGAGGCCGAGTACGAGGCGCGTATCGCTTCGCACAAGGCCGCAACCCAGTCGGATGACGCGAGTACCGATACGACGTCGGTGCCCAGCGACGGAGACTCCTCCGTTGAGGCGACGACCGGCGAGGTGGAGGTCATTCTCATCCCGGCCGACGGCGGCGAATAGACAGGCGTTTCTTGTCACCCGTATCAAACCGGTGAACGCGCCTCAAAACCGACCTCCGATGAACGCCCGACCACGCCGAATGCCCGGGGTTCCCCGTAAGGGAGTGCCCGGAGAAAGCGCATGGAGGCGCAAACCATGACGACCCTACTGGAACGCCTGCGGAAATGGAACGAGCGGATGAACGGGCTGCCGCGCAAGGCCGGGCTGGTGGCCGCTACGCTGCTGGTCACGTGGCTGTTCGTGCTGGCGGTGCCGCTTTGCTGGCCTTTCATACTGGCGGCGCTCTTTTCCATGATCCTGATGCCGCTGGTCCGGCTTTGCAAACGCGGCACGAGCCGGCTGCACATCCCTTGTTGGCTGATTACGCTGGTCGCGATGATCCTCCTCTTCGGCGTGCTGGGCGTGGGGCTTTCGCTGCTGGTGCACAGGCTGCTCAGGGAGCTGGCCTCGCTGGCGAGAAGCGCGCCCTCCTTCGTCGGGTGGCTGAGCGATACGGCTTTGCCTTACCTGCGCGGCGTATACCAGCAGTATTCGGACGTGCTCCCGGCTTCCATCATCGATGTGATCAACCGCAGCCTTTCCTCGTTGGGCGACAGCGCCGTGAAGGCGGCCGGGTCGCTGTCCGCGGCGCTCACAAGCGGCGCCGTGAACGCCGCGACGTCCATCCCCGGCATTCTGCTCAGCATCGTGCTGACCATCATGGGCACGTTTTACATGACGGTCGATCACGACCGGATCCTGGATTTCTTTCGCCGTACGTTTCCCAAAAGCGTGCAGCGGCACAGCATCCTGCTTAAAAACAACCTGTTCCGCTCCCTGTTCGGACAGATCAAAAGCCAGTTGACGGTATCGCTGATCATCATGATCTTCCTGGTGGTGGCGTTCACCCTCTACGGGGTGAAATACGGACTTCTGTTCGGCGTGCTGATCGGCGCGGCGGACGCCCTGCCCGTGATCGGCGCGGGACTGTTCCTGATTCCCTGGAGCCTTGTGGAATTCGTGCTGGGCAACGTGAGCGACGGCATCTTCTTCGCGGCCGCCTACATCGGCACGGTGCTGATCCGCCAGGTGTTCGAACCGCGGATCGTGGGGGCGAACCTCGGGCTGTACCCGCTGGCGACGATGATCGCCATGTTCGCCGGGTTCCAGATCATGGGCGTGTTGGGGCTGATCGTAGGCCCGATCCTTTTGAACATCCTCAAGGTGGTTTTGGAAGCGGACGACGCGGCCCGCGGCATCCGTTGGGAACCGATGCGCCCGCGCAACGTGAAAAAGCCGCTGTTGCGCAGACAACCCAAGCCGCCTCCGGACACGGAGGAGACCAAGGCGAAGGAAGACCGGGAAGAGCAGGAATAAATTCGGAACGAACACGGCGAAGCGCCCCCGGAACGGGGGCGCTTCGCCGTGTTTTTGGCTTTTCCAGACCCGATTACAGGCCCTGCCGGGAGTAGTTCGGACTTTCCTTGGTAATGGCGATATCGTGCGGATGGCTCTCCTGCAGACCCGCGCCCGTGATGCGGATGAAGCGGCCGTTCTGACGGAGATCCTCGATGGTCGGCGTGCCGCAGTAGAACATGCCCGCGCGCAGGCCGCCGATGAGCTGGAAGACCGTATCGCTCAGCTGGCCCTTGTAGGGCACGCGGCCCTCCACGCCTTCCGGCACCAGCTTGGGCGCGTTCTCCTGAAAATAGCGGTCGCTGCTGCCGTGCGCCTGCTGCATGGCGCCCAGGCTGCCCATGCCGCGGTAGACCTTGAAGCTGCGGCCCTGATAGATTTCCATTTCGCCCGGGCTCTCGTCCACGCCGGCGAAAAGGCTGCCGATCATCACGGCCTTCGCGCCCGCCGCGATGGCCTTGGGGATGTCGCCGGAATACTTGACGCCGCCGTCGGCGATAACGCCGATGCCGTACTTGTCGGCTTCCTTGGCGCAATCGGCCACCGCGGTGATCTGCGGCACCCCGATGCCGGAAATGACCCGCGTAGTGCAGATGCTTCCCGGCCCGATGCCCACCTTGATGCAGCTGGCTCCGGCCTCGATCAGCGCCTTGGTGGCCTCCTGCGTGGCCACGTTGCCGGCGATCACGGGAATATCGGGGAACGCCGCGCGGATGTCGCGCATCATGTCCAGCGCGCCCTTGCTGTGGGCGTGCGCCGTATCGATGGAGATCACATCCACCTTGGCCTTGACGAGCGTCTCCACGCGCGCGAGGCAGTCGCTCGTTACGCCGACGGCCGCGCCGCACATCAGGCGGCCGTGGATATCCTTGGCGGAGTTGGGGTACTTGGTCGCCTTTTCGATGTCCTTGATGGTGATGAGCCCGCAAAGCTCGTAACGGTCGTTGACGATGGGCAGCTTTTCGATGCGGTGGGCCGCCAGAATCTTCTTGGCTTCCTCCAGGGTCGTTCCCACCGGGGCGGTGATCAGGTTTTTGCTGGTCATGACCTCTTCGATCCGGCGGCTGTCGTCGGTCTCGAAGCGCAGGTCGCGGTTAGTGAGGATACCCACCAGCTTCTTGCCCCGCGTGATGGGTACGCCGCTGATGCGATAGCGCGCCATCAGTTCCTCCGCGTCGCGGATGAGATGGTCGGGGGAGAGGAAAAACGGGTCGGTGATCACGCCGTGCTCGCTGCGCTTCACCTTGTCCACCTGCGCCGCCTGCTCCTCGACGGTCATGTTTTTATGGATGATTCCCAAACCGCCCTCGCGCGCCATGGCGATCGCCATGCGCGCATCGGTTACGGTGTCCATGGCGGCGGAGAGCAGCGGGATGTTCAGCTTGACGCCCGGCATGAGCTGCACGGTCGTGTCCACGTTGCGCGGAAGCGTACTGCTCTGCGCGGGTACCAGCAGCACGTCGTCGAAGGTGAGCCCTGTACGAAGATCTTCTTCCAGCATCATCCTCATCCTTTCGAAATAAATATTGCGCCTATTCTACCAGCGTACCGCGCGAATGTCAATGCGTGCGGAGCCGTTTTGTGGGGCTTTTGCGGCTTTATCAGAGTGTACCATGCCCGGGGGGAAATAGCAAACGTTCGCGGTGCGGGCGCTGCCTCCGCCGCGGGTGCGGCACGCCGCGCGAAAGGCGCAGCGCACGGCGCAAACCGGCGCGGCGAACCGTACCCGTGAATGCCGTCGGGGGAGAGCCGCAGGCGGTGCGAACCGCCCGGATCAGGGCGGATTCGGGAGTGTGCTCGGGCACGAAAACGTATTCGGTCGTTCGGAAAGCCGGCGTTCCGGCCCGGCCGCGCATCGGCGGAACGATTTGCGCAAACCGATACGGCGCAACGCTTTGCAGGCGATGGGCCAATCTCGTAAAAAGACTTGACTTTTTTCAGCGGAAGATATACTCTAGTAGCGAAAACGATGTAGATGAAAACGAAACCCATAAAATCTAAAGACAGGCAGGCGATGCGGGCATGGCGGTAACGATCCGGGAGCTATCCAAACGTTGCGGGCTTTCCATATCGACCGTCAGCAAAGCGCTCAACGGTTACACCGATATCAGCGAAGCGACGCGCGAGGCCGTTACCCAGGCGGCCAAGGAGATCGGCTACTATCCCAACGCGCACGCCCGTGCGCTGAAAACCAAACGCAGCTACAACCTGGGCGTGCTCTTCGTGGACGACAACCAGAGCGGGCTGACGCACGCGTTCTTCTCCTTCGTGCTGGAAAGCTTCAAGAAGGAAGCGGAACGCCGCGGGTACGACATCACCTTCATCAGTCACAACATGGGCGAAAGCACCATGACGTATCTGGAGCACTGTCACTACCGCGAGGTGGACGGCGTATGCATCGCCTGCATCAACTTCCTTGAGCCGGAAGTGACGCAGCTGGTGAACAGCGAGCTGCCCATCGTCACCATCGATCATCTGTTCAACAACCGCATGGGCATACAGTCCAACAACGTGGACGGCATCCGTCAGCTGGTGGAATACGTCTACGATAAGGGCCACCGGAGGATCGCCTATATCCACGGGCCGAAAAGCTCGGTTACGGACTCCCGCCTGGGGTCGTTCCACCGCACGCTGGCGGGTTACGGCATCTCGGTGCCGGAAAACTACGTGCTGGAATGCGAATATAACGATCCCGCTTCCGTTTACCGCGGCACCCGGCAGCTGCTGGCGTTGCGCGACCGCCCCACCTGCATCCTGATCTCGGACGATTATGCGGCGCTGGGCGCGTACGAGGCGGCAGCCGACGCCGGACTGCAGATACCTACGGATATCTCCATCGCCGGGTACGACGGCATTCCCATGATGCAACTGATGAAGCCGAGGCTGACCACCGTGCGGCAGGACACCGACCGCATCGGGGCCGAAGCCGCGCGCAGGCTGGTGGAGCTGATCGAAAGCCCCAAAACGACCATTCCGGAGATTACGGTCATTCCCTGCAAGCTGATCGAAGGCGAAACGATCGCCGTGCCGCCGGAAACGAAATAGGAGCGCTTGCATCCCAGACAAACGATGATCCCTCACCGCCGGGCCGGCGCGGGCCGCGCCGCCTGCGCCATACCGGCGGCGTTGCGTTGGTTTTTGCTTTTTATCTTCGACGGACCCCGCGCCGCCGCGATATCCGCCGGTCTCATACGCAATCATTTGATGAAGGAGCTCATGCCATGAAATTCGGAACTTACGACGACGCTCGCCGCGAATACGTCATCTCGCGTCCCGATACGCCTTACCCCTGGATCAACTATCTGGGCAGCGAGGACTTTTTTTCGTTGATCAGCAACACCTCCGGCGGTTACTCGTTTTACAAGGACGCGCGCATGATGCGGCTGACACGCTACCGCTACAACAACATCCCCACCGACGCGGGCGGCAAATACTTCTATCTGCGCGACGGCGACGCCGTGTGGAACCCCGGCTGGCAGCCCGTTCAGACGCCGTTGGATTTTTACGAATGCCGCCACGGCATGGGTTACACCGCGATTGTTTCCGAAAAGAACGGCCTGCGGGCCGAGCAGTGCTCCATGGTGCCCCGCGGGTACCGCGCGGAGGTCACGCGCCTTACGCTGACCAACCGAAGCGACCGCGCAAAGCCGGTGAGCCTTTACAGCTTCGTGGAGTTCTGCCTGTGGAACGCGCTGGACGACAGCGTGAACTTCCAGCGCAACTACGCCCTGGCCGAGATGGAAATAGAGGACGGCGGCGCGACGATCTACCACAAGACCGAATACCGCGAACGCCGCAACCATTACGCGGTCTACACGGTCAACGCGAAGGTGGACGGGTTCGACACCGACCGGGAGAGCTTCCTGGGGCTCTACAATGGCCTTTCCAGGCCGGACGCGGTGGTGAACGACGCGCCGAAGAACAGCGTGGCCCACGGCTGGGCGCCGATCGCGAGCCATTGCATCCGCCGGGAACTGGCGCCCGGGGAGAGCGCGGACTTCGTATTCGTGCTCGGGTATTGCGAAAGCCCCCGTGAAAGCAAGTTTACGGCTCCCAACGTCATCAACAAGCGGGATGCCGAACAGCTGCTGGCCGCCTTCCGCACCGCGGAGCAGTTCGAAGCATGCCTTGCGGAGCTGAAAGCCTACTGGCAGACGCTGCTGAGCCGCTTCACCATCCGCACCGACGACGAGAGGCTCAACCGCCAGGTGAACGTCTGGAATCAATACCAGTGCATGGTCACCTTCAACATGAGCCGTTCGGCCAGCTATTTTGAAAGCGGCATCGGCCGGGGCATGGGCTTCCGGGACTGCAGCCAGGACCTGCTCGGCTTTGTGCACCTCATTCCCGAGCGCGCACGGGAACGCATACTGGACATCGCGGCGACGCAGTTTCCCGACGGCAGCGCCTACCACCAGTATCAGCCGTTGACCAAGCGCGGCAATCTGGAGGTCGGCAGCGGCTTTAACGACGATCCGCTCTGGCTGGTTTACGCGGTGCTGGCTTACGTAAAGGAAACCGGCGATTTTGCGCTGCTTTCCGAAAAGGTGGATTTCGACAACAATCCCGCGCTGGCCGCCCCCATGCGGGAGCATCTGCGCAGGGCGTTCCACTACACGGCGGTGAACCTGGGCCCGCACGGCCTGCCGCTCATCGGCCGGGCGGACTGGAACGACTGCCTCAACCTCAACTGCTTCTCCTCCGAACCGGGGGAAAGCTTCCAGACCATGACCAACAGCGACACGGGCATCGCGGAGAGCGTGTTCATCGCTGGGATGTTCGCGGGCGCCGCGGAGGACTACGCGACGCTGTGCGAGGCGGCCGGAGACGCGGACGAGGCAGCCTTCGCCCGCGAGGAAGGCCGGAAGATGGTTAAAGCCGTGGAGAAGCACGGCTGGGACGGGCGGTGGTTCCTGCGCGCCTACGACGCGAACGGGGACAAGGTCGGCTCCGACGGGTGCGCGGAAGGGAAAATCTTCATCGAGCCGCAGGGCATGTGCGTCATGGCCGGCATCGGCCGGGACAACGGCATGGCGCAGAAGGCGCTGGACGCAACCCGCGAGCACCTGCTGACGCCCTACGGCGTGGTGCTGCTCTGGCCCGCTTATCGCCGGTATTACCTCAACCTTGGCGAGATCAGCACCTATCCGCCCGGATATAAGGAAAACGGTTCGGTGTTCTGCCATAACAATCCATGGATCGTCATGGCGGAAACGGTGCTGGGACACGGCGACCGCGCCTTCGACGTATACCGCCGCACGGCGCCCGCCTATATCGAGGATCAGCAGCTGCACCGCACCGAACCCTACGTGTACAGCCAGACCGTGAACGGCAAGGAAAGCTTCAAGCCCGGCGAGGCGAAAAACAGCTGGCTTACGGGCACGGCGGCGTGGAACTTTTACGCGGTGTCGCAGGCGATTCTCGGCATAAAGCCGCAGCTGGACGGGCTGATGATCGATCCCTGCCTGCCCGCGTCGCTCAAAGAGGTGCACATTCGCCGCGTATTCCGCGGAACCACCTACGAGATCGACATCCGCAACCTGAGCGGCGGTGAAAAGGGCGCCGTGGAAGTCAGCGTTAACGGGATGCGCATCGAGGGGCAGACCATTCCCGCGCCTGCGGAAGCGGGCGGGGTATACCGGGTTGAGGCCACCGTGCGCTGAGTTTGGACGGGCTTCGATCAAAGCCGGGGCCGCGTTCCTGAAAGGACGCGACCCCGGCTTTTGTCTCCGATGCTTCCTGCGCCCACGGCACCCCGCGGGATCGGCTTACGACTTCTCTTCCTCCCGAGCCTCTGGGAGGGTCACCTCCAGCGCCGTAACGCCGTTCTCCGTTTCTCCGGAATAATACACCAGCACCGCTTCGCCGTCCGCGGGCAGCGTGCGCAGTTGGGTATCCGCCGTAACGGTCACGGCATACGCCGTGCCGTCCGCAGCCGTCAGCGTAAAGCCGCCGCTTCCGGCATCGGATACCGTACCCGTCAGGGTCGGCACCACGGCGTACGCCGCGCTGATCTGCGGCGGGAAGCTCAGCGCCAGGACGCCGTTATAGTACAGCGTAATGGATACGCCCTCGTACACCGGCGGGAGGGTATCGCCGCCGTGGACGATCACCGTGCCCAACAGCGCGTCGTCCTCGACGGTAAAGCCGTTGCCGAGAATGGCGGCCACCGTGCCTTCGACCACGAAACAGCTGACCTTCTCGGCGGTTACCTGTGGAGGAAGGCTGCGGGTCACGATGCCGTTATAGCGCACGTACACGTACTGCCCCACGGCCATGGCGTCCTTGCCGGCCACGCCGTCGTAGGCAGTCGTGTCGTCGAGGTTGACGCGCACTTCGCCCTGCGTAAGATCGTCCATGATGAAGTATCCGTCGCCAACTTCAGTAATCAGCCCTTCCAGCGTGTAATCCGTTTGGACTTCCGACGCGCTGGCCGCGAAGGGCAGCACGGCCAGCGCGAGGACGAGCGCGAAAACAAGCGTTTTGACTTTCATGGGTGCACCTCCTTGCGTTCTTGTTTCAACAGTTGAAGCGGCGGGCAGCCGGCGCGCTTTGCCGGTCAGTCTTCCGCGGGAAACAGATCGGGGTAGGCAAGCCGCGCCAGCGCCAACGCGCTCTGCACGATAAACTGAGATTCGCAGATCCGGATCGGATAAAGCGCATGGTTCCTGATCGCGGTGACGCTCGCCAACGCTGGATCGCCCAGCAGCTCCCGGGCAAGCCATTGCCGATGGCCCGTGATATCATAAACGGAACCGTCGGTATCATAATCGGTGTAGTCGTACGTGATCAGGTCGGGATTCTGCTGCGTAAGCAGATCATCGGCGGACAGGTCGATAAAATCCGTCGTGTCGGGCCCGAGGGGGACGACGCCGGCGGCGCGAGCTGTCATGATGAAGCTGTCCTGCCGGTACCAGCAGGTGCTGTCGTCGTCCTCGCTGTTCCAGTATTCGTAGAAAACGGCGCTCACGCGCTTTGCGTCCGGAATGGCGGACACGGTTTCCTTGATCTGCGCAAGCCCGGCGTCCATCTCTTCCGCCATTTGGGCGGCCTTTTCCGGCGCGCCGACTTCCGCGCCCAGAATGGCGAGGGCGCCGCGAATGCCGTCGACGCTTTTGGGCGTTTCCAGCATTAGAAGCGGTATATTTGCCTGATACAGCAGGGGGAAGGCCTTCGCGTAATCGAGGTTGAGCACGATCAGATCGGGGTTGAGCGCCAGTATCTCCTCTTCGTCCGTCATGTCCCAGTACCGGCCCTGGATGTTCTTGGTCAGTTCCATCGTAGGCGAGTACGTTTCGCCGTTTTCATAATACTCGTGACCGACGTACACAATCCGGCCGGGCCCGACCATCTCCAGCAGCATTTCCTCCGCGAACAGGGGAAAGACGACGATGCGCTGAGGCGCGCCGGAAGCCGGCCGGTCGCTTTGCGCTTCCCCGCCGGAAACGGCCGAAGCGCCGACCGAATGCGAGGCGAAAAGGGCAAGGGCGAGAAAAAGCGGAAACGCTTTTTTTTGAAAAAGGTTCGCATCGGTTCGGAAACGGACCATAAATCGATTAGCCATTTTCCATTGACCTTCCATCGGTCGCTTTATCCCTTCGGTCGCGCCGGGAGAATCGACGGTGTCCCGTGCGCAGGGCGAGCAGCGCTCTTACCAAATAAACGAACGGGTTGACGCTTTTCTTTCGCTACGGTAGAATGAGGTTGGAAAACGATTGTTCATCTCTTCGGTTCTATGCGGGATCAACCGCGGAAGGATGGGAAACGAATATGAAAGTCGGCATCATCGTGCATTCGTTTACGGGCAACACGCTCACGGTCGCTGAAAAGGTGAAGGAAACACTGGAAAAGGCGGGGCACGCGGTGACGCTGGAACGCGTGATCGTCAAAGACGAGAACCCCAACGCCCCGACTCCCGTTACGCTCGAGGCAGCGCCGGAAGCGGCGGGGTACGACCTGGCGCTGTTCGCAGCGCCCGTGCGGGCGTTCTCGCTGTCGCCTGGGATGAAAATGTATCTTGCGCAAATATCGGACCTGCAGGGATGCAGGGTCGGGTGCTTCGTCACGCATTTCTTCCCCTTCGCGTGGATGGGGGCGAAGCACGCCCTTTCGCAGATGGAGGGCCTGCTCGCCGGGAAACACGGCCAACCCGTCGCGGCCGGCTCCGTGTCCTGGTCGCGCAAATCCAGGCAAAGGCAGATCGATCGCGTGGCCGAGGCGATGGCCGCCGCCGCGGGAAAGGAGAAGCCGTGAAAAAAGCGCTCAAATGGATCGGAATCGGGTTGCTGGCCCTCACGCTGCTGATGGTGGGCTACGCCGTGCTGGGGCTGAAAGCGGCTACGGAGATGAGCATTCAGGACGTCGATCTGTCCCGGATCGCCGACGGAACGTACACGGGCGGCTACGAATCCTTTAGGTGGAGCACCGACGTAACGGTGACGGTCGCCGATCACCGAATCACGGCGATCACGCCCGTCAAGGTTCAGTCCGGACGCGAAAGCATCATCACGGAACTGACGGCCGCCATTATCGCCGAACAGCGCACGGACGTGGACGCGGTATCCGGCGCCACAGCCAGCAGCAACTGTTTCCTCAAAGCGGTGGAAACGGCGCTTGAAAACGCGCAGACGCAATAAAAAAAGACGTTATTTATGGTATCGCTGCCCGGCGTTGATCTTGGCGGCGCGGTAAAGCTGTTCGGCCAGCACCACGCGGGCGAGCTGATGGGGGAGCGTCATGCGGCTCAACCCCATCGCCTCGTCCGCGCGTTTGCGTACGCTCTCGTGCAGGCCCAGCGAGCCGCCGATGACGAACAGAATATCGCTTCGGCCGGAAACGAACAGGGCGTTCAGCTTTGCGGCCAGCTCTTCGCTGGTGGGCTGCTTCGCGTCCACGCACAGGGCGATCACGTACGCGGAAGCAGGGATTCTGGAAAGCAGACGCTCGCCCTCGATGCGAAGCACACGTTCGACGGCCGCGTCGGAAAGCTGTTTGGGTTCGGGCTCGTCCGCCACTTCGGCAACGGCGCAAGGCATCAGGGCGGACATGCGCTTTACATACTCGTCGACCGCCGCCGCGAAGTGGCGCTCCCGGGCCTTGCCCACGCAGAGAATCGTGACCGCCACGGTTAAGCGTCCCCTTCCAGCAGGGTAAACAGGGTCGCGTCCACGAAAACATCCCTGAAAAGGCGGCCGAAATAGGCTTCGTCGCCCCCGCGGATAAACAGACAGGTCAAATCCTCCTGCCGGGTCACGCGATCCACCACGTGCACGCGGCCGCGGATATCGCGGATGCGGCAGCCGTCCGCAAAGGCGGCGCCGTCGCCCTCGTTCACCAGCAGCGCCAAGCCGCGCCCCGCAAAAACCGCCGCCTCATCCATTACGCGAAAATCCATGCCCGCCCTCCCTGTAGGACCGTCCGGCATCCGCCGTACCCGATCGGGTAAACGGTGTCAGACCCGGTATAAAAAGCTCGCCTGGTCGCGACCGGCCACGTGCAGCGTTACGTCCTGCCCGACGGCCGCGCCCGCGGAAGTCAGCGCCGCATGCGCGGTGCGGTAAGCGATATCCGGCGTGTTGTTCTCCTTGCTCAGGTGCCCCAGCAGCAGATGCCGGGTGCCGCATTGCGCCAGGCGCACGGCCGCCTCCGCGCCCGCGTCGTTGCTCAGGTGGCCCTTGCGGCCGAGAATGCGGCTTTTGAGCCGGGCGGGATAGCGCGGGTTGTTTTTGAGCAGTTCAGGATCGTGGTTGCTTTCCAAAAGCACGATCTCCGAACCGGTCACCGCGTCGCAGACCGTTTGGGAGAAGTACCCCAGGTCCGTGGCGACCGCCACGCTGTGACGGCCGGTAAAAATACGGTACCCGACGGGGTCGTTGGCGTCGTGGGGAATGGAGAAGGAGGCGACCTCCATATCGTCCAGGAAGAAGCTTCCGCCCGCCTCGATCACCACGCGGTGATGGCCGGGCACGTCGCCCACGGAGGCGGCCATGCCGTCCCAGGTGCCCTGCGTGGCGTAGATCGGCACCCCGAGCCTGCGGCTGACCACCCCCACGCCCCGAATGTGGTCGCTGTGCTCGTGCGTGATGAGAATCGCGTGCACCGACGCCGGGTCGAGCCCCGCGCGGGCCATGGCGTCCAGTGTCTGACGGCCGCTCATGCCGCAGTCGATCAGCACGCCGCCCTTATCGGTGGACAGATAGACCACGTTGCCGCTGGAGCCGGAGAATAGCGTTAAAAATTGCAAGGAAGCGCCGCCTTTCCAGGCCGAAGATGAATGCAACCGCAAAATATGGTAGGAGAGGCCTTCCGTATTCTACCACGAATAGCGGTGCTTCGCAATACGGGCAATCCGCTAAGACCGCAAAGAAAAAACGGACGGCGCGGATCGCTCCGCGCCGTCCGTTTTTCCATGGCGTTTTTACCGGTCGGGCACGAAACGCTCGAAGATCGGCATCTGATACTCCCTTCGCGCCTGATCCAGCGTTTGCTGGTCGCGTATCGTCCAGGCGGCCAGCAGCGGGTGGAACAGACGCTTCATCAGCCACATGGACAGGTTGCGGTCCTCCGCGCAGGCATAGGCCACGAAGTGCGGGCGGCCCAGGACGTTTACCAGCAGGTACTTGAGCGCGAAGAACGAAAGCGCGTCCGTGTCGACCGGGTTGCGGCGGCCGCCCATGGCCAGTTGGCCGCGCACCACCCGGGGCGCGTTTTGACGGAAGTAACGCACGGCCAGCGGATGGAAAGACTCCACGCAGTAGGGGCCCGCGTACGCTTTGAGGGCCTTCCAGGCGGCCGCGGCGTTCGCGGTGGGGCTGCCGTCGGGTTTGACCTCCACGATCAGCGGCACGCGACCGCCGACCAGCGAAAGCACCTCGTCGAAGGTCGGTATCGCATCGCCGTCCGGCAGGGGCGGCAGATCGGCGTACGCGGTCCGGCAGATCTGCGCGTCCACGCCGCACACGCGCTTCGTGTTGCCGTCGTGGTGGACGATCAGACGATGGTCGGCCGTCAGCTGCACGTCCAACTCGATGCCGTACCCGGCTTCCACGGCGCGCCTAAAGGCGGCCGGGCTATTCTCAAACACGGTCCGGTTGCCGTCGTGCAGGCCCCGGTGGGCGTACAACCTGCCGACCAGCTTATCGGCCGGCGGGTGTTTTGCGCGGGGGGCGATCAGAAACAGGTACAGCGCGCACAGCGCCGCGAAAACCAGCAGGATCCACGCATACCAGGCCAACATCAATCATCTCCAGCGTTATAAGCTTCCAACGCGCTGCCCGGCCGTTCGGGTCTGGCATCGCCGTGCTTGGTGAGCGAAATGGTCACAAACGACACGGCCACCATGATCGCCGCGTAAGGCGCGAGGATGCGGTATCCCAGGTATTGCATCAGATAGCCGCTCAGAATGGGCGTCACGATCTGCGCGGCCATGGAGAAGGTGTAATAGTAGCCCGTATACTGGCCCACGTCGCCGCTTTTGCTGATCTCCACCACCATGGGGTAGCTGTTGACGTTGATGGTCGCCCACGCGACGCCCACCAGCACGAACAGCACATACAACAGCGGTGAAAAGCTGCCGAACAGCCCCAGCGCCGCGAAGTTGAGCGCAAGCAGCGCCACGCCGAACTGGATCATCCGCTTGCGGCCGAAGCGCGAGGACAGGATGCCCACCGGCACATAGCACAGCAGCGCCGCGCCGGTGGCGACCATCAGGAAGTTGGAGGCGGTGCTCAGGTCGTAGCCCCATTGCACGATCACGTATTTGGTAAACACGGTGGTCACCGCGTTGTAGCCCATGAACCAGAAGAAAACGGAGAAGAGGATGAGCATCAGGCTCTTGCGAACCTCGGGGGAGAGGGATTTGAGCCCCGCCTTGGCGCGCTTCCTGGCTTCCTCCTCGGCTTTGCGCTCCGCCGGAGGCAGCTTGGACGCCTCCTTGGCGTCGTAGGCGTCATTGATGGCGGACGTTTCCTGCGCCAGCTTGTTTTCCTTCACCGTGTACAAAAGCACCCCGACCGCTGCGACCATTATGACCGCAACGGCTGCGAACAGCCAGGTGTAGCTGTCGGTGCCGTCCGCGCGCGGGAACACCAGAAACTTGGTGACGACCAGCGTGTACACGCCGCCCAGCGTCCCCATCAGGTTGATGATCGCGTTGCCCTTGGAGCGCAGCGGCTTGGGCGTAACGTCCGGCATCAGCGCCACGGCGGGGGAACGGTAGGTGCCCATGGCGATCAGCAGAAGCGCCAGCGACACGATGAACAGCCAGAAGTTGTGCGCTCCGTCCGCGAAGGGCAGAAGGTTCATCAGGATCACGGCCGCGGCCGTGCCGCCCAGAATGTAGGGCGTGCGGCGACCCAGGCGGGTTTTGGTCTTGTCCGACAGGGCACCGAAAAGCGGCAGCAGGAACAGCGCCAGCACGTTGTCGATGGACATCACGATGCCGGAAGGTCCGTCCGGGATGCCGAAGGTAAATTTGAGGATCAGGGGAACGACGTTGTCGTAGAGCTGCCAGAAAGCGCAGATGGACAGGAACGCGAATCCCACGCGGACGGTTCGGCGCGTATCGAGCTTCATGCGGTTTTCCTCCTTGCTTGCGGCGGGGCCGCCTTGCCCCAATCATAACGCGCGCCGGGCGGAAAGTCAATCGAATAAACGGTTGCAAGCGACGTTTCCGAAACGATCATAACCTGCTTTACCGCCCCGTGCAAGGACGGGCGGGTGAAGATCGCGTATGAATTGCGTAAAGAGTTGCCCGTCGTGCTTGAAAACCGGCGCGCCCTTTGCTATGATAACGGCGTTATGGGCGTCAAACGCGCCGGGGGAGGCGATGGAATGGGGAAGCTGATGGGTTGGCTGGCCGCGCCTTTCGCGCTGAAAAAGCTGAAGGCCGCCCGCGCGGCGCTTGCCGACCGGACCCCGCTTAGGATTGACTGCGGCCGCCTGTGCGGCGCGGCCTGCTGCCAGGCGGACGAAACGGGGGAAAACGGAATGCTTCTGTTCCCCTTCGAGGAGAAGCTATATCGTAAACCGATCGAAGGCTTTGATTTTCGGCTGGCGGACGACGATACCTTATATAAGGGCGGCAAGCGCCTGATCTGCGAGGGCGAATGCCCGCGCGAACACCGGCCGCTGGCCTGCCGCATGTTTCCGCTACGGGTGCACGTGTACGAGGACGAGCAGAGCGACGCGGCGCGCGTCAAGGCGGAGATCGACCCGCGGGCCTGGGCGGTGTGCCCCCTGCCGGAGCAGGGGGGCCTGCGCACGATGAGCCCGGAGTTCGTGGCGGCGGTGGAGCAGGCGGGACGGTTGATGTGCCGCAACGTCTATCTGCTGGAAGCGCTGCTGAACGAGCAGCGCATGCTGGACGAGACGCGCACGCTGTAACCGCCCCGCGCAGGCGCGTTCCGCTTGCCGAGCGCAGGCCGATCATGTATAATGACCGTAGCGAAACCGTGTTATCAAACGGATTCCGACGGAAAGGGACGAACCGGACATGAGAGTTCAAAAAGGCTGGATGGCGCTGATGACCCTGCTGGTCGTTTTGATGGCGCTGTCGTTAACGTTTGTGGTGCCGTCGGGCGCCATTCTTCCCGACGCCAAGCAGCGCTACCAGAACGACGCGCCCATCGACTGGGGCGACGACGAGGACGAGACGGAAACGTTCGATACGGGCGCGTCCGCCGTGCCGTACCGGATCCTGGCCAGCTCCGCGGAGAGCGACGTGACGTTCGATTTCGGCGATCCGGAGCCGTCGGCGAACGCCCTCGACCTGGATATGGATACGGTCGGCAGCGCGCCCATCGAAGCGAACTTCACCGATGAAGGCTATACCGACGATACCATTACCGTGGTAATTCAACAGCTTACGCAGGACGACAGCATCTATCACGTGGCTTACGTGACCGTCGCTTCGCCCACGCAGCTGCGCACCTACGTGGCCGGGGGCCTGAGCAGCACGCGCACGGCGCCCACCACGACGCTGGCCGAAAGCGTCAACGCCGTCGTGGCCGTCAACGGGGATTTTTACAGCAAGTTCTCCGGCGGCTGGATCGTGCGCCAGGGCGAGACGGTGCGCAAGAAGGTCAGCGATAACTACGATCTGCTGTTGATTGACGAAAACGCGGACTTTCACCTGATTCTGGCGGGCAAAACGAACCAGAAGGACGGCATCACCGCGCTTCTTAAGGATCACGAGATCGTCAACGCCTTCTTCTTCGGGCCCGCGCTGGTCATGGACGGGGAAGTGTGCGACATCGCTTCAAGCTATGGCTGGGACCCCTTCGCCGATAACCCCCGCGCCGCCATCGGGCAAATGGGGCCGCTTTCCTACGTGGTGGTCACGGTGGACGGGCGCATCGACGAATCCGCCGGGGTCACCCTCCCCACGCTGGCCGCCTTCATGAAGCAGCTGGGCTGCACGCAGGCGTATAACCTCGACGGCGGCAATTCCTCGGCGCTGGTGTTCCATAACGAGATGCTCTCCATCAAGGGCAACTACAGCGAGCGTTCCGTGAACGACATCATCTATTTCGCTTCCGCCACCGGGCAGGGCGACGCGCAGTAACGGAAAGGGGCGTCCGGCATGAGCTTTACCGTCTTTGGCGTTACCGGCTATTGGTACGGGCTGATCGCCGGCCTCGGCGCGCTTTTAACCCTGTGGGTTGCGGGAACGCTGGGGTACGCCCGCAGGCTTCCCGCGGGCACGGTGCGGCTGTACGGCCTTTTCGGGCTGCCGCTTGCGCTGGCCTTTGGCCGGCTGGGCTTTTGCGCGGTCAACTACGCTTATTTTACGGATACGGTTTCCCAGCCGTGGCTGATGCTCCGGTTCTGGGACGGCGGCTACAGCCTGCTGGGCGCGCTGTGCGGGTTGGTCGTAGCCGCGCTGATCGCCGCGCGCATCCGCAAGGTGCGCTTCGGCACGCTTTTTGACGTGACGGCCGCGCCGCTGGGGCTGATGCTGGTCGCGCTGCGGGTAGCGGAAGCCTTTTCGGACGGGCAGTTGGGCGTGGGGCGGCAGATGGACGCGGGTGCGCTGACCGCTTCGGCGCCCTGGCTGTTTGTGACTGAAAAAATGGGCACGCTCACGCTGTACCGTCTGGCGGTCTATCGCTACGAGGCGGCCGCGGGGCTGATCCTGTTCATGCTGGCGCTCTGCCTGTTTTTCGGGCGCAGGCAAAAGCGCCGCGCGCGCCCCGGAGACGTGGGGATGATCGTCTACGCGCTGTTTGGCGCGAGCCAGATTCTGCTGGAAAGCCTTCGCGACGACGGACACATGGTGGCCGGGTTCATCCGCGTGCAGCAGGTGGGATACGCCCTGATGCCCGTTCTGGCGCTGATCGTTTTCGGTGCGCGCTACGCGCATATCCGTCAGGCGCGCAAGGCGACGGTCGCCGCGTGGGTGCTTCTGCCCGCTGCGGCGCTGGTGGGGTGGATGATGATCCGCCCCGTGAACCACGTGCTGGACCTGACGGACCACCGGACGATCGGGTTCGCCGCGCTGGGGGTGCTTGGGCTGTACATGGCGCTCTTCCTGCGCGTAAGGGGCGCGAACCTGCGCCTGATCGTAAGCTGGCTTGTGGCGCTTGCGGCGGTCGCGGGCTGCGTGATGGTGGAGTTCAGCGTGGACGGAAGCGAGCACCTGATGCGCGACTACGCGGTGATGGCCGGTTTCTGCCTCATCCTGTTCCTGTCGCCGTATCAGCTGTGGCGCGGGCTTGAGAACCACGTGTACGGCGAGGAGAGTATTCGCGTCAATATCCCGTGAAAAACCGCCAGAGAGCATAACGGTAGCAAGGGGGGCGTCCGCATGGCGCAGGTATCGGATATCCTATGGATGGACAGGCGGGAGGCACGCGCGCATCGCGCGACGATCACCCTTGCGGAAATGCCGCTGGGCGTGATGACGCTTGTGCAGCGCGGCGAACGGATCGTCGAGCTGCGTCTGAACGGCGAACGCTACGAAGGCGAAACCGTTAAGGAAACGCCGCTTACGGCTCTCGCGGCAAAGGAGCTTGCGGAGTACTTCGCCGGGAAGCGGAAGGATTTCACCGTGCCCCTCGCAGCGGTCGGGACGCCGTTTCAGCTGAGCGTGTGGCGCGCGCTTATCGACGTTCCCTACGGCACGACCGTCTCCTATGGGGAGCTGGCACGCCGCATGGGCAACCCGGCCGCGACGCGTGCCGTGGGCATGGCCAACCACAACAATCCCCTGCCTGTTTTCATTCCCTGCCACCGCGTGATCGGCGCAAGCGGCAAGCTGGTCGGCTACGGCGGGGGACTGGACAAAAAGGAAAGCCTCTTGAAGCTGGAAGCGGAAAACCGCTAATAATCGCGGGAAACATCCGTTCCCTGACATCATAATACCGCATAATACCGCATCGCGCGCGTCTGCCGAAGGACGGAAAGGAAGCTTATGGCTTACCGCAAAACGAAAATCGTGTGCACCCTCGGCCCCGCCACCGAAAACGACGACGTCCTGCGCGAAATGATGCGCTCCGGCATGGACGTGGCGCGGCTGAACTTTTCCCACGGCACGCACGAGACCCACGGAAGGACCATCGAGCGGGTCAAGCGGCTGCGCGAGGAACTCAAGCTGCCCATCGCCATCATGCTGGACACCAAGGGGCCGGAGATCCGCATCGGCATGTTCGCGAAGGGCAGGGCGACGCTCCATACGGGGCAGACCTTCACCCTCCGGACCGATACGGTCTCGGGGGACGAGACGCAGGTGAGCGTCAGCTACCGGGAACTGCCCCGGGACGTGAAAAAAGGCACCGTCATCCTGATCGACGACGGGCTTTTGTCCCTGACGGTCACGGACGTCGCGGACGACCGGATCGTATGCCGGGTGGAGAACGACGGGGAAATCAGCGACCAGAAGGGCGTCAACGTCCCCGGCGCGGAGCTGAGCATGCCGTTTCTGAGCCAGCAGGACAGGGAAGACATCCATTTCGGCATCACGCAGGGCATCGATTTCGTGGCCGCGTCCTTCACGCGCTGCGCGGAGGACATTTTGGAGATTCGCAAGCTGTTCAGCTACAAGGGCAAGCACGACATCGGTGTCATCGCGAAAATCGAGAACATGCAGGGCGTGCACAATATCGACGATATCCTGCGCGTCAGCGACGGCGTTATGGTCGCGCGCGGCGACCTGGGCGTGGAAATTCCGCTGGAATCCGTGCCCGTGATTCAGAAAATGCTGATCCGCAAGGCTTATTCCTCCGGCAAGCAGGTGATTACCGCCACGCAGATGCTGGAAAGCATGATCCAGAACCCGAGGCCCACCCGCGCCGAGGCGACGGACGTCGCCAACGCCATCTACGACGGCACCAGCGCCACCATGCTCTCCGGCGAGACGGCCGCGGGGCATTACCCGGTGGAGGCGCTCCGCACCATGGCGCGCATCGCGCGCAGCGCCGAGGCGGATATCAACTACGTCAAGCGTTTCAAAGAACGGGAAAACGAAAACAAGCTGGACGTGACCAACGCCATCAGCCACGCGACCGTCACCAGCGCCCACGACCTGGGCGCCGCGGCCATCCTGACCGTAACCAAGAGCGGGCGCACGGCCCGCATGATCTCCAAGTACCGGCCCAACTGCCCCATCATCTGCTGCGCGATGGACGAGTGCGTGTGCCGCAGGCTCAACCTGAGCTGGGGCGTGATCCCGCTTTTGATCGAGGAGGCGCACAACACCGACGAGCTTTTCGAGCGTGCGGTGGAGGCCGGGGAAAAGGCGGGGCTGCTCCACGAGGGCGAGCTGGTGGTGATGACCGCGGGGGTGCCGCTGGGCATCAGCGGTACGACGAACCTCATGAAGGTGCACGTGGTGGGGCATATCCTGGTCACGGGGCGCGGCTTCAGCCGACACACCGTGTGCGGCAGCCTCTGCGTGGCCCGGAGCGAGGAAGAGGCGGAGAACACCTTCAACGACGGCGACATCCTCGTCATCCATCAGACGACCAACCGGCTGCTGCCGTTGGTGCGCAAGGCGAGCGGGCTGGTGCTGGAGGACGACGATAAAAACGGACACGGCGTGATCGCCGGCATGAGCCTGGATATTCCCGTGATCATCGGGGCGAAAAACGCGACGCAGATCCTCAAAACCGGCGCCGTCGTATCGCTGGATGCCACGCGCGGCGTGGTGAGCTGCAACAACGGCACGCCCAAGCCCAAGGCGCAGGAACGAGCGTAAAGGAGCGAAACGATATGAAATTCACCAACGGCTACTGGATGCTCAAACCCGAGTACGAAATCAATTTCGCTGTGGAGGCGTACCGCTGGCAGGCCGACGCACAAAGCCTGCGCGTGCTGTGCCCCGGGGTACCGGTCACGGGCCGGGGGGATACGCTCAACTGCCCGACGCTCACGGTCACCTTCACGGCGCCCATGGAAAACGTGCTGCGCGTGAGCGTCCGCCATTTTCAGGGTATGCGCGACCCGGGCCCCCGGTTTGAAACGCAGGACAATCCCGCCCTGCCCGTGTATTCGGAGGACGAGCAGACCGTGTCCTTTCGCAGCGGCGAGCTGGCCGCGATCGTCAGCAAGGCCGCCAAAGGCTGGAGCGTGGTATACTCGGCGCGCGGCCGGCGGCTGACCGAATCCGGCTATCACGGCATGGCGCGCGCGCTGCACAAGCCGACCGGCCGAAGCTACATGATCGATTCGCTCTACCTGGACGTGGGCGAGAAGGTGTACGGCTTCGGCGAGCGCTTCACCCCGTACGTGAAAAACGGACAGGTGGTGGAAACCTGGAACGAGGACGGCGGCACCGCCAGCGAGATCGCCTACAAATCCGTGCCGTTTTACATGACCAACCGCGGTTACGGCGTTTTTGTGGAGAACCCCGGCGACGTGAGCTTCGAGGTCGCCAGCGAAAAGGTGGAACGCGTGCAGTTCAGCCTTCCGGGGGAAGAGCTTACGTACGACGTCATCTACGGCGAAACGCCCAAGGAGATACTCAACCGCTATACCGCCCTTACCGGTCGCCCGGCGCTGCCGCCCGCGTGGAGCTTCGGGCTGTGGCTGACCACCAGCTTCACCACCAGCTACGACGAGCAGACCGTGAACAAGCTGATCGACGGCATGGCGAAGTACGACATACCGTTGAACGTTTTCCACTTCGACTGCTTCTGGATGAAGGGGTTCAACTGGTGCGACTTCCGCTGGGACCCCGACACCTTCCCCGATCCCGAAGGAATGCTTAGGCGCCTGAAGGCGCGGGGGCTGCACATCTGCGTGTGGATCAACCCCTATATTGCGCAGGAAAGCCCGCTGTTCGCCGAGGGGATGGAGAAGGGTTACCTGCTTCAAAAGGATAACGGCGACGTGTGGCAGACCGACCTGTGGCAGGCGGGCATGGGCATCCTGGACGTAACCAACCCCGAGGCGAAAAGATGGTTCTGCGGGCATCTGAAGCGCCTTGTGGACATGGGAGTGGACTGCTTCAAGACCGACTTCGGCGAGCGCATCCCGGTGCGGGGCGTCAAATACCACGACGGCGGCGACCCGGTGAGAATGCACAACTACTACACCTACCTGTACAACCAGATGGTGTTCGAGCTGCTTCAACGCGAGCGCGGCGAGGGCGAGGCGATGCTGTTCGCCCGCAGCGCTACCGCGGGCGGGCAGAAGTTCCCCGTGCACTGGGGCGGGGACAACAGCGCGAGCTACGTCAGCATGGCCGAAACGCTGCGCGCCGGGCTCAGCCTGAGCCATTCCGGCTTCGGCTACTGGAGCCACGATATTTCCGGATTCGAACAAACGGCCCCCGCGGACGTGTACAAGCGCTGGTGCGCCTTCGGCATGCTCTCCTCCCACAGCCGCCTGCACGGCTCCAGCAGCTACCGGGTGCCGTGGCTGTTCGACGAGGAAAGCTGCGTGGTACTCAAGGAATTCGTTAATCTCAAATGCCGCCTGATGCCCTACCTGTACGGCGCGGCCGTGGAGGCGCACGAAACGGGCGCGCCGATGCTGCGGCCCATGATGCTGGAGTTCCCCGGCGATATCGCCGCGGAAACCTGCGACACGCAATACATGCTGGGGGATAAGCTGCTGGTGGCGCCGGTGTTCCATGCGGACGGGCACGTGGATTACTACCTGCCCGAGGGCCGCTGGACAAGCCTGCTGACCGGCGAGGTTCGCCAGGGCGGCCGCTGGGTGCGGGAGACGCACGACTTCCACAGCCTGCCGCTTTGGGTGCGCGGGAACTGCGTGCTGCCGATGGGCGACTGCGACACGCGCGCCGATTACGATTATACGGAGAACGTGACCCTGCACGTATACGAGCCCGCGGACGGCACGCTGACGGTCGCGATCCCCGACACGCGCGGGGATGTGGCCGCGCGCTACGCCCTTACGGTGCTGGGCGATACCGTGACGGTGGAAACCGACGCGAGGAAACCGTACCAGATCGTGCTGCACCGGGGCGGCCGACAGATCGCGATCCGCTGACACGACGATCGCGTGTGAAAGGAAAAGCTATGGACGAACGCATCCAAATCGTTCCCATCAACGACGAGGTGACCCTGCTCAACGACCATAACGAGTCGACCTGCTACCTGGTCACCGGCACGCAGAGCGCCCTGCTCATCGACACGGCCAACGGCTACGTGGATCTGAACGCCCTGTGCCGCAGGCTTACGCCGCTGCCCGTAACGGTGGTCAACACCCACGGCCACTGCGACCATATCTACGGCAACCTCTTCTTTGAGCAGGCCTATCTGCATCCGGCCGATTTTGGGCTGCACGACGAGCATTTCGCTTTTCCCGAGATTCGCAAAGCCATGGAGACGACGGGGCTTGCGCCCGCGCGGCTCCTGCCGCTGGCTATAGGGCAGGTGTTCGACCTGGGCGGCGGGCACGCACTGGAGGTGGTGCCGCTGTACGGGCACACGCCGGGCTCCGTGGGGCTGCTGGACCGCAAATACCGGCTGTTGTTCTCCGGCGACGGTGCCAACCCGCACATCTGGATGCAACTGCCCGAGTCCCTGCCGATCGCGACGCTTCGCGATTCGCTTTCGGCGCTCCGGCGCGAGCACGGCGGTGCGTTCGACGCGCTGCTGACCGGCCACGGCAGCGGCCCGGAGCCGGCGGAGGTCGTGGATTGGCTGATCGAAGGCTGCGAAGAGCTTTTGGGCGGAGAGCGTGAAAACGACCAGCCGTACAGGTGGTTCCGCGGCGAGTGCCGCGCCCATCCGTACGGCGGCGAAGAGAACCGCGTGATCGTTTACGACGAAAGCAAACTGTGAGGACGACATGGAAAAAGCCGACGTTTACCTTTACGGACAGATTCTGATGACCACCAGCCTGCTTTTGAAGGACGGCATGCCGCCGCGGGACGGCTACGGCGAGCTGAAAGCCCGTTACCGCCTCATCGGCGGCGAAACGGGCGTTTGCGCGGCGGTGCTCGCGGAACTCGGCTGCTCGGTGCGTATGGAAGGCACCTGGATGGGCGTCAACACCCGCGGCGGCGTGTTCGATTATTTCAAAGGGAAAAAGGTCGATCTAAGCCTCGTCACGTACGACGAAACTTTCGACGGGCTGGAGGATTTCGTGCTGATCGACGGGGACGCGCGCACCTGCCTGGGCACCTTCGGCGCCTTTCAGAGCCCGGAAGGATACCGGTGGAACCGGCCGACCGCCGACCACCTGCAGGGCTGCCGCGTCGCGGCGATCGACCCGTTTTTCGGGCAGGCGTGCGAGGACGTGGCGCGCCTGTGCGTGCGGGAGGGGCTGCCCTACGTAACCATCGACTGCCCGCACGATTCGTACCTGGCTTCGCATGCGGCGATCAACGCCCTGAGCGGGGAATTCCTGCGCGGACAGTACCCCGGAGAGGATCGCGAAAGCGTGCTTGCGCGCTACATGGCCGAAGCGGACGGCCTGGTGCTGATGACCGCCGGGGGCGGCGACCTGCTCTACGGCCGCCGGGGCGGCCCCGTGCGCAGGCGCGCGGCCTATCGCGTGAAGCCGGAAAGCACGCTGGGCGCGGGGGACACCTTCAAGGCCGGGTGCACCTACGCGCTGCTAAGCGGCATGGACGACGACGAAACGGCCGCCTTCGCATCCGCCTGCGCGGCCGCCGCGATCATGAAATTCCCCATACCGCTCTATCCGCCGACGCTTGAACGTATCGCCGCCGTGCGCGCGCACGGCGGCGATACGGAGTAGAGCGAAGCGCCTTCGATGGCCGGGTGCGCAACCGGGCCCGCTATTTCTTTTTCAGCGTGATCAGGTGAATTTGCGAAGGGGCGAACAGGCGCGCCGGGAAAAAGCTGGTGCCGACGCCGTTGCTTATGAGAATTTCGGCGCGGTTCTCGGTCAGCCAGCCGCCGAGGTAGCGGTTGCCCAGTTCCGGCACCAGCTGCTGGATCAGCGGCAGGCCGAAGAACGTCAGCTGGCCGCCGTGGGTGTGCCCGAACAGCGCCAGATCGAACCAGTGGTTGTTGCCGTCCGCGCCGTCCGCCTTGAGCGCCGCGGTGAGCAGGTCGGGGTTATGCCCGAGGAAGATCACGAAATCCTCCTCGTTCACCTGCGCGGCGATTGACCCTACGTCCGGCGTGCCGGCGATATAGTCGTCCGCGCCCGCGACATACACGTAAGCCTGGCCTACCTTGATCTTCGCCACGCCGTTGACCAGCGGCTGCACGCCCGCGACCGTCATGGCCTTGACCAGCGAGGACAGGTCGGTTTCCGGGCTTTCGCGGTCGCATTCGCCCAGCACCCCGTACACGCCCAGACGCGCGTAGATCGTGGGCAGGTTCTGGAAAAACGCGAGCGCGCCGTCTCCGTCGTCGGCATAATCGCCGCCCAGCAGCACCAGATCGGCACTCAGGCCGTTGATGTCGTTCACGAGGCTGTCCACCCGTGCCTGGGAGAAACGGGCGCTTTCGTGGATATCGGTCAGAAAAACGATCTTCAGCCCTCGCAGGTTCGCGGACAGATCGGTAATCGTCAGCGTCGTTTTGGAAACCGTTAGGTGGTAAGCCTCGAAAAACGGATAGGCGAGCAGCGCAAGCACGAGCAGCACGAGCAGCACGCGGGAAAGACGCGGTTTGCGGCGATGCGGCTTGCGGTGGTGGAATTCGTAACGTGCCATAAGCCCTCCTGACGGGTTTATATCTTTAGACAACTGCTATTGTACACGGCGAAAGCGAAACGGACAAGGGGTGAGGGAAATGAACGGAGACGGGTTCCGCTCCATCGGGGCGTCGGCTTTTCTGGGGCCGATCCCGGCGGTGCTGGTGGGCTGCGCCGGCGACGCGGGCTGGCGCGAAGGCGACGGGCGGCCCAACCTGATCGCCGTGGCATGGACGGGAATCGTCTGCTCCAAGCCACCGATGCTGAGCATATCCGTAAAACCGGAGCGCTACAGCCACGAACTGATCACGCACACCGGGGAGTTTACGGTCAACCTGATAAACGGCGCGCTTTGCCGGGCGATGGACTATTGCGGGGTCAAAAGCGGGCGCGAATTGAACAAATTCGCGGCGCTCAGGCTGACGCCCGTGCCTGCGGCGGGGCTTTCGGCCGCGCCGGCGGTGGGGGAAGCGCCCGCGTACCTGAGCTGCAGGGTGACGCAGGTGCTGCCGCTGGGCAGCCACGACCTGTTTTTGGCCGAGATCGTCGACGTGCGCGTGGCGGAGCGCTGCCTGCGCGCGGACGGCGGCGTGGACGAGGCGGCGATGGGGCTTGTATCCTTCACGCACGGCAAGTATTTCGCGCAGGGAAAGCCGCTCGGCTTTTTCGGGTACTCGGTCGCGGGGAAAGCCGCGCTCAAGCGCCGGATGGGCGGGACGGGAAAAGTGAAACCCGCCGGGAGCGCAAAAGCGCGCGTGCCGGAGCAGAAGGAACGCCGGAGAAAAGGATAACCGGACAGGGTTTGAACAAACTGGCATGGGTATTTGCAACAGGGCGTCAATTAACCTCATTTTGCAGGCACACTACCAGCCTGTTCAAAAAGTCCGAGATGCTAGGAAGCAAGGGTGACAAGGGGCAACCGAAACGAGCGCGTGCCCTGTGGGCACAGCCGCGAAGCGGCTAGCGAGATAAGGTTGAGACGTTTTGCAGAGCAGCGCGACCGGCAGGGAAGCGATGCGACAACAAAACGGACGGATTGAGCTTACTCGTTCGTAAGTGATACCCCTTGCCATCCCGCAGCTGACAACGCAGATTGGGCTTTTGGGGCAGGCTGTGGGGCCGGGAGCAATGCTCCCGGCCCCTTTCCCTATGCAGGTCATTGCCGGGTTTACTTCTTGATCAATCCGCCCAGCAGGCCGCGGGTCAATTGGTTAACCACGGTCCGGGTGGCGGTATTGATGGTCGTGTTTTTAATGCGGCCCAGGATGCTGTCGTTGCGGCGGGCGCGCTCGGCGCGTTCGTCGCGCAGGGCGTCGGCCTTTTCGCGGCGGGCTCTGGCTTCGGCCTCCTTGGCGGCCTTGGCGGCGGCCTTCTCCTCCTTGAGTTTCGCCGCTTCCGCCTCTTTGGCGGCTTTGGCCTCGGCCTCGGAGACGACGGGCACGTAGTTGCCCGTCGCGGGATCCAGCGCCAGGGTCATTTCCTTTTGCACGTACTGGCCCGTTGCCTGATCCAGCACCAGCACCGTCTGCTTCATCGTCTGGGGCTGCGCGGGGGCGACGGGGGCGGCCTGAACGGGCGCGGCCGCCTGCTGCTGAGGCAGGGGGCTCATGGTGTCCAGCGTCTTGGCGGTATAGCTGTTGGTGGACGGATCAAACACCATAAAGGTGGTGGCCGGCGGCGCGGCGGTCACCGGCGCCTGTGTGGAAACGGGCGCGCTGCGCTGCGCGGGTGCCTCCTGACGGCCCATGTTCAGGGTGGCGGCCAGATACTCGTACGCGCTGTCGCGGTCGATGGTATCCTCGTAGACGCCGTTGAACGGGCTGGTTTCGATGAAGGTCTTGCGCAGGCTTTCGTCGATCGCGCCGATATAGCTTTGCGGCGGCAGGATGATGGCGCGGTTGACCACCGAGGGCGCGCCCTTCGCGTCCAGGAAGGAGATCAGCGCTTCGCCGGTCTGCAATTGCGTAATGGCTTCCTCGGTATCGAACGCCGGATTGGCGCGGAAGGTCTGCGCGGCGACCTTGACGGCTTTCTGGTCCAGCGGCGTAAAGGCGCGCAGCGCGTGCTGCACGCGGTTGCCCAGTTGCCCCAGCACGCTCATGGGGATATCGGTGGGGTTCTGGGTGATGAAATACACACCCACGCCCTTGCTGCGGATGAGGCGTACCACCTGCTCGACCTTTTCCAGCAGCTGGCGGCCGCAATCGTTGAACAGCAGGTGCGCCTCGTCGAAGAAGAACACCATGCGGGGCTTGTCCTGATCGCCGCGCTCGGGGAGGGTTTCGTACAGTTCGCTGAGCATCCACAAAAGGAACGTGGAGTACATCAGCGGATTCAGGAAAAGCTTGTCGCACGACAGGATGTTGATCATCCCGCGGCCTTCCTCGTCCTGGTGCATCCAGTCGGAAATGTCCAGCGCGGGCTCGCCGAAGAACTGATCCCCGCCCTGATCCTCCAGCACCGCCACGGCACGCTGGATGGCTCCGATGGTCGCCTTGCTCACGTTGCCGTAGTTGAGGGTGTAACGGGAGGCGTTCTCGCCCACGTAGGCGAGCATGGCCTTGACGTCCTTGATGTCCAAAAGCAGCATGCCTTCGTCATCCGCCACCCGGAAAAGGATGTTGAGCACGCCGGATTGCGTCTCGTTCAGGTTGAGCATGCGGGCCAGCAGCAGCGGGCCCATTTCGCTGACGGTCGTGCGCACCGGGTGCCCCTGCTCGCCGTATACGTCCCAAAACTCGGTGGGGAAAGTTTCGAACTTGAAGTTGTTGACCCCCACGGTCATCAGCCGCGCGGCGATCTTGTCCGTGTTTTCGCCCATGCGGACCATGCCGCTCAGGTCACCCTTGATATCGCTGAGAAAAACGGGAACGCCCATGGCGGAAAAGCCTTCCGCCATCACCTTGAGGGTGACGGTTTTCCCGGTGCCCGTAGCCCCGGCGATCAGCCCGTGCCGGTTGGCCATGCTCGCAAGCAGGTATTGGGGCGTGTTGTCGCCTGTGCCCACCCAAATTTTGCCATCTGTAAGCATATGTAAAACCTCCCTGACGTTATGTCTTATTCTACAATGTTTTCGCCGAAGGCGCAATCGTTTCATGCCGGAAACGGCGATAAAAAGAATTTTCTTTCCAGCCGCGGCACGGGCCGCCGCGCTTGCGGCGGCCCGCGGTTCGTGATATGATAGCGCACGGGAGGAATGGCATGCGCGTTACGGTTGTCGGTTGCGGCCGGTGGGGTTCTTTTCTGGCGTGGTACGCCGATAAACTGGGCCACCGGGTGAGCCTTTACGGGCGGGAAACGTCGCCGCGTTTGCGCGCGTTTCGGGAGACCCGTACCAACGGGATGGTTACGCTGCCCGAAAGCGTGGCGCTGGTCGGCGCCCTGCCCGCCGATACGGAAACCTACCTGGTTTCCGTCGGTTCCCAAAGCCTGCGCAGGCTGCTTACGGACGACGCGGACGCTTTTGGCGGCAAGCCCGTCGTGCTGTGCATGAAGGGCCTAGAAATCGGCACGGGCGAACGCCTGACCCGCGTGACCGCGGAGGTGCTGGGCGAAGCGCAGCCCACGGCCGTTTGGCTGGGCCCCGGGCACGTGCAGGAGTTTACGCGCGGCGTGCCCAACTGCATGGTCATCGACAGCGACGACGAAGCGCTGAAAGTTTCGCTGGTGGACGCCTTCTCAAGCGAGCTGATCCGTTTCTATTACGGCCGGGACCTGATCGGCAACGAGATCGGCGCGGCGGCGAAGAACGTGGTGGGCATCGCGGCGGGCGTGCTGGACGGCGTGGGCCTTTCCACGCTCAAGGGCGCGCTGATGAGCCGCGGCACGCGTGAGGTGGCCAGGCTGATTGCCGCGCTGGGCGGAAACGAGCTGAGCGCCTACGGACTTTGCCACCTGGGCGACTACGAGGCGACGGTTTTTTCGCCCTACAGTCACAACCGCCGTTACGGTGAGTGCGTGGCGACGGGGCAAAAGTACACCGAGCTTGCGGAAGGGTATTACACCGTTAAGGCGCTGATGGAGCTGGAAAAGCAAACGGGCGTGGAAATGCCCATCAGCCGCGCGGTATACGACGTGCTTTACGAGGGCGCGGAACCGCGCGACGCCATCGACGGGCTTTTCCGCCGCAGCCTCAAACGGGAGTTTTAACCGCCGCGGCTGCGGCAGGAAACGGCAACGCGGCGTCGAAAGCCTCAAGAGCCCGCCACGCGGGCGGAAAGGACCCGGAACCGATGAAAGAAAAGCCTAAGCGCGCCAAGCGCGTCGATATCGGCGGGCAGGCCGTCATGGAAGGCGTGATGATGAAGGGACCCGAGGCGGTCGCCATCGCCGTGCGCCGCCCGGATCACACGATCGTCGTTCGCCGCGACGCTCATGTAAGCCCTGCCAAGAAGCATCCGTGGATGGGCTGGCCCTTCGTGCGCGGCGCGGTGAGCCTTTTGACCATGCTTTCCATGGGCATGACCACCCTTCAGCAGAGCACCGATATGCTGGGGATTTTGGACGAGGAACCCACGAAATTCGAGCTGTGGCTGAGCAAAAAGCTCGGCAAGGGCGTGGACAAGATCGTCATGGCCACGGCGGTGGTGCTGGCGGTCGTCCTCTCCGTGGGCCTCTTCTTCGCGCTGCCGGAACTGTTCGCCAAGCTCCTGAAAGGCTTCTGGCCGGACGGAAGCATGAGTTGGCTGGTCAACCTCTTAAGCGGCGTCCTGCGCATTCTGATCCTCATCGGCTACATCCTTTTCTGCGCGCTGGTGCCGGACGTGCGCCGCACGTTTGAGTACCACGGCGCGGAGCATAAAACGGTCTACTGCCACGAGCACGACCTGCCCCTGACCCCGGAAAACGCGCGGCAGTTCAGCACCCTGCATCCGCGGTGCGGCACGAGCTTCCTGCTGCTGGTGTTCGTCATTTCCATCGTCCTGTTCACGCTGGTGGGCTATCAGGGCAACTCCTTCGTGTGGCGGCTGCTCAGCCGTCTCCTGCTTTTGCCGGTGGTGGCGGGCGTCAGCTACGAGGCGCTCAAGGGCCTGGCCCACAGCGAGAGCCGGCTGGCGCGCGCGCTGCGCTGGCCGGGGCTGCAACTGCAGCGGCTTACCACGCGGCCCCCGACGGACGAGATGCTGGAATGCGCCATCGCCTCCATGAACGCGGCGCTGCACGGCATGCCCGCGCACGCCAAACGCACGCCCGAGGGCTGGGCGGTGCTCAAGAGCTATGCCGAAAGCGACCCGGACTATCGGCCGGAGCCCGAGGCTCCCGAGGCAAACGACGCGAACGAACCCGTCGCCGAGGGGGAGCCTGCCGCCTGCGCAGGCGCGCAGCCGCTGACGGCGGCGGCCGACTGAATGATGACGATCCACGAGGCGATCCGGATGGGCCGGCAGACGCTCGCGGCCGTCCCCGACCCGGAGGTGGATACGGTGGCGCTGCTGGTCGACGTCACCCGCATGGAGCCGATGATCCTGCGCCTGAACGCGCAGGAAACCCTCACGGTCGAGCAGGAGGAACGCTACCGTTCGCTCCTGCTTTTGCGCGCCGGGCGGGAACCGCTGCACTACGTGCTGGGAACCCGCTGCTTTTACGGGCGGCCTTTCGCGGTGGACGAACGCGTGCTGATCCCCCGGCAGGAGACCGAGACGCTCTGCGAGCTGGCGATCGCCTTTCTGAAGGCCGCCGGGGACGTGCCAAAAGCGTTGGACGTATGCACGGGCAGCGGCGCGATCGCCGTGACGCTGAAGGCGGAATGCCCGGACGCACGGGTGGCCGCGACCGACGTAAGCGCAAGCGCGCTGGCCGTGGCCCGCGGAAACGCCCAAGCCAACGGCGCGGAAGTCCGCTTTCTGCAGGGCGATCTGCTTGCGCCCGTGCGGGGCGAGCGCTTCGATCTGATCGCCTGCAACCCTCCCTACGTGAAAAGCGCCGATTGCGATTCCCTGCAGCTAGAGGTGATGCGGGAGCCGCGACTGGCGCTGGACGGCGGCGGGGACGGGCTTGCGTTCTACCGCAGGCTGGCCGCGGATGCACCCGCCTGCCTCAACGCGGGCGGACGGCTGCTGCTGGAGGTCGGCGACGGGCAGGCCGCGCAGGTGACGGCGCTTTTGGAAGGCACGCGGCGGTTCCGCGATATCGCCGTTTTCCGCGACCTGTACGGAAACGAGCGGGTCGTATCGGCGTTTCGCGCGGAAAGCCCGACGTAGCGGGCGCGGCCGTCTGCCGTCGCTTTCGCGTCGGCGCCGTGCGCGCCGCGTAACCCTCCCCGCTTGAAGGAGCGTATTCATGTTTGAGAAATTCGATTGGATGACCGGACGCTATCAGGAGCTTGGCGAGGCTCTCGTCCAGCCGGATATCATCGCCGATACGGAACACTACCAGAAGCTGCTTAAGGAGCACGCGTTGCTCGAGGAGGCGGTGAACGCCTATAACGCTTACCAGCAGACGCTTTCGCAGATAGATGAAACCAGGGAATTGCTCGACCAGCCCGATTTTGCCGATATGGCCCGGGACGAGATGGAAGCGCTGGAGGCACGCCGAGCGGAGCAGGAAAGAGAGCTGAAGCTCCTCCTGATCCCCAAAGACCCGGACGACGACCGGAGCGTGGTCGTGGAGATCCGCCAGGGCGCGGGCGGCGACGAGGCGGCGCTGTTCGGCGCGCTGCTGCTCAGGATGTACACGCGCTACGCCGAACGCCACCGCTTCAGGCTGGAACCCGTCAGCTACAATATGACGGAGCTGGGCGGCGTGAAGGAAGCGGTGTTCAACATCCGCGGTTCGGGCGCGTTCAGCCGCCTCAAGTACGAGAGCGGTGTGCACCGGGTGCAGCGCGTGCCCAGCACCGAATCAGCGGGGCGCATCCACACCAGCACCTGCACCGTCGCGGTGCTGCCCGAGGCGGAGGACGTGGAGATCAGCATATCGCCGTCCGACCTGCGCATCGACGTGTACCGCTCCACCGGCCACGGCGGCCAGTGCATCAACACCACGGACAGCGCGGTACGCATCACGCACCTGCCCACCGGACTGGTGGTGACCTGCCAGGACGAGAAAAGCCAGATCAAGAACCGCGCCAAGGCCATGCTGGTGCTCAAAAGCCGCCTTTACCAGAAGATGCGCGAGGAGAAGGACGCCCAGTACGCGGCCAACCGCCGCGGGCAGATCGGCACGGGCGACCGCAGCGAGCGCATCCGCACGTACAACTTCCCGCAGGGGCGGGTGACCGACCACCGCATCGGGCTGACGCTGTACCAGATCGACAGCATCATGGACGGCGACCTGGACGCGCTGATCGAAGCGCTGACGCTGGCGGAACAGGCCGAGAAGCTTAAAACCCTCGGGGAGCAGGCGTAACGATGGAAACGAAGGTCTTACAACCGACGGACGAAGCGATCGCCGAGGCGGCGGCGATCATCCGCGAGGGTGGACTGGTGGCCTTTCCGACCGAGACGGTGTACGGCCTCGGGGCGAATGCGCTCGACGGCGGCGCCGTGCGCAGGATATTCGAGGTCAAGGGCCGCCCCGGCGACAATCCCCTCATCGCGCACGTCGCCTCCCCCGAAGCCGCCGAAGCCCTGTGCCACGTGGACGAGCGCGCGAAGGCGCTGATGAGGGCGTTCTGGCCGGGGCCGCTGACCCTGCTGTTGCCCAAGAAGCCGGTCGTCCCTCCGGAAACCAACGCGGGGCTCGCAAGCGTCGCGGTGCGCATGCCCAGCCATCCGGCGGCGCGCGCCTTCCTCGCGGCGTGCGGCGTGCCCGTGGCCGCGCCCAGCGCCAACCTGAGCGGGCGGCCCAGCCCGACGACCGCGCAACACGTGCTGACCGACCTGAACGGCCAAATCCCGCTGATTTTGGACGGCGGCCCCTGCGAAGTGGGGCTGGAAAGCACGGTGCTCGACCTGACGGCCGAGCCCCCGGCCATCGTACGCCCCGGCGGGGTGACGCGGGAAATGCTGCTTTTGGTTTTGCCGCGGGTGAACGTGGCACCCAGCGTGATGCGCCCGCTGGCCAAGGGTGAAAAGCCCGTAAGCCCCGGCATGGCATACCGGCATTACGCGCCCAGAGGCGAGCTGACGCTGGTCAGGGGCGAACCGGAGGCCGTGCGGGAAACCTGCCTGCGGCTGTACCGCGAGGCGGAGGCGCAGGGAAAGAAAGCGTGCGTTTTGACCCTCGCGGAGCATGCGCCGGGGTATGCCGGGTGCCGCACCCGGCCCGTGGGAAGCCTGGCCCACCCCGAAACCGTCGCGCACGAGCTGTTCTCGGCCCTGCGTGATATGGACGACGAAGGGGTCGGCATCATCCTCTGCGAGGCGGTGGATACCGGCGGCATCGGCCTTGCGATCATGAACCGGCTGTACCGCGCCGCGGCGTTCCGCGTTGTGGAAACCCGTCCTGACCGACCCTAGCGACCGGGGAGGCGAATCCGTGACGGACGTATTGTTCATCTGCAGCGGCAACACCTGCCGAAGCCCCATGGCCCAATGCCTGTTCAACGACCTGTGTCAAAGGCGCGGGCTTCCGTACCGGGCGGCCTCGGCGGGGCTGTACGCGCGCGACGGCGACACGGCCAGCGACGGCGCCTTTTACGTCATGAAGGAGCGTGGCCTGAGCCTAAACAGGCACACGGCCCGACAGCTGACGCGGAACCTCGCCGCGGACGCACGGCTTGTGGTGGCGATGGGGGAGAGCCTCGCGGAGGCGATCCGCATGCGGTTCCCCGGGGTGAACGTAACGGCGTTCAGGCCGCCGGTCGCGGATCCGTTCGGCGCGGACCTGGGCGCGTACCGCCGCACGGCGAGCGAGCTGGAAAGCCGCATGGACTGGGTGCTTTCCCAGCTGTAAACAAACCGACCGCAGGCGGAGCGATCCGCCAAAACAACAACGACCGTCCGTGCGATCGCACTTATGCGGACGGGAGGAGCGCAGACGATGGAGATCTTCAAAAAGGACATCCCGTTTTGGAAGGGAAACCTGCATTGCCACACCACCGAGAGCGACGGCGCCAAAACCCCCGACGAGGTGATTGCGCTGTACCGGGCGAAGGATTATGATTTTCTCGCCATCACCGATCACCGCCGCGTGACGATTCCCCAGAACCGCGTCGAGAACGGGATGCTGCTTTTGACCGGGATCGAGCTGGACTTCACTTGGCCCGCGGAGGTGGTGCACATCGTCGGCTTCGGCATGACGGCGAACGTGCTGCCGCGCCTGATGTACGAGCTGGGGCCGCAGGCGGGCATCGACGCCGTGCGCGCCTGCGGGGGCCGCGCGATCATCGCGCACCCGCACTGGTCGCTCAACACCATGGAGACGCTCACGGGGCTTCGCGACGCAACGGCGGCGGAAATCTACAACACCATGTCCATGCTTCGCCCGGACAGCTCCGAAATACTGGATGTGACCGCGGCGCACGGCAAGCTGTACCCGCTGGTTGCCTCCGACGACTCGCACCCCTACGAGGGCGAAGAGGGCGTCAGTTACACCATGGTGCAGGCGGATACCCTTTCCGCGGAAGCGATCAAAGGGGCGATGGACGAGGGGCTTTTTTACGCGAGCCAAGGGCCCCGCATCGAGCAGATCACGCTGGAGGACGGCTGGATGACGGTGCGCTGTTCGCCCGCCGAACGTGTCTACTTCCATACCAACCTGGTGTGGACGCCGGGCCGCCCCGTGATCGGGCGGGGGCTCACCCAGGCGAGTTACAAACTGCAGCGCGAGCACGGCGAACGCTTCGTGCGCTGCCAGATCATCGATGAAGCGGGCCGGAGCGCGTGGTGCAGCCCGATCGCGCTGTGAGGATGAGCAGGACGGAAAACGGATGGGGGAGGCCGGTTATGAAACACATCAGGCGAACGACGGGGTTGCTGCTGACGGGCCTACTGCTGGCGTGCGCGCTGTGCCTGCCGGCCGCGGCGGCCGCGCAGACCATCGCTGTAAACGCCGCCGATGTTCCCGTGGCCGAAACCGGCTCCTATACCTCCCTGGAGGAGGTCGCCGTATACCTGACCGCGTTCGGGCAGCTGCCGGACAACTACATTACCAAAAAGCAGGCCGCGGCGCTGGGCTGGGACAGCCGGGCAGGCAACCTGGGCGACGTGGCGCCCGGAAAATCCATCGGTGGGGACGTTTTCGGCAACTACGAACACCTGCTGCCCGCGGCAAGCGGCCGCGTGTGGACGGAGTGCGATATCGACGCCGACGGCGGCTACCGCAACGCCAAGCGCGTCATCTTTTCCAACGACGGGCTGATCTACTACACCGACGACCACTACGAAAGCTTCCGTCAGGTCGTCGTGACCGGCGAACCCGCGGCGGCTGCCGCCGATATCCGGGAGAACGGCGCATACCTTTCCCGCGACGACGTGGCGGCTTACCTGCACCTGTACGGCAGGCTTCCCACCAATTACCTGACCCGCGACGAGGCGAAGGAACTGGGCTGGTCCAACAAGAAAAACAACCTCGGCGACGTCGCCCCCGGCTGCGCCATTGGCGGGGACAGCTTCGGCAACCGGGAAGGGCTTTTGCCCGACGCGGACGGGCGCGAATGGTGGGAATGCGACGTGAACGTGCAAAGCGGCCGTCGCAGCGACCAGCGGCTGGTATGGAGCAACGACGGACTGATCTACTATACGCCCGACAATCACAACAGCTTTGAACGCCTTTATTAGGCCGGGGAGGGTCGCGTTATGCAAGAGATTCAATTGGATGTTTCCGCTTTTGAGGAGAAGATTTCCCTGCATCGGTACCTGAAAGAGAACATGGGCTTCCCCTTTTACTACGGCGCCAATCTGGACGCGCTTTTCGACGAGCTGTCGAGCATTACCGAGCCCACGCACATCATCCTTGTCTATTCCACCCGCCCGCTGGGGAAAATGGCCGGGTATACGCCGAGGCTTTTGAAGGTGTTCGGGGACGCGGCCGACGGGAACTACAACCTCAGGCTGACGGTGAAAGCCGTGGGTTGAAAGCCCGGAGGACGCAGAGGAAAGCTATTCGTTATGTCAAACCGGCCGGCGGAAGCGCACGCGCTTCTGCCGGCCGGTTTCGTTTTGGTAGATCTGGCTTTTCTCGACTTTGGACACTTGGCGACAATCGTTTCAAGACAGACGGCTCTTGAAATCCTCATAACCGAAGGCTCTCACCGTGCGGATGCCGCCGCCCGCCTCCCGAAGCAGGATGGCCGGAAGCGACATGCCGTTGAAGGTGTTGTTCTTGACCATGGTATAGATGGCCATATCCTCGAAGATCAGCGCTTCCCCAACCCTCAGGGCATGATCGAAAGCGTAGTCGCCGATCACGTCGCCCGCAAGGCACGTAGGCCCGGCGAGCCGGTAGGTATACGGCTGTTCGCCGGGCTTCGCCGCGCCGCGCAGGGGCGGGCGATAAGGCATTTCCAGCACGTCCGGCATATGGCAGGCGGCGGACGCGTCCAAAACGGCGATCTGCATGCCGTTATCCACCACGTCCAGCACGCGCGTCACCAGAAACCCGGCGTTCAGCGCCACGGCCTCGCCCGGTTCCAGGTAGACCGTCACGCCGTACTTTTCCCGGAAGCGCACGACGCAGTCGACCAGCGCGTCGATATCGTAGCCCGGCTTGGTGACGTGATGCCCGCCGCCGAAGTTGACCCATTTCATGCGCGGCAGGTATTCGCCGAAGCGCTCCTCCACCGCCGCGACGGTGCGCGTAAGCGCGTCGCTGTTCTGCTCGCAAAGGGTGTGAAAGTGCAGGCCCTCGATGCCGTCCAGCAGCTCTGGGCGGAAGTTTTCAAGCGTCACGCCGAGGCGGGAGTACGGCGCGCAGGGGTCGTAGATACCGTGCTCCTGCGTGGAGCACTCGGGGTTCAGGCGAATGCCGCAGCTGCGGCCGGCGGCCAGTGCCCTGCCCTTGTACCTCTCCCACTGCGCAAACGAGTTGAACACGACATGGTCGCAGGTCGAGAGAATCTCGTCGAACTCGTCCTCGCGATAGGCGGCGGAAAAAACGTGCGTTTCCCCACCCATTTCCGTATGCCCGAGCTTCGCCTCGTACAGCCCGCTGGCCGCTGTGCCCGCGAGATAGCGCCCGATGAGCGGATAGACCGCGAACATCGAAAACGCCTTCTGCGCCAGCAGAATCCTGCAACCCGCGCGGTCAGCCACCTCTTTCAGGATTTGCAGATTGCGTTCAAGCAGCGTTTCGTCCACCACGTAACAGGGGGTGGGCAGGGCGCTCAAGTCGCGGGTGAGCGCGTCCATCAGTCCACCAGCACGGGGGCGAAATCCTCCTGCCAGGGCAGGCCCCATTGGTTCAGCGCGTCCATGAAGGGATCGGGGTCGAACTGTTCCATGTTCCACACGCCGGGCTTGTTCCAGGTGCCGTTCATCACCAGCATCGCGCCGATCATCGCGGGTACGCCGGTCGTGTAGCTGATGGCCTGGCTGCCCACCTCGCGGTAGCACGCCTGATGGTCGCAGATGTTATAGAGGTAATAGGTCTTGCGCTTGCCGTCCTTCACGCCCTCGAAGATGCACCCGATGTTCGTTTTGCCCACGGTACGGGGCCCGAGGGAAGCCGGGTCGGGCAGCACCGCTTTCAGGAACTGCAAGGGGACGATCTTCTGCCCCTGAAAGTCGATGGGCACGATGGAAGTCATGCCCACGTCCTGCAGGCACTTGAGGTGGGTCAGGTAGCTCTGCCCGAAGGTCATAAAGAACCGGATGCGCTTAATGCCTTTCAAGTTCTGCCCGAGGCTTTCGAGCTCCTCATGGTGCAGCAGGTACATGTCCTTTTTGCCGATCTGCTTGAAGTCGTACTCGCGCTTGATCTCCATGGGCTCGGTTTCCACCCAGCGGCCGTCCTCCCAGTAGCTGCCCTTGGCCGTTACCTCGCGGATATTGATTTCGGGGTTGAAGTTGGTGGCGAAGGGGTAGCCGTGGTCGCCGCCGTTGGCGTCCAGGATATCCATATAGTGGATCTCGTCGAACTGATGCTTCTGCGCGTAGGCGGCGAACACCCCCGTCACGCCGGGGTCGAAGCCGCTGCCCAGCAGCGCGCAGATGCCCGCCTCACGGAACTTCTCGCGGTAGGCCCACTGCCAGCTGTACTCGAACTTGGCCGTCTCCGGCGGCTCGTAGTTGGCGGTATCGACGTAGTGGGTTTTGGTCGCGAGGCACGCGTCCATAATGGTCAGGTCCTGGTAGGGGAGCGCCAGATTCAACACCACGTCGGGGCGGAAGTCCTTTATGAGGGCGATCAACTCCTCCACCCTGTCCGCGTCCACCTGTGCGGTGCGGATTTTGGTTTTGCCGCCGTCCAGCTTCGCCTTGAGGGCGTCGCACTTGCTCTTGGTGCGGCTGGCGATGAGAATCTCCTCAAACGCGTCGCTGTTCTGGCAGCACTTATGGATAGCGACGGAGGCCACGCCTCCGCAGCCGACGATCATACATTTTCCCATAGGGGTCACGCTCCTTTCATTTGCAAGAGAATCTCGCGGGTCAGCTTGCAGGCCGCGGCGGTGGAAACGCCGCTCGGGTCGTAGTGGGGGGACAGCTCCACCAGATCGCAGCCGATCAGGTTGAGCCTGCGGAGCTTCAAAAGGGCGTTCAGCAGCTCCGTAAAGCTTACGCCGCCCGGCTCCGGCGTGCCCGTGCCGGGCAGCACGGACGGGTCGAGCACGTCCAGGTCGAGGGTCAGGTACACGGGCGCGTTTCCGAGGTCGGCAAGCGTGTCGCCCCACCCGGACAGGGTGAAACGATGCATGCGCGTGTGGCGCTCCGCGAAGGTGAACTCGTCCTTTTCGCCGCTTCGGATGGCAAACTGGTGGATGCGCCCGTCGCCGATCAGCTCCCAGACGCGGCGAATGACGCAGGCGTGGGAGAACGGCTCGCCCAGATAATCGCTGCGCAGGTCGGTGTGCGCGTCCAGATGCAGCACGCGCACGTCCGGGTAGCGCCTGCACACGGCGCGCATCGCCCCCAGCGTGACCAGGTGCTCGCCGCCGAGCATGAAGGGCTTTTTGCCCGCGTCGAGAATCTCCGCCGTGCGCCGCTCGATCAGCGTAAGCGCCTTTTCCGCGTTGCCGAAAGGCGTTTCCAGATCGCCTACGTCGCACACGCGCAGGCCGGTCAGGTCGCGGTCGCAGTAGGGGGAATAGGTTTCCAGCCCCACGGAATCGGCGCGGATGGCCGCGGGACCGAAGCGCGCGCCGGGCCGAAACGAGGTCGTGCCGTCGAAGGGCGCGCCGAACAGCACGATATCCGCCTGTTCGTAAGGCGCGTCGCAGCCCAGAAAGGTCTGAACGTTCCTATTCATCCTTTTCCAGCTCCTCCTGTACGTAGTTGGGCAGGCAGAAAGCGCCGCGGTGCAGGTTCACGTTGTAGTACCGGGTCGGTATGCCCAGCGCCTTCCACGCGCCGGCCTTCAGGTCGCGCACGGGGTGCAGGCCGCGCGAGGCGAAGCCGAACAGCCAGTGTCCCGAAGGGTAGGTGGGAATATGCGCCTGATAGACGCGGCTCACGGGGAACACGCTCAGGATGCGTTTGTGCGAACCGCGCATGGCTCTGGCGTCCTCCCGGTAGAAGGGGCTTTCGTGCTGATTGACGAGAATGCCGTTTTCGGTGAGCGCGCTCAGGCACCCCCCGTAAAACTCCTTGGTGAACAGCACCTCGCCGGGGCCGGAAGGGTCGGTCGAGTCGACGATGATCAGATCGTACTTCTCCTTCGTATGGCGTACATACTTGAGCCCGTCCATAAAGTGCGGCTTCACCCGCGGGTCGTCAAAGCCGCAGGCGGTCTGCGGCAGGTATTCGCGGCAGACCTCCGTTACGCGGCGGTCGATCTCGGCCACGTCGACCGACTCGATACCCGGATACCTGCACAGCTCCCGCGCCGCGCCGCCGTCGCCCGCGCCGATGACCAGCACCCTGCGGATATCCGGGTTGACCGCCATGGGCACGTGGGTGATCATTTCGTGGTAAATAAACTCGTCCCGCTCGGTCAGCATCAGCACGCCGTCCAGCGTAAGGATGCGGCCGAATTCGGGCGAGTCGTACACGGCGATGCGCTGGTAATCGCTCTGCTCCTGATGCAGCTGGGCGCTGACCCGGATGGAGAAACGCACGTCCGGGGTGTGATATTCGCTGAACCACAGGTCATCCATCGGTTTTCGCCTCCGTAACGATGTTGAGTCGGCTCGCGTCCATGCTTTCCGGGCCGGTGAGCGTGCAGCCCTTCTCCCGCGCGTAGCGGATGTACTCGATAATCTGCGGGGTCACGCGCTCGCCCGGCGCGAGGATGGGAATGCCGGGAGGATAGCTCATGACGAACTCGCCGCATACGCCGCCGGCGCAGCTTTCCAGCGGAACGCTTTTCTTCGCGGCGTAGAAGGCCGCCTGCGGGGAAGCGACGACCTCGGGGCTTACGTACTCCGTTTCCAGAAGGCCCTTGCGCTCGCGCTTATACAGCCTGCGGATGTCGGAAAGCGCGCTGATCAGCCGCTCGATGTGCTTGGTCTTGTCGCCTACGGAGATATAGGCCAGAATGTTGCCCAGATCGCCGAACTCCACCTGGATGTCGTACTTGTCGCGGAGCAGATCGTACACCTCGATGCCTGCCAGCCCCACGTCCATGGTGTTCACGGACAGTTTGGTCTCGTCGAAGTCGAAAACGCTGTCGCCGTTGATTAATTCCCGCGAAAAGGCGTAGTAGTCGCCCAGATCGTTGATCTCGTCCCGCGCGTAGCGGGCGAAGCGCGTAACCTTCTCAAACAGCTCCGGGCCCTGCAGCGCCAGGTTGCGCCGGGAAATGTCGAGGCTTGAAAGCAGGAGGTAGCTTGCGCTGGTGGTCTGCGTCAGGTTGATGATCTGGCGCACGTAATCGGCGTTGACCTTCTCGCCGCACAGGAGGACGGAGCTTTGCGTAAGCGAGCCGCCGGACTTGTGCAGGCTGACCGCCGCCATGTCCGCGCCCGCCGCCATGGCTGAAGGCGGCATGCCGCTGCCGAAGTAGAAGTGCGTGCCGTGCGCCTCGTCCGCCAGCACGCGCAGGCCGCGGGCGTGCGCCAGCGCCGTGATGCGGCGGATATCGGAGCACACGCCGTAGTACGTGGGATTGTTGACGAGAATGGCCCTGGCGTCCGGCGTGGCGGTCACGGCGCGCTCCACCGACGCGTAGGACATGCCCAGCGCGATGCCCAGGCGCGTGTCCGTTTCGGGATTTACGTATACGGGCACCGCGCCGCACAGCACCATGGCGTTGATCACGCTCTGGTGCACGTTGCGGGGGAGGATGATCTTATCGCCGCTTTTGAGGGTGGAAAGCATCATGGCCTGCACGGCGGAGGTGGTGCCGCCCACCATGAAAAACGCCCGCGCCGCGCCGAAGGCGTCCGCGGCCAGCGCTTCCGCCTCCTTGATGACGCTCACGGGGTGGCAGAGGTTATCCAGCGGCTTCATGGAGTTGACGTCCACGCTCAGGCAGCGCTCGCCCAGGAACGCCGTCAGCGCCGGGTTGCCCTTGCCCCGCTTGTGGCCGGGCACGTCGAAGGGCACGATGCGTTCGTCGCGCATGGCCTCCAACGCGTCGTACAGCGGCGCCCGCGTCTGATCCATCAATGCGTGTCCTCCTGAAAAATGTTGGTTCCGCTGAAAATCTCCAGCATCTCCCTTCGCAGGGCGTTGGCGATATCCAGGCGCACCTGCGGCCGAATCTCGTACACGTCGGCGTTGAACAGGTAGTTTTGCAGCTCGATGTCCTTGATGAGCATCTTGGTGTGGAAGATGTTCGCCTGATAGACGTTGATGTCCACCGCGTCGTACTTCTGGAGGGTTTTGCGGTCGATATAGTCCTGAATGGACGTGATGGCGTGGTCGATGAACAGCTTTTTGCCGCTTACGTCGCGCGTAAAGCCGCGCACCTTGTAATCCAGCGTGATAATGTCGGAGTCGAAGCTGCCCAGCAGAAAATCCAGCGTCGAAAGCGGGGTGATCTCTCCGCAGGTGGCCACGTCGATGTCCACGCGGAAGGTGGCGATGGAGGTTTCCGGGTGGTATTCGGGGTAGGTGTGCACGGTCACGTGGCTCTTGTCCAGGTGCCCGACCATCGTTTCCCCGGCGCGCTTGGAAACCATCTTTTCCTCGGCGATCAGGCAGGTGACGCTCGCGCCCTGCGGTTCGTAATCCTGCCGGGAAATGTTGAGTACCACGGCGCCGATCATCTCGGTCAGCTTTTCCAGGATCGCGGTGAGGCGTTCGGAATTGTACTGCTCGTTGATATAGCGCACGTAGTCCTGCTGCTCGCGCGCGGTTTTGGCGTAGCAGATGTCGTAGATGTTGAAACTCAGGGATTTGGTTAAGTTGTTAAATCCGTACAGCTTCAATTTCTCTCCCATGGTGCAGCCCTCCGCGTGTTTGCAAAATAAAAAGACGCGCCTTTGCGACCAAGGCACATCTTGTAAAATCCTGCGGTTGATGCTCAACGGCAAGCCGTATCGGTTGCCCGTTTCGACGCCCGCACGCCGGGACCATCCAGAGTCTATACAGTAAGAACTTACTTTTACTACTCTTTTTGACCGTTTTACAAGCGTGTACCCAAGTACACTTGGTTATCAGTAACCAACTGGCTATTCAGTAGCCAACTCATAAAATTTGCGCTTTCGCGCAATCAAACGTGCGAAGAACCTCCGCACTCGGCAGTTGACCCGGCTGTCCGTAAGGCCGTAGCTTCCCGGGTAGGGAAACGGGTCAGTAAGTTCTTGCCGCCGCGGCGACAGGAAACAGGTATATAGTAATATGTGATTGGACGATTGTCAACCTTCACGGCCGTTTTGGACGAAAAAAAGAGCGGACAGGCCGCAACCCTCCGCAAACGGGGGTGGAAAAGCCCTAAACGGGCGGCGGTATTAAGGCTCGTCGTACTGAACCATCTGGTTGCGGCCCGCCTCCTTGGCGCGGTAGAGCGCCTTGTCCGCCATGAGCATCAGGCCGTAGAGATCCTTGCCGGCGTCGCGGAGATACCCGACGCCCACGCTTACGGTCATGCGATAGGTCTTGCCCTGATCGGTATAGCTCTGCCCGGCAACGGCCGCCACGAAGCGGGTGACCAGCGCCGTGACCTGCGCGGCGGTGTAGCCCGTGAGCAGCACGCCGAACTCTTCGCCGCCCAGGCGGGCGATCAGGCTGTTCTCGATGAAGCTCGCGTGGAGCATGCGGCTGATGCGCATGATGGCGAAATCGCCGGTCTGGTGCCCGTATTGATCGTTGATCGCCTTGAAGTGATCCAGATCCATCATCAGCAGGCATACGAGTTCCCCCCGGGCGATCGCCTGCGAGATGACCTCGTTGCCCATCTGCACGAAAGCCCTGCGGTTGTACAGGCCGCTCAGCTCGTCCATCATGGCCTGCTTGCGCAGACTCTGGTTGAGTTTATACGCCTCGGTCACGTCGCGGATCGTTTTCATGCTGGCCTGGGAGGCGCTGCGTTTGCCCACCCAGCCGGTGCTGATTTCATAAAAGCGCGCTTCTCCGTCCGGCGAAAGCTGCACCACGCTCGTATCCTTGCCCTGAAGGGCGTCAAACATGGCGGGCGTTTCGGAAAAAACATCCGCGAGGTTGTTCTGGGACAGGTCGATGGACGCCTTGTCGAACAGCACGCGAGCCGCGCGATTGTAATCGATGATCCGGGAAGAACGGCTGATCAGCAAAAGCGCGTCCTGATTGGAATCGAACGATTTGCTGCGGGCGAGGGATTTGACGTCGAGAAAATCGTAACGGATAATGGCGATAATGACCATCAGGCAGGAAAAGGGCAGGCAGACCGCCATATAATCGAGTACGAAGCCGAAGGGATGGAGGTAGGCCATCACCAGCCCGGCCGCGGCGACGACCGTCGCGACGGCGATCAGGTGAATCTTGCCGTGCGCCTGTTCCTGATTGCGGCGGAATTCATGTATGAACAGCGCGAAGGACAGGAAGATCATCGACATGGAATGCACGGTCTGAACGTACATCCAGGGACCGAAGGTGCGCACCAGCAAAAGCTGGCCGAAAGAGTGGACGTAAGAAATGTTGGCGAAATACAGGTGATGCCAGTCGTTGGTGAAGCGCAGCACCATCGTGATGACGGGAACCACGTAGATCGCCAGAATCAGCAATAGCTTGTGCCGCCGGAAATGGCCCGTGTAGATCAGGCTGACGGTCAGCCAGAGCGCGGACACGTACGGGATGCCCAGGTATTCGAAACGGTTCCAGAACAGGATGTGCTCCGGAGTATCGGCGTTCAGCTCCATGGTGTAGCCGAAAATATAAAAGCATATCGCCAAGCTCAGAAGAGAGGCGATCTGCGTATACGACGTGCGGTTCAGCACGCGGATGATGGAAGCCCAATAAACGACGGAAAGGATCATCACGAAAAAGTAGATGCTTACGATATGATAAACAATCATTTCAATTCCCTTATCCGCGCCTCATCGCGCGCAACACCCGCCTTCCCGGCGTGCCCGCGCTGCTTGGCAACGGCGTATAAACTGAATTCTGTCCAGGCTGTACGGTAGCAAAATATGGGCGGACTGTCAAGAAAGAATCGCCTTTGCGTATAAATTATACCGCAAAAGAACAAGCTGTGACCAGCTTTTTTGCCGAAAAAAGAGCAGAAAGACGGTAATGGAAACATCATGATCGCGGGAAGCGGAACGGGTTTTTTACTAATTCGAATCATTAACGCCGGTTTGATGCCGAGCATTTTTGCCGTGGCCACGACGAAAAGACGATGGCAGCGAATGAGCGCTAAAGGTTTGACTTAGTATTGGCGAAGGCGCCGGCGGGAAGACGGACGTTTGGGGCTCGGGTTCGCAACGGCAAAAGAATTTGCAACATTTTGTGGTGGAAGGACGGGCGAATTATGTTATGATAGCAATAGAATACACAGGAAAGCGTGATCGTATGCAAACCGTTGCCGCAGCTCAATTAACCGAAAAAGTCCGAAAGAACATCGAAAAGGTCGTCGTCGGAAAGCGGGACGTGCTGGAGATGCTGCTGGCCGCGCTTGTCGCCGGGGGCCACGTGCTTCTGGAGGACGTGCCGGGAACCGGCAAAACGGTGCTGGCGCGCAGCCTTGCGCGGTCGGTGGACTGCGGGTTTTCCCGCATCCAGTTTACCCCCGACCTGATGCCCTCCGATATCACCGGCGTGAGCGTCTACCAGCCTGCCACGGGTGAGTTCGTCTTTCAGCCCGGGCCCGTGTTCACCAACATCCTGCTGGCCGACGAAATCAACCGCGCCACGCCGCGCACCCAGTCGGCGCTGCTGGAATGCATGGAGGAAAGACAGGTCACCGACAGCGGCGTAACGCGCAAGCTGGACGCGCCCTTTCTGGTGATCGCCACGCAAAACCCCGTGGAGATTCAGGGAACGTTCCCCCTGCCGGAGGCGCAGCTGGATCGCTTCATCATGAGACTGAACATGGGCTATCCCACGGGGGAGGAAGCGCTCGCCATCCTGAACCGCTTCCTGGCGGACGACCCGATCGCCACGCTTCAGCCGGTCATCGCACGGGAGGAACTGCTGCGGGCGCAGGCGGCGCTCCCCGAAGTGCAGGTGTCCCAGCCGGTGCTCGGCTACATCGCCGCCCTTTGCGAAAAGACCCGCGTTTTCGAACAGGTGCAGTTGGGCGTAAGCCCGCGCGGGATGCTGGCGCTGATGCGCGCAAGCCAGGCATTGGCGCTGATCCGCGAACGCGACTACGCGACGCCGGACGACGTGAAGGCGCTGGCCGTGCCGGTGCTCAGCCACCGCGTCGTAGTGCGGGGTATGTACGGCCGTAGCGGCGCGGCGCAGGAAGTGATCCGCGAAACGCTCAAATCCGTGCCCGTACCCACGGAGGAACGGACGCGATGAACGGTTTTCTGCTGCTCATCGTTTTAGCCGCGCTCTTTATCGTACAGGGCAGGCTTGTGCAGCGTTTCGCTTTCCGCCGCCTCGGCTACGCGCGGCGTTTTTCCCGCACGGCCGCCTTCGAGGGTGAAACGGTGCAGATGATCGAAGTGATCCAAAACCGCAAGCTGATGCCCGTGCCCTGGGTGAAAGCCGAATCGCAGATTTCCCCGTACCTGCGCTTTCATGCCGATACGGCCAACGAGATATCGGGAAACCGTTACCACAAAAGCATTTTCTTTCTGCGTCCCTATCAGCAGATTACCCGAACGCACACGGTGTACCTGGCCAAGCGCGGTTACTACCGCGCGGGCTCGGTCGTGCTGGTTGCCGGCGATCTGCTGGGGTTGGCCGCGCCCGTTACGCAGACGGATACCGGCGCGGCGATCGAGGTCTATCCGCGGCTCCTGGATACCGGCGACCTGCCGGTACCTTCCTCGCGCTGGCAGGGAGACTGGATGGTCAAGCGCTGGATTGTCCCCGACCCGGTGTGGATCGGCGGGATACGGCCGTATGCCGCGGGGGACGACCCCGGCGACATCCACTGGCGAGCCACCGCGCGCACGGGAAGGCTGCAGGTGAAGGTACACGACCAGACGGCCGACCCGCGGCTGATGGTAGTGATCAACGCGCAGATGTCCGAGCACCAGTGGGGCGACCTGATGGAATACGAACAGGAAACCGTGGAAACCATGATTTCCATCGCGGCGAGCCTGTGCGTGAACGCGGTGCGCGTGGGGGTCGACGCGGGCTTCGCCGCCAACATCCCGCTGGACGGCGGCACCGAGCCGGCCGTATTGCTGCCGTCGCGCTCCGGTACGCGGGAGACGGAGCTTTTGTCCGCCATGGCTCACCTGACGGTCAAACACACGCGCACGATCCTTGCGCTGCTGGACAGCCTGTGCGCTTACACAGGCATCGATATGCTGATCCTGTCGGTGTACGACAGCGAACTGCTGGAGCGGCGCATCCGAGAACTGCGCCTGCGAGGCAACACGGTCATGCTTCAGCTGATGGAGCGGCCCGTGGCAAGGCAGGGGGGCGCGGCATGAGCGGAAACGTTGTCAAACGCGCATGGCTTTTGAGGGTGAGCTCCGCCGTCATGCTGTATCTGGGCGCGGCTCCGCTGTACGTGCTGACCGGCGCGGGGCTCCTGGGGGCGAGAGGGGGAACCGTCACGCTTTTGCCGCTGTTCTCCCTTGCGTTGGCCTGCGGCGCGGGGTTCGCGCGCGGCAGGGGGCGAAAGCCGCTTTTCGCCGTCGCCGTCGTGCTGGCCGCCGCCGCGCACGCCGTGCTGTTGCTCCCTTCCGGGCCCGCGGCCACCGCCTTCTTCCTTCCGTCGCTTCTGATGATGCTTTACTATATGCCGGCCACGTCGCGCGCTCCGGGCGAGGAATGGCGGCCCTCGCTGGTCGGCGTCGGGGTGGGGCTGCACGTCGCGGGGCTCATCTGCGCGAAAACCGACGCTTTCCAAAGCGCCGGAACGCTCCTGGGGTGGCTTTTCAGCGCCTATCTGCTGATGTGCGTATTCTATGTAAATCGCATGTCCGTATCGGATTCGGCGGGGAAGGGCACCGTGAACGGCCTGATCGCCTATAACCGCCGACTGTTGTCGTTTTTCTGCATCGCGGCCATCCCCATCGCCAATCTCGACGTCGTCGCGGCGTCGGTGAAAGCGGCGGCGCTGTGGCTGGTGCGCGCGGCGTTCGACGTGATGAAGTTCATCGCCGGCTTGCTTACGGTCACTTCTTCCCAGACGTCGGACGAAGCCGCCGGGGGCGGCGCGCTGCAGCTGGGCGAAGAGGTTTCCGAACCGAGCGCGTTTGCGCAGATCATGGAGAAGATCGTGACCGTGGCGGCGATCGTCGGCCTCGTGATCGTGGCGGTGTGGCTGATCTGCAAGATCGCCAAAAAGATGCGCGTCTGGCTTCGGAAGCTCTGGGAACGAATGCAATGGTATTCCCGAAGGATCGGCGAGGGATACGAGGACCGCTCCGAGACCCTGTTCGACTGGAGCGAGGTCGGCCGCTCCATGAAAGAAAGGTGGAAGCAGTACGCCCGCCGCGTCGCCCCGCCCGCCTGGGGCAGGCTGAACGCGCGGGAGAAGGTACGGCGCGTGTATGCCCTGCTGTTGACCAAGAACGGGGACGTGACCCCCGCCACGACCGCGCGGGAGGCGCTCGCCGGCGGGGAGCTGGGGCTGGACCCCGCCGCCGCGCGGACGCTGGCCGACCTGTACGACGAGGCGCGCTACAGCGACCACGCGATCACGGAAGAGAAGGCGCGGGAGATGCGCAAAGCGGCGGGCGTCTAGTTGGGCCTGTTCGATGATTGAACTCCTGTAATCCTGAAATTCGGTCATACCGGGAACGAAGGCGTCGCGACCGCGACGACCGTCGTTGAAAGACAATCGATCAATCCCAAAAGAGCGCGCCCCGTCCGCAGCGAAGCGGACGGGGCGCGTAAACCGGTATGGCTCTGGAAAGCGTGAGGAGACTTGCGATCAGGACTTGTTCTCCAGCTCCTGGCAGATCATCTCTTCCGCCAGTTCGGAAGCCTTCCGGCCCTGCTCCGCGGCCATCTTCTTAAGCTTATCGGCCGTGGCGCATTGCAGACGGATCATCATCGGAGTCAGGCAGCCTTTATAGGCCACTTCCTTCTGGGCCGCGTAGAAATCAGCCTCCGTCAGGTGGTTCTCCGCCCAGGCGTTGGCCTCTTCGTTGGAGAAGGGGAGGATGCGCTCGCCGTAGCCCCAGGTATTGGGCGCTACGCGCTTGGCATAGCGGGAACGCGAACCACCCTCGCCGTACAGGAAGTAATCCCCCGACTCGGTGATGTAAAGCGTTTCGGAGATGTACCCTCGCTCAGAGCTATAACCGCGCTGCCAGTTGCCTAACGGCTTTGCCGTCTCGGTATCGTATAGCTTGTTGTCGATCACCTGTTGCATCGTATACCTCCTACTTCGTCGCTTTGAAGCGCCTTGTGCGCGCCGTGCCTTCGCGTGGGTCGGGCGCGGCCTGCGCATACCGTGCGCACGGGACGCTTACGGGAACATTGAGGCGGGGACGTTGGAATGGGGGGAGGGTCAACGCTTGACCAGTTTGTCGATGGAAGCGGGGCAGATGTCCCCGCAGGAGACGCAGCCGATGATCTTGTTGTCTTTGATATAGGTTACGCACGGCGTCTGCTCGACGTTCAGGCGCTGGGCGATACCGTTGGATTTATACACATCCGCCTTGATGAAGCCGAGATCGCAATGGCACTGCTCGTACTTTTCCATCTGGGCGAGCAGTTCGCGGTCATCCGCAGAAGCGGCGTTGTACACGTATACGATCCGCGGGGATTCGCCCATAATCTGGTTTTCGAACAGCGCGCTCTCGGCGATGTACTTCTCCGCCGCGTAGCCCGCAATGGCGCCGTCGCCGACGGCGGTGGCGACCTGCTTAAGGAACTTGTCGCGCACGTCGCCCGCGCAGAAGACGCCGGGGATCTTGGTTTCCATACGCTCGTTGGTGATTACGTAGCCGCCGCGCGTCATATCGATCATACCGCGGAAGATCTCGGTGTTGGGCAGATAGCCGATAAACACGAAGCAGGTGTCCACCGGGACGTCCGTAATTTCGCCGGTTTTGGAGTTCTTCAGCGCCACCGCGTGCAGGCGCTCGTCGCCCTTGAACTCATCCACGGTGGTGTTCCACAGGAACTCCATCTTCTCGTTGCGCATGGCTTCGCTCTTGGCGATTTCGTTGCAGTCCATAACGCCTTCGTCGTGCAGCACCGAAACGATGACCTTGCTGGCAAACTTGGTCAGGAAGATGCCTTCCTCGACGGCCGCGTCGCCGCTGCCGATAACCATCACGGTCTTGCCGGTGTTGGCGGCCGCGTCGCACGTGGCGCAGAAGGAAATGCCCTTGTCGTAAAGGTACTTCTCCTCATTCTTGGCGCCGGTCAGGCGCGGCTTGCCGCCGGACGCGATGATGACGACCTTGCAGTGAAACTCGTTGCGGAAGGTCTCCACGACCTTGTCCGGGCCCTCCAGCTTGACCGAGCGCACGTCCGTCAGCTTGAAGACGACGCCGAACTTCTTAGCCTGCTTGTGAAAAAGCTCCATCAGGCCCAGGCCGGAGCTGCCCTCCGGGAAGCCGGGATAGTTTTCGATCTCGTTGGTGTAGGTGGCCAGGCCGCCGACCAGCGCTTTTTCGATGATCAGGGTTTTGAGCTGCGCGCGACCGCAGTAGATACCGGCGGTCATCCCGGCGGCGCCGCCGCCGATGATAACCACATCATACTTCTCTATTTTCTTTTCCATGATGCCCGTTCCTTCTTCCTATCGAAAAAAATTACATGAAGAATTTCGCCAGCAGTTTGCTGCCGATAAACGCGCCTACCAGCAGGAACGCCGCGAACACCCAGCCCGAAAGGGACAGGGAAGCGATGCCGCTGTACAGGGCGCCGATGTTACAACCGCCGGCCAAACGAGCGCCATAGCCCATCAACAGGCCGCCGAGCACCGCGGCGACGACCTGCTTTAACGATTTGATCTTCTTAAACTTGAACTGGGAAGCCAGCAGCGTCGCAAGCAGCGCGCCCGCTATCAGGCCCACGTTCAGCATCGTACCGGTGTGGCTCAGAATCCCGGCGTCCAGCGTCGCCTGCGCCCCGGAGGAGGAAAAGTAGTACCACTTATCCACGCTTCCGCCGAACAGCCGATAGATCCAGGCGCCCCAGTTCGCCAGGGTACCCGAAACGCCCCAGGGAGTGCCGGAATAGGCAAAAAGGGCAATCTGCGTAATCGACAGCAGCACGGCGCCGGTGATATAGGTGAAGGGATTCTTAAAAACCATTTTGTAATAGCGGTTTTTACTGATCTTCTCCCAAAGCTGTTTCAAAGTCCTGCTACCTTCCTTTCATGGGGACGCAAGCGACGGTGTCGTTGCGTGCGGCGGACGTTACTTTTCGATGATAACGTCCCACTCGCCGTCGTCGACCTCTTCCACTTCAACGTTGTACCCCTGGGAGCGAGCCCATTCGGGAACGTTCTTCATGGCGCAGCTGTGGTCGATGTGCACGACCAGCACGTCGCCCTTGTTGAGGGTGTTCATTTTCTTTTCGGTCTTCATCAGGGGTACCGGGCAAGCCTCGCCCAAGCAATCCAGTTCGTATTCAGCCATGATGGTTTCCTCCTAGCGATAAGTATATTGGAAGCGCTATGCCTGTCGGCATAAGGCTACTCCTCGTCCTTGATTCCCAGCTTCTTGCGTTCCCAAAGATCGGCCGCCACGTACAGGCAGGCGATGATCAAAAGCTGGATGACGATCGCGCCGAACCAGCCGAAGATATCCGGCAGGAAGATGCGCGGCGCCCCCGCGATAACGTTCAGGTTCCACCAGCCCATGTCGTGGGCGCCCCAGAGGGAGCCGATGATGAAAAACACCAGCGCGAGCATCTGCATGGCAAAACCTTCGCCGATGCGCATCAGCGTGCCCGACGCGCACCCGCCCGCGATCACCATGCCGATGCCGAACATAATGCCCCCGACGACCGTCGCCAGGCTCACGGGCATCACGTAGCTCATACCGGGAATCGTCTGCCCAGAAGCGAAAGCGTTGTACTTGACGGCCGTAAAGCCGATGGACGTCAGCGCGAAAGCGATCAGCACGGCCTTGGTGATGGACGTGCTGCCGGTGATGCAGGGGTCGCGCAGCGACGCCGTAAAGCAGAAGCGCGACTTTTGCAGGCTGAAGCCGAAGCAGGTGCCGAACACCCAGAACATGGCGACTTGCGTCGATTTGAACAGAGCCAGCAATATGCCGACAGCCACGATGCCCACAAGCACCATAAGCGCGATGGGCAACTGGTTTCTTTTCTTTTTTCTGGTTCTTTGAACCGTTCGCGTAACCGGAATTTTCGAAGGCTCCGACATCAAAGCACCTCCCAAATGGCCGGCAGACTATGAAATTCTGCCGGTTTTACTGTAAAACATTATAGCATGGGCCTCTGCCGCTGTAACATTGAAGTTGCTTTTGCTGTATTAGACAATTTTATCACAATCTGATATAAGCAGGATTGATAGCAATAGATAATGGTGGTATAATGTTTCGCAATGATAGCGCGGCCGCTGTCCGCCGCGCGGCCAACCGTGTACGAGAGAGGAGGAACCGAATATGCAATTGGAACACCTGGCCCTGTTTTTGAAGATCGCGCAGGAAAAGAGCATATCGAAAGTCGCGAACGCGTCGCACATTTCGCAGCCTGCCTTAAGCCTGCAGATGCAAAAAATTGAAGATACGCTCAATTGCAAGCTGTTTGAGCGCAGCAATAGAGGAATACAATTAACGGATGCCGGTATGATAACAAAACGTTATGCCGCGCAGCTGATATTCACCTACGATCAGTTCATGGAGGAACTCAACAACCTGCGCAACCACAACGACACCTGCCGCGTCGTCGCCACGCAGGTCGCGGCCAACTACGCCATTCCCTGCACGCTGGTCAAGGCCAAGGAGAAGTTCCCGGATTATACTTTCACCCTTGCCTCCATGCCCTCGCGCAACGTGATCCGACAGGTGCTGGGCAACCAGGCGGACATCGGGTTTATCGTCGGGGAAACGGAGGAGCAGGAACTGTACAGCAAGAACGTCTTTTCCGATCAGATCGTGCTGGTGGCGGCCAGAGATTACAACGTTAAGACCAGCCTTTCCGTGCAGGGCCTGAAGCATTATCCGCTGGTCCTTTTGGATGAAAACTACAGCTCCTATCGAATGATGGCCGACCAGCTCAAGAGCATGGGCTTCTCGATGGAGGATTTCAACGTATCCTACCACCTGGACTCGACGGAATCGGTCAAGTCCATGGTGATCGGCGGGAACGGGCTTTCTTTTCTGCCGTACATGGCGGTCAAGAAGGAAGTTTATCTGCAGCAGCTGAAGATTATCGATACGGAGGACTTCTGCCTGCGGTACGACGTTTCGATCGTTTATAAGCAAAAGGTGGAAAACAGCAACTATCAGGTGATGATGGTCAAGAAATACTTCGAAAACATGGTGCCTACGACGATCTGTTAGCGTTTTTTTCGCGGCTCATCGTGATTTCCCACACGCCCGTTACGGGCTCCTGCACCGACGCGTCCAGCCGCTGCGTTTTGCAGTAGGCGAGGATGGATTCGCACGTGCAGCTATGGTCGGTCACGATCATGACGCTTTCGCCGCCGTCGAGCTGTTCGCGGCACTGCATCAGCTTCATCAGCGGCAGGGGGCACATGTCCCCCAGACAATCCAGACGACGCATCGGACCCCCTCCTTTTTCCTAGGATCATTGTAGCACGGGCAAAGCGCCGCGGCAAGCGGACAAACGCGTGCGGACAAGGTGAGCGTGTGATGATACTGGGCGTGGTGATCCCCGTTTTCCACGGGTACGGCACCGTGGGCGGCGTGACGGAATCGGTTTTGGATTTTGCCAAATGCCGCGGAATCACGTGCCGCGTGGCGCTGGTGGCGGACGGCGGCGGCGACCGGGATGCGGCGGCGGTGCGCGCGCTTCAGGCGCGCTACGAAAATGTGACCGCCGTGGTGCTGCCCGAGAACCGCGGCCAACAGCAGGCGCTGTACGCGGGGCTCCGCGAGCTGCGCGGGTGCGACCTGATCGCCACCATGGACGACGACGGCGCGCACCCGGCGGCGCTGCTTGGCGACATGATCGCCGCCGTTCAAAGCGGAGCCGACCTATGTTATGCCGTCCCCGAACGCAGAAAGGGCACGCCGCTTCGGCGGCTGGGCGCACGCCTTAGGGACGGGTTTTTCTCTTTCTGCCTGGGCATGCCCCGGGGCGTGCGCGCGGGCGCCTACCGCGTGATGACCGGCACGCTGGCCGCCCGGATCGCGCCGGAAGCGGACGGCACCATTTACCTCTCCGCGGCCGCGATGAAGCTGCATCCGAGGGTGGCCTGCGTGCGGTACCGCGCAAATCCCGGCGGCGCGCCTTCCCGCTATACGTTTGGGAAGCTGGCCGCCCTGTACGCGGGGCTGCTTAGGCACTACGCGCCGACCGTCGGCTTTCGGCGCGGCGCGCGCGCGGCGAAGGCGGAAGCGCCGCGGGGGAGGAAAACGCAATGCGGACGCTGATGCTGCTGGGCGGTTCGCACTGTCAGCTGAATGCGGCCCGGCGGGCAAAGGCGATGGGGTACCGGGTGGTGCTGGCGGATTATCTTTCTCATCCGCCCGCGGCGGACGTCTGCGACGAGCATATTCGGGCAAGCACCTTCGACGTGGACGCGTGCGTCACGGCCGCGAGGCGGTGCGGAGCGGACGGCGTGTTCACCACCGGCACCGACCAGCCGGTGTACACGGCGGCCCGCGTGGCCGAGGCGCTTAACCTGCCAAGCCCGATCACCGTGGATACGGCGCTCAAAGCCACCAACAAGCGCGCCATGAAGGAGGCTTTCGTGCGCTTCGGCGTGCCGCACGTGCCCTACGCGTTTCTGCAAAGAGGCCGGGACGAGGGCGCGATGGCCGGGCTTAAAGCACCGCTGGTCATCAAACCGCTGGATTCGCAGGGTCAGCGGGGCGTGTTCAAGGTAAGCGACGCGAAGGAAGCCGTCGCGCGGCTTTCGGAAACCCTCGCCTTCTCCCGTGAGGACACGGCGCTGATCGAAAGCTTCTATCCTTCCAAGGAAGTCACCCTGTCCGCCTACCTGCGCGGCGGACGCCTGTATCCGCTTTCGCTCACCGACCGCCAGCTGATCGACGACCCGGTGCACATCGGCATCTGCGCCGCGCACCGTTACCCGAGCGTCTTTGCGGACCGTGCGGAGGAGATCCGCCGCATCGCCGAACGGGTCGCGCTGGCGCTCGGTGCCAAGGAAGGGCCGCTGTACGTGCAGTTCCTGATCGGTAAGGACGGCGTGCGGGTCAACGAGGCCGCCTGCCGCGTGGGAGGGGCGTTCGAGGACGTTTTTATTCCCTGGCTGACCGGGTTTAATATTCTGGGCGCGGTGATCCGCGAGGCCGCCGGGGAGCCCGCCGATTGCTCGGCGCTGGAAACGCCCGCGCCGCCCGCGGCCGGCTGCCAGGTGTCGGTGCAGATGCCCTTCTGCCGCCCGGGCAGGATCGAAACGCTCACGCCGCTTTCTACGCTGCTGGCTTTGCCGGGGGCGATCGACGCCGGGTATAACTTCCGCGTCGGCGATACGATCCCGGAAACGGAAAACGCGACCGCCCGGTTCGGGCATTGCGTGCTGGTCACGCGGGACGGCGATATGGACGAGCGGGTGAAAAGCCTGTACCGTGCCCTGCGGGTGGCGGACGAAAGCGGAAAACCGCTGGTGATTCCCAGAATGTACGACGGAGAAGGAACATATTGATGAAGAAACTCGCGCTGGTATGCTGCCTGGTTTTCGCGCTGCCGCTTCTGTCGGCCTGCGGAACAAAGGCCAAGACGAAGCTGACGGTCGCCGAGCAGTTCGGCATCGCCTACGCGCCCGTGCAGGTCATGAAGGACGAGGGGCTGCTGGAGTCGGCGCTGCCGGGCGTAGAGGTGGAATGGGTGCAGCTGGGCGGGCCCACCGCCATTCGCGAGGGGATGCTTTCGGGCGACATCGATATCGGCTTTATGGGCATCGGGCCGATGCTGCTGGGCGTGGATACGGGCATGGAGTGGAAAACCTTCTCCGCACTGTCCCAAAACGAGGTTTCCTTCATCACCAACCGCGACGATATCCAGTCTCTTGCGGACATCGGGCCGGACGACCGCATCGCCATTCTGAGCCCGGGCTGTACGCAGCACATTCTGCTTTGTCTGGCGGCGGAGCAGCAGTTCGGCGACCCGGACAAATTCGACAACCAGCTGGTTTCCCTGAGCCACCCGGACGCGATGAGCGCGATGCTGGCGGGCGGGGAGATTGCAGTGCACATCACCACGCCGCCGTACGCCGATCTGGAGCTTGCAAACGGCATGCACAAAATACTGACCGGGCAGGAGGTGATGGGCGGGCCGTTCACCTTCATCTGCGGCGTGGCCGCGACGAGCCTGTACACTGACCACCGCGATATCTACGACGCGTTCCGCTCGGCGCTGAGGGAGGCGATCGACGAAATCAACGCCAATCTGCCCGCCGCGGCCGCGAAGCTCGCGCCCGTGTACGGCGTGGAGGAAAGCATGCTGCTTGACGAAATGAGCTACGGCGGAACCATATACGGCCAGACCCTGCGCGGGGTGGACAAGCTGGCCGCCGCCATGGTGGAGATGGGGCTTCTGTCCAAAGCTCCGACCGCGGAGGAATACGCGTTTGCGGACGCGGAGGTGGCGCAGTGAACGGAAAGGGCCTTATGGACGTTTTTTACCGCAAGCGGTGGGTGAGCCGGCTGTTCTTTTTCGCGCTGCTGTTGCTGATCTGGGAGGCGACGGCCGTGTTCAGCGGCGTTTCCCCGCTTTTGCTGCCGCCGGTCGAGCAGGTGGCGCGTGCCTTCTGGCAGGGGTTTGTGCGGGGAACGCTGCTCGAACAGACGGCCTTTTCGCTGGGGGTGATCGCGCTGGGCTTTGGCATCAGCGTGGTGCTGGCGCTGATGCTGGGGGTGCTTGCCCGGCTGTCGCCGTTCGTCGATCGCATGACCGACGCGCTGACCGTGATGGCGCATCCGCTGCCCGGCATGGCGCTGCTGCCGCTGATCGTCATCTGGTTCGGCACGGGGACGCCCGCGGTGACGGTGGTCATCGTGCACGCGTGCCTGTGGCCGATCCTGTTAAGCCTGCAAAACGGCATGCGGGACGCGCCCGCCCTGTATGCCGACCTGGGCCGCAACTTTTCCATGAGCCGGGCGCGCATCGTAACGGAAATCCTGCTGCCCGCGGCGTTCTCCCAGCTGTTGTCGGGCTTCCGCATCGGCTGGGCGCGAGCCTGGCGCGCGCTGATCAGCGCGGAGATGGTTTTCGGCGCGATTGGCGCGTACGGCGGGCTGGGCTGGTATATTTTCAAGCAGCGCACCATGATGAACACGGCCGGGCTTTTCGCCGGGATCGTGCTGGTAGCCGTCATCGGGATGCTGATGGAGGGGCTGGTGTTCGAAAAGCTGGAGAAGCGGACGCTGCGCAAATGGAACGCGTCCGCGGGCGAGGGGGCGTCTTCGTGAGGCTGGTTGCGGATCGGCTGGGCAAATCCTTCGACGGGCAGCGGGTGCTTCGCGACGTGAGCTTCGCCGTGGAAAGCGGGGAAACCCTCGCGATCGTCGGGCGATCCGGCTGCGGCAAAACGACGCTGCTTCGGATGCTGGCGGGCTTCCTGCCGCCGGACGAAGGCGCCGTGTGGCTGGACGGCCGCCGGGCGGACGCGCCCGACAAGGACAGGCTGATGGTGTTCCAAAGCTTCGACCAGCTTTTTCCGTGGTTCACGCTTAAAAAGAACATCCTCTACGCCCTGGGAAAGACGCGGCCGGAGCTCGCCAGGGCGGAAGCCCGCGCGCTGGCGATGCGCTGCCTTTCGGAAATGGGCCTTTCCGGCGCGGAGGACAAGTACCCCTATCAGCTCTCCGGCGGCATGAAGCAGCGTGGGGCGCTGGCGCGCGCCATGGCGCTTTCGCCCAAGGCGCTTCTGATGGACGAGCCGTTTTCCAGCCTCGACGTATACTCGCGGGAGAGCGCCCGCGAATCGCTCAAGACGCTGAAGACGGCCACCGGCGCGGCCGTCGTGCTGGTGACCCACGACCTGTTCGAGGCGGCCGACCTGGCGGAGCGCATCGCCATTGTCCGGCAGGAGAGCAAAGGCATCGCCGCCATGGTGGACAACACCGGCCCCGACGTAACCGGGCGGCTGCGCAAATTGCTTACGGATTGACGCGGTACACCCGCACCGCACAGGGATTGCCGATCTCCTGCACGATGCGGTTGCCGTAGCCGTCGTTCTCAAACGTGCCCAGCAGCGTGCAGCGATCCGCAAGGAAGGTTTCCACCTCCGGCACGTAGCGGGGGTTGCCGTAAAGCGCGTTGAAATCCGGTCGGTGAGCGTAGATGAAATCCATCTCGTCCGACCACACGATGACCTCGACGCCCCGGCTTTCCACGTACCCGGCGAACGAAAGCCCGTTTTCTTTGAGGTACGTCAGGTTGCGCACGTCCAGCAGCGAACCGTTGCCGAAGTAGAAGCCGGTGTTGAGGTTGGCAAGCGTCTTGGTATCCGGCGCCACGTACGCGGCGATCTGCGCAAGGTACCCGCCGTAATCATAGGCGTTCGCCTGCAAAACGGGCGGAACGGCCGCCGCGGCGAACACCGCGGCGAGCAGCGCGGCCGCGGCCTGCCGCAAGCGCACCCCCGCGAGCAGCGGCGCAAGCAGCGTAAGGCAGGGGAACATCCACAGCACGGCGCTGAGCTGGTTGTACCGCCCGATGAGCACCGTGCCCAGGAACGCGCCCAGCGCCATGCCCAGCCCGGCATTCAGCGCGAACGAGCGCGTGCGGACGGCCTGTACGGCGCCCGCCGCAAACGCCAGCGCGCAGATGATCAGCAAGGGCTTGAGCAGGGGAAGCGTGTAGGTGCCGCTCTGACCGTCCCACAGGCGCTGCAGATAGGCAAGCGACTGGTGGAACTTGTCGGTCACGGGTACGAGCAGGTCGAACTCCGTTTCGCCATAGCGCAGGTAATCGGCAAAGAAACGGGGGTCAAACGAAAGGCTGATCCCCACGAACACCAGCGCCACACCGCCCGTGACGGCAATAAACGTTAGCACGGGCTTGAACCGGAAACGCTTCCGGCCGGCCATCGTCAGCAGGATCGCCGCGCCGCAGCCACAGGCCAGCAGCATCGCGTTGGGGTGCAGCCCGGCGGAAAGCCCCGTGAGCAGGCCGAGTTTGGCCGCGACGCGGGGGGTGACCTCTCCCCGTGCCTTGAGCAGCACGAGGGTCAGCCCGAGCAGCATGCAAAGCAGGAGAATCTCCTGCCTGGCGGTGTGTGCGGCCGCGATGAACGGACCGCTGCACGATACGGCGACCGTCAACGCAAAGGACAGCTTGAAGGAGGCGACCTGGCGGCAGCAGCGGTAAAACAGGTACAGCGCGGCGACACCCGAAAGGAGGGAGAGCAGGCGAAGCGCGAATACCGAGTAGCCCAGCGCGAGGATGAAGGGCATTTGCAGAAGATGGAACAAAATCTTGACGGCGTGGGGGTAGCGCGGTTTCAAATCGAAAAACGGCTCCGTAACGCCCAGATTGCCCGTCGCAAGCATGTTGCGCGTCAGCCCCCCCAGCCAGCTCTCGTCGGAGTGCACCAGGGGGTAGCGCGTCAGGAAAAGCAGGTGCAGTCCGAAAAAGACCAGCAGAAAGCCGGCCAGCAGGTACGCTTCCTTCCGCGTTGTTTTCATCCGCACATTCCTTTCCGCCGTGCGGGCGGGCCACGGGCAAACGCAATATCGCCCGGCCCGGGGGCCGGATTCCTCTGGATTATACCATATCCGGCTTTCGGGGAACGGCATAAATAAGCGGTATGGTACATTAAGTATCGTTATTACCTTAACAAACTTGAATCAAGTATAATATTCCTAAGAGCCCTAAGGGGAACGGAGGGTAAGAAAATGACTGTGAAACGCCTTGGGAAAATCGTTGCGGTGCTGACGCTGTTTGCGCTGGTTGCCGGGATGCTGACCGCCTGCAATACGTCCAAGTATGCGGAAAGCGGAAAGATCATCATCCCCGCCGCCGATTTGAGCAACTACATCGGCAAGGACAACGTGGTCGTCGTAGATATGCAATCGGCCGATGCCTACGCGGCCGCCCACGTGCAGGGCGCGGTGAACATCACGCTGGACGACATCGTTATCAACGTCCCCGTCAAGAACATGCTGACGTCCAAAAACAAAATCCAGAAGCTGATGAGCGCCGTGGGCATCGGCAACGACACGACCATCGTCGCCTACGACGACAACAACATGAACGCGTCGCGCCTGTTCTGGACGATGCTTACCTACCAGAACCACAACGTGCTGGTGGTGGACGGGGGCCTGAGCGCCATCGTCGCGGCGGGCTACGAACTGACCGACGCCGTGCCCGAGGTGACGCCCGCGGAGTACGTGGCCGCCGACAAGGACGAAACGTGGCTGGCCACCTCGCAGGATGTGCTGAATCAGGTCAACGAGCCGGACAAGAACACGATTCTGCTGGACGTACGCACCGACGAGGAATACTACGAAAGCGGCAAGGTGCCTTCCTCCGTCATGATGGACTACTACGACAACTTCTACGCGGACGGCACGTTCAAAAACATCGAGACGACGCGCATCAACTACATGAACGAAGGCATCCGGCCGGAGAACGACATCATCCTCTACTGCCAGACCTCCATGCGCGCCGCGGCCGTGTTCCTGCGGCTGTACGACGCGGGCTACCGCAACCTGAGACTCTACGACGGGGCGTATCTGGAGTGGACTTCCAACGCCGGCAATCCCGTCGACCTTCCTTCGGGGACCGTTGCGCCCACCAATAAGGACGCATCCTGATCATACACTACCAAATAAAAGGAGAGAACCGCATGAAAAAGCTGATTTCCCTGCTCCTGTGCCTTGCTCTGGTTGCATCCGTGACCGTCTTCGCCACCGCCGAGACGACCGCTTCTTCCGTCGTGACGGAAAAAGCGATGGCGTACCTTGCCGGGTTCGACTCTGCCAAGTACACCATTAAAGTGCCCGACCTGTTCGCCAAGATCGACGCGGGCGACGATATGCTGATTCTGGACGTCCGCCAGGCCGATGCGTACGCGGAAGGCCATTTGAAGGGCGCCGTCAACGTACCCTTCGGCATGGACATTCCCGAGAAGCTGGCAAACATCCCCGACGACGTGCAGCTGTACGTGTATTGCTACACCGGCCAGACCGCCAGCCAGACCACCGCGCTGCTGAACGTCGCCGGCAAGTACGCCGCCAACATCCAGGGCGGTTACAACAACGGCATCTCGGCCACCGAGGGCTTCGAAGCCTACGTGGACACCGAAGTCGCCACCCTGCCCGACGAGACCTACGACGTGGATCCCGACGTGCAGGCCGCCATCACCGCCTATTACGAGGACATGGTCTCCAAGGCGGATACCGCCTTCAAGTACAACAACTTCAAGGCGTCCGACCTCAAGGACGTTATCGACGCGGAACTGGACGACTACTTCATCTACTCCGTGCGTCAGGCCGCGGACTTCGCCGAGGGCCACATCCCCGGCGCGATCAACAATCCCTTCGGCGCGGGCATGGAGCAGAACTTCGCCAGCCAGCTGCCCACGGACAAGAAGATCATCGTGTACTGCTACACCGGTCAGACCGCCAGCCAGACCGTGGCGATTCTTCGCCTGCTGGGTTATGATGCCTACAACCTCAGCGGCGGCATGAACAACGGCTGGAAGGCCGCCGGCTACGACACGGTGGCCGAGTAACGCAAACCCAAGCTTAACACCCGCAATCGCGCCGCCGCCTGCGTACGCAGGCGGCGGCTTCGTGCGTACCGGGACGGGGAAGGCCCGGCGGGAACGTGCCCGGGGCGCGGGAACGGCTCGACTCCTCGCCGAGAGAAAACAGGGAAAATGCAGCCGTACCCGTCCGGCGGCGGTGATCGGGAATGACCTGCAATTGACACCTGTGCTATAATACCAACGAGAAATTTACATAGGTGAAGAAATTGGAGAACGAGAGCAAATCCAAGGTATACCAGATCATGACGAGCCTGAACCGCACGAAGTGGAAAATCGCGCTCAAGGGCATCCTGTCGGGGTTGATCGCGGGGGTGCTGGTGGTGCTGTTCCGGTTGGGCATGGAGTACGGGGTGGAAACCTCCAAGACGATTTACGCCTATCTTCGTGAAAAGCCGATCATGGTGCTTCCCTGGCTGGCCGCGGCCGTGGTGATCGGACTGATCATCGCCCGGCTCATCAAATACGAGCCCATGGCCTCCGGCAGCGGTATTCCCCAGGTGGAGGGCATGGTCATCCACGGTATGAAGATCAAGAGCTACTCGGTGCTTGCCGTGCGTTTCGCCGCGGGCATCCTGAGTTCTTTCTTCGGGCTGTCCCTCGGCCGGGAGGGCCCGTCCATCCAGATCGGCGCGGCGGGCAGCCAGGCCATGGCGAAAAAAACCAGCAAGAACAAGCTGGAAGAAAACTACCTCATCACCGCCGGCGCGGCCGCGGGCCTGTCCGCGGCGTTCAACGCGCCGCTTTCCGGCATCGTGTTCGCGCTGGAGGAGGTGCACCGCAGCTTTTCCGGGCTGATTCTGATCACCGCCACCACGGCCGCGCTGACGACCGACGTGCTGGCGACGCTCGTTTTCGGCCTCAAGCCGATTTTAAGCTTTACCTCCACACCGCAGCTGGCGACCAGCCTGTACCCGCTGCTGCTTCCGCTGGGCGTCATTTCGGGGCTTGTCGGCTCGGTGATGAACAAGTCCCTTCTGGGCTTTCAGACGCTGTACAACAAAATTCCCGCCATCCTGCGCCCGGTCATCGCCATTCTGATCGCCCTGTTCTTCGGGCTTTTCCTGCCGCAGGTGCTGGGCGGCGGCGCGAACCTCATCAATTCTGCGGAGATCGCGCGCACCGGCATTCCGCTGCTGCTGGTTCTGCTGGCGGGCAAGCTGCTGTTTACCTGCACCAGTTTCGGCAGCGGCATCCCCGGCGGCATTTTCCTGCCGATCCTGTCGGTGGGCGCCCTTTCGGGGAGCATTTTCGGGCTGATCGCCGTGCAGTTCGGCCTGCCGGCCAAGTATATTTCGGACTTTGCCGTCTGCGGCATGGCGGGCGCGCTGTCCAGCTCGGTCAAGGCGCCCGTGACGAGCATCCTGCTGACCACCGAAATGACGGGTTCGCTGGTGCACATCTTTCCCGTGGCGGCCTGTTCGTTCATCGCGCTGTTCATATCCGACCTGCTCAAGACCAGCCCGATCTACGAGGAACTGCTGGACCGCATCATGGCCGACGGCGGCCGCCAGGTGAAAAACGACAAGCCCGGCGGGCTGCTGGAGATTCCCGTTGAATTCGGCAGCCGCGTATCCGGCAAGACCCTGAGCGAAATCGAACTGCCCAAGGGCATTTTGATCGTCGGCATCCACCGCGGCGACGCCGACATCGTCCCCAACGGCACGACGGAGATCAAGCCCGGGGATTATCTGGTGGTGTTGTCGACCGAGCAGACGTACCGAAGCGTGCACGAACAGATGCGCGAACTGTGCCACAACAACGGCTGACGGCTGTCGGGCCGTGAGCGTGCGCAGGCAGCGAAAACGGGCCGTGCGAGCCGTTTTTACTGCCTGCGTTTTGACGTTCGGGGTGTGTCGAAAGCGAACGGCACGGCACTCGGCGGTATAACCTGCGATGGCGAACGAAAAGGAGCAATACGAAATGAAAATACTGGTTTTGAACGGTTCTCCGAAAAGAGAAAAAAGCGATACCCTGCACATTACGCGGGCCTTTCTGGACGGTCTGAACGACGCCTGGGAGAACGAGATCGATATCGTCCATGTCGCGGACTGCCATATCGAGTATTGCAAAGGGTGCTTTACCTGCAAGCGCAACGGCGGCAACTGCGTTTACCACGACGATATGGCGGCACTCCTTCAGAAAATCCTCGCTTCCGACCTGCTTTTGTTCAGCTTTCCGCTGTATTGCTTCGGCATGCCGGCGCCGCTGAAGGCGCTGATCGACCGAACCATGCCGCTTTCCGCCATGGCGATGCGAAAGGTCGGGGACGGCTATGAGCATGTCGAGCAGGCCGATTTTTCGCACCTGCGCTACGCGATGATCTGCGGCTGCGGCTTTCCCAACAGCCGGCACAACTTCGAGGGCATGGTTATGCAGTTCGGGCTGATGTTCGGCGAGGACGCAACCGTGCTTACGATACCGGAAGCGCCGATGTTCAACGCGCCCGAAGCCGCGTCCGTGACCGGGCCGTTTTTGGAGATCGTCCGCCGGGCCGGCGGCGAGTACGGCCGGGAAGGACGGATATCCGAAGAAACGATGGAACGGCTGTCGGTACCGATGATCCCGGACGACGTATACGCCGGCATCTGCAACGGTCAGTAAAGCGAGTTTCCAGATGCCACGGGGTGAATAGGGAAGCGGATGAACCGTGAAGCGCGCCGGGCCCGGACAGGGACCCGGCGCGCTTTCGCGCTTTGCGGTAAAACGGGCAGCGATTGGGCCGCTCGCTGCTTGCCGGGCAGGCGCGTCGAGTGCATCTTGAACCGCGCTGCCGTCTTTCCGGCAGTGTTTTTTTGGCTTGCAATCCGCAAAAAACGTGCTAAAATGCGATATGGAAAACGTTTACCAAGAAAGAAGGGGCCCGAATTGATCACCATCAAGGAGATCGCTCAAAAGGCGGGCGTGTCGGTCGCCACCGTTTCCCGGGTGCTGACCAACAGCCGGGCCGTGCGGCCCGAACACCGCGAACGGGTCATGAAAGTCGCACGGGAATACGGCTATACGCCCAACATGGCGGCGCGTTCGCTGGTCAAGAAGGGAACCGGGGCCATCGGTGTGATTGTGAACAACCTCCACGATCCTTTTTTTCACGACCTGATCCTCGGCTTCGAAACCGGGGCGCAGCAAACCGACTATCACGTCGTCTTTTGCAGCGTCATGGAGGACGATTCCGACCGCAAGCGTCAGTACGTGCGCTATCTCAGCAACGGCGTGGTGGACGGCATCATCCTCTACGGCGCCTGCTACCTGGACGAACCGTTCATCCGCGAGCTTCACGCGACGGACTTTCCGCTGTTCCTGATCGAAAACGACGTGAAGGGGCTGAAAACCCATCGTTTCCTGATCGATAACCGCCACGGCGTGTTCAACGCCGTACGCTATCTATACGGCAGGGGGCATCGCCGCATCGCCTATATCGCCGGGAAGCAGGATAGAAGCGTGTGCGTCGAGCGGCTTGCGGGGTACCGGGACGCGGTCGGGAGCCTGGGGCTGTCCGGGGGAGAAGACTACGTGCGCTTTCTGGAAAACGGCAGCGAGGACGGGGCGCGGATCATGGGGGAACTGCTGCGTTTGCCTGCGCGTGAACGCCCTTCCGCCGTGCTCTGCTACGACGACGTAACGGCGGCGGCGGCGATCGGGTGCGCCCTGAGGCAGGGCGTGGACGTGCCCGGCGAGCTGTCGGTGATGGGCTTCGACAATCAGGCGATTCTGGCGGGATACGCCGGCCCCCCGATCACCAGCGTTTCCCAGCCGCTGTACGAAATCGGCTACGACAGCGTCGCGCTTCTTTCCCGTTTCCTGCGGGGCGAGCAGAAGGAGCGCATTACGCGCGTCTATACGACGCGCCTCGTGGAAAAGGGCACGGTCGGAGCCTATATTGAAATGGGGGACGATGCATGAACGAGGGACGCTATGTGATCGGCGTCGACGGCGGCGGCACGAAGACCGACTGCCTTTTGGCGGATCTAAACGGCCGCGTATTGGGCTATGGCAAAGCGGGCGGGGCCAACCACCAGATCGACGGCATCGCGGCGGCGATGGAAAACGTGGCCCGCTGCGTGGACGAGGTCTGCTCGCGCGCGGGAGCCGACCGCCGGCAAATTGCCTTCGCCTTTCTGGGGCTGGCCGGCGCGGACCTGCGGGAGGATTTCGACCTGCTCAACGCCAGCCTGAAAGAAACGCTCGCACCCATTCCCTTCGAGGTCGTCAACGACAGCTGGATCGCTTTCTGGACGGAGGCGCGGGAAAGCTGGGGGGCGGTCTCGGTGTGCGGCACAGGCTCCAACATGGGCGTGCGCACGCCGAACGGGGACGTGTACACGGTGCGGGCGCTCGGCTACATGCTGGGCGGCTACGGCGGCGGCCTGCAACTGGCGGAAACGGCCATGCATTACGCGTTCCGCGACAGCGAGGGAACGGGCGAACCGACCCTGCTGTCCAGACGCCTGCCCGCTGTCTGCGGCTGTGCGACGATGGATGAACTGGCGTTGCGCACCTATCGCAGCGACGGCCGCTATCCCCGGGATTTTAACATTCCCAAGCTGGTTTTCGATCTGGCGGAGGAGGGCGACGCGGTGTGCCGGCGCATCCTGCGCAGGGACGGCGCCGAGCTCGGCGAAATGCTGGGCCGCTTTATCACCCGGGCGGGGCTTGCGGGAGAGAAGGTGCCGGTGGTGCTTTCGGGCACCCTGTACACCAAGGACAGGGGCAGGCGGATGCTGGATCCGCTGACCGAGAAGCTTAAGGAATTCGTACCCGGCGCCCAAACGACGCTGATTCAAAGTCCGCCGGTCGTCGGAGCGGTGTTCGGCGCTTTTTCCGCCGTTGGCAAACGTTTACCGGATTTCGGCAAGCAGGCCGTCAAGGCTCAGGCGGCGGAGATGCTTCCCCCGTAAGAAGCGGGAGAGCTCTTTTCGGGATGAACCGCGGCGTACGGCTTGCGAGTTAAAACAAACCGACATCAATATACGGCCGGAATCCAAACATCAACATAATGAACAGGGGGGTTTTGGATGAAGATCGCCATTATCGGCGCAGGCAGCAGCTATACGCCTGAAATCATGCAGGGACTGCTGCTTTACCCGGCTTTCAGACCGCTGGAGGTAGCCCTGTACGATTTGCCCGAAGGGCGCGGGCGGGTGGAGACGATTTGCGCGCTGGCGCACCGCATGGCCGAAAAAGCCGGTTCCGACGCGAAAGTATCCGTCGCCGAGAGCCTGGCCGGAACGCTGGACGACTGCCGGTTCGTGGTCAGCCAGTTTCGCGTGGGGCTGATGCAGGCGCGCATCCACGACGAGCGCATGCCGCTTTCGCTGGGTCTGCTGGGGCAGGAAACCACGGGGGCGGGGGGATTCTGCAAGGCCATGCGCACCATCCCCGCGGCGCTGAACCTGGCAAAGGAAATGGAGGTGCGCTGCCCCGACGCGTGGCTGATCAACTTCACCAACCCGTCGGGCATCGTCACCGAGGCGGTATTGCGGCATTCGCGCATTCGCTGCGTGGGGCTGTGCAACGTGCCCTATAACATGCGCATGGACGCGGCGCGCGCGCTGGGCGTCCCCGTCGAGCGCGTATCGATCCGGATGGCGGGCCTGAACCACCTGAGCTTCATCACGGAAGTTCTGCTGGACGGCGAACCCGTGCTGCAGAAAATGATCGACCGCGGCAGCTTTACCAGCCAGCTGGTGAAGAACATCCCGGCCACGGAAGGCGTGCAGGACCTCATCGCCACGCTCAGGCTGGTGCCGTCGCCCTACCTGCAGTATTACTATTTCGAACAGGAAATGCTTACGCAGGAACGGGAGGACGCGGAGGGGAAGGGCACGCGCGGCGAACAGATATTGGCCGTGCAGGACGAGCTGTTCGCGCTGTACCGCGACCCGAACCTGAACGAGAAGCCCAGGCAGCTGGAAATGCGCGGCGGCGCGTATTATTCCACCGTCGCCACCCTGCTCATGGAAGCGCTCTGCAGCCGGCAGGGGCTGGAAATGCCTTTGTGCTGCCGCAACGGAAGCGCCCTGCCCGAGCTGGACGCGAATGCCGTGGTGGAGATCAACGCGCTTGTGAACCAGAACGGCGTGCAGCCGCTGGCCGCGGGCCCGCTGCCCGCCGCCGTCCGCGGGCTGGTGCAGAGCGTGAAAGCCTACGAGAGCATGACGGTCGAGGCTTCGGTGCAGGGGTCGAAAGCCATGGCTGTCGAGGCGCTGATGCACCACCCTCTGATCCATGGCTATCGCAACGCCGTGGCGATTGTAAACGACCTGATCGCGACGTTCCCGCAATACGTGGGTGCGCTGCGCTGATCACGCGGTCACGCGCGGGGCGTTTTGTGTGAATAGGGTGAAGCGCCCCGCTTTTCGCCTGCGGCCGGGCGGTAACCTGCGGTAGGCAACGCACCCGGATCAGACGGGGTGAAATATGCACAAAAGGGACAAGCTGAAAAGAAATTCCGACAAAGCCAACCGATGCGGACATCGGTATACTTCGAATGGAGGCGAGAGATATGCCTCAGAACCGCGCGAAATACCACTTCAATAAGGAATACGACCTCAGGCTGATGCAGCTGGGCGCCTATCTGCTGGCGCAGGTCGGCGATCTGAAATGCGAGCCGGGTTACCAGGTGGAGCCCCATCAGCAATGGGTGGATGAAATTTCCCTTATCGTCGCGGGCGATGCGGTTTTTGAAGCGGACGGCAAGGCGTACGAGGTTCACAGGGGTGACCTGTTCCTCAACGGGCGGCATGAGGTCCACGCGATTCGCTCCTCCCAAATCGACCCGATGCGCATGCTCTATCTGGGGTTCGATTTCGTCGAGCCGCTGACCCACACGATCGCCGAGCTCAAGTCGTTCTTCGACCGCCCGACGGTGCGGATCGTGCACGGCAATCTGGGCATCCAGCAGACCTACATGAACCTGCTGGACGAAATCGTACGCCGGGACGAGTTTTCGCAGGCGCTGATGGAAGGATACGTGAACGAAATCCTCTGCGCCACCTACCGCCTGGCCCACGCGGAGCAGAAAAACGTCTATCAGCTCAGCGACGCCCGAGGCGAAAGCGAAAAGCTCGTGCGCGACGTGATCCTCTATCTGGAAACCCATCAGGGAAACCTGAACCGGCTCAAAGACCTGAGCGGAGAGTTCGGCTACAGCTACGCGCACATCGCCAAGGAGTTTTCCGCCGTGACGGGCGAAAGCCTGAAAGCCTACCATACGCGGCTGAGATTCGCGCAGGCGCGCGCGGATATGGAGCAGGGCTTGAGCGTGACCGAAACCGCGGAGCGCGCCGGATACGAGTCCATCCACGCCTTCAGCAAGGCTTTCCGGAAATACGAAGGGGTTAACGCGTCCGAATTCCTCAAAAACGTTCGGGAACAAAAGGAGTAGCGCCCCGACGCCTTCGGAAAGCCCGGGCAAATCCGGAAAACGAAGCGAAAAGAAGAGAAACCGCATGAAGATAGGCTTGATCGGCGATTACCTGAACGGGCGGACGGCGGGCGATTATCCCGCGCGCATCCGGAAGGTGTCGGGCGGCGAGCTGAGCATTGCCGCGGCCTGCGGCCTGCGGGACGCCTCCGGCGGCCGTGCCGGCCGGCAGTGGTGCGCGGGGAAAGGCGTCCGCTGCGCGGAGACCGTCGAGGAGGTCGTGGCGGAATGCGACGGACTGATCGTGCTTTCGCCCGATCGGGGCGAAGCGCACGAATCGCTTTGCCGACTTCCGCTTCAAAGCGGCAAGCCCACCTACATGGAAAGCCCGTTCGCACCGGATCGCGGGACCGCCGCGCGCCTTTGTGCGGAGGCCGAGAAGAACGCGACCCCCTGCTGGTCCGCCTCGCCGCTTCGCTTCGCCAGAGAATACGAGGGCTTCCCGGCGGCCGCCACGGCGGCTTTCTGGGGGCCGGGCCGCCTGGAGGCGGACGGAGTTCATCAGCTGGAACCGCTCCTGATGCTGATACGGCAAACGCCCGAACGCGTAATGGCGCTTCGGGAGGACGTATGCGAGCGCCTCGTGATCGGCTTTGAGGGCGGGCATTACGCGACGATCACCTGCTTTCCGGACGGCGGACCGTTTCAGGCGAATGTCTGCGAGCCCGGCGGCAACCGGCTGCTGACGGTCAAATCGGATTACCTGAACGCTTTTTTCCACCAGCTCGTGCGCTTCTTCCGCACGAAGGACGTTCCGGTGCCGCGGGAAGACGCGCTTCTAACGGTGGCGGTACGGGGAGCGGGCTTACGCGCATTGAATCGGCCGGGCGAATGGATCGGGCTTTGATCCTTCGGGGGAACGCCTGGCCGGAACGAAGGGATTGAGAACATGCCGGAAATACTGTTTCTTCCCCTGGACGAACGACCCTGCAACCTGAACTACCCCGCGCAGATGTGCGAAGGCTGCGGCGACGTACGGCTGCGCATGCCGCCCGTCCATATGCTGGGGCTCAAAAAGCGTCCCGCGGATACCGGCGCGCTGCTGAACTGGGTGCGCGAGAACATCGCCGGATGTGAGGCGGCCGTCCTCTCGGTCGATATGTTGCTGTACGGCGGCATCGTGCCCTCGCGGCTGCACCGCCTCACCCCCGAAGAATGTTTGAGCCGGCTAAACGTGTTGCGCGACCTGCACAGGGAGGCGCCGGGCTGCAAGCTTTACGCGTTCAACCTCATCATGCGCGCGCCCGCCTACAGCTCCTCCGAGGAGGAGCCCGACTACTACGCAACCTGCGGGCGCGCGCTGTTCGAAATCGGCTATTATGCCGACAAGGCGGAACGCGCAGCGTTAAGCGCCGAAGAGGCGGAGCGGTTGGAAAGCCGCCGCCGGGAAGTGCCGCCCGAAGTGCTCAAGGAGTTCGGCGCGCGTCGGGATGTGAACCGCCGGGTCAACGAGACGATGGTGGAAATGGTCGGCGAGGGAATCGTCGAATTTCTCGTGATCCCGCTGGACGACTGCGCGCAGTACGGCTGGGCCGCCCGGGAACAGCGGAAACTGCGCAAAAAGGTGATCCGGCTCGGACTCAGCAACCGCGTGTTTATGTACTCCGGCGCGGACGAGGTCGGCAGCGTGCTGCTCGCGCGGGCCGTGAACGTCTTTCGCGGGCGCAGCCCGGCCGTGCTGCTTCGCTACAGCGCCGTGCGCGGGCCCTACGTGATCCCCAAATACGAGGATCGGCCGCTGGGCGAGAACCTGAAGTGGCAGGTTGCCTCCGCGGGCGGGCACATCTGCGGCGGCATGGAGGACGCGGACTTCGTGCTGATGGTCAACGCGCCCACGGTGGGCGGCGAGACGATGGGGGAAGCGAGCCAGGAAAGCGCGAGCCTGGACGCCAGTTACTTCTCCGAGCGCTGCCTGCCCGAATTCGTAAACGAAATAAGCCAGGCGCGCAAACCCGTGGCGCTGGCCGACGTGGCGCTGGCCAACGGTGCGGACAACGAACTGATGGGCATGCTGCGGGACCGGGGCCTGCTTAACCGCCTCGCTTCCTACGCGGGGTGGAACACCGCCGCCAACACCGCGGGCACCTGCATCGCGCATATGATGCTCCGGCTGGGCAAGCCCGACGCGGGCGAGACGTTTACGCAGCTTCGGTTGCTGGAGGATTGGGCATATATGGCCAACGTCCGCGAGCAGGCGATGGAGTGGGTTATCCGGCACGGCGGCGATTATTACGATGTCGGTAGCTGTGAGGAACCGCTCGCGGAGTACGTTGCGCAGGAGCTCGGGCGTTACGCGGAGGATTGCGCGTTGCCCGTTCGCGTCAAAGGGGTCGCGTTCCCCTGGCGACGGCTTTTCGATATCGCTATCGAGCTTGAGACGCAAGGGAGGGGAAAGTCGTGAAGGGTCCACAGACCGTGTTGGAGCAGATTCGCGGAAAGCTGATCGTTTCCTGCCAGGCGCTGCCCGAAGAGGCGATGTACAGCGCCGAATACCCGATTATGAAGCACTTCGCCCGCGCGGCGCAGCTGGGCGGCGCGGGCGGCATCCGTGCCAATTCCGCGCGGGATATCGCGGCCATCCGCGCGGAGGTTAAGCTGCCGGTGATCGGCATCATCAAGCGGAAATACGGCGACAATCCGGTTTGCATTACCCCCACCTTCCGCGAAGCAGCGGAGCTGGCGGAAACGGGCTGCGAGATTATCGCGATGGACGCCACCCGCCGGGCGCGCCCGGACGGGGAAACGCTGGCATCACTGTACGCCAAATGTCGCAAAGCCTGGCCTCAAACCATTTTGATGGCCGACTGCTCCGACGAGGCGGAGGGGCTCCGTGCGAAGGCCCTGGGCTTCGACCTGATCGGCACGACGCTGGCGGGATACACGGAGTACACGCAAGGTTTGGCCTTGCCGGACTTTGCGCTGATGGAACGGCTGGTCGGCGCCGATTGCCGCGTGATCGCCGAGGGCGGCATATGGACGCCGGAACAGCTGGCGCAGGCCATGCGCTGCGGCGTGCACGCGGCGGTGGTCGGCACGGCGATCACCCGGCCCATGGAGATCACGCGCCGGTTTGCCGGCGCGTTGCGGGGGAACGCGTGATGAAACTGCTGACGCTCGATATCGGCGGCACCGAGATCAAATCGGCGCTTTTCGACGCGGACGGGCGGATGCTGCGGACGGACACGCACCCCTCCGACGGCCGGGCCGGAGCGCAGGCGCTGCTGCGCGCCGTATACGCCGTGGCCGAACAATACGGCGATTACGGCGGGGTCGGCGTCGCCTGCACGGGGCAGGTGGATGCGGCCGGCGGGCGCATCGTATACGCGAACCGAAACGTGGAAGGTTTTACGGGAACGGAGCTCGGCCCGTTGCTGGAAAAGAGGCTGGGCGTGCCCGTAACGGTCGATAACGACGCCAACGCCGCGGCGCTGGGCGAAGGCGCGTACGGCGCGGCGCGCGGCACGCGGGACTACCTGTGCGTGACGTACGGCACCGGCGTGGGCGGCGCGATCGTCATCGGCGGCGGGGTGTACGGCGGGCAGAGCGGCGTGGCGGGGGAGATCGGGCACATGCTTACGCATCCCGGCGGACGGCGGTGCGCCTGCGGGCAGCGCGGCTGTTACGAACAGTATGCGTCCGTGACGGCGCTGATGCGCCGCGTGCACCGGCTTTACCCGGAGATTCGCGACGGGCGCGCGCTTTTCGGCGTCCTTAACGACCGCCCCTCGCTTCGCGAAGCGGTGGACGCGTGGATCGAGGAGGTCGCCTACGGGCTGGTTACGCTCACGCACGTGTTTAACCCTTCCCTGTTCGTGCTGTGCGGCGGCATCATGACCCAACCGTACGTGCTGGACAGGCTTGAAAAGACGTACGCGCCGCAGATCATGGAAAGCTATCGGCCCGTTCAGCTTCGCAAAGCGGAGCTGGGTAATCTGGCGGGGGAGTACGGCGCTTTCCGCCGGATCCTCGAAAAGGTCGGCGGGCAGGGCGAAACGGCGGAGTGAAAGGGCTTGCCGAAGCGCGGTGGCCCGACGCGCGCCAAACCACATGCGACGACCGTAAAGCGAAAGGAGAATGCGGCTTGGTATCGGCACAAACGACCCCCAGGAAGAAGAACGGCGTGCTCGCCCAGATCGCGAAGCACCGCACCGTCTATTTATTCCTGGTCATCTCGCTGATCTGGTACATCATCTTCTGCTACGGACCGATGTACGGACTGGTGCTCGCTTTCAAGGATTTTAACGCCCGCAAGGGCATTCTGGGCAGCGAGTTCGTAGGGCTGAAGCATTATGTGGAGCTGTTCGGCAGCCAGGAGTTTTTCCAGGCGTTTCGCAATACGCTGATCATCAGCCTGGAACGCATCCTGTTTGAGTTTCCGTTTCCCATCATCATCGCGCTGCTGCTCAACGAGCTGCGCGCGGGTCCCTACAAAAAAACGCTGCAGACCGTTTTCACCTTTCCGTATTTCCTGTCGTGGGTCGTCGTGGGCAGCATCGTGCTCAACATGCTGGGCAACGACGGCGTGGTGAACAACCTCATCGCACTGGCCGGCGGCAGCAAGCAGCAGTTTTTGGCGAACAAGAGCCTGTTTCTCCCGCTCATCTATATTTCAAGCATCTGGAAGACGGCGGGGTGGACGAGCATCATTTACCTGGCCTCGATCAACGGGGTTTCGCCGGAGCTTTACGAAGCGGCGATGATCGACGGCGCGGATCGCTTTCAGCGGATGATCCACGTTACGCTGCCATGCATCCGCTCCACCATCGTCATTCTGCTTCTGCTGGCGATCGGCAATACGATGAACGCGGGCTTCGACCAGATTTTCAACATGTACAACCCCACGGTCCAATCGGTGTCGGACATTCTGGATACGTACATCTACCGCATCACGTTCCAAACCTCCGGCGATTTCGGCTTCAGCACCGCGGTAGGCCTGTTCAAATCGGTCATCAACTTCGGTTTGCTGTATCTGTTTGACCGCGTGGCGAAGATGCTGGGCGAAGAAGGACTGTTTTAGGGGGCGCACCGGATGCTTACGTACAAGAAGAAAAAACTGGAGAAAGCCCAGGTTGTCATCGGGATCGTCATGGGAATCTGGGCGCTGATGATCCTGTTCCCGTTCTATAACGCCATACTCGCCTCCATCTCCACCCAGCGCGAGTTTTCGCGCAACCCTCTGATGCTGTTTCCCCAGGAAGTGACGTTTTCGGCGTACAGCTACCTGATGAAGGCCACAAGCCTTATGACGGGCTACCGGAACACGCTGTTCTTTCTGGCCATGGGCGTGCCTTTCAGCATGCTGATTACGGTCGCCACCGCCTACGTGCTTTCCCGCCCGAGCTTCCCCGGGAAAAAGCTGTACACGTTTCTGATTCTGTTCACCATGTATTTCAGCGGCGGCATGGTGCCCGTGTACCTGCTGATGAAGGAAATGAAGCTGACCAACAGCCTGGTGGGCATCGTGCTGCTGTACGGCGGCAATACGTTCTACGCGATCCTGATCCGCAACTTCTTCCAGAGCATTCCGCGCGAGATCGAAGAATCGGCGAAGATCGACGGGGCGGGCGAGCTGCTGACGTTCCTGCGCATCATTCTTCCGCTGTCGGTGCCGATTCTGATGACGGTCATCCTGTTTCTGGCCGTCGACCGCTGGAACGAGTGGTTCTACGTCATGCTGATGGTGCGCGACTCGAACAAGTGGACGTTGCAGGTCATCCTCCGGAACATCGTGTACACGACGCTGGACGATATGGCCAGCCGGGTCGTGTCGGTGGAAAAAACGTATTACTCCCTCAGCCTGAAAATGGCGGCGATCGTGCTGACGATGGCGCCCGTGATGGTATTCTACCCGTTTACGCAGCGGTTTTTCATCAAGGGGATCATGATCGGTTCTGTGAAAGGTTAACGGCGGCAAGCCGTTTCCCCAAATAATCTATTGGAGGGATCAACGTGAGAAAATTCTGTCGTTTCTTGGCCGTCCTGTTGTGCCTGCTGATGCCGCTGGGTATCGGCAGCGCGGAAACCGTACCCGGTCAGTATGCCGACCGCATCAGTTTTTCCGCGACGTCCATCAACCTGCCGGACAACGTGAGCTTCATGGACGACGCCATCTACAAGACGTTCGACGACATGTTCAACTTCGAGTACGACCTGATCAACATCACCTGGGAAACCTGGGACGAGCGCGACCGCCTGTGGATTACCTCGGGCGACATGCCGGACATGCTCTTTTGGAACTTCAACCTGAAGGACTACAAGAGCTATTCGGAGCAGGGCCTCGTTAAGGCGCTGCCCGACGACCTGGAGACGAAATACCCCAACCTCGCCGCGGCCATGAAGAAGACCGGCGTGGCGGACTACCTCAAGGCCAACGACCCGGACCAGAAGCTGTACATGATCCCCAACGTGATTTACCTCAACCCGCCTACGGAGACAACCGACCTGATCATCGACCCCAAGGTCCTGTACTATCGTAAGGATTGGGCGCAGGCCGTGGGCATCGAAGTGGGCGATACCGTGACCGTGGATCAGATCGTCGAACTGGCGAAGGCGTTCATCGAGAAGGATCCCGGCGGAAACGGCGCCGGCAAGACCATCGGCTTCACCGCGCCTCCCGCCTATGTGGACAACGCTTTCGTGCAGAGCAGCAACGCTTTCTACGACCAGTTCTACAAGGACGCAAGCGGCCGGTACGTATGGGGCGGCTTTGACGACGCGACGCTCGCGGGCGTCAAGAAGCTCAAAGAGTGCTTCGACACCGGGATTATCGACCCCGACTACTACGCCTTCAAGGGCAAGGAGCATTACGAGAAGTTCGACAGCGGCATCGCCGGCATGTTCGTAGACGGCGCTTCCGCGGCGAACGTGGACGAGCGGTTCAATTCCTTCAGCCGTTCCAACCCCGACATTAATCCCGCCGACGCGATCGGCCTGGCGACGGTCGTCGGAGACGACGGCGTGTACCGCGGCGAACAGAACGTGACCAATTTCTGGGCCGGCCTGCTGTTCAACCCGGATATCGACGACCAGAAGCTGGACCGCATCCTGAGCATCCTGGACTATGTGAGCACCGAGGAAGGCCAGCGCCTGATTCACTGCGGCATCGAAGGCGTGGATTATACGATGGACGGCGACACGATCGACATCACCCGCGCGAAGGATGAAAACGGCAACTTCGTCAGCATCGCCGACGAGTATCCGTCCTACAACTTCTTCTTCACCAAGGCGGTTCTGCCGGACGACTGGTCGGCGCGCGATCCTTCGCTGCCCGAGGCGGTTCGTACCATGGCGGTGAACATGTTCCACGTCAAGGAGCTGAACACGCAGCTCGTCGCCCCCGATTACGCGCAGATTCTTTTCGACGGCGAGAAGAAGCTGAAGTTCTCCCTGAAGATCGACGATCTCATTACGGGCATGATCTTCTCCGGCAACGACATCGACACCGAATGGAGCAACTTCAAGGCGACCAACCAGCAGACCGTTCAGGACGTGGTGGACGAACTGAACGCCGGCATTAACCAGTAACCAACTTTTCGCCGGAGCGGGGCCCTGCGCCCCGCCCCGGCGCCGCGCGGCCGCAAGGCACGGCAGGAGGGATTTCGTGTTGACGAAGGAAGCCATGAAACAGATACTGGCCGCCGAGCTTACGGAGCGCGCCCGGCAGGGCTACGACGTGCAGGCGCTGCGGGCCCGGTTGGAAAGCGCAGGCGAAAGCTACGACGCTCTTTTTGAGGTGGCGCAGGGGACACGCGTAGCGCCGATCCGTGAGGACTGGCCGTACCGCGAGCCGGACGAGCTTATGGATATCCTGGCCGAGTGCGATCCCGGGCGCGTCCGCGGCGTGATACGGAAGCCGCCGGAGGCGGAAATCGACAGGCGCGTGCGAAGCGCGTTTTATACGTCCGTCTGCGCGTGCATCCTGGGCAAGCCCCTGGAAGAACCGCCCTACGGCACGCTTGGGGATATCCGGGCCGCCGCCAAAAAGGCGGGGGAGTGGCCGATACGCGATTACGTAAGCGACGCGATGCTGACCGCATGGGGCCGCCGCAACCCGAGCTGGGTGGATACGACGGCCGGCAACGTGCGCTACGTGGCCCCGGACGACGACATCACCTATTCGCTCATGGGGATGCTGCTTTTGGAAAAGAGCGGCGCCGACTTCACCCACGAGGATATGCGCAGGCTGTGGATCGAAAACATGCCCATCTACCTGTGCTGGGGCCCGGAACGCACCCTGCTGCTCAAGGCGGGGCTGGCCTCGCTGACGCCCAACCTTCCCTTCGACATGAAGGAGTGGGCGGAGTGCCTGAACCCCGGCCAGGAGCTGTGCGGCGCCATGATCCGCGCCGACGCGTACGGCTACGCCTGCCCCGGGAACCCGGAAAAGGCGGCGAAGCTGGCCTGGAAGGACGCTTCCTTCACGCACCGCAAGACCGGCGTGTACAGCGCCATGTTCATCGCCGCGGCCATCGCGACGGCCTTCGTGGCGAAGGACTGGCGCGAGATCGTCGAAACGGCGCTGAAGTACGTTCCCCGGCGCAGCCGCTTCTTCGAGCAGGCCGGCGAGAGCTACCGCCTGGTTGACGCGGCAGCGGATTTTACCCAGGGGTATAACGCGGTGCACGAGCGCTTCTCCGAATACACGGCCGGGCAGATCGTTCAGGAGATCGGCACGGTGATCAACACGCTGAAGTTCGCCGGAAGCGCCGAGGAAGGCATCGGCATGCAGGTGGCGCAGGGGAACGATTCGGACAGCTTCGCCTGCAGCTGCGGCTCCATATTGGGTGCGTATTTCGCGGAGGGGCTGCCCGCGCACTGGGTCGAGCCGTTCCACGACGAACTGCATACCACGATGAGCGGCTTCAGCGAGCGGAGCCTTTCCGCGGTGGCGGACCGTATGACGGCGCTGCACCGGAAGATCGGCTGAGCAGGGTGCGGCGAAAACAAATGCAAAAAGGACGAACCGAAGAGAGACGATCCGCGGATCGTCTCTTTTCGGTTCGCTCTGCGTTTATGGAGAATTCCAGTCCTTCTCCGTCCGCCGCCCCGAGAAGAGCCGGATAATGCACGTTTTCACACTTCCGAACATGTACGCGGCCGGGGTGGTTTGTTATAATAAAGAAAATAACCGGGAAACGGGAAGGTTTGTTATGATTGCGGATTACTGCGTAGAGCTTCGCTGGCAGGAACACCTTGCCTGGGTCTGCCCGTCGTTAGGCGCCAACTGCGTGCGCCTGCGTCACCGCGGCGCCGAACTGCTGAGGACGCCCGCCAAACTGGACGAGCTGGCGGAATCCCCCTGCCTGTACGGCACGCCCCTGCTCGTTCCGCCCAACCGCATCGCGGACGGGCGTTTCGAATGGAACGGACGCGACTATCGGCTGGAGATCAACGAACCGTCCAGAAACAACCACATCCACGGGTTTGTAATGAACGCTCCCTTTCGGACGGCGGGGCGGAGAACGACGCGGCAATCGGACGCGGTGACGCTGCGCTACGACGCGTCCGCCGACCGGCGCTATGCCGATCAGGGCCTGAGCTTTTCACTGGAAGTCACCTATGCGCTGTCCGGCGCCGGGCTTGAGCAGACGATCCGCATCGTGAACGGGGAAAACCCGCTGCCGCTGGGCTTGGGGCAGCATACGGCGTTGCGCGCGCCCTTTCGGTCGGGGGAACGTCCGGAAGACGTGCGCCTGCGCGTGCCCGCCGCCGCCGAATGGACGCTGGAACGGGAGCGCGTCCTTCCAACCGGCGAGCGCGGGGATACGCCCCTGTGCCATGCGCTTCGGGAGGGGCGGGTTGCACCCTGCGCGCAGCCCGTTTCGGCCCTGATAACGCTTAACGGGACGTGGCTGGAACTGTTCGGGGCGGCCTCCGGGAGCACCGTCCGCTACCGGATGGACGGCTATCCCTTCGTGATGCTATGGAACCAAAACGGCAGCCGGGGGTTTATCTGCTGCGAGCCGCAAACCTGGGTTACCAACGCGCCCAACCTCCTGGCCCTGCCGCCGCGGGAAACGGGCTTCATACCGCTTCTGCCGCACGAGCGGCGCACCCTGCGCACGAGCCTCGGGATGGCCGAAAAGCCGAAAAACACATCGGAGGAACGGATTTGACAAGCGGACCGCGCGCCGGGCGCCTTTGGCCGGTCGGATTCCATCGTTTTGAGCCGAATGCAACAGCAAACGACCGCGACAATCGTTCTCACCTACCGATGAAAAAACTATACTTGTCTTACTACGAAAGGCATGCGACAGACCTTTCATCATTCTATCAAGGAGGTATCTTTCATGAAAAGGATTCTTGTCCTCTGTATGACGGTTGCACTGCTGATGACCCTTGCAGTCCTGCCTGCGGAAGCGGACGACGGCGTGATCGAAATCAACTTCCCGACCTATCGCGTCGGCACCCACGTGCTTGCCGCGCCGGAGAAAATTCTGATCGACTCTTTCAACGAGTACTACGCCGGCACCTACAAGCTGGTGGTCGAAGAGCTTCCCAGCGACATGAGCTACATCGAGAAGATGACCATCCTAGCGGCCACCGGCGACCTGCCGGACATCATCGAGGGCAAGGGCGGCATCGTGAGCCTGGCGGTAAAGAACGGACAGGCGCACGATTTGGAGGAACTGCTGGCGAACGATCCCGATTACGCCGCCGAGGTGGGGCAGGCCGCGATCGAGTCCCAGCGAATCAACGGCAAGGTGTACAGCATTCCGGATATCAACCAGTGCTTCGCCTATTTCTACAACAAGGATATGTTCGAGCAGGCCGGCGTCCAGCCCGCCCAGACCTGGGACGAGTGGATGGATAACTGCCAGAAGCTGAAGGACGCCGGGTTTACGCCGCTTACGTTCTATACGGGCGAAAACAGCTGGACCACCCAGAACGTGCTGGTCTCCATCATCGGCACTTCCGGCGAGGCCGGCAACGCGCTGGTCAACAGCTCCACGAAGGTCAGGGAATGGAATACGCCGGAGGTCATCAACGCCCTGACGCTGGTCCAGAAGATGCTCAAGGATTACTGCATGCCCGACGCGGTCGGCGGTATTTACGCCAACGCGGCCAACTACTTCCTGCAGGAAAAGGCCGCCATCATGCCCAACGGCGCATGGATGATCGCCGATTTCTCCAACCCCGAGAAGGCGACCGAAGGCTTTGCCGATAAGGTCGGCGTGGCCCTCTTCCCCGAAGGCGGCATGATCAGCAACTACGACTACGGCTTTGCCATCACCACCAAGGATCCCGACAAGGTGGAAGCCTGCTGGGCCGCCGTAAAATGGCTGACGAACGCCGGCGCGCAGAAGGTGCTTCTGGAGAACGGCGGCAACATCCCCACGGGCCCCAAGGTTGTGATCAGCGACGAATACCGCGCGGCCAACCCGATCGTGGCGCAGCTGGTGGACCTGATCTCGCAGGCAAAGTGGACTTACAAGACCATGAACAAGCTTGCCTATGAAAACCTGACCTACGACGGCTTCTCCACGCTTTATCCCGAACTGATCTACGAAAAGATCACGCCGGAAGAAATGGCCGCGGAGATGACGACCATCTCCATGAAGAACGAATAACAGGCCGTACCATAAGGGCCGCCGACAGCCGCTGTGCTGGGCATGCTGCCGGCGCCCTTTTCATATCCTAAAAGGCCAAGATATGGCGATTACAGCAAGGAGATCCGGCCATGAAGACCAAGCCTGTCAACTACCTTATATTCATCCTGCCGACGCTTGTGCTGTTCATCCTCGTGTTCGCGGTTCCGCTGATCGTGCTGCTGGGAACCTCGGTCACCTATTGGCGGATCGGCGGCACGCCGGTTTTCAGCGGACTGAGCAACTACGCGGAGCTTTTCACCTCGGATCGTTCCTTTCGCCAGGCGCTGGTGAACAACGTGCTGTGGATCGTCCTGCAAGGCACGATCCACGTGGCCATCGGCGTTCTTTTCGGCCTGATTCTGGCGCGCAAGCCCTTCTACTGGAAGTTCGCGCGCACCTGCTACATGATTCCGAGCATCATTTCCAGCGCGGCCATGGGCATGCTGTTCCTGTGCATGTTCAACGCGCAGTTCGGGTTTGTGAATACCCTCATCACGCTGGTGTCGGGCAAAAGCTGCACGCAAAACTGGTTTATGAGCTACGACACGGCCTTCCTGACCGTTACGCTCACCTGGCTGCCATACGCGGGCCTTACGTCGCTGCTGGTGCTTACGGAAATCACCTCGATTGACAGCGGCATTCTGGAAGCGGCCATCGTGGACGGCGCGGACTCCCTGCAGATCAACCTGCGCATCATCCTCCCGCTTCTGAAGAACATCATCGGCACGGCCGTTATTCTGGAAACCTCCGTCATGCTGAAGAAGCTGGATATCATTTTGCTGACCACCAAGGGCGGGCCGGGTGTCACCACCATGAACCTTCCCATGTTCATCTATAAAACCTCCATGCTGGAGAACAATTTCGGCCTGGCCAACGCGGCCGGCGTAATCCTGATTCTGCTCGGGTGCCTTACCGTGGCCGTAACCAACCGCCTGTTCAAAATCGGGGAGATGAACCGTCAATGATCAATCGACAATCGTATGCTTCCTGCCGTACGGCCGACCCGCTGGGATACCGCCTGCTCAAAGGCTTTCTGAAGGCGCTGATGGCGCTGTTCGTGACCGTCATTCTGCTGATCTCCCTGGGGCCGATCATCTGGGTGCTGCTGTCCTCCTTCAAAACGAACACGGAGATTCTCAACAGCGCCGTCAGCCTGCCGGCCGTCTGGAGCTTCAAAAACTACGCCTCGGCGCTGACGATCGCGCCCATCGGCACCTTTTACCTGAACAGCGTGATCGTGGCGGGCACGGCGACGGTGCTGAACGTGTTCGTACTGTCCATGAGCTCCTACGTGCTGGCGCGTTTTCGCTTCCGGGGGCGGCTGAAACTGCGCGGCCTGTTTGGGCTGGCGCTGCTGATTCCGGCCGCCGCCCTGCTCCAGCCGCTTTTCCTGACCATGAAAACCCTCGGCTTTTACGATACGCTGCTCGGGCTCATCCTGTGCTACGCGGCGTTCAGCCTGCCGGTGAGCATGTACATCCTGACCAGCTACTACCTTACGGTCCCCACGGAAATGGAGGAGGCCGCCAACATCGACGGCGCCAGCTTCTACCGCACCTTTTGGCAGATCATACTGCCGCTTACGAAGCCCGCGATGGCGACGGCGGGCGTGCTGGCGTTCATCGGCGCCTGGAACGAATTCCAGATCGCCATGGTGCTGACCTCCAGCACGGCGAAGCGGACGCTCCCGATTGCCCTGTTATACTTCAAAAGCCAGTTCGCCAGCGATTACGGCGCGATGTTCGCGGCCACCATGCTCGTGGTGGTGCCCAGCATCGTGGTGTTCATACTCATGCAGGAACAGGTTGTAAACGGTCTTGTGAGCGGCTCTGTGAAAGGATGACGAGCATGGATACCCAAAGGATTATCGATTACCGCTTCGCCCCGGACGTTCGGCAGACCTGCATCGGTCTGGTGGACGACCCCTTCAAAACCATCGTCAGGGAAGACGGGAGCCTCAACTACCGCTGGTTTGCCGACAAAAATCAGTTTGTCGACGGCACCGTGCGCGCGTGCGAAAAGCGCGTGCTGGACGTGCAGGAAGGCAACATGGGCTTTCGCTACCGGTGCGTGCCGCGCTTTTACCACCGCGACCGGCTGGTGAAACGGTATCAGGAATTCGGCGATCCGCAAGCGGCGATCGTGGAGACCGTAGAGGATTACGAGCACTGCTCGTTCGGCTGGAAAGCCTTCGGGCACCGCCTTGCGGACGGCACCCGGCTGGACATCCTGCTCTATTACCTGAGCGCCAAAGAGAACTTCGGCCATGCGCGGGATACCGTTTATCTGCAGACCATGGGCGAACCTTTCGATCCGCCGGAAACCCTGCGCAGCCATTCCGACGCCTACAAGCTGCCCAACGGCGACGCGACCGTTCCCGCGCCCGTCGCGCTCTATACGCCCATCATGAACGGCGACGGCCTGCCGCTGGATATGGAAAACGCCTTCCTGCACGCCGGCGAACGCTGGGAAGGTGCGTTTGCCCTGGTCTATGCCGGGCGGCTGGAACCGCGGGCCTTCACGCTGGATTTTGCCGGACGCTGCCTTGCCGAATGCGCGGCGTACTGGAAGAACAGCCCTGCTTTCCGGAACGATTTCCGCGTACCGGACCGGCGGGTTCAGAGGCTGCTGACCGCCTGCGGACGGAATATCCTGCAGGCGCGCGAGATTGTGGACGATATCGTGGAGTTTCATGTCGGCCCCACGATCTATCGGGGCCTGTGGGTGTTCGACGGGTATTATTTCGCGGAGTGCGGCTATATGATGGGCCGCGACGACGAGGCCTGGCAGGGCCTGCTGGCGGTGCTCAAACGGGTCAAGCCGGACGGGAGCATCCGCATCCTGCCGGATCACCATAAGGAAACGGCCGTAGCGCTGTCCAGCATCGTACGCCAGTGCGAGCTGCGAAACGACGACGACCGCCTGCGGGAATTGTGGCCGCTGATGCTGAGGGGACTTGATTACCTGATCGCGATGCGGGATGAAAGCTATGCCCTGGGGAGGGACTATCCCGCGTACGGCCTGTTCCCGCCCGCCTTCGGCGACGGCGGCATCCACGGTCCCGAGCCCGAGTACACCACCCCGCTGAACGTTCTGGTCGGCGTGAAGGACGCGGCCCGCGCGGGAAAGCGGCTGGGCCTTCCCGGCTGGGAGCGGTTCGACTGCTTCGCCGGAGAGCTGAACGATGTGCTCCAGGTTTGCATGAAGCGCGACCGCAAAAAAACGCCCGAGGGGCTTACGTATCTGCCGCTTTCGATGGCAAGCCGCCACCCTTACAAGCCCCAGACGGGCGTGCAGACCCTCTGCCGCGTGGCGTTCCACGGCGCCTTCAGCCTGGACGACCCCATTATCGGTGAGACGGCGGACCTGCTTTGCAGCATCGACCGGCGCGAGGGGCTTCCCGAGAGCACGGGGTGGCGCGCCGACCAGAGCCTGTACGCCTATGCGGCGGGGCGCTTCGGCGAGCTGATGCTGTTGGCGGGGCGGCCGGAGAAGGCCGTGGATTACCTGTATGCCTTCGCCAACCACGCTTCACCCGCCGGAACGTGGCGCGAGGAGCAGCCCGTAAAGGAAACCACCTGCGCCGAAATCTGCGGCGATATGCCGCACAACTGGGCGTCCGTCGAGTTTATCCGGCTGGTGCGGACGCTGCTTGTGCTGGAATGGGACGGCGGCATGGCGCTTTTGCCCGGGCTGCCGAAGGAATGGCTACCGACGGCCGAACGCGACCTGCTGCTTACGGATACGCCGACGGCCTACGGCAAGGTGACGCTGCATCTGACCAAATCGCAGAAGGGGTATTGCCTGGAGGTGCAGCGCAAACCCGGCAACCAGGAACCGCGGTACGTGACGGTTCGCTGGCCGTCCGCGCCCCGCCTGGACGGAGAATTGCTGGAGAAGGCGGGGGAAGGCTGCTGGCGCCTGCCGCTGCAAACCGGGCGTTACCGGATCGAACTGGACGGAGAGCTTGACGGGTAAAGAGCGCAGGGGAGGGCGGCTGAAAGCCGCCCTCCCCTGCGCCTATTCGTTGTTGCGGTAAGCCGACGGGCTTTCGCCCGTATACTTGACGAAGATATGGGTGAAATAGGTCGGGTCGTCGATGCCGACCGTGTGGGCGATTTCGAATATCTTCCGGCTCGAATCCCGGAGCAGGCGCTTCGCTACCTCGATGCGCCTCTTGTTCAGGGCGATCACCAGCGACGTGCCCGTCTCGCGGCGGTACAGCCTGCCCAGGTATCCGCAGCTGACGTGAAAGGTATCGGCGATGATCTGCAAATTGATGTTTTCCGCATAATGGCTGTAGATATAGGCGTTCACCTGGCGAATCAGGTGGTTTTTGACGCCGGGGGCGTTCTGACGGAGCGAGAGGTACTTCTGCAGATAGGCGCTTAGAACGTCGTACACGTTGCGTACGGTGCGCGCGCCTTCGATCTCCTGATAAAACCGCTCGTCGTTCTGCTCGTCCCACTCGTCCAGCACATCGACGGTGCCGACGTTGACGATCAGCGTGGTAAAAATCAGCACCGAAGTGAGCTTCAGTGACTCGATGGCCTCGCCGCTGTGCAGAAAATCACCGAAATAGCGCTTGAGCAGTTCCATCATCTCGCCGGGACGATCCGCCTGCATCAGCTCGCTCAGCTGATCCGTTAAAACGCGCGAATCGGGCAGGGCGGGCTGACCCTCGCGAGGCGGCCGCGGTTCGTCGTACAGGGCGATCACGTTGTGGTCGTTAAACAGCCGGTTCAGCGCTGCGACGGATTCGCGGTACGCGTCCGCAAGGCCTGCGGGCGTCTGCCGGCGCACGCTCAACCCGATGCGCACGGTGTATTGCGTATAGTTGTTCAATACGCTTACGATGTTGTGCAGTTCCTTCATAAGCTCCCTGAGGGAGGAATCGGCCGCGGGAAGGCAGATGAGGCTCGCGTACTGCGTAGCGCTTACGCACAGGGAAACGCTCGCATAGCTTTTCAGGCACATGGACAGCACGTTGAGGATGGCCGGGCGGGCCGAGGCCGTGGAAAGCTGCTCGGAACTGGCGATTTCATAACTCGCCACCAGATAGGGCGGCTGAAAGCCCGGGCTGAACTCGGCCGCGGCGTCTGCCTGCCCCTGGGCCGCGCTGCGCAGCAGGCTTACCATGTGGGCGCGCCGCCCCTTTTGCGCGATGGTTTCCGCATCCAGAAGCTTGCGGCGCTGTTCCTCCTTCTGTTTCAGGCTTGCCTGTGCCTTGCGCACAGCCGCGGGAAGCGTGCCGGTCACGGCGCTTTTCAGCACGAAATCGCACACGTTGTAACGAATGGCGGCCTGCGCGTAGGCAAAGTCCGCGAAGCCCGTCAGCAGAATGATCTCGGTGGTATCCCGGCAATTCCGGGCGATATACTGCGCCAGGTCCAGACCGTCGATCACCGGCATACGGATGTCGCTGATCACGATATCCACGGGCTCGTCGTGCGTCTCCAGCCAGGTGATGACCTCCTGCCCGTTGGCTGCGCGATAGATGATCTCGCAATCCAGCGCGTTCCAGTCCACCAGATAGGTCAAGCCTTCCCGAAGCATTTCCTCGTCATCCGCCAGAATCACGCGGCTGCTCATACGCGGTTCCCTCCTCTCTGGGCAGGTGCAGGGTAACGCTGCAACCCATGTTGGGCGCCGAGCGCAAACGGAGCGTATACCCGTCGCCGTAAATCAGCTCGATGCGCTTGCGCAGGTTGGCCAGCGCGATGTTGTTGTGCGTGTCCTTCCGCTCCGTTCCGCTTTGCAGGGAAGCGGGATCAAACCCGCAGCCGTCGTCCTCCACGGTAATATCCAGCGTGGTCCGGGTAGCCTGCGCGGACACGCGAATCACGCCGCCCTCTTCCCGGGGGTCCAGCCCGTGCAGCACCGCGTTTTCCACCAGCGGCTGCACCGACAGGCGAGGAATGAGCAGGCCTTGCAGCTCTTCGGGCACGTCGATCTCAAACCCGATACGGTTGCCGAAACGCAGCCGCTGGATGTTCAGATAGGCGTTGACGTAGGTCAACTCCTGGCGAAAGGGAATCTTGACCGCGTTTTTCTGGAGTAAACCGGCCTGAAGCAGCGTGGTGAGGGACTGCACCATTTCAAACAGAAGCTCGTCGTGATCCATTTTCGCCCGCGCGCTGATGGACAGAAGAACGTTGAACAGAAAATGCGGGTTCATCTGCGATTGCAGAAAAGCGATGTCCATCTGCTGAATCAGCATCTGCTTTTCGTAGCGCTCCTTGATGAGCGTGTCGATCTCCTCGGTCATCTGGTTAAAGGTGCTGCTGATCTCCGCCAGGTCGTGATCGTGGTAGGAGGGGAGCTTTACGGTAAAATCTCCGCCTGCGAAACGCCGAATGCCGGATACAAAATCGTTGGTGAAATTCGTAAGCCGCAGCGCCAGGGGCAGCACCAGCAAAATGCAGCCCGCCAGCACGACGAGGCAAAGAACCAGGTACCGCCAGGTCGCCTTATCCACGCCCGCCGTGAGGCGCGACGTGGGCAGGAGCGTTATGGAGCGAAGGTCGTCGCCGATCGAATGGGTGGAAACGAAGTAGTCCTCCCCGTCGATCTTCATCGTGGTCAAAACGCCCTGCGTGTCCGGCAGGGCCGCCATATCGGCGTTAAGAGGCGCGCCCTCGGCCTCGCTCTGACTGGACAGGATCACCTGCCCGTCGGCGTCGGTGACGAAGTAAACCGCGCTGTCGTTGTTTTGCAGCGGGGCGAACAGCTCGCGCAGACGGCTTTTGGAAGTCGTCAGAATCAGGTAGAGGTTGCGGCTGGCTTCGCCGGCGGAAAGCGGATAGAGGCAGTGGGAAAAATACAGGAGCGAGTCTTCCGCGGAGGTGTGGCAGCGTCGGCCCCAGAAACGGGTTTCCCGCAACTGCTCGTAAACCGCCCGGGTCGAGAGCAGATTTTTATCCGTGGAACGGTTGGTGCGCGAAAGAAAAGCCACGTTCGTATCCGACAGGTACAGGTAGACGCTCTCGATCATGCCCTCGCTGAAAGCCGCGTCGAACAGCAGATCGTGCGTCATATCCTTCTCGATGCCCGTACGGAGCACCGACTGCGCCAGATCGTCCCCGCTCAGGTCCGGCGCCCCGTCCTGCAGATAGCCGTAAACGGTATCGCCGACGATGATGTTTTTGGCCGTGCGGTCGATAGCCGCCAGTTTGGCGGCCAGGTTGTCCTCCACCGTTTGCTGCAGCGAACGCAGGTTTTCCAGCACCGTGCTGCCGGCCATTCCCCGCAGCGTATAGGCGTAGAATGCGTAGGAAATAATCGCGACCAGAAGCGCGATGAAGCAGCTGATGAAAACCAGCTTTCCCCTAAGGCTCCACCTTTTTTTCATCTGAGCGGTCACTTTCCCTCCGATCCGCATCCGTCGCCCCGCGTTTTGCTTTTATGTTTCATTATAACAAGGGGCTTTTCCGCTTTCAAGGGCGCGGATGGAAGGAACGGGGGAATGGTTCGTTTTTGACAGGAATCATCCGTATTTCCCATGAAGCGCTCCGCGGACGGAAGCGTTACGGCTTCCGGCGACAAGAAAGCCCCGAAACCTTTCCGTTTCGGGGCTTTCTTTTTGGCGGAGAGTTAGGGATTCGAACCCTAGTACGGTTTCAGCCGTAACACGATTTCCAGTCGTGCGCCTTCGACCACTCAGCCAACTCTCCATCGGCCGGATCACAACGGTGAAATTATACTCCCGACCGGCTTGCTTGTCAATTCATAAATTCAGGGCGGTGCGGGCTTTTTGGGGCGGTGCGCCCTTTCCGACGGCGCGGGTCACAGCCGGATTGAGCAGAGATAGTCGCTGGGGGTGAGCTTCGCGACCTGCTTAAACTGCCGGCTGAACGCCGCCGTGCTGGAGTACCCCAGTTCGTCCGCGATCTGCGAAACGTTCGCGGCGCCCGAGCGCAGCCGCCGCTTCGCCTCCTCGACGCGCAGGCGCCGGTAATAATCCATCACCGTCACGCCCGTGTAGCGCCTGAAACGCTCCTTGAACACCGTCGAGGACAGCCCTACGCCGCGGCAGACCTGCCCAAACCGGAGCGTTCCGTCCAGCCGCGCGCTCATCAGCTCACGCGTGCGGTCGAAAACGGCGGCGAAATCCTCCTCCTCGGTCACGCGGGGCGGCCGGGAGACGGTCGGGGACGTCTGCTGGGCGCGCAGCAGATCGATCAACAGCTGCGTCAAATATGAAACGATCATCTGCACGCCGCCGCGCGGGGCGGACGCGAGGGGCGTAAGGCTTTTCTGCTCGGATACGTCCAGCACGGGGCCGAACACCTGCTGCCCCTCGGCGATCATGCGCGAAAGCAGGTGACGCTGCGCGCGCATCAGCGTGTACTGCTTGCCGCGAAAGGCGCGCATGGCCGCGCTGCGGCAGGCAAACGAGATTACGAAGATGCTCGCGCCCTTGGCGTAGTTGGCCCAGATGGTGTGAAACTCGTTGGGCTTGTGGAAAATCAGCTGCCCCTGGTACAACTGCCGCACTTCCCGGCCCGCGCCGATCTCCGCTTCGCCCTGATCGATGTAGACCATCTCCCAGAAGTCGTGCTTTTCCCCGCTGAACACGTACCCGGAAGCGAACTGGAAGTAATGCAGGCTGTAAAGCCCCCCGATGCGGATTTCGTTTTTCGGCTTTAAAATACGGTATTCCGACATGGCTTTTCCTCCCCGTCCGCTTCTTTCCCGTGCCAGTATGGCGGAACGGCGTGCAAAAGTCAACGGAGTATGCGGCGAAAATGGATAATATTCCGTCTGAAATGATAATGCATTTTTCCTTCCTTTTTGTTACAATAAGAACGAAAGACAGGGGAGGCGTCTGGCGGTATGGCACAAAAGCCCATTCTGGTCATCATGGCGGCGGGCCTCGGCAGCCGGTACGGGGGACTCAAACAGATCGACCCCGTGGACAGCGAGGGGCAGATCATCATCGACTATTCCATTTACGACGCGGTTCGCGCCGGTTTCGGCAAGGTGGTCTGCGTCATCAAGCCGGAAATGGAGGCGGAATTCCGCGAGGTGATCGGCGATCGCATTTCACCCTACGTGGATCTGCGCTATGCCTATCAACGGCTTTCCGACCTTCCCGCCGGCTTCAGCGTGCCCGAGGGCCGCGTGAAGCCCTGGGGCACGGCCCACGCGGTGCGCTGCGCACGCGCCCAGATCGACGCGCCGTTCGCCGTGATCAACGCGGACGATTTTTACGGCGCGACGGCCTACGAGCAGTTGGCCGGTTTCCTTTCCCGGCCACACGCGCAAAACGAGCATGTGATGGTCGGCTACGCCATTCAGAATACGCTGACCGAGTACGGCCACGTGGCGCGCGGCGTATGCCGGGTGGAAAACGGGAAGCTGACCGAAATCGTGGAGCGAACGCATATCGAGACGCGCCCCGGCGGCGCGGCCTTCACCGAGGACGGCGAACACTTTACCTTTCTGCCGGACGGCACGGTGGTCAGCATGAACCTGTGGGGTTTTCAACCGAGCATGCTTGCCTCGATCGAAGAGAATTTCACCGGATATCTTCAAAAGAACCTGCCCGTCGATCCGCTGAAATGCGAGTACTTCCTGCCGCTGATCCCCAACCTGCTCGTTCACGAGGGCAGGGCGACGGTCACGGTGCTGCCCACGCACGAGAAATGGTACGGCGTCACCTACCGCGAGGACATGCCCCGGGTGCGCGCCGCGATCGACGCCATGAAGCGGGACGGCCGCTATCCGCAAACGCTTTGGAGGAAACCCGCATGACGAACGACGTGCTGACTCGATTTCAAATGAAGGGAACGCCCCTGTCCTGCGAGCCTTACGGCAGCGGGCACATCAACCGCACCTATCTGGTCGTCACCGACGCGCCGCACCGCTACATTCTGCAGCGCATCAACCGCCGCGTGTTTCACGACGTACCGGCGCTGATGGAGAACATCCACGCCGTGACCCGCCACCTGGCAAAAAAGGACCCCGACCCGCGCCACGTGCTGACGCTGGTGCCCACGGTCGACGGACAGCCGTACCTGAGGGACGCGGAGGGAGAATACTGGCGGCTCTACGAGTTTGTCGGCGGGGGCGTATGCCTGGAAGCGGCCGCGAGCGCGGAGGATTTTTACCAGAGCGCCGTGGCGTTCGGGCGCTTCCAGATGCTGCTTACCGATTTTCCGGCCCAAACCCTGCACGAGACCATCGCCCGTTTCCACGATACTCCCGCGCGCTTCGCTGCGTTCCGCGCCGCCGTCGACGCCGACGCCGCGGGCCGCAAGCGCGACGCAGAGCGGGAGATCGCCTTCGCGCTGGCGCGGGAGGGCGAGGCCGGAACGCTTACAAGCATGCTTGCCCGGGGCGAGCTGCCGTTGCGCGTGACGCATAACGATACCAAGCTCAACAACGTCATCCTCGACGAAAAAGACCACTCTCCCCTGTGCGTGATCGATCTGGACACGGTCATGCCGGGGCTGGTGGCCAACGACTTCGGCGATTCCATCCGCTTCGGCGCTTCCACCGCCCGGGAGGATGAGAAGGACCTGAGCCGAGTAAGCCTGTCGCTTGCGCTGTACGAAACGTACGCGAAGGGCTTTCTGTCCGTGTGCGGCGCGCACCTGACCGCGCGGGAGCGGGAAACGCTGCCCTGGGGGGCGAAGCTGATGACGCTGGAAAACGGCGTGCGTTTCCTGACCGATTACCTGCAGGGCGACACCTACTACGCCATCTCCCGCCCGGAGCACAACCTGGACCGCGCACGCACGCAGTTTGCGCTGGTTGCGGATATGGAACGGAAATGGGCCGAAATGAATGCCGTCATCGCCCGTATCCCGGTTTGACCGTATCGCCTGTCCGCGATACGCGCATCACTCGCCGCGGCGGCCGGCGCCCCGGTCGAAACAGGAGGACGCCGTGAGAGTGCTCGTAACGGGAGCGACCGGTTTTCTGGGTTCGCGTACGTGCCTGGAACTGCGGGAAACCTGCGGGGTGGATACGCTGCCCTCCGCGCTGCTTAAGGGAGAACCGTCGCCGCGGCATGCGGACGCGCTGTACGCGGCCGTCGCCGAGGCCGCGCCGGACGTGCTTTTCCACACGGCGGCCGTCTCCGATACGGGCTATGCGGAACGTTTCCCGGAGGAAGCCTACCGGGCGAACGTACAATTGCCGCTGGAGCTGGCGCGCATCGCCGGGAGGCTCGGCTGCAAGCTGGTTTTTTGCTCCTCGGACCAGGTGTACAACGGCTGCGCCGGTCTGGGGCCGTTTGCGGAGGGCACGGCACTTGCGCCCAGGAACGTATACGGGCGGCAGAAGCTGGAGGCGGAGAACAGGGTTGCGGACGCGGCGCCGTCGACCGTTTCCCTGCGGCTTTCGTGGATGTACGACCTGCCCGCCTGCGGCCTTCGCACTAACCGGAACCTGCTGACCGGCCTGCTTTCGGCGGCGCTCCGCCGCGAGCCCATCCGCCTGTCCGACGCGGATTACCGCGGCGTGACCTACGTCCGTCAGGTGATCCGAAACCTGCCAGCCGCCTTCGCGCTTCCGGGCGGCGCGTACAACTTCGGCAGCGGGGGCGCGGCTTCCGCGGCGCAGATCGCCCTCGCGTGGTGCGAAATCCTCGGGCTGGACCCGGCGATCGTCGAGCCGTTTGCGGGGAACCTGCGCAGCCTGTGCATGGACGGGTCGAAAAGCGAGGGCGCGGGCATTCGCTTCGACGATTCCATAACGGGGCTTACGAGCTGCCTGTGCGATTACGGGCTTGCGACGGCGTAAGCCCGTCGGGCCGCCGCATCGGGTTTTCCTAATACAAGTTAAGACCACTTAGAAATATTTGCTTACTAAGTTCGAAAAATAGCAAGCAATAAAAGGGTTTTGCGCCAAACGCCCGTTTGAGGGACAATTTTACGGGATAATACAAGTTTGAAAAACCGATTGTAAAATGCGAATGAATCATGTATAATGATCTCATGAAACGTTCTCGTTTCAATTAAGTAGGAGGGGAAAAACATGAAAAAGATCGTTGCCCTGCTTCTGACCGTTCTGCTAACCGTTTCCTGCATCGGCTTCGCCGCGGCCGAGGACGACATCACGTTGGATGTCATCATCTGCCAGTACGGCAACAATACCAACAATTGGTTCACCGGTACCGGCATCGACGGCTCCAACTTCGTGACGCTGTTCGAGGAAGCCAACCCCGGCATCAAGCTCAATCTGGAGGTCGTCTCCTGGAACGACGTCTATACCGTTGTCAGCACCCGCATCAGCAACGGCAACGCCCCCGACATCCTCAACATCGACACCTTCGCCGATTACGCCACCGAGGGCCTGCTGCTGCCCGTGACGGATTACTGCCCCGAAGAGCTGTACAACGACTTCTTCCCGTCCTTCATCCAGCAGTCCGTCATCGACGACACCGTGTGGGCGGTTCCCGATCTGGCCAGCGCCCGCGCCATGTACTACAATCAGGATATCTTCGACGAGGTCGGCATCTCGGTGCCCACCACCTGGGCCGAGCTGGAAGACGCCTGCCAGGCGATACTGGACTACTACGGCGGCGACGTGTACCCCTGGGGTATCGATATGACCACCGACGAAGGCCAGGCCGCTTTCTCCTACTACGTATGGAACAACGACGGCGGCTTCGTGGACGCCGACGGCAACTGGGCGCTCAACTCCGATGCCAACGTGGAGGCCATCAACTTCGCCATCGGCCTTTACAACAAGGGCTATACCAATCCCAGCCCCGCCACCCAGACCCGCTACGACCTGCAGGATATGTTCGGCGCGGGCAAGATGGCGATGGTCATCACCACCAACCAGCTGCCCACCTACCTCAGCGAAAAAGGCTACAGCGTCAACTTCGGCACGGCCGCGCTGCCGCATAACGAAGGCGCTGCGTCCGGCGCGACCGGCGTTATGGACCGCGTGATGGCCTTCAAGGACGATTCCTACCCCGATCAGGCCGCGCGCAACGAGGCGATCGGCAAGTTCCTCACCTTCTTCTACAGCCCCGAAATGTACACCGGCTGGGTGAGCATGGAAGGCTTCCTGCCCGCCGTTTCCTCCGCGGTCAGCTACCTGGTGGCGGCCGATCCGTCCTTCGAGGCGTGGCTGAACGTGCTGGACAGCTGCCAGTTCTACCCGACCGCCAAGAGCGAGTGGATCGACGTCAAGCAGGGCGTGATCGAAGTGGAGCAGAACGCGCTGCTGGGCGGCGACGTGAAGACCCTTCTGGACGAACTGCAGGCGAAAGTAACCCAGTAACCCGAAACTTCGCGCGGAGGGCTCGGCAAGTCCGGGCCCTCCCTTTCACAACGAGGAGGGAACCGGTTTGAATACGATGTTTGAACGCCGCAAATGGGAGCCTTATCTTTGGCTGCTTCCCAGCATACTATTGATGACGATTTTCGTCGTGTTCCCGATTTTCATCGTATTCAAGCTTTCCTTCAGCGAGATTTCCAAGGCCGGCATCGTGGGAGACTTTATCGGCCTTGGCAATTTCCGGGCCGCGGTGACGGACAAGGTGTTCGGCACCGTGATGCTCAACACCCTGATCTGGGTGGTGTCGGTGGTCGGCATATCGACGCTGCTGGGCTTTATCGTCGCCATGGTCATGAACAGCCGCTTCCACGGCCGCAAGCTCGCCCGCTCCATCGTGGTGTTTCCGTGGGCGACCTCGCTGGTGATTCAGGCGTCGATCTGGAACTACATCATCAATTTCGAATACGGCAACCTGAACAACGTTCTGCTCAACCTTGGCATCCTCAAGGACGCCGTCAACTGGCGCGTGTCCTACCAGATCGAGTTCATGTGGGAGTGCGGCGTGGGCATCTTCGTCACCATTCCCTTCGTAGCCTTCTGCGTGCTGGCGGGGCTGCAGTCCATCGACAGCGCGTATTACGAGGCCGCCACGGTGGACGGCGCGGGGTACTGGAAAAAGCTGACCCGGGTCACGCTGCCGCTGGTGCGGCCGTCGCTGACGGTTTCCACGGTGCTGAACATCATCTACGTGTTCAACTCTTTCCCCATCATTTACACCATCACCAAGGGCGCGCCCGCCAATAAAACGGACACGATGGTCACCTACCTGTATATGCTCGCGTTCTACGATCAGCAAAAGGGTCCCGCGACCGCCCTTTCCGTGATCGGGTTCGTGATCCTGTGCGTCGTCGCCGGCCTGTATATGATGATTTCCATGCGGAAGGAAGAGCTGTGACGATGAAGAGACTGACGAACGAAGCCCGGAAGCAATTCAACCTGCGCGCGCTGATCGTCGCGGCGGTGGCGCTGGCGGCGGTCGCCGTGCTGTTTTCATTGCCGATATACCGTTTCGACACCAGCCTGTATACGAAGAAATCCTCCAACACCTTCGTCGGGGATGAAAAATATACGCAGGCCCGCGCCGAGGCGGACGCCGCGGCCGACGAGTACCGGGCGCAGAAGGTGCCGGGCGAGATTACGGTAATCGAGGAGGTTACGCAGCGCGTGAACTCCAAAGGCGAAACCACGTCGCTCGTTACCTTCCGCGTCAACGCCTCCGTGTCGAAAAACGCGTGGGCCTTCATGGCGTCGGGTCTGCCCTCCGGCAGGCTGTTGCTGACCGCGGCGCTGGCCCTGCTCGCAGCGGTTATGATGGTGCTTTTAAGCCTTCCGGGAACGCTTGCGCTGAACCCCGCGAGGCTCCCGAAAAGCGGCCGGCTCCTTCGAAACGCCGCCTGCGCGTTTACGCTGGCCGCGCTCTTTCTGGTGCCGGTGTTTCACTTTTTCACCGTCAGCATGTTCGAACGGCAGATGATCGCCAAGCTTTCGGGCGACGTTACCCCGCAGCTGACGGCGCTTTTGTCGGCGGCGGACGCGTTTCTCTACGGCGGGCAGGCCGGCGATACGGCCGGCACGCTGGTTGCGGGGCTTACCTACGGGGCGACGAACGCGCTGTGGCTGCTGCTGCCGGCGATTTTCCTTTTGCTGATCCAGCTGATTCTGCTTTCGAAGGAATCGCTTTCGCATACGCTGGCGCGGGGCTGCCTGTACCTGTTCGTGATCGCGCTGTGCCTGATGATCCTTTATCCGTACTACGTCATGCTGATCACCGCCTTCCGCGACAACGCCGAGACGACGGACATGTACTTTACCCATCTGTTCCCCACGCACTGGGTGTGGTCGAACATCACCGATATCGTCAACCGCGGCGTTCCGCGCTTCCTGCTCAACTCGCTCATGCTTTCCGGCGGCGCGACGATCATCGCGCTGGCCTGCGGCATTCCCGCGGCGTACGCCATGGCGCGCATGAGCTTTCCGGGCAAAAAGGCGTTTCTGGGCTTCGTGATCATGAGCCAGATGTTCGCGCCCATCGTGCTGCTGGTAGGCATTTCGCAATTGATGAACTTCCTTGGGCTGAACGACACCATCATGGGCCTGATGCTCATCAACGCGGCGTTCAATCAGGCGTTTGCCATCTGGCTGCTGCGCGGTACGTTCGTCTCCATTTCACCGGAAATGGAGCAGGCCGCGCGCATCGACGGCTGCAGCACCGCGGGGTCGCTTACGCACGTGCTTTTGCCCATGGCGGCCCCTGGCATCGTGACCACGCTGATCTTCGTGTTCATTAACGCGTGGAACGAATACACCATTTCCACGGTGCTCATTTCCACCCCGACCAAGAAGCCGATTACCGTGGGCATTACGCAGTTCAGCTCCTTCAACATGATCGAGTGGCAGTACCTGTTCGCTTCGGCGCTGCTGGCTACCATCCCGGTCGTCATCCTGTTCATGTTCATCGAGAAGCACCTGGTGGCGGGGCTGACCTCCGGCGGCGTGAAAGGCTGAGGAGAGCCAAAGCCAGGAATGAAGTTATCTTAATACGTATTATCAAAATATCGATTTATCATTCCAAACAGCCATAATACGTCTTGACGTCTACCGCCTTGCCTGCTATACTCGTAAGCGAGGCGATGGGGCCGACCGGCGCTCCTTCGCCATGCGTATGGAGATGATCGGATGCAAATTCATCGGTACCGCAACGCGCAGCAGGTGGGGCACGCTGCGGCGATCCTGATCGGCGCCCAACTGCTTCAAAAGCCTACGTCCGTGCTCGGCTTGGCGACGGGTTCTTCCCCGATCCCGACCTACCGGCAGCTGATCCGCCTCTACGGGGGGGGCGTGCTGGACTTTTCGCGGGCGACCGCCTTCAACCTGGACGAGTATTGCCGCCTGCCCGTGGAAAACCCGTGCAGCTATCATTATTTCATGAAACAGGAGTTGTTCGACCACGTCAATTTCGCTCCCGGGCATACCAACATCCCCGACGGCAACGCCGCGGATATGCCCGCCGAGTGCGCGCGCTACGATCAGGCGATCGTCAGCGCCGGCGGCATCGACCTGCAGCTTCTGGGCATCGGCCGCAACGGGCACATCGGCTTTAACGAGCCGTCCGACCAGTTCGTATACGGCTGTCACATGGTGAAGCTCACCCAGAGCACCATCGAGGCCAACCGCCGCTTTTTCGACCGTGAGGAGGATGTGCCCCGCGAGGCCGTCAGCCTGGGCGTCGGCAGCATTATGAACGCCAAGGCCGTACTGCTCATCGCCACCGGGCCGGACAAGGCCGAGGCCGTGCGCAAGTCCATTCTGGAGGACATCGACCCCGAAACGCAGGCGAGTATCCTGCGCACGCATCCCAACGTGATCTTCCTGCTGGACGACGCGGCCGCGTCGCAACTGTGACGGCCGTATCGAATAGCAGACGAAATACGCTCCCCCGCGGGCGGGCCGAAGAACGGCCGTCGGCGGGGGAGCGCATTTAGGTTTGAGCAAACCCGGGTCAGGTGACGGACGCCGCGTAAATTTCCCGGATGGATTCGGCGATGGTCGCGTTGAACTCCGCGTCGGTCTGGCTCGCGCTCAGCCCCTCCATCAGCGCGCGGGAGAAGCTGGCGATCAAACCGTGGTTGCGCGCAAGCTTCTCGTCCGCTTCCGCCCGGCCGTATCCGCCGGAGAGCGCTACCACGCGCACCACGCGCGGGTCCCCGGCGAGATCCGCATAAAAGTCGTCCACGGTCGGTATGGAAAGCTTAAGCATGCAAAGCCAGTCCGTCGGGCGCGCCGCGAGCTGTTTTTGAATCTCCGCCTTCAGAAGCGCTTCGGACCGCGCCTTGTCGGCGCTGAATACGTCCACCTCCGGTTCGACGATCGGCACGAGGCCCGCCGCGGCGATCTGATCCGCATAGTCGAACTGCTGCCCGGCGATGCGCCGGATGCCGTCCGCGTCGGCCTGCTTGATGACGGAACGCATTTTGGTGCCGAAGATGTGGCGTTCCTTCGCCAGCGAAAGCAGCTCCGCAAGCCCGGTGATCGGCTTCATCAGCTGCACGCCGCCGGAAAGCGGGGCCAGCCCCAGATCGATCTTCAAAAAAGGCACGATTCCCTTGCGCTCCCAAAGATAATCCGCCGTTTTCAGGCCTTCCACGTCGCGTTCCATCGTCTGCCGGAACAGAATCGCGCCCAGGATGTGCTCGGCCGTAAAGGCGGGGCTTACCATGACGCGCGTACGCATGGCGTGTACGAGGTCGAACATCTCGGTCTCGTTATGGTACGCTTCGGGCCCGATGCCGTAATGCGCGAGCGCCTTGGGGGTACTTCCGCCGCTTTGGTCCATGGCGGCGATGAATCCCTTGCCTTCGCGCATTCTTTGCAATTGCTGCTGATTCACAAAAACAACCTCTTTTCCTCCGCTTGTCGCGGTGCGGAGCCGCGCGGCGTTTGCCGCCCCGCCCCTGCCGTTATTTTACACGTAGCTGAGCAAAAGCGCAACGTTGAGGAAGGTGACGATCATCCCGATGCTCCACAGGAACGCCTTGTCCAGCCGGGAATTGGCATATTTCCCCATGACTTTTCTGGACGACGTCAGATAGATGAGCGTGAAAATCGTAATGGGGAGCTGCACGCTCAGCAGCATCTGGGAGATGATCAGCCCGTCGAAGGGCGAGGAGATGAAGAAGATGATCAGCGCCGCGGGCACCATGGTGACCAGCACGCCGGCACGGGAATGGCTGTCCGCGATATTGTAGGGCTCGGCGAAGATGCCGGCGAAAATGCTGCCGCCCGCCATGCCCGCCGTGATGCTGGAGGAAAGCCCCGCGAACAGCAGCGCGATCGCGAACACAATGCTCGCGGCGTCGCCCAGCAGGGGCTTGAGCATCGCTTCCGCCTGCGCCAGATCGGTCACGACCGTATGGGTGGTGAAAAAAGTGGCCGCGGCCATCAGGATCATGGCGCTGTTGATGGCCCAGCCGATGATCATGGACAAAAGCGTGTCGCCGAATTCGTATTTGAGCTGCTTTTTGATCACCGCGTCGTCTTCCAGATTCCATTGGCGGCTCTGGATGATCTCGGAATGCAAAAACAGGTTGTGGGGCATCACCACGGCGCCCAGCACGCTCATGATAACCAGCATGGCACCCTTCGGAAACGCCGGGGTGACCCAGCCGGAAGCGGCCGCGCCCCAATCGGTGTGGACGATGGCGATCTCGAAGAGGAACGAAAGCCCGATCAGCGACACGAAACCGATGATGATCTTCTCGATCTTCTTATACGAGTTGGTAAACTGCAAGACCAGCACGACGGCAAGCGTCAGCAGGGAGCCGAGCTTGATCGGCAGACCGGAGAGCATGTTCAGCGCGATGGCCGCGCCGAGAATCTCCGCCAGCGCCGTGGATATGGCGGCGCCGACGGCGGTGATCAGCACCACGTTTTTCACCCAGGGCCGCATGTACGCCGTGGCGGCCTCGGACAGGCATTTGCCCGTCACGATGCCCAGATGCGCCGCGTTATGCTGCAGTACGATCAGCATGATGGTGGAAAGCGTGACCATCCACAAAAGCGAATAGCCGTATTGGGAACCCGCCGCGATATTGCTGGCCCAGTTGCCCGGGTCGATGAATCCGACCGTCACCAGCAGCCCCGGCCCCACGTATTTGAGGAAGCCGGCTCCCTTTTTAACGTGGGGTCGTTTTCCGTCGAAGAGTTTCGTCAGTACTTTTTCGCAAAACTTCATCCGTCCATCCCGTCTTTCCTGCGGTTTAGGGTGACCGCAACTGCGGTATATTATTATAGCACACCCAAAGCGCGCGTGAAACGGCTTTCGGCCGCACGCCCGGTTTTGGCGCCGCGCTACGAAGATGGAAAGAAGGGGTTTTGTATGTTGTCTGCCGGTCAAAAAGCGCCGGAGTTCACTTTGCCCGATCAGGACGGAAGGAAAAGAAGCCTGTCCGACTACAGGGGTCGCAAGGTCGTCCTGTATTTTTATCCCCGGGACAATACGCCGGGATGCACGCGGGAGGCGTTGTCCTTCAAGGCCGCGTTCGACGCACTGACCGACCGTGGGGTGGAGGTGATCGGCTTAAGCAGGGACGGGCAGCCCTCGCATCTCCATTTCCGCGAAAAATACGCCCTGCCCTTCACGCTTCTGTCCGATACGGAGCTTACGGTGCTCAGGGCCTACGAGGCATGGCAGCTCAAGAAGCTCTACGGCAGGGAAAGCTACGGCGTGGTGCGCTCCACCTACCTGATCGACGAAAACGGCGTGATCGAGAAGGTGTACGAAAAGGCGAAGCCGGACCTCAACGCGTCCGAGATTCTGCAGTATCTGGACGGCAAGGCGTAAAAAACGCAGGCGCCGAAGAATGCGGAGCATGCTCCGCATTCTTCACGTTTATTCTCCCCCGGGGATCAGCCGAAAAGCCACGTCGTGCTCGCTGGTGAGCTGCGCCTTGTGCGCGAAGAAAAGCCGCCCGTCGACGGGGGCCTCGATGCGCGCGCAGATCTCGCCGCTGAACGGATCGAGGATCTCCGCGAGCGTTTCGCCTTTCCGGAGGCGCGCGCCGGGCTCGCACCGGCGGGTGAACAGCCCGGAGACGGGGGAGTGGACGGTCACGAGGCTGTCCTCGCGGATGATCTGCGCCGGGACGTGCTCCTTCACGGGATTGTTCAGCACTTCCCTGCGGCATAAAAAGTCGATGATCGCGTGCACCGCCAGCCGCGCGCTTTCCACGTCGATCAAGTCGGTCTCCTTCGTGTATACGGAAAAGGCGTGCGTGCCGAACACCTGCCAGTTGTAGTTGAGGGTGGTGGTATCGTAGGGCTGGGGCTTTCGAACGACCACGTAGGGCAGATCAAAACAGCCGGCGAGCGTCTCGTCCTGAAAGCCGGTGTCCATCATGCGCACGTGGGGAAGAAAATCCCCCGGCAGGTAGAAGCTCGCCAGGTGGAAGCCGTAGGTGAAGTCCCGAATGTGGGTAAACAGGCTGTCCGCGATGCGCTGGGTGGTTTCGCCCAACGCGTAGCCCGGAAACATGCGGTTGACGTCGGTGTTGTCCACCGCCCAGAAGCGCTTGCCGACGTTCATGCTGTACTGATTCACGCAAGGCACCACGAGAATGCTCCGGCCGTCCCGGATCAGCCCGAGGCTTTCCAGCTGCGTCAGCGTCCGGATGAGCTGGGAGGCGGTATACAACTGCTGTATCTCGTTGCCGCGCAGCGCGCCCACCACGCAGGCTTCCGCGTCGCCCTCGCCGAAGCGGAAGCCCTCCACGGCGATCGTCTGCCGGTAAAGCGTCTCGATGGTGAACAAGGCTTCTCTTTTCATGCGTTGCCTCCGAGAATGCGCGCCAGCAGCGAGCCGCCGTAGACCACGGGATACGCGCGCAGGGTAAACAGCAACCCCGTACGGGGGCTTACGACTTCCTCCCGCACCTCGCCGCTGAGCGGATCGGCGATCACGCCCAGCAATTGCCCTTTTGACACGCGCTGGGTATGCTCGGCGGCGGGCAGGAAAATGCCGCAGGCGTTGGCGTTGACGAACGCCACGCTGCCGTCGGTGGATACGATGGGCGGGGGAACGGGCGGCGCGGGCTGCTTCCACATGCCGAGGCTGTGCATCAGCGACAGAATGCCTTCCGTCAGCCGGTCGCCGTACGACTGCGTGATGCGCATCCCCACGCCCATCTCCACCACCAGTGTGCTTACGCCCCTCGTATTCAGCGAGTGGGCCAGCGTGCTGTTCAAAACCGTGGCCGCGCTGTGCAGCCATACGAAGTCCATGCCCAGCGTGCGCGCCAGCGGCAGCAGGTCGCCCGCCATATCCTCGCTGATGCGTACCTGCGGTATTTCCCGAAGGAAGATGTTGCTTGCGTGGATGTCCACGCAGGCGTCGGCCCCGAGCAGATCGCGCGTGATGAGGGCGGTCAGGTATTCCGGCATGCTGCCTTCCTCGCTGCCGGGGAACATGCGGTTCATGTCCAGATCGCAAAGCGGCATGCCGCGAACGATGGTGTTGATGCCCAGCGGGTTGAGCGCCGGGTAGATGTCCACGGTTCCGTCCAGATCGGCGATGTTCTCCGTCAGCGTGCGCGCAAGCTTCCAGCACACGTACTGGCCTTCCAGCTCGTCGCCGTGGGTGCCCGTTACCACACACAGCCGCCGTTTGCCGCTCCCCGCGGAGATGCGGTTTTTTTGAATCCGCAGGGATTCGCCCACCGGCAGCGCCACCGAGGCGATCAGCTGCTCCATCGCGTTATCACTCCGTCCGTCATTGTTCCATCAGGCGCATGAACACCGTCTGCACGGGCTCGGCCGCGCCAAGATACGCGCCGCGGTCCAGCGGGCAGTCGCCCGCGTCCCGGCCGACGGCGAAAACCACGTATTCCTCGGTCGTCAGGGTATCGCGCGTCGGGTCGAGCCCAAGCCAGCGGCCGTCCACATACGCCTGTACCCACGCGTGCGTCACGCCCTCCCCGACGCTCAGCCCGCAGGCGTAACGCGCCGGCACGCCCGCGCGGCGCAGAAGCGCGATCAGCACATGCGCGTAATCCTGACAGACGCCCCGCGCCGCATCGAACGCCTCCGGCGCGCCGGTGGAAACGTCGGTAACGCCTGGCGTGTAGGCAAAGTGCCCGAACACCCTCCCGCTCAGCGCCAGCGCGCCTTTCGGCGTCGAGGGATCGGGCGATTCGTCCGCGAAGCGCTCCATGGCGGAGCTCAGCTGCGTAAGCGGCGAAGGGTAGCGGTACATCGGGTGCGGCGGCGCGCGGTCGGGCAGGGCGTGATCGACCTCCACCTCGCCGATGGCGGTGTAGGTGAAGCGGTCGTGAGCCTCGCGCACGCAGCCGACCTGGGTCAGGTTGCCGAAGGCATCCCTTTGCAGCGTATAGGGCACGTCGGGCGACAGGAGCACCGAGGCGCTCTGCACGCTCTGGCCCGCGCGCATCCGCGGCATCAGGCGCAAGAGGAACTGGCGGCTGCCGACCGGCGCATCGAACCGGTTCTCCGTCTGATAATAATAGGTGAGTCTTTTCATGGCTCACACCCTGCAAAGCCCTTCCACGTAGCGGGTCAGCGCCGGCTCGGGATTCGTGCTTTCCGTGTCGCTTTGGTAGGCGGTCTGCATGAGGGCCGCGAAGTACTCCTCGTTGCGACTGAGCCGGGTGCGATTGATGCGGGAAAGCAGCCGCCGCGTCTCCATGCCCACGGCCTCCGTGCGGTAGTCAAGCCGCAGATACAGGCTCAGCCTCTCCACGGACACGCCCGTTTTGAGGATGTTGCGAAGGTTGCTGTCGCTCACGTTATCCTCACAGCTGCCCCGAAAGGCGTTTACGTCGTCGATGATCCATTGCAGGTTCACGCAGGGGGAGGCCGATTCGGCCGCCGTCTCCATGGCGGTGAAGGCCATCTGCACATAGGCGAGCGTGGGGGAGGTGATGGTCTCGCGCAGCACCATGGCGTTATCCAGCATATGGCGTACGGAGCTGGCCACGCTGCTTTCGTCCCCGGGATCGAACAGATATCCGGCGACGAAGGCCTGCTCGCTTCCGTACCGGTCCGGGATGCAGAGCGCCTCGCAGATCTTCCGGTAACCGATGCCGCGGCCGTCGATCATCCGGTCGTAGTGCTTCATCATGATCTGCGTCATGGTCAGCACCCGCTCGCTGTAGCGACCCAGCCAGAAAAGGCGGTTCAGTTTGCTTGCGGAGTAAGAATCCATGTGTCTTTGAACCCTCCCCCCTGCGAAGAATTGACCACGAAGCTGTCCGGGTTGCGCGAAAAGCGCGTCAGCCCGCCCGGCCATACGCGCACGCTTTCCCCGGTCAGCACGTAGGCGCGCAGGTCGGCCTTGCGCGGCACGCGCCGGCCGTCCTCCAGCGTCGGCAGGTCGAGAAAATCGATCACCTCCTGGGTGATGAAGCGCCGGGGCTGGGCGAGGATGGTCTGCTTGAGCTGCGACAGCTGCGCGCCCGTCAGGTCGCGGCCGAAGATCACGCCGTAGCCGCCCGCCTCCGCCACGTCCTTGACCACGAGGGTATTCAGGTGGTCGAGGGTGTAGCGCAGGTCGTCGGGGTAAAACGGCAGGTAGGTGGGGGCGTTGAGCAGGATGGGCTCCTCTTTGAGGTAGTAGCGGATCATTTTGGGTACGAAATAGTAGATGCCCTTGTCGTCCGCCACGCCGTTGCCGGGGGCGTTGAGGAGGGCGACGTTTCCGGCGCGGTAGGCGCTCATCAGGTTGGGAATGCCGATCATCGAATCGGCCGCGAAAACGACCGGGTCGATATACTCGTCGCTCACGCGGCGGTAGACCGCGCCCACGCGCCTGCGCTCCCGGCCGGTGCCGTAATAGAGCACCTCGTTTTCCACCGTCATGTCCGCCGCTTCCGCCAGCACCGAACCGGTGATTTCGGCCAGGTAGCTGTGTTCAAAGTAGGCGGCGTTAAACCGGCCCGGCGTGAACACCACGTTGATGCCGCCGCGGTTCACGTACTCCATGGTTTCCCTTAGCCAGTCGCCGTAGTTGCGGTTGTCGACCAGGGCATGGCTGCGGAACGTTTCCGGGCTGCAGCGGCGGCACAGTTCCCGGGCGATCAGTGGGTAGCTGGCGCCGGAAGGGATGCGCAGGTTGTCCTCCAGGATGTACCAGCCGCCGTCCCTGCCCTGCACCAGATCGATGCCGGAGATATGGCTGTACACGCCTTTGGGCGGCTTGACGCCTTCGCACGACGGCAGATACCCGGAGGAGATGAACACGAACTCCTCCGGCACCACACCGTCCGCGACGATTCGTTTTGGACCGTAGATATCCTTGAGAAACAGGTTCAGCGCCAGCACGCGCTGCTGAAGCCCCCGCTCCATCCGGGCGAACTCGTCGGCCTCGATGACGCGGGGGAGGGGGTCGAACGGAAAGAGACGCTCGTGAAACTCTCCGTTTTTGTAAATGCCGAACTTGACGCCGTATCGGCTCAGCTGGCGATTGATCTGATCCACGTGGCTAATCAGCTGCTCCACACGCTTCCCCCCTTGCCGGTAAACACAAAAGCAAGGGGTATGCGCCCTTGCTTTGTATACAGTATACCGATGAGGGGCGCCGCTGTCAATCGAAGGCGGAGCGCCGGATTGTATTTTGTGTGGTTTTTCCAGTTTTGTAAGCGCACGGTTGCCAAGCGCCGGGCAATTTGATAGAGTATAGGCACAGGATGCTCCGCGGAGAACGGCGGAGCGCAAAGCGACGAAAACGGCCGCGCGGCGTAAGGCCGGAGGGTGAGCGCAAGCCATGGCGGATTATGCGTATATGCCTTCGCTGAACTTTTTCGTGCATCGCATCTGCACGCCCAACTGGGTGATCGCGCGGCAGATGATCGACTTTAACGACCTGACGTACGTCTATGCGGGCAGGGGCTGCTATATCGTGGACGGAAAGCCCATCGACGTATATCCCGGATGTCTGCTGAACATCCCCTGCGGGCACTGGCGGGAGGCCTACACCGATGAAAAGGATCCGTTCCGCCTGTATGCCCTCAACTACAACATGTACGATTATCAGCGCAGCCACATCGCGCCCGATTTGCCGCTTTGCGCGGATATCGGCATCAACAAGGAGCTTTTGTACAGCTACGCTACGCTTGCGCGCATCTGGGCATTGAAGGAGCCCACCTACCTGCTGATGGGATCTTCGACTTTTTTGAGCATCCTGAGCATGATCATCATGCTGATGAACAAGGAAAAGACGGCTTACCGGGACGCCCGGGTGCAGAAGGTCGCGGATTACGTGCTGACGCACCTGAACCGCCCCGTTCTGACCCGGGAACTGCAGGAGCTGGTGGAATTGCACCCCGTGTACCTGAACACGCTGGTACAGAAGCACACGGGATACTCGCTGCGCAACTTCATCAACCTGATCAAAATCAACGTGGCGGAGGATATGATCCACCACGAGAACATTACCGTGAACGAGGCGGCGCTTCGCTGCGGGTTTGGGGACATCTATTATTTCAGCCGTATCTTCAAGAAAATCAAGGGATATCCGCCTTCGCACGTAAAGAAGACGAACGCCTGAATCCGCCTCGGTTTTCACCGAAATTCTTTGATACGCACAAGTTGTTTGAACGGGGCGAATGAGGCCCAAATCATACTATTGTGCGCGTTTTGGCAAGGGTATATCTGGCGAATATGGTCGTTTATAGCCTGAATTGGCATGGTTTACGCACTCTGCCGGGGCGTTTTTCCACGCCGTCCGGGTCGAAAATCAGCGAAAAATTGAAACTATATTTGTTTAGTGCAAATATTCTTCAACAGGCCCATTTTCATTCCCGAATGTCGATGTTATATTGTTGACATGGAAACGCACTGAAACCGCCCGATGCGTGAAGCCCGGTATGGAAGCGATTGGAACGGAAGACCGGAAGGGCGAAATACCAGGCTGGGACGTGATACTTTGGAACGGCAACGCGAGTATCAGGAGTATTTCGCATGGCTTCAGGCCAGTGCGGCGGTACCGCCGCCCCCCGTGAGGCTGGAGGGCCCCGGGAGCGCCGGCTTTCCCATGGAGGAATGCCGCGCGGGGCTGGTTCGGCTGTTCGGCGACGAGGCCGTCCGCAAAGATGCGGAAACGACGGTTTCTTTCGCATACGACGACGGCATGCCGGCGGACGCCTACCGGCTGAACGGTTCGGCCGCGCGCGTGAGCGTCGAGGCGGCGGACGATAGGGGCCTTTTGTACGGCGTGTACGCGCTGCTCAGACGGCTGGCCATGGGTGAGAAGCTCACCGGCATCCGCTGTGAGGACGCGCCCGTGGTGTCCTTCCGCGTATTGAACCACTGGGATAATCCGGACGGAAGCATCGAGCGCGGGTACAGCGGCAGGTCCCTCTTTTTCAAGGGAGGACGGCTGCGCTACGATGCGGGCCGCATCCGGGATTACGCGCGGCTCCTGGCTTCGGTCGGCATCAACCGGCTCGCCCTGAACAACGTCAACGTTACCGAGCAGAGCGCCAGGCTCGTATCGGAGGAAATGGTCGCGGACGTGGCGCGGCTGGCGGACATCTTCCGTCCCTTCGGGATCCGGCTGATTCTGGCCGTGCACTTCGAAAGCCCCGTGCTCCTCGACCGCCTGAACACGGCCGACCCGCTGGACGAGCGCGTGGCCCGCTGGTGGCAGGAGACGGCTGCGCGCATCTACCGCTACGTGCCCGATTTCGGCGGTTTTCTGGTGAAGGCCGATTCGGAATTCCGCGGCGGCCCGGCGTCGATGGGCCGCACGCAGGCCGACGGCGCGAACGTCATCGCGCGGGCGGTGGCCCCTTACGGCGGAACGGTGTACTGGCGATGCTTCATCTACGACTGCCGGCAGGACTGGCGCGACACGAAGACCGATCGTCCCAAAGCCGCCTACGATACCTTCATGCCGCTGGACGGGACGTTTGAAGCGAACGTCGTTTTGCAGGTCAAGTACGGCCCGAGCGATTTTCAGGTGCGCGAGCCGCTCTCACCGCTGCTGGGCGCCATGAGCGCTACCCGCCAGGCGCTGGAATTCCAGATCGCGCAGGAATACACGGGCCAGCAGGTGGACCTGTTCGCGCTGGCGGTGCAATGGGAAGAGGCTTTCGCCTCGCCGGTCTCCGGCACCAAGCCGCTTCGGGACCTGATGGGCGGGAGGATCGATACCGTCGCGGGCGTTTCCAACGTGGGCGACGATCCGAACTGGACGGGCCACACCCTGGCGCAGGCCAACCTGTACGCCTTCGGCCGCATGGCCTGGAACCCCGCGCTGACGGCCCGGAAGGTAACGGAGGAATGGATCCGCCTGACCTTCGGCAACGACCCGGTGCTGCTTGGGGAACTCGGCCGCATGATGCTGGCCTCCCGAAACGTGTACGAGCAGTATAACGCGCCGCTGGGCATCGGGTGGATGGTATCGGTCAGCGACCATTACGGCCCGAGCGTGGACGGATACGAGTATATGCGCTGGGGCACCTATCACCGTGCGGATCACCTCGCTATCGGCGTGGATCGCACAAAGAACGGCACCGGCTTTACCGCACAGTACCGGCCGGACGTCGCAGCCCTGTACGACGATCCCAAAACCTGCCCCGAGGAACTGCTGCTGTTTTTCCACCGCCTGCCGTACGACTACCGGCTGAAAAGCGGGCGTACGCTGATCCAGCACATTTACGACACGCATTTCGAAGGCGCGGCCGCGGTCGAAGGTTTTATCCGTACCTGGGACGCGCTGCGGGATCGGCTCCCGCCGTCCGCGTACGCCTCCGTCGCGGACAGGCTGCAAAGGCAGCTGCTCAACGCGCGGGAGTGGCGGGACGTGGTCAACACCTATTTTTACCGTAAAACCGGCATCCCGGACGAGCTGGGCCGCAAGGTATACCCCTGAGATTTCCGTTTCAGGTGATTATATCCTTATACGATCATAAAGGAGAGGTGCCCATGGAAAACGGCCGTACCGGGAGCGTCGCACAACCGGCACTCCGCAAGGACTGGGGAAGCGGGAAGCGATATCTCAAGCGCTACTGGACGCTTTACCTGTTGCTGCTGCTGCCCGTTGTGTTTTTCGTCATCTTCCGCTATATTCCCATGGCCTACATCCTGGGCGCATTCAAACAGAACAACATTCTGCTGCCCCCCTGGGATGTTCCCTGGGCGAAGAACGACGGCTTTGAGTTTTTCATCAAGGCCTTCAAGAACCGCGATTTTCTCTACGCGCTGCGCAACACCATCATGCTCAACGTGCTCGACCTGGTCATCGGCTTCCCGGCGCCCATCCTGCTGGCGCTGCTGCTCAACGAGCTGACGTTCAAACGCTTCAAGCGCATCACGCAAACGGTGGTCTACCTGCCGCACTTCCTGTCCTGGATCATCATCTCCGGGCTGGCGCTGCGCCTGCTGGCACCCAACGACGGCCTGGTGAACATCCTGCTCAACCGCATAGGCATCGAGTCCATTCCCTTTCTCAACGACAATTCGCATTGGGTGGGCACGTACGTGGTGTTGGGCATCTGGAAGGACGCCGGCTGGAACACCATCATCTATCTGGCGGCGATCACCGCCATCAACCCCGAGCTGTACGAGGCCGCCGCGGTGGACGGCGTAAACCGTTGGCGCAAAATATGGCACATCACGCTGCCGGGCCTGCGGCCCACGATCATCGTGCTGTTGATACTGAGCCTCGGCCGGATGCTGGGCAGCGAGTTCGACCGCCCTTACGCGCTGCGCAACCAGGTGGTGACCAGCGTATCCAACGTGATCTCCATTTTCGTGTACACCAACGGCATCAAGGGCCTGCAGTTCTCGCTGACGACGGCGGTGGGCCTGTTCCAGTCGCTGGTCAGCCTGATCTTCCTGATGTCCGCCAACGGCCTCGCCAAGCGATTCGGCGAGCGCGGCATCTGGTAAGGGGGGTGGGGAAATGATCAAGTCAAAGGCGACAAAACGCGGTGACCGGATCATCGCGGCGGTGTGCGTGCTGCTCATCTTCGTTTGTCTGGTTCCGCTGCTCAACGTTCTCGCGCGTTCCCTGAGCTCTGCGGATTCGCTGATCCGCAACGAGGTGCTCCTGTGGCCCAAGGGCTGGAACCTGGACGCGTATAAAACGGTCCTGAGCGACACCAAATATACCTGGTCGCTGGAATGGACGGCCATCCTCACGGTGATCTGCACGATCGTCTCCATGGCCATGACCATCATGTGCGCTTACCCGCTGACCTACGACCATCTCAAGGGACGCAAGTTCATCAACACGTTCATCATCATCACCATGTACTTCTCCGCCGGCATCATCCCCAGTTACCTGCTTTTGAAGAACCTGAACATGCTGGACACCCCCTCTGTGCTCATCCTGCCCAACTGCCTGAGCGTATTCAACATGATCATCATGCGAAGCTTCTTCTACGGCATCCCGGAGAGCCTTCGCGAGTCGGCCGAAATCGACGGCGCGGGTCCCATCTACGTGCTTGTCCGCATCTACCTTCCGCTGTCTACCTCGGTGCTGGCGACCCTGGCGCTGTTCTACGCCGTAGGCCGCTGGAACGGCTTCTCCGACGCGCTGATGTTCATGTCCAAGAGGCGCGAGTACTATCCCATCCAATTGCTGCTCTACAACATCCTGCAAAACACGACCAGCATCGAAGTGGCGACCCAGGAGGGATTCTTCCCCACAGGCGTCGCCGAAACACTCAAAATGGCGACCGTCATGTTCGCAACCGTGCCTATCCTGCTGGTATACCCCTGGCTGCAACGATACTTCATCACCGGGGTTACCATCGGGGCGATCAAAGGCTAGGCGCGGCGCTCAAGCACCAAATTTTGGGCTGCATCCGCACGGATGACCCAAATGATAAAAGGAGGCGTACCTATGAAAAGGATCCTGGGAGTTCTGCTGGCGGTCATGCTGCTGACCAGCGTACTCGGCGTTACCCTGACGGCTGCGCTCGCCGAGGATGCGGAGATCGTGGACGGCAAGTTCACAACGACGCATCAAATCACCGTGGAGATCTACGACCGGGCCAACGACGGCGGTAGCAAACCGGAGGACAACTTCTACACCGACTTCATCAAGGAAGGCATGCTGCGCGACCATAACGTGGAAGTGACCTTCGTGCCCGTTCCCCGCTGGACGGAGGGCGAAGTGCTCAACAACCTTCTGGCCGCCAACGACGCGCCCGACGTGTGCGTCACCTACAGCTATCCGACCATTCAGACCTACGCCACCATGGGCGGCGTGATCGACTTGAACCCCCTGCTGACCGAGTATAAGGACATGCTCCCCAACCTGTGGAGCCTGCTGGGCGACCAGAACATCTACTGGGATCAGGATCCCGAAGCCGGCACCGTGTGGGCGGTCGAGGCGAAGCTGGCCTCCAACACCCGCATCAACACCTTCGTTCGCGAAGACTGGCTCAACAAGCTGGGCATGGACGCCCCGACCACCCTGGAAGAGTTCGAAGCGATGCTCGTCGCCTTCAAGGACAACGCCGAGCTTCTGCTGGGCGACGACGCCGACAAGATGATCCCGTACTCCACCAGCTACGACATCGGCTGGCGCAACGACACGCTGAACATGTCCTTCGTGCCCGATTCCGCGACCGACCGCGAGCTGTACGTGCTCGGGTTCGACGATCGCCACCTGCTCTACCCCAACTATAAAGAAGGCATCCGCGTCCTCAACAAGTGGTACAACGAAGGTCTCGTATGGCAGGATTTCGCCCTCTACGGCTCCGGCGACACCACCGAGGACAACCTGTTGAAGGCCGGCTACGTGGGCGCCTTCATCCATAACTGGGATTATCCCTACCGCAACGGCGAGGACAGCATTCAGGCCAACCTCCAGCGCAACGTGGGCGAGGATGCGGCGTACATCGCGGTGGATTGCTTCCTCAACGACGCGGGCGTGTACCGCAAGTTCATGGCCAACCCCATCGACCGCAAGGTGTTCTTCCCCGCCACCAACGACGAGCCCGTCGCGTCGCTGATGTACCTGGATTGGATCAGCACGCTTGAGAACCGCATGTTCCTGCAGATCGGCGAAGAGGGCGTGACCCACGAGACGCAGGCGGACGGCTCCGTGAAGACCATCGCGGTGCAGGGTGAAAAGATCATGAATTCCCTGTACAACATCGACTACACCATCACCATCAACGGCCTTGATCTGGGCGACCCGGACATCACCATCCCGTCCATCGCCCTGGGCTACGGCTCGGTGGATTCCCGCCTCATCAAGATCGCGTACGAAACCACCAGCAACGACGGCCGCATCGTGCAGAACTTCAACTGCGGCACAATCTCCGCGGAAGAGGGCGTCGGCACCGCGCTCAAAGAGAAGCGCGACGCGTTCCTCAACCAGGCCGTGATCGCCTCCGTGGACGACTTCGACGCCGTCTACGACAGCGGCATGGCGGACTATCTGGCCTCCGGCGGACAGGATATCATCGACGAGCGTTCCGCCGCGCTGGTCAAGTACTACGGCGAAGAGTAATACCGTCACCGGCCGACAGGGAGGAGGAGCATCGCTTCCTCCTCCCTCGTCTTTTTTCGGATCGGGAACCCAAAGGACAATGCGCTGAGCAGACAGGGGGGGCTGAGCATGGGAACGTTCCCGCTCAACGACGGCTGGACGTTCGCAAAGGGCGAACCGAAGCGCTTTGCGCCGGTGCGCCTGCCGCACGACTGGCTGATCGAGGAAACGCAAAACCTGTACCGAAGCGGCGTCGGATACTATCGCCGCACGCTGAACGCCGGTTTTCTGCGGCCGGGGCAGCAGGTTTACCTGCGCTTCGACGGCGTGTATATGGATTCGACCGTATGGGTGAACGGCGAAGCGGCCGGGGAATGGAAGTACGGCTGCACCGCCTTCACGCTGAACATATCCGGGTTTCTGCTGAAAGACCGCGAAAACGAGCTGCTCGTACGCGTAAACTATCAGGCGCCGAGCGCGCGCTGGTACACGGGCGCGGGCATCTACCGCGACGTGAGCCTGATCGTGAAGAACGAATGCCACTTCGTGCCGGACGGCGTTTATGTTTCCACCTTCCGGGAAGGGAAAACGTGGCGCTATACGGCGACGGCCGAAACGGAGACGGGCGGACGGCCCTGTGAGGTGCGCCATACGCTGCTGGGTGCGGACGAGAATCCGGAAAAAGTACAACCGTGGTCTGTCGAGAGCCCGACGCTGTACACCCTCCTTTCCGAGCTGGTCGTGGACGGTGTGACGACGGATACGGTTCGCACGCGTATCGGCTTTCGCGAGACCGCGTTTACGACGGATCGCGGTTTGCTGTTCAACGGCGAGCCGGTGAAGCTCAAGGGCGTGTGCCTGCACGACGATCTGGGCGCGCTGGGGAGCGCCTTTCACCGGGAGGCGCTGCGCCGCAGGCTGTTGACCCTGAAGGCGATGGGCGCCAACGCCCTGCGTACGGCGCACAATCCCCCGGCGTCCGCGCTGATGGAGCTGGCCGACGAAATGGGCTTTCTGGTGCTTTCGGAGCTGTTGGACGTGTGGAAGCGGCCGAAAAACGAGTACGATTACGCGCGCTTCTTCGACGCATGGGTCGAACGGGACGTCGCCGCCTGGGTGCGCCGCGACCGCAACCACCCCTCCCTGATTCTGTGGAGCCTGGGCAACGAAATCGCCGACCTGCATCTGGACGCGGAGGAGGGCCCCGCCATTCTGCGGCGGCTGAAAAGCGCGGTGGAAAAGCACGACCCCCGGCGCAACGCCGCCGTCACCTTCTGCTCCAATTACATGCACGGCGAGAACACGCAGCGCTGCGCGGATATCGTGAAGCTGATCGGATACAACTACGGCGAAAAGCTCTACGAGGGCCACCACGCGGCGCACCCGGACTGGGTGATTTTCGGATCGGAAACCTGCTCCACCGTGCAGAGTCGCGGCGTGTACCATTTCCCGCTCAGCCAATCGGTGCTTTCGGACGACGACCTGCAATGCTCGGCGCTGGGCAACAGCACCACCAGCTGGGGCGCGAAGAGCGTGGAGGACTGCGTGCTGTTCGACCTGAAGACGCCCTACTCGCTCGGACAGTTCCTGTGGGCCGGGCAGGATTACCTGGGCGAACCGACCCCATACCATACGAAAAACGCCTATCTCGGCCACGTGGACACGGCCGGATTTCCCAAGGACTCGTATTACGTGATCCGTGCGGGCTGGACGGATTTTCGCACGGCGCCCATGGTGCACCTGTTCCCGTACTGGGATTTCTCCCCGGGACAGATGATCGACGTGCGGGCGGCGACCAACGCGCCTTCTGCCGAGCTGTTTTTCGACGGCGAAAGTCTCGGCAGGCGCGAGCTGGCGGGCAGGCTGATCGCGGATTGGCGCGTGCCGTACCGGCCGGGAACGCTTACGGCGGTGGCGTACGACGAGGGCGGGCAGGCCGTGGCGCGAGACGAGCGCAGTTCGTTCGGCGAGGCGTCCGCGCTTCGCGTGGAGGACGAGGCTTATGGCAACCTGCACTTTTTGACCGTCACGGCGCTGGACGCGGAGGGACGCGTCGTGGAAAACGCCAACCGCAGGGTTAACGTATCGGTTACGGACGGGGAGTTGCTGGCGCTGGACAACGGCGACGCGACCGACATGGAGCCGTACCGCGTCGGCAGCCGACGGATGTTCGGCGGGAAGCTGCTGGCCATCGTGCGGGCCGACGCAGGTAAAACGCCCGTTTTGAATGCGGAATTCGACCGGGCGGATATCCCGGTTCGCAAAATCGAGCTGGCATGCGTGGGGGAGCGGTACTACGCCAGGCTGCTGCCGGGAAACGCAACGTACGACGATACCGAGTGGCGCGTGACCGACGCGGCGGGCATCAATAGCCCGCTCGCGTCCTTGCAGGTGGAGGAAGGCGGGCGCGGCGCGACGCTTGTTCCCAAGGGCGACGGCGAAGTGTACGTGCGCTGCTCCGTTCGAAACGGGCGCGACCATGCCGCGTTCATCTCCGCCGTTTCCCGCACCCTCTCCGGCTACGGCAAGCCCTTTCTGGATCCGTACGAATACGTGTCCGGCGGGCTGTATAGCATTAGCAACGTGCCCATGACCAACGGCAACGAGCGCGGCGTGGCGACCCTGCGCGGCGAGGAGAGCCACGTGGGCTTCCGTGACCTGGATTTCGGCCCCTACGGCTCCGACGCGTTCGCAATCGACCTGTTTCCGCTGGAAAGCGACCCGTTCACCTTCGAGGTCTGGGACGGCATGCCGCTGGAAGGCGGCCGGAAGATCGCCGATCTGCCTTACGACCTGGGCTCCGTGTGGAACACCTACCGGGAGGTGCGCTATACGCTGCCCGTGCGCCTGAGCGGCGTAACCACGCTGTGCTTCGTTTTCCGGCGGAAGGTGCACATCCGGGGCTTCCGGTTCGAGCGTTTCCAAAAGGCGTTCCAACGGCTTGCGGCCGGCGAGTGCGACGCGCTCTACGGCGACCGTTACCGCCGGGAGGATGGGCGGGTCGAGGACATCGGCAACAACGTGACGCTCACATACCGGAACATGGATTTCGGAGCCGACGGCACGGACCGCGTAACGCTCTGCTGGCGCTCGACGCTGGACCGCAACGCCGTGCAGATTCTGTTCGCCGGCGAGGCGGGGGAGAGCCGGCAAACGGTCAACCTGGGCCGCAGGGTGGACTACGGCGAGGCAACCCTTCCGCTGCGGGAGCGGCTCGCCGGAAAAGGCGAGCTGTCGCTGCTCTTCCTGCCGGGATGCAGCCTCGATCTGGCCTGGCTGCGCTTTGAGCAAACCGAAAAGGAACCGCCCAAACCATAAGCCCGGCGTGACGCTCCGCGCCGGCCGCGCCTCTTCCGCCGCGCGTGCTTACAACCCGCGCCGTTTTGTGGTATGATAGGAAAAACGGCCGTTGCCGAACGCGCGGAGGGGAAAAGCTTGGAAGCGATTTTGCAGACCGTTCTCTACCGAAACACGGTGCAGGAATACCTGGTTTTTGTCGGCGCGCTGCTGGTAAGCCTGCTCGCCGTGCGCGTCGCGACGAAGATACTGTTAAAAAACCTGAAGGCACGGGCCGCCAAAAGCAAAAAGCCGGTCGATTCGTTCCTGTCCAAAGGCGCGGGCACGTACCTGTCGCCGATCCTGTCCTTTATCGTGGTCGTGCTTTGCCTGAAGCTGATCGCGCTTTCCGACGGGCTGCAAAACGTGGTGAACGTATGCGTCAAGCTGTTTTTCGCCTTCGTGGGCGGCCTGCTGCTGACGCGCGTCGTGGCGGCCGTCCTTTCGCAGTACTGGCGGAAGCGCCGGCAGGGCGAGACCGGCAAGATGACCCTGCACTGGATGAACATCCTCGCTAGGGTGACCATCTGGAGCATCGTAGCGATACTGCTTTTGCAAAACATCGGCGTCAAAATCGACGCGCTGATCGCCGGGCTGGGCGTCGGCGGCCTGGCGATCGCATTCGCGGCGCAGGTGGTGCTGGAAGACGTATTCTGCTATTTCACCATCTTTCTCGACCGGCCTTTTGAGATCGGCGACTTTATCGTTTCCGGCGAGCAGATGGGGACGGTCGAGCATATCGGGGTCAAAACGACGCGTCTCCGCACGCTGGAAGGGGAGCAGCTGATCCTCTCCAACAAGGACCTGACCGGTTCCCGCATCCGCAACTACAAGACCATGGAGCAGCGCCGCGTGCTGTTTACGCTGGGCGTAACCTATCAGACGACCGCCGAGACGCTTGCGGAAATTCCCGCGATTCTGAAGCAGATCGTGGACGGCGTGGAAGGCGCGTCCTTCACGCGCGCGCACTTCTTCTCCTTCGGGGATTCCAGCCTGAATTTCGAGGTCGTCTACTACGTGCTGAGCAGCGATTACGACCGCTATATGGACGTCCGCCATCAGATCAACCTGAAGATCAAAGAGGTGTTCGACCAGCGCGGCATCGAATTTGCCTATCCTACGCAGACGCTGTTCGTAAGCGGCGTGGAAGGCTCGCAGGATGCGGCGAAAACGACGCCGCAGGCGTGAGGGCAGGCTGGCGAAAGAACTCCTTCGGCGTGCGTTCGCCGCTCGAAGAACGGACGAAGGCATGTGAAGCAAAACACGAAATAACCATGGGAATAAAACAGGAAGGCTGCCGATAGGCAGCCTTCCTGTTTTTCAATAACGCTCTCAGTCCGCCGCCGTATCGTCTGCCTGCATATGCGTGAGCAAATAATTCAGGAACTTGATGGCGTATTCGTCGTTTCCGTTATTGACCAGCACGCACAGCTCCGCGTCGCTGGAAACCAGCCCGTAATCGGCCAGCTTGGGCAAACCCTCCACGGGGATGCCCAGCAGGGTGGTCGAGCCGGTCGTGGCGTCGGTCGTATAGGCGCCGGTCAGGTCGAGCCCCGACGTGTCCAGTTCGCCGCTGTCCACATAGGGTTTTAAGTCCAGCAAGGCGTCGCTGCCGACCAGAGAAGAGAAACGGTCGTCGGAAAGCAGGTACACGTCGCCCTGCGCGGCGCTCACCCATACGACCAGCTGCATGTCGCCGTACGTCTCGTCGTAGGTGATCAGCGTGGCGGTGACTTCCTCCATCTCCGGCATGACTTCCTCGTGTATCTTGTCCGCCAGCGTCTGCAGGTCCTCCCCGGAAAGCCCGCTTGACTCCGCGTAGAACTCGACCTTCAGGTTGTCGGGGGATTGATAGCGCGTGGAGGTATAAATCAGGTTCCAGCCGGCCAGGGCGATGACGACCAGCAAAAGATATTTCCAGAAGCCATATTGGAAATGATTGTTGATTTTTTGCTTTGTAATAGGCATTTGCAGGCGCATGGCAATCTCTCCGTTTTAGTCGGCGAACCGCGCGGTAAAAGCGCGGTTCGAGGGTTATTTGATCGGTTTCATGGTGGGGAAGAGCAGCACGTCGCGTATGGAAGCGTTGTTGGTCAGGAGCATGACCATCCGGTCGATGCCAAAGCCCAGCCCGCCCGTCGGCGGCAGGCCGTACTCCAGCGCGTTAACGTAGTCCTCGTCCACCTCGGCGTGAATGCCTTCGGCGGCGCGCACGCGCACCTGCTCCTCGAAGCGGCGGCGCTGGTCGACGGGATCGTTGAGCTCCGAAAAGGCGTTGCCCATTTCGTGCCCGTCGATGAAGAACTCGAAGCGCTCGGTCAGGTCGGGGTTGCCCGGCTTGCGCTTGGCCAGGGGGGAGATGTCCACCGGGTAATCGATGACGAAAGTCGGCTGGATGAGCTTGTCTTCCACATACGCGTCGAACAGCGCCGCAAGACAGTCCCCGCGCTTGGCGGTCTTTTCGCAGGGAACTTCCATCTTCGCAAGGCAGGCGCGCGCCTCCTCGTCGGTTTTCCAGTCGGCGTAGACCGCTCCGCAGGCGTCCTGAACGGCCTGCGCCATGGTGATGCGCTTCCAGGGGGCTTTCAGCTCGATCATTCTGTCGCCCAGGGGTACCAGGGTCGTTCCGCACACCTTTTGGGCCACGGTGGAGTACAGCTGCTCCACCATTTCCATCACTTCCTCGTAGTTCACATACGCCTGGTACGTTTCCACAGTGGTGAACTCCGGGTTGTGCGTGGCGTCCATGCCTTCGTTGCGGAAAAGGCGGCCGACCTCGTATACCTTGTCGAACCCGCCCACGATCAGCCGCTTCAGGTACAGCTCCGTCTCGATGCGCAGGAACATGTCCAGATCCAGCGCGTTGAGATGCGTTTTAAACGTCCGGGCGGCCGCGCCGATTTCGACGGTCTGCAAAACGGGGGTGTCGACCTCCAGAAAGCCGCGCTCGTCCAGAAACGCGCGCACGGCCGCGATGATGCGGCTGCGCTTGCGGAAGGTGTTGCGCACCTCGGGGTTGACGATCATATCCACATAGCGCTGGCGGTAGCGCAGATCCGGGTCTTTCAGCCCGTGATACTTCTCCGGCAGCACCTTGAGGCTCTTGGAAAGCAGCGTGATCGTCTCCGCATGCACGCTGATCTCGCCCTTTTGCGTGCGGAACACCACGCCCGTCACGCCCAGAATATCGCCGATGTCGGTGTCCTTGAAAGCCTGGTAGGGCTCTATGCCCACATCGTCGCGGCGCACGTAAAACTGAATCTGCCCTTCGCTGTCCAGCAGATGCGCAAAGCTGGCCTTGCCCATCACGCGCTTGCTGACCATGCGGCCCGCGACGCTGACGGTCTTCCCTTCCAGCGCCTCGAAATCCGCAAGGATCTGCGCGCTCTGGTGCGTGACCGGAAAATGGGTGATATCGTACGGGCTTTGGTTGCTCTCCGCCAAACGCTGCAGTTTCTGCCGCCGTATCCCCTCCTGCTCGCTCACTTGCTGAGCGCTAAGCTCCGGCTGCTGCGGGGTTTGCGGTTCGCTGCTCATGCTTTTCCATCCTTTCGCTTTACAAAAAACGCGCCGCACGGGCGCGGAAATTAACGGCTGATTTCCAGCACCTTCATTTTGATAACGCCGCCCGGGGTTTCCACCGGCACCACCTGGCCGACCCGCTTGCCCAGCAGCGTGGCGCCGATGGGGCTCTCGCTGCTGATTTTCATTTCCTTGGGGTTGGTCTCGTTGGCGCCCACGATGGTGAACACCTGCTCGGCTTTCAGCCTCTGGTTGAGCACCTTCACGGTGTTGCCGACGCCTACCGTATCGGTGGTTACGTCCTCATCCTCAATCACGATACAGTTGCGCAGCGTGTTTTCCATCTCGACGATCTTGGCCTCGATGCGGCTCTGCTCGTTCTTGGCCTCGTCATATTCGGCGTTCTCGCTCAGATCGCCAAAACCGCGCGCGAACGCGATCTGCTCGGCGATCTCGTTACGGCGCACGCTGATGTAATAATCCAGCTCTTTCTCCAGCTTTTTATAGCCTTCTTTGGTCAGAACAGTCTTCTTCTCTTTCGTTTCCGCCATGGTCGTACCCCTTTCTTACTAGCGCGCTTGGCGAAAAGACGCGTAGGAGCGCAGAATACGCACCGTTGCGCAAACGACCCGCAGTCGACGCATGCAACGGTGCCTACAAATAACCATGCTATTATAACGTAAGTCCGATGCAAAGTCAACGTTTTCGCATCCCATATCCGCTTACGGGGCCCCTAATTTACACCTTTCGCGTTCCCTTCGGGGCTCGCCTGTCGAAAGTTCCGCACCCGCCATTGTAAAAACCGGCGGTTAGGTATATAATAACGCAGTCAGCATAAACAATTGGAGGGATTTCAAATGAAGCATATTCATACCGTCGCCGAACCCTGCCTGCGCCAGTCGCTTACCTACGGCGGCTGCGGCGAATGCCAGAGTTCCTGCCAGAGCGCCTGCAAAACCAGCTGCACCGTGGGCAACCAGAGCTGCGCCAGCAAGGAACAGCAGATGCTCGCCGGCCGCGAGGGGAAAACCAACCGCCCCGTTAAATAAGGCAGCCTTTTCGGATTGGCACCCCAACGTCCCTGTTGCACACCGCACCGGCCGAATCGGGCTTGCCGAGGCGACGCGCAAGAGGGACTTTTAACGCTCGCCGGAGCGCGGGCGCCGTGCCGCCATATAAAGGAGGACAACGAACGATGATCCATCTTTTCCGCGCGCTGGATACGCCCATGGCGCTGGACGTGGGCAGCGGCGCGGTGCACATGCTGGACGATCTGGCCTACGATACGCTTTTCTACCTGCAGGAGCACGCGGGCGCGGACGATAACGCCGTCATCGCGGCGCTTTCGGATCGATACCCGGCGAGCGACGTGGAGGAAGCGATGGGGGAACTGCGCGAGTTGATCGCGCAGGGCTACCTGGATACCCCGGACGATTACGCTTCGGTCATGCCAAACGACGCGGGCATCGTTAAATCCATGTGCCTGCACGCCGCGCACGACTGCAACCTGCGCTGCCGGTACTGTTTCGCCGACAAGGGCGAATACCACATGCGCAACCGCATGCTGCTCTCCGCCGACGTCGGCAAAAAAGCGCTGGACTGGCTGGTGAGCAAGAGCGGGAACCGGCACTTTCTGGAAGTGGACTTTTTCGGCGGCGAGCCGCTGCTCAACGTCCCCGTGATCCGCGAAGTGGTCGCCTACGGCCGCGAGATTGAGAAGCGAACGAACAAGAAGTTCAAATTCACCACCACCACCAACGGCATCGGGCTTACGGATGAAGTGATGGACTTTCTGAACCGTGAGATGCACAACGTGGTCATCTCCATCGACGGCCGTCCCGAGGTGCACGACCGCATGCGCCCCACGCCCAACGGCAAGGGCAGCTACGAGCTGATCATCGACAAGGCCAAGGAGTTCGTCAGGCGCCGCAACCAGCAGCAGTACTACATCCGCGGTACGTATACCCACTACAACCTGGACTTCGCCAACGACGTTCTCCACCTCGCGGACGAGGGCTTCGAGCAGTTGTCCATCGAGCCGGTGGTCACCTCCGCGGACAAGCCCTACGCCCTCCACGAATCGGACCTGCCCCGCATTTTCGACGAGTACGAGCGGCTGGGCCGCGAATACCTCAAGCGCCGCGCCGACGGCCGCTGGTTCAGCTTCTTCCATTTTACGGTGGACCTGACCGGCGGACCCTGCCTCAGGCGGCGGCTGACCGGCTGCGGCGCGGGCAACGAGTATGTGGCCGTGACGCCGGAGGGGGACATCTACCCCTGCCACCAGTTCGTGGGCCGCGAGGGAATGAAGATGGGATCGGTGCTGGACGGAAGCTTCGATACCGGCATTCAGAAACGCTTTCAGCAAAACCACGTGCTTGCCAAGGAAAAATGCCGCGATTGCTGGGCGCGCTTCTATTGCAGCGGCGGCTGCGCCGCCAACGCGCACGCCTTCAACGGCGATATTTCCAAGCCTTTCGATCTGGAATGCCGGATTGAACGCAAGCGGCTGGAATGCGCCATGGCGATTTTCGCCATCGAACAGGAGAACCGTCTGACCGCACTGGACAAAAGCGCTGCGGAAGCGCCTCCGTGTTTATGAACGTAACCCCCGTCTGGTTTTGCAAATAAGCTAAATATTCTTCATGGGCCGTTCACGAACCGGACAAAAATACGTGGTAATCTATGTGCGTAGTAAGGAGGGACCAAACCATGAAGAATACTACGAAGAGAATCTACGGTTCCATCGCGATTGCTTTGGCGTTAATGCTGGTGGTCGGCGGCGCGGTAGCCCTCGGCCAAACGAACACTCAGGCTTCCGCGGAGGCCGTCACGGTCTCCGAAAGCGCGACGACGGTTACCAGCCCCTTTACCGACGCCGTGGCGAAAGTCAAGGATAGCGTGGTCGGCGTGAATAACTACACGACCGTATCCCGCAGCAATTACTTTAGCTTCGGTTTTGGCGACAGCTACGGCAGCGGCAGCGGCAGCAGCGGGGATAACAGCGACTCCAGCAGCAGCCGCGAAGTGCTGCAGAGCAGCGGCAGCGGCGTGGTGGTGGCGGACGGCTACGTGCTGACCAACTACCACGTGGTGGAGGACGCCACGTCGCTTGAGGTGACTTCGGGCGACAATACCTACACCGCGACCGTCGCGGGTTATGACGACACCCTCGACCTGGCCGTATTGAAGGTGGATAACCTGGACATCGCGCCCGTGACCCTCGGCGACAGCGACCTGCTGAACGTCGGCGATTGGGCCATCTGCATCGGCAACCCCCTGTCCTTTACGGGCACGACGACCGTCGGCGTCATTTCCGCGCTCAACCGCGAAGTGACCAGCGAGAACTACGATAAGTACGGCCGCCGCGAGGATGTTGTGAACTACATGATCCAGACGGACGCGGCCATCAACGCCGGCAACAGCGGCGGCGGCATGTTCAACGTCGCGGGCGAACTGATCGGCGTGCCGAGCATGAAGTACACCGGTTCCTATTACTCCACGACCACCGTGGAAGGCATTGGTATGGCGATCCCGATCAACGTTGCCAAGCCGCTGATTAACGACGTGCTCAACGGCACCGTCTCCAGCGACAACAGCACCGCGACCGTGAACACCGGCGTCAACAGTTCGTCCAGCAGCGACAGCAAACCCCGCATCGGCGTGACCGTGACCAACGCCACCAACTTCTCCAGCTACGCCGTACAGGAAGGCGTCATCCCCAACGGTGCGTACGTGACCAACGTGGAAAGCGGTTCTCCCGCCGATAAGGCCGGGCTTCAGGCCGGCGACATCATCGTGGAAGCCGACGGCACCGTGATCACCTCCACCTCGCAGCTGATTACCATCCTGCAGGCCAAGAACGCGGGCGACACCGTCGCCATCAAGATCTACCGCGTCGACGGCATTACCGAGGCGCAGAGCATCGACGACATTCAGGACGGCCAGTATATCGACCTCACGGTTTCGCTGGCGATTCTGGACAACGTGCAACAGTAACCGAACTTCCCGGCAGGGTATGCCGCAGGGATACAAACGTGAAGGGCGCGGAGCGATCCGCGTCCTTCGCGTTTGCGTATCCTGAGGAGACCGTCACGCTTGCTCCCGGACAGCCGTAGGGGCGCAGGGGCTTTCCGGTTAAGACGGCATGATATGCGGTACCTTTCAAAGCCGGCATAATGCTGCATTCGTCGGCGCTTGCATGCGACACTCGCTTGCGCGGCCACTAACGTCCATCGGGATGCGTCCATGCACCGCCGAGCCGCCGTGGGACGGCAGGCACGGCCGAAGCGCATGCAGGCAGCGCGAGGAACCCGTAAAAGGCGCATGTCGCCCTTGACTGAAGAACGCAAAAGGGCCGCCTGGCATCGCGATGCCAGGCGGCCCTTCGTTACACGTCCGTTTCGGGTGCGCGTTTAATCGACGTAGGAGTAAGCCAGCACCACGCCGCCCATGTTATCCAGGCTCGCGATATAGCTGCTGGCGGGGTTGGGCACGGGCACGGTGTAGGTGCTCGCGTCCTCGGCCGTGATGCGGACGATTTCGTACTGCAGCGCCCCGTCCTTGTAGATGCAGATATGCGGATGATCGATGAGGAACTCGATGTACTCTTCCAGACAATAATCCATGATCCGCATGGCTTCGGAGTGCGCAATGCCCACGTAGCGGTACAGGTCGAGGTGCAGGCTCACGCTCGTTTTGTAGGACTTGTCCTCCCAGCTCGAATTGGGATAATCGTCCGAGGGGAAACGGAAAATCAGCCCGTATTTCCAGCAGTTTTCGGTAAACCACTGGCCCTGCGGCGTCTCCTGAAACTTCTGCTTGGCGACGGTCGCGTCGCTCTTGTTGTACAGCGCCATTCTGAACGACATGCCGGACTGATACTCGCTGGTGCCGGGGTAATTGACGATCTTTTTCGTCTCCTCGATGAGAATATCGCCGGAATACTGGCCGCTCAGCTTCTCCATGCGCGCGTTGAACAGCGCGGTCTGTTCGTCGTTGGTGCGATAGCCCTCGCGCACGATATAATCGCTGAAGCCGGCATCGCCGGCAGCCGTGAGGATGTTCTCCAGCGCCGTGTACGCGACGGGAAAGACCTTCACCGTGCCGTCGGTAACGGCGATTTTCCAGCCGCTCTGGTTGCCGATGCTGATCAGCGCCGTGTCGCTGAAATCGGAGGGGAGCGCGTGCCAGGGGTTGACCAGCAGCAGGCCGCCGGTCAGGAGCTCCGAGCGGTCGAGGGTGACGGTGGAGACGTTCTCCAGCGCCGTGTTGCTTTCGTCCTCGATGCGCCAAGGCGTTTCGTCCAGCGTCGCCTCCCAGTACTCGGGCTCCACCGCGGTCACCTCGCCCGTGTCGGGGTTGACGGTGACGCTCGCGGCTTCGCGCAGGGTGTTCATCTTGACGTTGAACTCCTGCTCGCCGTCCGCGTTGAGCTGGTCAACCTCGTCGCGCTTGGCGAAGTAATCCTTGCGCACGGCGGCGTTGCACAGCAGGAACACCGCGACGCTCACGGCGACGACGGCAACCAGAATGGCGGCGATCCGAAGCAGAAGCTTGTACGGGTCGCGCGTCGCCTTGGGGTTGTTATGGTCTGATTTCATAAGGTTGGTCACCACCTAATCTTGCTGGATTCCGACGCGGCGTTAACCGATCAGCCGTCCGAAAACCTCGTAGATATGCTCCAGTTCCTGAGCGCTGTTGTAGGTCAGCGTAATCTTGCCTTTTTTCTCATTGCCGGTCAGCGCCGTTTTGACGCCCAGGGCTTCCCTTACCGTATCCTCAAGAGAGGTCAGCTCCGCGCTCATCACCCGGACCGCCGCGGAAGCGGTGCGCACGCGCACGGTCTGCTTCTGGGCGATCTCCTCCAGCCTGCGGACGTTATAATCGTGCAGCACGCACTGGTGCGCCAGTTCCAATTGGCGGCTTTCCGGCGACACGCCGGCCAGCACGCGCGCGTGCCCGGCGGTCAGCTTGCCGTCCACGACCATGTTCATTACGCTCTGCGGCAGCGTGAGCAGCCGAAGCGAGTTGGCGACGGCGGGGCGGCTCTTGCCCAGCCGCTTGGCAGCCTCCTCCTGGGTATATCCGCACTGCTCCATCAGGTTGCGGATCGCCTGCGCTTCTTCTATCGGGTTCAAGTCCTCCCGCTGTAGGTTTTCGACCAGCGCGGCTTCCAGCTGCTGGGTTTCGTCCAGCCCGCGCACGATGCAGGGCACCGTGGTAAGACCCGCAAGCCGGGAGGCGCGGTAACGCCGTTCGCCCGCGATGATGCGGTAGCGCGTGCCGTTCTCCATGACCAGAATGGGCTGCAGCACCCCCACGTGGCGGATGCTGTCGGCTAGCTGTTCCAGAGACTCCTTATCGAAGGCTTTCCGCGGCTGGGACAGGTTGGGGTCGATATCGGAAACGGGTATTTCGCGTACGGTCGTATCCAGAAAATCGTCGCTTTGCGGAAGGAGGGCATCCAACCCGCGTCCAAGCCCGGTTTTCTTCATGGGTTCATCCTCCTTCTGCTAACATAACGGATCAACCGCGCTATTTGTTCCGTTCCAGAAACTCGGCGGCCAGCTGCCGATAGGCTTCGGCACCCAGGCTGCGCGAGTCGTACTCGTGGATAGGCAGACCGTGGCTGGGCGCCTCGCCCAAGCGGACGTTGCGGGGGATGGCGGTGGAAAACACCTTGTTCTTGAAATGCTTCTTCACCTGGTCGACCACCTGCAGGCCCAGGTTGGTGCGGCCGTCCAGCATCGTGAGCAGCACGCCTTCGATATCCAGTCCCGGATTAAAGCTGTGCTTGACCCGGTTTACGCTGTTCAGGAGGCTGGTGACGCCTTCCAGCGCGTAATATTCGCACTGGATGGGAATGAGCACCCTTTGCGCCGCGGTAAGCGCGTTCACCGTTAAAAGGCCCAGCGAGGGCGGACAGTCGATGAAGATAAAGTCGTATTCGTTCTCGATCGTCTGCACGATGCGCTTGAGGCGGTACTCGCGCGCGTCCACGTCCTTGAGTTCCAGCTCCGCCCCGGCCAGGCGAATGTCGGCCGGGGCCAGGAAGAGGTGGGGGATGCCGGTTTTCACGATGGCTTTGCCCAGCGGCACGCTGCCCATCAACGCTTCGTAAACGGTCATGCTGCCCGCCTTCATGCCCAGGCCGCTGGTGGAGTTGCCCTGCGGGTCCAGATCGATCAAAAGTATTTTTTTGCCAATTTCAGCGAGACAGGCGGCCAGATTAATCGCCGTCGTCGTCTTGCCGACGCCGCCTTTCTGGTTGGTAATGGCAACGGTTTTTCCCATAAAATCAATTCCAATCTGCCCTCGGCATTCGAACGTCTCCGTTATTCTACCGTTTTTTGCGCCAAAAGTAAAGAGCGCGGCACAGAAAGCCGCACAGCCCGCCAATGAGACTGTGCGGCAAAGGGAACAGGATTAGAACGTCAGCGAAATCTCCGCATCGCCGTCCTCGCCGTATTCCTCCGTAACGGTGGACTCCACGCCGTTGGCCCTGCGGGTGGCCTCGACGAGTATCTGTTGTTCGATGTCCCCGCCGGCGGCGACAAACGCCTCCAGCTGCGCCTCCCACTGCTCGGTGAACTCCTCCAGCGACAGGCTGTTGGCCGTCACGTAGCTGGCGATTTCGCGGCCCACGTAGCGGAGGTGCCAGGGCTCGTAGGGCACCTGGGTGATATCCTCCTTATCCGCGGGGTAGCGGAGGATGAAACCGTAAACATAACAATTCGCTTCCATCCACTGCGCTTCCGGCGTCTGGTAGAAGGAATCGTTCATATATTTGTTGTTGGCGTTGTAATCCACGCTGAGCACGTCGCAGGCCATGCCGGTCTGGTGCTCGCTGGCGCCCGGCGGGCTGCTGATGCCGTCGTCCACGCCGTTGTTGCGGGCCAGGTAGTTGGCGTAAGTCGTTTTCTGGGTGCCGTAGCTGCGGTAACCGCTTTTCAGGATCAGCCGGAGGCCGTCGGAATCCTTGAACTGTGCTTCCGTCCATTCGCCGTCGGAGCCCTCGACCTTGTAGGTGTACTCGGTCACCAGCGCCGCCGCGTCGAACATCTTCTGAAGCGCGTCGTTGACCTCCTCGCACAGCTCGATTTTGCTGGAGGAAGCGCATTTGACGGTCGCGCGCACCAGGTCGTCGGGCACGTAATCCGACGCGAGCAGATGGTCGCGATTCACGAGAAGGGCATGGTCGCTTTCCAGTTCCGTGACTGAAACCTGATAATCCCATTCCGCTTCGGCGTACGCCGCCCCGACGGAGACGATCATCAGGAGCGCGAGGAAAGCGGCGGTGAGCTTCTTCATGGATTCACCTCATTTGAGATTTGAATTAAGTATTGATAGACGGCAAGCCGGTGGGCGGAAACGTACGTTTCCATCGGTTCGCCCGATTCGTAGATCTCTTTGGCATATTCCAGGCCCACGTAGCGGATGTGCCAGGGCTCGTACGCGTAGCCGGTGATCGCCTCCGTATCCTGCTGATACCGGACGATGAAACCGAAACGATAGGCGTTGGCGTCGATCCACTGCCCGGCCTTGGTACCCGCGAACCCGGAGCTGAGCTGGGAGGAACCCCTCTGCGCCACGTCCATCGCCAGCCCCAACTGATGCTCGCTGGCGCCGGGAGGCGCGGAGAGACGGTCGGCCTGCTCCTGCCCGTTGGTTTTCACCTTGCGGGCATGGATCGCGTTTTGCTTGGAATAGCTTCGGTAGCCGGAGACGGTGGACAGCTTCACCCCGTCCTCCGCGGCGGCCGCGAACATTTCCTCCAGCGCCGTGGCCGCGTCGTCGCGCATGGATTGGGACATGCCGTATACGTCCGTCTTGCGTACCTCGGGCACATATTCGGACGAAACCATGTGGCTGCGATTGACAAGATACAACGTACCGTCTACGTTTTTGTCGGGCATCGCCGCGTTCATGCCGCCCTGCAACAGCGTTACCGACAGGGCCACGACCGAAACGATGTTTTGGAGGATCAAGGGTTTCACGCTCCAATTGACATAAAATTCAACTATACGTTTTCGTCGTCCAACAGGCGCGCTCCTGCCTGACAGGCACTTTTTACAATGTGCCTCGGCGCGCGCAGGGATACGACCACCCCGTCCTCGCGATGTTCCTGCGCGTAGATGCCGCCGCAGCGGTGCAGCAGGTCCATGACGCCGTAATGGGAAAACGGCACCAGGAGCCGGCAGGTTTGCAGCTCGGCGTTGAGCGCCGCCTCGACGCGCTCCATCAGCTGCGGAACGCCTTCGCCCGTGAGGGCGCTTACGGTCACCGCCCCGGGAAGGGTATCCGGCGTGGGGGAGAAGCGGTCGACCTTGTTGAGGGCGTCCACGCGGGGCGCGTCGGTCGCGCCCAGATCCGCAAGCACCGCTTCCACCGTCGCGTGCTGGGCGAGCATCTCGGGGTTGGAACCGTCGGAGACAATCACGATCACGTCGGCCAGCGCGGCCTCCTCCAGCGTGGCGCGGAAGGCCTTGACCAGATCGTGGGGGAGCTTGCGGATGAAGCCGACCGTGTCCACCACGAGCGCCGTGCCGCCGTGGGGAAGGGTTACGGGACGGCTCACGCTGTCCAGCGTGGCGAAGAGCTCGTCCTGCACGTAGACGCTGGCGCCGGTCAGGCGGTTGAAAAGCGTGGATTTGCCCGCGTTGGTGTAGCCCACCAGCGCGACGAGGGGCGTCTGGCGCTTCTCGCGATCCTTCCGGCGCAGGGAACGCTGCTTCTCGATGGCGTCCAGTTGCCCTTCCAGCGCCGTGAGCCGCTCGCGGATACGGCGGCGGTCGACTTCCAGCTTGCTTTCACCGGGGCCGCGCGTGCCGATGCCGCCCGCCAGCCGGCTCAGCGCCAATCCCTGCCCGAGCAGGCGCTGGGAGCGGTACTTGAGCTGCGCCATTTCCACCTGCAGCTTGCCCTCGCGGGTGCTGGCGTGCGCGGCGAAGATATCCAGGATCAGCGCCGTGCGGTCCACTATCTTGACGCGCAAAACGTCCTCCAGGTTTTTTTGCATCGCACCGGTCAGCTCTTCGTCGAAAATAACCAGGTCGGCGTGAAGCGCCTGGGCCGTGAGCGACAGCTCCTCGGCCTTGCCCCGGCCGATGCAGGTGGCCGCGTCCGGCCTGGCGCGCTTCTGCAAAACGGTCAGCACCGTTTCCGCGCCCGCGGTTTTGGCGAGGGCGGAGAGCTCCGCAAGCGACTCCTCGCTCTCGATCCCCACGAGGATCGCCCTCTCCGTTTCCGCCTGCGTGCCGGTCGCTTCGGCGGTCAGCCGGGCGTCCACCTCCCGAATCTTCTCCAGCCACGCGTCGCCCGGCATGCGCCTTGCCGAAAGGAGTTCCGTCAATTCCGGCTCTCCGGGCGCGTCCGGGTTCAGAAAGGCGCACTGTGCGGTGGTCGGGACACCCTCCTCGTTCGTGCCCACGGCACAGATGGCGTCGAGGCGCAGGGAGAGAAGCGCGCTCAGGTCCACGTCGCTCAGTTGCCCCGAGCAGCGCGGATGGGTGTGCACGCAGCGCACCATGGAAAGCCGGCGCTCGCTTCGGCGCAGGCGGACGTCCGGCAGATCGACGTGGTCGGCCTTGCCGATGATCACGTCCAGCACCTCGCCGTAACGGCTCAGGTACAGGGCGATCTCCCGGTTGAGCAACGCAGAATAGCCGCAAAGCCGGCTGAGCAGCTCCTGCGGCATAAACTGGTCGGAAGGAACGGGCTCGTCGTAAACGGCCTTCAGCTCTCCGAGTATGCTTTTACGAACGCCTTCGGTATTCCCGTGGATATCGGGCATACGCAGCAACCTTTCATTCCCCCGCGGACGGCTCCAGCGGGTGCTTCTTGCGGTAATCGGTCAGCGCCGCGTGGATGGCTTCCTCCGCCAGCACCGAGCAGTGCATCTTCACGGGGGGCAGTCCGTCCAGCGCTTCGGCGACGGCCTTGTTGGTGAGCTCCAGCGCTTCGTCCACGCTTTTGCCCTTGATCATCTCGGTGGCCATGCTGCTGGTGGCCACGGCGGCGCAGCAGCCGAAGGTCTTGAATTTCACGTCGGTGATGATGTTGTTCTCCACCTTGATGTCCATTTTCATGATATCGCCGCACTTGGCGTTGCCGACGGTGCCGGTGCCGGACGCGTCCGGCAGTTCGCCCACGTTGCGGGGATGTTCGAAGTGATCCATCACTTTTTCGGAATACATATCGGGTTACCTCCTTGCGGAATTGAGAAAGTCGGTTGACCGGGGTTTTTACGCGGTGGGGCAGCTGGGCTGGGTGAGGGGGCTCATGTCGCGCAGGGTCTGCACCACGCCGGGGAGAACGGCAAGCACGTAGCGCACGTCCTCTTCGGTGTTTTCGCTGCCCAGCGACAGCCGCAGGCTTCCGTGGGCGATCTCGTGCGGAAGACCGATGGCCAGCAGCACGTGGCTGGGGTCGAGGCTGCCGCTGGTGCAGGCGGATCCGCTGGAGCCTTCCACGCCCGCCAGGTCGAGGCGCATCAGCAGGGATTCGCCTTCGATATAGCGCACGCTCACGTTCACGTTGCCGGGCAGGCGCCCGTCGCGGTGACCGTTGAGGCGCACGTCGGGAATCTCGGACAGGATGCCGTCGATGAGCATGTCGCGAAGCTTCGTCATGCGGCGGGCATATTCCGGGAGCTCCGAAACGGCCAGCTCGATGGCTTCGCCCAGCCCCACGATGGAGGCGAGGTTCTCGGTGCCGCCGCGCAGGTTGCGTTCCTGCGCGCCGCCGAAGATGAGGTTGTTCATGCGCACGCCCTTGCGCACGTACAGCGCGCCCACGCCCTTGGGGCCGTGGAACTTGTGCGCCGACAGCGAGAGCATATCCACGTTCCAGGCGTTGACGTCCACGGGAATGGCGCCCACCGCCTGCACCGCGTCGGTGTGGAACAGAACGCCCGCCTCTTTGGCGATTTTGCCGATCTCCGCGACGGGCTGCAGGGTGCCGATCTCGTTGTTGGCGGCCATAATGGAGATGAGCACCGTGTCGGGCGCGATGGCCCTGCGCACGTCCTCAGGATCCACGCGACCGCCCTCGTCCACGGGAACGTAGGTGACGCGGTAGCCGCGGTACTTCTCCAGATATTCGCAGGTGTGCAGCACCGCGTGGTGCTCCACCGCGCTGGTGATGATGTGTTTGCCCTTCTTCTCAAGCAGTTCGGTCGGCGCGCGAAGTGCCCAGTTGTCGCTTTCGCTGCCGCCCGCCGTAAAGTAGATTTCCTGCGGCAGGGCACCGACGGCGGCGGCTACCTGCCTGCGCGCGGCCTCCACGGCGCGCTTGGCGTCGCGGCCGACGGTGTGGATGGAGCTGGGGTTGCCGTAATGCTCCGTAAAATAGGGGAGCATGGCCGTAAGCACTTCCGGGCGCACCGCCGTGGTCGCCGCGTTGTCCATGTAGATGATTCGCTTATCCGTCATTCCTGCCTGCCTCACATTCTTGGGGTTGCTTGAACATATCGTCCAGCGTGATGCCCGCCAGTTCGCGGTTGATGGAATCGGTCAATCGGTGCCAGACGCGCCTCACCGGGCATACGAGCGACCGGTCGCACACGTTTTCGTCCGCCATGCAGTCGCTCAGTTCCAGCGGCCCTTCCATGGCGTCGATCACGTCCAGCACCGTAATCTCCCCCGGCGGTTTGGCGATGCGGTACCCGCCCTGCGAGCCGCGCACGCTTCCCACCAGCCCCGCCCGGCGCAGGTTGCCCAGAAGCTGCTCCAGATACTGCTTGGGAATGCCGACCGAAGCGATGCTTTGCAGGCTCTGGGGGCCGTCGTCCCGGTGGCGGGCCAGGTAATACATGGCGTACAGCCCGTATTTGCCGCGCGTTGAAAGCTTCATCCGATTTCCTTTCCGATACCCGACTAATTTAATCGGGTATCGCGGATATCATAGCATGGGGATATTCGATTGTCAACGCCGTTTGAAAAGAAATTTCAGAGAAAATAAAAAATGCCAGGCAAACGGTTCGCCGGAAGGGCGCTTGAAAGGAAAGAGCGTATCACGCAAGCCACGGCATCAGGTCGGCGCGCACGCCTCCCGCCGAATCCACCAGCACGCGCGCGTAGGCGGTGTTGCCCGGCAGGTGGTTGCAGATCGCGCCGGGATTGATGAGGTAGATGCCTCCCACGGCCTCCAGAAGCGGCCGGTGCGTGTGCCCGAAGAAGACGATTTTCGCACCGCGTTCCCGCGCGGCGGCCAGCAGGGCCGCATACTGTGTTTTCACGCCGTAAGCGTGCCCGTGAGAGGCCATCACGCGCACACCGTTTGCTTCGAACAGCTCCAGCGCGGGCACGGAAAAGGCGCCGATATCGCAGTTGCCGCGCACGGCGTACACGCGCGCGTCCGGGTTGGCGGCGCGCACGACGGCCTCCGCCGCGGCCAGGTCGCGCACGCCGTCCCCGCAGTGCACCAGCACGTCGATCGGCGCGCCGAGCTGCGCCGCCTCCACCGCTTCCCTCAGCAGGCCGGGGTTGCCGTGGCTGTCACTGACGGCGACGATCTTCACCCTACAGCACCTCCGAAAGCAGGGCGCGCATCTTCTCGGCGGCGCGTGCCCGGTGGCTGACTCTGTTTTTATCGGCTTCGCCCATTTCGGCGAAGGTCTTGCCGGTCTCGTACAAAAACAGCGGATCGTACCCGAAGCCGCTTTGCCCGCGCGGCGCCGAAAGGAGCGTGCCTTCGCATTCGCCGGTCGCCACGCGCGTTTCTTCGCCGGGTATCGCCAGCGCCATGGCGCAGACGAACTTGCACCGGCGGTCGGCAACGCCCTGCATGTTTTGAAGCAGCAGGCGGTTGTTGGCCGCGCTGTCCCCGTGGCCGCCCGCGTAGCGCGCGCTGCGTACGCCGGGCGCGCCGCCCAGCGCCGCCACGGATAGGCCGCTGTCGTCCGCCAGCGCGGGCAGACCCGTGGCCTTGGCCACCGCCTCGGCCTTGATAACGGCGTTTTGCTCAAACGTATCGCCGTCCTCGGCGATCTCCCCGCTAAAGCCAACCGTATCCATGCCGACCGGCTCGCATACGCCGCCCAGAATGGCGCGCAGCTCCGCAAGCTTGTGCGCGTTGCCGGTGGCGACCGCCAGCCGGGGAAGGGGCACGAGCAGGTCGCCGCGGCCGCGGAGCGCCTGCCGCTGAGCGCGCATCAGGCCGCGCACGCCCGCGGAGCCGTACGTAAGCAGGGTGTCCAGCTCCCGCCGGGTGAAGGCGCGGCCCTCGCCCGTGCCCTGCAGCTCGATAAACTCGCCCCGGTGGTTGAGCACCAGATTCATATCCGTCTGGGCACGGCTGTCCTCCACGTAGCACAAATCGAGCAAAGGCGTGTCCTCCACGATGCCGCAGCTGACCGCCGCCACCTGCCCGATCATCGGGTTATCCGCAATCAGGCCGTTTTGCAAAAGCTTCCGCACGGCGGAAACCAGCGCCACGTACGCCCCCGTGATGGATGCCGTGCGTGTGCCGCCGTCGGCCTGCAGCACGTCGCAGTCCAGCGTGATCGTCCGCTCGCCAAGCTTTTGCATGTCCACCGCCTGGCGCAGCGAACGGCCGATGAGCCGCTGAATCTCGACGCCGCGGCCGTCCTTTTTAATGCCGTCGCGGGGCTTGCGCCGGCCGGTGGAGGCCGGGAGCATGGCGTATTCAGCCGTCACCCAGCCGCGGCCCTGCCCGCGCAGGAACGGCGGCACGCCTTCCTCCACGCTCGCGGTGCAGATGACCTTGGTCGTCCCCGTGGCGATCAGGCAACTGCCGTCGGCGGTTTTCATATAATCGGGTTCGATGGCGCAGGGGCGCAGCTGCATGGGCGCGCGTCCGTCGGTGCGGTTCATTATCGGCACTTCCTTCCGTAGTTGAGCGCATCTGGCGTTGTTTTCGCCGTTATTATACGGAGTTTTCGCGCGTCTGTCCAGCGGCGCGCGATTGCGCGGCGCTTCGCTTTGTGCTATCATCAGGGTTACTTCATGCGAGGGGGCCACGGCGATGCCCATGGACGGCTTTACCCTTTCCTTCATGGCCGACGAACTGCGGCAGGCGCTGGTCGGCGGGCGCGTGGAACGCGTTAACCAGCCGGAGCGCGACGCGCTTTTATTGCTCGTGCGCAGCCAGGGCAAAAACCATAAGCTGCTTCTGAGCGCCAACGCCGATCAGGCGCGCGCGCAGCTCACCGCGCAGGCCTATGAGAACCCCGCCCAGCCGCCGATGTTCTGCATGCTGATGCGCAAGCATCTGCAGGGCGCGCGGATCGTCGATATCGCGCAATGGCGGGGCGACCGGGTGCTGACGATCACGCTGGAAGGCGTGGGGGAACTGGGCGACACGGTGCAGAAAACGCTCGTTTTGGAGATCATGGGGCGTTACAGCAACCTGACGCTGGTGGACGAAAAAGGAACGATCGCGGACAGCGTACGCCACGTGAACAGCGAAATGAGCCGGGTGCGCGTGCTGCTGCCGGGCATCCTGTACGTATGGCCGCCCGCGCAGGACAAGCTGCCGCCGTCCGAAGTGACGAGTGCGGCGCTGGAAGCGCGGCTCGCCTCCTTTCCGGGCACGCTGGAAAAGGCGCTGATCGCCAATATCTCGGGCCTCGCGAAGATCAGCGCGCGCGAAACGTGCGCTCAGATCGGCGTGGACGGATCGCTTATCTGCGCCGAGGTGAACGTGCCCGCCGTGGCCGAGGCGGTCGCCGTGTTTTGCTCGGGCCTGCCCGAGAGGGCCGCGCCCGTCACACTCGCCGAGCCCACGGGACGGGTGATCGATTTTTTCCCGTTCCCGTACCGTTCCTTTGCCGCGGCGGATCAGAAGCCGGCCGAAAGCCTGAGCGCCGCGATGGACGCGTACTACCTGGGCCGCGACCTGCGCCTCCGGATGGCCCAGCGCGGCGCAGGGCTGCAAAAGCACATCAAAACCAACCTGTCCCGGCTGGAAAAGAAGCGGGAGATCATGCTGGAAACGCTCGCGGAGAGCGAAAAAGCGGAGCAATACCGGCTTTTCGGCGAACTGCTGACCGCCAACCTGCACGCCGTCAAGCCCGGCGCCGGCGAGGCGCAGGTGACCGACTACTACGACCCCGAGCAGAGGACCGTGGCCATTCCGCTTTCCACGCAGCTCACCCCGGCGAAAAACGCGCAGCAGTATTACAAAAGGTACCGCAAGGCCAAGAGCGCCGAGAAGTACGCCCGCGAGCAGCTCGAGATTATTCAAAACGAGTCGGAACTGTTGGAAAACGCCTTGGACGACCTGGAAAAGTGCACCACGGCCACCGACCTTGCCGAGATTCGCGCGCTGCTGTGCGAAAACGGCTTCCTGCGGCCGGACGCCGAAACGCGCAGGCGCAAAAAGGCGCCGGAAGGGAAACCCTACCGGTTCCCGGCGCCGGACGGCACGGAAATCTACGTGGGCAAAAACGCCCTGCAAAACGACCGCCTCACCCTGCACGCCCGTGGAAACGAGATATGGCTGCACGCGCAGGGCATTCCCGGCTCGCACGTGATTATCCGCACGGAGGGCGACCCCGCGGACGAGACGCTCGCCTACGCGGCCAGGCTTGCCGCGTACTACAGCAAGGGCCGCAACCACCCCGGCCTCCCCGTGGATTACACGCGGCGAAAGTATGTGAAGAAAGCTTCCGGCTCGCCCGCGGGGCTTGTGACGTACACGAATTTCAAAACGATCTTCGTCGGCCTGACGCCGGAGGAAACGGTCGCCATCTCCCGCGCTGCCGCCGAGAACTGAGGTGCAGGCAACATGCAGGTAAACATCCGCACGGCGACCGAAGCGGACGCGGCTTTCGTGCACGACGTGTACGGCTACTATGTGCAAAACAGCTACGCCACCTTCTCCACCGAGAACCCGGACGTGGAAAGCTACCGCGCGAAAATCGAAACCACCCTGAAAACCTACCCGTTCCTCATCTGCGAGGCGGACGGCATTCCCTGCGGCTTCGCCTACGGCGGACGGATCCGCCCGCACGAGGCGTACCGCTGGGGCGTGGAAGCGACGGTCTACCTTACGCCGGACGCGCCCAGGCGCGCGGGGCTGGGCAGCGCGCTGTACGCGCGCCTGCTTGAACTGCTGAAAAGGCAGGGCTTTAAAACCGTTTACGGCGTGATTACGGAAATCAACGAGCCGAGCCTGGCGCTGCACCGCGCCATGGGGTTCACGCAGGCAGGGCATTTCCAGCGCATGGGATACAAGAACGGCCGGTGGCTGGGCGTCGTGTGGATGAGCAGGGAGATCGGGGCTTTCGACGACTCGCCCGCCGAACCCGTGCCGTTTCCCCGGCTCATGGCGGACGGCGCGGACGCCGAATGAAAAAAGCGGCGCCGAAAGCCATAAAACGCTTGCATATCGGCTTTAGCTATGGTATATTATATCTCGCGGTTCTTTGAACCCGAGATAAGCATGCGCAAAAGAGGTGAAAACGCGTGAAAGAGAAAATCCATCCCAAGTACGGCAAGGCAACCGTTCGTTGCGTATGCGGTGAAACGTTTGAAACGGGTTCGACCAAGTCCGAGCTTCGCGTCGAAATCTGCTCCAAGTGCCACCCCTTCTTCACCGGCAAGCAGAAGCTGGTGGACAGCGGCGGTCGCGTGGATCGCTTCAAGAAGCGTTTCAACATCGAATAACATTTGCGGCGCGGAGAGCGATGCCTTCCGCGCCGTATGCCGTTCACCCGGAGTATCAGGAATAGCCGATAGAAGCCCGAGGCGCAGAAGGCCCCGGGCTTTTTGCTGTCCGTACGTTCAGAAAAGAAGCAGATAAACGATCGTGGCGAACAGCCCCAGGCAGAACATGAGAAGGCTGAAGCTGATGGAGCGCGTGAGCCGGCGGGACTGTCGGCTCATTTCCTCGTTTCCGGCGGCCAGGGCGTACACGAAGGTCGGCTGTACGGGCCGCTTGCGCCAGAGCGTATAGTTGAGGGCTTTCACAAAGGCGTCCATCATCGTGCCGACAACGTAAGTGAACCAGTTGCCGCCGGGCACGGGCGTACGGGGCTTCCCTACGCGCAGCAGCAGGCGGCGCGCGCCCGCGATCAGCGCGTCGGTAGAGCGTTCCAGCAGGCGCGAGAGCATCAGTCCCAGCGCGGTCAAAAGCCTGAGCAGCGGGCGGTATACGCTGTCCTCCAGGTCCAGCCACGCAGGCTTGCCGTCGGGATAATCGTGGTAGCCGTCGGCCGTGCGGCGGGAGAGGAAGGGGCGCACGACCACCGCGTAGACGCCAGCGCCGATCACGAAGGACTTGCAGGCACCCAGCAGATTCTCGGTCGAAAACACGTCGATCGCATGCGGGCTTTCGGCGCCCAGAAAGCCTGCGGACAATCGCCCCGCGCCAAGCAGCGTCTCCGGCAGCGCGCCCAGCAGCGGAGGCAGCAGGGCGATCAGGCTGAGCACCGCCGCGGAGGCGGGGGAAACGTAGCGCTTCATGCCGTCGTATTCGTCCTGCCGCGTCGGGTGGTGCTGCCAGAACAGGCACACGTAGATTTTGAGCATATAGGCGAGCGTCAGCCCTCCGCCGATGACGAACATCCACTCCGCCGCCCGGTACGCCGACAGGTTCACGGTTTCCGGCGCAAGAAGCGACTTGAGCGTGAGCGCCGACAGGTATTCGTTGAGGCTTTCGTGCAGAAGCGACTTGCTCACATACCCGCTGAAGTACGGCGCGCCCGCGATGCCCAGCATCCCGGACAGGAACACGAGGTGCAGCAGCGGCTTTCTGCGCCCGAATCCGCGCGCGCCGTCCAGGTCGATCACGTGCGCGTTCATCGTAACGACGCCGGCGCACAGGAACAGGATGAGCTTGAACAGGGAATGGTTCACCATATGGCAGACCGTTCCCCATGCGGCCCAGCCGTTTCCGTCTCCCAGGAGGGTCAAAAGCCCCGCCCCGATCAGGATGAAGCCGATCTGGCTCAGGCTGGAGGAGGCGAGGACGCGCTTCAGATCGTTGCTGAGCAGGGCCAGCAGCGCGCCCAGCAGCATGGTGACCATGCCCAGCCAGAAAACGAGCGTGCCCCACGCCGGGGCGTGCAGCATCAGCTTGACGCTCAGCACCAGCACGCCGAACACGCCGGTTTTGGTGAGCATGCCGGAAAGCAGGGCGCTCGCGGGCGCGGGCGCGACCGGATGCGCCTTGGGCAGCCATACGTGCAGGGGAAACGCGCCCGCCTTGGCTCCGAAGCCGACGAGCAGGAGCGAACACGGCAGCCACAGCGCGGCGGGGTCGGTTTTCGCCGTCAGCTCCGCAAGCTCGCCGAAGCTCGCGGAGATAAGCGCTTCGGGCAAAAGAAACAGCCCCATGAGCATACACAGCCCGCCGATGATCGCGATGTACAGGTACGTTTCCGCCGCGCGCAGGGCTTTGGGCGTCTCGGCGTGCGCCACCCAGGGGTAACTTGTCAGCGACATGACCTCGAAAAACAGGAAGGTCGTCGCCAGGTTATCCGACAGCAGCACCCCGAGGGTGGACGAGAAGGTCATGAGGGTGAAAAAGACGTAGCGGGGCACGTTTTTCTCGTGGGCGAAATAGTCCAGCGAAAAGACGGACGTACACAGCCACATCAGCCCCGCGATCGCCGCGTACAGCGCGCGGAAGCCGTCCGTGCCCAGCGTGACCCCCAGCCCGCACGCGCCGGGAAGCGACAGGGAAAACGTCACGCCGATCGCGGCCAGCAGCGGCAGGGGGACCAGCGCGGCGAAACAGACCGCGACGATCAGGCACAGCGCGGCCACAGAGCGCAGCTGATGCCTGCGGCCCAGCGCATAGGCGACGGGCGCGGCAGCCATAGGCAGCAGCACCGGAATCAAAAGCAACGGTTCGCCCGACATTCGCACCCTCCTTTACAGCTTGCCGCCGGAGACCAGCGACAGGAAATGGATCAGCGGCCCGGAGAAAAAAACCAGCAAAAGCATCGCGGCGCACAGGACGCACAGCGGCACGATCATCCGCCAGCCGGGGTCGCCCGCGCGCGCGGCGACGACCGCGTCGTCGGGCGGCAGGGCGAAAGCGGTCACCGCGGGCACCAGCAGGTAGACCGCCGTGAGCACCGCCGACACGATCAGCACCCCCGTGCCCGCAAAGCCGAGCACCGTTCCGCCCGCGAGCCCCGCCTGCGCCAGCGCCCACTTGCTCTGGAAGCCGACGAACGGGGGAATGCCCACCAGCTCCACGGCGCAGAAGAGGAACGCCGTAAAGACGACCGGCATCCGCCTGGCCATGCCGCGCAGATCCTGCACGTACATCTTGCCCGTGCGGATCATCCACGCGCCGATGCAGCTGAAAAGCGTGATCTTCATCAGCGCGTGGAACACCATGTGCATCAGCCCCGCCGTAAGCCCCTCGGGCGTCAGCAGCATGACGCCGAACAGCACGTAGCTCAGGTTGGACATGGTGGAATACGCGAGCCTGCGCTTCATGTGCTGTTCGCGCACGGCCATGGTGCTGCCGAACAGGATGGTGAACAGCGCGACCGCCAGGCACGCCGTCTGCGCCCAGGTGCCGGATAAAAGCTTCGCACCGTACACAAAGTAGGCGAGCCGGGCGATGGAAAACACGCCCGCCTTGACCACCGCCACCGCGTGCAAGAGCGCCGTGACCGGCGTAGGGGCGACCGTCGCCGTGGGCAGCCACCCGTGCAGGGGAAAGACCGCCGCCTTCACCCCGAATCCCATAAAACCCAGCGTGAACAGCGTGAGCACCGACGCGCGCGGCGCCTTGAGCAGCGCGCGAACGCCGCCGTAGGCGAAATCCACAGTGCCGCCGTAGTGCAGGGCGCCGATCATCGTAATAAAGGCGAGGGCGGCGCCGCCCAGCGAATAGTACAGGTACTTGCGCGCCGCGTACATGCTGCGGGCGCTGAGCCCGTGGGCAACCAGAAACAGCGTGGAAAACGTGAGCAGTTCGTAGAAGATGTAGAGGGTGAACAGGTTGGCCGCCGTCGCGATGCACAGCGTGACCCCGTAGCTGAGCAGATAGAAGGCGAAGAACGGGTTTTCGTGCCCTTCGTGGCGCATGTACTCAAACGCGTACAGCGTGGCAAGCGGCCAGAGGAACGAAACAAGCCCGGAAAACACGCGAGCGAGGCCGTCCATGCGGAAGGCGATGGAAAGCGTATCGGAAAACACGGCCAGCGTGTACGTGTTTCCGTCGGGCGAAAACACGGCCGGCAGGATCAACGCCGAGGCGGCCAGCGTAAAGGCGAAGACGAGCCCGTTTCGCACCGCGCGGTTTCCGGGTCGGAGCAGAAAAAGGATCATGCCGCCGGCAAACGGCAGCGACAGGGCAACGGGGAGCATGGTTCGCCTCCTTTCCTTACGTAAGCGACGCAGCGATTTGATTAACGACGTTCGTAAACGGCGCGGGCCAGACGCCCAAAAGCACCGTGAGCGCCGCCAGAACGATCATCGCGAATAGCATCCGCGCGCCGGCTTCCCCGCGCGGATAGGCGGCGGTCAGCATAGACTCGTCCATGCCGGGAAAGAACGCCGTGATGCTCACCGGCAGCAGGTACCCGGCCGTGAGCAGCGCGCTCACCAGCAACACCACCGGCCCCAGCCAGGCAAACACGCCGACGTCCGCCGCCAGCGTGCCTTTCGCCAGCGCCCATTTGCTGATGAAGCCGGAAAGCGGGGGAATGCCGACGAGGCCCACGCCCGCGAGGGTGAAGCACCACAGGGTGACCGGCATCCGCTTGCCCACGCCGCGCATGTCGGCGACCTGCGTCCGGCCCGTTTGCACGATCACCGCGCCCGCGCACAGGAACAGTGCGGTTTTCATGAAGCTGTGGAACCAAACGTGCAAAAGCCCCCCGCCGATGGCTTCCGTCGTGCCCACGAACAGCCCGAAAAGAATGTAGCTGACCTGCGAAACGGTGGAATAGGCCAGCCGTTTTTTGAGGTTCGGTTCCTTCAGCGCCAGCATCGAGCCCATGAACACCGTGATCAGCGCAAGGAGGATCAGCGTCGTCTGCACCCACGTGCCGCGGATGGTATCAAACCCCACGACGAAATACAGCACCCTGAGCACGCACAGCACTCCGGCCTTGACAATGACGCCGGAAAGCACCGCGCTGGCAGGCGCCGGCGCCACCGGGTGCGCCGTGGGCAGCCAGCCGTGCATGGGAAACATGCCCGCCTTGGTGCCGAAACCGACGACGGTGATCAGCGACACCCACAAAAGCGTCGCGCCGTCTCCCCGCAGTACGCTTTTCGTAAGCGTTCCGCCGACGGTGAAAACGAGCGTGGCCGAGTGCGCCGTAAGGTAAAAAATGCCGAAAAGGCCCATCATCGCGCCCGCGATGGAGTAAAGGAGGTATTTAAGGCCCCCGGCCACGGCCTCCTTTGTGCGGGTGTGCAGGACCAGCGGCAGGGAAAGGAGGGTCATGGTCTCGAAGCACAGGTACATCGTAACCAGCGTCCCCGCAAAGCACAGCGCCAGCAGCGCGCCCTCGGTGAGCAGATAGAAAGCGAAAAAGCGCCGCGGAGCCGAATCGTGCCTCATGTATTCGAAGGAATAGACGCCCGCCACAAGCCAGACGCCGGATACGAGGACGGCAAACAGGCGGCCGACCGCGTCGCTTTTCGCGATCAACGGTATCGTACCGGCAAGCGTGAACAGCGTGCGCTGGCCGTCGCCCGTCAGGCACAGGGCCAGCGTCAGTCCGAAGGCGGCCGCGAGCCCCGCGAGCACGAAGCCGTTGCGCGCCTTTTCCCCGCGAAAAGGCAGAAGTGCGCACAGCAGGCCCCAGACGATGGGGCAAAGGGGCGTTAGAAACCAAAGCGCGTCCTGCATGCCGCCGCGTCGCCTCCTTCCTTTACGAGAATACGCTCAGGCCCTGCCGAATGGCCGAGAGAATGGGCTGGGAAAAGAAGCCGACGCACAGGTTGAGCACGCTCAGCGCAAGCAGCGACGCGGAGGTCAGCCCGCTTTTCACAAACGGCGTCGCCACAAACCCTTCCTTGGGGTGCCGGTACAGGCTCATGACCGTGTGCATGAAGTAAAAGGCGTTGAGCAGGGTGCTGATTGCCAGCGTCCCCAGCAGAAACCACATCGAAACGCCCCCGGCCTCGAAGGCGGACTGCGCCAGGTACACCTTGCTGAAAAACCCGCCCAGTATCGGAACGCCCACCATGCTCAGCGCCCCGACCGTGAACGCCGCGCCCGCGGCGGGGTAGCGGTAGCCCGCGCCGCGCAGGTCGTCAAAGCGCTTGCTGTCGCCGGAGGCGTCCGAAAGGCCGGAGGCGGACAGAAAGAGCATGCTCTTGCCCAGCGAATGCACCAGCAGCTGGAAGAGCGCCGCCACGACCCCCGCCGCGGTGCCCAGGCCGATGCCCGCGAAGATGTACCCTACCTGCGAAACGGAGCTGAAGGCGACCATCCGGCGCAGATCGTGGCTGCGGATGGCCGAAAGGCTGCCGAAAACCATCGCCAGAAGGCCGAAGGCGAACAGCAGGTTCAGCGCGTGGTCGGCGCGCACCACCTCCACGCCGATGACGCGGTAGAACACCTTGATCAGCAGGATCACGTACCCCTTGCTGATAAGGCTGGACAGCACCGCGCTCGCGGCGGGCGTCGAATAGCCGTACGCGTCGGGCAGCCACGTGTGAAAGGGAAACAGCCCGCTTTTGATGCCCAGCGACACGCAGAAAAGCCCGATGATGACGGTGACGGGCAGCTGGTACGCCCCGCTTTTGGTAATCGCCATGAGCGACGTATGGATATTCTCCATCAGCAGGTGTCCGGTCAGGTCGTACAGGAGCGATATGGCCAGCAGCAGCAGGCCGGAGCCCAAAAGGCTCATAATCATGTAGCGCATGGCGGCGACCATGGCGTGCCCGACCTGACGCGCCATGATCAGCGTGCCGGAGGCGAGGGTCAAAATTTCGATGAACACGTAGGCGGTGAACAGGTCGTTGGTGTAGATCAGCGCCATCAGCGCCGCCAGCGCCAGATCGAGCATCACGAAAAAGAGATGCTGCTTTTTATCGTCCACCTGCGTTTCCAGCTTGTTCAGCCCCGCGAGCACCGAAAGCAGCATCACGGCGGACAGCGCGACCGCTATCAGCGCCTCCAGCGTCCCCGCGCGCAGCTCGTTGCCCCAGGGGGCGGGGTAGTGGCCCATCATGTAGGTAAAGCTGTCGCCCGTCGCGGCCAGGTATGCAAGCAGCCAGACGTTCAGCGAAAGCACGGTCGCCGCCAGCGCGACCGTCGCGGCTCTGGCCGCGCGCCGCGGCAGCATCGCGGACAGGATGCCCGCCGCCATGGAGAGCATGATGCTGATGAACGGCACGTTCTCCACAAACGGCATCAGTCGTCCTCCCCCTTCATGCGCAGGGTAATCCGGTCGATGTCCAGCGTATGGTAGCGGCGGTAGAGGCGCACGGTCAGCGCGAGCATGACCGCCGTAACGCTCACGGACACCACGATGCCGGTCAGCACCAGGCCGCTGGGAACGGGGTTGACGTAATCGGCGGCGGAGGCAGCCCCCTCCTTGAGGATAGGCGCGGCGCCGCCCTTTACGTACCCCTGCGCCGTCAAAAAAAGATACACGGCCGTATCCATGATGTTCAGCCCGATGATCTTCTTGATCAGGTTACCGTGCAAAAGCAGCGTCGTAAACCCGATACCGAACAGAAGTACCGCCACGATCCAGTCCAGATGATTGATAAGCGTCGTAAACACGGTCAGATGCCCCCTTTGCGAAACAGGGTGTAAAAGGCGTACATCGTGCACATCACGATCAGCCCCACGCAGATGTTGAGCGGCAGGATGAACCCCGCCGAAAGGATGGCCCCGGGCGTGCCGGCGCCCACCCCGCTTTCAAGGTGGTTGGCGCCGGTGTAGAACGAGTAGCTTTTGAGCCCGGCGTAGGTGATAAGCGCGGAGAAAGTGATCCAGCGGAAGGTGTTGTAGGTCATAAACCGCTCGGACTTGGCAAAACCGAAGGCGTTGAGGTACAGGATCAGCCCAGCGCCCATGATGGCCCCGCCGCTGAAGCCGCCGCCGGGGCTCAGGTGGCCGTTCAGGATCACATACACGCCGAACAGAAGCACCACCGGCACCAGCAGACGGGCGGCGAACTGGAGAATCTGGTCGTTCTTGGGCTCGTGGTGGCGGTCGTCGTACTCGGCTTCCAGCCAGGCTTTGGTGGGCTTGCCGGTTTCACAGGCGTTGAGCTTGAGCAGCAAAAGCACCGCGCACGCCGCCGCGAAAAGCACCGTGGACTCCCCGAAGGTGTCGAAAGCGCGGTAATCGAGGATCATCCCCGTGACCATGTTGAGCGCCCCGGTCTCGGCGGGCCCGTCCTCCAGATAGCGGCTGGAAACCTCGTTGTTCAGGGGGTTATCCGCCTCGCCGAAGGGTGGCAGCGCCGCCACCGTCCAAAGCAGCGAAAGGATCACCGCGCCGCAGATGAGCACGGCCAGCGCACGGTAGACGTGCCTTAACAGCTTCAGTCCCGAGGAAAAGCTCCACTCGTGCACGCGCAGGTAAAAGCGGTGCTCCTGCTCCAACGCGTCGCGGCGCTTCTGCTCCTGTTGGGCCTCCCGGGTCGCAAACGCCTCGGCGGAGCGTTCGGCGCGCGTGCGGGGGGCCTCGCCAAGCGATGATACGACCGCCTTGTCCAGCGGGCTTTCGCTGTCGTTCAGCCACCGGGAAAGCCTACCTCTGGCGGTCATCTTCCTCGTCCCCCCTGATGGCGTGGATTTTTTTGAGCGTAATGAAGAAAAGCACGCTGGTCACACCCGCGCCGACCGCCGCCTCGGTGATGGCGAGATCGGGCGACTGCAGGAGAATCCACAGGATGCTCATCAGCAGGCTGTACGCCATGAAGATGACCACGGAGGTCAGCAGGTTTCGCACCAGGCAGGTGGCCACGGCGCAGACCAGCAGAAAAACGAGCACGATGACGGTAAACACGTTCACAGACGGCGCACCTCCATCCAGTCGTTCAGGCGTTCGTCGGTGGTCGCCTCCAGCCGGGCGATCAGGTGGCTGCCGGTGGGGCTGGTCACCCACAGGAACAGGACGATCAGCAGCATTTTGAGGATCATCCAGCCGTCGTTGCAGCTTACGCAAAGCCCGCCGATCACCATTAGCAGCCCCAGCGAATCGCCCATGGAGGCGGCGTGCATGCGGTTGAGCACGTAGCGGAAGCGGTACTGGCCCACCACGCCCACCGCCAGCACGAAAAGGCCCAGCGCGAGCATCAGCGCCGTTAAACCGAAGCGAAGCCAGTCAAGCATGCTCCCCGCCTCCCTCCGCCGCGCGTTTGTCGCGCTGTTCGCGGCGTTCCAGCGCCACGCCCATGTATACCTTGCAAAGCACCACGACGGCCAGAAAGCCGATCAGCGCGTACACGAGGCCGACGTCCAGCAGGTAGCCTTCCCCGAGCATCAGCGCCAGCACGCAGATCATGGCGAGGGTCAGGGTGCAGATCATGTTGACGGCCACCACGCGGTCGGCGATGCGGGGGCCGCGGATGGCGCGCACCAGACACAAAAGCGTCATTACGCTGAGCACGACCAGCACCGTTACGTACATCCCGTGATAGGCGTTCTCAAGCGCCATGCGGCTTCGCCCCCTCCTCCATGGCCATCAGCCTGCGCTGCAGCGCCAGGTCGTTTATCCCCTCGGCGAAGGTTCGGTCCAGGCAATGCACGGTCAGCTCGTCGTCTTTGGAATAAACGGTGATCGTCCCCGGCGTGAGCGTAATGGAGTCGGCTAGCATCGTGCGCCCGGCGCGGCTTGTGAGCGGCGTGCGGAAGGTAACGAGCTGGGGTTTGATATCGGGTTGGCGGGACAGTACGATGCGGGTAAGGCGAACGTTCGCCGCGACGATCTCCCGGATCAGCGCGAACAGGTAGGCGACGGCCCTGGGCAGATTTTTGAGAAAACGCAGTTCCTTGCGCGGGTGAAAATCGAGGAATTTCCAGCAGAACAGATACAGGGCCGCGGAAACGCACAGCCCGATCAGCGCGACCTCCGGATCGAGGCGGCCGTTGAACACGATCCATAATAAAAAGAAAACGATCAGCATCTGCGCCCTCCCCGGTCGTCGTAACGTGTCGGCACGCGCACCGACCCTTCCGAAACGCGCGTCGGCTCCCGGTCGAACCTTTGGAAGCGAATGGGTGCGTGCGCGGGCGGAAAAGCTTCTTCGCTTATTGTACGGAATGCCGGGATGCTTGTCAATTCATAAGCGTATGTTCGCGGCCGATTTGCAGTCGCGAACACGCATTACGGGCGAGCAGCCGCCGACGCCGGGGAGGAAAACGAAAATCAAAAGAAACGATTTTCGTCCGCACGAATGGCAACGGTTGACATTTTCAGCCGAAAGCCTATAATAAAGGGATGAAATACCGCATTTCGTTCCCGCACGCATGCGGAGAGAAACGACGGTAAAGCTTCCCCCGCTTGCGATCGCAACGGAAGGCACCAAGCCTGGCGTCACCCGACCGAAGCACGACCGAACGATGCACGACCTGCACGCTCCGCTACGGTCGCCGGGCGATTCGACCGTTGTGCGGAAGGGAGGAAGCCGGAACGAAACTGCAACGAAAAAAGGCTTCGATCTTTCGTCATATCGTGGTGCCGCTTTTCCTGACGGCAATCGTTCAGTCCGGAATCATCGTGGGGATGCTGTCGATGGCCGGGCTTTTTTCCGAACTCAGGCAAAACGCGCTGAACACGCTGGAAGAGCGCACGCAGAACAAGCACCAGAACCTGCAGATGGATATGGGCGTCAACTGGTCGTCCCTCTCCGTGAACGAGCAGCGTATTAACGACGCAGTCACGAGCCTTCTGGCGCAGCAGGGAGAAACCTTCGGCTCCGTCGCGTCGGACGCGAAGCTCAACGCGCGGATCGTCGCGACGGCCGCGCCCGAACTGGTTACGCTCATCCGCAGCAACAATACCACCGGGGTTTTTCTGATCCTGGACGGCCCGGCATCGGCGGAGGATGCCGGGAGCCACGCGGGTCTTTACCTGCGCGATCGCGACGTTGACGCGGACGAAACGAACAACGGCGATCTGTCCGTCGTGCGGGGGCCGCAGACGATCGCGACCGCGCTGGGCCTCGAAACCGGGGAGCGGTGGCAGGAGGCGTTCACGTTCACCGGCGGCAGCGAAAACACCGTAAACGATTACTATTACAAGCCGCTTGCAGCCGCCGGCATTACCGTGCAGAGACCGGCGCAGACGGCGCAAGCGCAGGAATCCCCATGGGCGGTTCCGCTCGAGCTGACGCAGCAGGGCGGCGATCCGGCCGGCATGCCCGCCGACCAAAGGTGGCAAACCGGCGCGATGGCGAACCCGGCCGCGGGAACCACGGAAGGCTATTGGAGTTTCCCCTTTCGGCTGAACGAAGGCGAGGATGACGAGATCATCACGTATTCCGAGCCGCTCGTCGCCCGCGACGGAACGGTATACGGCGTGCTGGGCGTGGAAATCGCCGTATCGCAGCTGACGGATATGCTCAGTTCCGGCGAATTTGCCAAATCGGGCCAGGGCAGCTATTACCTGGGCGTCACGGAAGACGGCGGCGATACGTACCGCAGGGTGGCGAACGGCGGCGAGAAGTACTCGCTTTTGTTCAACGACGACGAAGCGACGCTGACGCCCGAAACCAGGGCGGACGACGGATGGATCGACCTGCGTGCGACGCGCACGGGGGAGACGGTGCTTGCCACCGCGCAGCCGCTTTCGCTGTACGCGGACGACAGCCCCTTCGTTTCCCAACAGTGGACGTTGATCGGCCTGGCGGACGAGGCAACGCTCTTTGCGTTTGAGCGCACCATTCGCCGCGTATTCTTCTCGGCGTCCCTGCTGGCGGTGCTGTTGGGCGCGGGCGTGGCGTTCCTGACGGGCAGGCGGGTCGTCCGGCCCATCGTGCGGCTGTCCAGAAGCCTTCAGACGACCGACCCCGGCGCGAAGCTCAGGCTGGCGCCCACCGGCATCCTGGAAATCGACCGTCTCGCCGACGCGATTACGACGCTCAACCACGACGCGATCGAATCGGCCACACGCCTCTCCAAAATACTGAAGCTGGCCAGCCTGCCCATCGGCGTGTTCGAGATGCAGGACGACGGCGATATGGCCTATTGCTCCGACGACGTATTCACGCTTTTGGGGCACGGGGACATCCAAACCGAAAACAACCTGATCGCCAAACCCGTATGCATGAACATCGTCTCTCGCGCCATGGAAAGAAAGGTGGAGGATTCCGTTTACCGCCTGCCCGGGAAGGACGGGGAACGCTTCGTGCGCATCAAGCTGATGCGGGAAGAGCACGGAATCGTGGGGACGGTGATGGACGTCACCGCCGAAATGAACAGCAGGCGGCGGCTGGAACATGAACTGGACAGCGATCTGCTGACCGGCATCCTGAACCGGCGCGCTTTTGAGAACCTTGCGGAGAGTCTGTTTGCGCAGGGAAAGGACGTGCTTGGCATCGCGGCGATGATCATGCTGGATCTGGACAACCTGAAATTCCTCAACGACACCTACGGGCACGATTGCGGCGACGGCTATATTCGTGCGCTGGCCGACGCGCTGCGGATGTTCGGCGACGAAAAGGCGCTGGTCGCCAGGCGTTCCGGCGACGAATTCTACGTTTTTCTCTACGGCGGCACAAGCCGCTGCGAGGTGCGTGAGCGCATCGAGCAGGCGTGGAAGGGGATCGCCGAGCGCAGCTACACCCTGCCGGACGGCAAGGAGTACAAAATGCGCGCGTCCGCGGGCATCGCCTGGTACCCGGACGACGCCAAAACCCTTTCGCAGCTGATCCGTTACGCGGATTTCGCGATGTACAACGTCAAGCGCAACGACAAGGGAAGCATGGTGGAGTTCAACGAGAAGGACTACGGCGAATCCTCCTACCTCATCAGCGGGCGCAACGCGCTGGACCGGCTGATCGACGGCGGGCTGATCCGTTTTATGGTACAGCCGATCCTCTCGGCACGCACGGGGAACACCATCGGGTACGAGCTGCTCATGCGCACGGACGAGCCGGAGCTGCCTACCCCGCGGGTCGTGCTCAAGCTGGCGAGCGCGGAGGGAAAGCTGCAGCACATCGAACGGCTGACCTGGTTCAAGGGGCTGGAAACGGCGGCGTATCTGCTGCAGATTTCCGCCGTCGCGCCGGACACGGCGTTCTTCCTCAATTCGATCGCCAACCAAGCCCTGAGCAGGGAGGAGGAGCAGACCATCGAAAACCGCTTCTCCGCGCTGCTTTCCCGGGTCGTGGTGGAAGTGACGGAAGGCGAGCGCAACGATCAGAACTGCACCGACCAGAAGATTCGCTTCGTGAAAAGCCACGGCGGGAAGATCGCCATCGACGACTACGGAACCGGCTACAACAGCGAACTGGCGCTGGTGAAAATCGACGCGGATATCGTGAAGCTGGATATTTCCTTCGTGCACGACGTGGACAAGGACACGGACAAGCAGGCGCTGATCCAGAACCTGATCAGTTACGCGCGCCGCAGGAGCATTTCCGTACTGGCGGAGGGCGTGGAGACGGGCGACGAAATGCGCACGCTGATCCGCTTCGGGGTAGACTATCTGCAAGGGTATTACCTGGGCGCTCCGAAATTCAAGCCCGCCGCGCCGGACGAGCGACTGCGGGCGGAAATTCGGCGCTGCGCGGGCGTGCTGAACGATTGACGACGGTACACCGCAGCGGACGACCGGCCCGGCGAAACGTGCTTCGCCGGGCCGGTCGTCCGTTTTGACGGTGGGACAGGGCCTTCTCCGCCAGGTAACCCTTTTTTACATCCGCGGAACGGGCATCATTCCTTATCCGCTTCCAACTGGCCCTCGATGGCATGAATCACGGTATGAAGCACCTTCAGGCGGGCGAACTGCTTGTTGTTGGCCTCGACCACCGTCCAGGGGGCGAAAGCGGTATTGGTCCTTTGCAGCATCTCATTGACAGCCACCTCGTAAAGCGGCCATTTGTCCCGGTTGCGCCAGTCCTCGCCGGTGATCTTCCATTCCTTTTCCGGCGAGTTCTCGCGGTCGCGGAAGCGGGCGAGCTGGGTATCCGCGTCGATCTGAAGCCAGAACTTGCAAAGGATGACCCCGTGGGCGGTCAACTCCGCCTCGAAACGGTTGAGCTCCTCGTAGGCGCGCTTCCACTGCGGTTCGGTGCAGAAACCCTCGATGCGCTCCACCATAACGCGTCCGTACCAGGTGCGGTCGAAGATGGCGATGTGCCCGTCCCTGGGAACTTCCTTCCAGAAGCGCCACAGGTGATGGTGACTTTTTTCCAGCGGCGTGGGCGCGGAAATGGGCACCACGTCGAAACCGCGGGGGTCCAGCGCCGAGGACAGGCGGCGGATGGCGCCGCCTTTGCCGGCCGCGTCCCACCCCTCGAAGCAGACGACCATGGGCACACCTTTGCGGTACAGCTCGTTTTGCAGCTTGCGCAGGTGTTTTTGCGCCTTGTCCACGGCGGGCTTATAGGGGTCGCTCAGCGCCTGGTCGGGATCGAACGTGTCCAACTGGGGGAAGGAACGCGTGGTGACGCTTTCCAGATGCGGCAGGAAGGGCGTATCCCAAGCGCGGTTGTTCTCGGCGCGGCCCTTGAGCGCGTCGCGGAAGGAATCGGATACGACGTCGTAGATCTGCTTGACGCAGGCGTTTTTGTTGTCGCTGCGCAGCACGTGCCAAAGCATGCCGTCGAAATGAGTGCGCGCGATCATCGCGTCGTAGAGGCGCAGGTATTCACCGTAGCGGTCGTTCTGCTCCCAGTCCTCCTTCTGCACGCGCCAGCGGGTGTTTTTCTTGCTTTCCAGCGCCTTTAAGCGGCTTCGCTGCTCCTTGCGGGAAATATGCAGAAAGAACTTGATCAGCAGCACCCCGTCGCTCACCAGCTGGCTTTCGAAATTGACGATCTCCTGATAGCTTTGCGAAAGCCGCTTGCGCGCCGCCTTGCTTTCGAAGCAGGCGTTGCTGACCTCGCGGTACCAGCTGCCGCAAAAGATGGAGATATTCCCCTGCGCAGGGGTCTTGACCCAGTAACGGCGCATAAGCGGATAGCGGCTCTCGGCCTCGGTCGGCCTGCCGATGGGGTACACCTGGTAGCCGCGCGGGTCGAGCCCTTCCAGCAGTTTTGAGAGCAGCGTGCCCTTGCCGGCCGCGTCCCAGCCCTCGAATACGATCACCACGGGAATCTTCGCGGCGCGTATCTGCTGCTGCAGCGCCATCAGCCCCGTGCGCAGGGCGCCGAAGTCGATGTTCTCCTCCTCCGGAGGCTCCTCGGAATCGTCGCCGAGCTCGGGGGCGTTTTCCGCAGCCGGTTCGGCCGTCGCCTCGTCCTCTCCGGCTACCATATCGTCAGGATCGGTGGAGATGCTTGCGGATACGCCAATATCGGCTTCCTCCGCAGGCGGGGGAGGGGAAGCGGGCTGCGTGCCCGCCTCGGCGGCGGGCGGCGCTTCGTCGGGTTCGGAGGATACCCTGTCGCGCGGTTGCGCTTCGCCAACATCGTCGGCCCGCCATTCGGCCTTGAAAAGCGTATGGTAAACGACCTTGTTCTTCGTTTCATGCCCGGAGGGCGTATCGGTTTCAGGTTCCCGCGGGGTTTCCGGAGGTGTAAAATCGTCCGCGGCGGACGGAGACGACGAATCAGGATAATCTGTCAAGCGAATTCCTCCCACTCATAAGGGATTGCTCCCCGCCAAAAGCGAGGCTCTCTAACATTATATTCTTTTTGCAAGGCGGCGAATCCTTCCCCACACGGCGATTTTACATAAGCCGGACGGGTTGCGGCGGAGGCGCGCGGCTGGTACAATAGGCATAAACGACGGCGGGGCGAATACGGGAACGGAAGAGCGATTAGGTATGGAGAAGGGCGGGTATATCCTACCCGTCATGCATGCGGGACGCGACCGAAACCGGCGGCGTTCGACCATCTGAAAGGAAGTTATTAAGATGAAAGCACTGTTTATCGGCGGAACGGGCACCATCAGCACGGTCATCACGGCGCTGAGCGTCCGGCAGGGGTGGGAACTTTATCTGCTCAACCGCGGCAACCACCGGGAGGATATCCCCGAGGAGGCGAAGGTCATCGTCGCGGATATGAACGATCCAAACGACGTCGAGGCGAAGCTGAAAGGGAAAACGTTCGACGTCGTGGCGGATTTCATCGCCTATACGCCCAGGCAGGCGGAACGCGACATCCGGCTGTTCGGCGGAATCACGAAGCAGTATTTCTTCATCAGCTCGGCTTCCGCGTACCAGAAACCACTCGCAAGCCCCTTTGTTACGGAGAGTACGCCGCTTTACAACCGCTTCTGGGCGTACAGCCGCGACAAGATCGCCTGCGAGGAAGTCCTGATGCGCGCCTACCGCGAGGACGGTTTCCCGGCGACGGTCGTCCGCCCCAGCCATACCTACGGTGATCGGGCGGTACCCCTCGCCCTGCACGGCCGGGCGGGGAGCTTCTCGGTGGTGGAGCGCATCCGGCAGGGGAAGAAGGTCATCGTGCCCGGCGACGGGCTGAACCTGTGGACGCTGACGCACAACACGGATTTCGCCAAGGCTTTCTGCGGGCTGATGGGCAACGCGCACGCCGTGGGCGAAACGTACCAGATCACGAGCGACGAAAGCCTGACCTGGAACCAGATCTACGAAACGGTGGGCGCGGCGCTCGGCGTGAAGCCGAAGCTTGTGCACATCGCCAGCGAAACGCTGGCCGGGCAGATCGGCCGGCTGGAAGGCGAACTGATCGGCGACAAAAGCAATTCCGTGGTGTTTGACAACGCAAAAATCAAACGCGCGGTGCCCGGTTACACCGCTACGACACGCTTCGACCAGGGCGTGCGTAAGACGCTCGAATACGTATACGCCCATCCGGCGTGCCAGACGCCCGACCCGGCTTTCGACGCATGGACGGATCAGACCGTCGCGGCCTACGAAGCGCTCGCAGGCAGCCTGCCGAAACTGGAGTGAAGGGGTGCGCCGCGTGAAAGGAAGAGGAAATGCTCAAGCTTAAGCACCTGTACGCGAATTTCGAACTGGCCGAAGAGGCCCTCCGGAACTGGACTTACGACAGGGATACGCTCAGCGAGAATCTGGCGCTGTTTAGAATCTCCTCCAACGCCATCTACCCCTTCCGGCAAGATGGAGAGCTTTGCTTTCTGCGGCTTGCCCCGACGGAGGAAAAGCTGGAGAGAAACGTGACCGGCGAGCTGGCTTTTATCCGGTATCTGGTTGCCGAGGGGTATCCCGCGCTCAGGCCGATCGACTCGAACGGAGGAGAGACGGTTTGCAGGCTTCACACCCGCTGGGGGCCGTACTACGCTTCCGCGTTTCACTGCGTCGCGGGCGTGCCCGTCGCGGATACGGATTTCGCCGGGCCGATCATGGTCGCCTATGGCCGGGCGCTCGGACGACTGCACGCGCTGTCCGAACGGTACGTGCCCACGGTCAGGAAGTGGGATTACCGCGACGCGCTGGATTGGGTGGAGGATACGCTACGCGAACAGAAGGCCCCGGCCGCGGTCAAAACGGAACTCGCGGCGGTGCGGCGGACACCGGACGCCCTGCCGGTTGAAAAGGGCGGCTATGGGCTGATCCATTATGATTTCGAACCCGACAACGTTTTCTTCGACGCGGATACGGGCGCCTGCTCGGCGATCGATTTTGACGACGGCATGTACCACTGGTACGCGCTGGACGTGCAGCGGTCGCTGGATTCGCTATGCGACTATCTGCGAGGGAAACGGCTTGAAGCGGCACAGGAGGCGTTTTTGAAAGGCTACGCGACCGAGCGCGCCTGCCCGGAGCGGACCGAAACCGTCGTGCGCGCGATGCGTCGGTTTGTGAACCTCTATCGCTATGCGCGTCTTTCGCATTGCCTCGGCGGCGACGCCGCAGCGGTGGGCGAACCCGAATGGATGACCGCGCTTCGGGCGAAGCTGAATCGGATCATGGACGGTCTGGAAGCCGAGATGAAAGCAACTTACATCCCGTGATCCCGCAGGGATCATTCCGCCCGAAAGCGCGCATTTTCCGTTCCGAAAACCTGAAAAAGGTGTTGACACGACAAAAGCGAGGTGGTATGATAGTCAAGCTCGCCTGAGAGCGAC
>CAZXJI010000003.1:46901-203010 GCA_964640955.1 uncultured Oscillospiraceae bacterium | reverse complement strand
CCGGGGTGCTCACTTTTTGGCGCCCTTTTGCTCGTTCTCTATTTTACCGAAAACAAGTATCGGCTGGGGGTACGCTTCTTCGAGTTGGGTGCCCGAATCGGGGGCACGTGGGACATCCGTGCGATTGCGGCGCCCATTATGCAGCGTCTCAATCGGGAGCTGGGCGAGATGGTCCAACTGGCGACGGAAGATCAGGGCGAGGTGCTGTATCTGGAAAAACTGGACTCGCTGCATTTGATCCGCATCGTTTCCGATATCGGCCGGCGCCTCCCGATGCATTGTACGGGGCTTGGGAAAGCCATTCTTGCGTATATGCCTGCCGCTCGCGTGCGTCAGGTCGTTCGGGAACATGGGCTGAAGGCGTTCTCACCGCGTACACTCACGACGCTGCCGGCGCTGGAAGGGGAGCTCGCGCTGATCCGTGCGCGCGGCTATGCGATAGACGACGGGGAGATTATGGAAGGTTTGCGCTGTGTGGCGGCGCCGATCTTCAATGGCAAAGGGACGGTCAAGTATGCCATCAGCGTCTCGGCGATCGCGATCAATCTGGAAGGCGAGAAGCTGGAGCGTGCCAAGGAACGCGTGATGGCCGCTGCCGCGGAGATTACGCAGGCAATCCGCTATGAGAACATATGAGGGCGAAAAAGGAGTGCGTGTCCATGGAAAATCGACCTGAAATCGCGAAATCCACTCAGACGGGGACGTTCAAGACCAACTATCACGATGTGGGAACGGGTTTCCCGCTGATGATGCTGCACGGTTCCGGACCGGGCGTCTCCGCCTGGGCGAACTGGAACCGGCTGTTCCCGCTTTTGTCCGATCACCACAGGGTGATCGCGCCCGACCTTCTCGGCTTCGGTTACACGGATCGGCCGGAAAACACCGTTTATAACATGGCAGCCTGGACGAAGCAGGTCGTCGATCTCCTCGACGCGTTGCAAATCGAGCAGGCGGACCTGGTCGGCAACTCCTTCGGCGGCGCGCTGGCGCTGGCGATGGCCGTGAAATACCCCAAGCGCGTGCGCAAGATGGTGCTGATGGGCAGCATGGGCGTGACGTTCCCGCTGACCTACGGTCTGGATCGCGTATGGGGTTATGAGCCATCCCTGGAGAACATGCAGGAGCTGATCGACATCTTCGCCTACAATTTTGCGATGATGCCGCCCGAACTGGCGCAGGGCCGTTACGAGGGCAGCATCCAGCCCGGCTTCCAGGAGAGCTTTTCGGCCATGTTCCCGGCGCCGCGCCAGAACGGCGTGGAAGCCATGGCGCAAAACGAAATCTACCTCAAAGAGGTGCGCCACCAGACGCTGATCGTGCACGGGCGGGAGGACCGCGTAATTCCTCTCGAAACTTCCCTCAAGCTCATCCGCATGCTCGAAAACGCGCAGCTGCACATATTCGGCAAGTGCGGGCACTGGACGCAGATCGAACGCACACAGGAGTTTGCCGCGCTCGTGGATACATTCCTGGCTATGGACCCGCCTTACATGGCGAAGTGAGGCCTGGCATGGAGAAAAGGAGCATCGAGGCGCTCGCAGCGCGGCTCTTTGAAGCCGAGCGGACATGCATACCGGTGCCGCCGCCGACGGAAGCGGATCCGTCCATGACGGTGAACGACGCTTACGCCGTTCAGCTGGAAAACGTATACCGCAGGCAGGCAGCGGGCGAGGTGATTTCCGGTAAAAAAATCGGGCTTACTTCGCCCGGCATCCAGAAGCAGCTCGGCGTTTCCGAACCGGACTACGGACACCTGTTTCAAGGCATGGAGTGCAAAATCGACGTTCCTACGGACGCGTTGATCCAGCCGAAGATCGAGGCCGAGATTGCATTCGTTCTGCGAAGTGACCTCGCAGGCGGCAACATAACGGCCGACGATGTACGGGCAGCGACGGCGTACGTCGTCGGGGCGTTTGAGATCGTGGACAGCCGCGTTTCGGATTGGCGGATCAAGCTCCCCGATACGGTGGCGGATGACGCCTCCTCCGGGCGCTATGTCTTGGGGGAGCGGAAGCTGTCGCCGGGAGAGATAGATCTCTCCGCAGTCACAATGACGATGCGTAAGGGAGACGAAGTGGTCGGCACAGGTACGGGCGCCGCGGTGATGGGCGATCCCTGCTGCTCGGTGGCATGGCTGGCCAATTGCCTCTATCGATACGGTGTCATTTTGCAAAAAGGGGAGGTCATCCTCTCAGGCGCGTTCAGCGCCGCGCCCCCCGCACGCAAGGGAGACACGTTTACGGCGACGTTTGCCCGTCTCGGTACTGTTCAGGCGAACTTCATCTGAATACGTAACGACCGAACGAAACCAAAGAGCACAATAGCAAGTGACTCCCGGCCCGTAAACGGTTTACGCGGGGGTGTGGTTTTTATACCCCAAAGGAGGCTGATTGGCATGGAGAAGCTCAAGGTCGCGGTCATCGGACCGGGGAACATCGGAAGCGACCTCATGTTCAAGATCCTGCGCAGCGATCATCTGGAGATGGCGCTGATGGCGGGCATCATCGAATCGGAGGGGATCCGGCGCGCGGCGTCCATGGGTATTTCCGTTTCGACGGAAGGGGTACGCGCCGTATGCGCGCATCCGGAGATTCGGCTCGCATTCGATGCCACGAGCGCCACGGGGCACCAGGAAAATGCGCCGCTATTGCGCGCGGCGGGCATCCGGTCGATCGACCTCACGCCGGCTGCGATCGGCCCTTACTGCGTGCCGTCGGTCAACCTGGATCTTCTGCGCGAGGAGCCGGATATCAATATGGTCACCTGCGGCGGGCAGGCGACGATTCCGCTCATCAACGCCGTGAACCGTACTGCGGGCGTCGATTATGCGGAGGTCGTGGCCGCCATCGCATCCAAAAGCGCCGGGCCGGGCACACGCGCCAACATGGATGAGTTCACCGAAACCACCACGAAAGCCATCGAGGTCGTCGGCGGTGCGAAGCGGGGCAAGGCCATTATCATTCTCAACCCCGCCGATCCGCCCATCCACATGACGGATACCGTGCTGATCCGGGTAAGGGATACGTCCGTGCCGTTTGAGGCCATCCGGGACGCCATGATGAACGCCGCCGCGCAGGTGCGGCGGTACGTACCCGGTTACCGCCTCAGGGTACCGCCCCGGATGGAAGGCGACAAAGTGAGCGTTGTGGTAGAGGTGGAAGGTCAAGGCGACTTTTTACCCAGATTTGCGGGTAACCTGGATATTATCAACGCTGCAGCCATTGCGGCGGCGGAGCGGATCGCACTGGATATGCTTAGAGAGGAGGCGTTCGTATGAACAGCGCGCATCTGACCGTTGTTGATACGACGCTCAGAGACGGAAGCCATGCGATTCGTCATGCGTTCACCCGGGAGCAGGCGCGTGCGATCGCCGCGCGGCTGGACGCCTGTGGCGTGCCGATCATCGAGGTTTCCCACGGGGATGGTTTGGGAGGCTCCAGCTATACCTATGGTTTTTCAAAGGAGGATCCGCTGGAACTGATCGAAGCGGCCGCCGGGGCAATACAAAAAAGCAGGCTCGCGGTGCTGCTCCTGCCGGGCATCGGCACCATCCGCGACCTTCAGCAGGCGCATGCGCGCGGCGCGAAGATCGTACGCGTGGCGACGCACGTTACCGAGGCGGACGTAAGCCAGGAGCATATCGCGGCGGCGAAGAAAATGGGCATGATGACGGTCGGGTTTCTGATGATGGTGCATATGCTCGACCCGGAGGGCATCGCGGCGCAGGCGAGGAAGATGGCTTCCTACGGCGCAGACTACATCAACCTGGCGGATTCGGCGGGCGCGCTGCTCCCGCAGGACGTGAAGGCGCGCGTTGAGGCGGTGCGCGCGGCGGTGGATATTCCGGTGGGTTTTCACGCGCACAATAATCTGGGTCTTGCCATCGCCAATACGCTGGCGGCAGTGGACGCGGGCGCGACGTATGTGGACGGAACGCTGCGCGGCTTGGGCGCGGGCGCGGGCAATGCGCAGATCGAGGTGCTCGCGGGCGTGTTTGCCAAAAAGAGCATTACGACGGGCCTTGACCTATACGGCCTGATCGATGCGGCCGAGGATGTCGTTCAGCCATTGATGCTTCGGCCACAGATCATCGACGGAGGTTCCCTGATGCTCGGCTACGCAGGCGTCTATTCCAGCTTCCTGCTGCACGTCTACGAGGCGGCCCGCAAATTCGGACTGGAGGCGCGCGACATCCTCGTGGAGGTTGGCCGGCGCAAAATGGTCGGCGGGCAGGAAGACCTGATTATCGACGTCGCCTACGACCTCAAAAATGGACGGAGCGCGTGAACCCGGTATGGTGATCCGGCGGGTGACGCTCGCGGACGGGCGCGTGTTCCCGTGCCGGGAGGACGAAAGCGTGCTTGCGGCCATGTGCCGCGCCGGGCTTGGGCCGGCGGGCTGTTTCGGAGGCGGCTGCGGTATCTGCATCATGCGGATCATCCGCGGAGAATACCACGCGTTCAAACGGATGAGCCGCGCGCATATCACCAAGGAAAACGAGGAGGAGGGCGTTGTGCTGCTGTGCTGCGTTCAGCCGCGCAGCGACCTGCTCCTGGGAAAACGAGGATAGAGGGACAACCCAAATGAAGGAGGTATCTCGGTTATGGCACTGAATCAAACCCTGCGTCCCGGTCTGGTGCAGATGCGTGTGCTGGATCTGGACAAAACGCTGAACTTCTACAAGGAGGTTCTGGGCCTGGACGAGGTCTGTCGGACGGACGACGGCCGCGTGTGCCTCAAGACGTACGACGAATTCGACCACCATTCGGTCACGCTCCGGCTGGCGGACGAAGCGGGGCTCGACTACGTTTCCTTCAAGGTGGATACGCCCGAAACGCTCGAGCGTATGGCCAAGGAGACAGAGGCGTTCGGTTACCCGGTTCAGGAAATTCCCTCGGAAAGCGACCAGCCCGGCTTTGGCAAACGCTACCGCTTTAAGATCTGCACCGGGCACACGTTCGAGCTTTACAGCGAGGTCGCGCTGGCCCCCAAAGGCCCGGGCCTTAGAAACCCCGACATTTGGAACGAGCCGCCGCGCGGCATGGGCGTGATCCGACTGGATCACTTCCTGCTCTACGGCCCCAACATCGAGGAGGCTGAGCGTTTCTGCAAGGAAGTGCTCAAAATGTACGTGCCCGAGATCTGCAACCTGCCCGACGGCAAGCGCCTGGCTACGTGGATCACCGGCAACAACAAGCCCCACGACCTGGCCTTCGTCGAGTACGCGAAGCCCGGGAAGATCCACCACGTGGGCTTCCTGCTGCAGGATTGGAACCACGTTGGCCAGGCGGCGGACCTGATCGCCATCAACCGGCTCAAGAAGGACATCGGGCCGACCCGCCATGCGATCACACGAGGGCAGACCATCTACTTCTGGGAGCCCTCGGGCAACCGCATCGAGGTGTATGCCGGGGGGTATACCGCCTATCCGGACAACCCCCAGCGCGTATGGGACGCCGACCACCTTGGCAGGGGACTCTTCTACTACGAAGGCGAGGTCATTCCGAGCTTCCTGGAGATCGTTACCTGACGCGTGCGGCGTTTCGAGCCAGCCTCCCGTAATGACCGGGAGGCTGGCTCTTATGTGCTTTCAGGGTCGGCGTTCCTGATTAACACCCAAAGAGGCGTAATAAACCCGTTGCGGGTATCAAACCGGAAAACCGGCGGTACTCGGCGTGATCCGTTCCATTGACAACCGTAACCGCTCCGTTTATAATAAAAAAATAATTTCCGCATCATAAACAACAGGAGGGGTGTACATGGGCATTACCAAGCCGTCCAAGGTGATTTTCTGGATTTCGCTCGTGATCGGACTGTATGCGCTCATCGACCAGTTTGTAACCAAGTTGGGCATTCCCATTCTTTCCGACGTAAGCGACATCGTGTTGCTTGCCATCGCGTACGTGCTGTTGCTGGCGGGCGTTGTTATTAAAAAGCTATAGCAAAACACGCCCAGGGTGAACCCGACGCACGGCACGTATTGGAAAGCCCCGACTTTCCGCAGCGAAGCAGTCACTTCTTCTGTTCAGACAGACTTAAGCCTCCGTTCTCAAGCGAGCACGGGGGCTTTTTCGTTCGCTGGACCCCGCCGACGCAGGTTTTTCCTGCGGCAACGGATTCCTGCATCGGCAATGGATTTACGCCGGCAGAAGAAGGTGTCCGTCCAAGTATGGAAAACCGAATAACCGCATTCAACGGCTCCATGCCACGTCATAAAGAAGCGATGGTACACACGAGCGACCGTTTATCCCGACGATTGCATGAAATATAGCTGCGGCTCTGCTTTCTTACCCTATTTCACATAACAGCGGCTGGGAATGAAAGCGTATCCGGCCGGTTTGAACGCTTGAAAATCCGGTTTTTTCACACCGCCCGCTTGACCTGGAGTTAACTCCAGGTTGTATTGTATAGAGGTGGGCCGGAAAGACGATAAACGTCGGAACGGATACAAGGAGGAGCCAAACATGCCGCGGAGGTTCGGCCGGGCGCCGGAGCAAAGGCGTCCCAAGCTTCATAATCGGTCATGAACGACAGTCCATTGAAAGCGGGAGGGGGAAACCATGGTCAATTGTCTGATCGCGTACTTCTCACGCGCGGGGAATAACGATGTGAACGGCAGGATCGTCAACCTGCCGGTCGGAAACACGCAGGTGGCGGCGGAAACGATTTGCCGCCTGACGGACGGAGACCTGTTCAAGATCGACCCTGCCCGAAAATACGCCGCCGATTACAACGCCTGTGCGGAGGAGGCCAAACGGGAGCTGCAGGCAAACGCGAGGCCGGCGCTGACCACCTGCCCGGACGACATCGACCGTTACGATACCGTCATTTTGGGGTATCCCAATTACTGGGGCACCTGCCCGATGCCCGTGATGACCTTCCTGGAGAGATTTGATTTTTCCGGCAAGACGATCCTCCCTTTCTGCACGCACGAGGGAAGCGGCATGGGCCGGAGCGAAGCGGATATTCAAAAAGCCTGCCCACGTGCGAAGGTCGCAAAGGGACTCGCCATTCGCGGCGCCGACGTCAAAAACGCGGGTGGCAAAATCGAACAGTGGTTGAAAAGCCACGGAATCCGACGGCGGGACGGAGAAGAGAAAAAGTATGCAAAGCATAAAGCTGAACAATGGGGTTGAGATGCCGGTGCTCGGGTACGGCGTGTACCAGATTCCCGACCGCGCCGAATGCGAGCGCTGCGTGCTGGACGCGCTCGATGTGGGGTACCGTTCGATCGATACCGCGCAGGCGTACGGAAACGAAGAGGCCGTGGGAAGCGCAATGGTCAAAAGCGGCGTGCCCAGAAGCGAGCTTTTCATCACCACGAAGGTCTGGATCGCGAACGCCGGGCACGACAGGGCGCGCGCGTCCATCGACGAATCGCTGAAAAAGCTGCGGACGGATTACCTCGACCTGCTGCTGATCCATCAGCCGTTCGGGGATTATTACGGCACCTACCGGGCGATGGAGGAGGCGTATAAGGCGGGCAAGGCGCGCGCGATCGGCGTAAGCAACTTCTACCCGGACAGGCTGATCGACCTGATCCAGTTCAACGAAGTCGTTCCGGCGGTCGATCAGGTGGAAACGCATCCCTTCCAGCAGCAGCGGGCCGCGCATGAGACTATGAAAAAATACGGCGTGCAGCACGAATCCTGGGGGCCCTTCGCGGAAGGCCGTAAGGACATGTTCACCAACCCGACCCTTCAAGCCGTCGGCGACCGGTACGGGAAGTCCGTCGCGCAGGTGATCCTCCGGTTCCTCATCCAAAACGATGTGGTGGTCATCCCCAAAACCACGCATAAGGTACGGATGGTTCAGAACTTCGACGTGTTCGATTTTAGCCTCGACGAGAAGGATATGCGGACGATTGCCGCTCTGGACGCCGGGGAGAGCGCGTTTTTCTCGCATTACGATCCCGCGACCGTCGAATACCTGACCGGGCTTGGAAAGCGATAACGAAGGAAGCTCATAGGTAATACGCCACACCGACGCAGATTGCGCCGATGCGGCGTTTTCGCGAGCGCGCACCCGGGCCTGAACAGGCCCTGCCGCCGATTGTGGGCGATGCCCGCAACCGCCGTCGTCGGGAAAGGCGCTTTTTATTCTGCACGGAATGCTCCCTCTAGAGCAACGCGGCGAATTTCTCCACAACCTCCGGGATATTGATCCCCTGTGGGCACATACGGGCGCAGGCCCCGCATTTCAAGCACGCGCCGGGCTTTTCCGCCTCGGTCATCGCGTCCAGCGTGAAGCGCAGCGTAAAGGACTGCTCGTATTTGTTTTCGTTATACATGGAAATCAGCTTGGGAATGTCCAGTTTCTGCGGGCATTCTTCCACGCAATAGCGGCAGCCGGTGCAGGGAACCCTGTCCGTCATGGCGCTTACGATGCCGCTTAACAGTTCCCGCTCGGACGCGCTCAGCGGGTCCGGCGCCGCGTAGGTCGCCAGGTTATCCTCCAGCTGCGCAAGCGTCGTCATGCCGCTGAGCGCCACCGTCAGGTTTTCAAGGGCCTGCAGGTAGCGAAACGCCCACGAGGCCGCCGAACGCCCGGGCGCGGCCTGTGCGAGCCGGGCCTGCGCATCCGCGGGCAGTTCGGCCAGTCGGCCGCCGCGCACAGGCTCCATGGCGAACACGGGCAGCCCATGCCGCGTGATGATTTCGTATTTCTTCCCGGCTTCCTGCAGCGTCCAATCCAGATAGTTCAACTGGATCTGCACAAATTCAAAGCAGTCGAACCGGTCGAGAAACCGCTCGATGGTTTCCGCGCGGCCGTGGGCGGAAAAGCCGAGGTGGCGGATGCGACCCGCCTTTTTCTGTGAAAGCAGGTAGTCCACCATGCCGAGGTCCTCATTGGTATAAAGATCGTAGGAGGTTTCGCACACGTTGTGCAGCAGGTAAAAATCGAAGTAATCCACGCGACATTTTTCCAGCTGCTCCTCGAAAATATCCGCCGCGGACGCCGCCTTGTGCCCGGCCAGATAGCCCTGAAAGCCGAGCTTGCCGTTCTCGTAATTCATCATATGGCCGGGCATTTTCGAGGCCAGGTACCACTGCCCGCGGGGGTAGCCCGCCAGGGCGCGGCCGATGAAGGTTTCGGACTCCCCGTTGTGGTAGCGGTATGCCGTGTCGTAATAGTTGATGCCGCCTTCCATCGCCCGATCGATGATCGCGCGGGCCCTCGTCTCGTCGATCGGCCCGCGCTCCTCCACGGTCGGCAACCGCATGTTGCCCATGCCGAGCATCGATAGTTGCATGCCCTGGAATGCTTTGTAGATCATGCTTTCCTCCCGTCAGTCCGGCTCGTGGTACAGCCCCTTTTCGTATTGGAGCATCCGCTTCTCGTAGCCGTCCAGCTTATGGTCCAGCCGCGCGAGCGCCGCCTGCAGATCCGAGATTCGGCGGGTTATCTTGGCGCGCTCCTGCACCAGAATCTGCTTGCGCGCGGCGATCGATTCGTTACCCTTTTGGAAGAGGGAAACGTATTCCGTGAGCGCTTCGATGGATACCCCCGCCGAGCGCATGCAGCGGATGAACTCCACCCATTTCAAATCGCTTTCCGTATAATTGCGAAGCCCGCTTTCCAGGCGCGTCACGGGGGGAATCAGGCCCTGCTTTTCGTAATAGCGCAGGGTGTCCGCGCTTAACCCGTACGCCTTGGCTACCTCGGAAATCGTCATATCATCCACCTTCCTTTCCCTATCATAATACCTGGAGCAGGCTCCAAGTCAAGGCCTTTCGCGCCGGCAACACTACGCCGTCTTTTTTTCGAAAACGCTTGACCTGGAGCAAACTCCAGGTTGTACAATCTGCTTGAGAATAGAGGAAATGAGGAATGCATGTGGCAACCAGCGAAAAAGCGACGGCCCGTCATGACCGTATGTTTCCGGGACAGGTGTCCCAACTGACGAAAACCGATCCGGAATTCGCGGAGCGGTTTGACAACTTCGCTTTGGACGAAGTGATTGCGCAGAGCCGCCTGGACGACCGCACCCGTATGACGGCGATCCTCGCGGCGCTGGTGGGCTGTCAGGGGATCGATGAGTTCATCGCCATGCTTCCCGCCGCGCTGAACCTGGGCGTGACGCCGGTCGAGGCGAAGGAGGTTGTGTACCAGGCGGTCGCCTACCTGGGCACCGGCCGCGTGCTTCCGTTTCTGAAAGCGGCCAACGACGTGCTCGCCGCCCACGGCGTGGCGCTGCCGCTTCCGGGGCAGGCTACGACCACCCCCGAAACCCGGCTCGCGGCGGGCGAGCAGACGCAGGTGGATATCTTCGGCGAACGGATGCGTGGCTTTGCTACTTCCGGGCCGGAGGAAACGCGGCACATCAACCGCTGGCTGACCGGCAACTGCTTCGGCGATTACTACACGCGCGGCGGGCTTGACGTCCGGCAGCGGGAGATGATCACCTTCTGCTTCCTCGCCGCGCAGGGCGGCTGCGAACCGCAATTGACTTCCCACGCCGCCGCGAACATCCGCATCGGCAACGATTCGGCTTTTCTGATCGACGTGGTATCGCAGTGCCTGCCGTATATCGGCTATCCGTGCAGCCTCAACGCGCTCCGGTGCGTGCGCGAAGCGGTCAAACAGACTGCACCGGAAAATCCGCAGGCCCACAACCCCGGCCCTTTCCCCATGGGCGGCCCTCTGCCGGAAAAGTACGCCCAATTCTTTACCGGGCAGGCTTATCTGCAGCCGCTGACCGACAAGGGCGGGCCGGTCGCCAACGTGACCTTCACGCCCGGATGCCGCAACAACTGGCACATCCACCGCAAGGGCGGCCAGATTCTGCTGGTCACCGGCGGGGAGGGCTGGTATCAGGCTTGGGGCGAACCCGCGCGCAGGCTGCGCCCCGGCGACGTGGTGAACATTCCGCCGGAGATCAAGCACTGGCACGGCGCGACCGGCGGCAGCTGGTTTTCGCATCTTGCTGTCGAGATTCCGGCGGAAGGCGCCGGCAACGAATGGCTGGAGCCGGTGACCGACGAACAGTACGATCGACTGACTTGAGTCAAAGGAGGAAAATACGCGATGAACAGCTTTATCTACGATATCCCGGTCACCGTCTATTTCGGGGAAAATCAGCTCGGCCATCTGGGCGGGGAGCTGCGCAGGTACGGCACGCGCGTGCTGCTCACCTACGGCGGCGGCTCCATTAAAAAGACGGGGCTTTACGATAGGGTAGTCGCGGAAACCAAAGCCGCGGGGCTTACGCTGTTCGAGCTGTCCGGCATCGAGCCCAACCCGCGCATCGAATCCGTGCGCAAGGGCGCGGAGCTGTGCAAAAAGGAAAAGATCGACGTGCTGCTCGCCGTCGGCGGCGGTTCCACCCTCGACGCGACCAAGTATATGGCGGCGGGCGCGTGCGTGGATTTCGACCCGTGGAAGTTTCTAAGCGAATGGGCGCCTATTGAAAAGGCGCTGCCCATCGTCACGGTGCTGACGCTGTCCGCGACGGGTTCCGAAATGGACGCCGGCGGCGTGATCAGCAACCCCGAAACGCAGGACAAGATCGGCCGCATGGCCCGCCCGATGCTGCCCAAAGCCTCCTTCCTCGACCCGACCAACACCTACACGGTCGGCCCGTACCAGACGGCCTGCGGCGCGGCGGATATGATGTCGCACATCATCGAAGTGTATTTCAACATGGAGCCGGATTTGTACATGCTGGACTGCTTTATGGAAGGCATGATGAAAACCATCGTCAAATACGCCCCCGTCGCCATAAAGGAGCCCGAGAATTACGAAGCGCGCGCCAACCTGATGTGGACGTCCTCCTGGGCGATCAACGGGTTTGTGAACGGCGGCAAGCGGCAGGCGTGGAGCTGCCACCCCATGGAGCACGAGCTGTCCGCCGTCTACGACATTACGCACGGACTGGGGCTTGCCATTCTGACACCGCGGTGGATGCGCTACTGCCTGAACGGGGCCACGGTATCCAAATACGTGCAGTTCGCGGTGAACGTATTCGGCGTGGACCCGGCGCTGCCGCCGATGGAGATCGCCGAGGCGGGCATCGCGCGGCTGAGCGATTTTCTGTTCGGCACGCTGGGCCTGAAAAGCACCTTCACGGAAATCGGCATCGGCAGGGAGCATTTCGCCGTCATGGCAAAAAAGGCGTGCGGCGGCGGCACCCTGCCGGGTTTCCAGCCCCTGAGGCAGGCGGATATCGAAGCGATCTTCACCCGATGTCTGTAATCCGGAAATCGGCGCCGGCGGGTGCATAGGGAAAGGGTATCCGAAGAACGCTCAGGACTTCATAGAATTATGGAAAACCGGAAAGAAAGCCTGTTTACAGCGCATAAGGTATATGGTATAGTGTTAGAGCAATCTAACTAGAGCATTGCAATTGCGGAGGTATTATGATCCCACAGGATGCCACCTTCTGGAACCGTAGCGCCGGTATATATGACGGCTTTATGCGCAAAGACCTTCCGGCTTTCCGCGACATCATTGCGCTCATCGCGCCCCGGCTCCGCGCGGAAAGCAGCGTGCTGGAAGTTGCCACGGGCACCGGTATTCTGGCGCTCGGCCTCGCGTCGGCCCATGCGCGGATCGACGCGATCGATTTTGCCCCCGGCATGATCGCCGCCGCGAAAAAGAAAGCGCTGCGGCTGGGCATCGATACCGTACGCTTTTCCGTTGAAGATGCCAGGCAGTTGCCCTTCCCGCCCGAAAGCTACGACGTCGTGATAATTGCCAACGCCCTGCACATCATGCCGGAGCCCGAGAAGGTCCTTGGGGAAATACGCCGCGTGCTTAAGGAAAAGGGTATCCTGATTGCGCCGACCTTCGTGCATGCGCAAAACCGAAAAGCGGCCGTCCTTTCCCGAATCATGGGGGTCGTCGGTTTTCACGCCTATCATCGCTGGACGCAGCGGACGTTTCATCAGTTTCTGGGTGAAAACGGATTTGCCGTATGCGAATCGGAGCTGATACGGGCTTCCTTCCCGATGGATTACGCCGTAGCCGTAAAGGCGGAAGAGGGCGCTTCGCTGAGCGTCGTATCCGAAACGCTGTATATTCCGCTGATGGGACGCATACAGATTTCACGTACGCATCCGGAGGTTTTTTGCGATCAGGCGGCGCTTTCGGTTTTCGACCGGCTGCCGCCGGAGGTGCGCAACATGAAAGGCCAGACGGAGTACGCCGCGATGGCCAGCGCCGCTCGATCCGTCAACATGGACGAACGAATCCGGGCTTTTCTGCATCAAAACCCGACGGGAACGATCGTAAACGTCGGCTGTGGGCTGGAAACACTGCATCAACGCAACGACAACGGCAAGGCGCTCTGGTTTGAGCTGGATCTGCCGGAGGTGCTGGCGCTGCGCAACTCGTTTTTCCCTCCCGAAGAGCGGGACCGTTACCTTCCCTGTTCCATGTTCGATTATCGCTGGCTGGATACGGTTCGCGGCGCGTCGCAGGGACCGGTGATGGTCGTTGCGTCCGGTTTGTTCCATTATTGCACAGAAGGCCAGGTGACCGATTTTGCCCGCCATCTGGCCCTGCTTCCTGAGGCGGAGCTGCTCTTCGACGCGGTTTCTCCGCTGGGCCTCGCAATCGCCCGTTTCATGCTGAAACGGATGGACCGGCGGGAAGCCCGGATGGATTTTTCCGTTCGGAACGCACGCGGTTTTGCCAAACGCATTTCCAACGGGACCGAGCTTTTAGCGTGCCGGGCGTTTTACCGTTGCATCCGGCGGAGGGGCAGCCTTTGCGCGGCTACGGTTGCCAATATGCGGGCGTCCGATCTGCTCAGGACGCTTAAAATAATCCATCTGAAAATCGAACCGGCTGCCTGCCGCAATGCGGAACGGGAATAACGAACCTTCCGCGAGCGTAAAAGAAGACCAAAAGAACAACCGCTGGTTTTGCCCAGCGGTTGCCCTTTTGAAGGAGAAAGTGGATTTTATCATGAAGGCGTACGGCGGTCCTGTTCAGCTGTTCGCGAACCCGCTGCCGAATGCCTTACATGCCGTGATAGCCTCGTCGTTCGGCTCTCCGTTTACCATCAGGCCTTCCTGCCCGTAAACCTTCGCGCCGTCCGAGATGCAACGTTCTTGCCAGGTGCGCATCCACTCGCCGTCGCCCCAGCCGTAGGAGCCGAACAGCGCGATTTGCTTGTCTTTCAGCTTCGGTTCCACGATGGTAAACATCGGCTCGAACACCGCGTCTTCCAGCTCTTCGCTTCCCATGGAAGGGCATCCGAAAGCGATTTTCTCATATTCGTCGGCCTGCTCGGCGGAAAACTGCTCCGCCGTCAGCAGCGCAACCTGTGCGCCGGCTTCTTCGGCGCCCTGCGCGATTCCTTTCGCCATCGCTTCCGTATTGCCGGTTCCGCTCCAATATACGATTGCCATTTTACTCATGCTTGTTTTTCCTCTCCGATCGTCGTCAGGCAACCACGGTCAGCTGCATAACGCTTTTCCCCAGCCGGTACATTTTCAGATAGATGCCGGTGCACAGGTCGTACCGGCGGAACTGGCATTCCGCTTCCTCCCGCCGGTCGTATACCTTCCAGCAGCCGCTGCAGCAGGCGTTTCCCCCCCTGTTTTGAATGAAGCCACGAACGTCGTGCAGAGGATAACCCAGCAGGACGCCGATCTCGTGCGGGAAGCCGGAACCGCTTTCGATTCGGCTCGCCAGCGCGCGCAGGAATTCCTCCGGCTCGCCGCATCCCGTGTAACCGAGCGAATCCAGAAAGCGAACGATGTCCTGGTTTTCGAGAATCGCCCGCAGCGCTTTCGGCCGGTAGACCAGAATCAGGTGCCGATTCTCCTTTTGCCTCAACGCCGTCAGTCGGATTCCTTTGTCGGACAGCTGCCGGTTCCAGATTCGCAACAGTTCGGGCACTTTTTCTTCTCCGGAAAAGGAAAAGAGATTCCCGGGCTTTACGCCGGCCAGCGTCGGCGCGCATCGGTCGATCAGGCACTCCTCAAACGTACGGTTCATGAGCCACCTCGTAACATGCGTCTCGGTGTTACACACGGCCGCTTGGCGCGTTCCGAAGTTAGGCAGGGCTAACAGACGGCCGTGATCAATGGAATGACGTCTTTGGCATTCCATAGGGAACCATAGGCTCCAGCTGGAGGTTAGTTATCTCTAACCGAGAGCATCATAACAAGATTTCTTTCGTTTGTCAATACGTTCGATCACTTTTTTATCTTGAGAGGGCGGCACGGCGTGAACGACCCCAAAACAAGCGGTGGGACGCGGGCGCGCTTTTCAAAAGCCGGTTGCCGATCCGCCTTATTGTTTGCACCGCGGGAGGGCGGAAGCCCGCCCGGACATGCGCTCCCGCCCCAATAGCCTGCTTTTTTCGCATCCGAACCGCCAGGCGAACCGGCATCGCAGCCTTCCGCTTGATGTGCGAAATTCGGAAGCAGCGCGCGCCGCCGTTTCAGTAAGAATACACGTAGGGTTCGTCGGGCGGAGAACAGGGGGTTACCGTATCCACGAGGATCCTCAGCTGCGTGTATTCCTCCATGTCCACCAGGGTCAGCACGCCGGTAACGGATACCCACTCTCCGTCTGTGAGCGAATCCCGCGGGTCGTATTGGCAGGTGAACCCGATGGAGAACATATCCGCCACGCAGCAGGTCATCAGCTTCCGGATCGGCGAAAAACAGCCCTCCGCAAGGTAATCCGAGCTTGTTACCACCTTCCCCATCGTGTGGACCGTAAACCCGAGGAAAGGCGTCGGGTCGTGATAGATCTCGGCAAGCCATAAATAGGTTTCGTTTTCCATGATGGTGATGGTTTTGTTTCTGCCGTCGTAGCCGTGAATCAAATGGCCCGCGTAAGCGGAAGTCTGCATGGCATACGTTTCGTCAAGCAGCGCCGGTTCGTTAAACTCGTTCTCGGCGGGCGTGGGGAAAAACGGAGTGTTCCACAGGCCCTGCGCCTTTGTGGAGGCGGCCAGCAGGACGAGCGGTATCAGCAACACGATCAGATGCGCATATCGCCGCACGTGCGTTACCTCGTGAAGCTTCGTAAAGTTATACGCGCCTGTGAGCAAAAACATCGCCGCGGCAAAATACAGGTACGGCAAGGTGCGCGGCGTCACGTAGTATTGATAGCACCGGGTCATCGCAAGCCATAAAAACGCAAAACCCGTCAAAGCCGTGCCGATACCCTGCACCAGCCGGGCGGCGTTGAAGCCTCTCTTCATATCAGGATCGCCCCCAATCCCAGCGAGAAAACCAGATAAACCGTAACAAAGCTCACCGTGAACGTTACGATCAGCAGCTTAAGCATGAAGGCCTTCGTAAAGCTCGAACCCATCAGGATCAGGTTTTTGACGTCGATCATCGGCCCGAAGACCATGAAGCTCATCACCGCGCCCATCGGCAAAGAGGCGCCCATGTTTTTGCCCACGACGGCGTCCGAGGAGGAGCACAGGGAAAGGAAGAAGGCCAACGCCATCATGATCAGCATGGAAACGGCCAGGTTTGAAAAGCGCATGTTCATCAGCCGGCTTCCCATCGCCAGCTGCAGCACGGTGGATACGCCGATGCCGAACAGCAGAAAGCGAACCACCTCGAAGAACTCCGTCTGAAAATGCGCGATCAACGACTGCAGCTTCTCCCAAACGCTCTCCTTGCCGTGCGTGTGTATGGGGACGCTCCCGCACGCGCAGGCCGCATCGGCCGGAGCACATTCCTCCGCATGGGCGTGCGCATGGCCTTGGCAGCAGGAGCAAACCGGCGTTACGGCCCCCGAAAGAAAAATGCTTTTTTTATCCATCGCAAAGCACAGACCGACCATTACGGAACACACGACGCCGAAACCCATCCGCGTCAGCATGATGGACGTGCTCCCGCCGTACGCGTAATACGTAGAGAGCATCACCACGGGATTGATGATCGGCGCGGCGATCATAAACGTAACCGCCGCGGGCAACGGCACGCCTTTGCGCACCAGGCTGCGGAACACGGGGATCGACGCGCAATCGCAAATCGGCAGCATAAACCCGCCTAATACGCCGAAAAGCATCCCTGTGAACAGCTTTTTGGGGAAAATGCGTTGCAGCGTATCGGCGGGAACGAATACCTGAATGGCGGAGGAGAGAAGAATGCCCAGCGCCAGGAACGGAAGCGCCTGCAAATAGGTGCCCAGAAACGTTGCCATCGTGTCGGAAGCGGCGTAGTTCAAGCGTCCGAGCCCTGCAAAGATCGCGGCGATGACGGCGACGAGCAGGACGAATTGCAGGCTTCGGCGCCTATCCCGTTTCTCCAGCGCTCTGGCGACGCCGGCGGCGTTTTCCGACGACAGAATACGCAGGTTCGGCTGCAGCGGGGCCACGAGATGATGGAACTCTCGAATCGTGCGGCGGTCGCCGTGCTCAACGACCAGCAGATCGCACTGCGCGATCAGCGCGCGAAAGGCGGATTCGTTCATCCCGTCCAGGACGTTCTGACGGTCGCCAATATAGAGGATCCTGCGGAGGACGCACAGACGTTTGAAATCCTTCTGTTCGGCCATCGCTACCAGCCGGTCGACGGGGAGATCGCCGTTCCAGTCGATCCAAACGGCGTCGTAGGTTCCCTGCGCCAGCAGCGCCGATATCCGTTGCCCGGCCGCGGCGGAGGTCGTACCTGCGTCAAAACGGCAAACGTCGGCCGCCTGGGTCTCGTTTTGGGAAAACCGGCTTCCAAACCGAATCCATAAGGGGTTCTTCGCCTTGCAAAAACGCCGATGGAACGCAAGACAATGCTCCGCGCTTATACCGCAAACGGTATAGACCGGTATTTTTCTTTCGAACATGTTTGGCCTCTTTCTCGAACGGTGAATCGGTTAAATTTTCCCGGTCCAGTTGCAGCATGCGCATCCTTTGCCCATGCAACAGGGACAAACGCCGGGGTGTTCCAGCATCCACTGGTTCCAATCGAAATCATCCGATCCGGGATCGGAAGAGGAAGACGAGGACGACGACGCAATGACATAACCGCTCGTCTTTGGCTTGGGGAGCTCCTGGGTGTTTACCGCGGCGCTATCCGAAAACAGGGTTGCCTGTACCGCAGCGCTGGCGATACCGTCTACGTTCAGGCCGTTCTGCTCCTGGAACATTTTCAGCCGTTCCACGCAGGTCTCGTTATACTGGTCGTTCATCGTTGATCCGGAACGGTAGTAGCCAAGTTCCAACAAGCGGTTTTTGAGCGCCAGCACGTCGTCCCCCGCGTTGCCGCGATACAGCAGGCGATAATTCAACACATCCTGCGTGTAATCCGTCATCGTCAGGAAAGCACACATCGCATAACCCTGCGTATCGCCGTACTGAACTTCCCAGTATTCTTCCCCCTGCGAAAGAACCGCGACCAGACTTCTGTTGGGGATGCGTTCCAGGACCGTCGCGTTGCTCTGCGGGCTCTTCCTCAGGTTGAGGGGCCCCTGTCCGGTGGTTACCTGCGCTACGGATTCCGCAGGATCGCAAGAGGCTCCGTCGACCGGGGACGATGGGGCCTCCCCGGTTGCGGGCGGCGCGGCCGCAGCGGAAGGCGTTTCGTCGGAAGCCGGCGTAACGGCGGCAGCATCGACCAGCGTCAGGAACCGGCACATTGCGTACCCCTGCGTGCCGTCATACTGGATTTCCCAAAAAACGTCGCCCTGTGAAAGCACCGTCACGATACTGCCGTTTGGAATATGGCCCAGAACGGACGCGCCTTCCTCCGGGCTTTTCCTCAGGTTGAGAAAGCCTTTTTCCGTCGTCACCTGCGCCGTGAGAAGCGAAGAGGAATCCGTACCGTCTTCTTCGCTGATCGCCATGCCGGCCAGACAAGCGAATACCATCAACAGCGCTGCAAAGGAAGCGAAGGTTTTTTTCATGCCGTACACCTCGATTCAGGAATGGAGAGGGAACTGCGCAACGAAACGCCGTAAACGCGCCATATGAAACAGGCGGGCGCGCGGAACGCTGCAAAAGCCCGGCGGAGTACTTCGCCGTTGGAATCCAAGCGTGGAATCCTAAGGGGCGACCGGTTCTTCACGCTGTCGGAGGAAAGGTTAAAGCAGACTAACCGCGAACAACATTATTCTTTCCGTATCAACAGGCGCTGCTTTGCCCGGCGAGAACCATAGCCGTTTTCACCGAGGTTTTTTTTATTCTATTCGAACCACGCCGCGCGCTCAATCATTCATACGGTCGAACAGACGCACGGGGGACAGACGGGCGACAATCGATCCGGGGAGATACCCGGAAAAGCTGATGAGAGAAAAATGAACAAGGAAGATAACGCCGACAAGAAGGGCGACCCTGGCGATGTCCGTCAGCAACGCCCACAAGGCCCGTATATTGTGGCAGATCGGGCAATCGTCACCCGTGCAATGATGATGAATATGGACGATCGAATAGGCGCAGGCAGTCAGGACAAAAGCCAGCAGGAAGAGCGCGAGAATGGCTGCCAAAACCCGTCTATTCCGATGATTCGCAAGATGTCGGATAGCTATTCGCTTCCTTTAACCCCGCCGAGCATTTCGAATGAATCCGGCGGAAATAACGGTTTCGATGACCGCCTCCCGAACAGGGTGCTCTTCAATGACCGTTTGCATGATAGCATTATAATGAAATCCAGTCAACCTGGTTCAAAAACGGATACCGGTGTGAAATGTTCCGGACAAACCCCGGTTAAATGCCGGCGGGACCCCGGAACAACGCCGTTCCGACAGGGAATTTGCCATACGTTATTGACAATGCAAAGAAAACTGCTATATTAGTAACCGACGTTAGCTAACACTGATAACTTACGAATGGGGGGAGGGCCGTGCCCAGGGATAAAAACGCCAGCCGCGCTCGCATTATTCCTGCGGCAAAAAGCGAGTTTCTTGAAAAGGGCTTTGAAAAGACGTCCATGCGAGCCATCGCTTCCAAGGCCGGCATGACGTCCGCGGGACTCTACAGGCACTTCACAAGCAAGGAGGATATGTTCGCCGCCCTGGTACAGCCGGCGCTGGACGCGTTCGTGGCGGCGGCCGAACAGCAGAAGCGGCGGGATTACGCCCTGCTTGACAGCGGCAGGCCGGACGCGATATGGAGCGGGGACACCGATTTGTCGAAGGTCGCGGACCTGCTGTACGATCATTACGACGCGTTCAAGCTGCTGTTGTGCCTGTCCGCAGGCACGCGCTTCGAGCGGATTTTCGAGCAGTTCATCCAAAAGGAACAGGAGGAGACCCTGCGCTTTCTGGACGCCCTGCGCGAACGCGGCGTGCCGGTCAACGACGTATCCCCCAACGAATTGCATCTGCTGCTGAACGCGTACTATTCGGCGGTGTTTGAAATCATCGCGCACGATTTCAGCAAGGAGCAGGCCGAACACTACCTGCGCACGCTGGAAGCATTCTTCTGCCCGGGCTGGCGGGCGTTCCTCGGATTCTGACGTTTTGTTTTTCCGGTTTAACACGCCGAGAGGCGCTTTATTTTCGCTCGATGGTTAGGCATATCTAACCATGAAAGGGAGGAAACCATCTTGGAAGGAAAAAAGAAACCCAACCCGATTGGGCTGCTGTTCTCGTTCGCGGGAGAAGCGAAGGGCCGAATGGCGCTGTCCGTAATCCTGGCGGTGGTCGGCGAGATATTCGGCATGGCGCCGTATCTTGCCGCGGCGGTTTTGGCAAACCGCCTTTACGACGGCACGGCTACCGCGGGCGGCGCGGCGCTGCTTGCGATCGGCGCCGCGGTCTGCCTGTGCCTGAGGGCGCTGCTCTGCGGCCTGTCGTCCGTGCGAAGCCACGGCGTTGCCTTTACGATCCTCAAAAACATACGCCGCGCAATCGCCGATAAAATGCGGCGTGTGCCGATGGGCGTGATGCTGGAAACGCCCGTGGGCCAGTTTAAAACGCTGATTGTGGATAATGTGGGCAAGCTGGAGGACTCCATCGCCCATCTGGTGCCGGAGCTTCCCTCGCAGATCGCCGCGCCGCTGTTTTGCCTGGCGTTCATGTTCGCGCTGGACTGGCGCATGGGGCTGGCGGCGCTCGCCACGGTGCCCGTATCCCTGATTTTCGCCGTCGGCATGATGTGGGGATACGGCAAAAAAATGGCCGTCTACCTGCGTTCCGGCAACGAGATGAACAGCGCGCTGGTGGAGTATATCAACGGCATACAGGTCATCAAAGCCTTCGGCAGAACGGGTTCCTCGTTCGGCAAGTTCTCACAGTCCGTGCGCTTTTACCACGACAGCACGCTGAGCTGGTGGCGGCAATGCTGGTTCTGGATGTCCGGCGTACAGGCCGTACTGCCCTCCACGCTGCTGGGAACGCTTCCGGTCGGAGCGTATTTGTATATGAACGGGCAGCTGGCCCTGCCTTTCTTCATCCTGTGCGTTGTCGTCTCGGTCGGGTTTATCGCCCCGATGATGAAGCTGGCCTTCGGCAGCGAACAGCTTACGGTGATCGCCGCGAACCTGGCTCCGATACAGGCTTTTCTGGCTACGCCGGAACAACGTCGCCCGAACGTGCCTGCGAAGCTTTCCGGCGAGGCCTTCTCGTTTGATAACGTGTCCTTTGCCTACGATGAAAAGGAAGTGCTGCACGGCATCAGCTTCACCATCGAGCCGAAGACCGTAACGGCGTTCGTAGGGCCTTCCGGCTCGGGCAAATCCACCGTTGCCAAGCTGATGGCGGGCTTCTGGGACGCGTCCGGCGGCACGGTACGCTTCGGCGGCACGGATATTCGCCACATGCCGTTCGACCAGCTGATGGAAAACGTAAGCTACGTTGCGCAGGACAATTTCCTGTTCGACCTGTCCATTCGGGAAAACATCCGCATCGGCAACAAAAACGCTACGGACGCGGAGGTGGAGGAAGCCGCGAAGGCCGCCAACTGCCACGACTTCATTTTGGCGCTCGAGCAGGGGTACGATACCCCGGCGGGCGACGCCGGCGACCGCCTTTCCGGCGGGGAAAGGCAGCGGATCACCATCGCACGCGCCATGCTCAAAAAAGCGCCGGTCGTGATTCTGGATGAGGCGACCGCCTACGCCGACCCCGAAAGCGAGGCGCAGATCCAGGAGGCCATCAGCAAGCTGGTTCACAATAAGACCCTCGTCGTCGTCGCCCACAGGCTGAGCACCATCCGCAACGCCGATCAGATTCTCGTGATCGACGACGGCGAGATCGCCGGACGCGGCAGGCACGACGAGCTGCTGGCAGGGTGCCCGCTTTATCGGAAACTATGGGAAGAGCATATCGGCGCCGTGGACAGGGCCGAGGAAGGAGCCGCCAGCCATGCTTAAAATGATCGGAAGGGTATTGAAAATCGCGGGCCGAAACAAAACGAGCATCTACCTCGGAATCCTGTTCAATTTCCTGAAATCCGTTGCTGTGGCCTTCATGCTGCTGGCGGTGTACGTTATCGTAAGCCATTTGGATCATCTTACGCCGCAGGTGATCCTCAGCGCGCTGTACGTGCTCATCGCAAGCGTGCTGGGGCGTTTCGTCTTCCAATGGTTCATCGACGTTTTGATGAGCGCGAAGGGCTATGATATTTTCCGCGATTACCGCCTGAAAATCGGCGAACGTCTGAAAAAGGCCCCGATGGGGTATTTCTCCGAGCAGCGGCTGGGTTCCATACAGACGGTGCTGACCTCCACGGTGGTGGAGCTGGAGCAGTACTCCATGATGGCGATTACCGACCTTACCGGCGGCGTTTCCATGGCGCTGGTGATCAGCGTGATGTTCCTGTTCGTTTGCCCGCCGATCGCGCTGGTATCCTTCGCGGGGCTCGCGGCCGGCGTTGTGATGCTGAGCGTCATCATGAAAAGGGCGGGCCGCTATACCCCGCTGACGCTCAAGGCGCAGGAAAACCTGATTACGCAGACGCTGGAATACATACGAGGCATTTCCGTGCTTCGCGCGTTTTCCCGAACGGAGAATAGCGAAGCCGCCGTATACGCGGCTTTCGACCGAAAGAGAGCCATCGATTGGGAAACGGAAAAGGCGGTCGCAGGGCTGATGAAGGCATACACCGCGATCTTCAAGGTGACGGGCTGCGGCATCATGCTGCTGGCCGCTACGCTGTGCCTCGGAGGTGCCGTCTCGCTTCCTTACGCGCTGATGTTCATCGTATCGGCATTCGTCGTTTTTTCCGAATTCGAGCTGATGAGCGATGGCGCGTTCCTCAGCAAAAAAATCAACAGCGAATTGGACAGGCTGGAGGCCGTTACGGACATTCCCGATATGGATACGACCGACCGGGAACTGCCGGCCGGTAATTTCGACATCGAGCTCAGGGACGTATCCTTCGCCTACGCGAACCGTACGGTGATCGATCACGTATCGCTGAAGGTGCCGCAGGGGAGCACCTGCGCCATCGTGGGCCCTTCCGGAAGCGGGAAAACCACCCTGTGCAACCTGATCGCCCGCTTCTGGGACGTGCAGGACGGCGAGGTGCTGATCGGCGGCACGAACGTGAAAAACTGCACCGCCGACAGCCTGCTTGAGCACATCTCGATGGTGTTCCAGAACGTATACCTGTTCCACGATACGATCGAGAACAACATCCGTTTCGGCAATCCGGACGCGACGCGCGAGCAGGTTGTGGAAGCCGCGAAGAAGGCGCGCTGCCACGACTTCATATCCGCCCTGCCCAACGGCTACGATACGGGGGTCGGCGAAGGCGGCTGCACGCTTTCCGGCGGAGAGAAGCAGCGCGTCTCCATAGCCCGCGCCATTCTGAAGAACGCGCCGATCGTGATTCTGGACGAGGCGACCTCCAGCGTGGACCCCGAAAACGAGCGTGCGCTGCTGGACGCCGTTAGGGAGCTTACGCGCGGGAAGACGCTCATCTCCATTGCGCACCGCCTGACGACCGTGCGGGATGCGGACCGGATCATCGTAGTGGACGGCGGCAGGATTGTGCAGCAAGGCACGCACGAGCAGCTTGCTCGTCAGCCGGGCCTCTACGCCGATTTCCTGCGCCTGCGCACGGAGGCCATCGGCTGGCGGCTGTGACCCCGGTCCGCCGTGCGGAGCGAATACCGTTCAAACGGAGCGGAGAGCCGGACGATATGCTTAACGAACCGGTTCGCTTCTCCGCTTTTTTGAAATTCCTGTTGACAAATGCAGAATGGATCGATAAACTACCTCATAGTTAGACTAGACTAACTTATGCGGGCTCCTCGGCAAGAACGGCGGCATTCCGAACGCATAGGTTAGAGGAGACTAACCAATACCGTGCGGTTAAGCACTGTTCGCTCAGGAGGGAAAACAATGGGAAACAAACTGGATTCCAACAGGCTCAACGCAAAGGACCTGATCAACGTAGGCATCTTCACAGCGATCTACTTCATCGCCTTCTTCATTACCGGCATGATCGGCTATATTCCGGTCTTCATGGTGCTCCTGCCTTTCCTGCTGCCCATTGTGGGCGGCATCCCCTTCATGCTTTATCTGACCAAGGTGAATAAATTCGGCATGATTACGAGCAGCGGCGTCATCGTAGCGCTGCTGATGTTCGCCACGGGTCACGGCTGGCCGGTGCTGGTAACCGGAACGGTGTTCGCGTTCCTGGCCGACCTCATTTTCAAGTCCGGCGGTTATAGAAGCTGGAAAAAGACGATGATCGGGTATGCGGTCTTCACGGAATGGGTGCTGGGCGCGCTGCTGCCCATGTGGATCATGCGCGACAGTTATTTCGCGGCGCTGCGCGCGGGCTACGGGGACGAATACGCGGATACGCTGATGTCGCTCATGTCCGGCTGGATGCTGGCGGCGCTGATTGCGCTGGCGATGATCGGTGCCGTCATCGGCGCGTACATCGGCCGTGCGACGCTGAAGAAGCATTTCAAGCGCGCGGGGATCGCCTGATGGACGCGCAGGTACTGCGAAGCGCGCCGGTGGACACCCGCCTGAAGCTGGATCCGCGCACCAAGCTGCTGATTGTGATCGTCGTAAGCACCTTTATGATGAGCGGCAAAATAGACGGCCCCGCCATGTACCCCCGCGCCGTGCTGGCCGCGGTGCCCTTCGTTCTCCTGCTTACGGGCGGGAGAACGAAGGCCGCTTTTCTGTACGCGGGTTTCATCGTCGCGGCCGCACTTTCGGAAGCGTTTCTGGTGTTCCGCACAAGCGGCATGGTGTGCCTGGTCGTCACGATGCTCTCCGGGCTCGTAACGCGCTTTTTTCCCTGCGTAATCACGGGCTATTATCTGATGAGCACGACGAGGGTGAGCGAGTTCATCGCCGCAATGGAGCGCATGCACGCGCCGCAAAGCATTACCATACCGCTCTCGGTCATGTTTCGCTTTTTCCCGACCGCAAAGGAAGAATCCCGCAGCATCAACGACGCCATGAGGATGCGCGGCATCGGCACGCTGGGCCGCGGCGGCAACCCGGCGGCGGCGCTGGAGCATCGGTTTGTTCCCCTGCTGATGTCGGTGGTCAGAATCGGGGACGAACTATCCGCTTCCGCGCTCACCCGCGGGCTGGGCGGCCCGGAAAAAAGAACGAACGTATGCCGGATCGGCTTCGGCGTGTGGGACGCCGTTTTCGCGGCGGTCGTCACAGGCGCCGCCGTGCTGTATAAGGCGCTGTAATCAGGAGGCACGATGATCCGGTTTGAAAACGTTACTTTCGAATATGCCCGCGGCGAAAAGGCCAGCGGAATCTACGATATCAACCTGACCGTGAACGACGGCGAAACGGTGCTGCTGTGCGGCGAATCCGGCTGTGGGAAAACCACGCTCACCCGGCTGGTCAACGGCCTGATTCCGAATTACTACGAGGGAAAGCTTGCGGGCAGCGTAAGGATCGACGGATCGGAAGTCGGTCAGATGCCGCTGCATGAGGCGGGCAAGCTGGTGGGCTCCGTATTCCAAAACCCGAGGTCGCAGTTCTTCAACGTGGACACGACCAGCGAGCTGGCTTTCGGCTGCGAAAACAGGGGCCTGCCGGCGGAGGAGATAAAAAGCAGGATCAGGAACACCGTAGCGGAATTCGGCATACAAAAGCTGGTGGACCGGAGCATTTTCCAGCTTTCGGGCGGTGAAAAACAGAAAATCGCCTGCGCGTCCGTCTCCGCCTGCGAGCCGAAAATCTTCGTGCTGGACGAGCCTTCGTCCAACCTGGACATGGCTGCGGTGGAGGACCTGCGGAAAATGCTCGCCCTGTGGAAGCGGGGCGGCAAAACCATACTGATCGCCGAACACAGGCTGTATTACCTGCGCGAGCTTGCGGACCGGATCGTTTACATGAAGGACGGAAGAATCGAGAGGGTTTTCTCGGCGGCGGAGTTTCGGCAAATGAAAGCGGATGACCTGGCTGCCTTCGGGCTGCGGACGCTCTGCCTTGAGACGCTGAAAACCGAAAGGAGCGCCGTCCGGCACACGGCCGGGCGGATTACGCTGTCGAATTTCCGGTTTTCCTACCGGGGCGCGCCCGACGCCCTGAAGATCGATACGCTGAACGTGCCCGCGGAAGCCGCCGTGGCCGTGGTCGGCCCGAACGGCGCGGGCAAATCGACGTTCGCAAGGTGCCTGTGCGGGTTGGCCCGAGGCTGCAACGGCACGCTGGAGCGCGAGGATACGGTTTACAAGGGAAAGCGGCTGATCGAGCGCTGCTATCTGGTCATGCAGGACGCCAACCATCAGCTTTTTGCCGAAAGCGTGCTGGACGAGGTGCTGCTGAGCATGAAAAAGCAGGATGAGGCGGCGGCACGGAAAATTCTTTCATGGCTGGATTTGCTGCCGCTGAGCGAGCTGCACCCCATGTCGCTTTCCGGCGGGCAGAAGCAGCGCGTGGCCGTCGCGGGCGCGATCGCCGCCGGCAAGGATTTCCTTCTGTTCGACGAGCCTACCAGCGGCCTGGACCTGAAGCATATGCGCAGTGTCGCGCGGGTGCTGCGAAAGCTGCGGGACAGCGGAAAGACACTGTTCATTATCTCCCACGATCTCGAATTCATTCTGGAAAGCTGTACGCACGTGCTGCAGATGGAAAACGGCAGGATCGCCGGCAATTATCCGCTGGACGCGGCGGGGGAGGAGCGGCTGAAGGCGGCGTTCCTGGCAGGGCGTTAGCGCCGGGGACGATCACAAGCCTCAAAAAAGCGGGAGCGCACATCCATGCGCCCCCCGCTTTTTTGAGGCTCGGCGTTCGCCTGCCGCTCAATTCCGGTACTGGGCTTCCAGCATCGCGGCAAACATCCCTTTTCTCGTTTTCAGCTCGTCCGGAGTTCCCGCTTCTTTGATAATGCCGTCCTGAATGACCACGATTTTGTCCGCGCCGGAGACCGTACGCATCCTGTGCGCGATGATCAGCACGGTTTTATCCTTAATCAGCTCGCTCAGCGCGCTTTGGATCCTGCTTTCGTTCTCGGCGTCCAGCGAAGCGGTCGCCTCGTCCAGAAGGATGATGGGGGCGTCCTTCAGCATGGCGCGCGCGATGGAAATGCGCTGGCGTTCGCCGCCGGAAAGCCTTTCGCCGTTTTCGCCGATCAGGGTATCGTACCTTTGCGGCAGCTTTTGAACGAACTCGTCGCACTGCGCCAGTTTCGCCGCGGCAAGCACCTCGTCGTTCGTGGCGCCCTTCCTGCCCAGACGGATATTCTCCATTACGCTGGAATTGAACAGCGCCACGTCCTGGAAGACGATGGAAAAGCTGCCCAGCAGCGTTTCCGGATCGACTTTGGAAATATCCACTCCGCCGAGGGTGATCCTACCGTCGTTAATATCCCAGAAACGCGCGGCCAGCTTGGCCACCGTGCTTTTACCGCCGCCGGAGGGACCTACCAGCGCCGTCACCTCGCCCTGCCTGGCGGTGAAGCTCACGTTTTTAAGGGTCTGCACCCCTTCCAAGTAGGAGAAATCCACATTCTTGAAGCGGATGTCGTAGTTGGACGGGGCGAAATCCGTGCCGCCTTCCTGCCTTGGCATGTTGTCCATTTCACGCATGCGGCCGATGCGCACGTTCAGGTAAAGCAGCGCGGCGAAATTGGAAAGCGCCTCGTTGATCGGGTCGTAGATGCGTGCCGCGACAACCAGAAACGCGATATAGGTGAAGACGTCGATCGTACCTGCGGCAAGCATCCCGATGCCGACGATCATCACGCTGGGCAAACCGAACTTGAGCATGGCCTGTGAGAGATTCACAAATACGCCCGTCATCAGTTCGGCGTGCGTCTGCACCTTCTCATGGTTGTCCAGCTTCGCGTCCAGCACGTGGGTGCGCTCAGCCTCGCGACTGTAGGATTTGATTTCGTAAATCGAATCCAAATCCTCCTGTACGTAATCCGACACATCGCGCTTGATCAGGTACAGCGTCTTGTTCGTCCGATTCTGCGCCTTTCGGGAAAACCAGAACACGAACCCCGCCAAAGGCACGACCCAGAACACGGCGAGCGACAGCTGCCAGTTGTAGCAAAACAGCATGACGCCCATGATCAGCACCGTAATACCCCCCGCATAGAGCTGCGGAACGGTGTGAGAAAACAGCTGCTCGATCTGCGAGGCGTCTTCCATGACGGTGGAGCTCAGATCCGCAAGATCCTTGCGGCCGAAGAACGCGAGCGGCAGCTTGCGAAGCGTTTCCGCCAGGCTTATGCGCCTGCGGGCGCTTTCCTCGTAGATTCTGTTGTAGCAGGCCTCGTACTGCACGTAGGCGATCAGGTAGATCAGCGCGAACGCCGCCGCGGAGACGAGCACGTAAAACGGAATGCCCTTTCCCTGCGCCACGACCGGGCTGCCGACGGAACCCATATACTCGCTGAGGAAATAGAAACCGAGCACGACCGGAACCATAAAGCTCAGGTCCATCAGCACCGTCCACAGCGAGGCGCTCCGAAGATCCTTCGCGCCTTTCTCGCTCATGGCGTATTTTTTTTGAAAAAACCGAATCATTTTGTCCTCCTCAATTCACGCTCGCGGTGATCTTCCATGCGACCGACTTCTGGTATTCGTTCCACATGGCCTTGTATAGGCCGCCCTTCGCAAGCAGCTCCTCGTGCGTGCCTTCCTCGGCGATCTTTCCTTCGTCGATCACGAGGATTCTATCGGCGTCCACGACGGTGGTCAGGCGGTGAGCGATCATCAGCGTGGTTTTGCCGCGGCTGAGCTCCCTGAGCGCTTTGTGAATCAGGTGTTCGTTCTCCGGATCGGCGAACGCCGTGGCCTCGTCCAGCAGCACGATCGGCGCGTCTTTAATCAGCGCCCGCGCGAGGGCGATGCGCTGCTGTTCACCGCCGGACAGATAGGTGCCTTTGGAGCCGATGACGGTATCCAGGCCTTTCGGCAGCCCGGCGATGATCTCTTCCGATTGCGACAGGGCGATCGCACGGCCGATATCCGCATCCGATACGTTCTCCTTGCCGAAGATGAGGTTTTCCCGAAGCGTTCCCTTGAACAGCTTGGTGCTCTGGAAAACGAACGAGATATCGCTCATCAACTGCTTTTGGGGAATGTAGCGCACGTTGACGCCGCCGACGAGCACCTCGCCCTCGTCCGCGTCCCAGAAGCGGGCCGCGAGCCTTGCCACGGTGGTTTTCCCGCCGCCGGAGGCGCCCACCAGCGCTATGGTTTCGCCCTCGTTCAGCTTGAAGCTGATGCCGTCCACGGCGCGCTTGTCGGCGCCTGCGTAGGAAAACACGACGTTTTTGAATTCCAGGCCATGGTCCTTCAGCTTCACGTTTTTGATGCCGAAGTTCATTTCGGGATAGGCAAACAGGTTGTCCAGCCGGTCGATGGCCTGCCCGGCCACCTGCATGTTCTGCTGGAAGCGCATCGTTTTCATCATAAGCAGCGTGAATGCCGGCGAGAGGAGAAGATAGAAAACGAAGTCCGCAAGCACGACGGGCAGGCTTTCGCCGCGGCCGATCAGGAGGATCGACAGCGGAATCAGGAAGAACGCCGCAGACTGCATGACCACCGTATAAAACGACATGGGCTTTCGCCACAACAGCGTGTAGGCGTGGACCATATCCTTATATTTGATAATGCTGTTATAAAAACGCTTAAACGAGAAAATGCTCTGTCCGAAGGTCTTGACCACCGGTATGCCGCGGATATACTCCACGGCTTCGGAGCTCATCTCTTCCAGAGAATCGTAATACTGATTCTGAAAATTCCGGCCCGCGTCGCTCATCATGAAGCTCATGGTGATAAAGCCGATTGCGATGGGAATCATGGAGGCGAGCCCCATGCGCCAATCGACCACGAACAGAAGCGCCAGCAGGATGACGGGCGAAACGATGCTCCCGGCCAGATCGGGAAGCTGGTGGGCCAAAAACATATGCGTGGTGGCGGCGCCTTCGTTGACGATTTTACGCACCTTGCCGCTGCTTTGACTGTCGAAAAAACCGAGCGGCATGGCCAGGATGCGCTTCATGCCTACCTGCTGCAGCCCCTTTTCAACGCGAAACGCCGCCAGATGCGAGCACATCAGGGACAGGAAGTACAGGATCAACCCGCCCGCCGCGCAGGCGAAGGCCAGCCACGCGTACCGGATGACCGCGGATACGTCGGTGGACTGCGCGGCGGTAAGAATGTCGCGCACAATGTACCAGATCAGCAGGTATGGAAGCATGTTGAGCACCGCCGACAGCCCGGACAGCAGCAGCGAAAGCGGCAGCAGCAGCTTCTTTTTCCCCATGTAGGGAGTGAATCTTTTGAGCAGGGGTTTCTTACGGGACATAGTATTCTCCTTCCGAATCGTGAGTTAGAGCGGGCTAACCTACAGGCAAAAAATGAAACCCGATGAAAAGCTCGCGGGCAGAACCCGGTCAGATGCCGATGATCGCCCGCATTCCGGCGTTGTAGAACGTGACCAGCGTCCGGCCGTACCGAAGGGCCTCCTCCCTCGTGAAGCCATGGGTAACGACGTCGAAGATCGAGGCGAAGTACGAGTGCGTGAGCAGGTGGCTTTCCCCCGCGTCAAGCTCGTGAAACGGGATTTTCTTTTGCCTGAGGAGGGCGAACATGCGCTCGCGGCCCTTTACCTCAAGCCGAACCATGTTTTCCACGAAATCCGCGTATTCCGTACCTTCGGCGCACATTATCAACAGCCTGAAGCAGTCGAGATGGTCGTAGATATAGTTGAGAAATTCCGCCACGGTGCCGTACGGCACCCGGTAAGCCTGATCGATGTCGCAGCCGCCGATCAACCCCAGACAGGCCTCCTCCGCGCTTTGGAAGATGCCGTTCAATTCCTTTACGACCGGCGCGACCAGCGCGGAAAAGAGCGCTTTCTTATCCGGGAAATGCCTGTACAGCGCACCGGTGGTAATGCCGGCGTCCTTGCAGATCTTCCGCAGGTTCGCACGCTCGTAGCCGCAGGCGAGAAAGTTGGTTTTCGCGCTTTCCAGGATAGCCTTCTGGGTACGCTCGTAGTCGCCCGGCACGGGATAACCTCCTTTCGTTTCGATTTATGATAACTTAGTTATCACACCGTACGAGCATATCATCCTGCCAATCGTTTGTCAAGGCTGCGCTGTTGATTGGCAAGGAACGATCATCGGGAATCAAAACCGGCGGAAGACGCGAACGGGCCTTCTGGGCTATTTGATGCCGTACAGAATCGCGGATCCTTTAAGCCTAAGGCTTTTCGCCTCCCAGGGACTCATGAACATGCCTTTGGCGGTATCGATCATCACGACCTTTCGGTACCCCTGCCGTTTCAGCTCCCGTATAAACGGCTTCATATCGCCGTATCGCCGCGGGCTCATGATATCGTGTATCGCGAAGGCGCCGCCTTTCTTCAGAACGCGGAGCGTTTCCAGCAACAGCGCCTGCTTGTCCCGGCCGGTGATATTGTGGTATACGTAGTTGCTGGTTACCGCATCGAAGCTTTCGTCGGGAAAATCGAGGCCGACCGCGTTGCCGCTGACAAAACACGTGTTTCCCACGCCTTCCGCCTCCGCGTTGTCTTCGCAGAGCCGCCGGTTGTATTCCGCGTATTCTTTGCCCCAGCGATCCAGCCCGGTCACGGTGCAGCGAGGGTTTCTTTTCGCGCAGGCAATCGTCAGGGCGCCGCTGCCGCATCCGATATCCAGTATCCGTCCGTTTGCCGGAGCGGTAACATATCTCGCGACGCCTTCGATGATCTGCCTGGACAGCTGTCGTTTACCGTCGTAGGCAAACGCGCGGTAAGCCTTGACGCACCATAATGTCGAAGCCGTACACAGGAGGAAGGCAACCCCGAAAACAGCGCCCAGAACGCCGCCGAAGAGGTTGCGCAAAGCGAATCCCGTCCCAAAGAAAATCAGCGTCCCGACGAGCAATACGGCGTCGCCTATCCATAAACCGACGATCATACCTTTAGGCACCCAGTTCTTATAGTCCGGTTTCAATCCAATACACGATCCTTTCAGCCATCCGGCGCCGCAAAAGCTGGGATGGAGGGAAACGAAACCGATGGTTAAAACGGTTGCGGCGGCTCCCGTTTGATCGTCCGTCCAACCTGAAACGCCGCGAGCGGCGCGCTTTTCATGGTGGGTTAGACGAAACTAACCAGAGACTATCATCAAAACGCGTTTTCGTCAAGCGCCCGCCGGTTTTTTTCTTCGGCCCGGCATGCCGGGGGACGTAACTTGACAGAGCCGGTTAGGGGTGCTAAACTTAGCCGAAGTTAGAAGGCGCTAACATGACGAACGATTCCAAACGGGACACTTGCATCATAAAGAGGCGAAGCGGTGAGGCCGATAATCCGTTTAACGAACCGCAACGCCGGCCGGAGGATGGGGCGTTGCATGAAAACTACAACATGGTCGGCGCGAGGGAGCATCCTCGCCGGGCATGCGGCGGCATCCCGCGGGGTGCCCGTTTCCGGATGCGGGAATACGGCCGGAATGCAGCTATCTGTTCAGGAGGCGTTAAGCGATCATGAGTCGTTACAAAGGCATCGGCAAATGGGTATTGCTGATCCTGTCGCTGATTGTTCTCGTCGGCGTGATCATCCTGATTTCCAGGCTGATTCCTCACAATCGAAACGTGATTGCACCGACGGCGAAGGAAACGAGCGCTTTTCAGGTTACGGGTTAAGGCGGCGGCGCTCAGCCCCCTTTTGGTAGTCGGAGGGCGCCACGCTGAAATACTGCTTGAAATATCGGCTGAAATAGTGCTGGTTGGCATAGCCGACCAGCTCGGCTACGGTTTTGATGTCCACATCCGGATTCGCCCGGATCATTTCGCCCGCCTTGCGCATGCGGACCTGGATCAGATACTGGATGGGAGGCTGCTTTTCGTATTTCCTGAAAATGCGTGAAATGTAGGACGGGCTGAAGTGAAAAACATCCGAAAGCGACTCCACAGTAAGGGGCTTTCGGTAGTTTTCGTCGATGTATTTCTTCATCCGCCGGTACAGCTCGACGCTGCTGTGGCTTTCGGACAGGGCGCACAGCACCCACTCCTGAACGAGGGCGGAGAGCTGATCGTACAGCTGTTGCTCCGAACGGGAACGCGCGAAGACCGGCAAAACGACGGCGGTGATCTTCGCCTTGCCCGTACGGCACGCGTTGTGCTCGGTCAGGTATTCCAGCAGATCGTACAGGTATCGGGTCAGCACGACCTGCGGCAGCTCCTCGCCCTGCCAGCGGAGGAACAGATTGCGCAGGTATTTTTCCAGCACGTCGACGTGTCCCGTTCTGAACAGCGGCAGCAGATCGTTCAAAACGCTTTGGGGAATGCCCGTCGCGGCGCGGGGAACGTTCGCTTCGTAACGCCACCGGCGCGAGCGGCAGGGGATCAGGCGATAGGTGACGTCGCCGGAAAGGAGCCGGACGATGGTCCGCAGCTCCACCGCCGTAACCACGCCGGGGTATTCGCACACGTTTATGCAAAAGCCGGACGGGATGCGGCGCAGATAGTCGAACATCGCGTCCGTCGAATCCGGATCGGGCTTTTCCGTGATCAGCAGATGAAAGCTGAACGCCTCGGTATCCATCAGCCACCAGCCGTCGTCCCCGCCGAAGATGTCCGAAAGCCGGGTGCTCAGGGCCGCCGTTTTCCACAAGGCGCTCATGGAATCGCGAACCAGCGCTTCCGCCTGGCCGGCGTAGACGTTCCCAACCTTGATCAGGGACACGTAAAAGGCGCCGGCGGCGTCGCTCTCCGCTTTCGTTACGCTGCCGTTGAGCGCCGAATCGAATATTTCCCGCAGCGTCTGCCGCCGCTTCCGGGACAGCTCGCCGCAAAGCTTGCTCGCAATGGAAAGCAGCTTTTCGGGGTTGATCGGCTTGAGCAGATAATCCGAAACGTTATAGCGAAGGGCCTGCCGGGCATATTCGAACTCGTTATACCCGCTGATGATGACGACCGCAACGGAAGGATACCGCTCATGAATCCTTTGGGACAGCTCCAGCCCGTTCATCAGCGGCATCCGGATGTCCGTAAACACGATATCCGGAGGAGCCTGTTCGATCAGTCTGAAGGCGTCCTCCCCGTTCGTAGCCGTCGCCGAGACGACCAGCGGAAGCGGCAGCGCTTCGATTTTCGAAACCAGATGATCCAGAATCAGCGCCTCGTCCTCCACGACCATCACGCGATAGCCGGCATCCCTGAGCATGGCGCGCGCTCCTTTCTTCAGCGGTCGCCCGCGGGGGAAAGCAGTCCGCCGATCGTTACGACGGAGCCGCAGGGGACGCTGTTTTCAACCGTGAAAACAGCGTCTTCGCGATACAGTATTTTCAGCCGGTAGAAGATGTTTAAAAGCCCTATCTTTTCGCTTCCCTCCTGAATGAACTGGAAGGATTCCTCCGTGATCTTGCTTCTCAGCCAGTCCAGCACCTCCTGGTCGAAGCCCACGCCGTTGTCGGCGAAGGAAAGCATCCAGCGCTTGTCCCCAATCGCCCCCCGAATGGTGATCTTCCAGGGCGGCCGCTTGTTGAACGCGTACTTGAAGGCGTTTTCCACAATGGGCTGCACGATCAGCTTGGGCACGTAAACGTTCATCAGCTCCGGCGGTATCTGGACCGTCACCTCGGTCTGATCCGGGTAGCGGCGTTTCATCAGCACCAGATAGCGCTGCATATACTCCAGCTCGGTGGCCAGCGTGACCGGCTTGGTGCTTTCGCTGACCACGTAGCGCAGCATCTCGCTGAGGCTTTCGCACATCTCGACGATGGCGGGCTGGTGGCTGTTGTCGGCCATGATGCTGATGGCGGTGATGCTGTTGTAGAGAAAATGCGGGTTCATCTGCGCCTGTATCGCAAGCATCCTCGCCTGTATTTCGTGGGAGCGGATCATTACGATATCGTTCAGGGAGTTTTGCAGGCGCACGACCATCTCGGAATAGGAGGCATACAGCTCCTCCAGCTCGCTGGACACGGGCTTTTCCTCCCGCAGCCGCTGGTCGGGAAGCGCGACCAGGTTCAGCCGGGCGATGGAATCGCGAATCTTGCGAATGGGGATCGTCAGCTGGCGGGCGATCAGGAAGGACACGAGCAGGGTCATCAGCAATACGACGAGCCCGAACCCGAAAACCTGGTTGCGAAACTGGAACACGGGCGCCAACAGGTCCTGCTCCGACTCGGAAACGACGACCATCCATTTTGTGCTGTCGGATTTGGAATAGGAAAGAATCTCCCCGTTGTCCTTGAGGATCGACGAGCCCGAATCCCCGGACGCCTGCTCGATCAGCTGCAGGTATTCAGGCGGCGAACCGGCCTCGTCGGCGGGGTAGATCAGCGCGCCGGACGCGTCGTACACGTAGGCTTTGGTGTTGGGGGAGGAGGACAGCGCTTTCTGGATCATGAGACGAAAAACGCGGTAGTATTGCTGCACCTCGATCATGGCGTTATAGGGTTCGTTGAGGTCGAAAGCCCTGCAGATGGCACGCGAAAGCGATATCACCTGATACCCGGAGTGGTTCAGGTGAATTCCCGAAATCTGCTTTTTCCCCTCGAGCGCCACGCAGGCCTCGAACCAGTCCTCCGGGTACAATTCCCGGTAATCCTGTACGGTGATATCAAAAATCCTGCCGTATTGGATCAGCCGGTTCTGCGTCCCGAAGATGTTGATTTGATAATCCATGGTGGGGTTGGTGGTGAAAAGCAGGTTGAACAGATCGGTGCGAAACTGCGAATTGGTGAAATCCGCGACGTCGGAATTGAAGTAGATATCCTTGATCTGCTGGGACGACGCGATCCGCTTGGATTCGTCGTCCATTTGGTCGATCTCGGAGTCGATGGCGAGGTTGATATTCGACGAAATGGCCTGCAGCGATCCCGACGCCTCGTTTTCCAGGATGCCGACGGTGTAAAAATAGTACACCAAGGACAAGCCGACGATCGTAACGACGATGATGCCGGCGTAGCATAGAAAGAGCTTCGTCCGGATGGAATAAGGATGCTTCATGGTATGCGGTTCGCTTTCTGAAAAGAGAATTCGTATCAATTATTGCAGCTTTCCCGCCGTTTTGCAACTGTTCAGTTTTCTGTACGGAAACAGGCGCAGATTCTGCATTTAGCTTCCGGTAGCTTTCTGCTACACTGAGGCCATCACCTGAAAAGGGAAAAGAAAATAGGAGGGAACCACCGATGAAAGCGAAGAGAATTGGAAAAGCGGTTTGCGCGGCGCTGGCCGTAGTGATGACAGTTGCGCTGCTGTCGCCCTGCGCCGCTCTCGCGTCCGACGTTACGCTGACCTTCGCGGCGTCCAGGACGTGGGTCAACCGCAACAGTAACATCGACGACGAACTGATCCAGAAATTCATGGATGAAACCGGCATCCAGATCGATCTGCAGGTGATCCCGGACGACCAGTATACGAACGTGATCCAGACGAAGCTGAGCACCGGCGAAGTGCCGGACATCTTCATGACGGGTTCCGGCGTATCGGCGGCAGGGTTCAAGCCCGAAAAGTATTTTGCGGATCTTTCCAACGAAGAATGGGTTAGCCGCTATGCGGACTACGCCAAGGAGATCACCAAGATCGACGGCAAGACGATGGGCTTTATGACCTGGTGCGTGGACGGCTACGCCATTTTGTACAATCCTGAAATCTATGCGAAATACAACCTCTCGGTTCCGACGAACTACGAGGAATTCGACCAGGTTTGCCAGACCCTGATGGCCAACGGCATCACCCCCCTGTACGAAACGGGGAAGGAGCTTTGGCACTGGGCGGCCATGCTGAGCCAGTGCGGCCCGCTGGCCTGCAAGAACTACGACGGCGACCTGTACGGCGACCTGAACAACAACAAGGTCAAGCTGGCCGATATTCCGGAGCTGGAAGCGTACCTCGAAGACATGAAGAAGGCGTATGATTCCGGCTATTTCGGCGAGAACTGCATGTCCAACTCCTGGGATTCCGCCTACGAGGCGATGGCGAGCGGCAAGTACGCCGGGTTCCTCGCGTACGAATCCTGGCAGACCGAGCTGGTGGAGAACTACCCGGACTGCGGCGCGGAAAACTGGGAGATGTATCCGGTGCCCTTCGCGGGCAACAATATGTACTCCCCCAGCGCGAGCGCGATTATGCGGGTGGCTTATAAGGATTCCGAGCATCTGGACGAAGTGAAGCAGTTCTTCGATTTCCTGGCGGAACCCGAAAACCTGCAGGCTTATTACGACAACAACCCCGCCCTGCAGCCGAACCCCTCCTTCTCGGAGATCGTCGCCCGGCCGACCAAGGGCGGACAGACCTTCGTCGCCAACGCCACCGGCGGCTCCGGACAGGACCTGAGCTCCTCCATCCTTTACTGGAGCGATCAGATCGCCGGCGCCAGCATCCAGGAACTGCTGCTGGGCTCCGAAACGGCGCACCAGGTGCTGGAGGACATCGACGACTATCGTCAGCAGATGTTCGACGCGACCGCGCAGTAACGCCCGCGATACCGCCGTCGTCCGCCGGTTTGAACGAAACCGGCGGGCGGTGGACGGGCTTCCGGCCGGGGCCGTACAGCGAGGGCATCGATTAACTTGGAGGAGAAGGAGCCGATGAATTACAACAGAGTCTATAGCAAATGGTTCTGGGTTCCGGCCTTTGCTATTTTTTTTATCCTGTTTTTGCTGCCGAGCATCCTGGGCATCTTTTTTTCTTTCACCAACTGGAACTCCTTCAGCGAAAACATCAAATGGATCGGCCTGGACAACTACCGCAAGATTTTCAAAAGCATGTCCAACATTCGGCCGATTCTGAACACGATCTTCTTCGCCTTCATGACTTCGATCCTGAAAGGCGGAATCGGGCTATTGCTGGCGCTGGCCCTCAACCGCGCGGTGTACGGACGCAACGCGCTGCGCACCCTGTTTTTCCTCCCCATCATCCTTTCCAACGTCGTGGTCGGGCTCGTGTTTCAGCAAATTTACCATCCGGACACGGGCGTGCTCAACCAGTTTTTGCGGCTGATCGGCGCGGGTTCGCTGGCGCGCGGGTGGATTATCGAGCCCGGGCTGGTGATGTGGTCCTGCGTCGGGGTGGAGGTATGGAAGGCCTCCGGTTTCAACATGGTTATCTTTCTGGCCGGACTCCAATCCGTGCCGTCCGATTTGTATGAAGCCTGCGATATCGACGGCGGAAACGCGTGGCAGAAGTTTGCGAAAATCACGATTCCGTTCATCATGCCGTCGATCGTCATCAATATGCTGTTGAATATCATCTCCGGGCTCAAAGTGTTCGACGTCATCTACACCCTGACCAACGGCGGCCCGGGACGGCTGTCGGAAGTGGTGGAGATCGTCGTGCTCAACGAGTTCTCGATCGGCAATTACGGATACGGCACGGCGTACAGCACGCTGATGTTCTTTATCCTCATCGTCATCTCCGTCAACGTCATCAGACGGTTTTCGAAGGAAGGGAGTGAGACGGAATGAGGAGGCGGAAATGGGGCCTGAAGCTGGGCCTGTCCGTGCTGATGTGGATGCTGGTGATGATCGTCGTGGTTCCGCTTGCGATGATCGTCCTCAACTCGGTCAAGAGCGTCAACGAATCGGCCGTGATGAGCCTGGAACTGCCGACCTCCGTCCATTTCGAGAACTTCGTGGAGGTGCTCTCGGACAAGAAGCTTTTCCGCTCTTTTTTCAACAGCGCCTATCTGAGCGTGGTATCCGCGACGCTGTCGACCTTCCTGTCCGCGCTGGCGGCGTTCGTGCTTTCCAGGAACCGTTCCAGATTCAACCATTTCATCTACATCATTTTTCTGGTCGGGCTCGTCGCGCCCGTCAACTACATCATGACGGTGCGGGTACTGCAGGTTTTCGGCATCATCAATACCTACACGGGCGCGATTATGCTGTATACGGCGCAGTTCATTCCGTTCACGGTGTTCATTTACTACGGCTTCGTTTCGCAGGTACCCCGAACGCTGGACGAAGCCGCGCTGATCGACGGAAGCGGAAGCGCCCGCATGTTCTTCTCCGTCATTTTCCCGCTGTTGAAACCGGTGACGTCCACGGCGATGATCCTGAACCTGCTGAGCTGCTGGAACGATTTCATCATACCGCTGTACTTCCTGAATTCCTCGAAAAAATGGGGTATGGTCATGATGATGTACAACTATTTCAGCAAGTTCGTCAGCTCCTGGAACCTGGTGTGCACGGCGATGCTGATCAACGTGTTTCCGATTATCGTCATCTACGTTTTCGGGCAGAAGTATCTGGTCGCCGGCATGACCGCCGGCGCGGTGAAAGGATAAGGAGGCAGGTATGGAGCTGTATTACGTCGTATGCCTGGACGGCCAAACGTTCCGGGGAACCGCGAAGCGCGCGCGGCAGGAAAAGCGCGCCTCCCTTCTGTATTCGGAATACGAAGCGGCGCCGACGGAAGGGGTCTGCGCGCGGCTGTGCGAGGAAAAGGACGAGGCGCTGCAAACGGCCCGGTGCTGGCTGGAGGTGTGCAACGACACCCCCGAGACGGTGCGGCTCAGCAAGGCGAGCGTCGGGTTTTGCACGCAGCAGGTGAAAGGCACGCTCCACTACTTCAGCGCGAGCTGGGGAAAGGAATTTGTGCCCCACGATATCCCCGTGCCGCAGCGGTTTGAAATCGGCACGCTGGAAGGCCGCTCGTCGCAGGAGTATTCGCCCTGGATCGGCCTGGAAAGCAAAGACGCAAGCTTCAGCATGGCGCTCGCGTGGTCCGGCAACTGGCACTACGAGCTGGAAAACGACGGCGGCGCCTGCAGGGCGGTCATGGGGATCAACGAGGAGGGCTTCTTCAGCGACATCCAGCCGAAAGGGAAGTTCGTCGGCGCGCCGGTCTACCTGGCCTGCTCCGAAAACAGCCTGGACGAGGCCAGCAGACGGACCCGGAAGTACTTTATTCAATACGGAAGCGTTCTGGACGCGGAGAAGATCGACACCCTGCCGGTCACCTACAACACCTGGTGGTGCTACGAAGACCGTTTCATCGGCGAGGACGTGTGCGTGGAAAACGCGCGCTACGCGGCGGAGGCCGGCATCACCAACTTCGTGCTGGACGCGGGCTGGTTCGGCATGCCGGATAAGGAGATCAACTGGTTCGGCAAGCGCGGCGACTGGGAAGTCGAAAACAGGGTCGATTTTCCTTCCGGGCTCCGCCACCTGGGCGAAGCCGTGACCGAGGCGGGCATTGCCTTCGGCATCTGGTGCGAAATCGAAGGCGTCGGCGTGATCGCGAACCTGAACAAGACCCATCCCGAGTTTGTGGCGCGCAGGGACGGCCGATCCCTGGGGTATCTGTGCATGGCGAACCCGGAGACGCGCAAATGGGCGATGACGGTGATCGATCGCCTGGTGACGGAGTACAAAGCCGGATGGATCAAGTTCGACTTTAACGTGTCGCCGAAGCTGGGCTGCAACGACCCCTCCCACGGGCACGGGGAGGGCGATGGGCTTTACCGGCATTGCCTGGGCTATTACCAGTTTTTGGGAGACGTCCACCGCAAGTACCCCGGACTGTTCATAGAAAACTGCGGCAGCGGGGGCATGCGCAACGATCTGGGCATCCTGTCCCGCGCGCACTTCGCCTATATGTCCGACCACGATTACGTCGACAACCATTTCCAGTGCTTCTGGGGCGCGACGTCCTTCATTCCGCCGGCGCTGTGCTACCAGTTCACGCAGTCGGAGTGCATCAGCGACCACAACGGCATTTTCAACCCCATCACGGAGGACATTACGCCCGCGAAGCTGGACTTCTACCTCCGGGCAAGCCTGCTGTCCACCTGCGGCTTCTCCTACCGGTTCAAAAACTGGAAGCCGGAATGGCGGGCGCGCCTGAAACACTACGTCGACTTTTTCAAGTATATCTCGAAAAAGTACATCCTTCTGGGCGACATGTACCGCCTCACGGAACAGGCGCTACGGGGCGGGAAGGGCGACCGCTGGCAGGCCTACCAGTACCTGGCCGGAGACGATACGTCCTACGTTTTTGTTTTCCGCCTCAAGGGCGGCGAGCCGGAGCGGACGATCTTCCTGCAGGGGCTGAAAGCGGATGCGATGTACGACATCACCTTCGAGGACTGCGAGCATAGAATCACGCGCAGCGGAAAATCCTTTATGGAGAAGGGCGTTGCGTTCACCGATCTGCCGGAGGAGGGCTCGGAGATCATGAAGGTCAGGCCGGGGCTGTAGGGCGCCGAACGTCAAGCGCGGTTCGATTATCCGCCGGAGCTTGCGTATTTCTATTGTATTAGGCGGGGAGGGGCAGCCGCATGGAGCGGATCGAAGGTTTAGGGGGCGCGTTCGCGGTCACGGTCACGCCGACGACGGACCGGGGCGCGCCGGATTACGGGGAGCTGCGCCGGCAGACGGCCTGGCTGTGCGGGCAGGATATCGCCGGTCTGTTTCCCTGCTCGTCCACGGGGGAGTTTATCAAATTCGAGGCGGCGGAAAGAAGCCGCATCCTGCAAACCGTCGCGGAGGAAAACGCGGGCCGGAAAAGACTGATCGCCGGGGCGTGCGGCGCCGGCGCGCGCGAGGTTCTGCAGGGCGTGGAGACGGCGGCGCGCTGCGCTTACGACGCCTGCGTCGTTTGCCCGCCTTACTATTACCCGCAGTCGCAGGAGGATATTCTGCGCTTCTATACCCGGATCGCGGCGGAAGCGGGCGGCATGAAGATCATTCTGTACCACGTGCCGTTCTTTACGACCGGATTGGAACTTTCGACCATCCAAAGCCTGGCACAGGTGGATTCCATTATCGGCATTAAGGATTCCTCCGCCAATATGAAGCATATCGCGCACACCGTGCAGATGACGCCGGAGCGGTTCCGGGTCTACACCGGCACGGACGACTGCCTCCTGCCGTCGCTGGCCGCGGGCTGCGCCGGCAGCATGACGGCGCTGGCGGGCATCCTCCCGGAATGGATCGCCTCGGTCTACCGGGAATGGGAGCGGGGGAATATCACGGAGGCCCGGAAAAAGCAGAACGCCGTGCTGCCGCTGTTGCGCATCGCGGATTCGCTTTCCTTCCCCGCGGGCTACAAGCTGGCGGCGGAAGCGCGGGGACTTGAAATCGGCCCGCTGCCGGTCGCTTCCGAAAGAATTGCGGAAACGCGGAGGGCCATTCGGGACGAGCTTGCAAAACTGAGCCGGGAGGGCTTCATCGATGAAAGCAATGGTATGGGAGGCCGTTGACCGGCTGGCCCTGCGCGACCTGCCGGAGCCGGAATGCGTGCCCGGAAGCGTCAAGGTAAAGGTGCTCAGCGCGGGCGTCTGCGCGACGGACGTCCACGTGATCACCGGCCGGTTTAAGCACGGCGAGCCGCCGCACGTGCTGGGCCACGAAATCTGCGGCGAGGTCGCGGCCGTGGGCGCGGGCGTGCGCGGCACCTCCGCCGGCGAACGCGTCGTGGTGGAGACCGCCGTCGGGTGCGGCCTGTGCGTCTATTGCCGGACGGGGAACAAGCACCTGTGCGCCGGGGGCGGGGAGATCGGTTTTCCGCCGTACCCCGGCGGATACGCGCAGTACGTCGTCGTGCCCGAAAACTGCATCCGCAAAATTCCGGCGGCGGTCGGCAACGACGCGGGCGGCATTCTGGAGGCGGTGGCCTGCCCCTTCGGATCGCTTTACCGGCTCGGGCTCCGGCCGGACGACACCGTGCTTGTTCAGGGCGCGGGCGTCGCGGGCCTTTCGTTCGCGCAGTCCGCCAAGGCGTTCGGCGTGAAAAAGGTGATCATGACCGTGCGCAACGAAACGCGGGCCGCGTTTGCCCGGCGCTTCGGCGCGGACGTCGTGGTCAACGTCGCGCGGGAACCGCTGGAACGGCGGGTCATGGAGGAGACGGCCGGCCGGGGCGCCGACCTCGCAATCGACGCGGCGGGCGTGCCGGCGACCGTGGAGGCGTCGGTGACGCTTGTGAAAAAGGGAGGAAGGGTCGTCCTGTACGGCATTCCGGACGAGGACGCGAGTATCCGCTTTCCGGTGAAGGAGATGATCCTGAACCAGATTACGGTGTACGGGCTCACCAATAACGAACTGGCCTGGGATCCGCTGATCGATCTGGTTGCGCGGGGCGTGATCGACGTCGGGGGCATGGTGACCCACCGCTTCGCGCTGGCGGAACTGGAGCGGGCGGTCGACCTGGTGAAGCGTCATCCGGAAAACCTCATCAAGGCGGTCGTGCATCCCTGGGAGGCGTAGGGCGGCGCGCGGACAGCGCGTTTGCAAACGAATTGTGGAAAGAAGAGGGGAACGCAAGCCATGAAAATCACCGATGTCCAAGCCATCGTCGTCAGACAGCCGGAAATCGCCCTGATCGGCGACGGCACGCAGGACTCCGCCATCATTCTGGTGCATACCGACGAGGGCGTCACGGGCGTGGCGGAGGTGGATTCCGCGCCGTTTCTGGTTCGGACGGCGATCGAAATGCCGGATTCCCACAGCGCCTGCCGGGGCCTGAAAAACGTCCTGCTCGGGGAAGACCCCACGGATATCGAACGCCTGTGGAACAAGATGTACCGCTACAGCTATTACCAGGGGCGCGGCGGCGTTGTGATGCACGCGATCAGCGGCATCGACATGGCGCTGTGGGATATTCTGGGCAAGTCGCTTCACGTGCCCGTGTGCAGGCTGCTGGGCGGGCGCTTTCAGGACCGGATTCCCGCCTACATCAGCATTCTGATGCCGGAAACGGAAGACGAAGTGAAACGGCTGATCGACCACCATATGACGCAGGGGTACGGCGGCATCAAGTTCGGCTGGGGCTCGCTGGGTCAGGACCCCGACAAGGACATCGCGCTGATCCGCGCGGCGAGAAAGGCGCTGGGACCGGACAAAAAGCTGATGATCGATATCGCCATGGGCTGGGACGATTACAAAACGGCGCTCCACACCTGCCGCGCGTTTGAAGAGTACGGCGTTTTCTGGGTGGAGGAGCCCTTCCGGGTGGAAAGAAGGGCGGATTTCGCCCGTCTGCGCGGCGAGGTGGCCCTGAACGTTACGGCCGGCGAGGAACTGTGCCACATCGACGAGTTCGACGCCTACGTGCGGGAAGGCTGCGTCGACATCCTCCAGCCGGACATGAGCCGCTGCGGCGGGCTGACCGTTGCCAGAAAGATTCGCGATCTGGCGGCGAAGGCGGGCGTGCCGATTATTCCGCACAACTTCAAGAGCGGCTTGCTGATGTCCGCGACGCTGCAATACATCGCCGCGCTTCCCAACGCGCTGTACCTGGAGTACTGCGGACAGGAAACCGTGCTGAGCCGCAGCCTGATCACGGAGCCGATCCGCGTTCAGGACGGCTGGGTTTCGATTCCCGACCGGCCCGGCCTGGGCGTGGAGCTGGACTGGGAAACCGTGGAACGCTACCGGATGAAGTGACCGGCCCTGCCGCGACAGCATTCGTAGCCCCCAAAAGCAGCGAAGCCTGCCACAAAGCATCCCCCCTGGCAAAGCCAGGGGGGATTAAATCTGCGAGAACGCGCTTCGCTCGGGCAGGGGCGTACCGGTCCCCTCCGCGAAGGAGGACGGGCGAATGGGCGGCCGCGGCGGTCACTCCAGGTTCGCGTGCCGGTGGATCATCTCCTCGTTGGTGATCTGCATCTGCTCCATCAGGTCCGCCACGATCAGGTCGAACATCACGAACGCCGCTTCCTCAAAAATCGAACCCATCGGCATCACGGACGTTTCGACCGTATCGCACTTCGTCTGCGCGGGAATATGGACCGTCACGTCCGCGATGCCGGCCAGCGCCGACGAGCGGTTCGTCGTAATCAGCGCGACCTGCGCGCCCAGCGACCGGGCCTTCCTCACCAGCGGCATCAGCGTCTTGCTGGAGCCGGAGGCGCTCGTTACGATCAGCAGATCGCCCCGCTCAATCGGGTGGGCCGTCATCTCGCCCACGATGTTGCTTTTGAGCCCCAGGTGCATTAGGCGCATCGCAAAACCGCTGCCACAAAGCCCGCTGCGGCCGTACCCGATGCAAAATATCTCGCGCGCGCCGCGAATGCGCTCTTCCAGTTCCGCCACGGTCTCGGGCCGAATCGCGTTCAGCGTGCCGCGCAGCTCGGCAATCGCCTTGTCCTTCTTATCCAAAGGCATCGTTACACCTTCCGTTACATGTGATACTTTGCGAACAGATCCTTGTTGTGTCCGTAAAGCTCCTGATAAATGGCGAAGTACTCGTTGCACTTCTCGACGTTCGCGGGGATGGGTTCGACCACCTCGTCGTTGAAGCGGATCACCGAGTCGCACGCCTCCGCGTAGGACGAATAATAACCCACCCCGACGGCGGCCGTCAGCGCCGCGCCGATGCAGCTCTGCTCCGCCTCCACGGTCGTGTAAACCGGGCGGTTGAAGGCGTCGGCCTCCATCTGCAGGAACAGGCGCCCGCGCGCGCCGCCCCCCGCCGCGATCACGTAGCGGGGCGTTTTGTGCACGATGCTTTCGAGGATGTTGAACGAGTTCTTCAGGCTGTACACGATCCCCTCCATGGTGGCGCGCACCATGTGCGCCTTGCCGTGGCTCAGCGTCAGGCCGAAGAACATGCCGCGCGCCTTGGGGTCGTTGTCGGGGCAGCGCGCGCCGTTCAGGTACGGCAGGAAGATCAGCCCGTCGCTGCCGGGGGGCGCCTGTACGACAAGCCGGTTGATATCGTCAAGCGACAGCCCGCCGTAGACCATCTCGCTCAGCCATTTCATCGCCGCGCCCCCGCAGAGGTTGCAGCTCATCAGCATCCACAAGTCCTCTTTGACGTGGCAGAACGTGTTGGTGCGAAAGTCCCGGTCGAAGTTCGGGGCGTTCATCGCGCAGGTCACCTGGCACGACGTGCCGATGTTGGCGACCCACGGCCGGCTTTCGTCGATCAGGCAGGTGCCGACCTCGTGCATCAGCGTGTCCCCGCCGCCGAACACGACGGGCGTGCCGGCCCGAAGGCCGGTCAGCGCCGCGGCTTCGGGCGTAACCTGCCCCGCGATCTCGTAGGATTCACGGCATGCGGGGAAGAGCGACCGCGGCAGACGCATTTTGTCGATGATGCCCCAGGCCCATTCGCGTTTGGCCGTGTCGAAGATCAGCGTGCTGGACGCGTCGGACATATCGCTGCCGATCTCGCCGCACATGCGGTAGCGCACGTAATCCTTGGGCAGCATGAGCACGCTCGCGCGCCGGAACACCTCCGGCTCATGCCGACACACCCAGAGCAGCGACGTCACCAGATAGCCCGTGCTCAGCCGGTTGAGCGTCACACCGCAGAATTCCTCCGGGGGCATCGCGGCGAGTATCTCGTCGATCTCCCGGACGGAGCGCTGATCCTCCCAGATGATGGCGTTGCGAAGCGGCCTGCGCCGATCGTCCAGCAGCACCAGGCCGTGCATCTGTCCGCTGTAGCCGACGCACTTCACCCGGGCCATGTCCTGCGGGTGCTCGGCGCCGAGCTGTTTGAGCGTAACGCACGCGGCCTGCCACAGCGTATCGATCGCCTGCTCGGCAAAACCCGTCTGCGGGCGCAGCACGTCGTAGGGCTTCTGCGCGACGCCGAGAATCCGGCCGTCGCCCCGCATCAGGAGCGACTTGACGCTGGAGGTTCCGATGTCGACTCCGATAAAACAATCCATTTGGCTACCCTCGTCTCTGCAAATCGTCGTGGGCCCGGATGCTGCCGCGGATCGCCTCCGCGGCGCGCAGGGGCTCCGCCTGCGAGAATATTCCGCCCCCGACGATCAGGATGTCGGGATTCAGCTTTAAGTATGCGTCCGCTGTCGCGGGGCTTATGCCGCCCGCCACGGCGAGCCGCGCACGCGTGACGCACCCGCGCAGACACCGCAGGTCGTCCAGCGCCGTGCGCCCGCGGCGCTGCTGATCCACGCCCGTATGCACCGCGATACAATCCACCCCCGCGCTTTCCAGAAACGCGACCCGCGCGGGCATATCGCGCACGCAGAGCATGTCGGCCATCACGCGGCCGCCGGCCCAGCGCGCCGCGTGCACGCATTCCGCGACGGTCGCGTCGTCCGTGCACGCCATGACCGTCACCCAGTCGGCGCCCGCGCGGAACATCTCGCGGGCCTCATACGCGCCCGCGTCCATGATCTTGCCGTCGCAGAGGATTTCCTTTTCGGGAAACCGCCGCTTGAGGCGGCGGACGCCCTCCAGCCCGTTGGCCAGCACAAAGGGGGTGCCCGCCTCGATGATGTCGACCAGCGGCGCGAGGTCCGCGATCAGGCCGAGGGCCTGCTCGAGGTCCACCGTGTCCAGGGCCGCCTGCAGCTTCGTCATAGGACCCTTACCTGGCGTGCCGGAGGAGTTTCACCAGCCCGCCGTTGTTTTTGATGTAGTCGATGTAGACGGCGATGAGGATCACCACGCCCTGCACGACGTACTGCCAGGACGTGTTGATGCCCAGCAGGTTCATGCCGTTGTTCAGTACGCCGATGATCACCGCGCCGATCACGGTGCCCATCAGGGTACCGCGGCCACCGCTCATGCTCGTGCCGCCCAATACGACCGCTGCGATGGCGTCCATTTCGGCGCTGGTGCCCATGTCCATCGTGGCGGCGAAGGTGCGCGCGGTGGAAAGCACGCCCGCCATGGCCGCGAGGATGCCGCAGTAGAAGAACACCAGGAAGCGGATTTTGCGCACCTTCAGGCCCGCGTACTTGGCGGCCTGCTCGTTGTCGCCCACGTAGTAGATGCCGCGTCCAAACCGGGTGCGCTTCAGGATAAACGAGGTGATCGCCACCACGATGACGATCAGGAACAGCTGAACCGGAATTTCGCCGATCTTGCCCGTGCCCAGGAAGGTGTACATCGGGTTCAGCACGGCGATCGTCTTGGCCCCCGTGTAGAGGCGGGCGATGCCGCGGCCGATGTTCATCGTGGCCAGGGTGATGATGAACGGCGGAATGGTCGTGGTGCTGGCGATGATGCCGTTGAGCGCGCCGATCGCCGTGCCGCTGAGCACCCCGATGCCGATCGCCACCGGAATGGGGAGCTTGAGCCAGGTCGCCATGCCCGCGCTGATACAGCCCGAAACGGCGATGACCGAGCCGACCGAAAGGTCGATGCCGCCCAGCAGGATGACCATCGTCATGCCGCAGGCGAGGAAGATGTTGATGGTGATCTGGCGGATGATGTTGAACAGGTTGGAGGACGTCAGGAATTTATCCGTCAGGCACACCAGCAGTATGCACATGACGCCCAAGCCAATCAGGATGCCGAGGCAATCCTTGGCGTTGTACCCCAAAACCCGAAGACTGCGTTTGAGTTTTTGCATGACTGTCGACCCCTTTCTCATTTCTCCATCGTGGCGTACATCATGATCTTTTCCTGCGTGAACTCATCGCGTTCCAGGATGCCCGTCGTGTGGCCGTGGCTCATCACGACGATGCGATCGCTCATGTTGATCAGTTCAGGCAGCTCGGACGAAATCAAAATGACGGTCAGTCCCTTTTCCGTCAGGGCGTCGATCAGACGATAGATTTCCGTTTTCGTTTTCACGTCGATGCCGCGGGTCGGCTCGTCCAATATCAGGATGCGCCGGGTGGAGAGCAGCCAACGGCTGAAAACGACCTTCTGCTGATTGCCGCCGCTTAAGGCCATCACGGGCTGTTCCAGGCTCGCGTACTTCGTTTCGAGCACGTCGTCCAGGTAGCGCCTGGTCAGTTCGAGCTCCTTGTCCAGCTTATAGCCGCCGCCCCTGAGAAACTGGTCCATCACTTCCACCGTCGTGTTCATGCGAATGCTCTGCACGGGGAAAATGCCTTCCTGCTTGCGATCCTCGGGCACCATGCCGAAGCCCGCGCCGATCGCGTCCATCACGTTCCCGGCCGCGAGCGGCTTGCCGTCCAGAAGAATCTCGCCCGCGTCGGGCCGGTGCAGGCCGAACAGGCACTCCATCGTTTCGCTGCGCCCCGCGCCGATCAGGCCCGCGAAGCCCAGCACCTCGCCCCTGCGAAGCGTGAAGCTCGCGTCCTTTACCATGCTTCCCCACCGCAGGTGGTTCACCTCGAGGATCACCTGATCCGTGGAATGCGGGTTTTTCACGAAGAAGGTCTCTATACTGCGGCCGACCATCAGCGAGATCAGGTGCTCATGGTCGGTATCCTCCATTTTTACGGTGTCGATGTACTGCCCGTCGCGCAGGACCGTTACGCGGTCGGCCACGGCGTCCAGCTCGCTCATGCGATGGGAGATATAGATAATGCCGACGCCGCCGTCGCGCAGCCTGCGAATGGCGTCGAACAGGATTTCCACCTCGTTTTCGGACAGCGAAGACGTCGGCTCGTCCATCACGATGATCTTGGCGCCGAAAGAGATCGCCCGCACGATTTCGATCATCTGGCGCTGGGCGATCGTAAGCCTGCCGATCTTGACGGTCGCGCGCAGCTCCAGCCCGAACTCGTCCAGCATCTTCTGGGCTTCGCGCTCCATTCTCGGCATGTCGACCAGTCCGAGCTTCGTGGTAAGTTCGCGCCCGACAAAAATGTTTTCCGCGATGGAAATGTCGGGCGCCAGCATCAGCTCCTGGTGGATGATGCTGATGCCGTGCCGCTGCGCGCTTGCGACGTCGCTGATCCGGGCTTCCTTGCCGTCGATGACGATCTCGCCGCTGTCCTTGGTGTACACGCCGCCGAGAATTTTGATGAGCGTGGACTTGCCCGCGCCGTTTTCCCCCAGCAGCGCGTGCACCTCGCCCGCCGCCAGGTTGAAATGGACGTTTTGCAAAACGTGTACGCTGGCGAAGCTTTTGTTGATGGCTGTCATTTTCAGAAGGGCATCCATAGGCCGCCTCCTTGCGGGCGCTGAACCGCCGGTATCCAATGAAAAGGGGACGCCGAAAGTCTTATGCACTTTGCGGCGTCCCCACGGGTTTCTGCTTTTGCCCTGCGGCGGGCGCGAACGGTTATTGGTATCCCTTGCCGCTGAAGTCGGCAACGTTGCTCGCGTCGATGGTGTAGGCGTCCACTTCCACGGTGAAGGGGTCGCACTTGCCGAGCTCTTCATACTGCTGATAGGCGGCATAGCAGGCGGCGCCGATCTTCTTGGGGCTCTGAGCCGCGGTCATGCGATACACGCCGCCGGGGATCAGGTCCATCGCTTCCTGAGTGCCGTCCACGCCGTAGATCTTCACGTCTTTGCCGGCGACGGATACCGCGGCGTAAGCGCCGAGGCCGCACTGGTCGTTGATGCAGAAGATGGCGTCGAGGTCGTAGGACTGCAGCAGGTCGCTTACGACGGTCTGACCGCCCTCGACGTTCGCGCTGGCGTCCATGGTGACCAGAACGTTGATGCCCTTATCCTGAACGGTGTCCAGGAAGCCCTGCTCGCGGTCGTTGCAGGCGCCGTTGGAGGGGTAGTTCAGAATCGCGATGTCCGCGCCGTCGGGGAAATCCGCCAGCATGGACTGCGCGCACAGAACGCCCGCCTGATAGTTGTTGGTGCCGATGAAAGCGGCGATCAGCTCGGTGTTGGTCACGCCCGCGTCGAAGTTGAACACCGGGATGCCCGCGGCGGCCAGCTCCTGCAGAGCGGGCTCGATGGCGTCCTTGTCAACCGGGTTGAGGAAAACCGCGTCCACGCCCTGGGCGATGAAATCCTCGACGATCTGGATCTGCTTGGCGGCGTCCTGCTCGGCATCGACAATAACGGTCTTGTTGCCGTCGGCGGCCGCGGCGGTGGTAATGCCGTCGGCCAGCGTCATGAAGAACTCGGACGAGCACCAGTAGGTGATGCCGAAGGTCTTGGATTCTTCCGCGACCCCGACGCTACCCAGGCATGCAGTCATCATGAGCACAGCGATGAGGGTTGCCACGATCTTTTTCATGTTTCCTGTGTCCCTTCTTTTGATAGATTTATACTGTCTTGGGGCGGTCTTTCCCTAACGGGGTGGCCAGATCTCGTCCGGGTAGAAGCCCATGCTCCAAGCAATATCCGCAGGTTTGGAGGCGCGCCTGTACTGCGCGTCCTCCATCAGCTTAAGGTTGGCGACGGAGGATTCGCGGCCCCAGTCGAAAGGCTCGTCGTAGAAGGCGTCCACGACCTTTTTCATATACTCGAACGCCATCACGCGGCAGCCCATGCACAGGACCTGCGCGTTCAGGCTCTTGCGGGCGCGTTCGGAGGTATAGGTTTCCGACGCGTGCGCCGCGCGGATGCCCCAGTACGTATTCGCCACCGTGCAAAAGCCGAGGCCCGTGCCGCAGATGAAAAACCCCAGCCTGCACTCGTCGTGCTGAATGCCCTTGCACATGATCTCGGCGGTCTGGACGAACGTCCCTTCGCCCTGTTCGACCGTCTTTACGGGATCGATCACGATCTCGGCGTTCTTTTCTTCCGTCAGGTATTTTTTCAGCTGCTCCTTGGCTTCGAAGCCCACGTGGTCGCAGCCCAGCGCTACTTTTACTCTATCCACTCGTTGCTCATCCCGTTTCGGTTGTATTTCGCCGGCCCGCGCGACCGTCGCCGCGGCTAAAACGAGCCGCGGGCGACCGTCTCTACCGCGCGCAGATAGATAAGGCCCTTCGTCGCGATTTCGGCGGGCGTCTCGGCGAACCGGTGCGTGAGATACGTCATCCTGCAGGTTTCTTCCAGCGTTTCGGGGTTGAAGGTTTCGATGCAGGCGGCCCCCTCGTAATCGATCGCCTTCAGCGCCCGGAACACCTCGATCCACGGCACGTGCCCCATGCCGGGAGCGCCGCGGTTGCTGTCCACCACGTGCATATGCGCCAGCCTGGCCCCGCAGGCCCGTATGGCGCCGGGCAGCGAAGCCTCCTCGATGTTCATGTGGAAGGTATCCAGATGCACCTTGAGGTTGGGCGCGTCGACCAGGTCGATCAGCCGGAGCGCCTGCTCCGCAGTGTTGAGGAAATGCGATTCAAACCGCTTCACGGGCTCCACCGCCACGGTGATGCCGAACTGCCGCGCATAGGCGCAGACCGTGCGCAGGTACGTGGCGCACCATTCGATTTCCTGCTGCGAGCGCAGCTTACCCGTAAAATAGCCCGACGCGGCGTAGTTGACGCCGCCGGTTACCCGCGCGCCGAGCCTGTCGGTTACGTCGATGAGCCTGCGCATATACTTCACGGCGGCCGCGCGCTCCATGGCGTCGGGAGAAATCGGGTTGACCTGCCGGGGCATCGCGGTGGACGTCACCGCTTCCAGACGCGTTTTTTTCAGCTGCCGCGCCGCTTCCTCCACGGGAAACAGGAACGGGTCGTTGATCGAAAAATCAAGCGCTTCCGCGCCGAGCCTCTCGGCTTCTTTGATGCAGAACAGGTGCTTTTCCGTGAACGTGCTCGCCCACAGCCAGGTATTCAGACCGAGTCGGAACATCGTTTAGTCCCCTTTGTTTCAGGAAGGAATCTCGAGGGCGCCCTTCGCGGGGCCGCCCGTATCGACGATCACGTTGTGCTCCTTGAGCATCTGCACGACGCTCTCCGGGCATTTGCTGTCGGTGTACACGGCGTACACGTCGTCCGCGGGGAACTGGATCACCGTGCCCTGCTTGGAGAATTTCGAGGAATCCGTCATCACGATGGTTTTTTTGGCATGCTGCGCCATTTTGCGGATGACCTCGGTCTGCCGCAGATCCTTCGCCGTAAAGGAGCCGTCCGGGGTGATGCCGTCGGTGCCCGAGAAGAACTTATCCACGTAGAAATTGGAAATCGCCTGCACCGTAATCGGCCCGACCATGACCATTGGCTCCATCAGCACCGTTCCGCCCAGCAGAATGACCTGGTTGGACGGCGCGGGGCGGATGTAGTCCGCGATGAACACGGAATAGGTGATAATCGTTACGTCGCGGCGCTTTTGCACGATCTGCTCCGCCAGCAGCGCGCAGCAGGAACCCGATTCGATCATCACGACGTCCCCGTCGCTGATCAGTTCCACCGCGCGGGAGGCGATATCCAGCTTTCGTTCGTAATGCACCGCCAGCCGATTGTTGATATCGGTCTCCGCGTCGAGCACCGCCACGCCGTGCTGGCGTTTGATAAGCCCCTTTTCCTCCAGAAAAGCCAGATCCTTGCGAATGGTCACCTGGGAAACGCCGACCAGCTCGGCCAAGCGGCCCACTTCGGCGCGACGCTCGCTTGCAAGCGTATGCAGGATTTGCGACTGTCTCTGTGTCATGCTCATTTCGCTACAGCGCCCTTTCGCGAGTTGATTATGTTCGTTTCGCAACCACTTTTGCTTTCGAACGCATTATATTATCTTGCACTCGTAATGTCAACCCCTTTTGGAAAGAAAAAACGATGAAAATATCGCGCTAAAAAACCGCCTGAAGCAGCGGGCTGCAGGCGGATCGTTTATGGGAACGCACGGACTTCCGCCCTTTCCGGACGGGAAACGCGGGGAGCCGCGGCAACCGCCGGGGGCGAACCGCGGCGAAGCGCATCATTACACTTCACGTTGACATTTCCCGGTTTCCCTAATTATAATGAAAGCCGTTGCATCCCGAAAGGAAAGGGGCTGTCGTCGCAATGCAGGCAGATATACGAAACGACGCCGAACAGATCGTCCGGCGCGGCATAGAAGCGGTTCTTCCCGAGGCCGCGGTGCTCAAAGCCCTGCGCAGGCATCCCGCGCCGGGGAGCGTAACGCTGATCGCCATCGGCAAGGCGGCCTGGCGGATGGCCTCGGCGGCGTACGGGGAGCTGGGTTCCGCGGTTCGGCAGGGGCTGGTGATTACGAAATACGGGCATTCCATGGGCACTATCGGCCCGCTGGAGATCATCGAGGCGGGGCACCCCGTGCCGGATGAAAACAGCGTGGCGGCGGGGCGCCGGGCGCTCGCGCTGGCGGATGCGCTGGGGGAGGGCGACCAGGTGCTTTTGTTGATTTCGGGCGGCGGCTCGGCGCTGTTCGAGGCCCCCGCGGAAGGCGTGAGCCTCGCGGACGTGGCGGACACGACCCGGCAGCTGCTGGCCTGCGGCGCGGACATCACTGAGATCAACACCCTGCGCAAACGCCTTTCCGCCGTCAAGGGCGGGCGGCTGGCGCAGCGTTGCGCGCCCGCGAAGGTGCTTGGCATCGTGCTGAGCGACGTGCTGGGCGACGCGCTGGACACCATCGCTTCCGGCCCGGCGTATCCCGACGCGTCCACCTGCGCCGACGCGGAGGCGATCATGGCGAAATACGGGCTTACCCTGCCGCCGAACGCGCGGCGGGCGCTTGAGAACGAAACGCCCAAGACGCTTGACAACGTGACGACCGAGATTACCGGCAGCGTGCGCGAGCTGTGCGCGGCGGCGGCGGACGCCTGCCGGGAGCTGGGCTACCGCCCTTACGTGCTCACCACGACGATGGCCTGCGAGGCCCGCGAGGCGGGCAGCCTGCTGGGGGCCATGACGCGGGACGCGCAGGGCGGCGCGGCGTGCTTCGAAAGACCCGCGGCGATTATACTGGGCGGGGAAACGGTGGTGCACCTGCGGGGCAAGGGCCTGGGCGGCCGCAACCAGGAGCTGGCGGCCGCCGCGGGACTTTCCATCGACGGTCTGCCGGACGTCTGCGTTTTTTCCCTCGGCTCGGACGGCACGGACGGCCCCACGGATGCGGCCGGCGGCATCGTAACGGGCGAATGGGCGCAAGCCTGCCACAAAAAAGGGCTGAACGCGGCCGTCCTACTGGCGGACAACGACGCTTATCACCTGTTGAAGGAAAGCGACGCCCTGCTGATGACGGGGCCGACCGGAACGAACGTAAACGACGTGTCCGTCGCGCTGATCCGGTGAACGTTTGAGCTTCCCCCGCCGGGCGGCGACTCTGGGGCGCGTTATTCGGTCTCCTTGATCCATACGGCCATGCCGCCCTTTTCGCGGTTTGCCCAGGCATAGTAGGGAATCAGCTTTACCTCGCCGGCCTGAAGCGCGACGACGCCCCCCAGCTCGCCGGGGCGGTATTCGTACCCCAGGGGAGTGCCCCGCTTCACCGCGAAATCCGCGTGGAAATACTCGCTGGGCATGTCACAGTTCTGGTCCGTCTCCTCGGCGCAGTAGACCACCGGGCCGCGGGCGAAGGCGACGCGCCCCGCATCCTCCTTTACGCGCTCGTCCGCGTAGATTCGGCGCGCGGGCATCTCCAACGCCAGCGTAAGCGAACCCCCGGCGGGGAGCACCGCGTCCGCATACCCGTCAACCGGAGAAACGTCCGTTTGCACGCCCTCCACGGAGAGCGTGTATTTTTGACACCAGCCGGGAATGCGCAGCCTGAGCGGCACGGGGCCGTCCGTATCCGGGGCGTCGACGGTCACGCGCCCCGACCACGGATACCCGGTGCGCACGCGCAGGCCGACCGCGCGCCCGCCCAGGGTAAGCTGCGCCGTGGAAGCGATGTACTGATTGATGTAGATTCGTTCGCCGTCCGTCGCATAGGCGTACCCGCCCACGGACGGGATGAAGCGCACCAGGTTGGTGGGGCAGCAGGAGCAGCCGAACCATTCGCTGCGCAGGTGCGTGCCCGCCGAGGAGAGCGGGTTTTCATAGAAGAAACGAACGCCGTCCGGGGAGATGCCGGACAAAATGCCGTTGTACAATTCCGTTTCCACCAGATCGGCGTACTTCGCGTCCCCGGAAAGCAGGTTCATGCGCTGGTTCCACAGCGCCATGCCGACGGAGGCGCAGGTTTCGCAGTAGGCGGTCAGGTTGGGCAGATGCCAGTCGCGCGTGAAGCCCTCGTTGGAGGCCTCCTGCCCGATGCCGCCCGTCACGTACAGGTTGGCGGGCACCACGTTGTGCCACAGGCGCTCCAGCGCGGCGGCCAGCGCCCGGTCCTCCGTGACGGCGGCGATATCCGCGATGCCGGAATAGTAGTACATGGCCCGAACGGCGTGGCCCGTCACCTTGGACAGCTGCTCCGCGGGCACGTCGTCCTGGCAGTACGCCTCGCGAAAGTTCAGCCGGTCGAAGGAGGCCGAACGCAGATGGCCGTGCCCGCGCTCGCCGACGAGCCACCGGGCGTAGGCGAGATACTCCGCTTCGCCGGTGAGGTGGTAAAGCCTCATCAGCGCCAGTTCCAGCTCCTGATGGCCCACGACCCAGTGCTTTTTGCCGGGGCCGATGACGCTCATCATCTGCCGAAGGGCGCGGACGGCCGCGCTGAGCCACTTGTCCTTGCCCGTCGCCTGATAGTAGGCGATGGCGCCCTCCAGCATATGACCGAGGCAGTAATCCTCGTGATAGCCCATGTCGGTCCAGCGTTTGTCGATGCCGTTGAGGATGAAGAAGGTGAAAAGATACCCGTCCTCCCGCTGCGCGGCGCAGATCGCGTCGATCACCCCGTCCGCAGCCGCCTCCAGCTCCGGATCGGCGCCGCTCTTGAGCGCGTAGGCCACGCCCTCCAGCACCTTGTACACGTCGCTGTCGTTAAAATAAATGCCTTCGAAGCCGCCAGCTTCCAGCCCGCCCGCGCGCCGGAAGTTGGCGATCCGCCCCGTTTCCTCGCAGCGTTTGAGGCAGTAACGGGTGGTTTCCCGGCGGATGACGTCCGTGCGGGGCGACCAGAAGTCGCTTTCCAGCGTTACCTGGTGAAAAGGCACCTGCGTCAAATGAACGAATTTCATCGTTGTCCCTCCAAAAATCAGGATGCGGGGCGCCTGCGCGGCCCGGAAAACCGGCGGGCTGGCGTCACCCCTTCAGGCCCGTCAGGGAAATGCCTTCGATCAGCTGCTTCTGACCGAACAGGAACACGATCAGGCAGGGGATGATGACCACCGTGGACGCAGCCATGACCAGGTTCCACTTGGTGGAATACTCGCCCCGGAATTGCAGCAGCCCGATGGCCAGGGTGAACTTCTTGGGGTCGTTCAGGTAGATGATGGGGCCGAAATAATCGTTCCACACGCCCAGAAAGGTGAACAGCATCACCACCACGATCGCCGGCCGGGAGAGGGGGACGATAATCCGGGCGTAGATCTGCAGGTTGCTGGCGCCGTCCACGAACGCCGCCTCGTCCAGCTCCATGGGAATGGAATTGTAGAATTGCCGAAGGAGAAAGATGTTGAAGATGCCCCCGCCGAAAAAGGAGGGGAGAACCAGCGGCCAGAAGGTGTTCACGCGGCCGAGGGCACCCCAGGCCAGGTAGGTGGGAATCAGGGTCACGGCGCCGGGCAGCATCATGCTGCTCATGAGGATGCCGAAAATAACGTCCCGGCCCCGCCAGCGCACCCGGGAAAAGGAATACGCCGCCAGCGTGGAGGTCGTCACCGTGCCCAGCAGCACGCCGCCCAGTATGATCATGGTGTTCATGAAATACCGCAAAAACGGCACGAACTGCAGCGCGTCGAGGTAGTTTTTCCAAAGCAGCGTGTCCGGCCAGAGGATGAACGGCCGCACCTGCACGATCTGCGTGCTTTTCATGAAGGAGGAACGAACCATCCACCCCAGGGGCAACAGGCAGAAAAGGGACAGGAGGATCAATACGACGTACATCACGGTGCGCCAGGCGACCCGGCTGGGGTTAAGCCTCCGCTTTTTGACGTTCACGCATTGTCCCCCCCTTCATAATAGACCCACAGCTTGCTGGTTTTGAACACCAGCAGGGAGAGGAGCATGATGACGAGGAACAGAAGCCACGCCTGCGCGGACGCCAGCCCCATCTCCATGTGGGTAAAGGCGGTTCGCCACAGGTTGTACACGTAGAAAAGGGAGGCGTTGTTGGGGCCGCCCTGGGTCATGATGTAGGCGGAGCCGAACACCTGGAACGCGCCGATGATGCCCATGACGAAGTTGAAAAACAGCGTGGGGGAGATCATGGGCAGGGTGATGTAAACGAATTTGTGCAGCCGGTTGCCGCCGTCCACTTCCAGCGCCTCGTAATAGTGGCGCGGTATATTCTGAAGGCCGGCCAGAAAGATGATCATGGTGGGTCCCGTGCTAAACAGCCCCATGAACACGATGGAGGGGATGACGGAGCTTTCGGCATAGATCCACTTGCTGGTAGGCAGGCCCAGGGTTTTCAAAAACATGTTGAAGATGCCGAAGTTCGGGTTCATCATCAGCATCCAGACGAAGCTGGAAGCGACCGCGGGGACGATGGAAGGCACGTAGAAGATGGAACGGAACAGGGCGCGGCATTTCATTTCGTTGTTCAGAAGCATCGCGACGGCAAAGGCGAAAATCAGGTTGGCGGGCACGGACAGGAGCACGTAATAGGTCGTCGCCTTCACGGACGGAATGAACCAGGGATCGCTGCCGCTGAGAAGCGTTACGTAATTGTCCAGCCCCAGCCATGTGGGCGTGGAGATGATCTTGTAGTCCATGAAGCTGAAAATAAGGCTGGCGACCATCGGCCCCACCGTGAAGATCACAAATCCGAGGATCGCCGGCATGGCGAAGGTCACACCCACGATCTGGCGCCTTCTGGCGATGGCGCCGTAGGTCGTGGACTTGCGTCCGGCCTTTCGGGAGGACAAGGCCTGTGTCATCAAATCTCCTTCTTTCTCCGGCCGGGAAAAGTGCCGCCGCATGCGGCGGGGGCCCCGCCGATCAGAAGCCGGATCGTCTCTGATCCCGCGGCGGCCCCCGCCTGAAAACGATGGGGTTTACTTGTCGTAGCGGCCTTCAAACAGCGGGGTGACCTGGTCTTTGACGGAGGCAAGGGCTTCCGCCGCGGTCCGCTCGCCCAGCCATACGGTATCCAGCGCCGGGGAAATGATGGCTTCCATCTTGGGGAAGTTCTTGACGTTGAACTGCCACAGAGGCTCGGCGTACTTGAGCATGCCCTCCACGATCACGGGCACGTAGTGGTCGGGATGGCCTTCGGTCTCCGCCCATTTGGCGATCAGCTCGGGATCGGTGTACCACTCGGTGGACATGGGCATCCACAGGCCGTTGTCGATCATGGAAATGGTGTTCTCGGGATCAGCCATGAACTTGTAGAACTCCCAGGCTTCCTGCGGATGCTCGGTGGAACTCAGGATGGACAGGCAGCCGCCCATCAGCCGGGTGAAGGGCTTGTCGATCTTCGGGCAGGGCATCACGTCGTAATCCACGCCCTCGGCCATGAGGTTCATGTTGTTCCAATGCCCGTTGATGGACATCGCGTACGCGCCGGTGGCGAAGGCGTCCACCATGCCGGGCATGGAAGAGGACTCCGTGGGGGAGGGCGCGACGTGATACACGTAGATCAGATCGGCGATCTTCTGGATGCACTCGGCCATGGCGGGATCGTCGAAAATGGCCAGCGCCGTGCCGTCCGCATTGGTGTAGTCGGCGCCCATGGAGCCCATCAGCACGCTGTAGCCTGTGGCGTACCACGTCGGGGCGGTGCAGCCCCACTGCACGACGTCGTTCGGATCAAAGTCGGGGTCGTTGGCGTTGCGGCCTTCGCTGTCCAGCGTCAGGAGCTTGGCGTTCTCCACGAACTCGTCCCAGGTCCAGGCGTCCTCGTAGCTATCGGCGGGGGTGATGCCGGCCGCTTCCAGCGCGGGCTTGGAGTAGAACAGGCAGACCACCTGCGGGCCCAGGGCGTAGCCCATGCGCTTGTCGGGCTCCCAGTTGTACGCCAGGCTTTCCAGGATGGGGTTGTCGGCGTAGGTGGGATCGGCCGCCTGCAGATCGTACAGGTTGTACACCTTGCCTTCCTGCGCCAGGGTAAAGGCGATGGTGGAGGATTCCAGGATGGCCACGTCGGGGGCGGTGCCGCCGGCGATCATGGCGGTGAGCTTCGTGTCGTACTCGGAGGGAATATTAATCATTTCAACGGTGATGTTGGGGTACTGCTCTTCGAATTTGGCAATCGCGGCGTTGTAGGCGTCCAGCGTTTCGCCGCCGTCCCAGTTGGAGAAGCGGATCGTCACCTGCTCTTCGGCGACGGACGTAACCGCCAGCATCGGCAGAAGCAGCGCGACCGTAAGGACTAGTACCAGGATCTTCTTCATGATGGAACCTCCTTATTCATTTGTCGTCTCCGGACATGCTGTCCATACTTTCATCATAGCCGGAGTTTTGAACGATTACTATTGGATAAAAAAGCAATTCTTGTACAAATCACGGTTCCTTGCCGTCCGCCCTGCGGGGAATGGTCAGCGTTACGCGGCTGCCGCCCCCGGCGCATGCCTCCAGGCGGATGTCCGCCTCCTGCCCGTAGATCAGCTTCATGCGCTGATAGGCGTTGGAAAGGCCGATATGCCGTTCGTTCGGCACGACGCGCATGTCCCGGAGCACGCGCTCCGCGTCCATGCCCTGTCCGTTGTCCTGCACCGAAAGCGTAAGCACGTCGCCGGTCAGACGGGAGGACAGGGTCATCAGCCCGCCCGGCTCGGAGCCGATATGGCCGTGAACGAAGCAGTTTTCCACCACGGGCTGCAAAATGAGCTTGGGCACCTCAAAATCCAGCGACGCCTCGTCCACGTCGTACACGACGCCAAACATCCCCTCGAAGCGCGCCTCCATGATCGTCAGGTAGTTTTTGAGCCACTCCAGCTCGTCCCGCAGCCGCACCAGGCCGCCGTTTTGCTTGATGGCGTACTGCAGCATTTTGGAAAGCGCCGCGATCATCCGCGAAAGCTCCCGCTGGTTGTTTTCCAGAGCGACGATGTTCATTACGTTGAGCGTATTGTACAGGAAATGGGGGTTCAGCTGAAGGTTCAGCGCCGCCAGCTGGGACTGCGTTTCCTTCAGCGTGATGTCGTAATTTTCGTGGATCAGGCGTTGAATCTCGCTGCCCATCCGGTTGAAGGCGTTCGTCAGCTCCCAGAATTCCTTCTCTTTGGGCACCTGCATGCGAACGGAAAAATCCCCCGCCGCCACCTTGTGCACGGCGCCCGTCATGACCGCGATGGGCTTGGTGACCCCCTTGGACACCAGGTATGCCATCGCCAGGGAAACCAGCAGCAGCGTCAGAATCCACCAGAAGAGGAGGCTGAACGCGTCGCGGGTCGCGTTGCCCACGATGTCGCTCAGGGGGATGTCGCAGGTCAGGTACCACCCCGGACAGGAGACGGGGGTGATGAACGCCATGCGGCTGTCCGCCCCGCTGCCGTAGATGCTTACGCCCTCGTCGGCCGTATCGAAAAGGGCCGGGGAATCGGCGTTTTCCGGGGCGCTGCTATAAAACGTTTCCCGGTCTGCGGACAAAAGCCGGTAGCGCACGCGCTCGTAGCCGATGTTGCCGCCGATCCATTCCGAAAGGACGCTCGCCTGAAAGTTGACCATGATGACGGGACGCTCGGCGGAGGAAGGGAGCATGCGCAGCGTGTTGTTTTCGTAATACATAAAGTTCAATTGCCGGACGGCGGAAAAAACGAACCGGGTGTTCTGCAGGCGGCTTGTGCCCGTGTGGGGTTGCAGATCGAACGCCTCTTCCAGATCGTAAACGGGCAGCCAGACCGTGGCGTAGTTCGCCTCGGCGGCGGCCCGGTAGACGAAGGAAGCCTGAAACGCCTCCGGGGTCAGCACGGGGGACTGGGAGGAAAGCAGGCCGCCCAGAATATAGGGGCTGGTGAAAAACAGATAGGCGTCGATGTCGTCCTGCCGGAGGTAACGGCCGATGGTGTTGCCCAAGGCCTTGGTGTTCAGGTAGAGGTCCCTCGCCTCGAGGGTTTTCCCGGTCTGATTCTCGATAAAGAAATCCGTCAGGCTGCTGTCCATGGTCATCTGGTCCAGCGCGTCGCAGACGGTCATCATTTTCTGGTTGATGATCTGCGCCGTCTGCCGAAGCGAGCTCAGCGTTTGCGCCCCGGCGCTCTGCACCATGTCCCGCTGATAGATGCCGATCATGCGGAAGGACAGAAAGGACACCGCGAAAATCAGTATGACGGAAATGAATAGAAAAAGCCGTATCCGGAGGGGAAGCCCGCGCAGGAAATGGAGCGCGCCGCGCCGCTTATTCTTCATGCGAGGTTCCCTCCGGTCAGCCGGCATTTGATGTTGCGCCGGTAAATATCCGGCGATACGCCGTACTGTTTCTTAAAGATCCGGTTGAAGTACGCCGGGTCGGGGAAGCCTACGGACTGGGCGATGTCGGCCACCTTCTCGTCGGAGTCCTTCAAAAGCGCCTCCGCGGCCTCCATGCGCAGCGTCAGCAGAAACTGCTTGAAGGGCACGCCGGTGCGGCTCTTGATCAGCGCGGAGAGGTAGTTGGGGCTGAAATAGAAGCGCTCGCCGAGCTCCCCCAGGGAAAGCGGCTGGGCGTAATGGCTTTTGATGTAGGCGATGCTGCTTTGGATGTATTCCTCCGTATGCTCGCCGTGTTCCTGCGCCTGGGCCTGCACGGCGGCGTGCATCAGCTGGCGGAAATTGTCGCGCAGTTCCCGGTAGCTGTTCAGCTCGCTGAACACCGCGGCGGTATCCGCCCATAGCTGCTGAAAAACCTGTTTGGGCAGGCGGTTTTCAATGCCGCTGACCATGCTCTGGGCGACCTGATACAACCGCCGGAGCAGCTTCTCCGGGGCGTAGCGCATGGGCGCGTCCAGATAAGCGAACAGCTCGTTAAGCAGGTCGTCCAGCCCGCATTCCGAGGCCTCCTGCAGCTTTTGCATCAGCTGCTGCTCGTAGCGGAACAGGTAGGGTAGCTCGCGGTTGCGCACGGCCTCCACCGTCCGGAAGGAAACCAGGCCGCCCTCCGGCAGATAGAAGCGGAAGCCGGCCGCGAAGCGGGCCTGCCGGTAGGCGTGCTCCGCATCCTCCTCCACGCTGCGCATGCGTCCGGAGAGGCTGAAAAGCACGTGCACGGGGAACCCCCTGGCCATTTCGCCGAGCAGCGCGGCAAGCCGCGATTCCAGCTCCTCCAAGGTCAGGGGGCCCGTATAGATGCCCGTCAGGTTCAGCGCTTCCTGGGAGGTGGAGCACAGGGCCGTTTCCGGCAGGAGCCCGGCAAGCCAGTTTTTAAGCTGCTCGCGGGTTTCCAGGCTTTCGTCCGCCGTCCAGTCCTCCAGCCCCTCGTCCATGATCTGTGCGCACAGGATGCAGCCGCTCCGGTGCAGGGGCAGGATGGCTTCCAGATCCGCGCGCTCCTCGGTGGTCAGCGAGCGGGTCAGCAGGGCCGTCAGCCTTTGGTCCCGCCAGGCGTCCATCGTATCGTCCAGCTGACGGTACACCTGCCGCGTTTCCCGCCGTTTGGCCACGTCCTGCTCCAGGGTTTTGAGCGTCGCTTCCACCTGCTCGCAGGTGTAGGGCTTCAGCAGGTATTCCACCGCCCCCATGCGCAGCGCGCGGGCGGCGTAGTTGAAATCCTCATAGGCGCTTACGTAGGCGATCACGATATCCGGCCTGGCGGAAAGCAGCTTTTCGCTCAATTCGAAGCCGTCCGCCATCGGCATGCGGATATCGCTGAGCACCGCGTCGGGGTTCTCCCGAAGGGCAAGCTCCAGCGCGTCCCGCCCGTTGGCCGCTTCCAGCACGGTCAGGCCGGGACGAAGGTCGCGGATCAGCCTTGCCAGGCCACGGCGCTGCCGCGGTTCGTCGTCCGCGATCAATAGCCGCTTCATATGCACTTCACCCCCACTCGTCTGACAGCAGTATACCACATCGCATACGGGGGGGCTATGGGTCGGCCGGAACCTTTTCCCCCGCCGGCGGGTGCGGGGCGGCGGCCCCTCGCGTGAAGATCGCTTCCCTGTGAAGCCTCCGTTCGTTTCGCCTCAGCCGACGACCAGCCCTTCCTCCTGACGCAGCGATACGGCGAACTGTCTTTCCGGCCGGACCTCCCCGTTGAGGCGGATCGCGTCGTCCGGGGAGGCGAAAAAGCGCAACGATACGTCCGTTTCCGTTCCGCGCTTGACAAGCGTTACGTCGAACCGGTAGGCGCCGTGGCTTACGTTGCGGATGCCGTAGCGGCCGTCCGGAAACTGCGGCGGCAGCGCGGGCCGCAGGGAGAAGCCGTGGCCCAGCGCGTCGGTCGGGCGAAGGCCCAGCAGGTGCTCCAGCACCAGCGCGGGACCCAGGCACCCCCAGCCGTAGTTTTCGCACCCGGAAGCTTGCCAATCCCGGGCCAGGTTTTCCCGGCCGACGCCGGGAATGACCATGCAGTACTTTTCCGGCAGGCCGGGCACGGCCGCGCCGGGCTGGTGGACGCGCGCGTCGTTGCGCTCCCAGGCGCCGCCGACGATGCGGCTTACGATCCGCGCGGCCCGCTGCGTATCGCCCATTTCGTGGAGGGCTTCCGCAAGCGTCTGCAAAAGCGGGGGCCAGTAGGGCGCGTAGCCGGGGCCGAAGTCCTCCGTTTCCACGCGCTTCTCATACCGGTCGAACAGCCATCCGATCTTCTCCTTTTGGGCGGGCGTCGCAAAGCCCAGGGCGACGGGCATGGTGAGCATCACGTCGTAATGGTCCTCGGGGAGGAGGGGCTTTCCGGTCGTCGCGTCGAAATCCCGGTAGCAGTCGTTGACAAACATCGCTTCCACCCGCGCGCGGCCCCGCGCCGCCTCCGCAAGCCAGGTTTCCCGGTCGGCCTCCTCGCCCAGCAGCCCCGCGAAAACGGCCATGTCCGCCATCGCCGAGGCCATGGCCGCCTCCAGGTCGGCGGTGCGGACGGTTTCCGCGTTGGCCGCCTCCTTGAGCCCCTTGCCTCTGTTTTCGCCGGTCACGAAACGCACGGAGCCGTCCTGACCGGACTCCCAGCTGTTGTTGCAGTGGTACCAGCCCTCCCGGTCGGTACGGTTTGCCTGCCACCAGCGGACGCAGGCTTTCAGGTGCGGATACATCCGCCTCAGCCAGGGCAGGTCGCCGCTTCTGGCCAGCAGGATGCGGACGGCCCGAAACGGCATGCCCCAGATGGGCGCGGTGGCGCACTCGCTGCCGTCCTCGCCGATCATGTTCACGCTGCCGTCCTCCCGGCTGCAGGGGACGTAAACGTCCGGCGCGTCCGCGAACATCCCTTCCATTACTTCCAGCGCGGTCTGGAGATCCGCGTAGCTCAGCGTCAGCATGTCGATGGCGGTTTCGCCCGCCACCACGCGGGGATTCATCGCCTGCATCCCGTCCCAGCGATGCCGGTAGATGCCCGTGGGCACCATGAGGTTCATGCGCAGCGTTTCAAAATCCACCACCCAGCCGCGCCGCCAGGACGCGGGCCAATCCCCTTCCAGCAGGGGAGCGGCCCGGTAAAAGGCGTCGTCCTGCGCAAGCTTGCGGGCAAGGCAGGCGGGCGCCTGCGCGAGGGTCTCGCCGGCCGTACGCACGGCGGCCTTCTCGGCGACGCCCCTGGCGAGCACCGCGAAGAAAGCGTATTCCTTGCCCGCCTCGAGGGTCTTTACAAACCGGAGCGCGCCCGATACCGGCTCCGGGAGCCGCGTGGCGCGCGGCCCGCCGCCCGGCGACGCTTCCCCGCGCCGCCACGCGCAAAGCTCCTCCTCCCGCTGCGCCGTGACGCCCTCCTCGGGCACGGCATCCGCCTTCAGGCAGAACACGTCGCCGTAGGCGAGAATCTTGGCGATCAGGCCGGATTCGCAAAAGCGCATGGTGGCTTCGTCCGAGCCCCACCACCGGGCGCAGTTCATGCCGTAACACTCCTCCAGATCAACGGTGACGGTTTGCCGCGCCGAACCGCCCCGCAGGATGACCTTCACGGCGAGGGCGTTTTCGTGCGGCGCAAACCACAAAAAGGAAAAATCGACGCCTGCGGCGGTAAAGTCGTAGCTCATGACGTTGGCGGAATGGTACCGCGACGCGAGGGCAACCCCGGCCCGGTCGAAATCCGCCCGTTCGCACAGCCAGAGCCCGCCCGCCTTCACACGGGGGAGCGCCATGCACACGTAGTTGTTGACGTTGCGCAGCTGGTTCATGCCGTACCAGGACAGGCCGCCCGTCCACAGCCCGAAGCCCAGCGGCGGCACCGAACGCACGATGCCCGAGGGATGCAGGCCCGTGTGGGTGGGCGTATGCAGATATCCGTAAGGTGTGTAATCATCCGCCGGGAAGCGGCACGGGAGGGCTTTTTTCGACGACGTTTGTTCGGGCATAAGCCGATATCTCCTTATTTATAGACTCATCGCATATTATTATCGTAGCGTTCCGCCGCTGGGGGCGCAATTGGAGATATCGACGATAATAGGAAATTACAACAGAGATTTTCCTTCGGCGCGCAAAACCGCCTCCCCCGTTTTCAGGGGAGGCGGTCGGCCTGCAGTTTTCGGAGTATCGGAGGGCCGCAACGCCCGCAGGCGTGCGGGGCATAGGGCGCGGCCGCCTCATTTCGCGATGGCGCCGCCCTCGTCCCACAGGTCGTGCCAGTCGGTCGCGCCGGGCCACAGGAACACCTGGCCCTTGATGAGGCGGCAATTGCATTCCACGGTTTTCAGCGCGGCCATTTCGGCGTCCGTGAGCGGGTCGACGGTCGTGCATTGCAGGTTGGAAACGTATTCGTTTTCATGGATGGAGAAGGGAATGGGAATCTGCCCGCGCTGCACCGCCCACTTCAGGCAGATGACCGCGGGGTGGACGCGGTGGGCTTTGGCGATCTTTACCACCGTCGGCACCGCGATATCCGCCACGTCGTCGGGGGTTGTGTCCCGATCCGGGCGCGTCGGGCTGCCGATGGGGCAGAACCCGATAGGCTGAATGCCGTGGGCGACCGCATAATCGTACAGTTCCTGCTGCTGAAAGCAGGGGTGCAGCTCCATTTCGATCAGGGAGGGCTTGACGCGGCACAGCGGCAGCACAGCCTCCAGCTTGGGAATGGTCATGCTGCTCATACCGATATGGCGCGCGAGGCCCCGGTCGTGCAGGCGTTCCATCTGCCGCCAGGTGGACATGAACTCCTCCACCGAGAACGGCCGGCTGTCCGGGTTGCGGCTGTCCCCGTCGCAGCCCGGCGCGTGATAATTGGGGAAGGGCCAGTGCACGAAGAAGGCGTCGACGGCATCCAATTGCAGGTCGCGTAGCGTCCTGGCGCAGGAGAGTAGCACGTCGCCCTTTCCGTGCATGTCGTTCCACACCTTGGAGGTGACGAACAGCTCTTCGCGCCGCACGACCCCCTCGCGGAACGCCTGCGTGAACACCTCGCCGATCAGCGACTCGTTTCCGTATACGGCCGCGCAGTCGAACAGGCGGTAGCCGCAGCGGATGGCGCCGGCGACGGCCCGGGAAACCTGTTCAGGCGTGAAACGGTCGCTGCCGAAGGTGCCCATGCCGATGCAGGGGATTTTCTCGCCGGTATACAGCGTTCGCTTGGGCACCAGGTTCGGGTCGATGAATTCCGCCATGGGATAACCTTCTTTCAGACCGCCGCTTCGTTTCCGGCGTTACTCGTTGACCAGCATAATCTTGCCGTGCACCTGCGAAGGGTTGCGGTACAGCGCGAAAGCCTCGGCGATCCGGCTCATGGGGAACGTGCGGAAGATGAACGCCGGATCGAACTTCAATTCGCCGGTGGCGAAGTAGTGCGCCGTCAGTTCCCATTCCCGTCCGGGGAAGGGCGCGGAATAGCTCATCCAGCTCCCGGTCAGGCGGAACTCCTTGCGGTTCATGTTTTCCCACTGCCGCGGGGTAAACGTGAGATCGTCGTGGGGCGTGCCGATGAAGCACACGCGCGCCTTGTTCGCCGCAAGCTCGAAGGCCATGCGCATGGTGGCGGGGTTGCCCGCGGTCTCAAAAACGTGGTCGAACCCCGTGCCGCCGCAAAGCGCGTTCGCCTTTTCCATAAAGTCCGGGGCGAGGGTGTTCACCGTCTCGTCCGCGCCCATGCGGCGGGCCAGCGCCAGACGGCCGTCGTCGATATCGAGCGCCACGAGCTTCTTCGCCCCGAAGATCTTCGCCCACTGCAGGGTAAAGACGCCGATGGTGCCGCAGCCCAGCACCGCCACCGTTCCGCCGCCGCGGTAATCCCCCTGCAGCACGCCGTGAACGGCCACGGTGGAGGGTTCGAACATCGCGGCCTGCTCGTAGGGGATGGCCGGATCGTACCTAACGGCGTTTTGCGCCGGCATCACGACGTACTCGGCAAAGCTCCCCTGCTCACGGCTGCCGATGAAGCTGTAGTGCCTGCACAGGGCGAAATCGCCGCGCTGGCAATCGGCGCATTTCATGCAGGGCACCAGCGGCGCGCCGCTGACGGTGTCGCCGGGTTTCAGGCCGGTCACGCCCTCGCCAACCTCCGCCACGTCGCCGCTGAACTCATGGCCCAGCACGACCGGGTAGAAATGCGCGCCGTGGTGGAGCACGCGCGGCACGTCGCTGCCGCAGATGCCCGTGGCCCGAACGCGCACCTTCACCTCTCCGGGCCCGCAGACGGGCGTTTCCCAATCATCGAAGCGGATATCCTCGTTTCCGTACAGCACGGCCGCTTTCATAACGGTAACTTCCTTTCGTCGTCGGCATCGGTCATCATCGGCGAGAGCCGATCGTACAGCTCCCGGTAGGCCCGGTATTGCCGATCGTAAACCGCCTTCGGCTCCGGATCGGGCGTATGCGTGCGCTTTACGGCGACCGTGCGCGCGCAGGCGTCCCGAAAGCTTCCGTATACGCCCGTGCCCACGCCGGCCAGGATCGCCGCCCCGAGCGTCGTGGCCGTGTCGCTGGCGGGCACTTCCACGGCGTGCCCCGTGACGTCCGCCTTGATCTGCGTCCATACGAGGCTGTTGGCGCCGCCGCCCATGGCGCGGAGGGTTCCGGCGCGCGCGCCGGCGCTTTCCGCCGTCTCCAGGTTGTGCCGAAGCGCGAACGCCACGCCTTCCATGACCGCGCGGATCAGATGCGCGCGGGTTGCGGCGTAATGGAGCCCGAAAAACACGCCGCTTGCGTTGGGGTTCCACAGTGGGCTGCGCTCGCCCGCCATGTAGGGCAGGAACAGCACGCCCTCGCTGCCGGGGGGAACGGCGCCGGCCAGCTCGCTCATCCGCCCGAAGCTCAGTTCCGGGCACACGGCTTCCCTGAGCCATTTCAGCGCGCCGCCGCCGCCCGTGGTGCCGCCCTGCAAAAGCCACCGGCCGGGTACCACGTGAAAACTCAGGATCAGCCGCGGGTCGGCGGCGTAGCGATCCAGGCACAGGCTCATGCCGCCGGCCTGCCCGCCCTGTTCCTGCGTCTGGCCGGGCTCGGTGACGCCGGCGCCCAGCGTGCCGCAGGCGGCGTCCAGCCCGCCCGCGACGACGGGCGTGCCCTGCGCAAGCCCCGTAAGCGCGGCCGCTTCGCGGGTCACGCGGCCCACGACCTCGTGGCAGGGATGCAATTCCGGCAGCAGCTCCACGCGGATGCCCAGCCGCCGCGCCATATCGTAATCCCATTCGCCGCTTCGCATGTGGAAGCAGTTCAGCCCGTAGCCCTGCGAAAGGTCCTGCGTCACCGCGCCGGTGAGACGGTACACGATCAGGCTGTTGCTTTGCAGAATGTGCGCCGCCCGGCGGTACACATCCGCCAGGTGGTTGCGGTACCACAGGATTTTCGGCAGGGTGTAACTGGGCTGTAGTGGGTTGCCGCACAGCGCGAACAGCTCCGCCTCGGGAACGGACCGCTTGATTTCCTCACATTCCGCGCGGGCCCGCGTATCCGTCCAGATGGGGGTGTTCGCAAGCGCCTCGCCCTTTGCGTCCACGGCGACGGCGGCCCAGCTCTGCCCGTCCACCCCGACGCCCGCGATATCGCCCGGGCGCACCCCGCTTTGCGCAAGCAGGCTGCGCACCGCGGCGCACACGCCGCTCCACCAGTCCTGCGGGCGCTGCTCCGCCCAGCCGGGGCGGGGATAGAGCACGGGGTATTCGCTCAGCGTCTGCGCCACCGGCGCGCCGCCAGAGCCAAACAGCGCCGCCTTGCAGGCGGAGGTGCCTACGTCGATCCCCAGCAGATACGCGCTCATGTCAGCCCTTTCCCTCGGAGCCGCAAAGGCGGATCAGCTCCATTACGCGGGCCTTCACGGCCTCGCGGCCGGCCGACAGGTACCGCTTGGGGTCGAAAACGGACGGCTCGGCGGCGATGACGCCTTTGACGCCGTCGGAAAAAACGATGCGCAGCTCCGTGGCGTAGTTCACCTTGCAGATGCCGCGCGCGATGCAGGCGCGCACCTGCTCGTACGGAACGCCGCTGGTACCGTGCAGCACCAGCGGAACGGAAACGGCCGCGCGGATTTTTTCGAGCAGGCCGATATCCAGCCTGGGCACACCTTTGTAAACGCCGTGCGCCGTGCCGATGGCCACGGCGAAGCTGGAAATGCCCGTTTCCCGCGCGAACCGCGCGGCCTGCGCCGGATCGGTGTACCGGGGTCTGGCGTCGTGGCCGTCTTCCTTGCCGCCCACGGTGCCCAACTCCGCCTCCACGGGCAGACCGCCCGCGACCGCCACGACGCTTTGGGTAAGCGTAACGTTACCGGTATAGGGCAGAAGGGAGCCGTCGATCATCAGCGACGTGTAGCCGGCCGCAACGCACGCACGCGCCAGCGCCAGGCTGTTGCCGTGGTCCAGGTGCAGCGCCACGGGCGCCTTCGCGTCCCGCGCCAGCCTTTCCACGATGCCCGCAAAAACGGCCGGGGGCGCGTATTTCAGCGTGCCCGGCGTGGTTTGCACGATGACGGGCGCGCAGGCTTCCGCGGCGGCGGAAACGACGGCCTGCGCCATTTCCATATTCTCTACGTTAAAGGCGCCTACGGCGTAACCGCCCTTTTGCGCGTCCAGCAGCAGCTCCCGGGAGGAGACCAGAGCCATATCGGTTCACCCCTTAATAGCGAAACGTTTCTGTTTCTGTAGTATATATGCGGAAAGGCGGCGTGTCAAGCGAAAGCGGCGGTTGCGCAGGCCAAGACCAAAACGATTCGCGATGTTTGTTGTATATGCCGCCGAACTTTGCTATAATAGCGGCAGGGTTGAACGCAACCGTATGGCAGGGGGAATCCGAATGGCTGCCACCATGAAGGACATCGCGAAGATCACGGGCCTCGGGCTGGCGACGATATCCAAATACTTCAACGGCGGCAACGTGCGCCCCAAAAACAAAAAGCTGATTGAGGACGCCGCGCGGGACCTGCGTTTCGTGCCCAATGCGTTCGCGCGCAGCCTGAAAACCAGGGCGAGCCGTACCGTGGGCGTCGTGATCCCCGAGCTTGGCAACCAGTTCATCACTTCCATCATCACCACCATGGAGGATATCCTTCGCAAACATGATTACGCGGTGATCGTATGCGATTGCCGCACGGACCCCCGCCGGGAGAAGGAAGCCGTCTCCTTCCTGATGCACAAGCGCGTGGACGGGCTGATCAACATGCCGACGGACATTACGGGCGGGCATCTGGAACCCGCGCTGGAGGCGGGCATCCCCATCGTGCTGGTGGACAGGATGCTGAAGGCTTTGACCGGCAGGGTAAGCGCCGTCGTTGTGGACAACGTGGACGCGGCGGAAAAGGCGACGCGGTACCTGCTGGAGGCGGGGCACGGGAACATCGGCCTGATCCTGGGCAACGAGGGCATCTATACGACGCAGAAACGGCGCGAGGGTTACCTGAACGCCTGTGCGGATTTCCACATCGAAACCCGCGAGGAGCTGATCCGTTTCAGCGATTATACGTCGGAGGGCGGCTACACCCAGATGAAGGCGCTGCTGGCGCTTACCCCCCCGCCCACCGCCGTGTTCGTTACCAATTACGAAATGACGCTCGGCGCGATGATCGCCCTGAACGAGGCGTCCTGCAGGGTGCCGGACGAAATTTCCGTCATCGGCTTTGATAAGCTCGACCTGTTCGGCGCGATGTTTCCCAACCTGACACTCGTCAAGCAGCCGCAGAACGCCATCGGCGAATGCGTGGCCGGGCAGCTGCTGCGCCTGCTTTCGGACGGGTCGCCGCATCCGCTGTGCCAGATCATCACCCTTTCGACGCAGCTGTACGAAGGCAGCAGCGTCCGCGACCTCAAAAAGATCTGACGCGGTTTTTGTGCGCCCGCGCCAAAACGATTGCCACGTTTCCGGCCGGTATCCGGGTTTGCGACGAATGCCGGCCGCGCGCACCCTGCGGGGATCAGCAAAACGATAGGGAGGAACGGTACCATGCTCTACCCGAAAATCGGCATCAGGCCCGTGATCGACGGCCGCTGGGGCGGCGTTCGCGAGGGCCTGGAAAAGCAGACGATGCACATGGCCCAGGCCGCGAAAACGCTGGTGGAAAGCCTGCGCTACCCGGACGGCACGCCCGTAAGGGCGGTGCTGTCGCCGACCACCATCGGCGGAGGCGCGGAAGCCGCGCAATGCGAGGATTATTTCGCCACCCAGAACGTGGTGGCGACGCTCACGGTAACGCCCTGCTGGTGCTACGGCATGGAAACCTTCGACATGAACCCGCAGACCGTGAAAGCCGTCTGGGGATTCAACGGCACCGAGCGCCCGGGCGCCGTGTACCTGGCGGCGGTGCTGGCGGCCTATGCGCAAAAAGGGCTTCCGGCGTTCAGCATCTACGGCCGCGACGTGCAGGACGCGGGGGATACCGCCGTTCCGGAGGACGTGGCGGAGAAGATTCGGCTTTTTGCCCGCTGCGCCGTGGCCGTGGGCTGGATGAAAAACAAAGCCTACGTCAATCTGGGCGGCGTGGCGATGGGCATCATGGGCAGCTACTGCGATACCATGACGTTCCAGAAGTACTTCGGCATCCGCGCCGAGTGGGTGGACATGACGGAGATCCTCCGCCGCATCCAGCTGGGTATTTTCGACCGCGACGAATACGAAAAGGCGCTCGAGTGGGTGAAAGCCAACTGTCCGGAGGGGTTCGACTGCAACGCGGGTAAAAAGCTGCCCGACATCGTCACCCGCTCCAAGGCGATTCCCCCGGAGCAGGACTGGGCGTTCATCGTGAAGATGACGCTGGTTGTGCGCGACATTCTCTACGGAAACCCCAAGCTGGACAAGCTGGGCTGGCACGAGGAGGCGCTGGGCAAGAACGCCGTCGCCGGCGGCTTTCAGGGCCAGCGCAACTGGACGGACTGGCTTCCCAACGCGGACTTCACCGAAAGCATCCTGGCCGGCACCTTCGACTGGAACGGCCCCAAGGCGCCCACGCCCTTCGCCACCGAGAACGATACCTTGAACGGCGTCGCCATGATGCTGGGCACCCTGGTCACCCATACGGCGCCCTGCTTTCACGACGTGCGCACGTACTGGAGCCCCGAGGCGGTCAAACGCGTCACCGGCTGGGAACCGGCGGGCAAGGCCGAGAGCGGGTTTATCCACCTCATCAACAGCGGCGCCACGGCGCTGGACTGCACCGGGGCCTGCCGGAACGAGCAGGGCGAGCCCGTCATGAAGCCCTTCTGGGAGATGACGTCCGGGGATATCGACGCCTGCCTGAAGGCGACCGACTGGTGCCGCGCCAATTACGAATACTTCCGTGGCGGCGGCTTTTCCAGCCATTTCGCGACCCGCGCCGAAATGCCCGTTACGATGCTGCGCGTGAACATCGTCGAGGGCGTGGGGCCGGTGATGCAGATCGCCGAGGGTTCCACGGTCGTATTGCCGGAAGCGGTGCACAGAACGCTGGACGAGCGCACCGACCGCACCTGGCCTACCACGTGGTTCGCCCCGCGGCTGACCGGAGAAGGCGTTTTCAGCGACGTGTACGGCGTGATGGCCAACTGGGGCGCCAACCACGGCGTGACCGTGTACGGTCACGTGGGCGCGGAGCTGATCACCCTGTGCGCCATGCTGCGCATTCCCGTGAACATGCACAACGTACCGGCGGAGAAAATCTATCGCCCGCACAGCTGGGCGGCTTTCGGCACGGCCGACGCCCAGACGGCCGACTACGCGGCGTGCAGGCACTACGGGCCGCTGTACGGCTGAGCGGACCCAAACCGGCGCGGCAAAAGACGGGGCGCGATCCGCGCCCCGTCTTTTGCTGCGCCTTCGCGGCTAGTCCAGCGTGATGCGGAAAACCACGGGATTGTCGCTCAAGACGCCGTGCGTCCGGATGTGGAGCCCATCCCCGTCGCGCCGCCATTCCGGCCGGTCGTCGAACCCCAGCACTTCCACCGTGCGTACGATTCCGTGGAACACCGGCAGCCGGGACGCGTCGGCATCCGCCAGGGAGCGGATCGTAACGCGCCCGTCCGCGGGCCAGCTGAGCACCGTGGCGTAGAGTTTGTCGCCGTTGACCGTGAAGCGGATATCCTGGGGGGTGAAGACCTTCTCCGCCTGGTCGGTAAACTGGCCTTCCTCGACGGCCGTGGGGCCTTCGCAGGCCTTTCGCCAGGGACGCGCCGCGTAGATCGCCTCGCCGTTGACTTTCATCCACCGGCCGATTTCCCGGAGCACGGCCTCGTCCTCCGGGCCGATGGCACCGTCCGCCCTAGGGCCGACGTTGAGCAGCAGCGAGCCGTTTTTGCTGACGATATCCACAAGGTCGCAAAGAAGGCCGCGGGCGGATTTGTACTGGTTGTTGTCCGTATGGCACCAGCTGTTGCGCGCGATCGCGGTATCGGTCTGCCAGAAGAAGGGTTGCCTGTCGGCGAACTGCCCGCGCTCCACGTCGGGCACGGCGCAGCCGAACATGAAGGCGTCGTGCTTGTAGTTGATGGCGACCTCGGCGTTCCATTCCCCGGCGCGGTCGTAGTAATACGCCGCGAATTTCTTCAGGTACGGTTTCACGCTGCCGTGCTGTATCCACCAGTCGAAATAGAACAACTTCGGCCGGTACTCGTCCACCAGCTCGCAGCAGCGCAGCAGCCAATCCTCCAAAAATTCCTGCGAGGGGGCGGGCTTGCCGTACAGGTCCTGAAGGTTCCCCTCGGGCTGGGCGGGCCAGTAAAGATCGCCGCAGGCAAGCGGCTCGTGAATGTCGCTGTCGAATTCCCTGCCGTGGCCCATAAAAAACCAGTGCTCGACGCGGTGGGAGGATACGCCCATCGTAAGCCCGTAAGGTTCCAGCGCGGCCGCCAATTCCCCGACGGTGTCCCGATGCGGGCCCTTTTCGACGGCGTTCCATTCGCTCAGGTCGCTGCGGTACATCTGAAAGCCGTCGTGATGCTCCGCCACCGGCACGACGTAGCGCGCGCCCGCCTCCGCGAACAGCGCCGCCCAGGCTGCGGGATCGTACTTTTCGGCCTTGAACAGGGGGATAAAATCCTTGTAGCCGAACTGCTTTTGCGGGCCATACGTCCGCACGTGGTGCTCGAATTCGGGCGTTCCCCGCATATACATGAGGCGCGGGTACCACTCGCTGCCGAACGCGGGAACGCTGTACACGCCCCAATGGATGAAAATGCCGAATTTCGCCTCCTGATACCACCGGGGAGGCCTGTACTGCGAAAGCGAGGCCCAGTTGTCCTTGAACCTGCCGTTTTCGATGACGCGGTCGATTTCCCGAAGGCGTTGGGAACGGTTCGCAACGTTCATGGAAAGACCCTCCCGTTCTGCGTCCGTGCTGTTAAGCCGGAGAGCCGCCCACGCGCGCGGCCTCCGGCTTTCTGAATTCATTCTCTAAATTGGTTGCCGAGTCGGCGTATTCCTGCCTTTAAACCGGCGCTCCTCCAAAAATCCTTCGCGAAAGGCGGGCGCGGGCTAGGAAACGACCTTGCCGGGGTTCAGGATTCCGTTGGGGTCGAAAGCCCGTTTGATGTCCCGCATCAGGCGAATCTGCGTTTCGCCCAGCGATTCCCGGAGAAACGCGCGCTTGGCGTGGCCCACGCCGTGTTCCCCGCTCACCTCGCCGCCCAGGCCGTGCGCGGCCGCGTACAGCGCCTCCATCACGGCGGCGACCTTCGTTTTCCATTCGTCCTCATCAAGCGCGTCCCGGCAGGCGTAGATGTGCAGGTTGCCGTCCCCCGCATGCCCGAACGAGCAGATGCGCACGCCCTGCTCATGCCCGATGGCCACGCTCTTTTCCACGAACGCCGCTATTTTGTCCCGCGGAACGACCACGTCGCATTCGTCCATGCCCGTGGTGCCGTTCTTGATCGCCTCCAAAAACGCGCCGCGCGCGTTCCAGATGCTTTCCTTGCGCTCGTCCGTGTCCGCCAGCAGCACGTCCCCCGCGCCCAGCGACAGGCACAGGTCGGTCAGCGTTTCCACCGCGGGCCGAAGCGCCTCCGCGCTCGTCCCGTCCAGCCGGATCAGCAGGTACGCGTCCGCGCTGGTGTCCGGAAACTGCTTGCCCAGGTAGGTTTCCGCCGCGGCGATCACCTCCCGCTCCATAAACTCCACCGCCGTGGGCTCGCACCCGCAGGAAAGCACCGCCGGCACCGCTTCGATGCAGCGATTGAGGTCGCCGAACGGGATCAGCAGGCTCAGGTTGGTTTTCGGCTCCGGCACCAGCTTCACCGTCAGCTTCGTTAAAAAGCCCAGCGTGCCTTCGCTGCCGATCATCAGGTCGATGAGGCTGTAGCCGCTGGAGCACTTTACGTTTTTGCCGCCCAGGGTCAGCACTTCGCCGTCGGCCAGCACCACCTCCATGCCCAGCACGTAGTCCCGCGTAACGCCGTAGCGCACGGCGCGCATGCCGCCCGCGTTGGTCATGGCGTTGCCGCCCATGGTGGCCGTTTTCTCGCCGGGGTCGGGCGGGTAGAACAGCCCCGTGCCCTCCAGCGCCTTGGGAAACTCCATCAAAAGCACGCCCGGCTCCACGGTGGCCGTCATGTTTTTTTCGTCCACCTCGAGCACCTTTTTCATTTTCTCGGTAGACAGCACCACCCCGCCGTCCACGGCCACGCACCCGCCGCAAAGCCCGGTGCCCGCGCCGCGCGGCGTGACGGCGATCCGCTTTTCGTTGCAGTAGCCAAGCACCGCCGAAACGTCCTCCGTGCTCAGCGCCTGCAGCACGACGTCGGGCATGAAGTGCCCGTACTCGGTCATTTCGTCGTGGTCGTAATCCTCGCTGATCGCCGCGCCGCAAAACACCCGGCCCGGCAGGAGGCTTTCGAAATAGGCCAGGTCGGCCGCGCCGACCTTCTGGAATGCGTTCATGCCGCGCCCTCCTCCTTCAGTTTCGCGATCAGTTCCCGCAAAATGGGGTACAGATCGCCTACAACCGCCACGTGCGCCACGTCGAAGATCGGCGCCTGGGGGTCGGTGTTGATGGCGACGATGTGGTCGCTTGCGCACATACAGCTGCGGAACTGGATGGCGCCGCTCACCCCGCAGGTGATGATGAGCCGCGGCCGCACCGTGCGGCCGGAAAGCCCGATCTGCCTGCCGTTGTCCGCCCAGCCCTTTTCCACCAGCGGGCGGCTGACCGCCCAGTCGCCGTGAAGCAGCGCGGCCAGTTCGCGGATCAATTGCAGATCGGCCTGCTTTTGCAGACCGCGGCCGCCTACTACCAGCACCTCCGCGTCGGAAATGGTCTTGCCTGCCGGCACGGGCACGGTGCGCACGTGCGTCACGGGGGACAGGGCGACCTCCTTGGGTATTTTGCGGCCCAGTATCTCGCCCGTCGCCGTATCCTGCCGCTCGGGGGCGTTCATCACCTTGTAGCGCACGGTGGCGAACTGGGGGCGGGTGTTCGTGGTCACGATCTGCGCCATGATGTTGCCGCCGAAGGCCGGGCGAATCTGCACCAGGTCGGTGTTTTCCCGCAGTTCCAGCTGCGTGCAGTCCGCGGTGAGGCCGGTGTGGAAGCGGGTGGAGAGCCTTGGCGCGAGGCTTCGGCCCAGCGAGGTTGCGCCCACCAGCACCACGCTCGGCTTGAGCGCGCGAATCGCGTCCGCCGCGCAGACCGCGAAGGCATCCGCGCGGAAGAAGGCGAGCGCCGGATCGTCGTACAGGTAAACGCGGCCGACGCCGTAGTGCCGCAGCTCCTCGGCGCATTCGCCCACGCCGCTGCCTGCGAGCACGGCGTGCACGCTGAAGCCCACGGGCCCGGCCAGCTCCCGCGCCTTGCCGATCAGTTCCAGGCTCACGGGGTGCAGGCGGCCCTGCGCGACCTCCGCGAAAACCAGAATATCCTTCCAAAGGGACTTGTCCACGGTGGCCGCCCGAGTCTCCAGCCGGATAATCGCCTGCCGGGGGCAGGCTTTGATGCACACGCCGCAAAGCTTGCAGGCGGCGTTGAGCTCGGGCTTGCCGTCCTTCATGTCGATGGCTCCGAAGGGGCAGCGCTCAACGCACTGCCCGCATCCGTCGCACTTGCGTTCCAATATCGCGATCTGCGCCATGCCGACGCCTCCCTACACGAATTTCCACTGTTTGAGCAGGTCCCTTAGCTTCCCGGCGCTGTCGTCGCCCGTGAACACTTCCTTTTCCGCACCGCCGGGCGGCGGAAAGATGCGTTCCACCTGCGTGGGGCTGCCGGAAAGGCCGTAGTGCTCCGGGTCCGTATCGGGGAAGCCGGAAAGCCCGACGATATGCACGGGCCTGTCCCGCACGGCCCGGTCGGTTTTCAGCGAGGGCAGCCGCGGCATGTAGATGTCCTTTTCCACGGTTACCAGGCAGGGGAAGGGCATGTGCACGGTCTCCACCACGTCCTGCAACTGCTGTTCCACGTCCACGCCGTCGCCTGACGCTTCGATACGGGAAACCCACGCCGCGTGGGGGATGCCCATATGCTCGGCGATCGCCGGGCCGACCTGCGCGGTGTCGCCGTCGGTGGTCTGGCGTCCGCAGAGGATGAGGTCGAAATCGCCCACGCTGCGGATGGCCTGGGAAAGCGTGTAGCTGGTGGCCAGCACGTCCGCGCCGCCCAGACGGCGGTCGGAGAACACGTAACCGTCGTCGGCGCCCATGCGGTAGGCTTCCCGCACGACGGCCTCGGCCTGCGGCGGCCCCATGGTGCCCACGGTGATCGTGCCACCGTGGGCTTCCTTCAGGCGCAGGGCCGTTTCCAGCGCGTAGAGGTCATAGGGGTTCATTTTGCTCAGCACCCCGGCGCGCTTGAGGACGCCCGTCTGTTCGTCCACCTCCACCTTGTTGGTCGCCGGCACCTGCTTGATGCATACGAAGAGATTCATGGAATCCGTCTCCTTATTCGAGTACTCGTTTCGCGCGCCGGGTCGGTCCGGCGTCTACCGGGCGTAGGCGAGGCGCGCCATGAGCGCCGCGCCGTAAGCCGCGTCGTGCAGCGGCTTGCAAAAGCGCAGGCTCGGAAAGGCGTCCAGCAGCATCCGCGTCGTTTCACCGCGCACGCTTTCAAAATGGGTCAGAATGCTCCCGCTCAGCGCCACCTGCGCGTCCGGCATGGAAAGCTTACGTACGACGGTCTCGCACAGCCGCGCCAGCTCCCCGCCCGCCCGCTTCGCGATCGCGGTTGCCGCGGGATCGTCGCCCGCCTGCCGAAGCAGGGGCGCGAGCGCCGCCACCTGCGATTTGTCCGTCTCGCCCGTGTACAGCGTGCGCATGATGGCGGGGATGTCCCGCCACTTCTCCTGCGCGTAAACGAGCGCGGAAAGGGCGGTCGGCGCGTTGCGGCCGTCGGCCGAACGGAGCACCGCCGAAAGGATGTCGCGCCCAATGGCGTACCCGCTGCCCTCGTCGTCCACCAGATAGCCGTACCCGCCGCAGCGCGCGGTTTGGCCCGCCGCGTTGCGCCCGTAGCAGATGGAACCCGTGCCGGCCACCAGCACCGCGCCGACGCCGTCCACCGCGCCGAAAAGCGCGGCTTCCTGGTCGCCGTGCATCGCGTAGGGGCCCGCGTAGCCCGCTTTGAGCAGCGCGCGGCCGACCATTTCGCCCGCGGCCGGGTTGCTGGTGCCCGCCGTGGCGATCACCATGCCCAGGCACCGCCCCGGAATGCCGTTTACGAACGCCACGGCCTGCGAAACGCAGGAGAAGATCTCCCTTTCGCTGGCCCCGTTGATGTTCAGCGCGCCGAACACGCGGCGCCCGATCTCCGCGCCATCGGCCGTCGTGCACACGACGCAGGTCTTGGTGCCGCCGCCGTCCCAGCCCGCCACAAAATCGCTCATGAGTATTCTTCCTTTCGCCACCGCGGCGTTTTACAAACGATACATCCGGTAAGGGACGCCGCTGCGGTCGGCCGTATAGCGGCTTTGACGCATACAGTCGAACGAGGCGCTCAGCTCCCGCCGTTCGAACAGCTCGGTCACGCCCAGTTCCCGGACCTCCCGCTCGAACGCGTCGATGCGCTGCGCCCGAAGCGGCGCGTCCATCGGCGAGCGCACCAGCAGCGCGTAGCCGAAGCTCAGCCGCTCCCGCCGGATGCGCGCGCGGCAGGTTTCATCCCGCGTCGCCGCGAGGGCGCGCGCAAGCGCCGCGTCCGCCCGTTTCAGCGTATCCTCCGCGAGGTACCCGGCCGTCGGCGGGTCGAAGATGCCCATGTGGAAGCGTTCCGCCTCCGTCTCCATCAGCGTCAGGCATTCCAGCACCGGCTGCGCCGCCTCGGCTCCATAATACCCCTTCGCGAATTCGGCCGTCAACGCTTTCACGTCCGCATCCGCGTCCCACAAAAGCTTTCCGAGCAGATATATTTTGAGCGGCGCGAAGGCGCCGGTTTCACCGGGGGAATAGTTGCCCTGTTCGAATACGCCCCGCACGCCGCAGCGCCTGAAAAAACGCAGGTTGGGCTGATACACGCGCAGGTTGGGGAAGGGCTGGAGATAGTTGCTGAAATTGGTGGTGTAATCCCAAAGATAAAGGTTGCCGCAGCACTGGGACCAGGCAAGCAGATCCTCCGAAAAACCGTGCGCGCTGGTTTCGAAGCGGCGGGCGGCCCCCTGTTCGACGTCGATGGCGGCGATCGCCTGGTCGCACGCCCCGATGGGATGGCTGAAGCAGCATTCGATATCGCAGAGGCGGACGATCACGTTTCGGCGCGGCCGCAGGGTGCGCGGTGGTTTGCGGCTGTACAGATAGGCGAAGGTGTGCAGCCTGACCCGCGGATAATCTATGGCAATCGCGTCCGCCACGGCGTTGACGAAAGCGATCAGGCTGCCCGCGGGCCCGCCCTCCCGTTCGTCCACGGCGCGGCAGGCGTCGCACTCGCAGTTGCCGTACCAGTCGTTTTGCGCCACCGAAAAGACGGTGCACTCGGGATGATCGGCGATCCATCCCCGCACGCCCTCCACGCAGAGCCGGAGCACGTCCGGGTTGGTGAGGCAGAGCTGGCTGTGCTCTTTCCGGCGTTCGCCGTCCACGAGGCTGAAATACTCCGGATGCGTGTCAAACCACTTTTCCGGGGGCACCAGCTGCTCGAAGGTGTGGCTGTAGTTAAGGAACATCGTTTTGCCGCCCATTTCCGGGGTGATGCCGGCGCAGGCCGAGTTGAGGCGGCACTGAAGGGCGAAGCGGCCGTCGGTCGCGCCCCGCCAGTAAAGCTCGCGGTACGCAAAATCCGGCGAGGAGGAACGTTCGCCCGCGGTCAGCTCGGCGTCCGGCCGGAAGGGCACCGTTTCGCAGTCCGCCGCAAAAAAGCGGCAGTCAAACTGCCATTCCAAGAAGGCGTACGCGCCGTAGGCCACGCCGCGCAGGGAAGCGCTCCGGATGTCCGTTCCCTCCGGCGTCACCGAAATACGGAACGCCTCGCTCTCCCCGCCGGTCGCCGTGAGCGTGAAGGGATATCCGTCCGCGCCGGCCTCGCGGCCCGTGACGCGGCTCAGGTAGGCGAACAGCTCCCGCTGTGCGAAGAGGGCGTTGCCGCGGATGGTGAAGGTTTCGGGCAGTCGCATGGCCGCGCCTTTCCTCAAAAGACGAGGGCTTGGCTTTCGCCAAGCCCTCTTGGAGTGCAAGTTTACCCGGGGGTACGTTTTAGTTGCCGCTGATCAGCGCGTAGGCGGCGCTGCCCGCGTCGATGACTTCCTGCAGGCCCTGGGCCTTCAGCGCATCGTACTTGGTTACGAAGTCGTCCACGCTCATCTGGCCGGCGATGGTCTGGTCGCGCAGCGTGCACACGCCGGTGGTGATCAGCTCGGCGCGATACTCGACGTACTCGTCGGTTTCCATCGTCTGGGGCATCGGGTAGAAGTAGCCGCTGTTCACGACCGCAAGGCCGTTGTAGAACGACTGGGAAGGCGCATCCAGGTCATCCACGGTCGCGCCGGAGAACAGGCACTGCATGAAGGCGTTGGTCTGCCACCAGCCGCCGAAGGGCTCGTATTCCATGCCCAGCAGGCGGTAGCCCACGAAGCCGTTGGCAACCACGTCGGGCTTCAGCACGGCCACGCCGTCGACCATATCGTAGGTCTCGCCCTCGATGCCGTAGTTGTAGAGGTTGACGCCCTCTTCGCTGAAGTTCCAGTTGAACAGGCGCAGGATGTCCTCCACCTTGCCCTCTTCCTGGGCGGCCGTCGTGATGCACCATACGGACGTCACGGCAGCGCGCTCCTGGGTCATCTGATCGCCGTAGGGGCCGGTGATAGGAGCGACGCAGGTCCACAGCGCGTCGGTGTCTCCGCCTTCCTGGTTGGAATAGCTGGACAGCTTCGCACGCTCGGCCCAGGTCATGGTGGAACCGACCAGGTCGCTGTCCATCACGGTGAACAGTTCGGCCTGCGTGCGGGTGGCGAATTCGGGATCGATCAGGCCTTCCGCGTACAGGTCCTGAACGGCCTTGAGGAACTCAAGGTAACGGGGATGCTCGTACACCATGGTGTAGGTGCCGTCGTCCAGCACGCAGAACTGGCAGTCGTTGGAGGCCTTGATGCCGAAAGCGTTGAGCAGGCTGGCCATGCAGCGCTCGCCGTTCTCGCCCTGCTCCAGCGCCAGGGGGATCTCGTCGTTGGGATCACCGTTGCCGTTCATGTCGTTTTCCTTGAAGGCACGCCACATGGCAACCCATTCGTCCCACGTGGTGGGGGCTTCCATGCCGAGCTCGTCCAGCCAATCCTGGCGGATCATCGCGCTCTGGGAGCCGGGCACGTTGACGATCGTGGGGATGGTGTAGATGTGGCCGTCCGCCTGACGCCAGTTGGCCATGCGATCCTCACCCACGGCCGCGACGATGTTGGGGATCAGGTCGATGTAGTCGTCCAGCGCAATTATGGCGCCTTCGCTGACGAGGTTCATCACGCCGCTTCCGCTGGAACCGGGCACGATGATGTCGGGCAGTTTGCCGGAGGCCAGGGTGGTGGCCAGTTGCGTAGAGTAGTTGTCCGCCACGCGCCAGTCGATGTTGATGGTCGCGTTGGTCAGCGCCTGGATGGCGGGGAAGTAGTAGCATCCGTCAAACTCGGTGGGGTAGTTATTGAAGTGGATGCCCATGCCCGTGATTTCCAAGCCGTTGTCGAAGTAGAGGTTTTCGCTCTTGGGCAGCTGTTTGGCGGACTCGGCGGTCGCCAGCGCGGCCGTGACGGAGAACAGCATGCAAAGCGCCAGGATGGTAGCCAGGACTTTCTTCATGTTTTTTCCTCCTTATGGTATTGCGTTATCTTTACGAAGCTTTGAAGGCTTCGCAGTAACCGGGTCAACCCTTGACCGAACCCAGCATGAGGCCGCTGACGAAGTAGCGCTGCACGAAAGGATACAGGATGACCATCGGGATCATGGCCACGACCAGCACGGCGTTGCGCACCTGCTGCCCGAGGGCGGCGGCGCCGCCCGTGGTGGAGGCGGACGTCATGCTGACGTTGTAAATGGAGGATTCGGCGTTTAGAACCATTTCCTTGAGCACCAGCTGCAGGGTGTAGTGCTCCTTGCTGGAAATGAAGAGCAGGGCGTTGAGGTAGTCGTTCCAGTGGCCCACGATCACCCACAGGGCGACGGTGGCCAGCACCGGTTTGCTCAGCGGGATAATCAGCTGGAACAGGACGCGGAAGTCGTTCGCGCCGTCGATGCGCGCGCTTTCCACCACCGAAATGGGAATGGAAGAAAAGTAGCTTCGCACGATCACCACATAGTAGGCGGAGATCATGCTGTTGAAGATCAGCGCCCAGAGCGAGTCGTAAAGCCCCAGCTGCATGATGGTCAAAAACGTCGGGATGATGCCGCCGGAGAACCACATGGTGAACAGGATGATGAAGGTGTAAATCTTCTTGCCGTAAAACTGCGCGAACGCCAGCGGGTATGCCGCCAGGGACAGCATGACCAGGCTGCACACGCAGCCGACCAGGGCGACGAACACGCTGTTGCCGACCGAGCGCCAAAGATCGTTCGACTGCAGGATGAGGTCGTACGCCTGCGGGTTGAAGCCGACGGGATAGAAGGTAACCTCGGCGCGCAGCACGGCGTACTCGTTGCTGCAGGAGATGGACACCATGTTTAAAAGCGGGTACAGGAAGAAGCAAAGCAGCAGGATCATCACCAGCAGGTTGATGCCGCTGAAAATCTTCTCGCCCCTGGAGCGGCGGATAAACTCGCCGTTCTTGTTGCGCCGCGGACGCTTTACGGCAGTTGACGCCTGAGCCATTCGTTTTCCCCTCCTTCGGCTAGAATAGCGACGTTTCGGACACCCTGCGGCTGACCGTGTTGGCGATCAGCACGAGGATGACGCTGCAAACGGAGTTGAACAGGCCCGCCGCGGTCGCATAGCCGTAATTGTGGCTTTCCATGCCCGTTTTGTACACGAAGGTGGGCAGCATTTCGGAAGCCGAGAGGTTCAGGGTGTTCTGCAGCAGGTACACTTTTTCGAAGTTGATATTCAGCAGTTGGCCGATCTGCATGATCAGCAGCAGGACGAACGTCGTGGAAAGGCCCGGCAGCGTAACGTGCAGCGTCTGCTGCCAGCGGTTGGCGCCGTCGATGCGGGCCGCCTCGTACAGCCCGCGGTCAATGCCCGACAGCGTGGCCACGTAGATGACCGCTTCCCAGCCCACCGACTGCCAGAAGCCGGAAATGACGTTGATGGGCACGAAGTACTCCGGCATGCTCAGGTAGTTGAGCGGCGTGTACCCCAATGCCTTGGCCATCGCCGCGAGGCTCCCGTAGCTGGGGGAGATCAGGGTGGAGATCATGGAGACCAGCACGACGGTGGACACGAAGTGAGGCAGGTAGGAAATGGTCTGCACAAACTTCATGAAGTGGCGGTCGCGCAGCTCGTTGAGCAGAATGGCGAAGATCAGCGGAGCCGGAAACAGGAAGATCAGGGCGCTGAAGTTGAGGATCAGGGTATTGCCGATGTAGGTCATCAGGTTGGGGTTGGTGAACAGGCGGATAAAATACTTGAGCCCTACGTATTTGGAACCGTCGAAGCCCTTGAGCAGCTTGTAATCATAAAAGGCGCTGCGCAAAAACCACATGGGTAGGTATTTCAGCAGGATAAAATAAAGCAGCACCGGCAGGACCATCAGGTAGATGTAACGGTTGCGCCAGATGCGCAGACCGACCAGCTTGCGCACCCTCGCGGAAGTGAAAATGTTGCCGTCGTCCACCGTGCCAACCTGGGCGGCATTTCTCAAACGCACACGATCTCCCTCCTCTAACCGAAAATAAAACGGTATGCCGAATCTATCTGCAAACTGGAAGCTCCAGATGTTAACGTCTTTGTTGCGCTCAGTATAACAGTATTACGGCATCGCGTCAAGACTAGTTCATGGATATTTATTGTTTTTCCAAACTAGTTTTTTTCTTCACGAAAACGAATCAGAAATAGGTGTGCTCGTATCGCTGCGCGCCTTCCAGCGTCACGGACATCACCGCGAAGCGCGCCGCGATCCTCAGCCCCGCACGCAGGTACACCTTCTGCGCGGGGTTGTCCCGGCCGGTGAACAGGGTGCAGAAGTCCGCGCCCTCGGCGATGAACTCCTTCATCAGCAGGTTGAACAGCACCGAGGCGATCCCCCTGCCGGAGTAAAGGGGATCCGTGCAGATGCCCGTAAACCAGCCCCGGCCGCTTTTCTGCTTGTCCACGGGGCCCGTAAAGCCTACGATGTGGCCGTCCACGGTCGCCGTCAGCAGCGTGCGCGGGCCGGAGGGCGTAACCCCGTCGGGCCAGAACTCCGGGTTGTCGTTGGGGCGGTTCTCTCTCCAGGCGGCCAGCTCGCTGCGCAAAACACTGCGCCAGTATTCGCTGCCTACCCGGTCGCACATGCCGTCGAACTCGTCGCCCAGCGACGGGTCGTAGCGCCCCGTGCGGATGCCCTGCCCGAGCAGTTCCTCCTGCTTGCGCGTCAGGGCCTCCGGCCACCGGTAATCCTTCAGCGCCAGGTACATGGCGATCTCGTGAAAATCGTCGTGGAAGCCTTCGTGCATCAGAAACGCGTAGCCCGCGCCGCTTTCCTCTACGCCGGGGGCGTTGTTGTGGTCGTGTCCGGGCGTGCCGGGCACGAACCAGGCCAGGTGCACCGGATTGTCGCCGGAGCACACGAGCGTCTTTTTGCCGTCTGCGCGCAGGGCGTCCTCAAGCGCGCCGAGCAGCGCCCGGCCGACGCCCTGCCGGCGATAAGGTTTTTCCACCAGCACCGTCGTCAGGTAGGCGGGGGTGTTCTCCGCGGTTTCCCCGCGCAGGAAGGTCTGCTTGACGGCGGCGTGAATCCAGCCGATCAGGCGGCCTTCCGCTTTGGCGGCGAAGGCGCGCGTGCCCTCGCCCGCGAAAGGAAACCGATCCGCGTCGATCGGGCGGTACAGGGTCTCTCCCGCGGCCGCGACCGCGTTCCACAGCGCGGCGGCGGCGGCGTAATCGGCAGGCACCAGGGGGACGACCGTAACCGTCATGTTTTCCGCCCCTTTCCGCAAATGTCAGTACAGCAGATAAGGCTTCACTTTTTCACCGAAGGCTTCCACCAGCGGACGGTAGTGCGCTATCAGCTCCCGCGCCGTGCGCTTGCCTTCGCGGTATTCGCCCGTTCCCAGCAGGCGGTCGATGGCGGGCAGGCCGCCTTCCTCCCAATAGACGAACGCGAACCGGTCGGGGTACATGTCGCGGATCGTCTCCATCAGCATCAGGCCGTCGGTAAACGAGTCGTAGCGTTCGCGGTCCAGCACGTGCATCTGCACGCCGTGGCACAGTTGCCCCGCGTGCTTGCTGAACGTCGGGCAAAACGACGTGCGCCGGAAATGGACACCCGGAAGGCCCAGCGCCCCCATGCGCTTCTCCAGCGCCGCGTCGTCGACCCACGGGGCGCCGATCACCTCGAAGGGGAGCGTCGTTCCGCGGCCTTCGCTTAAATTGCTGCCTTCGAAGATGCACGTGCCGACGTAGCAAAGCGCCGCCGACAGGCTCGGGCAGTTGGGCGAAGGCGCGACCCAGGGCAGGTCCGTGTCGTCCAGGTACATGCCGCGTTCCCAGCCCGACAGGGGCACGACCGTCAGATCCACGTCCAAATGCAGGTAATCCCGCACGTAGCGCGCGTATTCGCCGATGGTCATGCCGTACTGCGTGGGCAGTTCGTAATCCCCGACGAAGGAACGGCAGGACAGGTCGAGTATCGTGCCCGCGCGCCGCACGCCGCCGATGGGGTTGATGCGGTCCAGCACCACCACGGGTTTGCCGGCGCGGGCGCAGGCCTCCATGGCGTAGGAGAGCGAGTAGAGGTAGGTGTAAAACCGGACGCCCACGTCCTGTATATCGAACACGAGCACGTCGAACGCGTCCAGCATGGGGTCGTTGAAGTGGTCGTTTTCGCCGAACGCGCTGAACACCGTGACGCCGGTGGCGTCGTCCACGTAGGTGTCCACCTTTCCGCCCGCTTGAATATCCCCGCGGATGCCGTGCTCCACGCCGAAAAGCGCCGAGAGCCGGTAATCCTCGTGGAGCAGGTCGATTCCGCTTCGCAGCCGATGGTCGATGCCGGTCGGCGTCGTCATCAGGCCGATTCGCCGGCCCTTCAGCAGGTCGTCAACGGTATGGATGCGATCCAGTCCGCTCAGTACGTGCGCCTTCATACGCTCCACCCTTTCCCTGTGCCGCTATTTTCTGCGGCGTCTGGCGATTTCCGTGTTGCGGGCGGCAATCTCCTGGATGCGGTCGCTCATGTGGCTGGCCAGGCAGGCGAAAAGCATGTCCACCATGGCCAGCGTGCTCAGGCGGGAGCTCATCGCGGTGACGCGCGCCAGCGACTCGTTGCTGGCCACGAACAGCGGGATGTCCGCCAGGTCGCTGGTCGGGTTGTTGCCGTAGCGCGTAATGGAAATGATCCGGGCGCCCATCGCCTTGCTGAGCTCCACCGCCTCGATCATGTCCTTCGTGCGGCCGTTGTAGGAGAAGACCACCACCACGGTCCTGTCGTTGAGCGAGGAGGTTTCCAGCATCTGGCAGTGCGTGTCCTGCGAGTAGCGGGCGTTAATGCCGATACGCGTCAGCTTGTTGTACAGGTCCAGTGCCGCCACGCCGCTGCCGCCCACGCCGAAAAGCTGGATCAGGCTGGCCGTGCTCATCCACTCCACCGCCTTGGCGATGGCGTCGGCGTCGATCATCGCTTCGGTGTCCCGGATGGAACGAAGCTCCGCGCGGATGGTGATCTGGCAGATTTGGGACACCGAACAGCCGGGGTGGATGTCCTCGTAGACCGTTTCCTGCCGGTGGTCGCTGATCGCCTGCTCCACCAGCAATTGGCTGCTCAGGTCCTTGTAGCCCTTGAAACCGGCGGTTTTACAAAGCTGCACCACCATGGACTTGCTCGTTTCGCATTCCTCCGCGATGGTGCTGATGGAGAGGTCCGGCAGTTCCGCGCTGTGTTGAAGAATATAGTCGGCGATGCGTTTTTCGGTTACGGAGAAATTGGTTTCCCGCAGCTTGGCGAACGCGCTCATAGCGAACCCCCTCCATCAGTCGAAAGAAACGGCCAACACATCCTCGCGGGTGCAGAAACAGTGGATGCCGCGCAGCGCCGCGTCCCCGATGTGGGCGGCGGGTACGACGGGGACGGCCAACACCTGCCGCACCGAAGGCAGCAGAAGCTCCGCCGAGCGCGCGATCTGCCCCCCGACCACCACGAGGTCGCAATCCGCGGACAGGTGCGTATGCAGTATGTCGCCCAGCAGCGCGCCCGTTTCGCGGAAGGCGGTCAGCGCCGCCGGTTCGCCCGCGGCGGCCCGGCCGGCGATCTCCCTGACGTCGGGCGGCTCCGCCGCGCCGTCGGTTTTTCGGGCGTAGCGATTGCGAATGGCGCGCCTGGACACGTAATCCTCCGCGATGCCGTCCCGGTAGGGCAGCCGCCACAGCCGCACCCGCGGCGAAAGCGTGGCGTCCAGGCAGACGCGGCGGTCGTGCATGTAGGCGTAACCCAGGCCGGTGCCCAGCATCACCCCGGCGGGGTTTTGCGCGTTCAGCGCCGCGCCGCCGAAGGCTTCGCCCAGCATGAACGCCGTCGAATCGTGCAGAAACGAAACGGGAATGTCCGGGAAAACCTCGTTCATCACCGGCGGCAGGGGCACCCCGCGGATGCCGGCCCATTTGTGGGTCATCTGGCTTACGCCCAGGCGAAAGTCGAACGGGCCCGGGCAGGCCACGCCGATGCGCGTCACGCGCAGGCCCAGGCGTTCCGCGTCGTCGCGGCCCGCGACGAGCGCGTCGCGAAAGGTCTGCAAAAGCGCGTCGCGCGTGTCCTCCCCGAAGGCGTGGAGGGAAACCGCCGTCGGCTCGCCCGCGCCGTCGACCAGCGACCGCTTGATGCTCGTGCCGCCGGTGTCCAGCGCGAGGATCGCGTCACGCATGGACGAAACCCTGCTTGAGGGTGGTCTTGTGCACCGTCACGGGGCCTTCGCCCTCGTTGATCAGCCGGTACGCGCCGAAGTCCGCGGGAACGACGATCACGTCCAGGTATTTCGCGACGAAAAAGCGGCTCTCGTCGTTGGCGGAGACGATGCGCACCTGCTCGCCCTCGGTCAGCGCCAGCACGTGAAAGCAATCGTTCGTGTCGTCCGTCATTTCCGTATGGAAGGTCAGCGCCCGCAGCGAGAAGTAGAGCAGGTCGTGCTCGCCCACGACGGTTTCGCGCCAATCCGCGCCCTCGCGAACCACGCCGCCGTGGTTGACCAGGTTGCGGTCCACCCATTCGGCCGCGCGCTCGCCGTGGATCACCTTTTTGCCCGCCTTGAGGTGGATGGGCCGCGGGAGGCCGGTCTGCGGGTCGATGCGCTGATAGTCGTAGAGCTTGTAGGTGTAGGAGCCGACGGTGAGGCTGCCGATTTCCAGAATCACCTGGTTCTGGCCGGAGGCGTGGATGGTGCCCGCCGGGATCATCACCTGCGTGCCCGGCTTGGAGGGCACGGCGTGCACGTATTGCCTGTAATCGATCAGCTCGCCCGTTTCCTGCGCCTTTTCAGCCGCCTTAAAGAACGCCTCGCAGCTGCCTTCCTTTTCGAAGCCCAGATAGGTGCAGGCGTTTTCGCCCGCCACGCACACGTAGTAGCTTTCGTCCTGGCGGCCCAGCTCGCCGTGGACGCGCGTCACGTATTCGGCGTTCGGGTGACACTGGATGGACATGTTGCCGCTGGAATGGAACGTGTCGTCGTAATTGAAGCGAACCGGGAAGTAACCGCCGAAAGCGTCGAAGGTCGTCTGCCCCAGCAGCTTCTGCGCTTGCTGCTGCACGAAGGTGAAAAACGGCACCTCCAGCTCGCGGCCGTTCCAGCTCGCCGCGAGGGACACCTCCATGGGGATCATGTCGAAAATCCACGCGCAGTTGCGCATCTCCTTGGGGAGGTTGCGCAGGCGCTTAAGGTAGAAGCCGCCCCACACGCCCTCCAGATACACGGGCCGGCAGCGCAGCGGGCGCGTGCGCAGCTCGTCGAACAGCGCGCACAGGTCGGAAAACGGAAGCAGCGCCAGCTGGTCGGGGTCGTCGGCGGTGCAGTACCAGTCCAGCTCGCCCGTGCGGATCAGCTGCCAGCGCAGGGCGGCCGCCATTTCGAAATCCACGTAGTAGTTGCGCCGCATCATGGCGCCGAAAGGCAGGGCGGCGGGCTCGCCCAGGTTGTGGGCACGGCCGTACTTAAAGTTCAGCGCCGCGGTGCGGGGCGTGATATCCACCCAGATGCGCAGGTCGCAAAGCGGGCGGAGCGCGTCGCAAAGCGCGCCCTGGCCGATGACCACCAGCGGCGCTTCCGCGTCTCCGCTCAGCGCGGCCAGCCGATCCGCCACAAAAAAGTCTTCGTAATGCCGCTCGATGCGCACGCCGTACAAAAGCACCGGGTCGATGTCCCGATCCGTGGGGAGGGAGGGGGCCAGCATGTCGCGCAGGGTTTGCGCGGGTTTGAGCAATTCCTGCACGGGCACGATCCGCGCGTTGAGCGGGGCCAGCTGCGCTGAGAGCAGCTGGCGGATCACCTCGAACTCCGCGCCTGCGTAGCCGTCGATGCCGACGCGCTTTTTGCCTTCCCGGATCGCCTGCGCGATGCGCTTGGCAACGGGCAGCGCGCCGAAAACGACCGTATCCTCCTTCGGCGGGTTGACCGGGTTGACCGCGTTTTTGTCTACGTACGGGTACGGATGGAACATAAAACTCATAAAACCATATTTCCTTTCGCCATTCTAGAGTGCCTGATAGGTGAATCCCAGCATCATCGCCAGATCGGCGACCTCCTCAAGCCAGTTTCCCCCGGCGATGCCGTAGTGCTGGGTTACGCCCAGCCGCAGGAGCTTTTCGAACAGTTCCGGCGCGCTCTGCCCTACCGGGCGGAAAAGCCCGTGGGAATAGGTGGCTAGGAACGGCTCGCAGGGAAGGCAGTCCAGCTGCGTCGCCGCGAAGAGGAACTGCCCGTTGTGCTGCGAGCAGTGCAGCATGGTCTTGCGCCCCTCGGGGAACACGTGCCACGCGAACGGCGCCCCGGCGTACTTCCACCTGGATTTGGCGAAGCGCACGTCGCGGGCGACGAGCGTTTTGCCCGCGGGATCGGTGTAATCGTTGGGGCCCGCGTGCCCGGCGGCAAAGTTGCGGTTGGGCAGGTCGATGTGGAAGGGCTCGATGAAGTTCACGTGCCCGCCCGACAGCAGCCTGAGGACGTAGGTGGCGATGCCGCCGCCCAGGTCGCCCTCCGGCACGACGACCAGATCCCCGCAGCGGGGAGTGGGGTAGAAGCCGGGCCTGAGGCCGATCTTCTGAAACAGCACGGTGTCGATGTCATTGAGCACCAGCAGATCAAGCCCGTACGACTCGGCCAAACGCTCCATGGCCAGCGAGGCGCGAACGCTGGCGACGAACTTCTCCCGTTCCACGTCCGGGCGCACCTCGTAGCGGGCGGCAATCTCGTCGGTCACCTCGTCGGCTTCCCAATCGGGGATGGCTTCCACGAAGTCCGCAAGCTCCGCGATGGAGAGGAACTTGAGCTCCGGGCCGACCTTGGCGAACAGATCGTAGGGATGCACGTAAGTGCTCCACATCGCCTCGTTGTAGCAGGCGAGCAGGCCCACGCGGCTGTCGCGCAGCAGGGCGCGGGCGCGGGCGGCGTTGCCGAACACCTGCGCGCGCTTCATGATCTCCGGCCAGGTGCCCAGCGCCGTTTCAAACATCGGGCGGGCGTAATTCGCGTTGTCGCCGCTGGCTTCCTGCGCGCTCACCAGCCCGCCGCAGCAAAGGTACTCGGTAAACTCGTCGTCGTCGTGCGTGTCGCGGAGGTTGATCTCCTCGCGCATGCAGTGGGCGAAAAGCACCGGCACGGGCGGCATGTCCCTTAGGAAGCGGATCCAGGCGAAATCCTCCGCCCAGCTCAGGTAGATCGCCAGCACGTAGTCCACCTTCGCCAGCGTGAACGCGTCGATGGCGCCCTTCACGTCCGCGGTGTTCCACACGATGCCGGGAAAAGTCACCTCGGCGAAGCCCGCGCAGTCCTCCGCCATGCGGGCGGCGTCGGCGGTTTTGCGCTCCTGGTAGGAACCGCGGGCCGTACCTTCGCCAAGCGTGCGGAAACGTTCGGGCGACAAAAGCAGCAGACCCATGCGCGGTTTGCGAAACGGTTTGACCATCCGGTATTCCTTCTCTCTCAGGGTCACTACCGCTATTATAGGAGCCGCCCGTCGATTTGTCAAGCACTAGTTCAGAAAAATATACTGTTTTGTAGAACTAGTTCTTGACAAGGCGGCGTAAACGGTGTACAGTAGGATCAATCCATAAGATGCGGCATACGAAAGGAAAACAATCATGAGCTATTCGATTGTCAACGGTGTTTTGCACCATGACGGCAAGCCGCAGTTTGCGCTGGGCCAGTCCTATTATCCCTCCTACCATCGGCAGAAAGTGCCCGTGCTTGAGGATGGGGATCGCATCGGGGAAATGGTGCGGGATCTGCGGATGATGAAGGAAGCGGGTTTCAACATCGTGCGCATGGCCGCGCTGGGGCAGGTGGAAATGGACGGGGACGACGTGCGCGTGCGCTTCGATCTGCCGGACGCCTTCTGCCGGGAGTGCGAGCAGCAGGACCTGGCGGCGATGATTCGCCTGCAGGGCTACAGCATGAACCTGCGCGGGTTCGACGACGCGACCATGCTCAATGAAAAAGGCGAAAAAATGCCCTTCAACTGGGGCTGGTTCGTGCGCAACAGCCTGAACCACCCCGGCATCTACGAGGACAACGTGCGCGGCACGATCGAGTCCGCGCGCCATTTCGCCGATTTTCCCGCCGTCACGTCCTTCCAGATCTACAACGAGCCTGCCTACCCCACCGAGGGGTTCTACGATTACCACCCCTACACGCTGGAGCGATTCGCCAAGTGGTGTCGGGAAAAGGGCCTGCCGGCCTGCGAGGCGCCCCGCCGGCGGCCCGTCGCCGGGGAGGACGCCGAACCGTGGATTTATTGGCGGCTGTTCCAGCAGGAACGCCTCAACGAGTTCCTGTGCGACATGGGCCGCCGCGCCCGCGAGGGCTACGCCGCGCCCGCCAACCTGACCTGCCACATGGGCTGCCCCGTGACGCCGGGGGCCGCGATCCGCGGCGAGGACTACTTCGCCACCGCCGAGGGGATGGACATTCTCGGCATTACCGCGTACACTGTCAACCGCGGGCCGAGCTTCCATCAGGCGTCCATGGTGCTGGACGCGTGCGAGAGCGCCGCGGCGACGTTTGACAAGCGCGCGTGGCTGATCGAGTACAACGCGCGCACCGATATGCCGCCCCAGGAATGGCCGCGCGAGACCTACGCGGCCGTCGGGCGGGGCTTCAAGGGCATTCTGTACTATCAGTGGCGGGCCGATTATCCCTTCGCGGACGGGCCCGAACCCGAAGGCTTCGGGATGCTGTTCAACGACGGGCGAAAGGCCAGCAGCTACGACATCGGGATCGCCACCAACCGCATGCTTGCGAGGCTGTCCACGGAGCTGGCCACCATGCGTAAGCTCCGCGACGGCGTGGGCATCCTGTATTCCAGCTATGCCAACGCCGGTTCCGACGCCACGGACAACGGCGCTGCGTACGCCGTGACCGAATGCCACGAGCGCAGCATTCTGGCGATGCGCCGCTGCTATACGCTGCTCAACCGCCGGGGCCTGACCGTGGATTTCGCGCGCGCCTGCGACCTTGAGCGTAACCCCCTGGGGATACGCGTGCTGCTGCTGCCCTTCGCGGAGGGCCTGAGCGAGGCGGAACTGGACCGGATCGAGGCGTTCGAGCGGGCGGGCGGACGCGCGTACCGCTATCTGGACGACGGCCTGGGCTTCGAGCGCTTCAGCCGCGGCCCCGTAAAGGCGGTGCACGGCGTCGTGTACGAGCAATTCGACACGGATGCCCTGCTGTCGAAGGAAGGGCTGGCGCCGGGTGCGCAGGCCGCCGGATCGGCGTATGCGGACGTGAGACTGTCACAGGGAGACGGTTTCAAGGTCGCGGTGCTGACCAATTACGATCCGCTGGAAAGGCCCCTGAGCGGCGTAACGCTGCGTCTGCCCGGCTCGAAGCTTACGGGCGCCACGGCGTACGCCACCGATCTGCCCGAACAGGGCGAGCCGCTTCGGGTGCAGGGGGATACGGTCTATCTGCCCACGCTGCGCTGGGGCGGAATCGTCATCATCGTTTAAGAGAGGGAATGAGTCATGGACATCAACAACCTGGAAACGGAGCAGCCAAACCATGCGTCCGAACATATCGACAGCGCTTCCACCGAGGAGATCGTGCGCATCATCAACCGGGAGGATCACAAGGTTGCGCCTGCCGTCGAGAAGGTTCTGCCGCAGATTGCGCAGGCCGTGGATATCATTTATGCCAAAATCCACGCGGGCGGGCGGCTGGTCTATTCCGGTTGCGGGACTTCCGGGCGTCTGGGCGTGCTGGACGCGGTGGAGTGCCCGCCCACGTACGGCGTGCCCCCGGAAATGGTGGTCGGCCTGATGGCCGGCGGGCCGCCGGCCTTCGTGAAGGCCGTGGAGGGTGCGGAGGACGACCGCGAACTGGGCAGAGCCGACCTGGAGGCGATCGGCTTTTCCGCCGGGGACGCGCTGGTGGGCATCGCGGCCAGCGGGCGCACGCCCTATGTGCTGGGCGCACTGGAGTACGCCGTGTCGCTGGGCGCGCCCGCGATCGCGCTGACCTGCTGCCGCCGTTCCGAAATGAGCCGTATCGCCCGGCTGACCATCAACCCCATCTGCGGGCCCGAGGTCGTTACGGGCTCCACCCGCATGAAAAGCGGCACCGCGCAGAAAATGGTGCTCAACATGCTTTCCACCGCCGTGATGATCAAGATGGGCAAGGTGTATGGCAACCTGATGGTGGACGTGAAGGCCACCAACGAAAAGCTGGTGCAGCGCTCCATCGCCATCGTCCGCCAGTCCACCGACGCGACCGAGGCGCAGGCCCGGGATGCGCTCGCGCGCTGCGGCGGCTCCTGTAAAACGGCGATCGTCATGCTGCTGTGCGACCTGTCGCCGGAGGCGGCGGAGGCCGCGCTGAGCAAGGCGGACGGGCATATCGCGAGGGTTTTGAAGCCGTAACGGTGAAGAAATGGCAAAACGGAACACGGGCCGCCGGAAAGGCGGCCCGTGTTCCGTTCTGTTTTCCGTCCGCGCGAACGGAAGCTTTGCCTCCATTCGGGGAAACGGCATTATTCGGCGTTCGCCAGATATTTGCGCAGCGTTTTGCGCACCGCTCCGGGGCCCGCAAGCTCCTCGGCGACCATGCCGGCGATCTTGTCGCTAAGCCCCACCTGCGCCAGATCGACGCCGAAAATCGCCCTGTTTACGAGGATCGGGGCCAGCTTTTGCTTAAGCTGTTCCGTAAAGCCGAGCGTGACGCCCGCGAGCGCGGACTGGAGCTGGGCGAGCATGGGATCGCCGCTCAACTCCATGGGGTTTCCCTCGTCGTCCAAAGCGATCAGGTAGCGTATCCAGCCGGCGATCGCCAGGGGGATGAAGGTCAGACTCTTTACGTTTAGGTCGGGCCGCTCGGCGTACGCCTTGATCGTCTCGCCAAAACGGATGGACACCTTCTGGCTGGTGTCGGTGGCGATGCGCTGGGGCGTGTCCGGGATGAAGGGATTGGGGAACCGTTCCTCGATCACCTCGCGGATGAACGCTTCCGGGGAAAGGATGCCGGGGTCGGTCACCACGGGCATCCCTTCGGTGTAGCCGATCTTTTCCACGAGGGCCTTCAGCTCGGGGTCTTTCATTTCGGCCGCGATGCTTGTGTAGCCCAGCAGGCACCCGTACACGGCCAGCGCCGTGTGCAGGGGATTGAGGCACGTGGTCACCTTCATCCGTTCCGTTTCGTTCACGGTCTTGCGCGTGGTCATATACACGCCGGCCTTTTCCAGCGGCGGGCGGCCGTTGGGGAAGTGGTCCTCGATCACCAGGTACTGCGGCGCCTCGGCGTTCACGAACGGCGCGATGTACGTGTTTTTGGAGGTGACGATCGGCGCCATGTCCGCAATGCCGGCGGCCGAAAGCGCCTCTTCCACCACCTGCGCCGGCCTGGGCGTGATTTTATCGATCATCGACCAGGGGAAGGCGACCCGATTTTCGTTGGTCATCCAGTCCACGAACCCGCCGTCGACGAACCCGCCCGCCTGCCACTGCCGGGCGACCGTCAGCACGCTGTTGCGGAGCTTTTCGCCGTTGTGCGAGCAGTTGTCCATGCTGACCACGGCGATCGGGGCCGCGCCGGCCCGGTAGCGCTCCCACAGCAGCGCCGTCACGATGCTCATGGCGTGCGAGCACTTTTCCGGGCCGCCGGCGAAATCGGCCTGGACGAACGGAAAAAACGACCCCTTCAAATCCTGGAGGGCGTAACCCTTTTCGGTAATGGTGAAGCTGATCATCTGCAGGGACGGGTTGCGGAAGGCGCGCTTCAACGCCGCCAGGTCGTCGGGGAAGGCGTGCCCCGCCTTCAGCCCGCCGGCGATCGAGGCGACCACTTCCCGCTCCATGGAGCCGTCGGGCCGGAGCGTGACCATGAGGGCCATGGAATCGAAGGGCGCGTAGATCCGGTCGATGATGTCGTAATCGAACGTCTCCGCGGCGAGTATGCCCTTTTGGGTCAGCCCCTGCTCAAGCAGCGTCTGCTGGAGCCTGGCGATAAAGCCGCGGAAAATGTTGCCGGCGCCAAAGTGCACCCATACCGGCGCCTCCAGCGTGGCGGCCCGCATGGCCTGCCAGTCGAAACGCGGCAGGCGTACGCCGGCGTCCGCCCAGGCCTGTTTTTCCTTCAATCCTTCGTAACACAGTTTCACAAAAATCCCTCCGTATCAACCGTCTGCCCCGGCCACCGTTTCCCGACAGGACGGGGAGCAGCGAGCGGGGCCGCAGCGCGGGGTGCGGTGTTGTCCTCCCGCGGTTACGGCCCCGTCCCGGTCGTATGAAATCGAAAGACGCGTCCGGGCGTTCACTCCGCGATGCCGCGGGCGTGCCGTTTCCGCCGCTACCGAAGCAGCGTCGGCAGCAGCATGCTGATGGGCTGGATAAACGTTACCAGCAGCAGGGCCACGATCATGCACAGGTAGAACGGCATGGTGGCCTTCACCACGCGTTCCATGGGCACCTTGCCGACCGCGGAGCCGATGAACAGCACCGAGCCGACCGGCGGCGTAAGCAGCCCGATGCCGCAGTTGAGGATGATGATGATGCCGAACTGGATCGGGTTCATGCCGATCTGCACCGCCAGCGGCAGCAGGATCGGCGTGGAGATCAGGATGATCGGCGCCATGTCCATAATGCAGCCCAGCACCAGCAGGATCAGGTTCAGCAGCAGCGCCAGGACAACGGGATTGTCCGTGATGCTGGTGATGGCCTGAGCCGCCAGCGAAGGCACGTGCAGGATGGTCAGGCAGTAGCCGAAGGCGCTGGAGGTGGCGATCAGGATCAGGACGATGGAAAGGGTGTTGATGCACTCGCTCAGCGCGTGCCACACGCCCTTCCAGTTCATGCCCTTGTAAATGAACACGCTTACGATGAGGCTGTAGATAACGGCGATGGCGGCCGATTCGGTGGCCGTAAACACGCCGCCCACCACGCCGATCACCACGATCAGCACCGCGGCCAGCGCCCAGAAGGACTTGGCGAACTGCCTGAGGAGGTTCACGAAGCTGAACTTGTCGCCCTTGGGGTAGTGCCGCTTGACGGAGATGATGTAGGAGCCGACCATCAGGCTCAGCGCCAGCAGTGCGCCCGGCAGATACCCGGCCAGGAACAGCGCGCCCACGGAGAGGCCGCCCGCCGTGGTCGCGTAGATGACCATGTTGTGGCTGGGCGGGACCAGCAGGCCCTCGCAGGAGGAGGTGATGGTGACGGCGGTGGAGAAGTCGTCGTCGTAGCCCTGCTCCACCATCATCGGGATGAGGATGGTGCCCAGGGAGGCCGTATCGGCCGCGGCGGAACCGGAAATGCCGCCGAAGAAATACGAAGCGACGATGTTGACCATCGCCATGCCGCCGCGCATCCAGCCCACGCAGGCATCCGCCAGCGCGATCAGCTTCTGGGAAATGCCGCCGCTGCCCATCAGCACGCCCATGGTAATGAAAAACGGCACCGCCATGAGGCTGAAGGAGGAAATGCCCTTGACCATCTGCTGGCACAGGGTGATCAGGCTGTGGCCCTGATAGAGGAGGCACAGGATGGTCGAGATGGCGACGGCGTACGCGATGGGGAAGCGCAAAAGGATCATGAGCAAAAAGCTGCCCAGCAGGATGAGGATCGCGATGGATTCGGCCGTCATTGCGCATCACCTTCCTTGACGAAGAACTTGCGGATGTGGTTGTAGATCGCTTCCAGCTCGAAAACGATCATGGCGCAGCCTGCCAGCGGGATGGGGAAGTACATCCAGAACTTGGACAGGAAAGGCATGGAGATGTAGGTTCCCTTGCTCCCGATGCCCAGCGCGTATTTCATGCCGACGACGATCATCACAACGGCGAGGGCCGAGACCGCCAGATCGGCGAAGAGGTCGAGACTGTTGAGCAAAGCCCTGGGCAGGTATTTGTCCAGTGCGGACATGCGGATGTGCGCCCCGCGGCGAATTGCCAGCGCGGCCGAAAGCACCGCCATGTAGGTCATGAGCGTTAAAATGACTTCCTCGCTCCAGGAGGGGTCGGGAATGAAGGGCACGTACCGGCCCAGAACGGTGAGCGTGGTAATCGCGATATCCGCGATCAGCAGGATTTTGCATATGAACATGATAACGGCATAGGCCTTGTCGTATACCGGCTTAAATCGATCTAACTTCGCAAAAATCTCAGGCACCGCCATCGTCACCTTTCATCATAGGGGGCTGGGGGCTAATGGAAAAATTGGACGCAGGGAACGTAAACCCCTGCGTCCAAAAATCAGTCGTTCGTGGCGCAATTTTGGCGGTCGGTTATTTCAGGTCGAGAATCTGCTGATAGAGCTCTTCCTGACCCACAATGTTCTCCGCGGTCACGCCGGCGACGGCTTCCACCCACGGCGTCTTGTCGGTCACTTCGACGATGTTCACGCCCAGATCCTTGAGCTCCTGAAGAACCTTCTGCTCCTCGTTCTCGGAAAGCGCGGCGTTGAAGTCCTGCGCGTAAGCGCCGGCCGCCATGATCACCTTCTGCTGGTTCTCGGTTAGCTTCGCCCAGGCCAGATCGCTGATGACGACCTGCACGGCGCCCAGGGTGTGGCCGTCGAGGATCATGTTGGGAGCGACTTCGTAGAACGCCTTGGACTTGTAATTGGCGATGGGCTGCTCGGCGCCGTCCACAACGCCGGTCTGCAGCGCGGAGTACAGCTCGTTATAGGCGACGACCGTGGCGCTCGCGCCGAGGGATTCCACCATGCCGGTCATGACCGGGTCGTTGGAAACGCGCAGCTTCAGGCCTTTCAGGTCTTCGATGGAGTTGACGGGCTCCTTGGTGAAGAAGTGACGGAAGCCTTCTTCGCCGTAGAAGATGCCGCGGATGCCCAGGCCCAGCTCTTCCGGCTCGTTGAGGAACTCGGCAGCCAGATCGCTGTTGGCGAAGTTCCAGAAATGAGCGCGGTTGGCGAACGTGTAGGGCAGGGACAGCAGCTTGGCCTTGTTGCAGCCGTAGCTGGTGAGGGCGAACGCGGAGATACGGGACATGTCGATGGTGTCGCCGCCGGCGAGCATGGAGTCGAGCACGTCGTTTTCAGAGCCGAGCACGCCGCTCGCCTGAATGTCGATGACGACGGAGCCGCCGGAGAGCTCCTCCACTTTCTCTTTGAAAGCGGTTCCAGTCTGGCCAACAATCGAATCCAGCGGGTTGACCTCGGCGTACGTGAGCGTCACCTGCGGGTCGTTGGCCACATCGCCGTAATCCTCGGCGAGGCCGACGGTAAGACCGAGAACCATGACCAGGGCAACCAGGGCACAACAGAGTTTTTTCATTTTTTCTCCTCCTTAGTTAATTTAACGAAATGTCACCGGTCGTTATTATCAATGATACCATATTTTTGCTGTTTTGTCTACCGTTATACCGTTAAAAAAACATTTAAGATTTCACGCCCGGACGTTTCCGCGTTCCCGCCCCTTGCCAAAACGGACGGGAAGGGTACAATAGGATCAGGACCGTTGGACGACACGAAGGAGCGTTGCCCCTATGGCTGAGGAAACGACCGAAATTCGGGTGGACGTCAGGATCGACGCAAAGCAGTTTCGCCGCTTCGCCCTGTTCGACGCGTTTTACAGGCAGCGGCGGTGGGTGTCTCCGGCGATCTTCGCCGGCATTTTCATCCTTTTCGCGCTGGTCGCGTTTTGGGGGCGAAGCCGCGCGCAGCAGGCGGGCCTGCTGGCGGGCGTCCTGCTGGGCGTGGGCGTCGCGCTGCCGGGCGTGTACTTTTTCAGTTACCTCCTTTCCATTAACGGGCAGATTAAGAAAATGAAACTGACGAAGCCCCGCTTTTCCTACGCCCTCCGGCTGAACGAAGAGGGGTTGGAAGCGACCGCGGGAAAGGAGACCCGGCCGTTTCCGTGGACGCAGGCCTACGCCGCGTACCGAAGGGCCGGGTGCACCTACGTGTACGTGTCCGAAAAGCAGGCGTTTCTCCTGCCCCACGGGCAGATCGCGCAGGGGCCGGACGCGCTGTGGAGCCTGCTTAGGAAGGCACTGCCGGCTTCGAAACGGCATGGGGACGCCCAAAACCGGCAGGGCTGAACGCCCCCGGGCCGTGCCGAACCTGTGCGGCAGGACGCGAACGTGCGTTTAACGGTATCGGGCGTGACGGAACGCAGGGCGTGCCCGTTCCCCGGTCCGGACGAACGCGCGAAAGGGCCGCGGCGAAACGAAGGCGGAACGGAAGCCCGTCGAACCATTAAACGACAAAAATGCCCCCCTCGAGACGGTTGTTTCGAGGGGGGCACCGCTGCGTCCGGCACGCTTCGAACGCGTGACCCAAGGAGGGGGGGAAGGGCGCCGGCCGACGCCGCGGAACCGCAAAAACGGCGGCCCGGGAGATGGGCGAGGAACCGGCAGAAGGCGGCGCTTCCGGGGCGCGGGCCGCAGCGGCGTGGGGGAGGGAAACCTTTCGTTGGCAGGCGGCGCTACACCAGCAGCGTCCGTTTGCGCCATCGTTCCGAAAAAAAGTACACGGTCGTGGGGACGGCGGTCACGTAGGTCGCGAGGTTGTACCCCAGGAAAAATCCGAAGGGCATGCCCATGTCGCCCATGGCGAGCGTTTCCCCGAAGAGGGTCGGGCCCAGCACCACGCCCAGCAGCCAGCTGAGCGAGATGCGTGCCACCACCCCGTCCAAAAGCGCGACGATCAGCGAGAATCGGGCGTTGCCGATGCCCTGCACGAAGGCGTTGGTGGGCTTCATGATGGTGTGCGCCGGGTAGCCGATGACCGTGCACACGGAGCAGGCCCACGCGAAGCGCAGCACGCTTTCCTCCCGGGTGAACATCCCGAAAAGCTCCTGCGGGAAAAGGAGCAGCAGCAGGCTCATCACCAGATAGATGCCCGTGGTCATGTACAGCCCGACGTGCACGGTCTGCTTGGTGCGCCGCACCTTGCCGGCGGCCAGGTTCTGCCCCACCATGCTGCTGGTGGCCATGCCGATGGAGCGGGAGAGGATATCCGGAATGTGCTGAATCTTGTTGGACACGCCGAACGCCGCCGAGCAGGAAACGCTGCCGTAGGCGTTGATGAGGCCGTTGACGAACAGCATGGAGATGCTCAGCGCGCTCATCTGGACGGCGTAGGGGAAACCCAGCTTAACGTACACGCGCAGCGCCTCCGGATCCGGCCGAAAGCTGCGCGCCCGAAAGTCGAACCCGAAGGAGACCCTGCGCCGGTACAGGAAGACCAGCGAGACGATGAAGCTGACCGCCTGCCCGATGATCGTCGCCCACGCCGCGCCCGCCACGCCCAGGCCGAGGCCGCCTACGAACAGCAGGTCCAGCGCGATGTTCACCACGGAAGCGATGGCGATGAACAGAAGAGGACGGGCGGATTCCCCCATGCCCTTGAGGATCGAGGAGATCATGTTGTAGCCGTAGGTAAACGCGATGCCGCCGCCGCAGATCAGCGTGTAATCGCCGGCCATGGCCATCGCCTCGTCCGGCACGCGAAGCAAACGCAGCATCGGGTCTTTCAGCGTCAGCGAAACGACCGTCATCACCGCGGCGAACAGGGACAGCACCGTGAAAAGCGTGCCGATGGCCCGGTTGATGGCCTCCTTTTTGCGGGCGCCGTACAACTGCGCTACGTAAATCTGTCCGCTGGTCGAAAAACCCATGCACAGCGTCGTCATCAGCAGGATCACCATGCTGGCGTTATTGACCGCCGAAAGCCCCGCCTCGCCCACGAAGTTGCCCACCACCAGCATGTCCACCATGCCGTAGGTGGTTTGCAGGGCGTTGGAGATCATGAACGGGAAGGAAAAGCGCAGCAACTGGGCCGGCACGCCGCCCTGCGTCAGATCGCGACCAATTTCCTTTTGCATACCCGCTTTTTACGCCCGCGCCTTTCTGCCCCGCTGATACAGGTTAAACACCAGCATGAACAAAAGCGTGATCGCGACGCTGGAGTGCATCATCACGGAGTAGCCGTACTGCTTGGAAAAGTATCCGCCCACCGCGGGCCCCAGGGTGTTGCCCAGGTCGCTTCCGATGTACATGGTGCTGGTCGCCGCGCCCACCTTGCTCTCGTCGGCGCTTCGGATGGCCTGGGACTGCAGCGCCACCTGGCCCACGCCCTGGCCCATGGCCTTGAGCACCGCGGCCGCGAGCATGGGCAGGAGCGAAACGGCGGAGCCGGTCACCAGCATGCTGACGATGGAGAACACCAGCGAGCCGTTAACGACCCAGCTCAGGTTGATGCGGTCGGCCAGCTTGCCGAAGAACGCGCGAACCAGCAGCAGGGTGATCGAGCTGACGGTAAAGAACAGGCTGATGCCCTGTATCGCCCTTTCCTCGCCGATGAGCACCACGAAGGAGTTGATCTCGCCATTATAATAGGAAAACACGCCGCAGACGATCGCGTACACGACCGCTTCCTTAATAATAAGGTCGTGCCAGATGCGCGGACGCGCGCGCTGCGCGGGCTTCGCGGCGGACGAGGTGCGGGGCAGCTTGACCCAGATGAAAAACAGCGGCGGCACGGCGATCAGCAGCGCGACCAGCGTGTACATCGCCTGATAGCCGTAGGCGTCCCGCATGGTAATGGCCAGCGTCGGACCCACGGCCTGCCCCAGCAGGAAGCCGGTGCTGAAATAGCCCAATCCCTCGCCCATCCGCTCCCGGGGAACGTACAGGCTGGCCAGCGCCATGTTGGAGGTTCCGCTGACGCTGAAGGCGATGCCGTGCAGGATGCGCAGCGCCATCAGCGCGGGCGCGTCCGTCGCCATGCCGTAGCCGACCACGATGAGGCCGAAAAAAACCGTCGAAAGCATGAACACCCATTTTTTGTTGAAGGAATCCATGATCCAGCCGCCGATGGGCCGCATGAAAAGGGCGGCAAGGGAAAACACGCTGACGATGGTGCCCGCCATGGCGAGCGATACGCCGATGTTGACCGCGTACAGCGAAACCGTCGTGGAGACCATGCTGAACCCGGTATTGGTCATGATGCTGATCACGTTCAGCAGGATAAAATAACGGTTCCACAGCCCGGGCGGCTTGCGCGCGCCGGCGGCGGGCCCTTCCCGCATTGTATGTTTCATGGCGTCCAGACCCTTCCGTATGTCAATGGAAAATCAGCCGCAAAAAATCGCGAAGGCTCTTGCGCCACACATGCCATTCGTGATAGCCGGGATAGGAACGGTATTCGACCGGGAATCCCACTTCCTGCAGCTTGCGCACCTGCGGCTCCGTGTACCGGTTTCGGGGGTCGCTCCGGCCGCAGGTCACCAGGGTCACGCGCAGGCGTTCGGCGTAATGTTCGGGCGTCCGGAACAGGTCGGAATAATCGTACTCCACGCCCCACACGTCCTTGCCGCGGATTTCATACCCCGCCCCGGAGCTGAACACGCCGAGATTGGCGAACAGATCGAGGTTTTCAAACGCGATCTGCTTGGCGTGCAGCCCGCCCATGGACAGCCCTGCCACCGCGCGCTTTTCGCGCTGCGGTAGGGTGCGGTAGCGGCCGTCGATGAAAGGTACGCAGTCGCCGCCCACCATCCGCGCGATCGATCCGGTGGACACGCGCCCGTCCTCCCGGCGGTAGACGTAGCCGTTGTTCATTACCACGATCATTTCTTCGCACGCGCCGGAAGCGATCATGTTGTCCAGAATATAGTTGGTTTTCCCCTGCCAGACCCAGCCGGTTTCGTTCTCGCCGCCGCCGTGCTGCAGGTAGAGCACCGGGTAGCGCTTTTCGGGGTTGCTTTCATAACCGGCGGGGGTGTAGACCCAGCAGTTGCGAACGGAGCGGGATTCGTCGGATCGGAACAGCTCCATGTGCAGCGAACCGTGGGGGACGTCCGTCAGCAGGTCCTCCGGAAAATCCGGGTCCGGTATTTCGAAGAAATTGGCCGCCACGGAGCCGCCGTAGCCGATCGCCGCCGTGTTGTTGATGGCCTTCACGCCGTCCACCCAGAAATCGTGATAATAAAACCCGGGGGGCAGGTCGGCCAGGTCGATGCACCAGTATCCGGGCACGTCCGAACGGCGAAGGGAGCGCCGCTCGGCGAACGCGCCGCATCCGGGCCAGCCGGACACCTCCACCTTCCCGGCCGCAGGGGCGTAGTAGTTGAGCCTCACGCCCGCGGCCAGCACCTCCACGGCGGGGATCACCGGAAAGCTCAGGTCCCGCGGCGCGTTTTCGCTTTCGGGCGTCAGCACCGCGTTGACGGGATCGTAGCACAGGGCATGGGAAACCATCGCCTGATTGGCTTGTTTCATGGTCTATTTTCCTTTCTATTTACGGGCGCGCGGTCACTCCTTGATCCCGCTGGAAACGATGCTGTTGACGAAGTATTTCTGCCCGAAGATGTAAAACACCAGCGCCGGGACGATGGAGACCACCGCGCCCGCAAACGCGGGCCCGTATTCCGTCGAATCCGTGCCCACGAAGTTGGCCAGGCCGTTGGCCAGCATCCGCTTGTCGATGGAACTGGTCATCAGCAGGGGATAGAGCAGGTCGTTCCAGCCCATGTTGAAGCTCAGCACCGCGTGGGTAATCAGCACCGGCAGGCACAGCGGCAGCATGATCCGGATAAAGATGCCGCCCTCGCGCAGGCCGTCGATACGCCCGGCTTCCTCCAGCGCCGTGGGGAGCGTTGCGAAGTACGCGCGCAGCATGAAGATGCCCGTCACGCTGACCAGCCTGGGAATGACCAGGCCGTAGTAGGTGTTGACCATCTTGAAAACGGAAAGCTCGATGAACAGCGGGATCATCACGACCTGGAAGGGGATCATCATGGCGGCCAGCAGAATGGTGAACAGCACGTGCTTGCCGCGGAAATTCATGCGCGCGAAGGCGTAGGCGGCCATCGTGTCCACCACCAGCTGCCCCGTGGTGAGCAACACCACGTAAACGACCGTGTTGCGGATGTACAGCAGCACCGGCGCGCGCTTAAACAACAGCTGGAAGTTCTTCAGGGAAAAGACGGTCGCGAAGTAATGGGGCGGGTAGCGGATAATCTGCACCTCCGGCTTGAAGGCGGAAATCATAATCCAGCCGATGGGCAGAAGAATCGTCATCATGATCAGGATCAGGAACAGCCATTTGAGCGAGCCGGACAAGCCGCGTTTGACGATATTCATGCTCACATCGCCTCCTGCTTGTTCATGCGGTAATAAAGCAAGACGGTAATCAGCATAATCAGCAGGAACAGCCACTCCGCCATGGCGGTGGAATACCCCAGGCGAGAGCTCTGCTCAAACGCGCGGGCGTAGACGTAGCTGACGAGCGTTTCCGTGGAATAGGCGGGGCCGCCGCCGGTAATGGTGTAAACGATGTCGAACACCTGCAGGGACCCGATGACGCGCGTGATGAGCACGAACCAGATCGTTCCGCTGATGCCCGGGAGGGTGACGTTAAAGAACTGCTTTACCTTGCCGGCGCCGTCGATGCGCGCGGCCTCGTACAGGCTCTGGGGCACGCCCTGCATGGCCGCGACCAGGATGGTCATGCTCATGCCGAAGCTGCGCCAGACGGAAACGAACATGATGGAATACAGCGCGATGCTCGTGTCCTTGAAAAAGGCGATCTTGGGCAGGCCCAGCGTCGTGAGCATATACGGAAACCAGCCCACGTTGGGGTTGAGGAAAATCTGCCACATAATGCCCACGGCGGTCGGGGAACAGACGATGGGCAGAAAGTATATGGCCCGCATCGTTTTATCCGCCAACGTTTTGCCCGGCAGCAGCGCGGCGATCACCAGCGCCACGATCATCTGCAAAGGCACGTCGAACAGGGTGAACAAAAGCGAGTTTTTCAGCGCGTTGATGAAGCGCACGTCGGTCCATGCCAGCGCGTAATTGGCGAAACCTACGTATTCCGGGTTGGAAAGGCTCGTGTTGATTTCATACAGGCTGATGACGAACGATGAGATCAGCGGAACGATGTTGAACAGCAGGATCACCAGCATGGCCGGGAAAATGAACAGATAGGCGGCATGATGCGGCTTGTTCCAGTACCGATCCACTCGCTTGAGATATTCCAAAACGGATCTTCCTTTCCGATGAGATTGGGTTCGGAGAAGGATTTCCCCACCGTCCGCCCGGCGGACGGTGGGGAAGGGGGCTTAATGCTCGCGCCAGGTATCCAGAATATCGGAGTATTGCTTGAGGGTCGTATCCACGTCGCCGCCGTAGGCGATGGTCTCGAACATCGGGTTGATGCAGTCGAACAGCAGGAAGGTCAGCGCGTTGAAGTCCTTGGGATAGATTTGCGCAGCGTAGTCGGCGAAGGTCGCGAAGGTGGCCAGCGGCTGCATGGAGGCGATGGTCTCGTTGTCGCGCACGCTCTTCAGGTAGGGCGGGAAGCCGATATCCTTGGACCAGCGCACGGCGGGGATCAGGTCGAACTCCTCCGTGGAGGTCAGCGCGTTGTTCCAGTATTCGATGAACTTGTAGGAAGCGGCGATCTGCTCCTCGGTGGCGTTCTTGGTGATGGCAAAACCGCTGATGGAGGTATCCGCCACCTGCGCCACGGGGCCCGCGGGCAGTACGCTTACGCCGTAGTTGACGTAATCGGACAGACCGACGGAGAAGTACGGGCCGGCGATGGTAAAGCCGAGGGTGCCGGCCTTGAACATGGTGGAGTAGTCCGCGTTGCCCAGCGCCGGCGCGGAATGATTGTCGATCATGCCCTTCCAGAAGTTGAGCGCCGTGAGGTTCTCCTCGCTGTAGAGGGCGGAGGTGTAATCCGCGGAGCTGGAGCCGTTGAGCAGCTTGCCGCCGAAGTCCATCATCATGATGATCAGGCCGCCGGCGTAATCGTAGGGCGCGCCGCCGCCGTAAATGTTCTTGGACTCGTCGGTGATGGCCAGCGACATTTCGGCCAGCTCATCCCAGGTCTGGGGACCGGTTTCGGCGTCGTACCCGGCGGCGGTGAGCAGGTCCTTGTTCCAGTAGAGGAAGCGGCTGTTCACCTGCATGGGCAGGACGTAGAGATGATCCTCGTAGCGGCACTCGCTGATGATCGCCTCGACGAAATCGCTCTCCTCCAGCGCCGTCTTATCGAAGATGTCGTCCATCGGCACGATGTTGCCCTGCAAAAGTTGGGGCACGATGTTCATGGAGCTCATCAGGATCAGCGGAGGCGCGGAGTTGGCCGCGTAGGCTACCTGTACCTTGGTCTCCATTTCGGCGTCGCGGTCCATGTTGATCGTGATGCCGTATGGGTTGGTGCTGTTGAAACGCTCGACGATCTCGTCCATCACGGCGCCGTCCGAGCCGGTCCAGGAGTTCCAAAAATCGATGGTGATCGGCTGGTTTTCTTCCGCAACGGCGGTGAAGGACACGCAACCCATCAACAGTGACGCTGTTAAAAGAATGGCCAGGAACCTTTTCATCTGTCTTTCCTCCTTGATCGTGTTGGTCTGCTCGCGTTATCGGGAGTTCTTTCACCGCACGGGAAGCGGCCTTCCGTTCTGTTCCAGCTGCTTTTTTGCTCCGCTTCCCCGAGTGGGTACTTGCTGCCCTCCTTTTTCCTGAGATTTACTTTTTGCAAAAACGTTTTTGCATGTTCTGAGGGTATTATATCTCCATGCGCTTCAACTTGTCAATACAAATTGCGAAATTTGTTTCGGCTTTTTTCGTAACCGTGAAAAACCGGCGCCGACACAGCCCGCCGCATCGCCGCCGGGGCGCGGACGGTCGCCGCCTTGCCCGTGCGCCCGGCGGCGGCCGCGCAACCGGAAGCCGGGCAATGAATACGTTTTCGCTGCCGGCACCCCCGCAGCAGGCTATGGCGGCCGTCGCTTGACAGGGAGGTTCGCTTGTGTATAATACAAGTATCTGTTCTGTTCCAGCAATCAAATCCCGGAAGCGGAGGCTGATTTGTATGGACAACTTTACCCATCTGGATGCTTTGCTGGAACGGTTCGCAAAGGAAACGGTCGCGGGATGCGCCTGCATCGTGCGGCGCGAGGGCCGGAAAATTTACGAAGGCTACCACGGCCTGTCCGACGTGGAAAGCGGCCGCCCCATCGAGGCCGGCACGGTGTACCGGCTGTTCTCGCTGACGAAAATCGCCATCTACACCGCCTGCATGATGCTCTACGAGCGCGGCGCGTTTCTGCTGAACGATCCCCTGTACGAATATATCCCCGAATACCGGCACATGAACAAATACGTCAAGGTCGGCGAAGGAAAGTTCGACGTTCGCCCGGTGGAGCATCCCATCGAGATCAAGCACATCATGAGCATGTCCATGGGGCTGCCCTACGGGCATTCGCCGCTGCCCGGCGACGACGAGATGGCCATGACCTCGCGGGAGATGTGCCGCGTCACCAGGGAGCTAAGCGACAAAGGCCCCTTTACCCTGGCCGAGGACGCGGCCAACGCCGCGCGGGTGCCCCTGGCGTTCGAGCCGGGCACGCGCTGGCTGTACGGCTTCGGCAGCGAGCTGGCCGCGAGGCTGGTGGAAGTGGTCACGGGACAGGGCATCGAAAGCGCCCTGCGCACCCTGCTTTTTGATCCGCTGGGCATGAGCAGCACGGGCATGCATTACTTCGGCGATATTCAGGAGCGCATGAGCACCTTCTACTACCGCGACGAAAAGGGAAAGCTGACGCCCGGCCCGGCCTTCAACGAAGACAAGCACCTGCCCGGCCGCGAGCACGAAAGCGGCTGCCCCCGGCTGTTTACGACCGCGGAGGACTTCTCCCGCCTGGCCGACATGCTCGCCTGCGGCGGCGTGCTCAACGGGCAGCACTTCATGGGCGAGAAGACCATCGAACTGATGCGCACCAACCAGCTCAACGAGCGCCAGCTGGCCGACTTCCATAACCCCTACCTGGACGGCTACGGCTATGGCCTGGGCGTGCGCGTGATGATGGACCGCGCCGGCGGCAACAGCAACTCGCCCGTGGGCGAGTTCGGGTGGACGGGCGGCTCCGGCACGTGGATCTCCATGGACCCGGCGGATAAGGTGTCCGTCATCTACATGCATCAGATGGCCCCGAACCTGGAGGTTTACCATCATCTGCGGGTGCGCGCGGCCGCCTACGGCGCGATCGGCTGACGGCCGTTGCCCGCATAGCTGTGAAAGAGGTGTGACCGATGGCGGAGAAACGGATAGGCATCAAGGAAATCGCCAATCTATCCGGCATATCCGCCGGAAACGTATCCATGATCCTGAGCGGGCGCGGCGACGAGGCGCGCATCTCGAAGGCCGCCCAGCAGCGCGTCCTGGACGCCGCGCACCAGCTCAACTATCGGCCGAACATCTATGCCAAGCGGCTGCGCACGCAGCATACGGACCGGCTTTTGTTCGCGGTCTTCTTCACCCCGGACAAGCACGCCTCCATCGTCGGGCGCTTCTTCGCCGGAATCCACGACATCATGCAGGCGGACGGGGGGCGCAGCGTGCCGCCGGAGATCGTATTGTACCCCTACACCCGCGGCCACCTGAGCGCCGTCGAAAACACGATCCGCAACAGCTTCTTCAACGGCGCCGTGTTTATGGGCATGGCGCACGAGGACGAGGCGTTTCTGGAACAGCTGGCGCTGAAAACCCCCGTCGTGCTGTTCAACCGCCGCTCGGAGCATTACCACTCCGTGTGCGCGGATAACCTGAGCATCGGGCAGATTGCGGCGCGCATCTTTGAGCGCAACCGGGTGCGCCGCGCCTGCCTGGTCACCAGCCGGGTGCTCTCGCTGCCGGGCGAGGAGCGGATGTACGGCTTCATCGACGAGTGCGCCCGCCTTAACGTGCCGCTTCCCAAGGAGCTGATCTTCCGCCTGGACACGATGCTGGAGGGCGGCCAGCAGGCCGGGCAGCTGATACCGCTGGGCGAGACCGCGCCGGACGCGGTGTTCTTTTCGGAAAGCTTCATGGCGGTCAGTGCCCTGCACTGCCTGCTCCGGCGCGGCGCGCGCATCCCGGAGCAGACGTCCCTGCTGTGCTACGGAGACGAAAGCAGCGAGGAGTATACCATTCCCGCGCTCACCAGCATCCGGATGCCGATCGAGGAAATGAGCTACGACTGCATCCGGGTGCTTATGGAGGTTTCCCAGAGCGGTTCCACGGAACCGACGTGCACGCTGCACCAGCCGACGCTGATCGTTCGGGAAAGCTTCGTGCCACGCCCGTAAAGGGAGGCTCCGCCGTGCCCGGCGGACGCGGAACGGCCCGCGGGAACCGGCCGTTTCTATACGGCCGCCGAACATCCGCGGCGCGCGGGAAAGGCGGAGAACATCGGAGGTGGCGAATGGCGCAACCCAAAGCGGCGGTCATGATATATCCGTCCTTCAGCCTGCAGGAGATCACCTGCCTGACGTCGGCCCTGACGGTCTGGTATGAGCGCGAGGTGGACGTCTTTGCCTCTTCCAGGGAGATCGTGCAAAGCGAAGACGGTTTTCAGGTGACGGCGGGCCGAACGTTCGAAAGCTTCGACGCGTCGGCGTACGATTGCCTGATCCTTCCCGGAACGACCAACCCGGTCCCCGCGCTCCGCGACGAGCGGAATATCCGCTTCCTGCGGACGCTCGAAGGGAAAGGCATCGTTTTGGCCGGCATTTCAAGCGCGCCTTTGCTGCTGGCCAAAGCGGGGCTGCTTAGGAACCGTAAATTCACCGGCGGCTTCTTTGAAGAAATGGTCGATTATCTGGATTTTATGCCGAAAGGGAACGTGGTGCACGCGCCGGTCTGTCGGGACGGCAACGTGATCACGGCGATCGGGTTTGCCTTTCGGGAGTTTGCCGTCGCCGTGCTCCGCGCCGTCGGCATTGAATGCGACGACGACCTGTTCGGAAGCGTGTCCGGGACGTATACGGAAGAGGAGCTTACGTTCAGGATGGGTGAGGAAAGCTTTAGGGAATTCCTCACACAGTACCGCGCGACCTGAAACCGCGGCGAACCGGCCTCCCGTTCGCGCCGGCCGGGGCGGCCCGCCGGCTGCGCGGAGGCCCGCTTTTTTCTGAAAAACGGCTTGCATTTTGAAGATGAAACATGTATAATAACGTTCCCTTTGCGCCCAGAGTGTGTTCAACGTCGACGGACACGCTCTGCTTGCGTTTGCCGTCCGTTCCGGAACCGGAAGAAAGCGAGAAGCGGAATGATCAGACTTGAGGGCATCCACAAAACCTTCCGGGTCGCCAAACGCAAGTCCGGCTTCGGCCGGGCGGTGAAGGCGCTGGTCTCCCGGGAACACGAGACGATCCACGCGCTTACCGACGTGAGTTTCGTGATCGGCGACGGCGAGATGGTCGGCTACATCGGCCCCAACGGCGCGGGCAAAAGCACGACCATCAAGATCATGTGCGGGGTGCTGACGCCGGACAGCGGGATATGCGACATCAACGGCCGGACGCCGTGGAAAGACCGCATCGCCCACGTGCGCGACATCGGCGTGGTATTCGGGCAGCGCAGCCAGCTGTGGTGGGACGTTCCCGTGGGCGACAGCTTCGACCTGCTCAGGGACATCTACCGGGTGGAGGAGAAGCGCTACCGACGCAACCTGGACGAGCTGGTGGCCCTTTTGAACCTCTCGGAAATCCTCAAAACCCCCACCCGCAGCCTGAGCCTCGGGCAGCGGATGCGCTGCGAGATCGCCGCGTCGCTGCTGCACGACCCGAAAATTCTGTTTCTGGACGAGCCGACGATCGGCCTGGACGCCGTGTCCAAGATCGCGGTGCGGCAGTTTATCAAAAAGCTCAACACGGAGCGCGGCACGACCGTGATCCTGACCACGCACGACATGCAGGACATCGAGGCGCTGACCGAGCGCATCCTGCTCATCGGCCGGGGCCGCATCCTGCTGGACGGAAGCCTGCAGGAGTTGAAAAAACACTCCTCGGAGCGTAAGACGATCATCCTGGAATACGCCGGGGCGGAGCCGGGCCTGCGCGCGGGCATGACGCCGCTCGAAAAGCGGGAAGGGCGGCTGGTGATCGGGCTTACGCCCTCCGTATGCACGGTGTCGGAGGCCATCGCGCACCTCTCCGGGCAGACGGAGGTGCTGGACATCTCCGTTTCGGGCGTCGGCGCGGAGGAAATGGTGGCTTCGCTCTACCGGGAGTACCGCATATGAGGGCGTATCTGGCGATCTTCCGCATCCGCTTTACCACCAGCCTCCAGTACCGCGCCGCGGCGCTGGCCGGCATGGCGACGCAGTTCGCTTGGGGCTTTATGGAGATTCTTGCGTTTGCGGCCTTTTACCGGGCCGACCCCGCGGCGTTTCCCATGACGTTTGCCCAGACGGTTACGTATATCTGGCTGCAGCAGGCGTTTTTGGCGCTTTTCATGGCCTGGTTTTTTGAGGCGGAAATCTTCCGGGCCATCGTCGACGGGGGAATCGCCTACGAGCTTTCCCGTCCGGTGGACCTGTACGGCCGCTGGTTTTGCCAGTCCGTGGCCAACCGGATGGCCAGGGCCGTGCTGAGGTGTTTTCCCATCCTGATCGTGGCTTTCCTGCTCCCCGCGCCCTACGGCCTGACGCCGCCGGCGGGATGGACGCAGCTGTTAATGTTCCTGCTCTCCGCCGCCCTGAGTCTGGGCGTTGTGGTGGCGTTTGCGATGCTGGTGTACGTGTCCACGTTCTTTACCCTGTCCCCCGCGGGGGTGCGGATCATCGCCGCCGTCCTGGCCGATTTTCTGGCCGGCGCCACGGTGCCGCTGCCGTTTTTCCCTGAGCCCTTCCGCGCGATTGCGGAACTGCTGCCCTTCGCGTCCATGCAAAACATGCCGCTGCGCATTTACAGCGGCAATATCGCCGGGATCGACGCGCTGCGGGGCCTCGCGCTGCAGGCGTTCTGGCTGGCGGCGCTGGTGTGCCTGGGCCGGCTGGCCATGAAAAAAGCGCTGCGCAAAGTCGTGGCGCAGGGGGGATGATATGCGGCTGTACCTGAAGTTCTTCTCCATGCACCTCAAAAGCCAGATGCAGTATAAGGCGTCGTTCTTCCTGACGGTGCTTGGGCAGTTTATGACCTCCTTCACGGGCCTGCTGGGCGTGTGGTTCATGTTCACGCGCTTCAACACCGTGGAGGGCTTCGGCTTCGAGCAGGTGCTTTTGTGCTTCGCGGCGGTGCTGATGGCCTTCTCGCTGGCGGAATGCTTCGGCCGCGGGTTCGACGTTTTCCCGCGCATGATCGGCAACGGCGAGTTCGACCGGGCGCTGGTGCGGCCGCGCGGGCTGGTGTTCCAGGTGCTGGCCGCGCAGATGGATTTTACGCGTCTGGGCAGGCTTATACAGGCGGCGCTGGTTTTCGCCTACGCGATTCCCACGAGCGGCGTGCGTTGGACGGCGGACAAGATCGTCACGCTCGTACTGATGGTCTCCTGCGGAAGCGTCGTGTTTTTCTGCCTGTTCCTGATCTATGCTGCCCTGTCGTTTTTTACGCTGGAAGGGCTGGAGTTCATGAACGTGTTCACCGACGGCGGCCGGGAGTTCGGCCGGTATCCGTTCTCGGTGTACGGAAAGGACGTTCTGCGCTTTCTGACCTACGTGATCCCGCTGGCGCTGTTCCAGTACTACCCGTTTTTGTACCTCATCGGCCGCGAAACGAACGTGTTCTACATGCTCACGCCGCTCATGAGCCTGCTGTTCGCTCTGCCCGCCTACGCCTTCTGGCGCTTCGGCTTAAGCCGCTACAAGTCGACGGGCTCCTGAGCGGCTCAACCCAGGTACGCCTCCCGCACGGTATCGTTTTTCAACAGTTCCCGGCCCGTGCCCGAAAGGGTGATCTGCCCGGTCTGCAGCACGTAGGCCCGGTTGGATACCTTCAGGGCCTTTTTGGCGTTCTGCTCCACCAGCAAAATGGTGATGCCCTCCTTGTTCAGCTGTTTGATGGATTCGAAGATCAGTTCCACCAGCATCGGCGCCAGACCCATGGAGGGCTCGTCCATCAGCAGCAGCTCCGGCTCGCTCATCAGCGCGCGGCCGATGGCCAGCATCTGCTGCTCGCCGCCGGACAGGGTGCCCCCGCGCTGGCGGTAGCGCTCCTTGAGGCGCGGGAACAGCTCGTACACCCGGGCGAAGTTCTCGGCGTTCTTCTTGCCGTCCCGGATGCGAAACGCGCCCATCTGCAGGTTTTCCTCCACCGTGAGCGCCGGGAATATCTTGCGGCCCTCCGGCACGTGGGCGATGCCCAGCCCCACCACCTCGTGGGCGGGCATGCGGCTGATCACTTTGCCCTTGAACAGCACCCGGCCCGAGGCGGGGGCGATCTGGGCGGAGATGGTGCGAAGCGTGGTGGATTTGCCCGCGCCGTTGCTGCCGATCAGCGTGACGATTTCGCCGGGCTGCACCGTAAAGGAGATGTCGTGCAGCGCGTGAATCTTCCCATAAAAGGTGTTGACGCCCTCCAGCGCCAGGATCGGTTCGCTCATGCACGCACCTCCTCGTCCTCGTCGTCATCGTCCTCCACGCCCAGATACGCCTTGATCACGTCCTCGTTGCCGCGAATCTCCTCGGGGGTGCCGTCGGCGATCTTGGTGCCGTAGTTGAGCACGGTGATCTTGTCCGAAAGGCCCATCACCAGCTTCATGTCGTGCTCGATCAGCAGGATGGTGGTGTTCAGGTCGTCGCGGAGGCGGAGGATGAACTGCTTCATCTCTTCGGTCTCGCGCGGGTTCAGGCCGGCGGCGGGCTCGTCCAGCATCAGCAGTTTCGGCTCGATCGCCAGCGCGCGGGCGATTTCCAGCCGGCGCTGCTGCCCGTAGGAAAGGTTGCGCGCCAGCTCGTTTTCCTTGCCGGAAAGCCCCACGTAGCTCAGCAGCTGCATCACCTTGTCGTAGGCTTCGCTCTCCTCGCGGCGCATCTTCCCGGTGTGAAAAACGATGTCCAGAATATTGGCTTTCATGTTCATGTAATAGCCGACCAGGATGTTTTCCGCCACCAGCATGTTCTGGAACAGGCGGATGTTCTGAAACGTGCGGGCGATTTTGTGGGCGGCCACCTTTTCCGGGGTCAGCTTGGTCAGCCGGTGCCCGTCGAAGGTGATGGAGCCGCTGTCCACCGGGTAATAACCGCTGATCATGTTGAAAAACGTGGTTTTGCCCGCGCCGTTGGGGCCGATGACGCTCACGATCTGGTGCTCGTCCATGGTGAAGTCCACGCTGTTGATGGCGGTCAGACCACCGAAGGTTTTGGTCAGGCTTTTGACGACCAGCAGAGGCACGTTACTCACCCTCCTTCCCGTCGGCGCGCTTTCCGGACTTGAAGCCGAGCTTTTCCTTCATTTTCAGCACCCGCTTTTCCGGCAGGATGCCGTTGGGACGGAAAATGCACATCAGCACCAGGATCAGGCCGAAAATGAGGCGTTCGTACTTGGCGGGGTTGAGCCACGAGGGCAGGTCCAAAACGCCGGAGGTCGTAAGCGCCGTGAGGTAGTTGGAGGCGTCCTTCAGAATCTGCAATTGCAGCACGATCACCGCCAGCGCCCCGATGATGACGCCCTGCACGCTGCCCGTGCCGCCCAGGATGACCATGCACAGGATGATGATCGACTCCATGAACGTAAAGCTGGTGGGATCCACGTAGCTTTGCATGGCGGCGAACACCACGCCCATCATGCCCGCCAGCCCGGCGGCGATGGAGAAGGACAACAGCTTCATGCGCACCACCGGCACGCCCATGGTGCGGGCCACCAGCTCGTCCTCGCGGATGGCGACCCAGGCGCGGCCGATGCGCGAGTTTTGCAGGTTGCGAATCACCAGCACCGTTAAAAGGAACAGCCCCAGCACGATCCAGTAGAAATCCACGGGCTTGTTGAGCTTTAGGTTGAACAGCATCGGCGCCTGGATGGGCGTGATGCCCATGGGGCCGTTGGTGAGGTTGATCGGCTTGGAAAGGTTGTTGAACAACAGGCGGATGATCTCCGCGAAGCCCAGGGTGACGATCGCCAGATAATCGCCCTTCAGCCGCAGCACCGGCAGTCCCAGCAGGAAGCCGACGAACCCCGACACCACCAGCGCGATGAGCAGGAACAGCCAAAACCAGTTGCCCGACAGCGGGAAGCTGCCGAAGGGCATAGAGTTGTTGGCCTGCGAGGAGGCGAAGATGGCGTAGGTGTACGCGCCCACGGCGTAGAAGGCGGCGTAGCCCAGGTTCAGAAGGCCCGTGAAGCCCACCACAATGTTCAGGCCCATCGCGAGGATGGCGTAGATGCCGATCATCGTGGCGACGCGCGCGTAGGTGCCGGAGGTTTGCCCCACGATGGGGATTACGACGATCAGATCGACGGCTGCCAGCGCGATTTTCGCCCACACGGGCAGGCGGCTTTTCTGGATGCCCAGAAGCGACAGAAGGAACAGCACGAACGCCACGCTGTTGCCGGGGTCCGTAAGCAGCCATACCGGCATCGCCACGATAAAGAGCATCAACGCCGCGAACCACACGCGCTGGCCGGCGTTCATGTCCCGGAAGGAAAGCGTTTCCGCGCCCGCCGCGGTTGCTTTTTGCTTTCTGACCATGCTCACACCTTCTCTCCCACGGGCTTGCCCAGCAGGCCGCTGGGCTTGAAAATCAGGATCAGGATGAGGATGGCGAAGGCGAGCACGTCCTTATACTCGGAGCCGAACACGCCGCCGGTAAGCGCGCCCAGGAAGGACGCGCCGAACACCTCGATCAGCCCCAGCAGGATGCCGCCCAGCATCGCGCCCGGTATTTTGCCGATGCCGCCGAACACCGCGGCGGTGAACGCCTTCATGCCGAGGATGAAGCCGGAGTAGGGCGAAATGGAGCCGTACTGCACGGAAAACAGCGTGCCGGCCGCGCCGCCCATGCCGGCGCCGATGAGGAACGTCATGGAGATGACCAGGTCCACGTTGATGCCCATGAGCCGGGCGGTATCCCGGTCCTGCGCCACGGCGCGCATGGCCTTGCCCCATTTGTTCTTGTTGACGAACAGGGTCAGCGCCGCCATCATGAGCAGGCACAGCCCCACGATATACAGCGTTTTTTCCGGCACCACCATGCTTTGCGTAATCTGGATGCGGTTGGTGAACAGGGTGGGCGCGTAGAGGTAATAGTTGCCGTTTTTCGCTTCCTCCACCATGCGCACCACGTCCTGCAGGATGAAGGAAACGCCGATGGCGGAAATGAAGGGCACAAGCTTGGGCGCGCTTCGCACCGGGCGGTAAGCGATGCGGTCCACCGCCACGCCCAGCCCGCCGCTCATGACGGTGGCGACCAGCAGCGCGATGATCAGCGCGAGCGTGGGCGACATGTTGGCCAAAATGCCCAGCGACTTGAGCAGCAAAAGCACTTCCGTGCCCACGAACGCGCCGAACATGAACAGCTCGCTGTGGGCGAAGTTGATGAATTCCAGAATGCCGTACACCATGGTGTAGCCGATCGCGACGATCGCGTACACGAAACCGAGGGTGAGCCCGTCGGATAACAGCTGGGGAATGATCTTCACCAGCGTTTGCAGTTGGTTCATCCTGTGCCGACCTCCCTGCCGCCGCCCGCGGGGAAAGGGCACACCCCTTTCCCCGCAGGCGGCGCGATCGCTAGGTAGCCGCTGAACAAATACCCTTTACGTCTGCCTTTGCGCAGACCGTAAGGATTACTTGAGGTACTCGGTCACGGCGATGGATTTGATGACTTCCGCCGGGTACACCGCCTCGCTGAAGCCCAGGATGTACACCTTCGCCTCGGTGTTGTCGCCGATGTCGTTAAAGGTGACGTTGGTCGCGACGCCCTCGTAGCCGCTGGTGGCGCGCACGGCCGTAACCACCTGCTCGCGGGTGGGCAGCGCGCCGCCGTTTGCGGCGATGGCGGCCTTGATGCCGTCCAGGGTTACGTTCATGGCGTCGTAGCCGTAGGCGGCGTAGCCCTCGGGCTCGTGGCCGTAGGCGGCCTGGTAGGCCGTCGCGAAGGCGTGGCCCTTATCGGTGTTCGCCACGCCCGCGGCGGTGGAGGTGTAATAGGCGCCGATCACCGCGTCGCCCGCGATGTTGACCAGCTCCACCGAGTCCATGCCGTCCGGGCCCAGGAAGGTTACGGCAATGCCCTTTTCGGCGAGCTGCTTGATCATCAGCCCGCCCTCGGGGTAGATGCCGCCGAAGTACACCGCCTGCGCGCCGCTGGCGCGGATCATTTCCTCCACCGCGCTGTAGTCGGCCTCGCCCGCGGTGATGCCCTCGTAGCCCAGCACCGTGCCGCCGATGGCCTCGAAGCGCTTTTTGAATTCGTCGGCCACGCCCTGGCCGTAGGTGGTCTTATCCTGAATGATGAACACGCTCGTCAGCCCCAGGCTGTAGAGGAAGTCCGCGCCGGCGGGGCCCTGCGCGTCGTCGCGGGCGCAGATGCGGTTGACCACCGGCAGCGCCCGGTCGGTAACGGCAGTCGCGGTATTGGCGGGCGAGACCATGGCCAGGCCGCCCTGGTTGTACACCTCGGAGGAGGGGATGGCCACGCCGGAGTTCCAGTGGCCGACCACCGCGAGGAAGTCCTTGTCCTCGATCAGCCGCTGCGCGATGCTCACGCCGACCTTGGGGTCGGCCTGATCGTCCTGCGGGGCGAACTGCAGATCGAAGCCCAATTCCTTAAACTCCGCCACGCGCTCGTTGTACGCCAGCTCGATACCGTTTTTGATCACTTCGCCCATGGCCGCCTGGCTCCCGGACAGCGGGGTGCAGCTGGCGATTTTGATCACCGGAAGGCTCGCTTCGGCCGATGCGGGAACGCAGCACGCCAGCATCACCATCGTAAGGGTCAACGACAACACCAAGGAGAGGGCTCGTTTCATAAGGGGACTCCTCCTCATCATTTCCGAGTCGGCGCAGGCCGTGCTTCGGATATTCAAAAAAGCTCCCCGCGGCCCGGTAAGGCCGGAGAAGCTCCTTTGCTTCACGGTTTTTTCGATTGGCCACCCCGTCAGGATTGCGTGAGAAACACGTTTTGCAGGATTGAGCCGCGGATAATGCAAACCGGGCGACACCGATTTGATTTTACAATTATACTTGCCCCTTTGCGCAGCTGTCAATCGGGGCGTTTTGATAAACAATAAAAAAACATGCGGAAGGAAAATGAATAAAACCAAAGCGACGCATGCATATTCCCACCGCGCGCACGGCTAAAAAACGCGCCGCCTTTCCGACCTCGGCAGGAAAACCGCGCGCGGGGCCAGAAGAAACTTTGCGTTCGTCGATCCGCGTCCGCAGCGGGGGCGGCGCGGCCGTCCACACCGAAAAAGGAGGGCGTCTGGCATGAAAAACTTCGTGGTCACCATCGCGCGGGGGTTCGGCAGCGGGGGGAAGCAGATCGGTTTGCAGATTGCGGGGGATATGAACGTAAAGCTTCTGGACAAGGAGCTTTTGGAACTGGCGTCGCAGGAGAGCGGCATCAGCGAGGAGCTGTTCGTGCTGGCGGACGAGAAGTTCAACCGCCGGCTTTTGATGCAGGTGCCCGACCGGGAGCATTACGGGAACGTGCTGACCCCCGAAAACCGCAAGTTCGTCTCGGAGATGAACCTGTTCAACTATCAGGTGAAGATCCTCAGGATGCTCGCGCAGACGGAATCCTTCGTGGTCATGGGCAAGGCGGCCAACTACGTGTTGCGCGACCTGCCCAACGTGGTGAGCGTGAGCGTTCAGGCGCCGTTTGAGGACTGCGTCAAGTCGATTATGGAGCGCACCGGCATGGGCGCGGACGAGGCGGGGCGGATGATCAAACGCACCGACAAGTACCGCTCGGATTACCACAAATACTACACCGGCGAGGACTGGAAGAAGGCCATCCACTACGACCTGTGCCTGAACAGCGCGCGGGTGGGGCGCGCGCATTGCGCCGAGATCATCAAACAGTGCGTGCAAAGCAAGCTGGGCGGCTGACGGGCGCAATCCGTCGCGCGAAAGAAAAAACCGCGGCGCGGAGCCGCGGCGGAGGAGCGGGTACGATGGACGTACGAATCAGGGCGTTTCAGCCGGGCGACGTGCGCGGCATGATCGCCGTTTGGAACCAGATCGTGGAGGAGGGGATCGCCTTTCCCCAGGAGGAGACGCTCACGGAGGAAAGCGGCGCGCTTTTTTTCAAAAGCCAGAGCTACTGCGCCGTGGCGCAGGCGGAGGGGGACGGGGCCATTCTGGGCCTCTACATCCTCCACCCCAACAACATCGGCCGTTGCGGGCACATCTGCAACGCGAGCTACGCGGTGGCGGCGCACACCCGCGGGATGCGCATCGGGGAAAGGCTGGTGACCGACTGCGTGGCGCAGGCGAGGGCGCACGGCTTCCGCATCCTGCAATTCAACGCTGTCGTCGCTACCAACGTGCGCGCCAGACGCCTGTACGAGCGGCTCGGGTTCGTGCCGCTGGGGGTTATTCCGGGCGGCTTTCGCCTGAAGGACGGCCGATACGAGGATATCTGCCCGTACTACCTGACGCTCGCTCCGGACGGGAACGCGTAATCCAAATTCTAACCGGCGTTAATGGTTCGAATTTCGATAAGGCCCGTTCAGGCGTCGCGCTCCTTGGCCTCCAGGGCGCGGTTGCGGAAATACAGGGCGATATCGACGGTAACGAAAAGAATATTGAGCAGATAGACGGCGATCACGTAGCTGGGGTTGTAGATCAGCTTGCCGGCCAGCCCCACCAGATAGCCGAACTCGATGAGGCACAGAAACAAAAGGCTCTTGCCGCCGGTTTTTTGGGAGACCCAGGATTTGTAGACCGATACGGGCCAGGACACGCCAAAGCAGATCAGCATGATCGTTTCGAACAGATTCGCCATTTGAACCCTTCCTTTGCCGTTTCGTTTGCCGGATTGAAAAACGGGATTATTCTACACGAACGGGGCCGGAATGTAAACCGGCGTCGGCGCCGCCGGAAGGTTCGGCGTCGACGCATTTCTGCAGCATCCGCCAAAGGGTGGTGCGGCTGATGCCCAGGCGCTTGGCCACGGCGCTCTGGTTGCCGTGCTCCTGCGCCAGCGCCTGCTTGAGAACGGACAGGTCGATTTCCTCCAGCGTCATGTCCCTGCGTACGGTGAAGCCTTCGCCGCCGTTTTCGCCGAACATGCGTATCTCCCGCCGGAGCAGGGCGCGGATCGCCTCGGTGCGGATGAAGGACGTGTCGGTTTCCAACACCAGCTCGTTGAGGATGCGCTTGAACTGGTCGTAGTTGTTGGGCCAGCCGTAGTTTTCCAAAAGCCGCAGGCCCTCGGGCTCCAGCCCGATGATCTCCTTGGCGTAGAGCATGTTGAGGGTGCTGATGTACAGGCTCGCCAGCTGCGGGATGGCCCCGCGGTTTTCGCGCATGGACGGCATGGTGATGACCAGGCAGGAAAACCAGTCCACGATTTTGCGGATGCGCTCCTCCGAGGATCGGCTGGCGTCCGTGGAAGCACCGAAGATGAGGCGGTTGCGCTGGTGCACGTGCATGTCCTTGATCATCATGAACAGTTCCAGAAACTGCTCGTCCGTCAGGGCGCTGATGTTTTTAAAATGAATGGTAATATCCGTTTCCGTCAGCGGCGAATACTTGTTTTCCAGCAGGTAGTTCCAGCCGCGCGCGCGCAGCTGCGCGCAGTCGACAATCACCAGCGGCGCGCGGCTGAGATCGCTTTTGGCGTACAGAAGGCGCACCATCTGGTCCTTCCCCGTGCCGAATTCCCCCAGGATGACCACCGCGTCGCGCCGCCGGGCGTAGCGGTCGATATCCACGCCCTCCGCGCTGGAGGAGCGCGTGATGCCGTAGAAGGAGTTGAAAAACCGGTCGGTCGCCTCCTCCTTGTCGATCAGGTGGATGCCGTATTTCTCCAGCGAAAGCGCGGCCTTGCCGCTTTGCAGGGAGTAGACGATGTAGGTCTGCTCGTTGATCGTAACGCGGGTGCCGGTAATGTTGAAGTGCTTGCTGGCGACCTCGCAGAAGAACCGCTTGACGCCGTCGGAGAGGATCGGCTCGATGGCGGCGTGGAGCCTGGCTAGCACGGGCGCCGGCAGCGGATCGGTATGGGAGTCGTAGCACGGCTCGCCACGCTCGTCCAGCACCAGCAGGCGCTGCGGCTGCGCCTCCGCGATTCCGCGAAAAAACCGCATCCGTTCCTTTAACTGCCGGTAGGTGCGGCTGCTCTGCACGGCCTGCTCCATGGCCAGCTCCACGCTCTCCTGTCCGGAGTTGATCAGCATGGCCGGTATGCCGTAATGCTGGGCGGTGGAGCTGGCGATCATATCGCACAGCACCATGGCGTAGCCGTCGCTGCTCAAGCGGCGCATGGCGGCGCGCGCCTCCTCCTCGTCGTTGATGGTGAAGATGTCCACGTTGTAGCGGAGCATATCGCACAGGAACCGCGCGTTGCGGGTGATGGCGGGAAAGCCGATGATGGCGTATTTGCCGCTGCCGGTCTCCGCCAGCTTGATGGAGCGGAGGATGTCGTAAGCCGACAGGGTGATTTCCACCACCGGCAGGCTGCTCTGGCGGCGGATCATCTCCGCGGTGCCGCCGCGGGAGAGGATGACGTCGAAATCGTCGGGCGTATAGCGGCTGGCGATGGCCGCGCCGGTCTGCATGTCGCCCACGAAGGCGGTCAGCGCGATGTCGTCCCGTTTGGCGGCCGCCTGCCGCATCTGGTGGAGCATTCCCTCGTAGGGCGCGATGCCCAGCACTTTCACCTGGTTCATGTGTCTGTCCCTCTCCGCATAAGATAGTGTTTCATAATGAAATTATATCATAAGAAAATCAATAATGCAATATAGTTGATTCAAAATTAAACGATATTTCGCAAAACGGGGCCTAAATAATGGTTGAAAACGGGCCGTATCGGGTGATATGATAACTGTGTTGAAACGTAGAGCAGGCCAATAGACCGACATGAAGCACGATACGCTGTAAAAGTGTTTCAAAAAAGAACGTATGTCTGGAGTGTGACCTATGCGATTGGTCATCATCGCGGATGATTTCACAGGCGCGCTGGACGTAGGCGTCCAGTTCGCCCCCTATGACGTCATCATCAAAATTGCGATGGGTCAATCCGTAGACGAATCGGCCCTGACCTGCGGCAACGCGGACGTGCTTGTGGTGGACGCGGAAACGCGGCACCTGTCGGCCGCCGCCGCGGCCGCCGCCGTACGGCGCCTGGTCGCGCTGGCCGTGGCGGCGGACACAGAAGTGATCTACCTGAAGACGGATTCCGGCCTCCGGGGCAACGTGGGCGCGACGCTCACGGCGGCGCTGTTGGAGAGCGACCGCTCTTTTCTGGCGTTCGCGCCCGCGTTCCCCGATATGCACCGGCCCACGCTGGGCGGCGTGCAGTATAACGAGGGCGTCCCCATCCATTTGAGCCCGTTCGGCCAGGACCCCTTCGAGCCCGTGCGCACGTCCAACGTGGCGGAGCTTTTTAAGGGCCAGGAGGTGCGGCTGCGGTTTTACCCCCGGGCGCAGACGTACGATACCGCCGCGGACGCGCCGACCATCGGCATCTTCGACGCGGAGCGCAACGAGGATTTTCTGCTGATCGGCGAGGCGCTCAAGCGCGAAGGCAAGCTTGCGCTGCTGGCGGGCTGCGCGGCGTTCGCCTCGGTGCTGCCGGCGCTGATGGGCATGAACGGCCGCTACGTGGACCGCCCGCTGCCGGGCAAACCTCTGCTGGTGCTCTGCGGCAGCCTCAACCCCATCACCCGACGCCAGCTGCGGGCCGCCGCCGCCGCCGGCTTCCGGCGCATTACGCTGACGCGGTCGCAGCAGTCGACCCCCGGTTACCTGGATACCGCCGAAGGCCGGCGCCTGACGGACGCCGTTCGGGCCGCGCTGGACGGCGAAACCGGCGTGATCCTCGAAACGGAGGGAATCGACGAGGAGACCCTCGAAACGCTCCGCCAGGCGGACGAGGCGGGCAAGCAGGCCGTCAGCCGGGCCGCCGCCGACCGTCTGGGCGAGATTCTCAAACGCCTTTTGTACGGCGACCTGTCGGAACGCTTCCTGCCCATGATCATCGGGGGCGACACGCTCACAGGCATCATGCGGCAATTGCCCTCCCCGGACATCACCGTGGAAAGGGAGATCGACCCCGGCGTGGTCATGTTTTCGGTGGCGTTTGCCGGCCGCACCGTGCGGATGGTCTCCAAGTCGGGCGGCTTCGGGGACGAACGGCTGCTGCTGCGCATCGCGGAGGCGGCGAAAGGAAGGAACGGAAATGGGCTTCACACTGCGAATGCCCCCGCAAACGTATTGGGGGAATGACGGCCAGGAAAGGCTCGCGGCCTTCGCCGCGCCCTACCGCCGGGTCTGCGTCTTCACCGACGCGGCGGTGGCGGGCACGCCCGGCGCGCAAAAGATGCTCGCCGCGCTTCGGAACGCGGGCAAGGAGCTTACCGTGCTTTCCGACCTGAAACCCGAGCCCGTCTGCGACGACGCGCAAAAGACGGTGGACGCCTTCCGCCAAAGCGGCGCGGAGCTGATCGTCGCCATCGGCGGCGGCAGCGTGATGGACGTGGCCAAGCTCGCCTCCATCGCCGCCACGGACGCCTACGGAGTGCGTGATCTGCTGGCCGATCCGCTTTTGGGCCGCAAGACCGTCCCCGCCGTGATGATCCCCACCACCGCGGGCACCGGCGCGGAGGCCACGCCCAACAGCATCGTGACCGTGCCGGAGAAGCAATTGAAGGTGGGCATCGTGAACCCCGCAATGATCGCCGATCTGGTGATCCTGGACGGGGAGATGACGGCCAAGCTTCCCGCGCACGTGGCGGCCTCCACCGGCGCGGACGCGCTGTGCCACGCCGTTGAGTGTTATACTTCCAACAAGGCGACCGCGTTCAGCAACCTGTTCGCGCTGGAAGCACTCAAGCTGATCTTCGCCCATCTGGAGGCGGCCTGCTTGGACCCGGACGCATACGAGGCCAAGAACGCCATGCTGCTGGCGGCGTACTACGGCGGCGTGGCGATCACCGCCTCGGGCACCACGGCGGTGCACGCGCTGAGCTATCCGCTGGGCGGCCGCTACCACATCCCCCACGGGGTCTCCAACGCCATCATGCTCATGCCGGTCATGCGCTTCAACGCCCCGGCCTGCGCCCCGGCCCTCGCGGCCGTGATGGACGCGGTGGAACCCTCGCCGGGGCTCGACGCCGCCGCCAGGGCGGAGAAGCTGCTCGACCGGATGCAAAGGATGCTTTCGCGGCTGAACATCCCCACGTCGCTGGCCGCCTACGGCGTAACGGCCGCCGATCTGGATTCGCTGGTCGAAGCCGGTATGGGGGTCACCCGGCTTTTGAACAACAACCCGCGCCCCGTGACCGCGCAGGATGCGCGTCGCCTGTACGCTTCGGTACTGTAAGGAGGCCGTTCATGAAGGACATCAAGGGCATCATCGTTCCCATCCTCACGCCCATGAACGCGGACGAAAGCGTCGATTTGTCCCAGCTGCGCGAGCAGATCGACCGCCTGATCGCCGCGGGGGTGCACGGCATTTTCTGCTTCGGCACCAACGGCGAGGGCTACATTCTGACCGACGGGGAAAAGGAGGCGGTGCTCGAGGCCGCCGTGGAACACGTGAACGGCCGCGTGCCGGTCTACGCGGGCACGGGGTGCGTAGGCACCCGGGCGACCGTCGCACTGAGCCTTAAGGCCAAAGCGATCGGCGCGGACTTTCTCTCCATCGTCACGCCGTGGTTCGCCGCCGCGTCCCAGCAGGACCTGTACGAGCATTACCGCGACGTGGCGGAAGCGGTCGACCTGCCGATGATCCTCTACAATATCCCGGCGCGCGCCGGCAACGCCCTCGCGCCCGAGACGGTGGGCCGGCTTGCCAAACTGCGCAACGTCGTGGGCGCCAAGGACAGCAGCGGAAACTTCGACAACCTGCTCGCCTATATCGAGCAAACCCGGTTCCGTAAAGACTTCCGCATCCTCTCCGGCAACGATTCGCTGATCCTGCCCACCCTCAAGGCGGGCGGTGCGGGCGGCATCGCGGGCTGCGCCAACGTGTTTCCCAAAAACATGATGGCGATCTACGAGGCCTTCCTCGCGGGCGACCTGGCCGAGGCGCAGCGCCGGCAGGACGCGATTGCCGACTTCCGCGCCTGCTTCCGCTACGGTAACCCCAACACCGTCGTCAAGACCGCCGTGAACCTGCTGGGTTACCCGGTGGGCCAATGCCGCAGGCCCTTCGGGTCGCTTTCCGACGAGGGACTGGCCGCGCTGCGCGCGGCGCTCGCGGACGCCGCGGAGAAAGGCGTGTGCTGATGGAAAGACCGATTCTGGCCGTTACCCTGGGCGACCCCGCGGGCATCGGCCCGGAGATTACCCTGAAGGCGCTCGCCCACCCGGACGTGTACGCGCGCTGCCGCCCGCTGGTGATCGGCGACGCGTGGATCCTGAACAGCGCCAAAGCCGTTCCCGGCATTCCCGCCCTGACGATCAACCCGGTGTCCGCCGTTGCGCAGGCGCGCTTCGAACCCGGCACGGTGGACGTGCTGGAGGTGGGCGCGGCCGCGCCGCCGCTGTCGATCGGCACGGTGTCCCCGGAGGCGGGCGAGGCCGCTTTCCGCTACGTGGTCAAGGCCATCGAGCTGGCCATGGCGGGGGAGGTGGACGCCACCGTTACCAACCCGCTCAACAAGGAGGCGCTCAACGCCGCGGGCCACCACTTTGCCGGGCACACCGAACTGTACGCCGCGTATACCCACACGCCCGACTATACCATGATGCTGGCATACGGAAACCTCCGCGTCGTGCACGTATCCACGCACGTAAGCCTCCGGGAAGCCTGCGACAGGGTCAAGAAGGCGCGCGTGCTGGAGGTGATCCGCATCGCGCACGCCGCCTGCTGCGATATGGGCATCGCCCGGCCGCGGATCGGCGTGGCGGGGCTCAATCCCCACGCCGGGGAGCACGGCCTGTTCGGCCGGGAGGAGATCGAGGAGATCGAACCCGCCGTGCGCCAGGCCCGGGCGGAGGACATCGACGCCCTCGGCCCCGTGCCGCCGGACACGGTGTTTTCCAAGGCGCGCGGCGGCTGGTACGACGCGGTGGTCGCCATGTACCACGACCAGGGGCACATCCCGCTGAAGGTGCTGGGCTTCGAGTACGACGCCCAGGCCAAGCGCTGGAAAACGGTCAGCGGCGTGAACATCACACTGGGACTGCCGATTATCCGAACCTCGGTGGACCACGGCACGGCCTTCGATCAGGCGGGCCTGGGCACGGCAAGCGAAGCAAGCCTGATCAACGCCCTGGATTATGCGATCGGCTTCGCCCGGAACCGCATGGCGGGACAGGCGCTTCCCGGCGAAGGATGATCCCATATCGATACAGAACCCAATTAGGTAAGGAGGAAAAATCATGGCTCACCTGAAAAAAACGCTTTCCCTGCTGCTAACGCTGACCATCGTCGTCGGCCTGGCGATCGGCTTCGTTTCCACCGCTTCGGCGGAGGGCGAAAACGGCACCTACTCCATGTTCATGCGGTCCACCTACATCGACTGGATCAAAGAACTCAAATGGTACGACGTCGCCGAACAGCGCACGGGCATCCACGTGGATTACGTGTATGGCCCGGAGGAGTTCTCCGACTGCTACGCCGAGGTCGACCAGCGCATCATCAGCAACACTTTGCCCGACGCCGTGATGACCAAACTGGCCCAGACCAACGTGTACGGCCCGCAGGGCGTGTTCGCGGACCTGGCTCCCTACATCGCCAAGTACGCTCCGAACATCCAGGCCTACCTGGACGCCAACCCGGCCTACAAGTCCCTGGTGACCAGCTCCGACGGCGCGATCTACGCCCTGTGCAAGGAAACGCCGATCTTCGCCGATTTCATCGGCTATCGCGCCGACCACTTCGAGAAGGCCGGCATCGATCCCGACAGCATCGTGACGGTGGACGACTTCACCAACGCGCTGCGCACCCTCAAAGCCTACTACGGCGCGGATAACAAGAACTACTATCCCCTCTGCGGCCGCGACGCGGTCGTGCGCTTCGCCGCCTGGTTCGGCGCCGCCAGCAACATCTCCGCTACCGAGTCCAACGGCATCTACGTGAGCGGCCACTACAAGGACGGCTCCATCGACATCATGAACGACGGCGCCTACACCATGGCCCAGACCATGAAGACCTGGTACGACGAAGGCCTCATCAACCCCGACTGGGTCGCGGGCACCATGGGCGAGGCCGACTGGGAAGCCACCATGCTCAACGGCAACGGCAGCATCTTCTACGATTACTACAACCGTGCCCAGTGGTTTATGGACAACGGCGGCCCGGACAACGATCCCGACTACCAGATGGGCGTCCTCAACTTCCTCAAGGGCGAAGGCGGCGAGACCATGCCCGTCACCACGTCGCTCAAATACAACGACGAGTGCTGCACGGCCGTGAACGCCAACTGCTCCGAAGACACCATCAAGACCATCCTGACCTTCATCGATTACTTCTACAGCGACGAAGGACAGATCCTCGCCAACTACGGCGTGGAAGGCGAAAGCTTCGAGACCGAAGCCGACGGCAGCAGGAAGTTCATCGTGGACTACAGCACCGAGGAAAGCACTCCCGCCGGCGAAAAGCGCTGGAGCTTCCTCTCCGACCGCCTGACGGTGTGCAAACCCGTTATCGACGCGGCGTTCTTCCAGTGGAACGCTCCGCTGATCGCCGAGGCCGCCGGCCGCCTGCTGGTGCCTGAGAACCTCATGACCTCCTACGTCCTCAAGTTTACCGAAGACCAGTCCAAGGAGCTGAGCAACCTGGTCGCCTCCGTGTACGACGCGGAAATGGCCGGCGTCGTCAGCTTCATCGACGGCGACCGCGAGCTGACCGAGAGCGAATGGGCCGCCTTCCAGGACGAAATGAACTCGCTGGGCCTCTCCCGCATCGAGGAGATCCAGCTGGCCGCCTACCAGGCCACCTACGGCGGCTGATCCCAACCGATTTCCACCCGTGCGCGCCCCGCTTGCCGGCGCGCGCGGGCAGGAAATAAACCGATCCCACCCTTTCACCGGGCGTCCGGCGCCGCTTATGGCGGCGCCGGACGCATCGCGACCTAAAGGAGGGTTCCCATGCAAACGACCAGGCAACCTGCCGCGGCGGTGCCGGCGCGCCGGTCCGCCACGCTTCGGCAGCGGATGCGCAGGGATGTGCGCAAGAACTTCCGCCTCTATCTGCTGCTGATTCCGGGCTTCCTGATTCTGCTGCTCTTCAAGATCGGCCCCGTGGGGGCGATGTGGATCAGCTTTCAGGATTTCAGCGCCGCAAAGGGAATTTTCCACAGCGATTGGGTGGGGCTGGCGAACTTCGCCCGCATTTTCCGCGACCCCTACATTCTTGTGATCGTCCGAAACACCCTGATCCTGGCGGTGCTTTCCATCGCGGTCGCCTTTCCCATCCCGATCCTGTTTTCGCTGTTTCTCAACGAGGTGCGCAACAAGCACGTCCGTTCCATGGTGCAGTCCTTCAGCTTTTTGCCCTACTTCATTTCCGCGGCCGTCATGGTCAGCATTCTGTACACCTTGCTTTCCCGCAGCTCCGGGCTGGTGAACAACCTGATCACCGCGTCCGGCGGGAAGGCGATCAATTTTATGGCCAAGCCGGAGTGGTTCCGGCCTTTGTACATCCTTTTGGAGGTCTGGCAGACCTTCGGTTACTCGGCCATCATTTACATCGCTGCCATCACGGCCATCGATCCCGCCCTGTACGAGGCGGCGGAGGTGGACGGCGCCAACCGCTGGAAGAAGATGTGGTACATCACCCTGCCCGGCATCTCCACCACGGTGATCGTTATGCTCATCATCAGCGTGGGCAACATTTTCACGATCAACCTGGACCGTATCCTGCTGATGTACAACCAGAGCGTGTATTCCACCGCCGACGTGATACAGACCTACGTATACCGCATCGTTTTCCAGTCCACCGGCTTCCCCGACTACAGCTACGCCACGGCCGTCAACATGCTTAAATCCGTGATCGCCTTCATTCTGGTCACGGGCGTGAACAAGATTGCGGACAAGATCGTGGACGCGCGGCTGTTCTAAGGGAGGAGGGCGACGATGAACAAACGCAGATTCGATCTTTTCGGGGCCGTCAACGGCACGTGGCTGGTGCTGATCGCGCTGTTGTGCGTCTATCCGTTTCTATACGTGTTTTTCGTGTCCGCGACCAACGGCACGTACCTGGCGCTGGGGGAGATGAGCTTCTGGCCCATCGGGTTCAACCTGAAGGCCTACGGCTACATCCTCTCCAACCCGCGCTTCAACGTGGGGCAGGGGCTGTTGAACTCTTTCGTATACACCATCCTGGGCACGCTGGTGGGCATTGCCGTAACTTACGTGACGGCTTTCGTCTTATCCCGCAAGCGGTTCGTGCACCGCTACTGGATCATGTCGCTGTTTATCATCACCTGGGTGTTCGACGCGGGCATCATCCCCCAGTACATTATCTACAACCTCTTCGGGTTTGTGGACAACATGTGGGTCATGATCATTCCCGGAGCGATCAACACCCAGTTCCTGATCATCGCCAAGGCGTTCCTGGACGGCATTCCGGACGAACTGGAGGAGGCCGCCTTCGTGGACGGGGCCAACGACTTCACCATCCTGTTCAAGGTGTTTTTGCCCCTGTCCTCCACCATTCTGGCGACGCTGGCGGTATTTTACGCGGTCAACATCTGGAACCAGTACCTGATTCCCCAGATCTATTTCAAAAGCACCAACCTGAAAACCATCCAGCAGGTGTTGAAGGACGTCGTCATTACGGATTCGTCCTCGGGCACGACGTTCAAAAACGTGACCGTCGACGGCGTGGTGCTCAACCAGCATAACCTGAAAGCCGCGGCGATCTTCATTTCCATGCTGCCGATCGTCTGCGTGTACCCGATGGTGCAGAAGTATTTCCGTAAAGGCATCCTGATCGGCTCCATCAAAGGCTGAGGTATGAAGGAGACATGCGTATGCGAACCCTGATCGAACTGCCCGCCCTGGGGCGGGACGGACGGCTGTACTACGACGGCCGCACCGGCACCGTGGAAGCGTTGATTCCCAACCCGTTTGCCAGCTGCCATGCGGCGGACCTGCTGGAGCTGCCCAACGGCGATCTGCTCTGCTGCTGGTTCGCGGGCAGCGACGAGGGCAACGCGGATATCAGCATCGTTTTGGCCCGCCTCAACGCCGGGGAAAGCCAGTGGACGGTTCCGCGGATCGTTTCCGACGATCCCACGCGCTCGGAGCAGAACCCCAGCCTCTTTCTGGCGCCGGGCGGGGAGATATGGCTGATGTACACGGCGCAGGTCGCGCGCACGCCGGAGACGCCCGAGCACTTCAACCTCCAATACACGGCGGAGATTCGCGTTAAGAAATCCACGGACAACGGCTACACCTGGGGGCCGACCACTGCGATGTTCACGCGCGAAGGCTCGTTTTGCCGCCAGAAGATACAGGTACTTTCCAGCGGACGCTGGATTTTCGGCAACTGGATCTGCTTCCCCGACCGCTCCCGCAACGGCAGCGACGTGACCGTGTTCCAGCTCAGCGACGATCAGGGCAAAAGCTGGCGCACCGTGGAAATGCCCCAAAGCGCGGGGCGTGTGCACGCCAACGTCGTGGAGGTCGCGCCGGGCCGGCTGGTGTGCCTGCTCAGGAGCCGCTTTGCCGATTCCATCTACCGCTCGGAGTCGGCGGACGACGGCGAAACGTGGTCGGCGCCCGTCCCTACGCCGCTTCGCAACAACAACAGCAGCATTTCGGCCATCCGCTTCCGGGACGGGAGCGTCGGGCTGATTTACAACGACGTGAGCTTCAACCGGGACACGAGCCGCACCGTATGGCCCAACCAGCGCTGCCCCGTGACGCTGGCGATCAGCCGCGACGGGGGCCTCACCTGGCCGTGGCGGCGCGTGGTGGAGCCCGGCGAGGGCTTCGTTGGCCCGTGGAACGACATCAACAACCGCCGTTACGAGTACCCGGTCATGGCGCAGGGCGCGGACGGCGCCATCCACTGCGCCTACAGCTGGGGCACGCGCAAGCAGATTAAATACGTGACCGTGGACGAGCCGTGGATCCTCGGCGACACGGTGTGCAAGGGCGCGGAAGGCGACGAAACCATGCCCTGCGACCGCTGAACACGGCCGGGGCCGAAGGCGCCGCCTGTGCTGCGCCGATGGCGACCGGACTATTCACAGGGCTTATGGAGCCGCTCAGGCATGCGCGCCGCCGCATGCGGAGCGGCTTTCATTTTTGAACCGACGCGTCGAACCTCAGCTGCGTTCCCGATAGTACTGCGCCTGCGCGGACCAGAGCAGCGCGTATGGCCCGTGCGTTTCGGCGAGCAGTTCCGCGTGGCTGCCCCGCTGTACGACGGCACCGCGATCCAGGACAAAAAGTTCCGTACAGAAGCGACAACTGGACAAACGGTGAGAAATGTACACGGCGCTCTTGTGGCCGATCAGATCATCGAATTTCGTGTAAACCTCATATTCCGCAACGGGGTCCAGCGAGGCGGTCGGTTCGTCGAGAATCACGATCGGCGCGTCCTTGTAAATGGCGCGCGCAATGGCGATTTTCTGCGCTTCGCCGGCGGAGATTTCCACGCCCCTGTCCGAATAATCCCTGTACAGGATCGTCTCCAGCCCGTCGGGCATCCGCTCCAGCCGGTCGCCGAAACCGGATCGCCGCAATGCGCTTTCGGCGCGGGCCGCATCGCAGCGCTCCTGCGCGGAGACATTTGTGCCCAGGGGAAAGGACAGAATCGAAAAGTCCTGAAAAACAACGGAAAACAGCTGCCGATACGCCTGAATCTCAAACGTTCGTATATCGACGCCGTTGAGCAGGATGCGCCCTTCGTCCGGGTCGTACAGCCGGCAGAGCAGCTTGATGAGGGTGGTCTTGCCACTGCCGTTGACGCCGACGATCGCCGCCCGCCGCCCGGCGCTTAGCGTAAGGGACACGTGTCGCAGCGCTTCCCGGTCGCTGCCCGGATAGCGGAAGGACACGTTCTCAAATACGATCGAGGCAATCTCCCCGGGCGGCGGGGCCTTGCCGTCCGCGGGACCGGCGCTTTCCATATCCAGGTACGCCATGGTGCTGACCAGCCGCTTTGCATCGTTTGAGCATTCGGCGCACGTCTGTATGAAAGTTGACATAAAGCTCGTGAAGATATAGAGGGCCTGCGCATACTGGGTCGTAAGCCCGACGGTGATCTGCCCCGCCGGCGCGCAGAGCATCACGAAGGCATAGGAAATGCACAGCAGCAGCCCGGCCGACGCGCCTTTAACCCCGCCGCCAAGGGCGTTAAGCCCGGACAGCTTCCGCGTGCGCCCGCGCAGGTCGTTCAGCTCCGCCTGCAGCGACGGCCCGATCAGGCGTCCGGCGCCGTACAGGAGGATATCCTTGATGCTTTGGTATCCGATCGCGAAGCCTCCTTCGCTCATGGCCTGGAAGCGGCTGCTTTTCTCCATGTCGGTCAGGGCCCGCATGGCGCTCAGCTCGCGTCTGCCGTACCAGGCGCTGAAGAAAAGGGCGGACGCGGCGGAAACGAATACGGCCGACGCCGCCAATGTGAGGCGCCATGCGCCGCTCCCGACAAAAACCGTTTGAAAAAGCGGAAGAACGACGGCGACGGATACCAGCATCCCCGTGAAATTGTAGGTGATATCCTGCAATTTCGAAAGAATGCCGAAAAAGCCGCTTCCCCAGCTTCGATCCGACTGGATTTGCGCGCGCATGCCGCGGGTCTGCGGGGATTCGAGCATTGCATAGGGCATATGCAGGGTTTTGCGCGACGCGAGGGTTTCGAAGCGCTGTGCGATCGCCTGCGACCGTACGCTTCCCGATTGATCCGCCAGGGTTTTTCCGACCCGCGCAAGAAAGAGGAGCGCCGTCCCCGCCAGCGCCGTTTGCAATACGGTGCCGAAGGCCTGTCCGGCGGCGACGCCGTCCAATACGCGCGCCAGCACGAACACGGGAACGTACAGCGCGCATACGCCCAGACTGCTTGAAAGCAGCGCGGACAAAACAAACTGCCTGTCCATCGACCATAACAGGGCCACCGCACGGAACGCGGCGCTTTGCTTATTCCGCCGGTTCATCGCATGGTTCCTCCCGGTAATACCTGCTTTGCAGCGCAAAAAGCTGCGCATAGCGGCCGCCCTTTTTCAGGAGCGCCTGATGGGTACCCGTTTCGATAATGCGGCCCTGTTCGAGCACGAGTATCCGGTCCAGGAACTGCGTACCGGCCAACCGGTGTGAGATGAAAATGCACGTTTGATCCTTGAAGAGCCGATGGAACTGCTCGTACACCTCGCTCTCGGCAAGCGGGTCCAGCGAGGCGGTCGGCTCGTCGAGAATCACGACCGACGCGGCCTGCCGGTAGAGGACCCTCGCCATCAGCAGCTTTTGCCGCTGCCCGCCGGACAGTTCGATTCCGTCCGCATCGACGGCTTTCGTCATCTGCGCGCGCAGGCCCCCGGGATGCTTCAGGATATCGGAAAGCAGGTTAACCCGGTCGAGGCATTCGGCCACGCGCGCCTCGTCGGTGTTTTCAAGCGGGCTCAGCGATACGTTTTCGGCGACGGTATACGGCAGGATCAGCGCTTCCTGAAAAAGGACGGCCAGCTTGGAGGACAGCGCGCCGTGCTCCATGGCGTCGAGCGGCTCGCCCTGTATGCGAATTTCTCCCGCGCTCAGAGGGTACAGCCCGCAAAGCAGCTTGACCAGCGTCGTTTTTCCCGCGCCGTTGACGCCGACAAGGGCGATTTTTTCACCCGCCTCGATTTTCAGATTCAGGCCGTCGATCACGTTATGCCGGCCGTCGTAGGAGAAACGGACGTCGGTCAGCTCGACGGACGCGCCGCAACGGGCGCCGGCGGCGATCGGGTCCGCCTGCGCCCCGGCCGCCGCGTTCGACGCGCCCGGCATTTCAAAATACGCCTTTACCGCCGCCATGGCGGTGCAGCCCGTGCGCAGCGTCGCGTAGCTTTGCACAAAGCGGGTCGAAAAGCCGGAAAACTGGCTGACGACGCCGAAAAACAAAACGAACTCCGTGACCGTAAGATCACCGCGCACCGCGCGATCGATCAGAAAACCGTACGCCAGACCGTCCCGGACGAGCGCCGTAAGGGCTTGCGCAACGCCGGCCCGGGAGACTTGCCGCTGAAACGCCGCGGAGATCGAACGAATGCGCTCCAGGCTCCGGTCCATCAGGCTCTCGAGCATGGACGCCATGCCGTAAAGCCGCACGTCCTTGCCGATGGCGGCGTTCTGCGCCGTGTTGGTGAGATAGAAGAACTTCTGATACTCGGCCGCCTGGTCTTCCCGTCGCAGCTCGTTTGCCTGATCGACTCGCCGCAGCATAACGTAATTGACAACCGACAAGCCTGTCAGCAACAGCATGAAGCAGACGTTCAGCCCGCCGAGCAGGCCCGCGTAAAGCACAAACGTGAGGATCGAAACGGATAGATCGATCAGCCCGTCGAAAAGGAGGCGGAAGTCCGTTCCCCATCGGCAGATCTGACGCACTTTTTCATAGGCCTGACGACCGGGCGCGCTTTCCGCATAGTCGTAAGGTACGTCCATGCGCTTCAAAAAGGCGCGGTAAAGCATGCTTTTGGCAAGATACAGCTGCCGCATTCCACGCCCCTGCTGCGCGCCGCCGCTCAGGGCGCTCAGCAGCACGAAGACGGCGGAAAGCGAAAGGAAAATGAACCCGGCATGGCTGCGCACCTCACCGCTGACGATGCCGACGGCGACGGCGGGCAGGGCGACCGCAAGTACCGAGGAAAGGACCGTAAACAGCACGCATGCGATCAGGAGAAGGAGCAAAAGCGGCTCCTGCATGCGCGTTGCCTGCACCATAAAGGAGATGCCGGTGCGCATCAGGTTTTTCGTCTTGCCGGCCATCGGAAACCTCCAATTGTAAAATGCCCAGGCGAAACGGGGCCGTCAGTCGAGCGGGTAGGCGATCGTCGTCATCAGCGCCTCGTTGGCCTGCGTGGCGTCCAGCCGCGTGTACTGCACCACCACCGGCACGTCGCTTTCCACCATGGTGGAGTAGGGCGTGCCCTGCGGCACGGGGCGACCCCCGTCGTCCAGAATCTTGTCCATACGAATATGATTGGCTCGTCGGGCCGGGCATACCGCGTGAAAACGGTCCATCGGCTCCCGGTCCTGAAAGAACAGCGTCAGGTGAACGTGCGCGTCCGCGTCGCCCGTATTCAGCACGCAAACGCCCTCGTGGCTGACAAACCGGCCGGCCGCCGGATAAGGCGGCCAAAAACAATCGCAGATATACCACTTACGCTTCCCCGTCGCTTCCATAGGCTATTCTCCTTTCGGGCGTCCCGCATCCACGCCTTTGATTATCGGACAAAAACGGGGTTTGTCAAGAGGCCGGAACCGCGGCCGAAAGCCCATATGCAGCGCCGGAAAGCCGCCGCCGCGGAAATTCGCAAAAAAAGATGGAATATCTATTGACATTTCAAAACAGATCGTCTATTATGATGTCAAGCTGTAGGACACCTTAGCAGTCTAACAAAATATAGGAGTGCTTTTGCGATGAGAAGCGATTTGACGCTGAAAGAACAGGTGCTGACGGAGCTCAAAACGACCGGCGTGCTGCCTTGCATCAAGCTCCACCAGAAGGAGGACTGGGTGAAATACGCCCAGGCGATGTACGACGGCGGCGCGCGCTGCCTGGAGATCACCATGACGACGCCGGGCGTGCTGGAGGCGGTCGAGGCGGTATCCACGCATTTCAAGGGCCGGATGCACGTGGCCGTGGGCACCGTGCTGGACGTCTGCTCCGCCCGGGAGGTAATTCTGCACGGCGCGGACATCATCGTCAACCCCTGCGTCGTGGACGACGTAATCGACCTGGCCGGTCGCTACCAGACCCCCGTGCTCTGCGGCGCGTTTACCGCCACCGAGGTGTTCAACGCCATGCGCAGGGGCGTTACCGCCGTCAAGATTTTTCCGGGCGCGCTGGGCGGCCCCAAGTATATGACCAATCTGAAGATGGTCTTCCCGGAGGTCAACCTGATCCCCTCCGGCGGCATCAACGAGAACAACGCCGCCGAGTTCATCCGGTGCGGCGCGTGCGCGGTTTCCGGCGCCAGAACCTTCATGAATTTCGAGATGATTCAACAGGAAGGCGTCGGCTGTATTACCAGACAGGTCGCCAGATTCGTGGAGATCGTACGCGAAGCGAAGAAGGACCTGCCGGATATCCCGTGACGCGGGCGGAAAGGAGAATGCCGAATGGAACTGCGCTGGCTTTCCTACCCCATGAGCCGGACCGCGCCGCGGCCCCCGGCGATACCGGAACCGAAACTGACCGAGTTCATGTCCATCCGCGAGACGGGCGCCAACGTCATGTTTTTGCAGGTGTACAACCACACGGGCACGCACCTGGATACGTCCGGCCACGTTTTTGAGGACGGCGGCAGCATCTGCGATTTTACACCGCAGGACCTGGTGTACACCCGCGTGGCCGTCATTCGCCTGGAGGGCCTTGCGGACGACACCGTCGTGACGGCGGAACACCTGAAGCCCTTTTTGGAGAAGGGCTCCGACGCCGAGGCGCTTCTTGTGCGCTTCGGCGTGGAAGGCCGGCGGCGATCCGAACCGGCGCGCTTTTCCGCCCATTGCCCCGGCTTTTGCGCGGAAAGCGCGGAATACGTCCATTCCCGGATGCCCCGCCTGAGGATGATCGGGGTTGACGTGCCTTCCATCGCCTGCATCGCCCATCTGGACGAAACGATGAGCGCGCATCACGCGTTTTTCTCCGCCGCGAAAACGGACCGGTTCATCATCGTCGAGGAGATGAAGCTTTCCGAAAGGCTCGACGGCATCGCGCGCATGACCGTGTCGCCCTGGCTTTTCGAAGGCATGAACAGCGGCCCGTGCGTGATCTGGGCCGAATACGACTCGTAACTATGCGGCAGCGTTCGCCGCATAACAATATGAAAGGGGTAAACTTATGAAGAAAACCGTTGCGATCCTCCTGTCCCTTATGCTCTGCCTGGTCGCGTTCGGCGCGGTGGCGGAAAACGCCGACGGTCAGGTCGTCGTCGGCCTGATCCAGCAGAACCTTACCCATCCCTTCCACCTCGGCGAAGTCGAGGGCGCGAAGGCGGCCGCCGCGAAGTACGGCTTCGAACTCCTCGTCGGTTCCGGCGACGACGACGTGGCCCACCAGGTGGAAGTCTTCGAGCAGTTCCTGGACAAGTGCGACATCATCTCCATCAACACCCTGGACGTGACCGCGTTTGCCAACGCCTTTGAAAAAGCCAAGGAAAAAGGCGTGAAAGTCGTGGTGCAGCACAGCTGGTCCGAGCCGGGCATGAGCGAGGGAACCATCGGGTTTGACGAGTGGGCCATGTCCCGCGAGGTCGGCGAGTACGCCGTCGAGCTGCTCAAGGCGCAGGGCGGCGAGTTGACCGACAAGAAAGTCGTCATGCTTACGGGCAACCTCGGCCAGGGCCTCAACGAAGGTCGTACCGGCGGCTTTGCCGAAGTCATGAACGAGAACGGCGTGACCATCCTCGCGCAGGAAGCCACCAACTGGGACGGCACGCAGGCCGTGACCATCATGGAAAACTACCTGACCACCTACGGCGACGAAATCAACCTGCTCTACGGCCTGTCCGACGGCGTTACCTACCCCGCCGCGCAGGTGATCATCAACGACGGCCGCGCCGACCAGATCCTGATCTGCTCCATCGACGGCGCTTCCGACGCCATTCAGGCGATCATCGACGGGGACATGGACTGCACCTACATGCTGGCCTCCCAGTACACCGGCTACTACAAGGTGCTCATCCCCTACGAGGTGATGACCGGCGCTTACGATTTTGCCACCCAGGGCGATTACATCCTGCCCGGCATCATCGTTACCAAGGACAACGCGGCCGCGATGCTGCAGATGGCCAACGACATGGAAAACAGCATCGACACCTTCCCGTTTGACGAATCCCTGACCGATATCATCAATTCCTACCTGGCCAAATAAACGGCCGCGGGGGACGGGGGCGCGGGCCGACCCGCGCTTCCGTCCCCGCCTGCGGAAAAACGCACACGAGGAGGAAACGGTATGGGTCTGGTGCTTGAGATGCGCGGCATCTCCAAACGTTTCACCGGCGTGCAGGCGCTCAGCAACGTGAGCCTCAGCCTTTACGCCGGGGAGATCCATTCGATCATCGGCCAGAACGGCGCGGGCAAGTCCACCCTGATGAAGATCCTCAACGGCAACTATACGGCCGACGAGGGGCAAATTTTCATGCACGGCAAGGAGGTCAGGATCACCTGCCCCGCGGACAGCGCGAAGCTGGGCATCGGCATCGTGTACCAGGAACTGAGCCTGCTCAACAACCTTACGGTGGCCGAGAACATCTTCCTGGGCCGCGAGCTTGTCAACGGCGTCAAGCTCAACAACCGCCGGATGAGCGAGCTTGCCGTCAAATACCTGCGCGATCTGGGCATAGACAACATTGACGTGGATCAGAACGTCGAGGTTTTTCCGCTGGCCAAGCAGCAGCTGATCGAGATCGCCAAGGCCATCTCGCTGCACCCCAGCATCCTGATTCTGGACGAGCCCACGGCGGCCCTGACCAACGAGGATACGGCGCGGCTGTTCCGCACCCTGGGCAGGCTGAAAGAGCAGGGCATCTGCATCGTCTTTATTTCCCACCGTTTGGGCGAGGTGAAAAAGTACTGCGACTGCGGCACCGTGCTGATGAACGGCTGCGTGACCGCCAACGTCCGCATGGACGAGGTGGACGAGCTGCAGATTATCGAGTATATGCTGGGCGATACGTTCAACTCCTTCCACCGGGCTTCGCTGGGTGGCAAAGCACACGAAAATCCCATCCTTGAGCTGAAGGATGTTTATTTGCGCAATCAGGTAGACCACGTTTCCTGCGATATTTACCCCGGCGAGATCACGGGCTTCACCGGGCTGCTGGGCGCCGGTCAGGACGTGCTGTGGCGGATCGTTTACAGCGCCCAGCGCAGGGACGGCGGCGAAATTCTGGTGCGCGGCGCAAAGGCGCGCATCGGCAAGCCTGCCGACGCCGTAAAGCTGGGGATCGGCCTTTTAACGGAAAACCGCAAAGAGGAAGGGCTTTTCCCGGAGCTGAGCTGCCAGGACAACATCGCGCTGCCGACGCTGAACCGTTTCCGGCGGGCCCGCTTCTGCCCGCTGCTCAATTACAAGCGGATCGTCACGGAGGACCGGCGGCTGGTGAACAAGCTGGCCATTAAAATGCGCTCCCTGAAAACGAAGGTCAAATACCTTTCCGGCGGCAACCAGCAGAAGATCATCGTTTCGCGCTGGCTGCTCAAGAGCCTGGACGTGCTGGTGTTCATCGAACCTACGCGGGGCGTGGACGTGGGCGCCAAAACCGAGCTTTACCGCATCCTGGAGGAACTGGCCGACCAGGGTAAGGCGATTGTGGTCATCTCCACCGATACCACGGAGATTCTCCAACTGTCGGACCGGATTTTCGTTATGGTGGACGGCCGCATCCACAGGGTGCTCGAAGGCCGCACGGACGACGAAACGCTCATGCGCCTGATTCAGGGCAAAACGGGAAAGAAGGTGAGCGCATGACCACGATGCGGGTCGACACGCGGGCGCTGCGCCGCGAGCGCGCCATGGACATGGTGGAATGGCTGGGCATCGCCCTGGTCGCCATTCTGCTGTTCGTGCTGTTCTCCATTCTTTCCCCGCAGTTCTATTCCCATAACAACCTGATGAACATCGTCAAGCAGGTGTCCATCGTCGCCGTGCTCTCCATCGGCATGAGCTGCGTTTTCCTCATCGGGGGCATGGACCTGTCCGCCGGCTCCAACATGTTCCTGAGCGCGGTGCTTCTGGCCGTGCTGCTGCAGGACAATGTGAACGTGTGGGTGGCGATGCTCGTGGCCGTGGCCGCCTGCGCCGTAACCGGCACGATGAGCGGCCTGATCATCGAGCGGCTCCGCATCAACTGCGTCATCGTAACGCTGGGCTCTCAGCTGCTGATTAGAGGAATTGCGCTCGTTATCATTGAAAAATACAATTCCTGGATTTATGTCAAGAATCCCGTGACGAAGTACATCAACACCGGCAAGCCGTTTCTGGAACTGCCCACGCTTTTCTTCGTCATCATCATCCTGTACGCCGTCGCCTACTTCCTGCTGCACAGGACCAGCTTCGGGCGCCAGGTGTACGCGGTGGGCGGCAACCCCCGCGCCTCGGCGCTGTGCGGCTTCAACAACGTGCGTGTCAAACTGCTGTGCTACACCATCAGCGGCATTGCGGCCGGCATCGCCGGGGTCATCGCCGCCTGCCGGCTGGGCATGGTCAACCCGTCCGTGGGCAGCGGGTACGAGTTCGACGCCGTAACGGCCGTGGTGCTGGGCGGCATGTCCCTCAAGGGCGGGGAGGGCAGCGTGCTCAAAACGCTGGTGGGCGCGCTGATCGTATCCATGATCGCCAATTTCATGACGCTCTACGGGGTGGACGCGAACTTCAAGGATTGCGTTACGGGGCTGTTCATCCTGCTGGCCGTGCTGTTCAACCGCTTTACGCAGCGCCAGGGCGCCTGAGGAGGAATGAAAGATGACGAATCGAACCAAGTCATTCCTCAAATCGCTGGTCAAGCATATGGACGTATGGACCATCCTGCTGCTCTCCGTGCTGCTGACCGCCTGCTTCCTGTCCCTCAACGAAAGCTTTCTTTCCATCGCGAACATCAATAACATCATCCAGCAGAACGCGGCGCTGATCATCGTATCGGTCGGCATGACGTTCGTGGTGATCTCCGGCAACATCGACCTGTCTTCCGGCTCGCTGATCGTGCTTACAGCCTGCCTGACCGGCGTGATCATGCGCGAGACGGGCAATATCTGGCTGGGGATGGCCGCCTGCGTCTGCGTGGCTACCCTGATCGCGGCCATGAACGCCGCGTTGATCTCCTACGGCAGGATCAACGCGGTCATCATCACGCTGGCCTGCATGATCTGGGCGCGCGGGCTGGCGCTGGGCATCACCGGCTCCAAGTCCATCCCGGTTTCCTCCGCCGTGCTTCAGACCATTTACCGGCCCTTCGCGGCGAACTTCTTCAACATCACGTTCGTCATCATCGTCCTGTGCGTGGCCGCCGGCTGGTTTTTGCTGTCGCAAACCAAGTTCGGGCGCTACACGAAGGCCATCGGGGAAAACGAACGGGCCGCCGAGCTGACGGGCGTCAATACCCGCCGCATCAAGTTCTGCATTTTCACGCTGGCGGGACTCCTGACCGGCATCGCCTCCCTGGTGGACCTTTCCCGGCTGGGCAGCGCGGTGGCGATGATCGGGTATAATATGGAGATGAACGCCATCGTGGCGGTGGTCATCGGCGGCAACAAGCTCTCCGGGGGCGAGGGTTCGTTTGCCAAGATGCTCTGCGGCCTGCTGTTCATGTGCCTGCTGACGAACGGACTGGCGACCCTGGGCCTGATGGACAGCCAGATTTACCTTCTGAAAGGCGCCATCATCCTGGCGGCGCTCGTGATACAGCACGGGGCGGGCCTGCTGCGCCTGCGCTGGCTGCGCACGCTCAACGCCATGGACTAAAGGAGAGAGCGGAAATGCTGGAAGACGTGTACGCGCACAGCCCGATCCACAAAATGTTCGACGAAGCCGACGTGTACGGCATCGGCTACGACGGGCAGCGGGCTTCGAAAAAACCGGTGAAGCTGGCCGTCATCGGCTGCGGCGGCGTGGCGCAGAGCAAGCACATTCCCGCCATCATGCGGCTCAAAACCATCTGGGAGCCCATCGAGCTGGTCGGCGTTTCGGTGCGCAACCCGCAGCAGGGACGAAAGGTGGAGGCCGCCTACCGCACCCGGTGGTACCCCGACTACCGGACGATGCTCGACGAGGCCAGGCCGGACGGCGCGCTGGTGCTGGGGCCGGACGACAAGCACTTCGAGTTTGCGGCGGCGTGCTTTGAGCGCGGCATCCACGTGCTGGTCGAAAAGCCGATCACCCGGGACCTGGACCAGGCCGCGGAAATGTGCAAAATGGCGGACGAACGCGGCCTGACGCTGATGACCGTCTCCAACAAGCGCTACTCTCCGCCCTATTACCGCGCCAAAAAGATGCTCCCGCCCCGCCCGGCCGCGTTTATCGGCAAGTTCAACCTGGGTTACGATTACGTGGATATCCTGGAGGGGGGCACCATCCACCTGTTCGACCTGGCGCGCTTCCTGATGGGGGACGTGGAAGCGGTGACGGCCGTGGCCACGCACCATTACGGCTTCAACAAGCGCCATTACGATTTCGACAACGCCTGCATCAACCTGGAGTTCGCCTCGGGCGCGGTGGGCAGCGTGTTCACCTCGTCCACGGCCCTGAGCCTCAAACCGTGGGAGCGCGTGGAGGTCTACGGCGAAAAAAGCTGGATCGCGGTGGAGGATCAGCACACGCTGATCCTGAACGACAGCGAGGAGGGACCCAGCAAGGTCTGGAACCCCGTGTTTCCCAACACCCTGATCTTCGACGAGGAGTTCGGCGGCTTCATGGCGCTGATCGAGAACTTCGCCGAGTGCATCCGGGGCAGGGAAAAGCCGCTGGTGACCGGGTGGGACGGCCTGAAGGCCTACGAAATGGTGGTCGCCACGCACCGCTCCATACGGGAGAAGGCAAGAATAGCGCTTCCACTCTCAACAAAGAAAGATGGGATACATCATGTTTAATCAGGTCGACAAGTCCAGCTTGTCCCAGCAGATCGCCAGGATCCTCGAGCAGATGATCATCAATCAGGAGATCCGGGTGGGGGAGCGTTTGCCCGGCGAGATTGAACTGGCCGACCAGTTCGGAGCCAGCCGCAGCATCATCCGCGAGGCTATCGCCATGCTGCGCGAACGCCGCCTGGTGGAGGTCCGCAACGGAAGCGGCGCCTATGTGACCCAGGTGCCGCCGGAGGCGCTGGGCAGCGTGGTTACGCGCATGACGGCCGTAGGCTCCGCCTCCCCCCAGGAGCTTTACGAAATCCGTATGGCGCTGGAGGTGCGCGCCTGCGGGCTGGCGGCGCAAAACGGCGACAACCGGGAAAAGGACGAACTGAAAACGATCGTCGGGCATATGGAGGCGGATTACGACGACCTGCATAAATGGTACGCCGACGATTTCCAGTTTCATAAAAAACTGGCCCTGATGACGCATAACCCGCTGTTCCCCGCGTTTTTGGAGCCGCTGATCAAGCACATCTTCTCGCCGGACGACGAGGGCTTCATACAGCCTTCGCTCAAGGCCCGGCAGGGTGGCGTGGAGCAGCACAAGCGCATACTCGACGCGGTGGAAAGGGGCGACCGCGGCTCGGCCGAAAAGGCGATGGCCGGCCATCTGCAGACCTATCTGGACGATATCACAAACCGAAACTGAACGACGGGAGCAATGCATATGAAAATCACCGATATCCGGCCGTACATCGTGCACGCGCACAACGACAACTGGGTCTATGTGAAAGTGTACACGGACGAGGGCATCACCGGCGTGGGCGAATGCTCGCTGGAAACGCGCGAGCAGACGGTTACGGCGGCCGTTCTGGAGCTTAAGCGCCATCTGCTGGGCAAGGACCCCATGGAGACCGAGAAGAACTTCTATCTCTGTTTCCGCGACGAATACTGGGGCGCCGGCTGCGTGCTCACCTCCGCGCTGAGCGCGGTGGATACCGCGCTGTGGGACATTAAGGGCAAGGCCCTGAACGTACCCGTATACCAGCTGTTGGGCGGCAAGTTCCGCAATCGGATCCGCGTCTACGCAAACCGCTGGTTCTTCGGCGGCGATACGCCGGACAAGCTCGCGGCGCTGGCTGTGAAAACGGTGGAAAAAGGCTACACGGCCATGAAATGGGACCCCTTCTACAAGGCGGAGGGAACCGTCACCGCCAGGGACCTGCGCGGCGTCGTGGCGCAGATGAGGGCGCTGCGCGAGGCGGTGGGCTGGGACGTGGACCTGCTGGTGGAAGGGCACGGCCGGTTCAACCCGTATACGGCCCTGCGCATCGCGGAGGAGTTGAAACCCTACGCGCCGTTTTTCTTTGAGGAACCCACGCTGCCCGAGAATATGGACGCGTGCGCTCAGGTCCGGGCGCGCTCTCCCGTCCCCGTCGCGTCGGGCGAACGGTGGTGCACGATCAGCGATTATCGCGCGGGGCTCCAGGCCAGGGCGATCGACATCGCGCAGCCCGATATCCGCGTGTGCGGCGGCATTACGCAGATGAAGAAAATCGCCGCCCTGTGCGAGGCCGACCAGATTCCGCTGGCGCCGCACAACATACACGGACAGGTGGGGTGCGCGGCCACCCTCCACGTGGCGGCGGCGATCCCCAACGCGCTGATCCTGGAATACAGCGTGGAGGAGATCGAATGGAAGGACGCCCTGTTCACCCATCAGTACAAGCCGGAAAACGGCTATCTGTATATCAACGACCGGCCCGGCATCGGCATCGATTTTAACGAGGAGGTCGCGGCCCGGTACCCCTACAGGGACATTTCGATGGTTCAGACGCTCTACCCGACCGAGTTTTAAGCAGAGACGGAGGCAAGCCATGAAAGTGATCACGATGGGCGAGATCATGCTGCGGCTGATGACGCCCGGTTTCCTGCGCGTGGAACAGGCCGACCGGTTCGACGCGATCTACGACGGCGACGAGGCGATCGTGGGCACGTCGCTGGCCCGCTTCGGGGAGGATGTGACGTACGTAACGAAGCTCCCCCGAAACGCGCTGGGCGAAACCTGCTACCGCCGGCTTCTGGCGCAGGGGGTGGACTGCTCCCGCATCGCCTGGGGAGGCAAACGGCTGGGCATCAACATTTACGAAACGGGCGTGGCCATGCGCCCGCCGCGCGTAACGTACGACCGGGCGGGCTCCGCCTTCGCCGAGGCGAAGCCGGAGGATTTCGATTTCGACGCGATTTTCCGGGGCGCGGACTGGTTCCATTTTACGGGTATCACCCCGGCCGTGTCGCCGCAGACCCGCGTGCTTACGCGGCTTGCCGTGGACGCGGCCAGGCGCAACCGCGTGACCGTATCCTGCGACGCCAACTACCGGCGCAAGCTGTGGAGCGTACAGGAAGCGCAGGCCTTCATGAAGGACATCATGAAGAGCGTGGACGTGTTCATCGGCAACGAGGAGGACGCCGAATGCTGCCTGGGCCTGAAGCCGGAAAAGACCGACGTATACGAAAGCAGGCTGGATATCGACGGGTATAAGGCCGTGTTCGAAAAAATCCGGCAGACGTACGGCTGCCGCTACGTCGGCTGCACGCTGCGCGAAAGCTATTCGGCCTCCGACAACGGCTGGTCCGTGCTGTGCTACGACGGCGAGGCATTCTGCCACAGCCGGCATTACGACATCCGCCTGGTGGACCGCGGCGGCGGCGGCGCGTCCTTCGCGGCGGGCTTCATCTACGGCCTCCTGCACCGGATGCCGCTGAAGGAAGTGGCGGAGTTCGCGGGCGCGGCGTCGGCGCTCAAGCATACCGTCTACGGCGGCTTTAACCTCGTCAACTTGGACGAAGTGCTGGAACTGGCCGGGGGCGACGCTTCCGGGAGGGTGCAGAGATGACTTTCCCCAAACAGCGGCAGCTGATTCTCCGGGAATGCCTGAAGCTCCAGGATATGGAGTATTTCATCGGCACCTGGGGCAACGTGAGCGTCCGCGTGGGAGATGCGATTTTGCTTACGCCCAGCCGCGTCAGCTACGATGCCATGCGTCCGGACGACATCGTGGTGATCGATCTGGAAGGGGACAAGGTCGAGGGCGAACGCAACCCGACCTCCGAAAAGGAAGTCCATCGGCAGATCTACCGCCGGCGGGCGGACGTAAAGGCGATCATCCACGCGCATACGCTCGCCGCCATGGCGGTTTCCGCCATGGACGTTACGGAGGTTCCCTGCCTGGTGGAGGAGATGTCCCAGCTGCTGGGCGGTTCCATACCGCTGACGCGGGCGTACATCCGCGCCGAAGACCACCTCGCGCTGGGGGAGGCCGCCGCCGCCGCCATCGGCGACCGGAACGCGGTGATCCTGCGCAACCACGGCCCCGTGGCCTGCGGGCGGGACCTCCCCGAGGCCATGCTGTCCCTCCGCGTGCTGGAAAAGGCGTGCGGGCTATACCTGCAGGCCGTCGGCTCGCAGATCGCCCTTCATACCATTCCGGACGAACCGGTGGCCAGCGAACGGTACCGGTACCTTTATAAATACGGCAAAGAAAACACGTGACGCCGAAGGGTCACGACCGCCGGACTGCCGGCGGCAATGGAGGCTCGGACGTGGATATTCTCAAACAGATCAACCTTTGCGGGCTGATACCCGCGGTTCGAACGGAAGCGGCGGAGAAGACGGCCCGGCTCGCCGCGGCGCTGAGCGACGCCGGATTTCCTGCGATGGGCATCGATTTTCGGAGCCCCGCGGCCTGCGAGGCTATCGCGCGCGTGCGCCGGGAGCGGCCGGAATTCCTGATCGGCGCCACGGAGGTGGCGGGCGCGGAGGCGGCGAAGCGCGCCCTGGAAGCGGGCGCGCGCTTCCTGACGACGCCGGAGCCGGACGCGGACGTGGTCAGGCTTTGCGCCAAGCGGGAGGCGGTCGTCCTGCCGGGATGCGTAGGCCCTTCGGATATCGAGGCCGCGCGGGCGCTGGACCTTCGCACGGTCTGCCTGTGCCCCGCCGGCGCTCTGGACGGCGCGGCGCGGGTCGAGGCGTTTGCCGCCGATTATCCCGACGTTCGCTTCGTGCCCTGCGGAGACGCGGATGCCGCGGACGCGGGCGACTATCTGGCGCTGCCCGGCGTAACGGCCTGCGTGTGCGGGTGGCCGGCGTTCGTTAACGCCGTGGAGGCCGGGGACGGTGCGCGCGCTTCCGCGCTGGCCGCCGAAACGCTGCAGGCCATGCTCGGGTTTACGCTGGCGCACGTTGGCGTGAACTCCGGCAGCGAGGCGGAGGCCTTCAGACAGGCGGAGGCGTTCTGCGCGGTGCTCGGCTGGCCCGTTCGACCCGGCAACAGCTCCGTTTTCGCCGGCACGATCGTGGAATTCGTCAAGGAGCCGTGGACGGGTACGCACGGGCACATCGCCATCGGCGTTAACGACATCGACCGGGCCTGGTGGCATATGGAGAAGCGCGGCGTAACATTCGACTGGGAAAACGCCAAGTATAAAAACGACCGCCTTGTGGCGCTGTACCTGAAAGAAGAAATCGGAGGATTCGCGGTTCACCTGCTGCAAAAATAACCGGCCGGGGCCGCGGTGCTTGTTTCGCTGCGGACAGGACGCGCGCAATCGGGAAAAGCAAACGCTTTTCCCGATTTTGGCGCACCCCGGCCCGCGAAACGGCGGCGGAAAGTATTCCGTACGCGCGGCGGCGCGGCGGATGCTTTTCGGCCGTCGATGCGTTATAATCAGTTGACGGTTGAAAAACCATTGCAGCGTGCCGCATATAGCCCGAAAACAAACCACAAGAAGGAGACGTCGCAGGATGGAACCAATGAAGAAGCTCGACACCAACGGAACAGGGGACCCGCGCGCGATCGTCCGGGGAGAGAAATATCGTTTTACCGTGCTGACGCCGTATCTGCTGCGGATGGAATACAGCCCGAGCGGTACGTTTGAGGATGCCCCGACCCAGGTCGTTATCAACCGGGCCTTTCCGGTGCCCGCGTTTGAAAAACGGCTGGAGGACGGGCTTTTGACCGTGCACACGCAGGGCTTCGAACTGCGCTACCGGACGGATCGCCCGTTTGAACGCAACAGCCTGAGCATACGGGTGCTGGCCGGCGGCTATTCCGGCGGCGGGAGCCGCGAATGGCATTACGGCGATCCCGTGAACGACCTGCGCGGCACGACCCGGACGCTGGACGAGGCGGACGGCGCCATCCCGCTGGAGCACGGGCTGGTTTCCCAGGAGGGGTACGCGGTGCTGGACGACGGAGAAAGCCTGCTCATCACGGAGGACGGCTGGGTAAAGCCGCGCGCCGAAAAGGAAACGGACCTGTACTTTTTCGCCTATAGCTACCAATACCGCCGGTGCCTGAAGGACTTTTTCCATCTGGCGGGACGGACGCCCGTGCTGCCGCGCTGGGCGCTGGGCAACTGGTGGAGCCGCTACCATCGCTATACCGACGAGGAATACCGCCGGCTGATCGAGGCTTTCGAGGCGGAGCGGGTGCCGCTGTCGGTGGCGGTGGTGGATATGGACTGGCACCTGGTGGACATCGATCCCCAATATGGAAGCGGCTGGACGGGCTATACCTGGAACCGGGCGCTTTTCCCCGATCCGGCGGCTTTTTTGCAGTGGCTGCACGAACGGCGGCTGCACGTAACGCTGAACGTTCACCCGGCCGACGGGGTGCGCGCCTTTGAGGACGCCTACCGGCCCATGGCCGAAGCCCTCGGCCTGGACGCGTCCGGCGGGGAGCCCATCCGGTTCGAGCCCGCCGACCGGCGCTTCATGCGGGCCTACTTCGACGTGCTCCACCATCCGCTGGAGGAGCAGGGCGTGGATTTCTGGTGGATCGACTGGCAGCAGGGGAATACCAGCGGCATGGAGGGGCTGGACCCGCTGTGGGCGCTGAACCACGACCACTTCATGGACAGCGGCCGCGAGGGCAGGCGGCCCTTCACCTTCTCCCGCTACGCCGGGCCCGGCAGCCACCGCTACCCGGTCGGGTTCTCCGGCGACACGGTCATCTCCTGGGCGTCGCTGCAGTTTCAGCCCTACTTCACCGCCACGGCGTCCAACATCGGCTACTGCTGGTGGAGCCACGACATCGGCGGGCATATGCACGGCGTTCACGACGACGAGCTGACCGCGCGCTGGGTGCAGTTCGGCGCGTTCTCGCCCATCCTGCGGCTGCACAGCACCAGCAACCCCTTCAACTCCAAGGAGCCATGGAAACGGTCGCCTGAAAGCCGGGAGACGATCGACGCCTTCATGCGCCTGCGCCACAGGCTGATCCCCTATCTGTACACCATGAACCGGCGTCTGGCCGTCGAGGGCGAAGCGCTGATACAGCCGATGTATTATCAGGAGCCCGTGAACCGGGCGTGCTACGACGTTCCCAACGAGTATTATTTCGGCAGCGAAATGATCGTCGCCCCGATTACCCGGCAGGTGGACCCGGAAACGCTGCTGGCCGGCGCGGACGCCTGGCTGCCGCAGGGCAAGTGGTTCGACTTTTTCAACGGCACGCGGTATGACGGCGGCCGCATGACGACCCTGTTCAGGCCGCTCCGCGAAATGCCCGTGCTGGCGAAGGCCGGCGGCATCGTGCCGCTGTGCGCCTGGGATTCTCCGGCGGAGCAGAACCCGGAGGAGCTGGAGCTACAGGTGTTTCCCGGGGCGGACGGCGCTTTCACCCTCTGGGAGGACGACGGGGAGGGCGACGGGTTTGCGGAGGACCGCTGGGTCGCGACGCGGTTCGAGCTGGATTGGGCGCAGCGGCGGTTCACCGTCGGCGCGGCCCAGGGCAATCTGGCCGCGGTGCCGGCCAAACGCCGCTATACCGTGGTGTTCCGCAGCGTCCGGCCGTGCGAGGTCGTCCTCGAGGGCGCGGACGGTTCGCAGATCGAGACCGATTACGACGCGGCCGCCCGCAGCCTGCGCGTGCGGCTTCCGCTCGCCGACGTGCGCATGCCCGTCTCCGTCACGTTCCCGCAGGGGCTGAGCATGGCGGAAAACCCGTTGGTCGATCAGGTATCCGCGCTGCTCTACCGGGCCCAAATCTCCTACGAGCAGAAAACGCAGGCGTTCAACGCCGTGGATCGGCTGGGAAGCGCCGCGGCGGGCAGCTTCGGCGCCATGGGGCTCTCCCTGCCGCTTACGCAGGCGCTGACCGAGCTGATGACCGCGCAGTTCGAAGCGGGGGAGCACGGCGCCTGACGGGACGGCGGTTACGGCCTGGGTTCCGCCGGCCGGCCGTACCGGCCCGGCGAAACATGGGTAACCTGCTTGAACTGACGGTTGAAGTGGGATACGTTGGCGTATCCCAGGCACGCGGCGGTACGGGCCACCGTTTCGCCCTGCAGGAGCATGTTTTTGGCCTTTTCCACGCGGATGAGGATCAGATCGCGGTTGGGCGAAAGGGCGAACATGCGGCGGTAGAGGGGATACAGGCGCGATACGCTCAGGTTGATCTGCCGCGCCATGGTCCCGTTGTTCCAGGGCAGCTCCGGATGCAAAAGCATCTGTGCGCGCAGCGCGCGCAGGCGGTCGGCTGTTTCCAGCGCGACCGGCGCGGGCGTTTCGCGCGTCAGGTCGCGGCTCAGCAGCACCCACAACTCCGTCATCATCGCCTGCGCGAGCGCCTGCCAGTGGCTGCGCCGGGCGAAGAACTCCGCCTCCAGCCGGGCGACCAGCTCGGTGATCTGCGCTCCGCAGTCCGGCTGGTAGAGCGTGTCCGCCGCGATGCCGAAGGCGGCCGCCTCTTCCCGCACGGGGCCGGTCAGGTGCATCCAGTCGTGCAGCAGCGGCTCCCGGCTCAAAAAACGGTGGGGCTCGCCGGGGGAAAACAGGATCAGCGCGCCGGGCTGCGTCACATACCGGCGGTTGCCGAAATACAATTCCACCGAATTGTGAAAATGCAGCAGCACGTATTCCTGCGCGCCGTTGGGCCTGCTCAAATGAAAGTCCGCTTCTTCGGGCCAGTCGTGGCGCACTTGCTTAATCTCCATTCGTCGGTTCCCCCCTCCGGCACAGCGTATTGAAAACGATAGAATACGTCAATAGGTTAATACGATTTTTGCTTGTAAAATTGAATCATACGCCTACAATGAGGACGGATTGAGCGACAGAATAGGAGATGGAGACGCATGCATGCCGTTCCCCGGCCCGAACACCCGCGCCCGCAGTTCGTGCGGCCTTCCTGGATGAACCTGAACGGTACCTGGCAGTTTGAAATGGACCCCGGAGCGTCCGGACGGGACAGGGGACTTACGGAAAGGGAACTGAGCGGTTCCATCGTGGTTCCCTTCTGCCCGGAAAGCGAACTGTCCGGCGTCCATTGCAAGGATTTTATGCCGGCCGTATGGTACCGGCGCGTTTTCACCCTGCCGCAGGACGCCGCGGGCAAGCGGGTGCTTTTGCATTTCGGCGCGGTGGATTACCGCTGCGAAGCGTGGGTCAACGGGCGTTCCGTGGGCGTGCACGAGGGCGGTTACGCTTCCTTTACGTTCGAGGTCACCGATGCGCTGGAACCGGGGGAAAACACGCTTACGGTCTGCGCGCAGGACGACACGCGCGGCGGTCGGCAGCCCATCGGCAAGCAGTGCAGGGCCTACCGTTCGCAGGGCTGCAGCTATACCCGCACCACGGGCATCTGGCAGACGGTGTGGCTGGAATGGGTGCCCCGCACGTATATCCGGTCGGTTCGCATGTTCCCCGACGCCGCGAACGGCACGCTGACATTGGACGCGACGCTGGACGGCGCCGCTTCGGGCATGGCGCTGGAGGCGGCGGCCTCGTTTGAGGACGCCGAACAGGGTAAAACCACGGCGGCGGCGGACGGCGGTCACGCGCGGCTCACGCTTAAGGTGAAGGAACGCCGCTTGTGGAACGCGGGCCGGCCCAACCTCTACGACCTGAAGCTGAGGCTGACCCGGGACGGGCGGACCGTCGACGCGGCGGACAGCTATTTCGCCCTGCGAACCGTCTCCTTCGACGGGAAGAAGTGCCTCATCAACGGCGAGCCCGTGTTCCAGCGGCTGGTGCTGGATCAGGGCTTTTATCCCGACGGGGTCTGCACGGCGCCCAGCGACGAGGCGCTGAAAAGGGACATCGAGCTGTCCATGGCCATGGGCTTCAACGGGGCCCGGCTGCACCAGAAGGTGTTTGAGCAGCGCTACCTCTATTGGGCGGATCGCCTGGGCTACCTGTGCTGGGGCGAGATGGCCAGCTGGGGCGCCGACCCCGCGCAGCCCCATACGCTGGGCGTCTTTCTTAAGGAATGGCTGGAGGTCGTCGAGCGGGACATCAACGCGCCCTGCATCGTGGGCTGGTGCCCGTACAACGAGGTTTGGGGCGAATCCAACCGGGGGCTTCGGGAACTGACCCTGTCCACGACCTACCGCGCCACGAAGGCGGCCGATCCTACCCGGCCGGTCATCGATACGAGCGGCGGCCTGCATACCGAGACCGACGTTTACGACATCCACGATTACGAACAGGATCCCGCGGTGTTCGGCGAGCGTTACCAACCCGGCGCGCCGCTGTACGACCCGTTTGCGAACCGCCAGCGCTACGACGGCCGAAAGCCGATGTTCGTCAGCGAGTACGGCGGCATCCGCTGGACGGAGGACAAGGAAGGCTGGGGGTACGGCGCCGCGCCGCAAACCCGCGAGGCTTTCCTGGCCCGCTACGAGGGGCTGACCGAAGCCCTTCTGCGCAACCCCGAACACATGGGCTTCTGCTACACCCAGCTTACGGACGTGGAACAGGAACAAAACGGCCTGTACACCTATCGGCGCGAACCGAAATTCCCGCCGGAGGTCATCGCGGCCGTCAACCGGCGCAAAGCCGCCATGGAGGAATAAGCGCGCGGAGGACGCTGTTGCGCGGCGCCTCCCGCAGGCGTATAATACGAACAGAGAAAAACCGTATCATACGTTTGCGGGAGGCGCGTCCACTTGTTCAAACTGCCCGAATACCGCATGCCGGACTTCGGCGGAAAGGCGTTCGCCGCCGCGCCGGAGGTTCGTACGCAGGCCGCGCCCGGAGACGGCCTGCTCCCCGACGAGTACTACGCGACGAGCATCTTTCCGGAATACTTCAAGCTGGCCGGACAATGGCGGCTGATCGACGCGGCGCGGATGGACTGCGCCGTCGCGATCAAAGACGGCCGCCCCGTGGCTACGGAAGCCAGAAGGGTGCGCAAGGGCGACGATATCGTCGTCGGCCGGGAAGAGAGCCTGCAAAACGGCGTGTATACCGATCTGGACGCCTTTCAGGATACGCGCGGGGAAGGCGACGGCCGCAGCTTTGCCTTCCGCACCGGCAAATCGCGGGAGACGTCCTATTCCAGAGACTATGACCAGCTTTACGAAATTCTGCGGCACGACCGCGAAAACGGCAGCATCGTCTGGGTGCTGGGCCCCGCCGTCGCCTTCGATTACGATTCCCGAAAGTCGATGGCCGGCCTCATCACCCACGGATACGCGCAGGCGGTTTTCGCGGGCAACGCGCTGGCGACCCACGATTTGGAGGCCGGACTGTTCCACACCGGGCTCGGCCAGGATATTTACACCAAGGAGCTTCGGCACAACGGCCATTACAACCATCTGGACACGATCAACCGCGTCCGGCAGGCGGGCTCGATCGAACGCTACATCGCCGGGCACCCCGAGCAGGACGGCATCGTCGCCGCGTGCGTCCGCAGCCGGGTGCCGATTGTGCTCGCCGGTTCCATCCGGGACGACGGCCCCCTGCCCGGCGTGATCGGCAACGTGTACGAGGCGCAGGACGCGATGCGTAAGCACACGATGCGGGCCACGACCGTTATCGCCCTGGCGACGCAGCTGCACACGATCGCGACCGGGAACATGACGCCCTCCTGGCAGCTGCGGGACGGGAGAATCCGCCCCGTGTATTTCTACACGGTGGACATATCGGAGTTCGCCGTGGGCAAGCTGCGCGACAGGGGCAGCCTGAGCGCCATCAGCATCGTGACGAATGTGCAGGATTTTTTGATCAACACCGCGCGAAGCCTCGAAGTTCTATAATGCCCGATAGGCAGCAGGCGGGCGCCCCCCCCCCCGGGGGGGGCGCCGCCGTTTTTATTAAGTTTTTTTGTTGGGGGGGGGGGGACCCGTGGACTTAGGGGCCGTGCGGGGGGCCCCCGGGGAAATTAGTGTGTTAT
>CAZXJI010000003.1:0-46891 GCA_964640955.1 uncultured Oscillospiraceae bacterium | reverse complement strand
GGGCCGCCGCCGCCACAACCCAATCGTCACTTTGGTGATTTTTTTTTTCAACACCCCCGCCCCCCCCCTCGATTTACTCTACCCCCCCCCCCCCCCCGGGGGCCCCCCCCCCCCGGGGGGGCGCCCGCCGCTTTTTTCATATCGTGTTATGGAGCGGCGCTGCGCGAAGCGTTCCCTTCGGGGCCTTCGCGGGCCCGCGTGTGCAATTTCGTGTGAAATACTGCAACTTTTTACGGGACCCGTATCATTTTGGCCCCGCCACGAAAATTTTAGGGGATTAGTCCATGGCTTTACCCGTGCCCATGATGTATTGTACGTATGCAATGATTTTGTCGGTCGTCGAAAAGTTCAAACGGGCGCCTTCAAGGAGGATTGGAATGAAAGCACTCACGGCCCATAACGGATGGTTGCGTTTCCGCAGGCAATGGCAACTGCAGGCTTTCGTATTTCTCGGATTCATATGGCTGTTCCTGTTTTCATGGTCGCCGCTTTTCGGCATCGTTATCGCGTTTAAAGATTATTCCATCAAAACGGGCGTCGCCGGCATTTTTACCAGCGAGTTTAACAATTTCAAGCATTTCATTACGTTCTTCAACTATTACAATTTCGGGATGCTCCTGCGCAACACCCTGATCCTGAGCGTAACCAAGCTGCTGGCCACGTTCCCGGTGGCGATCCTTTTTGCGCTGCTGCTCAACGAGGTACGCTGCAGAGCCGCCAAACGCGTCATGCAGACCGTCAGCTATCTGCCGCATTTCATTTCGTGGGTGCTGGTCTACACCATTTCGCTGTATATCCTCGGGGAACAGAACGGCATTATCAACCAGCTGCTTCAGCAGACGGGGCTCATCTCAAGCCCGATCCCTTTCCTGTCCTCCGATAAGATGTTCTACGGGCTGGCGATTATGCTGTCCCTGTGGAAAACGACCGGTTGGAGCGCGATTATCTTCCTGGCTTCCATCACCAACGTGGACCCGACCCTTTACGAGGCCGCGGCCGTGGACGGCGCCGGGCGCATGAGGCGCATCTGGCACGTGACGCTCCCGGGCATCATGCCCGCGGTGGTAACGGTGCTCGTCATCAACATCGGCGCGATGCTGGGCGGCGGCATGGGCGGGTCCAACTTTGAAATCAGCTACATGTTCGGCAACGTCACCAACTGCGATACGTCGTCGATCATCCAGACCTATTCCTTTACCATGGGCCTGAGCAAAGGGCGCTTTGCCTTCGCCACCGCCGTCGACCTTTGTCAGAGCGTCATTTCCATTCTCATGGTCGTCACCAGCAACTGGGCGGCGAAAAAGATCTCCGGCAGCGGACTGTTTTGACAAAAGGAGGAACGATTGTGAAAAGAGCGCGCGGAGATTTGCTCATCGACGTCATCGTGTACACCCTGCTGATTCTGTTCTGCTTCATGTGCGTGTACCCGTTCTGGTTTATTCTGGTCTCCTCCTTTAACGAGGGGCACGACATGATGCTCGGCGGCATTTACTGGTGGCCGCGAAAGTTTACCACGGAAAACTACAGCACGTTTTTCAAGCAGACGTCCTGGATCAGCGCCATTCAGGTTTCCGTGCTCAGAACGGTGATCGGCGCCGCGGCCACGTCGCTGTTCACCTGCCTGGTGGGCTACGCGCTGTCGCGCCGCAGGCTGCTCTTCGGCAACACCTACCGCTTCCTGTTCGTGTTTTCCATGTACGTGTCGGGCGGGCTGATTCCCTTCTACGTTATTCTGCGCCTGATGGGGCTGCTGAACACCTTCTGGGTGTACATCTTCCCCACGATGCTCAGCCTGTATTTCGTCCTGGTGGGAATCAACTTTTTCCAGTCAATCCCGGAATCCCTCTACGAGGCCGCCGAGCTTGACGGGGCGAGCGAAGGCTGCATCTTCGTTCGCATCGTGCTGCCCCTGTCGTCGGCCTTCGTGGCGACGCTCGCGCTGTTTTCCGCCGTGGGCCAGTGGAACAGTTGGCTGGACTCCGTGTACTACGTGACCGACAAAACCCTGCGCCCCATGGCCTACTGGATGATTTCCATCATCAATCGTACGCAGACGAACCAATCCAACCAGGACCTCAGCGGCACGGTTACGCTCACGACCATGGCCACCCAGTCCACCGCCGTGATCGTCGCCGTCGCGCCGATCCTGTGCGTGTATCCCTTCCTGCAGAAATACTTCGTCAAAGGCATGATGATCGGTTCCGTAAAAGAATGAAGCGGGGCTTTCCGCCGATATTTCGGCACGAGTGCCGTAAATATACAATAATAAGGGGGTATCAAACATGAAACGGATTCTTTCCATCCTGATCGTGATCGCCATGGCCCTCGGCGTATGCAGTTTTGCTGTGGCCGAAGGGACAACCGACAGCAGCGACGACGTCGTCACGCTCACCATGTTCGTTGACGCACCCTGGTGGCCGTACAGCGATTGGTCCGGCGAGATGCCGAAGTGGGCCACGGAGCAGACCGGCGTCAATTTCGACGTGACGATCGCAGCCGATTACAACGAGCTGGCCCTGAAGGTCGCCTCCGGCGATCTGCCCGACGTGATCGTGACGGACAACTTCAACCTGATGTCCAACTCCGACCTGTGCTACGCCTGGGAGGACCTGATCGACGAGTACGACATCCCGATCAAGCTGCATCCCGCGTACACCTACGTTAACCAGGCCGCCGACGGCAAGACCTATACCGTCATGGTCGGCTGGTCCGCGGACTACGAATACGAGCAGTATCCGGAGGTGAACCCCGAGGGCCGCGCCGCCTGCATACGCGACGATATCGCAGCAAAGGTGTATGAGGAGCTGGGTATCGACTCCATCAAGACGCTGGACGACCTGGAAGGCGCGTTCGCCATCTGCAAGCGGGATTATCCCGACGTCCTGCCGTACGCCTTCTGCGGCGACTGGGCGCTGGACTACTACGTCGGCGAGCTCTTCGGCTGCGCGGAAGCCGGCTTCGTGGACGAAGGCGACGGCTACGCCCGCCTCTGGATCAACCAGGCCTGCCGCAAGGACGCCTACATGAAGCTGAACGAATGGGCGCGCGAGGGCTACATCTCCAAGGAGACGTACGCGTGGTCCAACATCTCCACGGGCGGCGAATGGTGCACCGCGGGCGACCTGTTCTGCTACGCCCTGAGCGACAGCAACGCCACCTCGCAGGATGCCAACAGCGCGGCGGCCGGCGCTCCCTACACGTGGACGGAGCTGACCGACCTGTACACCGACAACATCGCCTATTACCAGTACCGCGCGGGTTGGCGCGGGTTCTTCATCACCAAGAACTGCTCCGACCCCGAGGCGGCCATCAAGTACGCCATGTTCGCCGTCAACAAGCCCACGCAGTATACGATGATGTGGGGCTTCGAGGGCCGCGACTGGAACTGGAACGACGATAAGACCGTTGCGATCTTCAACTACGACATCAGCAAGGATACCGACTACGTCGCGCAGCTGCAGCTCCGCTGGGGCTGGCTGGGTCACGACGGCATCTCCAACAATATGTACACAGTGGCCCGCGGCGGCAAAACCGCGCTGGGCAAGGCATGGGTCGGCAGCATCACCAAGTGGCAGCCGGTGATGGGCATCATCATGCACTCCATGGATCCCGACGGCGATATGTACATCGCCTACAACGATATGGTGCAGCTGGAAAAGGACTGCGCGCTGGACATCATCTTCGCGGATACCGCCGAGGAAGCGTCCCAGAAGTACGACGCGATGATCGAGAAAGCCGCGAACATGGGCAGCGCGGAGATCGAAGAGTGGGCCAACTCCCTCTATCCCGATCTGCTGGCCGGCTACGACGCCGTTAAGGATATCGGCGCCGAGGGCTGGGAATAGTCGCCGCGGCATTCCAACGACCTGACGATTGAAATCCGTTTCATGCCGGGCCGGGTACGACGGCCCGGCATGACGTTTAACGGCGCGCCGCGCAATGAAGGAGGTTTGTCAAATGGACGAAGTGCTCCAATTCCTGGTGGATAACCGCACTTTCTATTTCGCAACGGTAGAGGACGGGCAGCCCCGCGTGCGCCCCTTCGGCTTCGTGATGAAGTACAAGGGTAAACTGTACTTCTGCACCGGAAGCATGAAACCCGTGTTCCGGCAACTGAAGGCGAACCCGAGGTTCGAACTCTGCGTGAATTCCAAAGAGAACGAATGGCTGCGCCTGAGCGGCCGGGCCGTGTTCGTGGACGATCTGGAGGCCCGGAAACAGGCGTTCCGGGAGGCGCCCGGCGTTGCCGGCATCTATAAGGATCCCGCCAGCCCCGGTTTCGCCCTGTTTTACATCGAGAACGCCGAAGCGGTTTTCAGCCGTATGGGCGGCGCGTCCCGCACCGTCGCGCTCTGATTCGATTTCAAAAAGGATCTGAAACAGGCTGAGCCGCGCTCTCCCCGGACGCGGTCGGCCCTTGGGCAGAATGAAAAAAAGCAAAAATGACAAAAATGTCGGGTAAAAAATTGAACCCGGCATTTTTTATGTCTGATTTTCATGTTGACACGCCCCGAATTCGCATTAAAATAAGGGTAAAGAAGAACCGCATAATCGTTTTTGGTGTTTTTTTGCTGTGAATCGACAGGGGGAAGAAGCGACATGTACAAGATTCTCATAGCGGACGACGAACCGTTGAACATCGCCGGGATCAAGGCGATGCTGGACCCGACCGTGATCGACCTGGCCATACTGCCCGCGGTTTCCGACAGGACGAGCGCAATCTCCGCGATCTTCACGCAGAATCCCGATATCGTCATCCTGGATACGCGGCTTTCCGGCTTTCGAGGCATCGAGGTCGTCGAACAGGTGCAGCTGTCCGAAACCCCGTGCCCGCTGATCATCATGATATCGGACACGAGCGATTTTATCGAGGCGCGGGAGGCCCTCCGTCTGGGGATTTTCGATTTTCTGGTCAAAAGCGAGATTACGCAGATGTCGCTGAACAAAACGCTGATCCGCGCCGTGGAATACCTGGACCAGTGCCAGACGAAGGACAAGCGTCCGCTTCCCTCCATCAACCAGCGCCTGCTGATCAAAATGTTCTACCTCCGGCTGCTGTGCAGCGATTATTTTCCGGAGGAACCGGAGGACGTGATGCAGAACCTGGGCATCCAGTTTTCGTACGATTCCTACGCAGCCGTGTACATCGACTCCCTCAGCAAAATTGACGTCGGGCACGACGAGCGTGAACAGATGCAGCGCTATATCGTATCGCTGCTGGAAAAGAACCTGTCCCAGGGATACGCGTGCCCGGCGATGCCCTGGAACGCGGACGGGTACGCCATCATCCTGGCCGGGAACGAACCCATCACGGAGCCTGCCGGGCCGCTGCACGAGAAGCTGATCCATATTCTGGACACCATCCGGGAGAAGTTCGGCGTCGAGTTCGTCGCGGGCGTCGGAACGGATTCGAACGATACCAAGCGGATACGCAATTCCTTCATCGAAAGCCAGAACGCATACTCCTGCGCCAGCGCCGACAAGCGCGTGATCTTCTTCAAGGAAATCGACACGAACCAGGCGTTCAACAGCGAACAGGCGGTGATGAGCATCTGCGAAGCGGTGCAGAAGGAGGACGTCGACCTGCTCAACAAGGCGTTCGACTATCTGACCGACTGCCTGCAGACGAAGCACTTCCACATGCGCGCCGTGCTGGTGGTCTGCACGGATATCCTGCATATTACCGTCTCGCACGTGGACAACCTGAGCAAGGCGATTAAGCAGGCGTTCAACGTCCCCTGCCCGTCCGTGACCGTTTCCGCGCTCAAGTCCACCGGCGAGGTGCTGGAATGGGTGGAGAGGATGCGGGAGCTGATCGTCGCCTGCATTCGGGAGAACGGCAAGGAGAAGAAGGCGATCGTCGTGGACGCCATGAAGGGCTACATCGAGGAGCACTGCGAGGAAGTGATCTCCCTGCAGAGCGTGGCCGACACCTTCAACTTCAGCACCAGCTACGTCAGCCGCCTGTTCCGGCAGTACAACGATATCGGCTTTTCCTGCTACGTCACGCTCATCAAGATCGAGCGCGCGAAAAAGCTGCTCAACAGCGGCGAGAGCAACGTGATCCGGACCGCTTCCCAGCTGGGCTTCGACGACCCGTATTACTTCAGCCGCGTATTCAAGAAATACGTGGGCGTGTCGCCCCGCGAGTATCTCCTGAAAAGGCATATCCAATAGGCCGCCGGCGAGGGAACCGTTTCCAACAAGTTTTTGCTCTTTTCGGAAAATATCACACAGTTCCTTTCCCGCCGCGCAGGGCGAACCGAAAACGCTCGCTCCGTTCCGCCGGCCGAACCCCGGACGGAATGGAGTTTGTTTACCTTTCGTTTCCCGCCTCGCAAGAACCGGCTGACGAGCGTGATTTACTTGTCTGCGCGCGCAGGAAAGCGCAAGGGTTTCCGGGCCATGCCCCGTGCTGCGGATTTGATTCGGACGGGAACCGTATGCTATGATGTTGGCGGCCGTACGGATGCGGAAGCGGATCAATCAGATCGGAATGCGATAGGATGAATAAAGGCACAAAGGAAAACAAGATGGGCGTCATGCCCGTCAACCGGCTGCTGATCACCATGGCGGCGCCCATGGCGCTTTCCATGCTGATCCAGGCGCTGTACAACATCGTGGACAGCGTTTTCGTATCCCATGTCGGCGAGGCGGCGCTTTCGGCGGTTTCCCTCGCGTTTCCGGTGCAGAACGTGATGATGGCGCTGTCGTCCGGCACGGCGGTGGGCGTGAACGCGCTGCTTTCCCGCAGCCTCGGCTCCGGACATTTCGACGATGCCGACCGCTACGCGGGCACGGGCATCTTTCTGTCCGGCGCGGGCGCGCTGCTTTTGCTGTTGTTCGGCGCGTTCTTTTCCCACTGGTATTTTGCCGCGCAGGTGGACGATCCCGACATTATCCGATACGGAACCGATTATCTGTCCATCGTCACGGTGTTCTCCCTGGGCGTTTTCTGGCAGGTGCTGGGCGAGCGGCTGCTCGCCTCCACCGGCCGGACCTTCTACTTCATGCTTACGCAGAGCACCGGCGCGATCATCAACCTGATTCTCGACCCGATCCTGATCTTCGGCCTGCTGGGGTTCCCCCGCCTGGAAACGGCCGGCGCCGCCATCGCGACCGTCATCGGGCAGTTCGCCGCGGCGAGCCTCGCGCTCGTATTCAACGTAAAGGTGAATACCGAGCTGCACCTGCGTTTCCGGTATATCCGCCTCAACGGGGCCTATGCGAAAAACATCCTGGCCATCGGCGTTCCGTCGATGTTCATGCTGCTGGTCGGCTCCGTGATGAATTACGGCATGAACCAGATCCTGCTGGTGTTCAGCTCCACGGCGGTCGCCGTGTTCGGCGTTTATTACAAGCAGCAGAGTTTCGTATTCATGCCCGTGTTCGGGCTGAACAACGCCATGGTGCCCATCGTGGCCTACAACTACGGCGCCAGACGGCGGGGGCGGATCGTCAAAACGGTGCGGCTGAGCATACTGTACGCGACGCTTATGATGCTCGTCGGATTCGGGCTGTTCATGGCGATCCCCGAGGCGATGCTCAGAATGTACAACGCCTCGGACACCATGCTGACCATCGGCGTACCGGCCCTGCGCATCATGGCTATGTCGTTCCTGTTCGCGGGCTTCTGCATCATCAGCGGTTCGGTATTCCAGGCGCTGGGAAACGGGGGATACGCGCTGACCGTATCGGTCTGCCGGCAGCTGCTCGCGCTGCTGCCCATCGCCTACCTGTTTTCCCTGAGCGGCAACCTGGACCTGGTCTGGTTCGCCTTCCCGCTGGCGGAAATCGTATCCCTCACCGTATCGGCCATCCTCCTGAGACGTATCCACCGCAGCAAGATCGTCCCCCTGCCGGAATAACGAAGCACCCGGGACGGCGCGATTTTTACCGGCCGGCGGCAAAGATCAATATATTCACGTAACGCGATTCCCGTTTGTCTGTTTTCGGCCGTCTCCGTGCAATATCCTTAGGATATGGCACGGAGACGGCCGTCGTGGGCGAGTCGCGCCCGTTCGCCCGTCCGCATTTGTGAAAAATCGGTTCTGCATGCTGAAATGTAGGCGATTTTGTGTATTGTTCCCTCAAAACGCCCCCCTTATAATCACAATAGAATCGATAAAAGGCAGAATCGACAAAAGGGGGAAAATCCACAGATGAAAATAGCTGTCATTGGCGCCGCCGGAAAAGCGGGCAGCCTGATTGCCGCGGAAGCCAGAAACCGTGATTATCATGTGACCGCGGTCGTCCTTCCGAAATCGGCCGATAAAGTGGCGGATCTCTTTCCCGTGCTGCCCAAAAGCCTGTTCGACCTGACGGCGGACGATCTGCGGGCGTTCGATATCGTGGTGGACGCGTTCGGAACGCCCTTCGATCAAAAAGGCGCCGCCAGGCTGCACGTGGACGCCATGAAGCACCTGATCGGCGTGATGGAGCAGCTTCCCGCCGTCCGCCTCATCGTGGTCGGCGGCGCGAGCGGGCTGTACAGCGACGAGAGAAGGGTCCGGCTCGTGGCGGACAGCATCCCCAGGGAGTACCGCGGGGTTCCGGACGCGATGCGCGCGGCGTTCGAGCTGTTGAAGCAGAGCACGGTCAACTGGACGTATTTCAGCCCCGCGGCCATGTTCGACCCCAGGGGGAAGCGCACCGGCCACTACATACTCGGCAACGATTACAAGATTCTCAACCCGGAAGGGAAAAGCTATATCTCCTACGCCGATTTCGCCATCGCCATGGTGGACGAATTTGCCAACGCGGCGTTCGTCGGCAAGCGCTTTACGGCCGTGTCGGACACCAGCTACAACTTCACCGACCGCATGGTGTTCGATATTTCGGCGGGCATCCCGTTTACGCGCAGCGGCAGCTACTTCGGCATCTACACCGAAAACAAGGGGTTCAGCCGCGGCGGCATCAACTACGGCACCGGAAAGCTGTATATCGGTTCGCGGCGCGGCGGCATCAGCCAGCGCCGAACCAACGAGCTGATCCATATCCACCCGACCTACAAAGGGAAAAAGGTATCCTACGCGATCATCACGGCCCCCACGGAGCTGGTGCTGCGCACCGCGTACGGCGAAGTGCGCTGTTGCTTCCCCGAAAAGGGGCTGCTGTACATCAAGGGTGAAAACGGCCTGGGCCTGCGCCTGAACAAAGACATGGAAATACACGAGATTATGAAAAAACGCCCGGGCAGGGCGTGGGAAGGCGTGTTCCGCTGGACGTGCAGCTGCATTTTCAATCCCCTGGCCGGCGACCTGGAAATGAACGCGCCGTGGGACTGGGAGAAGCTTACCACGCCGGTCGTGGAAGGCGACGTGCTGCCCGACGTGAGCGGCAGGTTTTTGCTCGCGGTGGACGAATCCGAACCGGCCGGCTTCGTGCGGGACCAGTACCCGACCTACGAAGAGGGGCTGAGGGACGCGACGGCCGACTGGCAGGCCTTCCTGGGGAAAATACCGCATTTCGTCACTCCGCTGGAAGAGCGCCGCGCGGAGGTTTCCTACATACTCTGGAGTCATCTGGTCGGCCCGGCGGGGAAGATAAAGCGGCCGCTGATGTACATGAGCGGCACGGGCTGCGCCTCCGAATGGCAGATGTGCCAAAACGCCGTGGCCCTGCACGACAACCTGGCGCTCGCGGTGGAGCTGCTGCTGAATATGATCGACCAGGCGGGCCCCGAAGGCCAGTTCCCGGATTTTTACGACGATATGCGCGCCATCTTCCAGCTGACCAAGCCGCCGCTGCAGGGCTGGGCGCTGAAGTGGATCATGAAATTCCACGATCTGCGCACGGAGGTGCCGCACGACAAGCTGGAAACCCTTTACCGGGGATACGCGCGTTGGGCGAACTGGTTTATGGAATACCGCGACGACGACCACGACGGCATACCGCAGTACGAGCACGGGGACGAGTCCGGCTGCGACGACAACACCATCTTCATCGAAAACCCCGTGATGGAATGTCCGGATCTGTGCGCCTACCTGGGCCTGCTGTTCGAGGCGCTCGGCGATCTGGCCGGGATGCTCGGCAAGCCTGCCGACGAGGCGCAGGCGTGGTATCGCCGTTCACGGGAGATTATCGACAGGATGCTTGAAGCCTTCTGGAACGGCAGCCGCTTCGTCGCGCTGACCAACGGCACGCACACGGTCGTGGCGTCCGATTCCATCCTGTACTACGTGCCGATCATTTTGGGCAAGCGCCTGCCGCAGGCCGTGATCGACAAGATGGCGCAGGACCTGAGCGTGGAGGGCGACTGGCTGACGCAATACGGCCTGGCCTCCGAAAAGCTGTCCAGCGACGAATTCCGCATCACAGGCATGTCCAAGGGCATGGTGATCCCGCCGACCAACATGACCATCGTCACCGGCCTGTACGACGCCGGCAAACAGGAGTTGGCCAAAATGATCGCCATGCGCTACTGCACCGCCATGCGCGACGGGGGCATCAGCATGCTGATCAATCCCCTGGCGGGCGTCAGGGGCCCGAGCTTCAGCGGAAGCTGGCCCTCCTGCGCCTACGTCGCGCTGGCGAACCTGTGCAGCAATCTCTGAGCGCACGGCATTCAAGAAAGGAGACTGACCCATGAAAATAGCAGTGATTGGCGCGACCGGCAAAGCCGGCAAGTTGATCGCCAGGGAAGCGAAACGGCGCGGCCACGAGGTGGTGGCCGCCGTGCGCCCGTCGTCGGTCGGACGCTTGGAAGACCGTTACGAAGTGATCCCCAAGGACATCTTCCAACTGACCGCGGACGATTTTCGCGGCTTCGACATTGTCGTGGACGCCTTCGGGACCAGTTTCAGCAAGCCCGGCTCCGAGTACCTGCACGTTACGACCATGGAGCATCTGATCGACGTAATGGAGCAGCTGCCCGAAACGCGGTTCTTCGTGGTCGGCGGCGCGGGCAGCCTGTTCAAGGATGAAACGCGCACGCGCCGCGTGGTGGACGATATGTCTCCCGCTTTCAGCGCGGTTCCCGTAAACATGTTCGCCGCCTACCGCAAGCTGGCCGCCAGCAAGGCGAACTACACCTACATGAGCCCCGCCGAGACCTTCGACGCGGGCAGCGGCGGCACCGGTCGCTATACGCTGGGCAAGGACGTCCGGGTGCTCAATTCGGTGAACCGCAGTTACATCACCTATGAGGATTACGCGCTGGCGATGGTGGACGAGTTTGAAAACAAAGCCTTCGTCAGGGCGCGGTTTACGGCGGTCTCCGAATCGAAATTCAAGGACGACGGCAAGAACTTCTTCCGCATCGGCCCCAACGCCTTCACCCGCGCCGGCAGCTATTTCGGCGTGTTCGCGGCGGGCATGGGCGCGTCCTACGGCACGGCGCAGCTGTACCTGGGCACCCGCCGGGGCGGAAATACCGAGATGCCCAACAACAAGCTGGTGGACATCACCCCGATCTACAACGGCAAAAAGATTCCCTACGCCGTGCTCACCACGCCCGTGGAAATCATCCTGCGCACGCAGCACGGCAACATCCGCATCTGCTTTGCCGAGAAGGACCTGATGCTCGTCAGGGGCGAAAACGGCTTGGGCGTACGCATCAACAAGGACATGATCACCCACGAGATCATGAAACCCCGCGGGGAAAAATCGTGGGAGGGCGTGTTCCGCTGGACGTGCAGCCTGGTTTTCTCGCCCTGGAAGGGCTCCGTCGAGATGAACGCCAAATGGGACTGGGAAAAGCTTTGCACGCCGACCGTGCGCGGCGACTTTTTACCCGACGAAAACGGCGAGCTGCTCTTCTCCGTGGAAGAATTCGGCTACACCGGAAAAGAGCGCAAGTCGGTGCCTTCCTACGAGGAGGGACTCGCCGACGTCAAAGCGGACTGGGAAGGGTTTTTGGCCAAACAGCCCGCACTGTCGCCCGATTACGAGGAGCAGCGCGGGGAAGCCGCCTGGATGACCTGGTCCCACCTGATGTCCCCCTTCGGGCGCATCAAGCGCACCTCCATCTTCATGTCCTCCACGGCGGCCGCCTCCGAGTGGCAGATGTGCGAAAACGCCGTGGCGCTGAAAAACAACCTGCCGGTTGCCATAGAGCTGCTTTTGAACATGGTGGACCAACAGGCGCCCACCGGCCAACTGCCGGACTTCTACGACGACATGCGGGGCATCTACCAGCTCACCAAGCCGCCCATCCAGGGCTGGGCGTTGAAATACCTGATGAGGGAGCACGACTTTGCCAAGGAAGTGCCCCGCGATAAGCTGGAAATGATGTACCGGGGCTACGGCGCGTGGGCCGACTGGTTTATGAAATATCGCGACGACGACCATGACGGGCTGCCGCAGTACGAACACGGCGACGAGACCGGCAACGACGACAGCGCGATTTTCAAGAGCCAGCCCATTCTGGAGCTGCCCGAGCTCAGCGCGTTTCTGGCGCTCCTGTTCGAATCTCTCGGCGACCTGGGAACCATCCTCGGCCGCGAGCAGGAGGAGATCGACGATTGGTACGCGCGCTCCAAAGAGATCATCCGCCGGATGATCGAGGCTTTCTGGACGGGCAGGCGTTTCGTCGCCCTGACCAACGGCGATCACCGGATCGTGGATACCAAATCCGTGATGTTCTACCGCCCGATGGTGCTGGGCAAGCGGCTGCCGCAGGACATCATCGATAAAATGGCCGCCGATCTGGAGGAGGAAGGCGAATACCTGACCCCGTACGGGCTGATCGGCCAAAGCCGCACCAGCGAGGACTTCACGCTGTCGGGCTTCAGCAACGGCCGCGTCGGCGGTTCGGAAAACCTGCTGATCATCACCGGCCTGTACGACGCCGGCAAGGAGGAACTGGCCAGAAAGCTGGCCAAACGATACTGCGACGGCATGAAGACCGGCGGAAGCCCCTTCTTCGGGCTGATGCCCGGCTTTGTGGGCAGCTGGGGCGCGGCCACGTTCCAGGTGCTTGCGAACCTGTGCTGCAACCTGTAGCGGCGTTCGTTTACGGGTGCGCCCCCTGGCCGGTGACCGACACCTCGAGCTGCCCGCGGGCCGAAGGCGGGTTGTCGTGCCAGCGCTCCGCATCGTCGATGCCCGTGGCGGCCTCGTAGGCGCGGAACCATTGCGTTCGCACCGCCCGGCTGCGCTGCCGGGCCTCGAGCGCGGCCGGATCGCCGAGGACCCTGGTCTTGCCGCGCAGGAACGCCGCGCGCTCCGGTTCGACCTGAATGCGGTTAACGAGCTCGTCCGGGTCGTTGCGGACGTTGAAAAGCGCGTCGTACGCCTCGTATCCGTGGTAGGTGATCAGCTTCCAGTCGCCCTGCGCGGCCATGCAGGCGTAGCGGTAGTCCTTTTCGGCCATCCAGCCCTCCATATGCTCGGAAAGCACCACGCGGTCGGGGTCGGGCGCTTCGCCCGAAAGGCTCAGGGGTACGCCGTCGCTCTCCTCCATGGGCTGCGCGCCGGCCAGCGCAAGGAGCGTGGGGCCCAGGTCGAGCAGCGAGACGGCGGCATCGTGCCGCACGCCTTTGGCGATTCCAGTCCCCGCGAAGATCATCGGCACCTTGACGGATTTTTCAAAGAAGGTGTCCTTGCCGAACATGCCCCTGTCTCCCACCTGATCCCCGTGGTCGGATACGTAACAGAACACGGGATCGGTGCCGCGCTTTTCGCAGAAGCGGAGGAACGCTTCCCGCACCAGGCCGATCTGCGTATCCATCTGCTCCACGAGGCCGCAGTAGGCAGCCGCGCAGCCGCGCGCCACGTCCGGCGCGGCATCGATCCGGCGGTCCCGCAAAAGCGGGTTGAGGTAAGCCGGCGTTTCCCGGAAGAGATCGGATTCCCGAACCCTTTCATAATACTTGCGGAAAAGCGCGGGCGTGGTGATGTAAGGGAAATGCGGCCCGTAAGTGCCCACCACGATGAACTGGGGCTTGTCGTGCGGCCGGTCGAGGTAGGAAAGCGCCGCCTGCGTAACCATGTTGTCGTAATGGATGACGGGCGATTCTCCGCCGCCGACGATCTTCGTGGCGCCGAAGTACGCGTAGGTCATCACCAGCGGGCCGCGCTCCGCCTTCAGGCGCTCCACCGGGCGCGTCCAGCTGACGGGCGTCATGTCCGGCGCGATGCGCCGGGTGAAGCCGTGCCGCTGGTCGGCACCCACGAAATGCATGCGCCCGGCCAGCACGGTTTCATACCCGGCGGCCACCAGCGGGTGCAGGAAGGTGGGAATGCCGTTGGAAAGCGTGTCGTTGTTGCCGTACACGCCGGTTTTGCACGGCATCAGCGTGCTCAGCATGGACATGCGCGCCGGCACGCACAGGGGGCAGGCGGTATAGGCGTTGTCGAAGCTCACCCCCTGCGAAACGAGCGCGTCCAGCGAAGGCGTATCCACGCATCCGCCGCGATAGCCCGTGAAATACGGGGTGTGCTGGTCGCTCAGAAAAACGAGTATATCGGGCTGCTTCATCGGCATCTCCTTACACTTCTTCGTCCGGCATATGATCCTTGTAGGGAACCACGTCCGAGGTGCGTATCATCCAATCGAGCATTTGCGCCTGCAGCCGGCCGACCAGCGCGACGTTTTCGGCTTCGCCGTAGACGTTTTTTCTTTCCAGGGGATCGGCCCGCATGTCGTAAAGCTCGTTGTCGCCGCTCGTGCGGACGTTCATCTTGTATTCGGGCGTGCGGATCATCACCGTGCGCGCCACGGATTCGGGCTGCCGCTGCTGCTGGGCGAGCTTGGGGTAGTAGATGGAGCCGGGGTTCGACAGGATCGGCGGATAGCTCGGCGTGCCCTCGAAGCAGTGCGGCTCCCGCACGTCGTAGCCGCCTTCGCAGTAGGCTGCGCGGTTGGGGTCGCCCGCGGCGCCGCCGACCTGCTCCTTCAGGGAAACGCCGAACTGGTCGTGACGGATGCGGATGTGTTCCCAGTCGCAGACGGTGGGCATCATATCGAAAGTCTGCGTGAGCTCCTTTACGCGATGGCCGGCCGGGCAGCCGGGGCGGCGGATAATGAAGGGAACCTTCGTCAAATCGTCGTCCATGCCGCTGGGCCATTTTTCGATCAGGCCCCGGTCGCCCGCCCAGTCGCCGTGGTCGGAAGCGGCGATCACCGTCGTATCGGCGGCCAGGCCGGTTTCGTCCAGCGCGTCCATCACGCGGCCCAGCAGCATATCGGCATAGCTGCACATGCCCAGGTACACCGCATGGATCTTTTGAAGCGTCTTTTCCTCCAGCCGGTCCGTACCGCGCCATTGGCGGATCAGCGCCTCGAAGCCCGGCCTGCCGGGCAGGCCGCGCGGGGCGACAGGGCAGGCTTCCGGGGCGTAGAGATGGTAAAAGCGCTCGGTGATGGAATAGGGCGCGTGAGGGAAGAAGGTAGGAATGAAAACGAACATCGGCTTATCCCCCGGCTTCCATTCGCGGATCGCCTTCACTGCGGCTTTGATGCAGAGCGTGTCGTTCAAACGCTCCTCGTCCGCATCCGGAATGGGTTCCAGCAACATGTCGGGATCGCCGAAAAGGTTCATGCCGGTCACGGAGCCGGCGGTATCGACGTCCACGTTGCCCTCGTAGTGCCGGCCGTCCATATGGCCGAAATCCACGTACAGGTACTTGTCCACGCAGTCGAAATAGACCTCTTCGCCGAACATGTGGTTTTTGCCGTAGACATGCGTCTCGAAGCCCGCGTCGTGGATGTATTTCAGGAAGTTGGGGTGCCAGGGCTTGAGCATGTATTTGAGCGTCCTGAAGCCCTCCACGTGCGGGTACCAGCCCGTCATCAGGCTCACGCGAGACGCCACGCAGACGGGATGGGTAGAGTAATTGTTCTCAAACAGCGTGCCCTCGTCGGCCAGCCGCTGGTAATTCGGCGTTTTCACCGTCGGGTTGCCGTAGCAGGAAAGGCCGGAGGCGCGCATTTCATCCGGAAAAAACACGACGTAGTTCATCGTTTGCCGCCTTTCGGTTTTGCGTGCGGGCGTGGCGATCAGTTTTTCATGCCGCTGGAGGTCACGCTCTGGATAAAGTACTTCTGCGCGAACAGGAAAATGACGATCAGCGGCAGGATGGTCACCAGCGTCAGCGCCATGATCTCGTTCCACTTGGTGGAGCTGCTCTTGAACACCTGCAGGGCGAGCTGCACCGTGCGGGACTTGTCGTTGGTGGTCATGATCAGGGGGAAGAAGAAGTTGTTCCATACGGCGACCGATTTGAGAATCGTCAGCGTCGCGAGGATCGTGGTGGACTGGGGAAGGTAGATTTTCCAATAGATGCCGAACTCGCGGCAGCCGTCGATGCGCGCCGCGTCGTCCAGCGATTGGGGAAAGCTCAGGTAAAACTGCCGGCACAGGAAGATGCCGAACGAGCCGCACAGTTGCGGAATGATCAGCGCCCACAGCGTATCCAGCAGCCCCGTGCCGCCCCGCCCGAGAAGGTTGTTGCCGCCCAGCAGCGGAATGCCCTTCAACACCAGGTATTGCGGGATGATAATGGCCTGCGGCGGGATCATCATACCGGCCAGAAACAGCATGAAGATCAGATCGCGGCCGCGGAACCGGAGCCGCGCGAAGGAGTAGCCTGCCAGCGAGTTGAGGAACAGGCTGCCGACGACCGACACGGCCGTGACGAAAATGGTGTTTTTGAAGTAAAGGGGCCAGTTATAGCCGGCGTAGCTGAACGCCGTGGTGAAGTTGTCAAGCCGGAGCTGGGCGGGAAACCATACGAATTTGCGCAGCGTCAGTTCGCCCAGCGATTTGAACGACGTAATCACCACGAAGGCGACGGGCACCAGCCACAGGAACGCCAGCAGGAACAGGAGCGTGTAGCGCAGCAGGGCCGCGAGAGTCCTGCGCCGCCTTATGCCCATGGTATGGCTGACCTGTACCATCTTATTCCCCTCCTTCCGTGTTGCCGAAGCGGAAGTTGATCGCCGTAATGAACATGATGATGGCCAGCAGCACCACGGCCATGGCCGAGGCGTAACCCATTTTATAATACTGGAAGGCGTTGAGGTAGATCTGGTGGGCCAGCGTGGTGGTCGCGTTGTTCGGGCCGCCGCCGGTCATCATATACACCTGGCCGAATACCTGGAACGAGGCGATGCACGTCATGACGAACACGAAGAACGTGGTGGGCGCAAGCTGCGGAACGGTAATCTTGAAAAACTGCTGCACCGTATTCGCCCCGTCGATGCTCGCCGCTTCGTACAGGTAGGTCGGTATGCCCTGCAGCCCCGCCAGGAACAGCAGCATGTTGTAGCCGCCCGACATCCACAGGGCCACCACCACGATGGAGACCAGCGCGATCTTCGGGTCGGAAAGCCAGGCGACCTTCGACAGGCCGACGGCCTTGAGCGCCATGTTGAAAATGCCCACCTCGCTGAACAGATACATCCAGGCGAGGGAAGCCGCGACGATGGACACGATGTTCGGCATATAGAAAACGGCGCGGAAAAAGGCCCGTCCGACGAATTTTTTGTTGATCAGCAGCGCCAGCGCAAGACCGAGGACGATGGTGGGCACCAGCGCCATGACGGTATAGAGCAGCGTGTTTACGAGCGCTTTGGTGAAAATCGGGTCGTTCCACAGATTCACGTAGTTTTTAAGCCCGATGAAGTTGCTTACCTTCAGGTTGTAATCCGTCAGGGAAAGCCACATCGTCCAGAAGATCGGGATGAATACGAACACGGCGTACAGAAGCAGGCTCGGGGCTACGAACAGATAGCCGATATTCTGCCTTTCCAGCCTGCCGTGCTTATATTTGATCAGGGTCTGACTCTTTTGCACGAGGAACTCCCCCCTCAAAGTCGATGCTCGGATCGGGCACCCGAAGCGGCGGGGGCCGGAGCCTTCCGGCCCCCGCCTGTCCCAAAAGTGGACTGCGCCACTTTTGGGAGCTGCGGGTTCTGTTTGCGGCAAAGCCGCAAGCTCCCCGCCCGACCGGCGAAGCCGGTCGATACGAATGCAGTCGGAGGGTTGCGACCCTCCGACGCCACCCGGGGAAACGGGTTTGTGACTAGCCTGGGGGCCGGAAGGCTCCGGCCCCCGCGGGGTACGCTCAGTTCAGGCCGCAGATTTCCCTGTAGGTATCGCAGAAGCCGTCCAGCGCCGTCTGCGCGTCGCTCGTGCCGGCGCGGATGCTCTCGATGGCGGAGCGATACTGGTTGATCCAGCTCAGGAAGTACTGGTTGGGCACGTCGCCGTACGCGGTGGCGTTCTGCACGACGTCGAAGTACACCTTGCGCATGTCGTTGCCGGCGCAGTACTGATCGGCAAGGCTCGCGCGGCTGGGAATCTGGCCGGTGGAGTCGATCAGAATCTGCTGGCTTTCCTTGCTGAAGAGGTAGAGCAGGAAGTCCGCGGATTCCTGCGGCATGGTCGTATCGGCGTTGGCGGCGTACCACTGGCCCAGCAGAACGGTGTTGGGCAGCTTGATGATGCCGACTTCGCCGCCGATATCGGTAATGGCCGGAAGGGCCGAACCTTCCACCACGGTCTCGTTGCTCACGTACATCGCGGCCACGTCGGTGTTGAAGTAGGTGATACCCTGAGACTGGGGAATGGCGTACCCTTCGTCGAGCAGGGACTGAATCTTGGTGGCCGCGCTCACGTAGGGCTCGGTGTTGAACAGCGGGGAAAGATCGTCGTCCCAGAACTTGGTGGCGCCCTCCATCTGGCCGTAGATAAAGGCGGTCTGCTCGGGGCTGTTGGCGGCCAGCGTAACGACGTCCAGGCCTTCCACCTGTACCTCGTCGCCGTCCTTGATGGTCATTTTCTTGGCCAGCGCGATCAGGTCGTCGAGGTTTTCGATGGTCAGATCGTCCTCGGTCACGCCCTGCTCCTGCGCGATATCCTTGCGGTAATACAGCGCGCGGGCTTCGGGCACCAGCAGCGCGTGGATGTCGCCGTCCACCTTGCCAAGGTTCAGGATGTTGTCGGGAATGTCGCCGTAACCGTCCCAATCCTCGGGGATGTAGGCGGCCAGGTTCAGCATGTTGCCGCTACCGGACAGCGTATAGAACTGGGCGAAACCGGTGGCGTACACATCGGGGCCCGTGCCGCCGACAAACGAGGTGGACAGCTTGGCGAAATACTCGGACCAGTTGATCATGTTCATGTTGATGGTCACGCCCGGGTTTTCCGCCTCATACTGCTTTACGACCTTGTCATAGGCAGCGTAGAGCGAATCGTCGTTGCCGGCGATCCAGAACTCCAGCGTGTACCCGTCCGCCGCGAAAGCGAGGGGAACCAGGGTGATCAGCATGACGAGTGCCAGTGCGACCGCGAGAATCTTTTTCATGTTGGTTTCCTCCCTAAACAGGTTTTTATTTTCTCTACCTTAAGCGCTAAGGCAGAAAAATACGCAAAATTCTACCGCCGTTCGGTCGTGCGGCGCCTGACCAGCGAAACCGGGATGACGATCTTTTCCGCATCCGGCTTTTCGCCGTTCATCAGCTTCAGCAGGCATTCCACCGAGGCTTCCGCCAGCCGCCGGATATCCTGCCGCACGGTGGTGCATCCGCCGCCGGCCCATTCGCTGATCTGGATATCGTCGAAGCCGACCACCTGAACGTCCCGCGGCGACGTTTTGCCCAGCTCCCGGAGGGCCGTGAATACGCCGGGCAGGTAGCGGTCCGCCGCCGCGAAAATCCCGTCCACGTCCCGCACGCGGGAAAAAACGTCCTTCGTGCAGAGGTAGCCGTTTTCGTAATCCACCCATCGCGTGGGCGCGATCAGCGTTTCGTCCGGCGCGATGCCCGCCTCTTCCAGCGCCCTGCGGTAGCCGAGGTAGCGCTCGTTTTCCGCCAGCGGATACCGGCCGTCGGTCATCAGCAGGATTCTTTTGCAGCCGTTGTTCAGCAGTTCCCGGGTCGCGATGTAGCCGCCCTCTTCGTTGTCGGATTCCACGACGCAGGCATCCTCGTTCGCCGCGATCCGGCTGGTGGTGCCGATGTAGATCGTAGGGGCGCCCTTGATGACGTTATGCTCGTTGGAACCGCAGAAAAGCCATCCGGCCGGGTTGAGGGAATGGCCGATCCACTCGTATACGGGGGCGGCGTCCGGCCGTTTGTCGGTGTTGATGATGAGCATCATGTAGCCCTTGGCGTAAAGCGCCCGCTGCAGGTGCAGCGCAAGGGTATTGTAAAACTCGCCGGTAATGTCCGGAATCAGCGCGCCGACGACCGGAACGCTGCTTTTGCGAAGCCCCCGGGCAATGGCGCTCGGCGTGTAATGGAAGCGCCGGATGACTTCCGCGACGCGCCTCTCCGTTTCCGGCGCCACATAGCCGGTGGCGTTGAGGACGCGGGATACGGTGCTGACCCCGACCCCTGCGGCCTTCGCGATGTCCCGGATGGAGCATCCGTCCTTTTTTTTGTTCTGCATAGGCCCTCCATCGCCGCCTGGTTACAGGTACGCTTCCAGCCCCACCCGCGCGTACTGCTCGGCCGGCGCGTCGCTTTGCTTCATCAGGTCCACCATCAGGCGGATCATGCGTTCCTCTACCGCCGGGTCGTGGAGGGGCGAAAGCTGATCGGGATCCTTCTCAAGGTCGAAAAGGAGCGTCTGCTTGGCCTCGGCGTACCGGCCCAGGATGTAGTCGCCGTTGGGAAGGCTGCGTACGGCGGGCAGGAACTTTTTCGGCATTTCGCCGAAGCTGCGCCCGTCGATCCTCATGACCGGGCAGCCCTTGGTAAAACCGAAGGGCCCGCCGATGCGCATGGTTCGCATCTCCTCCACGGAAAAGCGCTCGCGCATGTGCGTGGGCATCTGGGTGTATTCGTAGAGCGGCTTGTTTTCGTCCGTTTTCGGGCCGCGCATATACACGTACCTTCCGTCGGTCACGTCGATCTGCCCGCCGAACTGCCCGAAAAGGCAGGCTTCGCGCACGGGACGATCGTCGCGCACGGTATCGGCGAGATCCGCGCCCATCGTGTCCGCGGGAAGCGACTGATCGAAAAAGCGCAATACGGTCGGTGCGATGTCGATGGTTTGCACCAGCGCGTCCCGCGTTTCGCCCTGCGCCCCGCAGCGCGGATCCCACACGAACAGCGGCGTGTGCGAAACCTCCTCGTACAGGGGCTGGCAGGTTTTCGCCCACCAGTCATGCTCGCCCAGCAGGAAGCCGTGGTCGGTGTTGACGATGAGCAGCGTGTCCTTCCACATGTCGTGCTCGTCCATAAAGTCCAGCACCCGGCCGAGGCTGTGGTCGCACATGGAGACGAGCGCGGCGTACTGGCAGCGCAGATGCTCCACGGTCGCCTTGCCCTCGGTGACCGGCGCGTAGTTGGGCCAGTCGAACTGCGGGCCGTCGTACTCGTGCGGATAGAGCTTTTGATAATGCTCCATGGTAAAAAAGGGCTCGTGGGGGTCGAACGTTTCCAGGTGAAGGAACCAGTTGTCCGCGTCGTGGTTTTCCGCCAGAAATTCCAGCCCGAGGTCGAACACCTGGGTCTGCGGCTGGTCCGCCTCGGTTTTCATGTAGCCGCGGTTCACGACGTCGTGCCGCCAAAGCTGGCCCAGATGCTCCGGGATTTTGACCTCCTTCACGCGGGCCTTCCATTTGTCGCCCTCCTGCCCGCGTACGGTCTCCCACGAGTCGTAACGCTGGTGGTAGGTCGCGCCGCCGTCCTCCCAGTAATGCTGGTGGTCGGATATGATGTGCGTATAGACGCCGGCCTCGGAAAGCTGCTGGGGCATGCTGTCGTCGAAGGGCTCGAGCGGGCCCCAGCTGCGGTGCAGAAAATTGAGCCTTCCGGTGTGCAGCTCGCGCCGCGCCGGAATGCAGGGCATGCTGCCCACATAGCTGTGGGTAAAGCGCACGGAGTGCTTCGCAAGCCGCTCGAAATTCGGCGTTTTCATGCGGGCGCTGGCCGGAAGCCCGTAGGGGGTGAGGAAGTGGCGGTTCATCGTGTCGAACAGCACCATGATGGCTTTCATTTTTCGATCACACCTTCGTTGTTTTGATCCTGGCGCGCAGCGTTACGGACAGGGCAGGGTGGTCCGTCTTCGAACCAGCCGGCCGGGAATGACGACGGACCCGGGAGCGACCGCCTCGCCGCGGATCAGAGTCAGTATCGCCTCCACCGCCTTTTCGGACAGCTGATCCATCTCCTGGCGAACGGTGGTAAAGCCGCCGTCGAACCACGCAGCGATCGGCGTATCGTCCGAGCCGACGACCTTCACGTCCTCCGGCACGCGGCGGCCGGCCTCGGAAAGCGCCTGCAGCACGCCGGGCACGAAGCGGTCCGCCGTGCAGTAAACGCCGTCCGTTCCGGGCATGACGGCCAGCGTGGCGGCCATCTGAAGATAACCGCTGCGGGCGTTGACGTCGTGGGTATTCACGTAGCGCAGCATCACGGCGACGCCTGCGTCTTCGTTTTCCTTAATCGCGGACAGAAACCCGTCCGGCCGCACATCCTTTTCGTTGTTGCTGGTCAGGACCGCCACGTTCCGGCAACCGCAGCGCATCAGCTCGCGTCCCGCCAGGGCGCCGGTCAAATGCGAGTCCGTGCTGATGCAGGCGGCTTTTTCGTTGGGCGGGTCGCCCGTCCGGTTGATGTAGACGGTCGGTACGTTGTTTTCCGGGCCGAAATCCACCGCGCTGTCCAGCACCAGCCACCCCGACGCCTGCAAAAGGCTCTGCCACTCCCGGTATTCCTTTTCGATATCCGCGGATTTGGCGGTGTTCAGGAAAAAGGTCATGTACCCTTTTTCCTGCAGGCGGGTCTGCAGCTTGTGAACCATGACGTTATAAAACTCGCCCGAGATATCCGGCACGATGATGCCGATCGCCGGCGATTTTTGCGCTTTAAGGCTTCGGCCCAGCATGCTGGGCACGTAGTTGCTCCGCCGTATGACTTCCCGCACGCGGACCTCCGTTTCCGGCGCGACGTTCCCGCTATGGTTGACGACGCGCGACACGGTGGCGATCGATACGCCGGCCTTCGCGGCGATCTCCCGAACGGACAGTTTTTTCTTTTCCGGCTGCTTTCTCATAGGCTCTCCCGGTCTTCCCGGCGGCGACGTGAGCGGTGCGGGCGTCGTACGGGCCGGATCGTCAGGCGTAGGATCAACGGTAACGGAACGGTCTTATTGGGTTTGCGCTTCGGCTGGCGGTGTTGTTTCATAGCGTTTCCGGTATAAGGTAACGTTTACAACACCATCTTTATTGCAGTATACCGCCCGTATTGCCCATTGTCAATAGAATACCGTCAGAATATTTGGCAATATCGACATCATTTCCGACTGAAACGGTTTCGTTACCATAAAGTGAATCGTGTAATCGTTACCGCAAATGAGAAAAAAGCGGATGCAGCCGCCCGCATCCGCTTGAGATAGCCATAACCCCGTTTGGCAGCCATGCCGCCGGCCGCACCCGACGAACCTACTCATAATAATGCGGGAAACACCCGGTTATTTTTCCGGCTTCATCAGTTCCATCAGCCGCGGAACAATGTAGGGGAGCGCTTCCTTCATCGCCTCGCAGTAGTAGTACAGGCCCTGCCTCCCGTAACGGTAGCGGTAACATCCGCCGCGGCACGCGAAGAGCCACCGGCACTTCCGGCACCCGTCGGGCAGCTTTGCGGACCTTTCGATAAAGCGGATCTCCCGGCGCCTTTCATCGAGCGCATCCATCGAATCCGTGTTGATGTCGCCAAGGCGGTATTCGTCGAACATGTAAAAGTCGCAGGGGTAAACGCCCCCGTCCGCCTCGAAGGTGTACTGAAGGGAGCACACGCCGTTCATGTCGCAGCTCTCCGGCGCGTATCCCGCGAGGATGCCCGCGAGGTTCTCAAAGTACCGGTTGTAGACGAACCTGCCCGCTTTCCTGTCCCGGTACCACAGATCGAACAGCTCTCGCAGAAAACGCCCGTAGCCTTTGGGCGAAAGCGAGTAACCCCGTCCGCCCGGCCTTTCGCCAAAGGGCTCCATGCACGGAATGTATTGCTGGTAAACGAGCCCCTCCGCCATAAAAAAGGAGTAGATTTCCCGAATGTGCCTGGCCGTCTGCGCGGTGACGACGGTGAGAATGTTGAACTCGGCACCGCTTTGCTTGAGCGCGCCGATGCCGCGCATGATGCGGTCGAACGTGCCGGCCCCCCGGGCGTCCCTGCGGTACAGGTTGTGGAGCTCCGCGGGCCCGTCCAGCGATACGCCGACCAGAAACCTGTTTTCGGCCAGAAAGGCCGCCCATTCGTCGTCGATCAGCGTGCCGTTGGTCTGCAGGGCGTTGGCGACCGTCAGGTTTTTTTTGTTGTATTGTTGCTGCAGTTCGACGACAGCCTTGAAAAAATCGAGCCCGGCGAGCATCGGTTCGCCGCCCTGGAACCCGAACGTGCAGCTTTCCTCCGCGTGCTCCATGGATTTTCGGACGATCGCCTCGATGGTTTCGCGGCTCATCAGGCCGAAAGACCCGACGGCGCGCTTCACCGTCTCGTCGAAGTAAAAGCAGTAGTCGCAGCGCATGTTGCAATTGCTCGATGCCGGTTTAATCAGCAGGCTGACCTGTTTCACCCAATCGCCTCCGTCCCGGCGACATCAAACGGAAATCGCCGGAGCGATGCCTGTTCCGCCTCATATGCCGTATGCCCGCATTATAGCACATTCCGGTCTCCGGGCAACCGGCTCGCCGAGTCCCCCCGTTTTACAGGGTCGTGTCGCGCAGGTGGGTGCAGGGATGCCGCAGTCCCTTTGCGCCGCTCTTCCGGACGCGCCGCTTTGCATTGACCCGTGCCCGATGGAATGGTAGAATAAAACCCAGGTTTTCGAATCGCTCTGTGGGCGGGTTTTTTCGGCGCCGTTTTGCAGGCTGTTAGGAGTTGTTTATGAAGAAGACGAAGCATAAATACCTTACCCTTTTTCTGGCCAACCTCACGATCAGCGCTTTCACGTTCGGCGGAGGGTATGTGATCGTCACCTTTATGAAGCGCAAATTCGTCGATGAGCTGGGCTGGCTGGAAGAGGACGATATGCTCAACATGGTCGCGATCGCGCAGTCGTCGCCCGGTGCGGTGGCGGTCAACGCAGCCATTCTGACCGGGTACCGGATCGGCGGCGTGCCGGGCGCGGCGCTGGCGATTCTGGGGACCATCATTCCTCCGCTGGTGATCATCTCGATCATTTCGGTCTTCTACGCTTCGGTCAGGAGCAACACCATCGTCGCCGCCGTGCTGAAGGGCATGCAGTCCGGCATCGCGGCCGTCATCGCGGACGTGACGATCAACCTGTTCCGCACCGTGCGCAAGGAGGGCGGACTGCTGTCCATCACGGTCATGGTCTGCGCGTTCCTCGCGTCGTTTTGTTTCTCCGTCAACGTCGTCTGGATCATCGTCGCCTGCGCGGTATTTGGCTTCGTCAGGACGTTCATCACCGTGAAAAAGGCGGGTGCAAAATGATCTTACTGCAGCTTTTCTGGAGCTTCGTCCAAATCGGGCTTTTCAGCTTCGGGGGCGGGATGGCCGCCATACCGCTGATCAGCGATCAGGTGGTGGTGAACCACGGGTGGCTGACCATGACGGCTTTCACCGATCTGGTGACGATTTCGGAAATGACGCCGGGACCGATCGCGGTGAACGCCGCCACGTTCGTGGGGCTTCAGCTGGCGGGCATTCCGGGCGCGCTGGTGGCGACGGCCGGGTGCATCCTGCCGGCTTGTGTGATCGTGTCCATTCTGGCTTACCTGTATCAGAAATACGGCGATATGGAGTACATCCGCGGCACGCTCAGCGGGCTGAGGCCCGCGGTGATCGCCCTGATCGCCTCGGCCGGGCTCTCCATCCTGAAGCTTGCGATCTGGGGAGAGGGTCCCGCGGTGCTGGCGGCGGATTCGATCAACTGGGTGGCGATCCTGATTTTCGTGGCCGCGCTGGCGGCGATGCGCAAATGGAAGCCCAACCCCATACTGGTCATGTTCGGGTGCGGGCTTGCGGGAGGGATCATCTATACCCTGACGGGCGCCGCCGTGTAGGCAAAACGGCTTTTGCCAAACAACCGGGTTAAACCGCCCCGTATCAAAACCGTAGTATCTCTCCCTGTTCCGTGAGATTATTACTATAGACATGCGCCGTTCCTCCAAATTATACTGATAAAAAGGAATACCGGGAGGCGGAACGACCATGCGGTTTTCTTTGCGTCGGACAATTTGCTTTCTGGTTCTCTGCTTTTTCGCCTTCTCCGGAGGCGCGGCCGACGCGGAGAACACGGCGGCGATAACGGTCGGAACGCAGGTGGTCAACACTGTCGATCCGCTTATTTTTGGCGACAACCTTTCCTGGCGCGGGGACGGATACGGCGTCTGGGATGAGGCGAACCAATGCCTGGACGCCTCGCTGGTCGAGGCGATCCGGGACAGCGGCATTACGCACCTGCGGTACCCGGGCGGCATCGAAGGCGACTATTTCCATTGGAACGAAGCGATCGGGAAAACCCGAATCCCGCAGATCGATCCTTTTTCCATGGATTGGCCGACCAGCGCCCTGAAAGCGGGAGAAACCTATGCCCCCGATTTCGGCCCGGACGAGTTTCAGCAGCTGCTGGAGGCCACCGGCCTGAGGGCGACCATCCTCCTCAACGCGGGCAACGGGACGCCCGGGGAGGCGGCGGACTGGGTCGCCTACTGCCTGGAACGGGGAATGGACGTGGCCTCGTTCTGCCTGGGCAACGAGGTGCATTTCGGGTACGAAAAGGTATCCGGCATCACGATTGGCAAGACGGAAACCCAGTACGTCGCCTTTTACCGGGAAATGATGGAGCTTCTGAAGGCGAAAATCGGAGAGGACGCCGCCCGCGCGCTGGAGATCGGCGTCATCGGCCTGCCGCCGAGCCATCCTCTCTGCGCAAGAAAGCTGTGGGATCGGCAGGTGCTTACGGCGCTGGCGGACGAGATCGATTTTATCGACGTCCATCTGGGCTATTCCCCCTACACGGACGACCTCGCGACCTCGGAGGAGGTGGCCCGGTGCTTTATGGCGTCGGCGCAATGGATCAGGGGCATGCTGGACGACGTGAAGGCGGAGATCGCGGACTACGGCGGAGAGAACGCGGAGGATATCGGCATCCAGATTTCCGAATACGGCCCCATGACGAACGATTTCAAGTATAAAACGCTGGCCGGGGCGCTGTTCCAGGCCGATTTCTTCAACATGGTCCTGCGGGAACCGCAGGTGGTGAGCGCGAACCATTTGCCGATGCTCAACCATTACGCCGCGGCCACGGTAATCGGAACGGCGGCGGAACCGGCGGTGGTGGGCGGCGCGGGGAGGGTGTTTTGGAAAAACGCCGTTTCCTACGTGTTTGACCTGTACACGCAGCGAATCGGCGATCAGGTGCTGGACGTGTCCGTATCCGCGGGCCGGTTTTCAAGCGATCCCGTCGGGCTTGTTCCGGCCGTGGAGGATGTTCCGCTGGCCGATGCGGGGGCGTACCTGTCTGCCGACGGGGAAACGCTCACGCTTCTGGTTCTCAACCGGGACACCGCCAACGGGACGGAAATGGAAATCCGTTTGCCGTACGCGTCCGTTACCGTTTCCGGCGTCAGGCGGCTGTGGTCCGAGGACCCTATGGCCTATAATAGTTGGAGCAGGACATCCGTAACGCTGGAAACGCTGCCCCGGGACAGCGTTACCGTTTCCGGCGGCAACCTGTCCCTGACGATGGAACCGTTGTCCCTTTACGAGCTTACCGTCACCCGTACGCCTTAACCTAATTCGAACCGTTAACACTCATTTGCCGCCATTGTCTTTTCTTCGTGGCCGCGGCAAAAAGCTCGGCATCAAACCGGCGTTAATGCTTTGAATGAATATTAGGGAAAGGGAAAGCCATGAAACTGTTGATCGTCGAGGACGAGCAAAACACGGCGGACGGCCTGGCGCAGTTTTTGAGCCGCGAAGTGGCGGAATTGCAGGAAATCCATATTGCGAGGGACGCAACGGAGGGATACGAAAAATTCCTCGCGCTGCGTCCTGATATTTTAATCTCGGATATCGTCATGCCCAACGGCTCGGGCATCGACTTGCTGCGGCGCTGCCTGAAGCGCACGAAGGACTTCAAGCCCATTATCATCAGCGGGTACAGCGAGGTCGATTATCTGCGCAACGCGATCCAATTGCAGGCGGTCGATTATCTGTTCAAGCCCATCGACGTGGACGAGCTGCTTCAGGTCGTCAGGAAGTCCATGCAGATGCTGGCCGACGAGCGCGAACGCAGCGAGGAAACGAAGCGCCTGTACGCCTGCCTTCAGGATTACATGCCCCTGATCCGCCAGCGCTATCTGGAAAACCTGCTGGCCATCGGCATACGGCCGGGCCCGGAGCTGGACGAACGCATTTCCACGCTCGGCCTGCCCGAATGGCTGAGCGAGGGAGGCATCGTCGTTTGCGTATTGCTGGGCGCCTGCCGGGCCGCGGACGCCCGCGCGCGCATGCTGCGGGACATGGCGACCGCCGGGCTTGAGCGCGTGCTGTCGGCCTGCCTGGCCGAGGCGGACGCGCAGGTGCTGTCGTCCGAGCAGGCGACGGCGCAGTGCATATGCCGTCCCGATTGCCCGAAAGAGCTGCTCTACGCCGCCTGCTCCCGGGTGAATGCCGAATTGCAAAAGCAGTTCGGCATTCAGGCCGCTTTCGGCATCAGCGGCGCTTTCGCCTCTCCGAGCGCCTTCCCGGTCGCCTGCCGGCAGGCGCAGGATGCCGCGCAGCAGCGCTTTCTGCTGGGAAACGACATCGTGTTTTACGAGGATCTGCATTGGGAGCAGAGCCGCCTCTGCGAAATCCCCTCGGGCCTGGAACAGGCGCTGATCGACTGCGTCATGGGCGCGGACGACGCGCGGATTCCCCAGACCGTTTCCAGCCTGTTTGACAACTGGAAAACGGCGGCGTGCCTGTCGGAGGACGACATGCAGGACATTCGCCTTTCCCTTATCGAGATGTTCGTAAGGATCGTAAGCCATATGCGCCTCGTGATCGGCAAGGAACAGATGAATGTCAACAACCTCGGCTGGGACGAGCTTTTATCCCTGCCGACGCTTGAGGACATCGAAAAATGGCTGTCGGATAAGCTGACCCTCATCTGGCTGTATATCCACGAGCGGACGCGAAAGAACAACAAGCGGCTCGTCCAGAAGGCGCAATGGCTAATGAACGAAAAGTTCGCCACGCTCCAGGGCGTGCAGGGAATCGCGGACGAGTTGCAGGTGAGCCCCAACTACCTGGGCTCGCTTTTCAAGCAGGAAACGGGAACCAGCCTGATCGAGTCCCTTACGGACATCCGGATGCGCAAGGCGAAGGAATTGCTGAGCGATCCGGGCCTGTTCATACAGGAAATCGGCGAGAGGGTCGGGGTGAGCGACAGCAACTATTTTGCCAAGCTGTTCCGCAACAAATACGGCATGAGCGCCAGCGAATACAGGAGGACGTTGGAATGAAAGAGACGAAAAAACGGATGCTGTTTCGGCAGATGTCGCTTTTTCAAAAAACGGCCCTGCTGTTTTTCGGGCTGCTTGCGCTGTGCGGCGTATGGATCATCATGCATTCGGCCAACGTGCAGTATGCACAGCTCCGCTCGCAGGCGGCGGACTCCATGGCAAGCACTCTGCAGCGCCTGACGGTACAGATCGACAATATGATGGACCTGGCGCAGCGGCATACCACGTCCATTATCACCAACGACGACATTCTGCTGGCGCTGCAGACCGACCTGTCCTCGCCGGAAGAATATTCCCTTCACTTTATCAGTTATAAGCGTTTCATTTCCACGCTCCAGAGCCTGGCCACCGCGTATTACAACGTGCTGAACATGCAGGTTTTCGTGGACAACCGCCTGCTGTACGCGCACGAGGGGAACTACCTGTTTTCGCTGGATCAGGTCGAGGGGGAATCCTGGTATGCCGCCCTGCAATCGGGCGCCGCAAACGGCGAGTGGTTCACGGGCAGCGAGTTTTACCGGGACGATACGTACGTGAGCAGCGAAGCGCAGGCGGTCAGCAAGCCCGTTCAGCTGGCATACGTGCGCAAGATCACCAACGGCAACCATTTTTACGGCGTCGTTCTGGTCCGCCTGCGCTCCAGCCTGATCGAGCAGTTCTTCAGCAGCGAGGATCTGAGCCCGGACGGCGCGCTGTACCTGACCGATGCCGAAGGCGTCGTGCTGTACGCCTCCGCGGACGCCCCCGCCGGACGGGGCGAGCGCCTCTCGCAGGCCGACGACGATACGCTGATCGCCGAAGAAACGCTCAGCGAGGAGCCGGCGTGGAGCCTCAGGTACGTTGCGCCCTTCCGGGCCAACCTTTCGCTGATCCGCATTCTCAACCTGAATTCCGTCTGGCCGATGATGGTCTGCCTGCTGATGGCGTGCGCGGTGATGTACCTGTACTTCATGTGGCTCGTGCGGCGGATTGCCAACATCAACCGGCACCTGAAGCAGCTGGAGGAAAACAAGGGCAACCCCGGGCTGATCCGCTCGAAATATTCGGATGAGCTCGCCTCGATCGAAAACCAGTACGACCTGCTGAGCATACGGCTGGATGCGCTGCTTCAGGAGGTTTTCGACGCCGGCGCAAAGGTGAAGGAGTCCGAGATGCTGGCCCTGCAATCCCAGATCAACCCCCATTTTCTATACAATACCCTGGACATGATCAACTGGATGGCGATCGCCGAAGGCGCGAGAGGCGTTTCCAAGGCGGTCAGCACGCTTGGGCAGTTCTTCCGCACGGTGCTGGACGGAAAAACCTCCGTGATCAGCATCCGGGACGAAATAACGCTGACCCGCAAATACATCGAGATTCAGACGATGCGCCTGCACGACAACCTGCGCGTTACGTGGAGCGTTCCGGAAAGCATGATGGACGTCCCAATTATGAAGCTGACGTTGCAGCCGTTTATTGAAAACAGCATCAAACACGGCTTTCGCCAGAGCGAAGAGCGCATCAACACGATCGTGATCAGCGGTGCGATGGAGGACGGCTTCGCCGTTATGGAGATCACGGACAACGGCGACGGGATCCGCGCGGAAAACCCGGACGATTCCCTGCCGTTTTCCAAAACGGGCAGCGGAATTGAAAACGTGCAGACGCGCCTGAGGCTGTTCGGGCGGGACAGCAGCGTAACCGTACAGGGCCTGGCGGAAGGCGGCGTACGCGTGCGCCTTCGCTGGAACGCTCAGCCGAAAGGGACGGACGGCCCGGCGGGCGTTGAAAATTGCTAGAGGCTTACTATTCAAACCGTTGGTTTTCCCAGGTCATCCCTGTTTTTTCCCATTGCGGGCCGCCGCGCCGGGCGCGTACACTGACGGTGCACTGCAGTGGTCGTTCATAGCGGATACGATTCATTCGGCTTGGAAAGGAAGCGGAACCATGTTGAAGAAGGCAACCGCCCTGCTGGTAGGGCTCGTATTGCTCGCCTCGCCGGTGCTTGGCCTGGCTGAGGACGGACCCCTGACGCCGTATGCGGACACCGTCGTGGTTTCCATGATGATGTCCGATGATCCCAACGTGGAGTTCACGGGAGATCAGACGTTTGACAACAACGTCGTGGAGCAATTCTACCGGGATGTGCTGAACATCGATTTTCAGGCGAAGTGGCTGATCGACTCCACCGAGTACAGCGACCAGCTGAACCTGGCTATCGCCAGCAACACCCTGCCGGACATGTTCGTGGCGACGAAAAGCCAGGTGGCGACGCTCGCGGCGAACGGGCAGATCGAGGACATGACGGATATCTACCAAACCTACGCCAGCGACAACCTGAGGGATACCATCGAGTTCCAGAACGGCGTCGCGTTCGACCCCGTGACGATTGACGGACATATTTACGGCATTCCGTTGACCAACGACTTCTCCGACGAAATCACGCTGATGTACATCCGCAAGGACTGGATGGACAACCTGGGCCTTTCGGCCCCCACCACGCTGGACGAATTGATCGACATGGCCAACGCTTTCGCCACGCAGGACCCGGACGGGAACGGCGTGGACGATACCTTCGGCATTGCCACCGATTCGTACCTGAACTACATTGCGGAGCTCGTCGGCCACCCCCTGAACGCCTACCGCGGCATCTGGCTGAAGGGCGACGACGGAAAACTGGTATTCTTCAACACCCTTCCGGAGTATAAGGAAATGCTGCGGGTCCTCAACGGCCTCTACAGCACGGGCGCCATGGACCCGGAGTTTGCCGTCAAGGACATCAACGCCGTGGCGAACGATATCGCGCAGGGGAAATGCGGCATCTACCCGTGCTCCTTCTGGGCCATCTACTGGATGCTGGGCATGAGCATGGACAATCAGCCCGAGGCCGACTGGCAGGTGTACCCCGTGATCGCCAAGGACGACGGCAGCTATAAGCCCCGCGCGCTGGACACCACCTACCGCTGGCTCGTCGTACGCAAAGGGTACGAGCACCCCGAGGCCGCGGTGAAGGCCTGCAACCTGTGGCAGGAACTGTGGCAGGGCGAGTATGCCAAGGAGTTTTGGGGCCTGCAGTCCAGCGACGAATACAAGGATATCGACATCAAATACTACAGCCCCATCTTCATCGATCCGCCTTACAAGAACATCGAAAAGGCCCAGCAGGTTTCCGCCGCGATGGAGAGCGGAGACACCAGCGGGCTGCAGGTGGACTACCTCGCCATGTACGACGATTATCAGGAGGCGCTCGCAGACAACGATACGGTCCGCATCTGGCGCAACAAGACCGATATCGCCGCCTTCCTGACGCTTGCGAACGTGTACGACATGAACTTCCAGTACAGCTATTTCAACGGCCCCACCACCGATGCCATGGCGCAGGCTTCGCCCCTGGCCGACCAGGTGACCAATACGCAGATTCCGCTGATCATCATGGGCAGCGCGGAAGATGTGGACACGGCGTTCGACCAGTATGTGTCCGACTGGTACGCTTCCGGCGGCCAGACGCTGACCGACGAGGTAAACGCCTGGTACGAAGCCAAGATAAACGCGGAAAAATAAGCCTGTCCGTGGAACGCAGGCCGGGGCGGCCCAGACCCGCCCCGGCCGTTTAGGCAAAGGGGAGGAACGACGTGCGTAACGTTCAGGCTGCCGACACCTTGCGCAAGCGCAGAACGCTGGCCTATTACTATCGGAACTGGCCGCTGCACCTGATGCTTCTGCCTTGCGTATTGCTGGTTCTTCTGTTCAATTATCTTCCGATGGTCGGCATTTCGCTGGCCTTTCAGAACTATAACCCGGTGAAGGGCTTTTTCGGATCGGATTACGCCGGTCTGAAGCACTTCCGGATGCTTTTCGGCCTGCCCGATTTTTCCAGGGTCGTATGGAACACGCTGAAGATCGCGACGCTGAAGATCGTGTGCTCCATGTCCCTGTCGATCCTGTTCGCCCTGCTGCTGAACGAGATGCGGACCAGGCGGCTGAAAAACGTCATCCACAGCGTCGCCCTGTTTCCGCATTTTGTTTCCTGGGTCATTATCGCCACGATGATCAAGGACCTGTTTTACACGGACGGCGCGGTGGACAACATGCTGATGTGGCTGGGCGTGATTAAGGAGCCCATTTTCTTTCTGGGGGACAGCGGACACTTTTTCCGTCTGCTGATCTTCACCGACGCCTGGAAGAGCTTCGGCTACGGCAGCGTGCTGATCACCGCGGCGCTCACCGGCATCGACCCCACGCTGTACGAAGCGGCGTATATCGACGGAGCGAACCGTTGGAAGCAGACGCTGCATATTACGCTTCCGGGCATTTCCGGCATCATCGTCATGCTTCTGTTCCTGAACATCGGCGGTATCCTGAACGCCGGCTTCGACCAGATCTACAACCTGTACAACAATCTGGTCATGGACGTCGCCGATATCATCGACACCTACGTGTACCGCATGGGGCTGGTGCAGGCGCAGTACAGCCTGGCGACGGCGGCGGGGCTGTTCAAGTCGGCCGTAAGCTTCGTACTGCTGGTTGTTTCCTACTCGCTGGCCTATAAATACACGGATTACCGCATTTTTTAGGAGGCGTGACATGCAACGATACTACGGGAAAGGGCAGCGGGTGTTCGGCGTCGTCAACGCCCTTTTTCTGATCCTGCTGGGGCTGACGTGCTTTCTGCCGTTCTGGCATATTTTCTGCAAATCGCTGAGCTCGGGGGCGGCGGTCTCGGCCAATCTGGTGGGGCTGTGGCCTTCGCAGATTACCCTCTCCTCCTATCAGGAGGCGCTTTCCGATTCGAAAATCCTCCAGGCGCTGTGGGTGAGCGTGAAGCGGGTTTTTTTCGGCACGCTGTTTACCATGGTGCTGACGATCCTGGCGGCGTATCCGCTGTCCCATTCCGACCGCGAGCTGCCGAGCCGCCGGTATTATACGTGGTTCTTTATTTTCACCATGCTTTTCAGCGGCGGACTGATCCCCAGCTATATCCTTATCAACAACATCCTCAAAATGACGGATACGATCTGGGCCCTCACGGTTCCGGGGGCGCTGCCGATTTTCAACGTGATCGTGCTGATGAACTTCTTCCGCCAGCTGCCGGGAGAAATACGGGAGGCGGCGATGGTGGACGGGGCCGGCGTGGGCATGACGCTGATGCGGATTTATCTGCCTTTGTCGGTGCCGTGCCTGGCGACGCTGGGGACGTTTTGCATCATCGGCCACTGGAACGCCTGGTTCGACGCGCTGATGTTCATGCGTGACCCCAAGAATTACCCGCTGCAGACGTACCTGCAGGTGGTGGGCTCGAAGCTGACCGTGGTGAGGTCGCTAAGGGACGCCCAGCGCATGGCGTCGATGACGCAGCGTTCCGTCACGAGCGCCTATACCATCATCTGCACGATTCCCATCCTGTGCGTGTTTCCCTTTCTGCAAAGGTATATCCGTTCCGGGCTGGTGCTGGGCTCGGTGAAAGGCTGACGGAGAACCGGCGGCCGTCAAAAAGGAGGAATCCACTTGGAGGATTGTTTCGTGAACCCTTTATTCGGCGGAGGCGACCCCTTCACGCTCCACGCGCCGGACGGCAAGTATTACACCGTCTGCTCCCATAACAGCGAATTGGACGATCACGTTTTGTATGTGTATTGCTCCGACCGCCTGAGCGAGCCGGGCGTGGCGCACGCCGTGTGGCGCACGCCCGCGCAGGGATGGAACGCGGGGACCATCTGGGCGCCGGAACTGCACTGCCTTAACGGGAAATATTACGTCTATTACACCAGCGCGGCCTGCGAGGGCAACGTGGAAGCGTGGGCTACCCGCCGCCTGGGGGTGCTGGAGGCGGACGCGCCGCTGGGTCCTTACGTTGACGGAGGAATGCTGAAGCTGGACGACGAAATGGCTATCGACGGCACGGTGTTTGAGGACAGACAAGGCAACCTGTTTCTGGCCTATATGCGCAACAGGCGTTTCGCGGACGGCCTGAACACGCTGTGCATCGCCCCCATGGATTCGCCGACGAGCGTATGCGGCGCGCCCTGTCTGCTTTCCGGCCCGAGCGCGCCCTGGGAGGAGTTCGTGAACGAAGGGCCTTTCGCGATTCGTCACGAAGGCAAGCTGATGCTGGTGTTCTCGGCCAATGCGACCCATTTTCCGGATTACTGCCTGGCGCTGCTGACCTGCGAGGACGAGGACCATATCCTGTCTCAGGCCTCCTGGCGCAAGTCCGCCCTGCCCGTTTTCCAAAAAGGAAACGGCGTATTGGGCCCCGGCCATTGCAGCATTACGGAATCGCCGGACGGCTCCACCCCTTATCTGGTATACCACTGCAAATCCAATGCCGTTTCGGATTTCTCAAGAAGCGAAAGCATGTGGAGGGCGGTGTGCGTGCAGCCGTTTGCCTGGGACCGGGAGGGACGGCCGGCCTTCGGAGAACCGGTCGCGCCGGGGCAGCCCCAGCGGCTTCCGCCGGGCGAAAAGCCGGACGCGGAAGGGAAAGGCCTCCGAAACGCGATCCGGACCGATAACGAATGCCTGATCGGCTACAACGCGGACGGCGTGCTGCGCATTGTGGACGACGTTTTGTACCTGAACAGCCTGAACCAGCCCGAATACGGCGCGAAGGCGGTCGTCCGGGGCCTTCGCTGGGGGAACGCCGCTTACGCCGTGAATCTCCGCATGCCTAACGGCGAAGGCGCGGGAATCCTGCTTGACGCGACGCAAATCGGGGCGCGCCGCCACCTGGCGCACGGCTACTGGGCGCGCCTGCACCCGCGCTTCGGGTTGCAGATCTGCCGCCTGGACGGGGACGGAATCGTGATGCTTGCGCAGGAGCCGTTTAACGCACGCTACGGCGACTGGGTGGAGCTGCGGGTGACGACGGAAAACGGGCGGATCGAGGCGACGACGGGGGCGCGGGCGGTGACCGCGACGGACGATACGTACGGCGGGGGGCGTGCGGGACTGATGTGCGACCAGTGTTTTGCCGTTTTTCGGGACTTTCGGATCACGGCCCAGGGATAGACGGACGACAGAAGCGTGAAGGGTGTGCGGACGATGGACCAGGTGACGATCGACTTCAGGCATTCCAGAGGGATCATCAACCGGAACCTCTACGGCCATTTTGCGGAGCATATCGGCGGCGTGTTTTACGACGGGCTCTGGGTGGGCGAGGAAAGCCGGGTGGAAAACGTGCGGGGGTTTCGCAAGGCGCTGGTGGACAGCTTCCGCAGGCTTCATCCCCCCGTGCTGCGCTGGCCGGGCGGGTGCTTCGCGGAAACGTACGACTGGCGCGACGGCATCGGCCCACGGGAAAAGCGGCCGGTGCGCGCGGGCTGGTGGTACTCCCTCGACAAGCGGACGGAGCCTAACCGGGTGGGGACGCACGAGTTTATGGACCTGTGCCGCATGGTGGGGGCGGAGCCGTACATCGCCGCGAACATGACGTCGGTTTCGCCGCTTGCCGTCCGCAACTGGGCGGAGTACTGCAACCTGCCCGCGGGAACGACCACACTGGCCGACGAGCGGGCGCGCAACGGTTCACCGGAGCCGTTCAACGTGCGTTACTGGGGCATCGGCAACGAGAACTGGGGCGGCGGGGGACAGATGTCGCCGGAAATGTGCGCGAGGGAATACATCCGCTACGCCACCGTCGTCAACAGCCTGGACCGGGGCAGCTTCCGTTTCATCCTGTGCGGGCCCAACGGGGACGATGTGACCTGGACGCGGCGGCTGATGAAGGAGTGGCGGGCGCGCAAGTGGGAGGAAGCCCCCACCTACGGCATGAGCGTCCACTACTACACCAACCAGGGCTACCCGGGCGACCCCCTGCGCTTCACGGAGGACGAATGGTACCTGCAGGTTTTTATGGCGGACTTCATGCGCCGCGTGATCGACGACCACCGCGCGGCGATGAACGAGTTCGACCCCGAGCGCAAAATCGCCCTGATCGTGGACGAATGGGGAAATTGGCACCGGGACGGTACCGGCCCCAGCAGGGGCTACAACCTCTACGAACAGCAGAGCAACATGCGCGACGCCGTGGTGGCGGCGCTGACGCTGAACCTCTTCAACAACCGTTGCGATACGGTCGCCATGGCGAACGTCGCCCAGCTGTGCAACAACCTGCATTCCCTGTACCTGGCCGGGGGCGAACACTGCGTGGAGACGCCCAACTATCACGTTTTCGACCTGTACAAGGGCCATCAGGACGGGAAGCAGCTGGCGACCGTCGTGGACGCCGAACGCCTGGAACGGGAGGGATTCGGCGAACTGGAAAGCGTGTCCGCCTCCGCGTCGCTGAAAGACGGCGTGCTGACCGTGACCCTGGCGAACCTCGATCCCACGGCGTCGAAACGGATCCGGCTGGCCGGGCTGGGCGGCGGCATCCGCGGGGAAGCGACGGTTACGACGCTCGCCGCCCGCGACCCGCACACCTGCAACACGTTCGAGTCGCCCGATGCGGTGCGGCCCGCGACCCGCGCCGAAACCTGGAAAAACGGCGACCCCGAGGTTCTTCTGCCCGCGGCGGGAATCGTCGCGGTCACGCTGTCGCTTGCTTCGCAGGACGCATAGAAAGGGAAGACCGTCGATGAACGAACGGATCAGACAGCTGAAAGAATATCAGTGGGATCAAAAACACCACGCCGCGCGTCAAACGCTTCCGGAAGGCGGATTTGCCTACTGCGACCGCGCGCTTTCGCCGGCCATGCGCTCGGCGCTCCGGCTGGAGGCGGCGCTGAAGCTGGAAAGGACCTTTCTTTTCCCGGGGGAGCTGATCGCCTTCACCCGCACCGTGCCCAACCTGCCCATGATCTACGGCGAGGCGGAATGGGCGGAAATCCGTTCCACCCATTCCATACACGAGCACGGGAACGTGTGCAACCTGTCGCCGGATTACGCGTCGGTGATCGCGGCGGGCCTGCTGGCGCTTAAGGACAGGCTTGGCCGGAGCGATTACCACCGGGCGATGGCTGTTTCCATCGACGCGGTGCTGGACCTGACGGCCCGCTACCGCGAGGCCGCGCTGCAAGCGGGGGACGCGGAGCTGGCGGGCGTGCTCGGGCGCGTCCCCGCACAGGGGGCGACCACCTTCCGGGAAGCGCTGCAAAGCCTGCGCATCCTGCACTACGCCATGTGGTGCGAAGGGGACTACCACAATACGCTGGGGCGCTTCGACCAGTACCTGTACCCCTACTTCAGCCGTGATCTGGAGGCCGGAAGAATAACGGAGGCGGAGGCCTTTGAGCTATTGGAGGCGTTCTTCCTTGCCTGCAACCGGGACAGCGATCTTTACCCCGGCATGCAGCAGGGGGACAACGGCCAGAGCCTCGTGCTGGGCGGCGTGACGCGGGAGGGGAAGGACGGTTGGAACCGCCTCTCCGTGCTGTGCCTGAAGGCAACGGAGGAACTGCGCCTGATCGACCCGAAGATCAACGTGCGCGTTTCCCGGAATACGCCGCCGGAGGTCTACGAGCTGGGCACGCGGCTGACGCGGCTGGGGCTCGGCTTTCCGCAGTACGAAAACGACGACGTGGCGGTGCCCGGCCTCGTGGCGCTGGGATACGATCCGGAGGACGCCCGCGATTACGCCATGGCCGCGTGCTGGGAGTTCATCATCCCCGGAAAGGGCATGGACATCCCCAACATCGGGGCGCTGCCCTTTGCCAACGTGGTGGACGCCGTGATTCGCAGCCACCTTGCGGCGTGCGAATCGATGGACGCGCTGCTTCCCCGTGTGGAGGAGGCGATCTTTGCCGCCGTGCGCGAGGAGGTTGCGAAACATCAAAACCTGTACGTGATCCCCTCGCCGTATCTCTCCCTTTTCTTCGACGGCGCGCTGGAAAACGGGAAGGATATCTCGCTGGGCTGCAAGTATAACAACTGGGGCCTGCACGGCACGGGGCTGGCCCCGGCCGCCGATATGCTTGCCGCCGTGGAGGAAGCTGTTTTTGAAGGAAAACGGACTACGCCGGAGAAACTCTTCAAAGCGCTGGACGCGAACTTCGAAGGCTACGAGCAACTGCACCATTGCCTCAAGTACGAATGCCCCAAGATGGGCAACGACGACGACCGCGCGGACCGGTTCGGGGTCTGGCTGCTGGACGCTTTCGCCCGCGCCGTGAAGGGAATCAAAAACGAGCGCGGCGGCATCATCCGCGCGGGAACGGGCTCCGCCATGTACTACATCTGGAACGCGAAGGACCTGGGCGCCACCGCCGACGGCCGCGAAAAGGGCGTGCCGCTGCCCGCCAACTATTCGCCCTCCCTCAATATCCGGCTGAACGGCCCCGTGTCCCTGATCAAGTCCTTCACCAAGCCGGACCTGAAACAGGTCATCAACGGCGGGCCGCTGACGATCGAGTTTTCCGACAGCGTTTTCAACAACGACGAGGCGATCGTAAAGGTGGCGCAGCTCGTGAGGCTGTTCATTCAGCGGGGCGGGCACCAGCTGCAGCTCAACACCGTCAACCGGGAACGCCTGCTGGACGCCCAGCGCCATCCGGAAGCCTACCGCAACCTGATCGTGCGCGTGTGGGGCTGGAGCGGGTATTTCGTGGAGCTGGACAAGTGCTACCAGGATCACATCATCAACCGTGCGGAACTGGGCGTGTAAAGGGTGAAAATGATGAACGAGGGAATCGTGTTCGACATCAAGGAGTTCGCCGTTAACGACGGGCCGGGCATCCGCACGACGGTATTCCTGAAAGGCTGTCCCCTGCGCTGCCAGTGGTGCCACAACCCGGAAGGGCTCTCGCCCCGGCCGCAATTGATGGTCAGCCGTTCCTCCTGCGTGCACTGCGGCGCCTGCGAAGCGGTCTGCAAACACAAACCGTCGTGCATCGCCTGCGGAGAGTGCGTGCCCTACTGCCGCCTGGGGTTGCGCAGAATCGCGGGTGCGAAGTGGCGGCCGGGCGCGCTGGCGAAGCGTTTGGCAAAAGACGCGGACGTGTACCGGCAGACGGGCGGCGGCGTGACCTTCTCCGGCGGGGAACCCCTGATGCAGTGGGATTTCGTGAAGGAAACCGTCCGGCTCATGCCCGGCGTGCACACGGCGATCGAAACCAGCGGGTACGCGACGGACGAGGTTTTCCGGGAGGCCATGGCGACCCTCGACCTGATTTTGATGGATATCAAGCTGATCGACGCTGCGCTGCACAGAAAATATACCGGCGCGGACAACGCCGGCATCCTTCGCCACGTGGAGATGCTGCGCCGCGGGAACACCCCCTTTCTGATACGCCTGCCCGTGATCCCCGGCGTCAACGACAACGCCGGGTATTATGAGGGGGTGGCCGAACGGCTGCGGGGCGCGAAAGCGCTGCTGCGGGTCGATATTCTGCCATACCAGCGGACGGCCGGCGCCAAATACGAGATGGTCGGCCTGCCCTACCGGCCGGATTTCGACCCGGCGCGGAAGGTGAACATCGATACGGAGCCGTTCGAACGGCGGAATATCCCCGTGAAGGTGTACCCCGCGTAGGGAACGGCGACAGGAAAGGAAAACGAAATGCCGATCGGTACGACTTGCGCTTATATCATCAACCGGATGGGAATCGACGAGGGGTTCACGCTGCTGAAAACCGTCGGGTTCGACTGTGTGGATTTCAGCTTTTTCGACTGGCTTCCCTACGAAGCGGTGACCGCCGGCCGTACGGACGGCTTTTTTGGGAAGCCGGATGAGGAACTGCGGCGAGCGTTCCGCCCCTACAAGGAAGCGGCGGAGAAAAACGAACTCCGAATCTGGCAGGCGCACGCGCCGTTCCCAACGCTGGTCAGGGACGGCGCGACGACGGAAGCCGTGCGCGCGTCGCTAAGGAAGTGCGTGATGCTGTGCGGCTTTTTCGGCTGCCGGTACCTGGTGATCCACCCGGCTTTCCTGGACTACGACGACAAGCTGCCCGCCGAAACGGAATGGAATGAAAACATCGCGATGTACTCGGCGCTGATCCCGGACCTGCAAAGGTACGGCGTGACCGCCTGCCTGGAAAACATCTACACCCGCCACGGCCGCGATCTGTACGACGGCGTCTGCTGCGAAATGTCCGTCGCCTGCCGGTATATAGACGCGCTCAACGAGCGGGCCGGCGAAAGACGGTTCGGCTTCTGCCTGGATACGGGGCACGCGCTGCTGACCCGCAACGACGTCTATGCCGCCGTTACCGAGCTGGGGGATCGGCTCGCGGCGCTGCATATCCACGACAACGACGGAATTGCCGACCTGCACCAGGCGCCCTACGCGGGCAGGATGGACTGGGATCGCTTCCTGCGGGCGCTGAGGGACAACGGCTACGGCGGCTGCATCAGCTTCGAGGCCGACGGGCCGCTTGCGAGCTTCGGGGAAGCGGTCGCAAAGGAATACCTGCAGCTGCTCTGCGGCATCGGCAGGTGGTTCGACCGGCGGCTGACGGCGGGAGAAACGCCGACGGGCCGCTGAGCAAGGGGCTGTACCCGGACTTTTCAATGCAATGCCGCAAACACAAAAAGGAGCGGGAAACCGCTCCTTTTTGGCTGAAACCGCAGCCAAATCAATAAACCTGCAGATTACCAGGTATCAGGGTGGATTCTTTCCTCGATCGAGTATTCTTTTTGCTCCACACAGGGAACCTTTGTGTTTGGTTTTCCCACGGCTATGAAGCACGGCATTTGGTAATCGGCGGGGAAGCGCAGCACTTTTCTTGCCCAGGCCCCTTCATCGCCCAACGGTATACGCAGGGCCGAGGCATATCCCTCGGCGGTGATCGCCAGAAAAATGTTTTCAAGACAACACCATATGGAAGCAAACCCATTCAAGTGCGAAAGAACGGCGGGATGCAGCAAATCGGTCTTCTGCTTAAACAAGGGGACGATTACGCAGGCTGCCTCCGCAAACATGCGGTACTGTTTTGGAATGGCGTCTTTATAAACGTTTTGCTGACAGGGATCCTTCAAGTTCCAATCGCGTATGATGGCATCGATCTCCTCGTCCGATACTTCCTCCGGTATTTTCTGAATCAGCTTCGCGACGGTCGCCTTGTCCTTAATGACGATAAAGTGCCAATCTCTCATGTGATCATTGGTAGGAGCCTTCATTCCTGCGGAAAGGACCCTTGTAATGATCTCATCGTCGATAGATTCCTTTTCAAAGTCTCTGATCGTCCTTCTTTGATTAACCACATCGTAAAAATCGCGCATGCTTTTCCTCCTGAGCACATGAGAAGTGTTCGTTGAAGAGCGTTTTTAGTCAGGCTTGAGAGCGGCGACTGATTACGGTCATTATACGCACGGGATATTAACTTCTCATTTCTCCAAAGAAGGCGAATTTCCTTCTCTTGCATCAAGGTTGACGTTGTAAGATCGGATGACTCCTATCGAAGCCATTGAGCATAGGCGGCCTGCCGTTCGCCTGTCGCCGTTTCCAGCCTGCGCAGGGCCTCCAGCCGGAAGGCGCCCGGCCAGGCGACCAGCCAGCGGGTGGGCTCGTTGACCGGCCCCCATTCGGTATAGGCCATGCCCTCGTCCTGGCTGCCCGCGGGGCGTAAGTGCCCGTCTACGACGAGCGTCCCGTCGGACACGCATTGCTGCCCGTTGCGCCAAACGGCGCGGGCTCGTTCCGCCCAGCTTTCCTCCCCCGTGAGCCGGGCAAGGTCGATCAGGTCGGTTGCGTAGCAAAGCGCGAAAGGATCGTGATGCTGGTGGGTGGTGGAAACGGCGGTTCCGCCGAAGGTATTGTAACGCAGCTGATGAAGCAGGCTGCCCGCGGGATAGGCACGCGAATAATGCCACTGCCACGTGGACAGGTACAGCGCGGCGCGCCTCGCCGCGGCGAGATAACCGGGGTTCGCCGTCGTCTCGTATAGCATCAGCCCGGCCTTGAGCAGCGGGAGGGCCGATTCCTTGTCCACACAGTAGATATCCAGCGCGCCGGCGGTGGTAAAGCCCCGGCTTTCCAGTTCTCCGGCGTAGTAGCGGTGGCTTTTTTCGGCCGCTTCCAGGTAGGTCCGCTCGTCGAAGCGTTTTGCGCCCGCCGCCAGCGCCATGGTCAAAAACGCACCTACCGTGCCTTCCTTTACGGCGGGGGAGAGGTCGCTTTCCCGCCAGCTTTTGCCGATGCACCCGCTCTTCGCCATCGCGGAAACGGCAAAATCGCAGATTGCGCGGGCGGCGGCCAGATAGCGAGGCCGCTCCGCGCCTGCGCGTTTCGCCAGGTCGTAGCCCTCCATCCATTGCAGGGCGGCGGTGCCCAGGTTGCAGGCGTCCACCACGCGGCCGTACCCCTGCGAAAAGGCGGTGCCGTCGTAATGCGTGCGCGTCAGCCCGCCGGGCAGCCGGGCGGCTTCCCACGCGTCCAGCACCGTAAGCCCCGTGGCGACATCCTCCGGATGCTTGCGCGTCATGCCGAAATACAGGAGCGAATTGGCGTAGGAGGCGTTCTGCCCGCACCAGCCGATTTCGTAGCGGTGCTCGGTACGCTTGCGAAACGCGCCGTTCTCCCACATCAGCCCGATGTTGAAGCCGCGAAAACCGTCCGCTTCCACGGTATAGAGGCGTTTGGCATACGCGAGGCCAAGCCGGATCAGCTCCTCGTTGGGATAGGCGGCGGGAACGTCGCGCGCGGCCTGTTTCCAGGCGAAGCTCAGCATTCTTTCGTACCCGAAGCGCGGCGCGCAGCCCGCCGATAAGACCACGATCACGCTGAAACGGCTGCACGGCGGCATGGCGGCGCGGGTCGGGCCGCGCCAATCCCGCTTCTGATGATACACGCGCGGTCCCTCCTGCAGGGGCCACAGCATTTCGTGCACGGCGCTGCCGTCCTGCGGGTACAGCGAGCAGGCGGCCTCGCTCTGAAGATCGGCCAAAAACATACCCACGCCGAACGCATCTCCCTGCGAATAGGTCGCGCCGGGAACGGCGGCGCGGTGGTAGGCCCACCGCCACGGCAGGCCGGTCTGCCCGTCGGTGAAGCCGACGTAGTCCAGCCGGTCGCCCCAAGGGTTGCCGTCGTAACTGACCGCCGGGACCATGCCGAAGCGCATGGGCTCCAGCGCCGAAAGGCGCATGCACATGTCGCCGACAGGCGCCTGCGTGCGCCGCGTCCAGCGGTATACGCCCTCTTCCAGGCGTTCGAAGGCGTCCTCCGCTCCCGGCACGGCCTGGGCGAGGCACACGGGCCTGCCGCCCAGGTATAGCAGGGTTCCCCGTTCTCCCGCCTGTTTCCGCCCTGTTTCGCTCATGGTACCGCTCCTATCGCCACCGTAGCAGCATGCCCGGTTCCGAGGCGTCTCCCGGTGTGGCGGCGGCCAGTCCGACGCGATCGATCAACGCGCCCGGCACGACCAGCGTATCGCCGTCCGAGGTTACCAGCGCGGTGACGTCCTCCGCCGTATCCCCGCACAGGTCCTGGGCGAACAGCCGCTTCCCCGCGAGGTTCGCGTGCCTCAGACGCAGGCTTTCATACCGGCCGAACACCCCCAGGAAGGTCGCCCGGCCTTCCATATCCATCGTGATTTTCGCGCGTGGGGTGTAGTAATCCTGCCCGGCATCCGTTCGGCCGATCGTCGCGATGGCGGCCGCGCCGTTCGGGTGCCGCGCGGCCAGCACGAAAGGAAGGTCGCCCCCGACAACGTTCGCATCCGGCAGCGGCAGGCCCCGGCTGACGCGCGCAGGGGCGCTCTGCGCGATCGTCTGCCCTACCGCCGTGGCCAGCCACGTCTGCCCCGCTTCAAAATGCCAGTCGTCCGTCAGCCGCGCCGCGTCGACCCGCACCGGCGCCTCCCGTACGCCGAAAGCGGGCATCACTTTTTGAAAGCGCACCGTGCGGGCTATTTCGTCCATCCGGCTTTTGAGTTCACGCGTGGACGGAGGAGAAAAGCAATCCATATCCCCGTCCGGCCGCAGACCCCGCTGCGGAAAGCGCATGACGCCTGTGCACAGCCCCAGTGCGGCGGCGATGTACGCCTCGTCCTCGCAGTTGATCAGCGCCCTGCCGGCCGGGGTGAGCGCTTCGCCCGCCTTAAACAGGCGGCTGACCCGCTCGATCGTCTGCACGGGCGACAGGTAGGGCAGCACGTCGTAGCTGCGCAGCACGTCCGTATAGGCGAGCATCTGCGCCTGCTGACCGATCAGCTTGCCGTCCACGCGGCCCGTACGGATCGTCAGATTCTGCTGATAATACGGATCGGTCTCCATATCCGCCCGCTCGTCGTTGATGCAGCTCTGGCAGCGGGCATGCTCGATGATCAGCCCCGGCGCCGCCTCGCGCGCCCATTGCGTCAGAAGGCGGCGAAAGCCGATATCCCCTGCGCGGCGGCCCCAATCCGCCTTCAGGTATTCCACCCCGGCGTTTCGGCACCAGCGGAAGCGTTCCTTCCAGTAGGCTTCCTGTTGTTGTGGGTCCGCGGCGTTCTGCGGAGAAAGCAGCGCCGTCGCTTCCTGTGTGGCGATCCACAGCGCGATGCCGCGCCACCCGGCGTCCCGAGCCAGTTGATTCAGTTTCGCCAGCCGCTCTTCAGGCGTGCCCGTGCAGGAAGGAAAGCGCTTATCCTGTGCGATCAGGGAACCGTACCAGGCGAGATCCGCGTCCGGGGGAACGTCCCAGCCGTCGTCCAGCAGCAGGTACAGCGCGCTTTTCGCCCGCGGGTGAAAGCGCTTCGCCCAGCCCTCCGGGCCGAAGACCGTCGCTTCGTTCATGCTGTCGTGCGCGTGCATTACGCCGCGCGCGCCTTCCAGCTCGGCGCTGTCCACGTGCTGCGTGCCGCATCCGTACGCATAGTTCTGCGCGGCCCAGGTGCTGAAATAATTCGGGGTATTCCCCTTCGTATCCGGCAACAGATTCATGGCTTCTCCCTTCTGTTTACAACAGTTCCCTGAGCCAGATGCGCATGTCCGTCTCCCCGCGGTTGCTCCACTGGAAGTAGGGGATAGCCGTAAAGGCCGTCTGCTCGAGGATCGGCGCGCGGCTGTGGTACAGCCCGGCGTCCGTGGGGACGCGCGCGGCGTGCACCGTGCCGGTCAACAGCACCGTGCCGCCCAGCTGATCGCTGGGAATGGGCGTGAGCGCTTCCGCGTCCGCCTGGGACAGGAGCAACTCGTGCAGGGGCGTACCGTTGTCCGTGGCTTCCGCACAGTACACCAGCGGCCCGCGTTCCAACGCGAGCATTCCGGCGTCCTCCCGCACGGCGGCGTGCGCGCGGGTCACCCGCACCGCCATGGGCAGCGTGACGGCGATGCGGTCGCCCGCCGCAAAGGCGTGATGAACGCGCAGGAAGCCGTCCTCCGCGACGCGCGTCGCGCCCTGCGGCAGCCGGACGTCCGTCTCCTGCCCGCGCGCCCACGCGGGGATGCGCAAGGCGACATCCACGCCGGAGTTCAGCGCGGCGTCAACGACCGTCATTTCGACCGCCCCGTCCCACGGGTAGCGCGTTTCGGTGCGGAAGGTGATTTTGCCATACACGCCTTCGCAGGTCTGCTCACCGGGGATGAGCAGTTGGCAGCGGAGCACGTTGCGTTCTTCATCGAAGCTGTAGGCGTACTGCTCGATCGACGAAAGCAAACGCGCGGCGTTGGTGGGGCAGCA
>CAZXJI010000002.1:0-281026 GCA_964640955.1 uncultured Oscillospiraceae bacterium | reverse complement strand
CGTCGGCTCAAATGTCACTCTTTCCCGTGTCCGTTTTACGGGGTACAGTTTAACCAGCTAAGAGATAAAACAACTTTTAGGAAGATTCTTGCTGCTAGAATTCGTGATTTGTATTCTGAACTGTTTACTGTTAACACAAAGATTTATAAAGATACAGATGATAATATTAAAGGAGCTATTGCTAGAGTAACAGGTGCCGACGAAAAGATCGTGGGACGCGTATTTAGTACATTTAAAGCACTTTGTTCAATTTCAGATTTTAGTGAAGCTTCTGCTCAGGACGCAAGCCCACAAGCAGAAACGGATGAATCTCCTCAAGAAAACACAACGCAATCATTCTCGAATCCTACGGTGCATAACGCGGAATTTCATTATAATATTCAAATTCACCTTCCAGCAACTACAGATATTTCAGTATATAACGCAATATTCAAGAGTTTAAAAAGTAATCTTTTAATTTAGTGGGGATTAATATGAGCGAACGATTGCTAAAAGAGTTTGTATTCAATGCATTATTAGCACAAGATTCTTTTGATGGTTTAGAAAAGGAGGGAATATCTGTTACAAGTGCAGAGGACTATGCTCCTATTAGCAGAGTGGTTGAGGCTGATTTTAGTCCAAGGATTTGGCATGATGCCGTTAGCATGTCTTCTGTGTATAATGCATTGTACTGTATCGAAAATACAATACGTAATCTTATTGTCGAACGCATGTCTGAACGATATGGAATAGATTGGTGGGAAACTAAGGTTCCCAAAAAGATTCAAGAAGCGGTTACTAATTTAAAGAAGCAAGAAGAAAAAAACAGGTACCATTCTAATCGTTCCTCAACTGAAATTGGCTATACTATGTTAGGGAACTTGAGTCAGGTGATTATTACGAACTGGGATGATTTTTCTGATATTATTCCAAATCAAGCATGGCTCACATCTCGAATGGACGACCTAGAAATGTCCCGAAACATTATTATGCACACGGGTATTCTCCCTATTGGTGAAATTGATAGAATCGAAAGCATCGTAAGAGATTTACTGAGGCAAATTGGTTAATTACTAACAGAGGGCACCCTGCTCTCACGAGACGCTCATAAAGCACGTCTTTTTATGGTTTATAATGTAAATTCTACTCTCTGACTGCCTGTAAAGCCTTGATTATATTAGGGCTATGTCGAGATCCTATAACACCATTCGCACCAAATGGGGAACCGTTGAGCAACGACGGTTCCCCATTTTTATTATGCATAAAGATTCGCGCCATCTGGGAGAGCAAACCGATTCTTGACAAAACAGGGCGAAAATGTTTCTTTTGCCGAATATGCATCCCGAGATCACTGGTTCGCGTCGGTAAAACACGCATTGATCGAAGCAGAGGTAGGACGGGTTTTGAAGCAAGCCGCGTACCACTTGCAAATACGAAGTGAATAAGGTATTTTATCATTGTAAATGATCCGAGAAAGGGCGCCGTTATAAGAGGGGCCGGTATCGTCACAGCTGCTAATGACGCTGTGATATCTCTTGGCCAAACCTTGCGGTTGATATGCGAACTTTGCTGTTCCTCGATCGTCAAGGGTAAAACGTACCCCAAAACAGAACAGGCCGTAGGTGAAAACCGCGTTAAAACGCGCACGGAAGGGAACGCATCCCGTATTCTGCACACCACGACGGAAAACAGTTGAGGCTTTTGATATGAACTTTTCCGGTTACGAGATCATTCACTATGGCAAAATACGGCATATCAATATCTTCATGGCATCTATCACCTACAGGGATTTTCATATGCACTCGGCGTGGGAACTGGGCGTTTTGGAACAGGGCCGGGCCTGCATCAAAATGAAGAACCAGGATTATGTTATGGAGCCCGGCAGCCTGGTTGTGCTGAACCCCAACCAGGTGCACGCCATCAAGGCCATCGGACCGCCGACTTTATTCCTTTACGTTCAGTTTTCCAACAACTTCTTAAGCGAGTATATCCCGAAAATCTCCAAGATCGAGCTTCAGAACAACGGTGTGGATCGGTACCTGTCCGAGGATCTTCGCAGGGAGCTCCGACGGGAACTTCACGAGGCGGCCTACGCGTACCTTTATGAAACGGATAATTATGATATGAAGTGCGTGGGCGCCGTATGCGACCTGTTTTATACGCTGCTCAAGCATATGCCGTACCGTGCGATCAACAGCGCCGAATACTCCATACAGAAGAAAAAAACGAAGCGGATCAACCGGATCACGAGCTACATGGAGGAGCACTACGGCGAGCCCCTGCGTCTGGCCGACCTCGCGAACCGCGAGGAGGTTTCGCCAACCTACCTTTCCCATTTCTTCCACGAAAGCATGAACGTGACGTTTCAGGAATACCTGAACGCCATCCGGCTGGATCGCGCCTTGCAGCTGGTGGCGGATCCGAACCTGAGCGCCGCGGACATCTGCGATACCTGCGGCATATCGGACAGCCGCTTCCTGAACAAAATGCTGCAGAACCGCTACGGCTATACCCTGAAGGAATACAGAACGCGTATGGCCTGGGACACGAAGGTACGCCAGAGCGAGCATTACACCCCGTCCGTTCAGGAGGATTGCTTCTTTTTAACCGACGAGAACGCCAAGCAGAGCATGCTGGCGTTTTGCCAAAACGGCGAGCGTCTGTTGTGAGCGCAAAAAAGCGGATATCTTATCATTTCGCGGCGAAACAACATGATTAGCAGGCGCAGATCATATCATTTTCACCTCCGCGCAGTTGTTTATTTTTCAGAACGAGCACTGATTCTATGTGGTATGTGGCAAATACATGCCTATTCCGGGGTAAATGCCGGCAACGATACCCCGGCGAAAAAAGTTCAATCGAAAAAGCGAGATTATTGCTGTAACAGCAATAATCTCGCTTTGTGAGTACAAGATTATCACCAAAGAAAATAAAAGTCGTTGTTATAATAATGGCCGAGAAGAGATATAGAAAAGACATGATCACAGCCCGGAGCGCCTATCGAGGCGCAGCACGGCGACAGAAACGAACGCATGCGTCGCGTCGGAAACCAATTCCGGCGGCAACGCGGGAGCCGACAGGGAAAGTGAAGTGAACGCCATGACGGATCAGGTGATACTGCGCGCGGAAAACATCGACAAGCGTTTTACGGGAACGCATGCGCTCAAAGGCGTATCCTTAACGCTTCGGCGCGGGGAAATCCACGCGCTGGTAGGGGAGAACGGCGCGGGAAAATCGACGCTGATGAACGTCATCTCCGGCGTCGTAACCGCGGACTCGGGCGCTATCTATCTAAGCGGCAGGCAGGTGCGCTTTCACAGTCCCAACGACGCCAGAATGGCGGGCATCGGCTTCGTGCATCAGGAGCTGGCCATTTTTCAGGACCTGTCGGTGGGCGACAACGTTTTTGTAGGTCACCTCCCCAGCCGTTCGGGCATGGTGAAAACCGACTCGCTGAACCGGAAAACCAGAAGCATTCTGGACGGCTTCGGCGACAGCGGAAGGTCGATTGATCCCGACGCGATCGTCGGGAGCCTCAGCGTAGCCCAGCAGCAGATGGTGGAGATCGCCAAGGCGCTTTCCTCCGAATGCAGGGTGCTGATCTTCGACGAACCCACCTCCAGCCTCAACGAGAACGAGGCCGACAGCCTTTTCGAGGTGATCCGGGGCCTGGCCGCGCAGGGGATCGGCATCATCTACATCAGCCATAAGATGGCCGAGATTTTCAGCCTCTGCGACACGATTACCATCATGCGGGACGGACGCGTGCTCGAAACGGTTCCCGTTTCGGAAACGACGACCGAATACGTGGTGACGGCCATGGTCAGCAAGGAAATCGGCCACCTGTACCCCGACAAGTGCCGCGCGGCCGGCGACGAGGTGCTCCGCGTGGAGGGGCTTACGCGGGCGCCGCATTTCAGAGATGTCAGCTTTGCCACCCGAAAAGGGGAAATCCTCGGCCTGTGCGGGCTTGTCGGGGCCGGCCGGACCGAGATCGCCCGCGCCGTGTGCGGCATTGACAAGCCGCAGGCGGGAAGCGTTTACCTACAGGGCGAAAAGCTGCGCATCGGAAGCTACCGGGACGCGCAGCGGACCGGCATCTGCTACCTGTCGGAGGATCGGCGGCTGGACGGGCTGTTTTTGGAAATGTCCCTTACCGAAAACATCATCGCTCCGCAGATCCGCTACTTCGCGCCGTCGGGCATCGTTTCCAAAAAGCGGGCCGTGAAAGTGACCGAGGAGTACCGCAAAGCGCTCAACATCAAATACTCGTCCCCTTTCCAGATCATGAGCAGCCTTTCCGGCGGCAACCAGCAGAAGCTGATGATCGCCAAGATACTGGCCATGAAGCCGAAGGTCATCTTTCTGGACGAGCCTACGCGCGGCATCGACGTCGGCGCGAAAGCGGAAATCCACCAGCTGCTGCGCGACCTGAGCGACAGGGGCATCAGCATCATCGTCATCTCCTCCGAAATGCCGGAAACCGTCGGCGTATGCGACCGGGTCGTGGTGATCAACGTCGGCGATAAGGTGTGCGAGCTTGCGGAGAACCAATTGACGCAGGAAAACATCGTTTTGGCGATCTCGCATTCCAGCAATAAGCGCTAAAGGAGTTTAAGCATGGACGCGAAGGGTGTAACCGTCAGGAACAGTCAAAGCATCTGGAGAAGGATTCGCTCGGTCAAAGAGTTTTCCGTCATCGTTATCCTGTTTTTACTCATCGCATTTGCGAGCTTCGTATCCCCCTCCTTCCGGAGCGTTTCCAATATTCGCACCACCGCCATCGGGTTTGCGTGCAACGGGATCATCGCCATTGCCATGACGCTGGCGCTGGTCAGCGGAGGGTTTGACCTCTCCGTGGGCTCGGTGCTGGGCCTCAGCGCCGCGTGCGTGGTCATCTTCACCAACAGCGGCATGAACGTATGGCTGGCTTCCCTGCTGGCCTTCGGCGTAGGCGTGCTGTGCGGCCTCGTCAGCGGCCTGCTGATCGGCTTTTTGAAGCTCAACGCGTTTATTACGACGCTGGGCATGCAGCAGATCGCCCGCGGCGCCGTTTACGTGCTGACCAAAGGGGGCTCCGTCGGCCTTGCGAGCGGATACGGCGTCCCGGCCTATCGCTTCCTGGGCTCCGGCTCGCTGGGCGAGTTTCCGATGATCGTGCTGATCTGCACGGTGCTGGTGATCGTGGGCGACCTGCTGGTACGCAGGTCCGGCATGGCGCGAAACGTGTTTTTCGTGGGCAGCAACGAGAAGGCGGCCATCCTGTCGGGCATCGACGCGCGCGTCGTGAAGCTGGCGGTCTATACGCTGACGGGCGCACTGTCCGGCCTGGCCGGGGTCCTGATGGTCTCCCGCTTCGGCACGGCCACCTCCAGCACCGGTTCCGGCGTGGAAATGACGGTCATCTCCGCGGCGGTCATCGGCGGCGCAAGCCTCTCCGGCGGCAAGGGTACCGTGCTTGGCGCAGTGTTGGGCGTCATTCTGATGAGCGTCATCAGCAACGTTCTGGTCATCCTGAACGTATCGGTGCACTGGCAGAACCTGATCACCGGCGTCATTCTGATCATCGCGGTCGTATTCGACGTGCTCTCGAACAAAAAGAAGGACTGACCCCGTCGCACATTCCCGGGGAGGCGTGCTTTTCCCCGGCTGTGATAAAAACCGTCAAGGAGGCAAACACCATGTTCAAAGGAAGAACGATTAAACAGGTTCTCTCGGTCGTATTTGTCATAACCCTGCTGTTTACCCTCGCCGGCTGCACCAGTACCAGCACCCAGACCAACACAAGCGCAAGCGCGGCTCCCACCAGCACCGTCGCGGTTACGGAAACCAGCCGCCTCGTCGGCAGCACCGACCAGGTCTACTATATGGTCACCTTCCTGTCCGGTTACTCTTTCTGGCAGGAGTGCTGGCGCGGCTTTAAGGACGCGGCCGATCTGCTGGGCGTTACGGCCCAATACGGCGGCTCCACGGAATACGACGTCAACGCCGCCGTGACCTCCCTGGACCAGATCATTGCGCTCAAGCCGACCGGCATGGCGGTCACCTGCATGGATGCGGACGCCTATCTTTCTTCCATCAACAACGCGGTTAAAGGCGGCATCCCCGTCGTGACCTTCGATTCCGATTCCCCCGCCTCCAACCGCACCACCTTCATCGGCACCTCCAACTACGCCGCCGGCGCGACCGCCGCGAAGTACATCGCCGGCAAGCTCAACGGCACCGGCCGCGTGGCCTGCCTGACCCGCACCGGCCAGACGAACATCAACGAGCGCATCCAGGGCTTCACCGAAACGATTGAGGCGGATTACCCCAACATCGAAGTGGTGCAGGTGGTGAACGCCGGCGACGACGAAAACCAGGCCGCCACGAACCTGGAAAGCCTCCTCGCCAACGACAGCAACATCGACTACATCTTCGCGGCCCTGCAGCAGGCCGTGCTGGGCAGCGAGACCGCGCTTTCCGAAATGGGGCTGACGGGGAAAGTCAGGATCGTGGGTTTCGATACCGATACCACGACGCTTGATTCCATCAAGTCCGGCTCCGTCGATGCGACGCTGTCCCAATCCCCCTATGCGGAGGGCTTCTGGAGCATGATCTATGTGTACATGCTCAGCAACCAGGATTGCATCAGTTCCGCGGACGACTGGTACGCCAAGGGCTTCCCGTCGCTGCCCGTAACCTGCGACTCCGGCTGCGCGGTCGTTACGGCGGACAACGTCGACATGTACTACAGCAACTAGACCCTTCTCTATCGGAGGAACCTTAAGAGCGGCGCTGCCAACAAGCCCTCCCCCGGAGCTCAGGCCCGGGGGAGGGGCGCGCCGGGCGCCGACGTGGACAAAGGCGGTTCCGCGCGGACGGAACCCCTTATGATACGGCGAAACAACCCGTTTGGATTTGAAAACACGAACAGGAATCATCCCGCGTGCGGAAAACCGGATGCTTTAGCTTTCTGTGCGCTTCGGAACCGGAGACAGGCGTCCGGAGGGCGGTTGGAAACGAAGGGCAATACGGCCCGGCGACCGCAATTCGAAACAAGCATGCGCAAGGTTAAAAAGGAGGTCGCACAATGGCATTTCGAATAGAAGGCAACCGTTTGATTTATCAGAACGACAGCGAAATACTGCAATTGGAACCCTGGGGGGCCAACAGCCTGCGCGTGCGCGGGACGAAAACCCCCGCGGTCTCGCAGGAGCCCTGGGCGCTGCTGGACCCGGCGCCCTGTGAGGCGGAGATCAAGGTGGAAGGGAAGGAAGCCACCATCCGAAACGGCAATCTGCTGGCGAAGGTCAACCGGTTCGGGTGGCTGACGTACTATAACCGCAAGGGCGAGGTGCTTTTGGAGGAACGGTGGCGGGTCAACGACGGCGGCGAAAAAACGAGCCCGCTGGCCGTGAGGGGCCGCGAGTACAAGCCCATCATCGGCTCCAGCGATTATAAGATCACGCTGCGCTTCGAAGGCCGCGACGGCGAAAAAATCTTCGGCCTCGGCCAGCGGCAGGAGCGGCAGCTAAACCTGAAGGGCTGCACGCTGGAGCTTGCCCAGCGCAATACCCAGTCCAGCATCCCGTTCGCGCTGTCCAGCCTGGGCTACGGTCTTTTGTGGAACAATCCCGCCGTGGGGCACGTGACCTTCGCCAACAACGTGACCGAATGGGCGGCGGACTGCTCCGAGCACATCGACCTGTGGATGACCGCGGGCGATACGCCGGCCGAGATCGAGGAAGCTTACGCCAATGCCACGGGCAAGGTGCCCATGATGCCGGACTACGCCACGGGCTTTTGGCAATGCAAGCTGCGTTACGAAACCCAGGAGCAGCTGCTGAACGTCGCCCGCGAGTACAAGCGCCGCGGCATACCGCTTTCCGTGATCGTCTGCGACTTTTTCCATTGGACCAATCAGGGTGAATGGAAGTTCGATCCCCAATACTGGCCGGATCCGGAGGCCATGGTCGACGAGCTGAGGGGCATGGGCGTCGAATTGATGGTTTCCATCTGGCCGACGGTCGACATCAACAGCGAGAACTACGAAGAGATGAAAGAACTGGGTCTCCTCGTGCGCTCCGAGCGCGCCAACGCGGTGCAGATGCAGTTCATGGGCAACGAGTACCTGTTCGACGCGTTCAACCCCGAGGCCCGCAGCTACGTGTGGGGCAAGGCGAAGGAAAACTACTACCAATACGGCATCCGCATCTTCTGGCTGGACGAGGCGGAGCCGGACTACATGTTCCATTACGATTACGACACGTACCGCTACTATCAGGGCCCGGCCGTCAAGGTTTCCAACTATTATCCGGTCGACTACGCCAAAGCCTTCTACGAGGGCATGGAAGCCGAGGGACAGAAGAACATCCTGAACCTGATCCGCTGCGTGTGGGCCGGCAGCCAGCGCTACGGCACGCTGCTGTGGTCCGGGGACACGCATTCCACCTTCGATTTTCTCCGTTACCAGCTCGCAGCGGGGCTGAACGTGGGGCTGTCCGGCATTCCGTGGTGGACGACCGACATCGGGGGCTTCACCGGCGGCAACATTCGCGATCCGAAATTCCACGAGCTGCTCGTTCGCTGGTTCCAGTTCGGGTTGTTCTCCCCCGTGATGCGCCTGCACGGCTTCCGCGAGCCGATCGACTTCTCGGTTTCCGACGCGGCGAAAATCTTCAACGAGCCCTTCGGCAGCGGCGCGGACAACGAAATCTATTCCTACGGCGAGGACGTGTACCGGATTCTCAAGGGGCTGATCGACACGCGCGAGGCGCTCCGGCCGTACGTGACCGAGCAGATGAAGCAGGCGCACGAGAAAGGCACGCCCGTGATCCGTCCCCTCTTTTACGACAATCCCGACGACGCGAAGAGCTGGGACATCAACGACGAGTTCATGTTCGGGCCGGACATCCTGGTGGCGCCCGTGCTGTACGAGGGTATGACGAGCCGCGAGGTGTACCTGCCCGCAGGCAGAACGTGGAAGGATGCCAACACCGGCAAAACCTGCGAGGGCGGCGTAACGGTCACCTGCGATACTCCGCTTGCCCAAATTCCCGTGTTTACGACCAACGGCTCCGCTTTCCGGTTCCTGCGCTAGACCCTCCCGCACCCCTTGGAAACGGGGTTTCCCGCCGCTCTTTCCTCCCGGGTTTTGGCGGCGGGAATAGGGGATTCCCCGTTTACCGCGGACCGCGCAAGTTTTACACTTCCTCTTGCGCGGCCCGCGGGTTTTTCGTTTGCGGGACCGGCGAATTCGCTACCGGACGGAGGCGTACCGGCAGGTGACGCCGTTGATCATCGTATGGAAAATGCACATGCCGACTTCGACGGTGTGTTCCGGCATACTTCCGTTACCGGGGCACCTAGGATGATCGGAGGCCTGCAAAACGCGTCTGGTCATGAGCGAGGCAAAACGGCCCGGTGGATAAATCCACCGGGCCGCCGCCTGTATTGGGTTGGTTTGCCTTCCCGGTTTCCTGGCCGGCTGTCTCTCGCAGCGGGTCAAATCGTGCCGTCCCAGGTGGACACTTTCAGCCTCTGGCCTTCCTCCTCGTCAAACCAGTGCGTCGTAACGGTTTTGCTTTCCGTATAGAACCGGAAGCCGTCTTTCCCCAAAACGTGCAGGTCTCCGAAGAAGGACTGTTTGTGGCCGCTGAAGGCGAACATGCCGATCGGCACCGGGATGCCCACGTTCACCCCCACCATGCCGCCGTCGGTACGCCGGGCGAACTCCCGCGCGAAATACCCGTTTTGCGTAAAGATGACGGAGCCGTTGGCGTAAGGGTTGGCGTTCATCAGCGCCAGACCTTCCTCAAAGCTCTTCACGCGCTTCACGCACAGCACCGGGCCGAAGATCTCCTGCCGGCCCACGGTCATTTCCGGCGTCACATGATCCAGGATGGTCGGGCCGACATAGAAGCCGCCGGGGTATCCTTCCACCTTGCAGTTGCGTCCGTCCAGCGCCAACGTGGCGCCTTCCTCAATGCCCTTTTCGATCCAGTTCAGCACGGACCGGCGGTGCTTTTCGCTGTATACGGGCCCCATGTCGGTATCCTTTTCATAGGCGGGACCCACCTTGATCTCTTTGGCAAGGCGCACCAGCTCGGCCACCAGTTCATCCGCGATCTCCTCTTCCACAACCACCACGGGCAGCGCCATGCAGCGTTCCCCGGCGCAGCCGAAGGACGCGTTGCGGATGCCCGCGGCGGTGCGCCTGACGGGCACATCCCGCAGGACGAGCGCATGGTTTTTGGCCTGGCACAGCGCCTGCACGCGCTTGCCCGCGCCGGCGGCGGTGGCGTACACATGCTGGCCCACCTTCGTGCTGCCCACGAAGGAGACCCCCCTCACGTCGGGGTGCGTAACCATCATTTCCGCTTCCGCGCTCCCGCAGGTGATCACGTTGAGCACGCCGTCCGGCAACCCCGCCTCCTTATACAGCTCCGCAATCCGCAGGGCGGAGCGCGGCGTGGGCAGCGCGGCCTTGATGACGATGGTGTTGCCGCACGCGATGCACATGGGCGTCATCCAGCCCATGGGGATCATCGCCGGGAAGTTGAAGGGCACGATGCCCACAAAAACGCCCAGCGCCTCGCGGTACATGACGGTGTCATACCCGCTGGAGGCGTTCATGATGCTCTCGCCCATCAGGTTGGAGGTGGCGGAAATCGCCTGCTCCGTTCCTTCCTTCGCCTTGAGCACGTCCCCCTGCGCTTCCGACCAGGCTTTGCCGTTTTCGCGGGCGACCAGCAGGGTCAGCTCGTCCATGTGCTCAATCAGCAGGTCGCGCAGCCGGTACAGTATCTGTACCCGCTTGATGACCGGCGTGGCGGACCAGGCGGGAAACGCCGCCCTGGCCGCCGCCACCGCCGAAAGCACCTCGTCTCCGGTAAGGCAGGGGACCTTCGCCTCCACCTCGCCGGTGCTGGGGTTGTACGCATCCAGATACAGATCGGTTTTGGACTCCACAAACGCGCCGTTCACAAAAACCTTCAGGCGTTCCATCGTATCCATCGCTCCTTTTATAACGTTTCGATCACGTCTCCGTGCCGCGCTTTGCCGCTTAGGATAAACTCCCGCAGGGCCTGCTCCGTCGGCATGCAGGCGCTGCAGGCGGGGCTGGCCACCAGCATGGCGGCTTCGGCGCTGCCCATTTCCAGGCATTCCACCAGCGGCAGCCCCTTCAGCAGCCCGTGCAGCAGCGCGGCCGCGTAGCCGTCCCCGCCGCCGAAGCCTTTGAGCAGCTTGACGTGGAAGGGTTTCACCCGGTAGGCTTCCCCGTTGACGGCATAGGCGTAGGAGCCTTCCTTACCGTGCTTGATCACCAGCAGCGAGGCCCCGCGCGCAAACCAGTACGCCGCGCTCTCCCGGTCGTTCATGCCGGGGCTTTCCAACCGCTCGGCCCAGTCGAACTCCTCGCGGGAGCCCAGCAGAATGTCCGCCTGTCCGGCCGCCAACGCGTAATAGGCCGATATCTCATCCGGATTTTGCCAGTTCTGGGGGCGGTAATCGATATCGAACACCACCTTCACGCGGTGTTTGCGCGCCAGCGCCATGGCCTTGAACGCGGCCTCGCGGGAGGGCGAAACGCTCAGCGCCGTGCCGGAAACCAGCAGCACTTTGCTTTGGGCGACGTAGCTTTCCTCGATGTCGGAAACGTTCAGCTGCAGGTCGGCCGCGTCCCTGCGGTACATCAGGAGGCTGCTTTGCGTTTCGCTCAGGATCTCCGTAAACGCGAGGCCAAGGTTTTCGCCGCCCTCGCAGCGCCGGATGCGGGACGTATCGATGCCTTCCTGATCGAAATACCGGATCGCGTAGGTGCCGAAAGCGTCGTCGGACACCCTTGCGAAGAAGCCCACTTTTTCGCCGAGCCGCGCAAGGCCCACGGCGATATTGGCGGGCGATCCCCCGATGTAGCGTATGAACTGTTCGCATTCGTCCAGCGGCTTGGGATACTCCAAAGGATAGAAATCAATGGCGATGCGCCCCAGCAGCAGCGCGCCGTACGGCCTTCCCGTTTCAAACTGCAAAAACATCGCAATTCTCCCTCCGGTTCTGTGTTCCCTGCTTACCCTTTCACGGCTCCGGCCGTCAGCCCTTCCACCAGACGGTTCTGGGCAAAGAAGAACATGATGCACACCGGTATGATCGTCACCACGCCGCCCGCACACAGCAGGTTCCAGTTGACGCCGAACGAGCCCACCAGGCTCTTGAGCACGACCGGCACCGTCCTCGTGGCTTTGTTGGTGAACATGACGGCGTAGGTGTACTCGTTCCACGACGTCATGAAGATGTACACGCCCGTCGCGATCAGCCCCTGGGACAGGATGGGGAAGACCACGTCGAAAAACGCGCGCGTACGGTTGGCGCCGTCGATCATCGCGGCTTCCTCCAGCGAAATCGGCAGGGCGTTGAAGTATCCGTTCAGCAGCCATACGGAAAAGGGGATGGTAAACGTGGTGTAGGCCAGCACCAGCGCCCAGGGCGTATACAGAACGCCCATTTTGCGCATGATGGAGTACAGCGGGCTGAGCAGCAGGACGGTAGGGAACATGTTGTTGGACAGGAACATGATCATCATGGCCTTGCGCCCCTTGAAACGGAAGCGGGAAAACGCGTAGGCCGCCATTACGGAAACCGTCAGGGAAACGAACGTTGTGATACCCGCCACCAGCGCGCTGTTGCCGATGGGGTTGAGGAAATCGAAGTGCCGGAACAGAAGCGTATACGATTCGAACGAGGCGTTGCGCGTCCAATAGGATACGGTGCTGCTGAAAAGCTCGGTTTCAGGCTTGACGGACGTCAGAAACGTCCAGTAAAACGGGAACAGCAGGAAAACGAGCAGGCAGACTAAAAACAGCGGGCTTACAAGGTTGCCGCCGCGGCGGCGCCCGGTTTTGCCGTTTGCCGCGAGCCGGACCGTATTTGTATTCACGCTCGCTTCCTCCTTATCGTTCGTTTTTGAAGATGCTGTGCAGGTACGGAACCGCGACCACGCTGAGCATCAGGGTCATGATGATGGCCATGGTGGAGGCTTCGCCGAAGTTCATGGTATTGGCCGTGTTGAAAATCATAATGCTGATCGTCTGGGTGGAATAGGCGGGACCTCCGCCCGTCATGTTGGCGATCACGTCCACCGAGTTGGTGACCCAGATGATTCTCAGCAGCGTCGTAACGAAAATAGTGCTTTTCAGCGACGGTATGGTGATGTGGAACAGCTTTTGGGAATAGCTCGCGCCGTCGATGTCGGCCGCTTCGTACAGTTCGGCCGGGATGCCCTGCAGCCCGGCCAGCAGCATGATGGCAAAAAACGGGATGCCCTGCCATACAATGGTCAGGATGACGGACGGCAGCGCCGTGCCGGTGTTGGCCAGAAAGGCGATCTTTTGATTCACGATGCCCAGCTTTAGCAGAATATCGTTCAATACGCCGTAGTTCCCGTCGTATATCCATTTCCACATCAGGCCGATCAGGACGCCGGGGGTAACCCACGGCACCAGGGATACGGAACGCACGATGCCCCTGCCGGCAAACTTCCGGTTCAGCAGCATGGCCAGGATAAAGCCGAAAAGGAACTGGAAACCCACGCCCAGCACGACCCATTGGAGCGTGCGCAGGCAGGAGCTCCAAAACAGGCCGTCCGTAAGCACCTCCTGGTAATTCTTCAAGCCGATAAAGGCGATTTCCTTGGGATAGCGCAAGTCGTACTTCTGAAAGCTCATCAGGATCGCCTGCACGACCGGAACGAATACGACCGACCATACGATAATCAGCGCCGGAGCCGTTAGAAGATATGGCCAGTATTTGGATTTCTTGCCCGCGATCATGGTTCGCTCCCCTTTCGGAATACACGGGTAGAGCACGCCCGCGAAAAGCCGGCGTCCGGTTTTCCCCCACGCGGGGGGCGGGGGAGAAGCGGCGGGCGTGCCACCGCTTCCCCCGTATAGTTCATTTTAGCGGTCGAACAGGGCCTGATCAAGCTTCGTCATCGCTTCTTTCGCGGTGATCTGGCCAAGCAGCGCCTCCTGAATAGTGGCGGGCCATACGCTGCTGATCCATTCCGTGGTGGTGCTCCGCACCGGGATGATGCCGGCGAACGGAGCGCCCTCGATGGAAACGGCCATAAAGCGGTTTTCGGCGATCGCGGGAAGCGCCTTGACCGTGGTGCTTACCGGCACGTTGCCCGTCTTCACGCACCAGGTCTCCTGCCCCTTGCCGGCCGCCAGATAGCTGAGCCATTCAAAGGCGGCGTCCTTGTGCTCGCAGGTGGAGAACATAACGGTTTCCGTATCACCCATGGAGGTCCAGCGGGTGCCGTCCGCGCTGGGCGGAATCTGGAAGGCGTCCACGTCGTCGCCGAACTTCTCGATCATGTTCACGGAAGTGCCGATGTGCTGAATGGTCATCGCCGTCAGGCCGGCCTGGAAGGCTCCGATGATCTCGTTGAAGCCGTCGTTGGGCGCGGAGGGGGGCGCATAGCCGTTCTGGTAAATGTCGATGAAGTCCTGCATGCCCTTAATGGCACCTTCGCTGGTCAGCGTATCGAACGTGCCGCCGCGGGCGTAGATGAAACTGCCCCACGGTTCCTGGCCGCCCTTGGAACCACGGATGCCGTAACCGTAAATATCGGTCACGCCATCGTTGTCCGTATCCATGGTGCATTTCGCGATGTCTTCCAGAAACTCCTCATACGTGGCGGGTACGCCTTCGATCCCGGCCATTTGGAAGTAGCTGGGCCGGTAGTACACGTACAGCACCTGGATGTTCCACGGCATCAGGTACAGGCTGCCGTTGTCCGTGACGCTGCGCAGGGTATCGTACAGCGTGCTGTCGATATCGTCCTTCTTGTCCCAGTTGTCAATGTAGTTGTCCAGCGGTTCCAAAAGATCGTTGGCCACAAACAGCGGCGTGCTGGTCAATTTGAAACCGGCGGTGTCGGGCGCGCCTCCGCCCAGCGCTGCGGTAAACAGGTCCTCGCTGTACTGTCCGCCGTCCCAGGGGTGGATTTCCAGCTCCACGGTGATGTTCTTGCCGTTGGTCGCGTTGAAGTCATCCACCATCGACTGCATGACCTCGATGTGGTAATCGCTGTCCGGCCAGAACCAGTGGGTCAGCGTTACCGGCTCGTATTCCTGGTCGTCGGCGACGGCGGGAACACTCACCAGCGCCACCAGCATCACGGCGGCAAGCAACAGAGAGATCAGTTTGGCTACCCTTTTCATTTCCCTTTCCTCCTTCAGATGTGTAATGGTTTTATCCCAAGTGGCTTATCACCACTTTTGATTCTTCGCCCGGTAGAGAAGGCGCATTTTCCGCGCCGCCTCTTCCTCGGTCTCCCGTATCGGTTCCCGGAACAGCTTCAAACGGTCGAACTCCTCCGGGTTGTTATTCATGGATTCGCGCAGTGTGTTGCCAAATGCCATTCTCAGGCAGGTGCCCAGGTTGATTTTCCGTATGCCGGCCTGTGACAGCTTAACCAGATCCTCGTCCCGCACGCTGGTGGCTCCGTGGATCACCAGCGGCGCGGAAACCACCTGCTGTATCCTTCGGAGCCGGTCGTACTGGATGGTTACCTTTTCGGTGGTCATACGGTGCACGGTGCCGACGGATACCGCCAGGCAATCCACCCGCGTCGCCTCAAAAAAGCGTTTGGCGTCCTCCGGTTCGGTGTATTCCTGAAGGGCTTTGACGGCCGGATCGCTGTACCCCACGGACCCGATTTCCGCCTCCACCGAGATATTGCGGTTCCGGGTAATGGCGATCGTTTCCAGCGTTTTGTCGATGTTCTCCTCCACGCTGAGCTGAGAACCGTCAAACATAACGGAGGTGAAGCGGCACTCCGCCGCCTCGCGGATCGCCGAAAGCTCCACCGCGTGGTCCAGGTGCACGCCCACCGGCACCTTGGCGGTGCGGGCCATCTGCTCCAGCATCGGCCCGATCACGTGCAGGGGAATGAAGCTTGCCGCGTCACGATTGACCATCAATATGACAGGAAGATCGCATTTCTCCGCCGCGCGGATGACGGCGCTCGCATCCTCGTAACCGAATACGTTAAACCCGGCAATGGCAAAACCGGTGTATTGCGCGAACATCTCGCGTAAACCCATCATCATTACGCCGCCACCATCCTGACCTCATACGTAAAGGGAGCCGTATGATTTGTCTTTTTATGGTACGATCATAGCACTATTTTGGTACACTTGTCAACTGTTTTTGAAATATTTCTGCTCGTCATGAAATATATGTCATTTTTCATGGCAAAATGGGTACAAAAAAAGACCGCGGTGCAACACGCGCGGCCCCTTTTCCTCAGGCAATCAGCACCTGTATGCCGTGATTCGCAAAATACCGTGCCATGCTCTCGGGCGGCGCCTGATCCGTTACAAGGGTATCGATGGCCGAAAGATTGCAGAAGGTCATTAATGAAATAATGCCGAACTTGCTGGAATCCGCCAGCATGATCACCTCGCGGCTGGCCTTGATGGCGGCGGATTTGACCTGATACTCCCCCTGCGTGGAGTTGGTGGCGCCGTATTCCTCCGACAACCCTACGGCGGACATGAACGCCTTTCCGATGTTGTAGTGGGACAGGGTGTTTAAGGCGTCCTCTCCCGTTACGGAGTAGGTTTCCTGATTGAGCATGCCGCCGGTAAAGATCACCGTGTCGGCGCTGCCTTTGGCCACGTGCACCAGCACGTCGATATTGTTGGTAAAGATGGTCAGGCCCAGTTCCTTGGGCAGCGCCTGATAAAAGCAGGTGGCCGTGCTGCCCGTATCGATGAATATGGAGTCGCCCGGTTTGACCAGCGCGGCGGCCCGCCTGGCGATGCGCATCTTCTGCTCCTGGTTGCGGATGGAGCGGGTTTCCAGCGGAATGGTTTCCATGGCCTGCTCGTATACCACGCCGCCGTATATCTTTTTCACCACCCCGCGCTTGGCCAGCATGTTCAGATCCCGGTGGACGGTGTTGCGGGATACGTCAAACGCGCTGCACAGCGCATCGATGGTGACGGTTTTGTTTTTCGCGATATAATCCTTGATCTGCTCAATTCGTTGTTCCTTCATGCATCAATCTCTCCTCGTCTATTCCGTCCTGTCCTCCTGCCGGCGCCGGACGAACGTACCGGAAATAAAGTGCTGTTTCACAATCAGTAGTATAGCAGAGCTTCCGGAATGTTTCAAGAAAGACTTCTTGACATTGCACCATCATGCAACTATAATGCCAATATGAGACAAAGATTGAACCAATCTGTGTCATTCAGCGCCTTGGTCCGTAGGCCCGTTTACCGGCTGCGGCGCGGCGCAATTCAGGAGGGATCAACCATGGAAGAAAGGCTACGCTCTGGGTTGGACGGCTTCCCCTTTGGGTACACCGCCCTGGCGGAAGAAAACGGGAAACACGCGGATATGCTGATGGATTTCGGCATTTTGCGGCTGGCGGAGGGGCAGACGCACGAGGAATGCCGCCCGCAGGAATGTGCCTATCTGCTGGTTTCCGGCAAGGTTACCATGTCCTGGGGGGACCAAACGCAGGCAATGGAGCGCGTCAACTGTTTCGACGCCTCGCCGTGGGTGCTGCACGTACCGGCGGGAACCAAAGTGGTCATCACCGGCGCGGGGCCCGACAGCGAGATCGCGATCCAGCGCACTCAAAACCCCCGCCGTTTCCCCAGCCGCCTGTACAGGCCGGAGGACACGCCCGATGAAAACCGCGGTGCCGGCACGATGAAGGAAACCTGCACGCGCTGTGTGCGCACCGTGTTTGACTATTCCACCGCCCCCTACTCCAACATGGTGCTGGGAGAGGTGATCAACTTCCCCGGCAAATGGTCCAGCTATCCGCCCCACATCCATCCCCAGCCGGAAATCTACTACTACAAAATGAACCCCGCCAACGGCTACGGGTTCTGCGAATACGGGGACGACGTGATGAAGGTGCGCAACGACGACACCGTGTTCATCCAGGCGAACTACACCCACCCGCAGGTCACCACGCCCGGCTATGCGCTGTGGTACCTGTGGGTTATCCGCCATCTGGACGGCAACCCCTACCGCTCTCCCGCCTACCCGTATTTCCTGCCCGAGCACGATTACCTGCGCAACCCCGCAACGCCCATCTGGCCCGACACCAAAAAATAGGCCGCCATTCCGTTACCGAAAGGCATGAAGGAGAAACCGATATGGACACGCAGGCAATGAAAGCCCTCTGCAAAACGATTCGACGCGACATCGTCGGCATGACGGCCAAAGCGGCTTCCGGGCATCCCGGCGGTTCGCTTTCCGCCGTGGAGATTCTAACGGCGCTCTATTTTTCCAAAATGAACATCGACCCCCAAAACCCCTGCAAGGCGGACCGTGATCGTTTTGTTCTTTCCAAGGGCCACATTACGCCCGCGCTGTATTCCTGCCTGGCACACCGGGGGTATTTCCCCGTTGCGGAGCTTGCCGATTCCCGGCAGCTGCACAGCCGCCTGCAGGGACACCCCGACATGCGCAAATGCCCCGGCGTGGACGCTTCCACCGGCTCGCTGGGCCAGGGCACGTCCACCGCGGTGGGCATGGCGCTGGGCGCCCGGGTGACCCAAAACCCGTGCCACGTATACGCGCTGCTGGGGGACGGGGAACTGCAGGAGGGGCTGGTGTGGGAGGCCGCCATGGCCGCCGCGCACTTCCGTCTGGATAACCTCACCCTGATCATCGACAACAACGGCTTGCAGATAGACGGCACCAACGATCAGGTGATGAGCCTGGGCGACATCGGCGCCAAATTTGCCGCTTTCGGGTTCAACGTGATCCCCGTGACGGACGGCAACGACCTTGAAAAGGTCCTGCGGGCGCTGAACGAGCCGCCCAGGGCCGGAACCCCCACCTGCATTCTTTGCCATACCGTAAAGGGCAAGGGCGTCAGCTTTATGGAAAACCAGGCCGGCTGGCACGGGAAGGCGCCCAACCAGGAAGAATGCGCCGCCGCGCTCAAAGAACTGGAGGCATGAACATGAGTGAAAAGAAAGCCGTACGCGTAGCCTACGGGGAAGCGCTGGCCGAACTGGGCAAAGAAAACGAGCAGGTGGTCGTGCTGGATTCCGACCTTGCGCACGCCACCATGACCGTAACCTTCCGCGATGCGTTTCCGCAGCGCCATTTTAACTGCGGCATCGCCGAGGCCGATATGGTGGACATCGCCAACGGTATGGGCGCCATGGGGCTTATCCCCTTCTGCTCCACCTTCGCCGTATTCGCGGGCCGCTGCTTTGAGCAGATTCGCAACGGGGTGTGCTATTCCCACAACAACGTCAAATTCGGCTTTACCCACGCGGGCATCACCGTCGGGGAGGACGGCGGAAGCCATCAGGCGATTGAGGATCTTGCACTGATGCGTTCGCTGCCCGGCATGACCGTGATCGTCCCCTGCGACGCCAACGAGTGCAGGCAGGCCGTGCGGGCCGCCGCCGAAATCGACGGGCCGGTATACCTGCGGCTGGCCCGCCTGCCCACCACCGTTTTCCCGGAAGCGCCCTTTACCGTGGGCAGGGGCCGGGTGATGCGGGACGGCAGGGACGCCGTGCTGTTCTGCTGCGGCATCATGGTGGAGGTGTGCATGGAGGCGGCCGAACTGCTGGCCTCGAAGGGGATCGATGCGGCGGTCGTCAACCTGCACACGTTGAAGCCCGTCGACCGGGAGCTGGTTTTGCGGTACGCCGGACAGGGCGGAAAGCTGTTTACGGTGGAGGAGCACAGCGTTATCGGCGGCCTGGGCGACGCGGTGGGCGCCGTGCTGACGGACGCGGGCGGCTATCGGCTGACCCGGCTGGGGATACAGGATCGCTTCGGCCAATCAGGCAAGCCCATGGACGTGCTGCGGGAATACGGCCTGTGCGCCGATCAGATTGCCGAAAGCGTCGTCCGGGCCTAGGTAACCGCTGAACAAACACCCTTCGCGTCTGCCTTTGCGGAGCACCGCGCCTTTGGGCTCGAAAAGCCTTGAAATAGCCCCACTATTCCTTCGGCTTTTCTCACCCGAATCTGCGGCACGCTGCTTTGGTAGCCGCAAAGCGATTGAATCAGCGGTTACCTTAGAGGACAGGAAATCGACAGGCCCCGTGAAGGTGACGGCAAGCCGGGAAAAACAGAACATGCAGGCCCCGGAAGCGGTATCCGCTTCCGGGGCCTCAGCCTGTCCCGCGCCGATCCGCAGGCCGGCGGGAATTCCGCTTCACCGGTGCGCATCCCCGCCCCGGGTCATTCCCTGCGCCGCCTGATCCAAGCGCTCTTCCAGCGCGGCGGCCAGCTGAGCGGGGCTCGATGTGAGGCGCAGATAGCGGTGCTTTCCGTCCGGCGCGGGGGTGAAACGGGTCCGCCCCGCGGCGTCGACCTGAACGCGGCCGGGCTCGCTGTACGCGACGCCGGCGGGCAACGCGCCCAGTGCGGCCACCGCGGCCAGCAGGTCCCATGAAGGCCGCAGCATGCGCCCGTCGGTGTAGAGCCGATAGGCTTCGTAGACCGCCGTTTCCGGATAGCGGGACAGGCAGCTGCCGACCATGGCCTCCTCGCACGTTTCGAACGGGCAGAAAAGCGTCTCGCCCGCCCATTCGGCGACCAGCTTCTGCGCGGCGGCAATCTCCATGGCGATGTTCCATTCCGCGATCACCGGCCGGCGTTCGAAGCAGCCGCCCATGAGCACGACGCGGCGGACCTTTCGCTTCATCAGCCGCGCGCCTTCTTCGTCCGCCAGATAACGGCCGATGTTGCGCAAGGGGCCGATGCAGGTCAGCGTCACGCTCCGGTCCGCCCGCCCGGCCAGAACGGTCTTGAAAACGGCAAGCGCGTCGGGCTGTGGCGCATCCGGCGGAAACCCGTTGGGGAAAGAGCAGGCGATCGGCCGGGTGAAGCGCAGCATTTCCTCGCCGCTCAGGTAATCGCGGTCCGCGCAGGTGCCGAGCGGCGCCCGAAGGTCGAATGCGCGCAGTATCGCGTCGATCGTCGCCAGCCCGTACGGGCTGCCCGTGCAGTGGGTCACGCCGATCATTCTCGCCTGCTTCCGCACGCACGCGGCCGCCAGAATCGCCAGCGCCGCGGCATCGTCGCAGTCGGGCCCGATATCCGTATCCAGAAAAATGTCAGGCGTCATCGTCGTCTCCATACCTTTCCGCGCGGTAAGCTCTGGGGCTTACCCCGTATTTCGCCTTAAACACGCGCCCGAAATAGCTTGCGTCCCGGAAGCCGACCAGCGTAGAGATTTCGTACAGCTTGTACCGCGGGTCGCCCAGCAGCGCCCTGGCCGCCGCCATGCGGACGTCGCAAAGGCAGTCCTGATAATGCACGCCGTACTGCTTCTTAAAAAGGCGGCAAATCTGATAGCGGTTCATGTAGAACCGCGTCGCCATTTCGGCGAGGGTGAGGTTCTCCTGGTAGTGGTCGTTCATGTATTCGCGGATACGGATGATGGTTTCCATCTCGGACGGATCCGTGGCTGGTGGCGGCTCCCCGGTCCCCTCGTCCGTGTCGGCTTCCGCGTCCGCGATGGCGATCAACTGCTTGCGAATCTCGTTTTGGTCGATCGGCTTGAGCGAATAATACTGCACGCCGTAGCTGATGCACTTCTGCGCATAGGCGAATTCGTCGTACGCGGAGAGGATAATCGTTCGCGGCTGCTTATGCTTCTGCTCCCGCAGCGCGGCCAGAAGCGCGAGGCCGTCCATCTCGGGCATCTGAATATCCAGAATCATGGCCGAGGGGCGCTTGGCGGCGATCAGCTCCAGCGCTTCCCGGCCGTTGGACGCGTACAGCACCGTGTCAAAGCCGATCGCGGCCAGGTCGATCGCCTTGATGATATACAGGTAGACGGAGCGCTGATCGTCCACGATCAACAGCGTCATACGCACAGCCTCCTTTCGTTGCGGGGTCGGCGGTCTCAGCTTCTGCGGACGGGCAAATGAAGAATGACGGTCGTGCCCTCGCTGTCGGATTCGATGGTCAGTCCGTAGCGATCCCCGTACATGGAGCGTATGCGCTGGTTCACGTTGGCCAGACCGATGCCGTCGTTATGCCAGTCCACCGTTTCGTTCAGCCTGGCGTGCACTTCTTCCAGCCGTTTCGGGTCGATGCCGGAGCCGTTATCCTGAATGGTGATGTACAGGTCTTCCCCGTCGATCTCCACGCGCACGCCGATGCGGCACTCCTCGCCGCGGTTTTCCACCGCGTAGCGGATGCAGTTTTCCACCACGGGCTGCAGGATCAGCTTGGGTATCGTAAGCTTTTCCGCCGCCGGGTCCATCCGGATTTCCGTCTTCAGCCGTCCGTCGTACTTGCGCACGAACAGGGAAAGGTACCTTTCCAGATAGGCGACCTCCTGGCCTACGGTAACCTGCGATTCCCCGTTGCTCATCAGATAGCGCAGAATCTGGCTCAGGGTGAGGATGATATCGTTGGACTGCTCCAGGTTTCCGTACAGAATCTCCGTTTGCAGAAACTGCAGCGTGTTGAACAGAAAATGCGGGTTGATCTGCGCCTGAAGCGCGTACAACTCGAAGCGGCCCAGCTCGATCTGCGTAATGTAATCCTTCTGAATCAGCGCGTTGATACGCTCCATCAGCGCGTTGAAATGTTCCGAAATCTCCTTGATCTCCTCGTATTCGTACTGGGCGGAGATGGGGCGGGGGTTGCCCGCGTCCACCCGCTCGATGTTCTGCATCAGCCTGCGAAGCGGCTTTTGAACGGAGCGCGTGTAGAAAAAAGCGAGCAGGATGTTGAACGCCATGCAGATCAGCACCGCGGGCACCAGCAGCTTGTACATCGCCGTGGAATGGCCCTGTATCTCGTGGACGGGAATATAGGAAACCAGCTTCCATCCGGAGAGCGCGGACGTCGTATGGCACACGAGGTATTGTTCCTTGTCGATCCGGGCGGTGAAGTGGCCGCTTTCCGCCCCGAGCAGGGCGGCGAGACGGTCCTCCTCCAGCCCGAGCGTTTCGCCGATGTTACCGTTGTCGTTTTGCGTGCAGATTCGCCCCTGCGGGTCCAGCAGCGCGATTTTGCCGTTCTCTTCGTAGTTGCTGCTGATGAAAAGCTTGCCCAGCTTCTCCAGATCGAAGGTCGCGATCACCGCGCCGACCGGCTCGTAATTGCCGTTGAGCACGGACATGGAAAACGAGATCGTGTTTTCGTGGCAGGCGGTGGGCTCGATGGAAGCCCGGTAGTAATCCTGCAGATGCAGCGATTCCATCCGGATGCGCGCGCCTCCGTCGCCGCCCATCGCCTCCTGGAACCAGTCGCAGGCGGTAAAATCATAATCGCTTTTCAGATTGGCGCGATTCGTGCTATTGTATCGGTAGCCGTTCGCGCCCAGCACCAGAATGTCCTTGACGGGGGTGAACAGGTCGATGTCCGCCATCGTATCGCTCATTTCCCGCTCGTATTCCAGCGTGGCCTCGTAGCGCGGCGTGCCCATGCTCAGGCAGTTCACGACGCCCTGCGAAGCCGCCAGGCGCACCAGGCGGGCGCGTACGAAAGTCAGGCTGCTGTCCAGCAGCCGGCTGGCCTGCTCGATGGTTTTTTCGGTGTAGTCGGTCACTTCGCTTTCCAGCACGTGCCCCGACTCGTAGATGAGTATGCCGCAGGACAGGATGAGCACGATCCCGTTGAGCAGAATATAGTACAGCATGATCCGCGTGCTCAGCGTGCGTCTGACGCGCATGGCAACCCCTCTTTTGCTGGCGTTTCCGGCCTGTTTTCAACGTCATTCCCACATACCATCATAAGCGTTTTTCAGAAAGGAGACAATATTCAAATCTCCTTCGCGCAACTTTTTCCGGTTTATCCGCAACATAGTTTCTTTTCTCATTTATCCATATTGGTATAATAATAGCCGAATGGGTGGTTCGAGTAGAATATCAAAGGAGGTTCTTCCCCGTGAAAAAACTGGTGTCCGTAATTCTGGTAGCCGCCATGCTGTGTGGCCTGTGCTCTTTTGCCCTGGCGGAAACGACCGAGGTGGACGAATCGCTGACCGGTACGCTCAGCATTCTCTCCTGGTACGACGAATCCCTCAGCGAACCCCTGATGACCGCCTTCAAGGCCAAGTACCCCAACGTAACCGTGGATTACACCTACGCGCCGCCCGTTTCGGACTACGTGGAGAAGCTTTCCACGCTCCTGTACACGGACGCGGCCCCCGACGTGTTCTACATGGCGCTGGAAAACCGCGAGCCGCTGGTCGCCGGCGACTACATCATGGACCTTTCCGGCGAGAGCTACATGCAGGACGGAACCATCCCCGACGCCGTTAAGAACATGTACCCCAACTGCGCCGCGGTGGATTGCTGGGTGGGCGGCCTGTTCTACAACAAAAAGATCTTCGCGGCCTGCGGCATCACGGAAGAGCCCCAGACCTGGGATGCATTCCTGGCCGACTGCCAGACCCTCCAGGACAACGGCTACGTGCCCCTGATGGACAACGCGCAGGACGCGGCCGTCAACTTCGTGGCTCCGCTGTTCGGCTCCGAGACGCTGGCCAAGGACCCCACCTTCACCGAGCGGGTGTTCGCGGGCGAAGCCAAGTTTGCCGACGGCTGGACGAAACCTTTTGAGATGTATAAGGAACTGATCGACAAGGGATACCTCAACGCCAGCATGGTGGGCATCTCCAGTGACGACGTGGTCGTCCAGTTCGCCACCGAGCAGGTTGCCATGATCATGTGCGGCTCCTGGAACTGCAACAAGATCGAAGAGATCAACCCCGATCTCGATTACGAATGCATGGGCGTTCCCGGCACCGAAGAGGTCTATTACTGCGGCTGCATCAACGTCGGCCCCTGCATCAACAAAAAGGCGAAGGACGTGGACGTCGCCAAGGCGTTCCTGGCGTTCTGCGTATCGCCCGAGGGCCTGGCCGCGCAGTATGCATCCTACGGCGGCTACACCATCGCCAAGGGCTACGAGCCGGAGATTCGCGCGTCCGTGGCCGATGCCGTGGCGGCTGTTCAGGCCGGCAAGTTCCATATTCCGATGAGCGACTGGCTGACCCATACCGAGTCCCTGCGCCTGACCCTGCTGAGCGCCTATCAGGATGTGCTCGTCGGCACCTGCACGCCCGCCGAGGCGGCCGAGCGCCTGGACGCGAAGCTGGCCGAAGTGAGCGCGAACTAAGCAGGTCGGCCCTGCCGCCGCCCAACCAACTTCGCAGGAACAGTCGGAGACAACGGCATTCGCCTGAAACCACCCAAAACTGGGGCTGTTGCACGGCCCTTACGTGCAGCAGCCCATCTTTTTTCCCCGCGGACAGAACAGATTGGAGTGAGCCTGACGTGACCAAACGACAGCTGGGCCGCCACGTACAGTACGAGCTTTTTGCGCTTCCAGCGCTGATCGCCTTTACCACCTTCACCATTATTCCCCTGTGCAAAACGCTGCTGTACAGCTTAACGGACTTCGACGGCGTGCTGCATACGTACTCCTTTGTCGGGCTTAAAAACTATATCGCCGTATTTCAGGACGACGTGATGAAGCAGGCGCTGTTCAACACGTTGTTTTACACCGTCTGCACGGTCATACTCATCAACCTCCTCTCGATTCCGCTCGCCGTGCTGCTGGACCGCCGGCAGCGGATCAAAACCTTCGAGCGCGCGGTGTTCTTTTTCCCCTCCGTCGTCAGCGCGCTGCTTTTGGGGTACATCTGGAGCTACATCCTTTCGCCCCTGGGCACGGGAGCGCTCAACAGCCTGCTGGGCGTTTTCGGCATCGGGCCCATCGGCTGGATCTCGGACCCGTGGCTGGCCAAAATCAGCATTATCATCGTCGCGGTGTGGACGAGCACCGGCTGGCATACGGTCGTCAACATCGCCTATCTGCAGGCGATCCCCACCACCTATTACGAGGCGGCCGCCATCGACGGCGCGAACAAGTTCCAGCAGTTCAAAGCCATCACCATTCCGCTGCTGGCCCCGGCCCTGACCGTAAACACGCTCCTGCTGCTCACCAACGGGCTCAAGGTGTACGAGCTGCCTTATGCGCTCACCAAGGGCGGCCCCGGCTACGCCAACTATACGGTTACGCAGATCATTATCCAGCGCGGCATCTCCGAACGCCAGTACGGCGTATCCACGGCGCTGGCGACCATTTTCATTCTGCTGGTGATGGTGATCGCGGTGGTGCAGTTTACCACCATGCGGAAAAAAGAGGTGCAGGAATAATGAAGCGATTCCTCACGCGGCATTTCTCGCTTTCGGACGTTTTCATCCTGCCCGTCTGCGCGGTTTTCCTGTACCCGTTCTATTTTCTGGTCATCAGCACTTTCAAAACCCTGCGGGAAGTTGCCTACAACCCCACGGCCTTTCCCGCGACCTTCTACTTCAACAATTATCAGGAAGTATTCCAAAAAACGCCCGTCATTCACGCGTTTTTCAATATCTGCATTATCACCGTCTGTTCCGTGCTGCTGATCATGCTGTTCGGCGAAATGGCGGCCTACCCGATCGTCTACAACGAAAACAAGCTCAACAAGGGCATTCTGGTTTACCTGATGATCGGCTTTCTGGTGCCGTTTCAGGCGATCCTGCTCTCGCTGTTTGAAATCATGCAGGCGCTCAACCTGATCGACAGCATATTCGGCATCATTTTGTTCTATTCCAACAGCTGCGCGCTGACGGTGTTCCTCGCCATCGGCTACATGCGCTCCATTCCGCGGGAACTCAACGAGGCCGCCGTGGTGGACGGCGCGAGCATAGGCCGCATTTTCTTCACGATCGTCTTTCCCCTGATGAAGCCCATCACGATCACCTCGATTATCTTCAACACCATGTGGATCTGGAACGACTTCATCGCGCCCAACATATTCCTCAGCTCCCGCGCCAATACCACGCTGGTATTGGAGGTGTTCCGCGCGAAGGGGCAGTTCAGCACCAACTGGCCGATCTTCATGACGCTGTCGGTCATTACCATCGTGCCGATCTTCATTTTTTACTGCCTGATGCAAAAGCACATCATCAAGGGCCTGACGGCCGGCGCCGTGAAAGCCTGACGCGGAAGGAGAATACGGCGTGAAAACCGTCTTGAGGGTCAATCCGCAGCGAGTGCTCGCCCGGACCGACGAAATGATCTACGGGCAGTTTATCGAACATTTCGGTTCCGTCGTATACGGCGGGATCTACGATCCGCAAAGCCCGCTGGCGGACGGGGACGGCTTTCGGAGCGACGTCCTCGCCGCGCTGTCCGGGCTGGACATCCCCGTCCTTCGCTGGCCCGGCGGATGCTTCGCCTCCGCCTACCACTGGCGGGACGGCGTGGGCAGGGTGCGCGAGCCCGTTTACGACAAGGCCTGGTGCGTGGAGGAGCCCAACACGTTCGGCACGGACGAGTTTCTGCGTCTGTGCGAACGCCTGAACGCGGAGCCCTACCTTTGCACCAACGCGGGCACGGGAACGCCGGAGGAGATGGCCGACTGGGTGGAATACTGCAACGAGCCTTCCCTGGGCCGCAACGTGCGCCTGCGCAGACAGAACGGCCGCGAAAAGCCGTACGGGGTCCGTTACTGGTCAATCGGAAACGAAAACTACACCGGCGGCGAAATCGGTTCGAAGCGCGCGGGGGAATGGGGCGCTTTCGTGCGCGAGAGCGCCAAAATGATGCGGCGCGTGGATGCCTCCGTTCAACTGTTTGCGGCGGGCGTGAACGACCTGGATTGGAACCTGGCCCTGCTCCGGGAGGCGGGCGACCTGATCGATTATCTGAGCATCCACGAGTATTTCGATCCCGCCTGGGAAACGAATCAGCTGTCCGGTTATACCCGATCGCTGCAGGCGCTGGCCGTGTTTGAGCGGGACATCGTGCAGACGCGCGCGCTGCTGACGGCGATGGGGCTGGACAAACGCATCCGGATCGCCTTTGACGAGTGGAACCTGCGGGGGTGGTACCATCCCGGCGTCTGCGATTTTGCCAAGCTTAACGGCAACCACGCGCAGGCCGCTGCGGAGCGGCAAAAGGCCGAGGCAAACAGCCAGTACACCATGGCGGACGCCGTGTTTACCGCCGGGTTTTTGAACCTCTGCCTACGCCAAGCGCCCGTGCTCGGCATGGCCAATTTTTCGCCCGCCGTCGGCGGACGCGGCCTGATCGGCGTGGGCAGGGCGGGCATCGTTCTGCGGCCCACCTATCACGTGTTCGACCTGCTGCGCCATCGCATGGGCCGCACCGTCGTGGACAGCTATCAGCCTTCCGCGCCGCGCTTCACGGCCGGAACGGTTGAGGTGGAGGCGCTGGACGCCGTCTGCACGCTCGACGACCACGGCCGGACGGCCGCCTGCCTGGTCAACCGCTGCGAAAACCAGCCCCTGCAGGTGGAAATGCAGGGGTTGCCACCGCGTGCGGCGACGCTGTATACCATCAGCGGCGATGCGGCGGAAAGTTATAATGATTTCGATGCTCCGGACCGCGTCGCGATCCGGCAAACGGCCGTCGGGCCGGGGCAGGAGCTGCTTCTTGCGCCCCATTCGGTCAGCGTGTTTCTGGCCTGAGCGCGGATGCCGGGGTAAGACATGCCTTCCGCCCGTCAGTCGTCCGACTTCAGCGCGCCCCGGTACAGAATCTCCGAGGTGATGTAGGATACCTCCTGGGACGAATCGGGATGCTCGATGGCGAACATGATCTTCCGGGCGAGCCGGTCGCCCATGCGATGGGTCTGAACGTTGACGGTCGTAATGCGGCCGGCGACGTTGAGGTACTCGTCGTTGTTGTCGAACCCCGTCAGCAATACGTCCTTGTTCCTAGGCGTAGGGTGCTCGTCGATATATTGCTGGATGAAGTGGGCGATGTAGTCGCTGACGCACACGAAGGCATCCGGCATAGCGGCGAGCCCGTCCAAAAAACGGCTGATTTCCTCGTAGTGGGTGCGCAGGCCGAACTTGCCTGTGAGGCATAACTGCGGGTCCGGCTTCAGCCCATAGGTTTCATGCGCGTCCAGAAAGCCGAGATAGCGGTCCAGGTTGGTCTGGGCGTATTCGATATCGCCCACAAAGCCGATTCTGCGCCTGCCGCTTTGGAGGATGCGCCCGGTGATTTCCCGCACGAGGGACCTGCCTTCAATGTACACCAGATCGCCGTCCAGTTCATCCGGCGGCACGGTGGGTACCGTGTCCAGAAAGACCTTGGGGACCCGGAGCTTGGCAAGCATGCGCAGGATGTTCTCCGAATAGCAGTTGAGCACGATAATCCCCGAGATGGATTGATCGTACAGGGTGGAAGGCAGCGTATACCCGCTTTTATAAGACGAGGGAATGTACGTGTACATGAGGTTGAAGTTATTCTGGTTCAGCTCCTTGGCAATCTGATGGATGATCTTCATCCAGAATACCGAGGACTCCGGCCTCGCCACCACGACCGACACCGTGGGTGCCGCCGCGGGCTTAAGCGCCTCGGCGGCCTCTTCCGTTTTGGCATAGCCCATTTTCCGGCTCATTTCCCACACCTGCTGGCGGAGCTCATGCGATACGCCGGGGCGGTTGTTGAGCGCTTTCCACACGCTGATACGAGAGGTGGACAGAGCATCGGCGATGTTCTGCATGGTAACCTTACCCATAAGCTGCTCCTTAACAAACAAGTAATTAGTATTTACATTATAAAGGAAAACGACCGGAAATGCAACGCCCGAAACAACATTTACATTAACAATGTTGCGTTTCCTGCGGGATTCCGGCTGTTCCCATACCGCCTTGCTTTATCCGATAGTCTGAATTCTGCCATTTTATCAATTTGAATAGAAAATTTGGAAACTATCTTGACAGGCGGGATAACATAGTGGTATACTTTAGTTAATCAAAAAAGTTAACAAATACGAAAAACGTTAACTTCAACATTTCCTTGATATGGAAAGGAGTATGTATGAGAAACACGCTGCCAAGAAACGCCGCCAGACGGAGGATGCGGTGGACGAGGGACGACTTCGAACTGGGGCTGCTGGGGGTCCCGGCGATAGTCTGGTATGCCATCTTCGCCTATCTGCCGATGTTCGGCCTGGTGATTGCTTTCAAGCAGTTCCACATCATGGCCGGCAAGGGCTTCCTGTACAGCCTGTTCACCAGCGAATGGGTGGGGTTTGACAACTTCCTGTTTTTCATCCGGAACAACACGTTCACGCTCCTGTTGAGGAATACCCTGCTGTATAACCTTGTGTTTATCGTTCTGGGCATCCTCATCCCCGTTACGCTGGCAATCCTCATCAGCCAGCTGTACAGCCGCATCGCCTCCAAAGTCTATCAGACGCTTTTGTTCTTTCCTCATTTTCTGTCGTGGGTGGTCGTCAGCTATTTCGTGTTCGCCTTCCTGAATGTGGACAAGGGTCTGCTTAACGGCGTCATCCAGTCGCTGGGCGGCGAAAAGATCCGGTGGTACTCCGAGGCGAAATACTGGCCCTTCATCCTGACGTTCATGCAGCTGTGGAAGTCGATCGGGCTGAACATGGTCATCTACCTGGCCAGCATCACCGCCATCGACAACTCGCTGTATGAAGCCGCGATGCTGGACGGCGCAAGCAAGCTGAAGCAGGCCCTCCACATCACGCTGCCCGCGATCAAGCCCATCATCATCGTATTGTTTATTCTGAACGCCGGGCACATCTTCTACTCCGACTTCGGACTGTTCTACCAGGTTACGCAGGGCATTCCCAACTCGCTGAGCAAGGTCGCCAGCACGTTTGACACCTACATCTATATCGCGCTGCGCACCTCCAACGTTTCCATCGGCAAAATCGCCGCCGCGGCGTTTTTCCAGTCCATTGCCTGCTGCATAACCATCCTGGTGGCCAATTTCATCGTGTCCAAGATCGACCCCGACAGCGCGATTATCTGAGGGGAGGAAAAGATTTTGAAGCATTCAAAGGAACCGTTTGGCGATTCGCATATCAACCGTATCTCCCCGCTGTCCAACTCGCTGTTTAACGTGCTGTTCATCGTGCTAACGGCGGCGGCGATCTTCCCCCTGTTTTTCGTGCTGATGATCTCCATCTCCGACGAGCAGAGCCTGCTGCGCGACGGCTACCGGTTTATCCCGCAGGCGTTCTCCACGGCGGCTTACCAGTTCCTCTGGAACGAGCGCGCGGTGATCTTCAGCGCCTTCAAAATGTCCGTGATCGTGACGGTGGTCGGCACGGCGTTGGGCGTCATCGTAACGACGATGCTTGGCTACACGCTCTCGCGGCCGTATTTCAAGCTGAAGAAGCTGTACACCTGGCTGGTGTTCGTTCCGATGATCTTCAACGGCGGCATGGTGGCCAACTACGTGGTGGTCGTCAACCTCCTCCAGCTCAACAACACGGCCTGGTCGATGATCCTCCCGCTGGCGGTATCGTCGTTTCACGTCATCATCTGCAAGACGTTTTTCCGCAGTACCATTCCCGACTCCATCATCGAATCCGCCAAGATCGACGGCGCGACGCAGCTGGGCATTTTCTCACGCATCGTAATGCCCATCTCCAAGCCCGTCGTGGCGACCATCGCGCTGTTTCTGACCTTCACCTACTGGAACGACTGGTTTTTGCCCTCGCTGTACATCTCGGACAAAAACCTGGTAACGCTCCAGGCGCTGCTCAACAACATGATGCAGGCCATCAACTACATCCTCAACAACCCGTCGGGCGGCCTGAGCATGCAGCAGTACCGCAACTCCCTGCCGTCGGAATCCGTCCGAATGGCCATCGCCATCGTCATCGTTATTCCCATCGCGTGCGCCTATCCGTTTTTCCAGAAATACTTCATTTCCGGATTGACCATCGGCGCGGTGAAGGGATAATCGATAATACAACCTAAAAGGAGAGAGGACAATGAAAAGGTTTTCCAAAATGGTCTCGCTTTTGGTTGCGCTCACCCTGGTGCTGTCCGTGCCGTTCTTCGGCGCGGTGGCTGACGACGACGTCGTAACCCTCAAATGGGTGACGGTCGGAGGCGGCATGCCCCAGAACTACGAAGCGTGGGCGGAGCGCATCAACGCCTACCTTGCCGAGAAGATTGGCGTCAACATCGAAATGGACGTCATCTCGTGGGGGGACTTCGAAAACCGTCGTTCCGTCATGATCAGCACCGGCGCGGACTTCGACATCATGTTTACCAATAACTCCGTGTTCAACAACGACGTGCGCGTCGGCGCGTTCCTGGACATCGGCGATATCGTCGGCGAAGCCGCGCCCGACCTGTACGCCATGATTCCCGAAGGCTACTGGGACGCCTGCAAGATCGAAGGCAAGCTCTATGCCGTTCCCACCTACAAGGACTCCTCCCAGAGCGAGTTCTTCATTTGGGACACCGCGGTGGCGCAGGCCGCCGGCGTGGATCCCTCCCAGATCACCGAAGTCGACCAGCTTGGCCCCGCGCTGGCGGCCATCCGTGATTACACGGGCGAACCCTCGCTCAAGCTGCACTCCAACGGCGCCTACCAGCTGCTGTACATGTACGACCAGATGGGCGCGGGCCTCTACACCATGGGCGTCCGCTATGACGACGCAACCGCGACGGTCGTCAACCCCTTCGAGCAGGACGATATCAAGGGCTACCTGGCGCTGCTGCGCGAATGGTACCTCGACGGCATCATCAATTCCGACGCCGCCGTGACCCCCGAAAGCCAGTACTACTATCCCTTCGGCATCGCGCAGGGCTGGGCCGGCGCCGCCAAGACGGCCTGGGGCCCGCAGCTGGGCGTGGATGTCGTGGCCTATCAGTGGGGACCGACCATCGTCTCCAACCAGACGGTGCAGGGCTCGATGAACGCCATCTCCGTCAACTGCAAGTATCCCGAAAAGGCGTTGCAATTCCTCCAGCTCGTCAACACCGATTCCTATGTGCGCGACAGCTTCTACTACGGGCTGGAAGGCGACGATTGGGACTACACCGCCGACGGCCTGGTGCACCGCAACAAGACCGACTGGACCATGGCCGGTTATACGCAGGGCTCCTTCTTCACCGTGACCCAGACCGACGATGTGGACTTCAACCAGTGGGACGAGGTGAAGGAACTCAACGAGAAAGCCATTCCGTCCGTGCTGCTCGGCTTCACCATGGATACCACATCCGTCGAGGATCAGCTCCTCAACTGCTCTTTCATCTTTAGCCGTTACATGGGCGAGCTTCTCACCGGCACGACGGACCCGGATACCACCGTGGAAGCGATGATGGAAGAAATGAACGCCGCCGGCTATGCCGAGCTCGTCGCCGAGGCGCAGACGCAGGTTAACGCCTTCATGGCCAGCAAGTAAGGATTCAAAACCGCCCGACTGGGTCAGGCACGTTCGGGGCGGGGATGCTTCCTCGCCCCGAACACCATCTTCCCGAACTGAAGGAGAATCACCATGGCCACCATCATCGGCAAACCGCTGCCCAACATTCCATGGCAGGATAAGCCCGCAGGTGCGACCGAGCCGATTTGGCGTTATACCGGCAACCCGATCATCGGACGAAACGGCAACAGGCATTCCAACAGCGTGTTCAACAGCGCCGTGATTCCCTTCCGGGACGGCTTTGCGGGCGTATTCCGCTGCGACAGCCGTTCCATCAGCATGGACATCTACGCGGGCTTCAGCCCCGACGGCCTCCGCTGGCGGATCGACGACGAGCCCATTCGCCTCACCGGGGACGATCCCGAGCTGCTCCGGCGCGAATACCGCTACGACCCCCGCGTATGCCAGATCGGCGACACCTACTACGTGACCTGGTGCAACGGCTACCACGGCCCGACCATCGGCATTGCGCAAACCAGGGACTTCAAGGTTTTTAAGCAGCTGGAAAACGCCCTTTTGCCCTTCAACCGCAACGGCGTCCTGTTTCCGCGCAAGATCAACGGCTTCTTTACCCTGCTCAGCCGTCCCAGCGACAACGGGCATACGCCCTTCGGCGATATCTTTATCAGCAGGAGCAGGGACCTGGAATACTGGGGTCACCACCGTTTTGTGATGGGCCCGGTGAGGGGCGATACCTCCGCGTGGCAGTCCACCAAGATAGGCGCGGGCTGTGTGCCGATCGAGACCGACGAGGGATGGCTGCTGATCTATCACGGGGTCATCAACACCTGCAACGGGTTTGTCTACCGCATCGGTACGGCTTTGCTGGATCTGGATCAGCCGCAGAAGGTGCTGTACCGCACAAGGGACTACCTGATGGCGCCGCACGCGCTTTACGAATGCATCGGGGACGTGCCCAACGTCGTGTTTCCCTGCGCGGCGCTTTCCGACGCGCAAACGGGGCGAATCGCGATCTATTACGGCGGGGCGGATACCGTGACCGGGCTTGCCTTTACCACCGTGGACGACCTGGTCGCGTTCACCAAGGAACGCGCTTTGTAAGAAAGGAATATGCTTCTATGGCCGTCAAAACTGTGTATGTCGTGCATCACTCGCATACCGATATCGGGTATACCGACCTGCAGGAGCGGATAATGGATACGCAGGTAAGCTATATCCGTGATGTGCTGGAGATGATGCGGCACCCCGAATACGCCGCCTTTCGCTGGAACTGCGAAACGCTGTTTTGCGTGGAAGAATTCCTCCGCGGAGCGACGAGGGAGGAGACGACCGCGTTCATGGCGCTGGCAAGAGCCGGCAGGATAGGCCTGTCGTGGAACTATCTCAACTTTACCGATCTGGTCGACAGCGACGTGCTGAAGAACCGCCTGCTTAAGCTGCGCGCCCTCTTTTTGAAACACGGCGTAACGTTCCAAACGGCGATGATCGCCGATATCAACGGCATTTCCATGGGGCAGCGCGACGCGATCATCGCAAGCGGCGCGGAGTTCCTGTACATGAATATCCACTGTCATCACGGCATGTACCCGCTTTACCATAACCAGACCCCCTTCTTCTGGGAAAGCGCGGGCGGAAAGCGGATACTGGTCTGGAACGGAGAGCATTACAACCTTGGCAACGTGCTGGGGATCAAGCCCAACGTGGCCCATAACTTCATGATGGAGAACTACCTGGGGCGGGGAGCCGCGCCCGGAGCGCCCGAGGATATCCTCCACGCCTCGCTTAAGGCATACGTGGACGAATGCACCGATAACGGCTATCCGTATGATTTCCTGATTGCGTCCGTCTCCGGCGTGTTCAGCGATAACGCCCCTCCCGAGCCGGAGATCCTCCGGACCGTCGAGGCGTATAACCGGCGTTACGGTGATGCGGTAAGGCTCCGGATGGTATCGCTGCAGGAGCTTTATGCGCTGATCCGGGACAAGCTGACGGATGCGCCCGTCTACAGCGGCGATCTGACCGACTGGTGGGCCAACGGCGTGGGCTCGACGCCCTACGCCGTTAAGCACTATCGCGAGGCGCAGCACCGCTATCACCTCTGCGCGAGGCTGGACCCCGATTTTGAAACCCGGTATCCGCAGCTGGCGGAAACGGCGCAGGATAATATGCTGCTCTATGGCGAGCATACCTGGGGGCATTCGTCCACCATCACGCGCCCGTTTGACACGATGGTGCTCAACCTCGATATGCGCAAAAACAGCTATGCCTCCAAGGCCCACGAAGCGGCCTCGCGGATGCTGTACCGCATCGCGCACCAAAAGGGCGACACCCTGCGCTATTACGATACGAACGGCAAGATCCGCGTACACAGCGTCAGCGGACTGGAAGGCAGGCAGCCCGTATCCTTCTACATCGAGACCATGGGCATGCCGGACGCCGAGATCAAGGACGAGCAGGGCCGCGTGATTCCCTGCCAGGTTTCGCCGCACCCGCGCGGGCGGATGATCACCTTCGCGGACACGTTCAAGCCCTTTGAGCGCAAGACCTACACTTACCGCGAGCAGCCCGCGCCGCCGCAGAAGTTCAACAGCCGCAAGGCGTATGTCGGCGCGGAGCGCATCCGCGACATCGTCAACGATTACGATACCGTCACCTATCGGCTGCCCTACGAATTTGAAAACGACTACTTCCGGCTAAGGTACGCGCCCGACGACGGCATTACCGCCTTCGTCGATAAGCGGACCGGGAAGAGTCTTCTTGCGGGCGGCGTTGCGCCTTTCTTCACGCCGGTCTATGAATGCACGGCGATCACCGACCGTTGCCACGAGCTTCCCTGTCGGGAAGAGCAGGAACGGCGCATCATCGGGCGCAACATCCGCGGCAAGCATGCCGAGCTGTTCGTGGGCAGGCTGTGTGAAATCGAGTGTGTCGAGCGGGGAAAGATTTTCACGCTGCTCCGGTTCGCGTTTGCCCTGCCGGGCAGCATCCATACGGAGGTCTACCTCAAGCTGTTTGAAGAGATGCCGCGCATCGATTTCAGGCTGGAGCTGGGAAAGACCATTTCGTCGGACATCGAGAGCGTTTTTCTGCCCCTGTCCCTTTCCTGCGAAACGCTCTGGCTACGGAAAGGCGCGGAGGCGTACCGCCCCGGGGTGGATCAGCTTCCCGGCACCTGCATGGAGTACTCCATGACGGACGACGGGCTCGCGTACGTTTCCGGGGACGGCGGTGCGCTGGTCGCCACCCGCGACGTGCCGCTGGTCTACATGGGGCAGATGCGCCACCACCCGATCCGGCTGTGCGACCGCGAGCCCGGGAACAATCAACGCCCCGTCTATTCATGGGTGATGAACAACACGTGGGAGACCAATTTCAAAATGGATCTTTCCGGATTCTGCGAGTTTCAGTACTCGCTGTGGCTGACGCAGGCGGCCGGCGGCGAGCCGGCCATGGACGAGCTGCGCGAGCGCGCCTTCGACCCTTATGTGCTGATCGTGAACGATCTGACGGACAAGTAAAACCCGCGGGAGGCGAACGGCGCCGCCGGGCGCCCGGAGACGCCGGAAACGAACGCCCAAGCCAACGGCGAAAAAACCCGTTCCTATGCGGAACGGGTTTTTTCGCCGTTGGCTTTCCCCGTGAGGCCGTTCTTGACGACCACTTTTGCGCTGTGTTATAGTGAAACCAATCATTGAACCGTTTCCATACCGTCCCGTCAACCGCATCAGCTGTCCGAGCCGCGTTTCCGCCTGCTCCGCTGCTTTCCATGCCGTTCATGCCCGACAAAAAAAGAGAGGTGCGCCATGATGCTTAAAATAGTGGTTTCCCTGCTGCTGGTCTTACTGCTGGCGGTGCCTTCGGCCGCCGGTGCGTGCACCACGATCATCGTCGGCCGGGAGGCGAGTGCCGACGGCTCGCTGATCTTCGGGCGCACCGCCGACGGCGAGGCGTTCGAAACGACGCAGATCGTGACCGTGCCAGCGCAGACGCTGGACGAACCCTGTCCGTTCGTAAGCAAATATAACGGCTTTACCATCGAGCTGCCCGCCGAAAGCTGCCAGTATGTGATGACGCCCGCCGCGCCCGCCATGGAGGTCGGCGTCTGGGCAGAGAGCGCGCTCAACGAGTACGGCGTCTCCATCACCGCCACGGAAAGCATCTACGGCGGCGAGAACGTGCTCAAGTACGACCCCTACGTGCCCAACGGCGTGGCGGAGGAATCCATCCCCACGGTGGTGATCCCCTATGTGAAAACGGCGCGCGAGGGCATCGTTCGCCTGGGCTCCATCGTCACCGAATACGGCAGCGCGGAGGGCAACGGCGTCGTCATCGCCGATGATACGGAAGCCTGGTACATTGAAATCTACTCCGGGCACCACTGGCTGGCCGTAAAAGTGCCGGACGACAAAGCGGCCGTCATCGCCAACGACGCGATGATCGGCTGCGTGGATATCGGCGACGCCGACAATGTGCTCGCCTCGCCGGATTTCTGGCAGTTGGCCGAGGATAACGGTTTCCTAAGCGAGGTGAACGGCGAGCCCCACGCGGCGCTGACCTACGGCGCAGCGCACCGGGATTACAGCCAGATTCGCGTCTGGGCCGGGCAGCGGTACTTTGCCCCCTCGCAGGAGCAAACGTACGACGTAAACCACACCTACGACCTGTTCTTTACGCCCGATCGGCCCATCGAACTGCAGGACGTGATGGAACTGACCCGTTACCGTTTTGAGGATACGAGCTATAACGTGAACGAGCACGCCGAGTGGCGCCCCATCGGCATCAACCGCGCTTTTACGGTGCACCTGTTCTGGTACCGGCCGGACCTGCCCATCGTGTACTGGGTGGCACTGGCCAACTCCGAGTTCAGCGTGTTCTTGCCGATGTACGGCAATCTGACGTCCACCCCCGCGGCGTATACCTACGATTGCGGCACCTACGACGAGAACAGCGCATATTCCGTCTACCGCTGGCTGGATACCCTGGGCTCGCTGGACCGTACCGACTGGGGCTACCCCATCCGCATGCACTGGCGGGCGATGGAGGAGGAGTTGATCGCCAACATGCCCGCGATGGATGAAACCTACATCAACTCCGGTTACGACGGCGACGTGGCGGCGCAGCTGTTTGCGGATATCGCCCAGCGCGCGCTGAGCGACGCCAGGGACCTGACCAACGCCGTCATTCCCAAGGTGATCCAATGGAACATCGAGGGCATGGGCGCGTCCGCGATGCACGACGACCCGAGCAAGAATTAGGGAAACCGTGAACCCTGCGCCGCGCGGCCGCCTGATATGCGGCCCATCGCCTCGGTCGTGGTGTCCCCCGCGGACGCCGTCCCGCAGGGCGTACGGGTCATCGACGAAAGCTCCAATATCGTCCGGAAGGATGGGATGCGGATCCAATCGAAATTCTTCAACTCCGTCGCAACGCCGCCGGGACCGGGCCGCGCCTATGCGGAACCCTGACGCGCAAATAAACGGGCCGCATGCCCCTACCGTGCATTTTACCCCGGTGGCCGTTGCGGCCGCCGGGGTAAAAACCTGCTTTTGGGAACCCGCCGGTTCCCGGCTACCAGTCGACAATCGAGTAATCGCTCGGCAGGCTGAGCACCCCCGTATGGACATAATCCAGCTTGCCGATGTGGTCGTAACGGACAATCTCATAGGCGTTGAGCAGCGAATGGCCGTCCCTGGCCATCAGTACGTAGCACTTTTCGTTTTCGTACACCACCACCTGATCGTCGTAATCCCGGGCGATGAAGAAATCCTCCCGGTTCAGTTGCGTGGTGGCGGCATGCTCCATCACCGCGCCGGACAATACGTACATCACGGCGATGGCCACGGCCAGGTAGCCGATGCCAAGCGCCATGCGCTCGTTGATCTTCCCGGGCGCGCCGTTCCTCTGGCGGTAACTTTTCCACTTCGCGCGCAGCCCGCTTTGCCCTTTGCCGTGCGCCAGCGTTTTGAGCAGCGCTTCGGCCCACTCAAAAAGCATGATGCCCAGGAGGATCCAGTTTTGCGCCTCGAAGCGGTTGAGCAGCAGCACGGAAAACACGACCGCGGTGATCATGATGACGGAGAAGCGCCAAAGCCGTATCAGTTCGGTGTCCTTAAGCATTTTCTCGGCCAGCAGTCCGAACGCGGGGATCATCAGCACCTGCCAGAATTTGTAGATCAGCCCGACCAGCGTTGCGATGATATCGGGCGCGTCGATTTCGATCAGCTCGTCCGGCAGCGCATAAGCGGCAAGCGAACCGTCCAGGTACAAATAGGTAAGGTAGTACGCGATACCCGTCAAAAAGGCCAGGATGATACCGTTTTCCAGGAATTTCGACCAATACTCCTTCAAAGGCTCTCCCTCCCTGCGTCGGTGTAGGTGAGTACGTCGTCGGGCGGGTGCTGATTGGTTTGTTTTCTCAACTATACGATGTAAAACCCGCCAGCGTCAAGGTTCGGGTTTACCGAACTGGAATTGGCAAAGAAAAAAGAGCGCAAAGCGCCCTGAAAAACATGACGATAAGCCGCCCGGGCGAAAGGGATCACCGGGCAGAAACGCCGAAACGGCCGCCTTCGAAGGTCACCGGCCGAAGATAGGTGTGCCGGTTGGGATCGCTCAGCGGCGTGCCGTGGAAACCCGGATACGGCCGCGCGTGGAACACGATCAGATCGTTTCCCTCCGCGTCCGTGGTAAAGCTGTTGTGGCCCGGGCCGAAGATGCCGTTTTCCGGTTCGGTTCGAAAAACGGGTTCCGGGCTTTTGACCCAGCTTGCCGGGGACAGCAGATCGCTGTCCTCGTCGGCGGTCAGCAAACCCACGGCGTAGCGCTCGTCCGTCGCGCTGCCGGAGTAGGTAAGGTATACCTTCCCGCCGCGGATCAGGACGGACGGGCCTTCGTTGACCCGGAAGCCCCGGCATTCCCAGGCATACTCCGGCCGGGAAAGCAGGGCCGCCGGCAGCAGGAGCCGGGTGGGCGACAGCATGCGCGCGATGTACAGGTTGCTGTTCCCCGCGATGGCGTAATCCCGTTGCGCCCAGACGAAATACCGCTGGCCGCGGCACACGAAGGTGGTCGCGTCCAGACAAAAGCTTTCCATGCCCGTGTCGACCTGCCCCAGCTCCCGGAACGCGCCCTCCAGCGGGTTTTCGGCGTCGCAGCCCAGCGCGTAGATGCGGTGGTCGAATACGCCCCTCTCGTCCGGCTCGGCTCCCGTCGCGGCGAAGTACAGGTACCAGCCTTGATCGATGCGGTGGAGCTCGGGCGCCCAGATGTAGCTGCTCATCGGCCCCGCGTCGTGCTTTTGCCAGACCGCGCGCGGTTCCGCCTGCGCCAGCGCCTCGAGGGTGGGGGCGCGCCGCAGTTCGATGCGATCAAACGCGGGCACCGATGCCGTGAAGTAATAGTAGCCTTCGTACCGGGTTATCTGCGGGTCCGCGCGGTTAAAAATCAAAGGCTGATCCATGTGCAGTTCTCCTCCGTTTCACACATCCCGGCGCATTCAGGTTCGCCGGAGCCACACCAGCATTTCGCCGGCCGTGCGTTCCCCCCACAGGCAATAGGGCACGGCGACGATCTCCGTATCCCGCCGGGGCTCGGCGGGAAAGTACAGCGCCGCGTGCGGCGCGGGGGCGTCGGCCGCTCCGGACAGGCGCAGCGCGGGGTACGTCCCGAAGCCCGCCACGTCGCGGCGTGGCTCTACGCGAACCGGCGTGCCGAACCGGACCGAAAGCTGCTCAAGGCAGTCCCCGTTGTCCGCCTGCTCCACGCAGTACACGACCGGCCCCCGCTGCAACGCCGCCATGCCCGCGTCCTCGCGCACGCGTCGGTTCGCCTGCATCAGCCGCGGCTCCATCGCAAGCGTCAGGGTATATACGCAATCGCCGCGGACCGCAAGCCGCACGTATCCGTTGCGGGGGGCGGCGTTCACCGCCTCGTTCCGACCGTCGCACAGCGTCCACCGGTCGCACCAGGCGGGGATGCGCAGGAACAGCGCCATGTCGAACGCCTTATCCTGCCGCACCGTAACGCGGATGCTGCCGTCGAAAGGGTATTCCGTTTTCTGGCGCAGGGTCACGCGGCCCCCCGGCAGATCGAAACGGGCGCTGCCGGGCGCGTACTGCTCCACCGTTACGCCGTCGCCGGAGCAGGCGTACAGGTACCGGGGCAGCGACGACAGGAGGCGCGCCAGGTTGGGCGGGCAGCAGGCGCACTCAAACCAGGGCTGCCGCACCGGCTTCACGTGCGTTTTCAGCGGGTTCCTCCGGCACGCTTCGGCGTTGACCTGCAGGGGATTCACGTAGAAGTAATGCTCGCCGTCCTGCGATATCGCCGCGGGCAGAATGTTGTACAGGCACCGTTCCACCACGTCGGCGTAACGGCCGTCCATCCGCGCCTGCGCCATGCGCCGCGCGAAAAAACACAGCCCGACGGAGGCGCAGGTTTCGGCGTACAGGGTATCGTTGGGAAGATCGTAGGGGTAGGTGAACGCCTCCAGCACCGCCGTAGCTCCGATGCCGCCGGTGATGTACATCTGCCGCCGGGTCACCTCGTCAAAAAGGCCGTCGCAGTGCGCAAGCATCTCCCGGTCGTCCGTCAGCCGCGCCACGTCCGCCATGCCGCAGTACAGGTACATCGCCCGCACCGCGTGCCCGGTCACCGACGCGTAGCTGGACAGCTCCCTTTCCGGGTCTCCCCAGCCCCAGCAGCCGTAGTCCAGCGGATTGCCGTCCTTGCGGTCGTCGCGGTAGAAGGCCTCGGGCGTATCCCGGCGGGCGCGGACGAACCACGCCGCCAGCCGCAGGTAACGCTCCTCCCCGGTGTGCTCGCCCAGCCTCACCAGCGCCATTTCGATGATTTCGTGCCCCCGGTACCCGTGCAGCTGCCCTTCCCCCGGGCCGAACACGCGCGCCACATGGTCGGCCAGCCGGCAGGCCACGTTCAGCAGCGTGCGTTTCCCCGTTCCTTCGCTGTAGGATACGCCCGCCTCGATCATGTGCCCGAAGCAGTACAGCTCATGGGAGGCGGGATCGGTCCATTTCCGGTCGGGGCAGGTGAGCTGGTAGTACGTATCCAGATAGCCGTCCGCGTCCTGCGCGCGGGCGACCGTATCGATCACGGCGTCGGCCAGCGCTTCCAGCGCCGGCTGTTTTCCGTTGGCCAAAGCACAGCCGACGGCGTCCAGCCACTTGGCCAGGTCCGTATCCTGGTAAGGAACGCCCTCGAACTCGCCTTTTTCCTCGCCGGCGGCGATGCGAAAATTGCGCACGGTCGGGTTGGGAGCCGTCTCGCCGCTTAGCACCCGCCATTGATAGGGCAGCGCGCGGTCGGCGACGATCTTCATGTAATGGGCCAGAAACCCGCCGTCGATCGTCACCCGGCCCGCGTCCGGAAAGCGGTTCATGTAATCACCTCGTTTTCAGGTTGCGTCTTTTCAAAGGGGATGCGCAGGGTGACGCTCGTGCCCTCTTCCCATTGGCTCTCGATCTGCAGCCCCCGCCCGTAATACAGCCGCATGCGCTGGTGCACGTTGCGCAATCCCACGCCGCCCGCGAAAGGATCGGCGTTTTCCTCGATATCGGGGCGGTCGATGAAAGCCCGCAGCTTTTCCAGCGCCTGCTCCGTCATGCCGATGCCGTTGTCGCTCACGCGCAGCACCAGATCGTCGCCCTCGCGCACGGCGCCCACCTCGATCCGGCCGTCGTCGCCTCCGTTGTTCAGGCCGTGGTTCACGCAGTTTTCCACCAGCGGCTGAAGCAGAAACTTGAGCACGCGCCGCCGCATCAGTTCCGGCGCCACGTCCAGGGACAGGCGGAACCGGTTGGGGAAGCGTATGCGCTGGATGTCCAGATAGCAGGTTACGTATTTTACCTCATGGTCGAGCGTCACAAAGTCCTGCCCGTGGGCGAGGCTGAGCCGGAACAGCGTCGAAAGGCTCACGACCAGGGAGGCGATATCCTCGTTGGCGCTCTTGCGCGCAATCATGTAGATGCTGTCCAGCGTATTGTACAGAAAGTGGGGATTGATCTGGTATTGCAGGGTACTGAGCTCCAGCGCGCGCTGACGCCGCAGGTTTTCCTCATTCTGGCGGATCGACTCCCGCGTGTCGCTGATCATGCGGTTGAAGGTCTTGGCCAGATGGGCGATCTCGTCGTCGCGGCGCACGGGAACGACCACGTCCAGGTTGCCTTCGCCCACGCGCTTCATGGCGTGGCGAATCTCCCGGAGGGGTTTGGTAAGCCTTCCGGAGATAAAGACGATCAGCAGTACGCCCATCAGCAGCGTAAGCGTCAGCCCGAGGTACACCAGGTTCAGGATGCCGTCGGCAGGCTCGTACACGACGGAGCGGGGAATCCAGGTGGTGAGCGTCCAGCCGTTTTGCTCGGTCGTACAGGTGATGAAGTCCCCGGCGGCTTCGTCCTTCTCCGGCGGCCCGCCCAGCAGCAGATTCCCACCGCCTTCGAGCTGGGAGCCCTGCGAGGCCATGAGGTACAATTGCTGAAGCCCGGTGAACGCGCTGCGGTCGACCATCATGTACAGCGCGCCGATCGTACGCGTCAGGTCGCTGGTCGTATCGTGGATGACGCGGTACATGACCACCGTATCCTCCGAAAAGTCGCTCGCCCAGACCGCGCTGCCGGAGGAATCGACGATGTCCCCGAACGTGCGCCCGACGTACGCCGATACGGCGCGCGTGAGGTTATTGCCGTAAATGCCGCCTTCGTTATCCACGAGGTACAGCGCCCGGATGGACGCGTCGTACTCCGTGTAGCCCATCATCAGCTCCCGGAGGGTGTTGGACAGGTTGGGCTCCTGCGGCAGCCTGCCCAGCAGGAAGGCCTGCACCGTGCCGTCCGCGAGGATGTTGATGGAATAGGACTGGAGCTTTTCCCTGAGGGTGGTGAGCTGGAGCATCAGCAGGTTCGTATTCTGTTTGAGGTGGGATACGTGCGTATCGTAAAGGTAGGGCTTCAGTGTAAACTCCGAGAAGGACGCAACGACCCCCATCAGCAGGATGACCACGGCCGCGAACCAGAGAATGAGCTGGTTGCGCAGCAGCTTGAGCGAGAACCTTCTGCCGATCTTTTTCATAGTTCGGATTCCATGCGGTATTGCTTGGGGGACACGTGCTCGTGCTTTTTGAACAGGGCGCTGAAGTAATTCGGGTAGTTATAGCCGACCATGGCGGCGATCTCGTACGTTTTGACCTGCGTCCCCCGAAGCAGCTCCCTGGCGGCTTCCAGCCGGACCGAGGTGATGAAGTCCATGCAGGTCACCCCGCAGACGCTGCGAAACAGCCGCGATAGGTACTGCGGGGAAATGAACAATTGCCGGGCGATGGCCGATACGTTCAGATCGGGGTCGGCGTATCCGCTGCGGATGATCTGCTTGGCCCGGTCGATCAGGCTTTCGATCGCCTGCTGACGGGTACCCGCCTTACGGGAGGCGATGGCGTCCATCAGCGCCGTCAGCCGGTCGTGGGCGGAGGCCATCGCCTCGTGCGTCGGCGGCACGGCGAAGGCGGGCAGGTCGGCGCCGTAATCGTCCGCGGCGCCGTAGAGCGCCACCTGGAAACGCAAAAGCATCAGATCGCGCTGCGAAACGTCCTCCGTGCGGTATACGGCTGCGAGGAAGGCGTTTACGGCCGCCTCGTCGGGCGTGTCCCAAAACCGGATGGAATTGAGCACGGCGGCTTCCTCCCGCACCGGGTACGCGGCGTGCCGGACCTGCATCAGATCGCTGAAGTAGCACCATTCGCCGCTGGTCGCCATGAGCGATTGCATGGCTTCCTGCGCCTCGCGCGCGGAGGTCTGCAATTCCGAAAGGCGCGCAAAGCGGTTCCCGATGCCGATGTGCATCGGCAGTGCGAAATTCGCGCGGATGACCTCCAGCAGGGACATGACTTCCGCCTCGCGCAGTTCCCCGGCGACGATCAGCAGGTCGAACGTGCCGTGATCCAGCCATTGAATCAGCTTTTCACCCAGCAGATCCTCCATTACCCGGCGAACGGCGAGGCTGTCGGACTGCCGCAGGTCGCTCTTCTCCGGCATCACGGCGACGCACTGCATTTCCCCTTGGGGCACGGCGATGTCGCACCGCGTGGCCTGGGCGCGGATATCCGCCTCCGCCAGGTTGTTTTCGTGCGAGAGGTTGGACCAGAAATCGCGCTGCACGAGCGGGTGGTATTCCCTGAGCTTGGCCTCGCTGGACGCGAGCGCCTGCTCCACGCGTTTCTGCTCGGCGATCCCGGCGCGCATGTCACTGAGCAGCGCGCGCAGCTCGTCGGGCTGGATCGGCTTGGTTAAAAACCGCTTCACGCCCAGGTCCACGGCGCGCTGCGCGTGCTCGAACAGCCCGTGCCCCGTCAGGATCACGAAATTCGTATGCACGTCCAGCCGCTGAGCCATCTCGATCATGTCCAGGCCGGAAATGGAATCCATAAAAATGTCCGTAATGACCAGATCGGCGCCCCGGTCGGTAAGGTTGTCCAGCGCGTCCACGGCGTTCTCACAGCCGATCACCTCGCCGAAGCCTTCCGCGGCCCAGTCCACCAGCGTCATTAGCCCTTCGCGGATCAGGGCTTCGCCCTCTACGATCAGCACGCGCATACGCTTCGCCTCCCTCCCTTCGTTTTCGCTGCGGGTGCGGGCTAACCCTTTATGGCGCCCGCCGTCATGCCGCTGATGATCTGGTTGGTCAGCAGGCTGTAAATGAGGATCGTGGGCAGGATGGCCAGCACCATCGCGGCGAAGGCGTAGGCGTAATTGGCCTCGAACGTGGTCAGGAAGGAACGGATGGCGACCTGAAGCGTGCGGGAAACGTCGTTCTGGTTGAGGATGTTGGCGAAAAGCAGCTCGTTCCAGCACTGGATCACCACAAAGACGCAGGCGGTCACGATGCCCGGGATACTCACGGGCAGAATGATGCGCGTCATCGTCTGCAGGGTGGTCGCGCCGTCGATGTGCGCGCTCTCCGTAAGCTCGGCCGGAAGCGTGCCCATGTAGCCGCGCACCACCATGATCGTAATGGGCAGGTTGATGCCCGCGTAGGTAAAGGCGATGCCCCAGAGCGTATCGTACAGGCCCATGCCGTTGACCATAATGTAGTAGGGCACCAGAAAGGCGTTGGTCGGGATGAACAGGCCCAGCGCCAGCAGGAACGACGTTACGCTCCTGCCCCTGAAATGGTGCATCAGGCCGTACCCCGCCATGACGCCGACGGCGACGTCGGCGACGGTCGCCAGCGCGGTCACCGCAACGGTGTTGAACAGGTATAAGAACATCGGGTGGCTGGACAGCACCGCGGCGTAGTTATCCAGGCTCAGGTTGCGCGAAAAGGAGAAGGGATTGCTGAACAGCTCCAGGTTGGGCCGAAACGAGGAGACGATGAGCCATAGGAAGGGCACGATCATCACCAGCAGCACCAGGTATAAAAACGCATACGTAAGCGCTGTGGTCAGCCGATGGGTACGGTTCACGGTTCCCTCACCCGCCTTTCCCGCTGCAAAAGCGTTACGCCGGTCATCAGCACCACGCCCAGCAAAACCGTCACCAGCCCGGCCGCCATGGAGACGCCGTAGCGGTTGGCGCTCATCATTTCCCGGTAAATGTAGAGCGCAAGGTTGGTGGTGCTGCCGGAGGGGCCGCCCGACGTCATCAGGAACGGATACTCGAACGTCCGCAGGCAGAAGGCGCAGTTGAGCATGACGTTGGTGACGAGCGCCGGTTTGAGCATCGGCAGGGATACGTACCGGTCCTTTTGAAGCGCGTTCGCGCCGTCGATTTCGGCGGCCTCGTACAGCTCGTGGGGGACCGTGGAAAGCTGGGTGAGAAAAATGATGCTGGTCAGCCCCACGTACAGGATGAAGGGCACCATGTTGCAAAACAGCGCCGTATCGACGTTCCCAAGCCACGCGCGCGCGTACTGCCCGAGGCCCACGGCGCGCAGGAAGGCGTTGAGAATACCCATGTCCGCGTGATAGATGAAATACCACATAAAGGCGACGGCGGTCGTGGAGATGACGTTGGGGATAAAGTACATCACCCGCAGGAATTTCCAGCCTGCGGGGCGGCGGTTGAGCAGCAGCGACAGGAGCAGGCCGAACGGAATATGCAAAAGCAGCGCCGCCGCGAGCCACCAGAACGTGACCCTGAGCGCCTTGTGGAAACTGACGCTGCGGAAGATGTAGCTATAGTTGCCCAGGCCCGTAAACTCCATGGCGCCCAGGCCGTTCCATTTGTATAAGGAGACCGTGACCAGATAAACCAACGGAACGATGAAGAAAACCAGCGTCATCAGCAGGGCCGGAACGGTATACCAGAAGGCGCGGTTGTTTGTAAGCCCGTTGCGCGCGCTTTGCACGGTCGTTTTCCCCCCTTAAAAGCGGGAGAGGTTGCCCTCTCCCGCTGCAGAATACGGGACTTAACGCCGGCGAGTCAATAGTCGTTTTCGGCGGCAAGCTGCGATACGAACTCCTGCGCGTCCATCTCGCCCAGCACCAGGGACTCGATCAGCGAGGGCAGCGCGGCGTTGGCGGCGCTGGAAAGGTTGCGCTGGATGTTCACGATGTTTTCGGAACCGGTGGAATAGACGTTATAGTATTCCTTCTGCAGGGCGCTCATGGACGCCATGTCCTCGTCGGTAAGCGTCATCTTGGCGGACTGGTATTCGCTGCCTTCCAGGGTGTAGATCTTCGCGGCGGTCTCGCTGGTGAGGTACTTGAGCAGCGTGACCACGGCTTCCGCCTTCGCGGGGTCGGACTGGGCCGCGGCCGCCCACGGGGACTGCGCGTCGGTCACCTGGTAGTTGTCCTGAATCTTGCCGTCCTGGAAGGAGGGGGCGATGCCGACGGCGATCTTCCCGCTGATATCCTCGGGCAGCGAACCCATCAGCCAGGGGCCGTCGATGACCATGGCCGTTTTGCCGGTCGCGAAGTTGTTGGAAGCCACGGAGTAGTTGGCGCCGACGGCGTCGCCCGTGGTGTAGGTGAACGCCTTTTGCAGGTACTCGGCCGCCTTCACCATCTCGTCGCACTCGATGGTGCCGCTGTTGGCCAGCTCGGAACCGGCGAAGGAAGCGAACGCGTACGTCAGGAAGCCGGTGGCATACCAGGCATCGTCCGCCGTGTACAGCGAGATGGCGGCGACGCCGTTATTCTTGAGCGCCTCGCAGCAGGCGAAAAACTCGTCCCAGGTGGTGGGGAAGTGGTCGTATCCGGCCGCCGCCAAAAGCTCCGTGTTGTAGTAGAACACGGCGGATTGCTGGGCGCGCGGGATGGAGTACAGGTGTCCGTCCAGCGTGAGCAGATCCAGGTCGCTCTGCTTGAAGCAGGCTTTCCACGCATCGTCCATATAGGGCGTGAAATCCATAAGCTTTCCGGAATTCTGCCGGGAAAGGTCGTTGGGGTTGTAGTTGTAGCAGAAGATATCGGGCGTTTCGTCCGCGGCGATCATCGCCTTGACCTTCTCCTGATAGGTGGGGAAATCCGGGTTGACGCTGGAAACCGCCTTGTATATGCCGGCGTATTCCTCGTTGAACATTTCGAGGATCTTTTCGGTCGCCTGTCCGCGGGCGGTATCCGCGCTCATGTGGTGATAGATGTTGATCTCGATCACGCTGTTGTCCTCGGCGCAGGCAAAACTTGCGCTCGACAGAAGCAGTGCCAGGGCCAATACGATACCGAACAGTTTCTTCATAGCGGGACCTCCTTATGATGTTGAGAACGCTTCGCGCTCCTGCTGTGCTCAGTATAGCAAATCGCCCGGTGAAAAACAGGCGACATCCTTATCCGGAAAACTACACTTTTATGCCTGATGATACAAACGAGAGCGTGTTTTGAACCCGGAAAACGACGGAAGGCGCCGAGCGCGCGGAGCTTCGCCCCGAACGCGGCGCCGTGCCCGACGGGTTTCAGCCCCGGGGCAGGAAAACCGTGAAAACCGTGCCCTCGTCCGGCCGGCTTTGCACCGTAATCCGGCCGTGATGGGCCTTTACGATCCATTCCACGATCGAAAGCCCGAGCCCCGTGCCGCTGCGGTCCCGGGCGCTGTCCACCCGATAGAAGCGCTCGAAAATATGCGGCAAATTTTCCGCGGCCATCCCGATGCCGTTGTCCCGAACCTGCGTTTCAACCGTTTGCTCCCGCCGCAGCGCGCCGATCACCACATGCCCGCCGGGCTTGCCGTACTTGATCGCGTTTTCGACCAGGTTCAGCAGCATTTCGGTTATCAGGCTCTGATCGGCGTTCAGCGTAAGGCCCTCCGGCACCTCTACCGCAAGCGATATTTCCCGCTCGGCCAGGCCGCCCGCGAGGGTTTCCGCCACGCCGCACGCAACGGCGCGCAGGTCCACGTTTTCCGGACAGACGGGGTACCGCCCCTCCTCCACGCGCGTGATGGTGAGCAGCTGCGCGATGATCTTTTGCATCCGCGCGCATTCCGCGATCACGGTATCCAGCGACGAAGCCTGTTCCCGCGAAAGGCCCTTCTCCGCGCGCAGGCTTTCGGCATAGGCGCGGATGACAGCCACCGGCGTGCGCAGCTCGTGCGAGGCGTCCGAGGTGAACCGCTTTTCGCGTTGGAAGGTCTCCTCCACGCTTTGCAGCATGTGGTTCAGCGTATCCGTCAGTTCGCCGAGCTCGTCCCGGGAGGGCGCGGCGGGGATGCGCGCGGAAAGATCGCCCTGCGCTATGAGGCCGGCGCTGCGGATGATCTGCCGGATCGGCGTGAGCGAGCGTCTGGCGATGAACTGCCCGCCCAGCAGCGAGAGCAGCACGATGATGGGGATGCTGATAAAGAAAATCAACCGCATCGCGGAGAGCACCCGGTCGTTCGTAGCCAGCGAGCCCGCCACACGCACGCGGATGCGGAAGCTGTCCACCGTAATGACGCCGGAGTCGAGCAGCAGCCAGCGCTGCGCGCCGCCCCGCGCCGTTTGGAATGCATTCGGACTGACGGGAACACGGTCGAACAGGGTGATGTCGTCGCCGTAGGAGGCAAGCTCGCTGCCGTCTTCCTCGGTCACAAAGAACATATTGCTCGGTGAAATGGGCACCTCGTTTTCAAACGTGAGCAGCCCGTTTTCGTTTTCGATCTGCGCGGTAATCTGCCGCATCAAAAGGCCGACGTCCTTCTCCAGCATTTCGTTGAGGATGTAGCCCGTCATCCAATACAGCGCGCAGGCAAACGCCGCCACGGTCAGAAACGTGAGCAGCGTGTACCACAGCGTCATTTTATCCTTAAGCCGCAATCGCCTGAACATCGGTCACGCCTCCGCCCGCAAAACGTAGCCCGCGCCGCGCACGGTGTGCAGGAGCCGGACGGAGGCGTCCCGATCGATTTTGCCGCGCAGATAGCCGATATAGACGTCCACGAGGTTGGAGGCGAAGCCGGATTCGTAGTTCCACACGTGGTCGATGATCTGGTCGCGCGTAAGCACCTGCCCGGCGTTGCGCAGGAGGTATTCCAGCATGGCGTATTCCTTGGCGGTCAGCTCGATCCGCCGCCCTGCGCGCGTGACCGTGCGCAGGGTGGTATCCATTTCCAGATCGGCGGCGGTCAGCAGCGGCGAGCGATCCGGCGTATGCTTGCGGAGCAGCGCACGGACCCGCGCCAGCAGTTCGTCAAAGGCGAAAGGCTTTATCAGATAATCGTCCGCGCCCGTATTGAGGCCCTTTACGCGGTCGGCCACGGCGTCCCGCGCGGTCAGCATAAGCACCGGGCAGCCGCTTTTGGCGGCACGCAGACGGCGCAGAATTTCGAGCCCGTCGATGCCCGGCAGCATGATGTCCAGAACTATGCCGTCGTAGTCCATGGACATCGCGTAATCCAGGCCGTCCGTGCCGGTCGCGCAGGCGTCCACGGCATAGCCCTCCGCCGACAGACGCTTTTCGAGCACGGCGCGCAGCGCGCCGTCATCCTCCACGATCAGAAGCCGCATTCTCTGGCCCTCCTTGCCTTTCTCTCATTATACCATGAGATGATGAGAGGAAGATGAAACGCCCTGCGCCGAAGCGCATAGGCGGGCAGGCACGGCCGGACGGGAGGCGTTTCAGGGGAAAACAGCAAGTATTTCATCGAAAAGGAGAAGAACGGCGCCTGTTTGCTCGCCTATAATCAGATCGACGAAACGATGAACCAAGAAAGGTCTGAACACCGATGGCGGACAATCCTACGCTTCATATGAACGGCGGCGAAAAAGTCAGGACGAAAGCGTTCCCCCCCTACTACCCCGGCGCGATGATGTACGACCACGCGGAGGCGGAGGCGGTCGACGCCGTTGTGGCAAGTCGCTCTCCCTTTCGTTTTTATGGGCCCGACCTTCAGGGAAAAACAAAAGCGTTCGAAAAGGAGTTTTCCTCGTATCTGTCCGTTCGCCATGCCGTAGGGGTCACTTCCGGCACGGCGGCGGTCATATGCGCGCTCAAGGCGGCGAACGTCGGCCCCGGGGATAAGGTCGTCGTGCCCGCGTGTACGTTTATTGCCAGCGCCGGTGCCGTCGTCTGCGCCGGAGGCGTGCCTGTCTTTGCCGAGATCGACGAGAGCCTGAGCCTGGATCCCGACCGCCTGGAGGCCCTGCTGAACAGCGACGTTAAGGCGGTCATGCCGGTTCCGATCCTGGGAAATCCCTGCGAAATGGATCGGCTGATGGAAATAGCCAAGCGGAAGAACGTTCTCGTCATCGAGGATGCGGCACAGTCCTGCGGCGCGACCTACCGCGGACGCCCGGTGGGCACGTTTGGAGATGTGAACGCGTTCAGCCTCCAAATGAACAAAATCCTGACGACCGGCGAAGGCGGCGTGGTGGTGACGAACGACGACCGCCTCTATGAGCGCGCCGTACGTTATCACGACCAGGGCATGTACCGGGAAAAAGAAGGCTTCCTGGCCGGCAACGAAGCCGCGGATATCTTCATCGGTCAAAACTACCGTATGAGCGAGTTTACCGGCGCGGTTGCGCTGGAACAGATCAGGAAGCTGCCCGAAATGCTCCGCAGAATGCGCAAAACCAAGAAGATGCTTAAGGAAGGGCTTTCCGGCATCGGAGGCTTTTCGTTCCGACGCATTAACGACGAGGAGGGCGACGCTGGCAACGCGCTGGTGCTGCTTTTGGACGATTGCACGCGCGTGCCGGCTTTCCTGAAAGCCGTCTGTGCGGAGGGCATCCCCTTCGGCCGGCTCTACAACGGCGAACCCGTTTACATGCAGCCGCAGTTGCTCCATCAGCGCACGGCGGATAACAGCGGATTTCCCTTTACCGCGGTCCATCCGCCCGTTCGCTACAGTGCCGATATGTGCCTGCGCTCAACCGAGATCCTCCGCCGCAACGTCGATCTGATGATCGGCACGACGTGGACGGCCGAGGATGTGGACGACGTTGTGAAGGCGGTCAGGAAGGTCGCCGCCGTCCTGCTGTGAACGGAGAGGAAGGAAACGCCGCGATGTGGACGGAAGAAAAACTGGATACCCTGCTCACCACCCCTTCCGACGCCCTGATACGGGATATGGCCTGCTGGAAAGGCGATATCATGCTCCTCGGCGCGGGCGGAAAAATGGGGCCGTCGCTCGCCGTGCTGGCGTTGAACGCGCTGAGGGCGGCGGGCCGCAAGGATCGTGTGATTGCCGTTTCACGCTTCAGCGACGCCGGCGCCGCCGAATGGCTCAAAAAAAGCGGCGTTGAACTGATCCGCTGCGATCTGATGGCGCAGGACGCGCTCCCGGCCCTTCCGAACTGCGAGAACGTTGTTTATATGGCGGGTCGAAAGTTTGGCACGCTGGGGCAGGAGGCGCTGACATGGGCCATGAACGCATGGCTGCCCTCGCGCGTGGCCGAGCGCTTCAAAGCCTCGAGGATCGTCGTGTTTTCAAGCGGCAACGTATACCCGAAACGCCCGCTGCAGGCGGGCGGGGCGGATGAAAACGTTCGCCCTTCCCCCGTGGGCGATTACGGCATGAGCTGCCTTGCGCGGGAAAGAATGTTTGAGTATGCAGCCCAAACGTACGGAACGCGCGTCGGCATCCTGCGGCTCAACTATGCGGTCGATCTGCGTTACGGCGTGCTCTTCGACATCGCCAGGCGGATAGGCGGGGGCGAGCCGGTTTCGCTGAGCATGCCGTGCTTCAACTGCATCTGGCAGGGATCGGCCAACGAAGCGGCGCTGCGGATGCTGCCCGCCTGCACCGCGGAGGTATTCCGCCTGAACGTAACGGGGCCTGAAACGGTCAGCGTAGAAAAAACGGCGCGCCGCCTTGCCGCGCTTCTGGGCAAAACCTGCCTTTTCGAAGGAGAGGCAGAGGCCGGCGCGCTGCTGAACGACGCTTCCAAGATGCATGCGCTCTTCGGTTACCCCGCCGTATCGCTGGATACGCTGATCGCCTGGCAGGCCGAATGGCTGCTTTCCGGCAGCAGGACGCTTGATAAACCGACGCACTTTGAGGAAAGGGAAGGTGTTTATTGATATGCGCGGGAAGGCGCTTCAGGTTCTGCAAGCCGGGACGGTCATTCCGGCAATTCCGCTGGCGCTGAATGCCGAGCGCCACTTTGACGAAGCTGTTCAGCGCCGACTGATCCGGTACTATCTGACGGCGGGCGCCGGCGGCATCGCGGCGGCCGTCCATACGACGCAGTTCGAGATCAGGGAGCCGCGCTATCATCTCCTGGAACGCGTGCTGCGTGTGGCGGCCGATGAGGTCGACCTTTTTGAAAAACGCACGGGGAAAACCATCGTCCGCATCGCGGGTGCGTGCGGCCCGGAAGCGCAGGCGGTTTCCGAGGCTGGGCTTTCCGCGGCGCTCGGTTACGATGCCGTGCTCCTCAGCCCGGGAGGATTGAACGACTCGGATGAGGAAACCTTGCTCCGACGCACCCGCGCCGTGGCGCGGGTGATGCCGGTGATCGGATTCTATTTGCAAAGCGCGGTAGGAGGACGGCGCCTGAGTTTTGACTACTGGAAGGCGCTGTGCGGCATTCCGGGCGTTGTCGCCGTCAAAGCCGCCGCCTTTGACCGATATCAGACGCTTGATCTCGTGCGGGGCTGCGCTTTTTCCAGCCGTGCGGAAGAGGTGGCCCTGTATACCGGCAACGACGATCATATCGTCTTCGATCTGCTGACGCCCTATCGCTTTCGCGTTCATGGAAAAACGGTCGAAAAGCGCTTTGTCGGAGGTCTTTTGGGGCATTGGTCGGTTTGGACGCGCACGGCGGTGCGGACGTTCGACGCGATCAGGGCGTCGATTCCCAACGCCGCCGTACCGGATGAGATGCTATCGCTGGCCGCCGCCGTTACGGACTGCAACGGCGCCTTCTTCGACGCGGCAAACGGCTTTAGGGGGTGTATCGCAGGCGTGCACGCAGTACTGTGCCGCCAGGGACTTATGCGGGGAACGTGGTGCCTGAATCCCGACGAAAAGCTGTCCCCGGGCCAGAAGGGGGAAATCGACCGTGTGTACGACGCCTATCCTTCTTTGAACGACGATGCGTTCGTCCGTGATTTTCTAGCGCAGGACGCCTCCTCCCGGCGGGAGGCGTATGCGACCCCTGAATCGCCGGGAACAAGCGCGACGTGGACGATTTAACGGCATGAGAGGTGTACAGAAGCATGAATAAGGCGTACAATCCATATGACAATATGCTGACCATTCTGCGGGACGCAGCCACACGGCTGGGCTATGAGCACAGGGAGTATGTCACGCTGGAGCATACGGAGCGGGAACTGAAGGTTTCCGTGCCGGTCGAAATGGACGACGGGAGCATTCAGGTGTTCGACGGATACCGGGTGCAGCATTCGTCGCTGCGCGGCCCCTGCAAAGGGGGCATTCGCTTTCATCCCGATGTCGACATCGACGAGGTGAAAGCGCTGGCGGCGTGGATGACCATCAAGTGTGCGGTCGTCAACATTCCCTACGGGGGCGGGAAAGGAGCCGTCAAGGTGGACCCCGCGAAGCTCAACCGGAAGGAACTGCAGCGCCTGACCCGCCGGTATACCGCCATGATTCTCCCCATCATCGGACCGGACAAGGATATTCCCGCGCCCGACGTAAACACGAACGCCGAAACCATGGGCCTGATCATGGATACCTACAGCATGCTGGTCGGCCATACGGTGCCGGACGTCGTTACGGGCAAGCCGGTCGAAATCGGCGGTTCGCTGGGCCGCAGGGAAGCCACGGGGCGTGGCGTGATGCTGGTGACCCTCGAAACGCTCAAACGCAGAATGATGGACCCGACCCATACGCGCATCGCCATTCAGGGCGTGGGCAACGTGGGGGGAACGGCCGCCGGGCTGTTGAATGAGAAAGGCTGCAAAATCATCGCCCTGAGCGATGTCAGCGGCGGTCTGCTCAATGCGGACGGCCTGCCCGTCCGGGATATTCTGGCTTTTGTCGCCAACGGCGGCCGACTGTGCGACTTTCGGGCTGCCGGCACGCAGAACGTCGATAACCGTACGGTGCTGACATCGGACTGCGACGTTCTGATCCCCGCCGCGCTGGAGAATCAGGTGACGGAGGAGATCGCCCGGGACGTCAAGGCGAAAATCATCGTGGAAGCGGCCAACGGCCCCACGACCGTTCAGGCCGATCAGATCCTGAAAGAGCGCGGCGTGATGTTGGTTCCCGACGTCCTGGCGAACGCCGGAGGCGTTATCGTATCCTACTTCGAATGGGTGCAAAATATTCAAATGCTCATGTGGGACATCGATCAGGTCAATTCGATGCTTGAAAAGGTGCTGCTGAAAGCCTACCATGAGGTGATGGAAACGACCGCGCAGCAGCAGGTGCCCATGCGCACCGGAGCTTATATGGTGGCGCTCAAACGGCTGGTGGCGGCCAAGCGTTTCCGCCCGATATTCCCATAAGCGCTCCGGAAAGGACTCTGGCGCTATGCTTCGAATCGGCTTGATCGGAACGGAAAGCACCCACGCGGCCACGTTCGCCAAACTGCTGCAGACCGCGAAAAGCAACGCCTTCCCCGCCGCCGTGCTCGACGAGGGCGACGGCGAGGGGCAAAAACTGGCCGAACGGTTCGGCATCGCACAGGTTTGCGCCACTCCGGAGGAGCTGCTGCGCCACGTCGACGCGGTCATGATTTGCTATCGTCTGGCGGACAGGCACTTCGAACCGGCGGCAAAGGCGCTCGCGGCCGGCAGGCACGTATGGTTGGACAAGCCCTTCACCGCCGAAGCGGCCGAGGCCCGTGCGCTGCTGAGGCTGGCGGATCAAAACGGGCTTGTCCTGACGGGCGGATCGACCTGCCGCTTCTGCGCGGGCGTCCGGGCTTTCGGCGAAACCTTCCGCACCGTACGGAGGGAAAGCAGGGCGCTGGCGGGAAATCTTAACTATATGGGACATCCCGACAGTCCCTACGGCGGCGTCCTTTTCTACGGCCCGCACGCCATGAGCCTGACCTGCGAAGTATTCGGCTGCGACGCGCAAACGGTCCTTGCGCTCAGGCAGAAAGAAAGCCTCGTCGCGCTGGTCCGATATCGTGATTTGATCGTTTCGGTCCATATGTCGGATTGCCGGTCATCCTACGGCGAGCTTTTTACGCCGGAGGACATCATTCGGGTCCGATTCCGTTTCGACCAAATCTACGAAAAGGGCCTGCAGGATTTTCTCTATCGGATGCGGACAGGCGCGCCCAACCGGGCGGAGGAGCTCGTCGCGCCCGTACGCTATCTTGCGGCACTTCGTCGGTCCCTGCAGTCCGGACGGGAAGAAGACGTGCGCGAGACCTGAACGCTGCGACGGATGCGCTCCCCCAACCAACCAAACGAGGTGACACGATGTTCTCAAACGCCGCGATCAAGGCGGAAGCCGATGAACTGCGTCCGTACGTTCAAAACGCGTACCGGCGCTTCCACCGTTTTCCGGAGCTCTCCAGGCATGAGATTCAAACAAACCGGATCATTCGGGAAATGCTCGGTGAGATGAAGATACCGTATTTCTCTCCGAAGGAAAACATCACCGTGGCCGTGATCACGGGCGAAAAAGGCGGCGCGGTGGTAGGCCTGCGCTGCGAAACGGACGCGCTGCCCATACAGGAGGAAACGGGGCTGCCCTTCGCTTCCGAAAACGCGGGCGTTATGCACGCCTGCGGCCATGACGCGCACATGGCCGTCGGCCTGGGGGCGGCCCGGATCCTTCGGAATCATCGCGCCGAACTCCACGGGGTGGTGAAGATTATCTTTCAGCCTGCGGAGGAGGGCGAGGCCGGAGCGGACGATGTGATCGCCACCGGGCTCGTGAACGACGTGGACATCTTTTTCGCGCTGCATCTGTGGAGCCCCTACCCGAGCGGGACGCTGCACCTGTCCCCGATTACGGTCAGCGCGGCGGTGAATATGTTCACCGTCAGGGTCCACGGCCGGGGCGGGCACGGCGCGACGCCTGAAAAATGCGCCGACGCGGTGGCGGCGGGCGCGGCCGTCGTATCCGCGCTCCAGTCCATCGTGTCGCGCCGTCTGTCTCCCATGGAGCACGCCCTGGTGACGGTCGGCAGCTTCCAGGCCGGCAAAGCGGGCAATGTGATCGCCGGCGAGGCCGAGCTGAAAGGCACCTTCCGGACGCTGAACGAGGAGACGCGCATGCGCGTTTCCGAACTGCTTGAGAAGGATGCGCAGCATGCCGCCGCCTTGTACGGCTGCACGGCAGAGATTGAAAACAGGCGCATGAGCGACCCCGTCGTCAACGACCAGCGCGCCTGCGCGCTTGCCCGCGCCAGCGCGGAAGGACTGGCGGCGAGCGACAGGATCGGCCCGCAGAAGACCATGATGCTGGGCGACGATTTTGCCAATTACGGCGTCATCGCCCCGTACTTTTACGGGCAGGTCGGCATCGCGGACCCCGCGAAACAGACGGATGTCGCGCACCATAACGGCCGATTCAGGGTAGACGAGGACGTTCTTCCGCTGGCCGTGGCATGGATGGCCTCTTTCGGGCTGCGGGCGGGCGAGACGTGGAAAACTTGACACCACGAACACGCGCGACGGGACCTGCGACAGGACACGGGGAGTATGATTATGCTCAAGTGGAAAGTGCTTTCTTCGTTGGAGAAGATATTCTCGGATGGGCGGGGGGTCGGCGCCGAAACGCCTGAACTCACCATGCTCCGAGGGGAGAGCCTTTCCTTTCAGGTGGCGCTCGAAAACCCGGGGCGGCAGTTGTTCGTCGGCTGGACAGAAGCCTGCACGCCTCTTAAGCCGTATGTGTCCCTGCGGCGGGTGGAAAGCGTTCCGGTGCGGGTGCCGCGCGAAACGGAAGCGTGCGACGAAGGGTATCTTTCCGGAGAAGCGGGCCTGTATCCCGATTTATTGTCGGATATGGCCGACCTTCCTTTGCTGCTGCCTCCCGGGGTGTGGCGAACGCTGTGGGTCGAAATCGCTCTGCCGCCGGAGGCGCGGGCGGGGGCTTATCCGGTGGCTATTGTCGTTCGGGACGATAAGGGCACCGAATCGGCCCGCGCGGTGGCTTCCATACAGGTCGTCGACGCCGTGCAACCGGCCCAAGCGCTGATGCACACCGAGTGGTTTCATTCCGACTGCCTGGTGGATTACTATCGGGTTCCCGTTTTCTCCGACAGGTATTGGGAAATCGTTCGGAATTTCGTCCGCACCGCCGCACGCCGGGGCTGCAACATGCTGCTCACCCCGCATATCACGCCGGCGCTGGATACGCGGGTGGGCGGAGAACGCACCACCGTGCAGCTGGTGGATATTGCCGAGCGCGGCGGCACCTATACCTTTGAATTTTCCAAGCTCAAACGCTGGGTGGAGCTGGCTTTCGACTGCGGCATGCAATGGCTGGAAATGGCGCATCTGTTCACCCAGTGGGGCGCCAGAGCCGCGCCCAAAATAATGGTCCGAAAGGATGGGCGCCTCGTGCGCCGCTTCGGTTGGGATACCCCGGCTGTCGGCGGAGAGTACACCCGTTTCCTGCAGGCATATCTGCCCGCCCTGACCGGCAAACTGCGGGAATGGGGCCTGGAGGACAGGTGCTTTTTCCATATTTCCGACGAACCTTCCGCCGACCAGCTGGAAAGCTATCGGGCGGCCAAGCAATCGGTAGAAAACCTGCTTCGCGGCTTCCCCGTCATGGACGCCCTGTCCGACTATGCGCTGTTCCGGGAAAGCGGCATACAACATCCCGTCGTTGCCCTGGATCACATCGATCCGTTTCTGGAAAAGGGCGTATCGCCGCTGTGGGGATACTACTGCTGTTGTCAGGAGCGGGAAGTCACCAATCGGTTTATGATGATGCCGCCTGCCCGCGCGAGGGTGCTGGGAATGCAGATGTGGAAATACCGCCTTCGAGGTTTTCTGCATTGGGGCTATAATTACTACAACACTTATCATTCGCTGGCCGGTGTCGATCCCTATCTGGATACCGAAGCGGGAGGCGCGTACCCGGCCGGAGACGCGTTTCTGGTCTATCCGGGGAAGGACGGAAAACCGGAGGAATCCATCCGCCTGATGTCCATGCATGAGGCCATGCAGGACGCCGGGGCGCTGCAATTGCTGGAAAGCCTCGTCGGCCGGGAGGCGACACGAGGCATACTGGACAGCGAAGGCGCGCTTACCCTGACCCGGTACCCCCGCGACGGCCGGCAACTCCTGCGAATACGCAATGCGATCAATGAGGAGATCGCCCGGCATGCGGGTGGGCAGGGATAACGGGGCGGGGATTGAATCCGCTTTGCGAAGCGTTCCGCCCATGCGGAAGCGGTATGCCCGGGCAGGCGGCGAGGCCTGCGCATCTCCCCGCCGGGACACCTTCCCGGCCGCGCCGGGCATTGGACATGCATTTGCGAACATGATAAAATCGGAACAGAAGGTTTAAAAACTGCCGGGCAACCCTTTGAACGTGGGCGCACGGAACGAAAGGACTCTATATTCTCTCAGGAAGGAATAGCGGATATGAAACGAGACGGCTGGATTCGCCCTATTACCGGAATCCAACGTCACAAGCTGCTGACGCAGATCGTTTCCATCTGCGTAACACTGGTTTTGCTGCCCAGCCTTTTCGCGATGCTTGTGGTTTCAAGACAATCCTATCAGCGGCTGATCAGCAGCTATGAAAGCGCGTATCTTGAGACGTCGGAAAAGTTTGCGGGGCTGTTCACACAAAAAATCAACCAGATCTGCAAGAACGCATATCTGATAGCAAGCGACAGCCGGGACGCTCAAAAAAGCGCCGGAAATCTGGATACGGAAAAAGTAGCGCAAAACAGCTTCGGCCTGTACAACGCGGTGCAGGCCATCGCGGAATATGCCCAGAGCAACAACGATCTGCTGGGCATCTATTATGAGGATATCGACCGATTCTTAACCAGAAAATCCTCTTTTTCCTCCCGGACGTTCCTCAGCGATTACCTGGGATTGGAGGATACCCCTGCGCAAGAAGAACGCCTCGCGTCGTTTGTTTCCGGCGGTGACGCCCGGCTGGCCTATTATGTGCCGAACGCACCGGACGCTCGCTGGACGCTGCTGGTCGGGGTGCGGATTACGCTGGGCCGGAGCCGCAACTCGGCGCTAGCGGTCTACAGTCTGGATCAGAGCGCCGTCGACGCGAACTTGCTGGTGGCCAACAACCCGGAACAGGTGCAGTTCGCCGTTCTGGATCGCGATTTAAGGCTGCTTTTATGGATGGGCACAGCCTATTATCAAGCGGAGGAGCTGCAGGGACTTCTGTCGGAGATCGGCCGGCAGGATTCTTTTGCCGCCACCCGGACGTTTCACGGTGAAAAGCTGATCGTCGGCGTCAATAAAGATGCGGCAACCGGCTTTTTCTTCTTGCTGGCGGTTCCGCTCAACGAGGTGGCAGGCGGCGCGCAGACGTTGTACGCACTCCTGACGAAGGTTATGCTGATACTTATCTTCATCCTGTCCGTTGCCGTAACGCTGCTCGCATACATCAATTACAGGCCGCTGAGACGGCTGCTGGGCAAGCTGAAGCTCGCTTCACGCGACGCCGACGAGTTCGATGTCATCTCGGACGAGATCAACCGAATGACCGATGAAATATCCGAGCAGAACATGCTGATCGTAGATTGTCTGCTGGGCAACATGCTCTATGGCGTGCCCATCGCGGACGAAGTGCCCGGCCGAATCGGCTTTCCCACGGACGTGGGCCGGTATTTCGTCTTCACGCTGTTCGGCGGCACACTCGACACCAACCATCGAACGGTGATTACCACCCGGCTGCTTTCCGAGTACGCGACGAAGGTCTACATTACCGATCTGCCGACGCCCCGAACCACCGTGCTGGTTTGCGCTTCCGACCGAGACGAGGAAGCGGCGATCGAAGCGTTCCTGCAGGATTACTTTGCCCGGCTGTTTCCGAGCGGCTTTGCGCTGCGAAGGGGGGCGGTGGTGTCTTCGGCGAACGACATCCGGCTGTCCTACGCCGATTGCCTGCGGGGCGAAAGCGCGGCGGCCGGGCTGCCCGAAGCGCTTTCCTGCGACGATAAGACCGACGAGCTGATGCGCTACATCGTGCAGTATATCGACACGCATTTCACCGACCCCGGCCTGTGCCAGTCCTCGGTGGCGGATTCAATGCACATTTCCACTTACACGCTCAGCCGACTGTTCAAAAGCAAAAGCGGTATCGGCTACACGGAATACGTAACCAGAAAACGCGTTCAATTGGCCAAGGAACTGCTGTCCGGGTCCGCGGCGACCGTATCGTCCGTCTCCACGTCGGTAGGCATTCCCAGCGTCAACTACTTTTATAAGGTGTTCAAAGCGGTCACGGGCATGTCCCCCATGCAGTACCGTTCCCGCGCCACCGGTCTTTTGAAGAAGAAGGCGAATGGTGAGCAAAGCGACTCGTCGACGCCGGAAAACCGATAGCGTCATAAGCGTCGCGCCGCGCGGGTCAGGACCTGGCGCGCCCGGAAGCGCGGTTGAGCTTTCTGTATTGAAGGGGCGCCATACCCGACGCCTTTTTGAAGGTACGGTTGAAGTGCGCGACGCTTGAGAATCCGGCTTCGTAGCAGATATCCACGACCCGCTGATCGGACGATCTCAGGCGTTCCATCGCGGCGTTCAGGCGCAGACTGGTCAAATACTCCACAAAGGTCTTACGTGTGATGGACTTGAACAGATAGCTGAAGTAAGACGGCGACATGATGGCGATTTTGGAGATTTTCTCAATCGTGATATCTTCCCGGAAATGCTCCTGCATGTACCGGATAGATTTCATGACCGCATCGCGATGATACTGATAGATATCCTGTTGATCGTCCATGGTTTCCGCGCGAAAATACCGGCTGACCAGCACGAGCAGTTTCAGCAGATCCGCCTTCAACGCCAGCAGGCAGCTGTCCTGGCGCCGCTGGTACTCGTCGATAATCTCGCCCAACAGGCCTTCGACAATCGCCTGCCGTTCGCCCGTCAGGTTCAGGCGGGGCTTAACGTCCTGCTCGGCGACCAAAAACGGTTCGATATAAGCAAAATCGAAAACCGCCGTGTTTCCTTCGTCTGAAAAGGGCGTGGACGTGTTTCCAAAAATAAACTCCGGAATGAATTCCAACTCGATCAGCTCGTACCCCGCGTCGTCCATCGGAAACAGCTGGTGCGGGATATAGGGCGGAATGATGAAAATGTCGCCGCGCACCAGCTCATACTTGGAATGGTTGATTTCGTGCAGCAGTTTGCCCCTGGTAATATAGTTGATCTGCACCGCTTCATGCCTGTGCAGCGGCGCCGCATGGTTCGTCGTGCGTACGCGCGATACATACACGGGCAGCTCGTTGTTATTGTTGTCCTTCATCGTATAAAGGATGATATCGCGATATTCTTTGCGGTTAAGATCGGATATTTTCATGTGTCCTCCGGTGTCCACGGTTGTACTTCCAGCGGGAAGCATTTCTGGTAAGCGTATTGTAGCACGGCCGGAAGAGCACTGCAAATGCCGCCGGGTCCTTGCCCTTCCCCGATATTGCAACAAACTTCCACCAGATTAGAATGGGACGGTCGCTACGAAAAGGCTACGCCTATCCTATGGAATGCTTTGCATATTCTGCTTTTGGGAGGCCCGGACGGCACAAACGCACGCGCGTCAGCACCCTATCAGTTTTTTGATCGACTGTAAAAAAACGGAATCGCGCTTCAAAATATTGTAGCCATCGGCGGACGCGGCCGGAGAAACCCAGAGAGAGCAATGCTTTTTCGTCTCCGCGAACAGGCAAAAAAACGCAGTTGCCTTCCCAAACCGCGTTCCTATAATTGTAGATAGTACAAAAATGTTGAATGTACGCCGACCGAAGTCTTTCTTCGGCCGGTGGCGCAGGGGAAAGGACTATCGTACATGAGTCTTCGACCAACCGCCCTCGGGGCCGCCCGGCGCGACGGTTTCAAGCGAATCGGGATCGCGATTTGGAACCATCGTCTTTATTACCTGCTGCTGTTGCCCGCTTTCGTCGTCGTGTTGGTGTTCAGTTATTTCCCTATGGGCGGCATTCAGATCGCCTTTATGGATTACAAGGGTTCACTGGGCATTGCGGGAAGCAAGTGGGTGGGGCTGAAGTACTTCGAGAAATTCTTCAACAGCTACAATTGCCTGGAGCTCATCCGCAACACCTTTTCGCTTTCCATATACTACTTTCTGGCAAGCTTTCCGATTCCCATTCTGATCGCGCTGCTGCTTAACGAATTAAGCGACCGGTATAAAGGATTCCTGCAGACGGTTCTGTACGCCCCTCACTTTATCTCGCTTGTGGTGATGGTCGGCATGGTGAACACCCTGCTTTCGCCCTCCATCGGCTCCGTCAACACCGTATTGGAAATGCTCGGCGAAGAGCGCATCTACTTCATCAGCCTGCCTTCCGCTTTTCAGCATATTTACGTGTGGTCCGGCGTCTGGCAGGAAACAGGGTGGAGCGCGGTCATCTACATTGCCGCGCTGTCGGCGGTAGACCCCCAGCTGCATGAAGCCGCGATTATCGATGGGGCTTCCAAACTGCAGCGCATCCGGCATATCAACCTGCCTACCATTCTGCCGACGATCGTCATTATGTTCATTCTGACGGCCGGCAATTTGGCGACAGTCGGGCAGGAAAAGGTATTGCTCTTGCAAAACGACCTGAACCTGGAAGTGTCCGAGGTCATTTCCACTTACGTCTATAAGCGAGGCATTCTCCACGCCAATTACAGCTTCTCCACCGCCATCGGGGTGCTAAACAACGTCGTGAATATCTTCTTTTTGCTGACCGCGAACTGGATTTCGGGACGTTTATCCGAAACCAGCCTGTTTTAAGAAAGGAGGCCCCGCCATGTATGCATTGTCCGCACGCGAAAGCACGGGGGACCGGCGCTTCCGCGCGCTGTGCTATACGGTGATGACGATTGTGATGCTGGTCGTGCTATATCCGCTCCTGTACGTGCTTTCCGCATCCATCAGCGATCCTACGCTGGTCGCTTCCGGCAAGGTGATCCTGCTGCCCAAGGGGTTCACCCTGGAGGGATATCAGCATGTGTTTCAAGATGGCAACATTATGACCGGTTACGGCAATACGCTGTTTTATACGTTCTTTGGAACGCTGATCAATCTGATCGTAACCGTGTCGGCAGGCTATGCCCTGGCGCGCAAATCGCTTCCGGGCGGACACGCGCTTCTGGTATATTTTATGATTCCCATGTATTTCAGCGGCGGGCTGATCCCCACCTTTCTTTTGGTCAACCAGCTCGGTTTGTACAATACCAGAACCGTTATGCTGCTGATCTATGCGTTCAACATGTATAACTGTATCATTTGCCGCACGTTCTTCGCCAACCTGCCCAGGGAACTGGAGGAAGCGTCCGTCATCGACGGGTGCTCGCCGCTGCAGACGTTCGTAAGCGTGGTATTGCCTCTTTCCAAAGCGCTTTTGGGGGTAATGGTGCTTTATTTTGCGGTGGCGCAATGGAACACGTATTTCGCCGCGATGATCTACCTGAAGGACCAGGACAAGTATCCCCTGCAACTGGTGCTTCGCAAAATTCTGATTCTGGAGGAAACGAGCGCCGCCATGCTTTCTTCCGCCGGCGAATCGGCCTCGGTAGCCAAATTCCAGCTTAAGGAGCTGATTAAATACGCGGTCATCGTCGTTTCCACGCTGCCGGTGATGATGATATACCCCTTTCTTCAGAAGTATTTCGCGCAGGGCGTGATGATCGGCTCGGTAAAGGGCTGAAAGAAAATCATCGGCTTTCGGCCGGCCGGCGAAAGCTGTTGATGCACATAGAAAATCAAGGAGGAACCGAATCCATGAGAAAGGCACTATCTGTTCTGGTTGCCGTAATGCTCGTGCTCTGCTGCCTGCCCGCCGCCGTTGCCGAGCAGGAGGCCGCTTATCCCATCTCCAAGGAGAAAATCACCGTCAAGGGGGTCGTCGTCGGCGACAACATAGACATCGACACCTCCCGGATGGTGTGGGATCGTTTGGAGGACATCACCAACATCCATGTGGAATGGGATACGGTATCCGAAGACGGCCTCGCGCTGCTTCTGGCGTCCGGTAACTGGCCGGACTTCTTTCACCGTACCTGGAACCCCATCAACAGCACCTACATCAACGACTACGGCGTGATCGGCGGACGGTTTGCGAACTATCAGGACTATCTGCAATACATGCCGAACCTTGTCCAGGCGTTTAAAGACTATCCTGACGCGAAAAAGGTGGTTACGGAAAACAACGGCGCTATTTACCAGCTGCCCTACATCGGCAAGGATTGTACCGCGGTATCGGCCCGTATGTACTACCGCGAGGATACCCTGCGGGACGCCGGGTGCGAAGTGCCCACGAACGTGACGGAATTCCACGACGTGCTGGCGAAGCTGAAAGCGTACAACAATGGCGCTGCGCCGCTCGCGGAGGATGCGGAAACCTTCCTGTGGGCCTCTTTCGGCAAGGGGAAGAACCCGGACTTTGAGGACGATGGAACGGGCAACGTAATCTTCAACCGGATCAGCGACCAGTACAAGCTGTACCTCCAATACATGCACCAGCTCTACACGGAAGGCCTGCTTCATCAGGAATACCTGACGCTGGACGACGCCACCAAGCGTTCCCTTGCCAGCCAGGGCCTGCTGGTGTTCGGCCAGGGCGGCCTGAACAGCCTGGCTGAGGATTCCTTCCCGAGCGGGAAGGTGGAGTTGAACCAGCTGACACCGCTGACTTCCCAGTACGACGATACGCAGGAAGTGATGGGGTGGCGGTGCTGCCAGCCCGGCAGCCTAATGATCAACGCCGATTCCCCGTATATCGAAGAACTGTGCCGGATGTTCGACGTGATGTATGCGACCCAGGAAGTGGTACCCGGCTCCGGTATGGACGGCACGGCTTTCGTCTACGGTCCGGAAGGCGTCACCTGGGAATGGGCAAACGACGAGCATACCGAATACAACTTTATCCTGCCTGACGATCTGGTGGGCGTCAAAGCTTTCGGTTCTTACGTGTATGACAACCTGATCTTCATGGACCTGGGCCGTTTTGACGAATTCGAGTATGCGACCACCGCCACCGAAGGCAACAACAAAGCGCGTCAGCAGGGCTTTGTGAAGAACCTGGTGCCTTACTCCGAAACCAATCCCTTCCCCGGCGATTACCTGAAGTTCACCGAAGACGAGCAGGAAGTCATCGACGATTCGTACACCACCATTTCCAGCTATGTAACGGAAATGAAGGGCAAGTTCATCACAGGCGTGAAGGACATCGATGCCGAATGGGAAACCTACGTGAACAATATCAACGATATGGGGCTCCAGGACGTGCTGGGCGCCTATCAGACGGCCTATGATCGCTGGGAGCAGTAAATTCGCCCGATCCGTTCGTTTCCTTTTATTGGGGGTTGCCGCATTTATGCGGCAACCCCCAATGCTTGATAAACGCATCTATCGACGGGGCATCGGTTAACCAGGTTGAGGATGAAGCCGCATACCCTTTGCATTGGATGCAGAAGCCATATGTTGCGGCAGATTGGGGAAACGGTGATATAATAAAAAGAAACGAAAGGGAGAATGAATGGTGAAAACCCGGCCGTTTTCGGGAGCGCCGACAGGCGACGACCGGACGCGGCATGAAACCGTAAGGCCGGGCAACGGCAATCGGAGAGGGGGAGACGAAACATGTTGAAGGTAGCGCTGCTGCAACTGCTTCCCGGGCGGACGCAGGAGGAAAACCTGGCAAAGGGCCTGGCGTATTGCCGACGGGCGAAAGGGATGGGAGCGGATATCGCCCTTTTCCCCGAAATGTGGAACGTCGGGTACGCGGTGCCCGCGGACGTTCAGGCGCTGAAGGCGGGCGCCGTAGACGGGAACGGCGAGTTTGTCGGCGCTTTTGCCGGGCTGGCCGCGGAACTGGACATGGCGATCGGCATCACTTATCTTGAACGGTACGAGCCCCTGCCCCGAAACGTCCTGACGGTCGTCGACCGGACGGGGAAACGGGTGCTGACCTATGCCAAAGTCCACACCTGCGATTTCGATACGGAAAGGAACCTGACGCCCGGGGACGATTTTTACGTGACCGAGCTGAATACGGCAGAGGGGAACGTGAAGATCGGCGCGATGATCTGCTACGACCGCGAGTTTCCGGAAAGCGCGCGGATTCTGATGCTGAAAGGCGCGGAGGTCATTCTGGTGCCCAACGCCTGCCCGATGGAGATCAACCGCCTGGCACAGCTCAGGGCCCGGGCGTTTGAAAACATGGTGGGGATCGCCACGGCGAACTACGCCTTCGGCCAGCCCGACTGCAACGGGCATTCCACGGCCTTCGACGGCGTGGCCTACGGGGAAGTCCGCCCCGGCGCGGTGGAGGCGCGGGATACGCTGATCGTGGAGGCGGGCGGGGCGGAGGGAATCTACCTCGCGGCGTTTCCCCTCGACACGATGCGCGATTATCGGCGCCGCGAGGTGCACGGCAACGCCTATCGGCGCCCGTCCAAATACCGTCTGCTGGTTTCGGAAAGGATCGAAGAGCCCTTTATCCGCAAGGATCGCAGGCCGTAACCCGCTTTTGCCCCCCGATTGGAGGTTTCCTGCCGCCCGGTTCGGCGGCGCTCAGATCAGCGTTCCGACCAGATAATCGGCAATCTCGTTTTCCCGAAGCGCCGGTATGCTGATCGTCACCGTAGTTCCCTCGCCCGGTTCGCTGTGCAGGTCCATGGTGTACTGGTCGCCGAAGAACAGCTTGAGCCTTTTGGAAACGCTGATGTAGCCGAAGCTTTCGAACTGCCGCTTGTCGTTGCGGCCCTTGATGACGGCGATGATCTGGTCTTTTACGGCGGGCTCGATGCCTACGCCGTCGTCGCTGATGGTGAAGCGGATATGCTCGCCGCGCCGCGTTCCCGTGATGCTCAGCGTGCCGCCCCCGATCTGGCGAAGCCCGTGCATCACCGCGTTTTCCACAATCGGCTGCAGGAACATCTTCACGGAATAGAAGGGCAGCACGTCGTCGTCGACGTTGATGCGGACCTCCAGGTCGATATCGTACACCCGCTGGACGACGCGCAGGTAATTGCGGATCATCAACACCTCGTCCTGAACGGTGGTCGTCAGCCGGCCGCGGTTGAGCACGTGCTTGTAAAAGCTGATCAGGTTGTCCGTGACGTCGTAAAGGGACGTCTGGCCCTGCTCCTGCTCCACGTAGCGGATCATCGAAAGGGTGTTGTACAAAAGGTGGGGGTTGAACTGCTCCTGCAGGAGCTCCGCCTTCACCTCGTTGATGTTGCGCTGATACTGGGATTCCCGCTGGTACAGGTCTTCGATGGTGCATACCATTTTGCGGAACGCCTCGTCCAGCTCCATAATCTCGTTGCTGGCGCGGATGGGCTTGAGCGCCGCGTACCCGCCGTGACCGGCGACGGACACCTGCCGCGTCCTTGCGATCAGCTGGCGGATGCCCCGCGTCATGGAGGCGGAGGTCAGGAAGATCAGCATGCCGCAGCAGAGCATGGCGACGAGTCCCGTGCCGTAAATCAGCGGCCGGATATATCCTACCGACTGGTAGATGGGCACGATGGACGTCGCCGTGATCAGCCGATAGCCGTTCAGGGAGGACGTGACCGCGTCCACGATGTAGCTGCCCTTCAGGCCGGTCAGCTTTGTGACCGTTCCGTAGGGCTCGCCGCTCAGAATCTCCTCAAAAATGTCGTCTGGTCCCTCGGAGGACAGCACGTTGTCGTCCGTGTCGGCGTAGGCGTAATAATCCACGTTCTCCTCCAGGTCCTGCCGCAGGACGGCCTCGATTTTGGAAAGCGGCACCCTGAGCTGGAGAATCGCCAGATCCTGCATGTTCTTGGTGGAAAGTATCCGCCGGTTGAGCGCGAGGTAACGGCCGGCGCCGGTATCCTTGCCGCAATTCCAGCTGAACGTTCTCTCTTCGTTGAGCAGGTCCGTCACGAACGGCTCGTCCGCGACGGAATCGTAGGTGAAGATCGTATCTTCGTCCGGGTACAGGTCTTTGTTTTTCACGTACAGGCAAACGTCCACCTGCGCGCCGAAGTAGTAGGAGGTTTTGACTTCCGGGTATTTGAGATTGAAAAACATCGAGTCGGTCAGCGCGCCGATCTCGGAAGAAATGTAGATTTTCGTGGTCAGGTCGTCGGAGGAGGTTTCCAGCAGGTTGGAAAGCGACTGGTTGAAAAAGAGCATATCCGTTTTCGACATCAGGTTCATAAAATAATAGTCGAGGTTCGCCAGGCTGTTTTCCATTTTCAGCCGCTGCAGCGCGATCTGGTTTTTTTGCATGCGCTGGGTAATCATGCTGTTTAAGGCCAGCACCATTAAAAGGATCACGATCGAAATGACCAGGCTCAGCCGGAGCAGCAGCATCATCTGAAAGGAATGCCACACCCTGCACCCGGAGGCCGGAGGCTTGACGCGCTTCATTTCATCTGCTCCATGTACTTTTTCGGCGTTACGCCGACGTTCTTCTTGAACATCATGGAAAAATAGGTAGCCTGGCTGTAGCCCAGCTCCTGGGCGATATCGCACAGCCTCGCGCCGGGCCGGAGCATCAGCTCCTTGGCCCGGTCGATACGGCAGCGGATGATGTAATCCAAAATCGTGCCTCCCGTCTCCTCCTTGAAGATATGGTTCAGGTAGTTGGGGCTGTAGGAAAACCGCTCCGCGATCATGCCCAGATAAACGCTTTTCAGGTCGCTTTCGCAAATGAATTTCTTTACCTCGTCGATCAGCGTAGCCCGGTTGCTTTTGTCCTGCCGGTTCAGCACCCCGTGTGCCTGCGCCAGCAGGGAAACGATCAGCCCGCCGTACTCCTCGCCGGTATTGAGCGTGAGCATCCGCAGGTAAAAGGCGGAAGGGTCGGGCAGAACGCTTTCCAGCTCCGTGCCGTTTTCCTGCAGAACCATCTGAACGCAGGTGAACAGGTACTGGCAGAAAATCTGCTCCTGCAGGGGCGTGAGCGACGCGAGGGCGTCACGGGCGAGCGCCCGGCTCTGCGGGGCGATATCGCCGGCCGTATCGTTAAGCAGCAGGCGCACCCGGCGCTGTATCTCCACCACGTTGATCGCGTGCTGCGGCATATGCCCGGGCACCTCGCCGGCGTAGATCACCTGACCCTTCCGCAGCATCCATTTATAGTCGAGCCGGTAGCGGCACAGCTCGAACTGTTCCTTCATTTTCAGCAGCCCGCTGGTCTGCTCGCCGAACGTGCCCGTCAGGCTGATGGTCGCCGCGTGCGCCTTGCGGATCAGGTGGTTGAGCGTGTCGTCCGTCGTTCGCCTGCCGTCCTCCGGATCGGCGTCCCCGCCCAGGCCGAAAACCAGCGCGTAGCAGCGCTCGCTGACCCGAACGACGCGGTACAGCAGGCGGCCGTCGGCGTGGCAGGCTTCGTCCTCGAGCATCCGGAAAACCCGGTAGCATACGAGGCTGTTCTCCTCCTTTTCCGTGCCGACGCCCGCGTAAAGCTCCGCGTAATAGCCGTCTATCTCCACCACGGCCAGCCGGTAGGGGGCGTCGGGTCGGATGCCGAGCAGCGCGCAGCGGGAGGTGAGCTCGCCCTGCTCCGTTACGTAACCGTAGATCAGGTCCAGAAAAAGGTTGCGCTCCAGCAGATCGCGGCTGTTCTCCATCGCCAGGCGCAGCGTGCGCAGCTCCGTTCGTTGCGTGTCCAGGTGAATCAGGTCCAGCAATACCTGCGCGACGCAATCGTGCAGTTCTTCCCGGGTGAACGGCTTCATGATGTAGCCGTCGCTGTGCACGGAGATGGCCGTTTTCAGATAATGCACCTTGTCGTAAAGGCTGCAAAAGATGATGCGGATTTCGCTGTGCTCGCTGCGCAGGCGGTCGGCGAGCTCCAGACCGGAAAAGTGGGGCATTTCGATATCGCAAAGGAGAATGTCCGGCTTCAGGTCGCGTATCAGCTCCAGCGCCTCCACGCCGTCCTCGCATTCGCCGATCAGCTCCAGCGGCAGATCGGTGAAGGATTCGACGGCTTGCGTCATCTGCCGGCGATCCAGCGCAAAATCGTCCGCTACCAGCAACGTATACATCGCTTTGTCTCACCTCGCGCACGGTCGTCCTTAAGCTATTCTCAACGCGGGAGGGAAAGTCCTTCGTCGCCGCGCGCCGAAAACGGAAAACGGCAGGGAGAAGAAACTTCCCCCTGCCGTTTTCCGGTGCGTGTCAGCGGTTGGCGGCAAACCACTGCGTCATCATTTCGACCGCCGCGGGATAATCCGTGTCGTCCACGAAATCGGCGTACATGTCGTTCCAGGCGGTTTCGAACTCGTCGTCGCTCGTCGCCGTCAAAATCGGGGCGACGGCTTCGCTGGTGAACTTGCTCCAGTACCAGCTGCTGACCGCTGCGACCGTATCCGATCCGTCGCCGTACGCGTACCGGCCGCTCATGTCGTAGCCGCCCAGCGAGCACAGCGCCTTGTTGACCATCATGATGGACAGGTTGGGCGCCCCGGAGCGCGCGGGATCGTAGGGATTGTAGTTGACAATGTAGGGCGCGCAGGCGCCGACGGTGCTGAAGTATTTGTAGTAGCTGCTGATGGAGGAATCATATAGCCCATAGTAATCGGCGCCCTTGCCGCCGCTGACGTGGTTGAGCATGTCGTTGCGGACGTCCTCGTCCACGAAGTACTTGTTGCCGTTCTCGTCCAGCGCCCACAGCCCGGAGGATTCGGGACCCCAGCTGCAGATTTCCATGCCCTCGTCGGAATAGAACCAGTCGAAGTACTTGATCAGGCGTTCCTTCTGCTCGCTGGACATATCGCTGCGGATGATGATGCGCCAGAACCCGGCCTCGTAGATATCGTAGGCGCCAAGGCCGCTGTCGTCCTCCTTGGGCCACTCGATGAAGCGGATGGAGGCGTCCTCGCCCACCGTCTGGTACAGCGCGCTCTGCGCGGAAGTCATATCCGGAATGTACATGCCGGCGCCCACGCGGCCGGCGGCGATCTTCTGCTGCAGCTGGTCGCTCGTCTGCACGATAAAGTCGGGATCGACGAGGCCCTTCTGATAGAGCTCGTTCAAATACTTGTAGTATTGCTTGGCGCCGGTGGACTCGCCCAGGAAGCCGCCCACGTCGCCGCTGTCGGTAATGCGCCAGTGGCCGAAGTCGAACATGGAGCCCAGGTGGAACTGGGACCAGTCGATGCTGCTGAACGGCGTGACTTTCGCGTCACCCACGCTCAGATCCAGATCGGCGATCTTTTGCAGCAGCGCCTCGAACTCCTCGGGGGTTTCGATGGCCGGGGTAATGGCAAAGTCCGCGACCGTGGGCATGAGGCCCTGCTCGGTGGTGGCGGCGGCGATCTCCTTGACGGGGGTGAAGCTGTAGCCGCAGGCGCTGAGCAGATCCTCGCGCACCCACAGCGACCAGGCACCCAGCGGCGTGGTGTACGCATCGGAGGCGTAAGGCTCCTCGCGCGTATCCACATTGATCAACGGGATCTGCGTCTTGACGCCGTTGTTCATGTAGCGCGGCCAGAACTCCTGGTCGAAATAGGAATTCATGTTGGGCATTTCGTTTTCGATCAGGTCGGCGTAGCCTTCGCCATAATAGCCGGTGCTTACGGCGTACGCGCAGTTCTCGTTGCCGGCGATGATCACGTCGGGAAGGTTGTTGGAGGCGATGTAGGTGGCCAGACGCTCCTTAAAGCCGATGGTCGTCAAGCCGCCCTGGATGACTTCCTTGATGCGGATCTTGAAAAGATCCTCCACATAGGGGGTCACCACGTCGTTGGGGTTGTCCAGGAAGTTGGCGGTGTCGCTGAACTCCAGATCGACGGAGATGTCCATCCAGTCGTCGGTGGACGCCGTCGTTTCCGCCAGCCCGGCCAGCGGCATCAGGAGCACGGCACACGCGAGCAGCACAGTCAGGATCCGTTTCATACAATTGCCCTCCTTAAAGTATTCCTATCTTCAATCGCGCGAATCCGGCGCGATCAAGGTCAGGCTTTCACGGCGCCGATCATGACGCCCTGCACGAAGTACTTCTGGAAGAAAGGATAGACGATCACGATGGGTAAGGTGGTAAACACGAGCGTCGCCATGCGCACCGCCTCGGGCGAGGACTGCTGCACGGGCACGCCGCCCCCCGAGGACAGCGAAAGCGTCGTGGAAAACGCGGACATGATCAGTTCCTGCAGCACCGCCTGCAAGGGCTTTAAGTTGGACTTGGTAATGTAGAGCATCGCGTCGAACCAGGCGTTCCACTGCCACACGCCGCTGAACATGGCGATCACGGCGATGATGGGCATGGAGGTGGGCACGATGATCTGGAAGAAGATCCGCGTGTCGCGCGCGCCGTCCAGCCGGGCGGACTCCTCCAGCGCCGGGGGGATGGTATCGAAATAGGTGCGCATCAGCAGCATGTTGAAAGCCCAGAAGCCGTTGGGCAGAATATAGACCAGGAAGTTGTTCACCAGCTGGAGCTTGTAGATCAGCACGTAGGTGGGGATCAGCCCGCCGCTGATGTACATGGGAATCAGCAGGAAAATGGAAAGTCCGCGCCGGCCCGGCATGCCCTCCTTGGAGATGGCGTAGCTGGCGAAGCCGGTGATGATCAGCGTGTACAGCGCGCCCAGAACCGTTCGGAACACGGACACCATGAACGAGTTGTAGATGTTTCGCTGCTGAAAGACGTGCTCGTAGTTTTCGAAGGTCAGCCCCACGGGGAAGATGGTGATGTTCGTGGTCATCACCGCCACGTTGTCGCTGAGCGAATAGGCTACGCAGTATAAAAACGGAAACAGGATCACGATACTCAGCAGGCCCATGATGACCCGCAGGCTGATTTCCGTGGCGACCGCTCCTCTGGTACGGGGCATGCAGGGTCCCTCCAATCAGATCGATATCGGCTAAAAGGCGCCGTAGCCTTGTATTTTACGGCTCGCCGAGTTGGCGCCCAGCACCAGCAGGAGACTGACCAGCCCCTGCGCAAAGCCGATGGCCGTGGCGTAGCTCAGCTTGTTGGACAGCACGCCCTCGGCGAAAATGAAGTAATCCAGGGTGTTGGCGGTGGTGTACACCAGCGCGTTTCGCAGGTTGTACACCGCGTCGAAGGAGATGCCGCCGTTGCCGTTGACCAGGTTACCCACCGTGATGATCAGCATCAGCCCGATGGTGGGAGCGATGTTGGGCAGCGTGATGTAGAACAGCCGCTGGCGGCCGTTCGCGCCGTCCACGATGGCCGCCTCGTATTGCTCCGAGGGAATCGCGGAAAGCGCGGCCAGGTAGATGATGGTGTTCCACCCGATCTCCTTCCAGATGGCCGTGATGATGATAATCGGCCAGAACGCGCCCGGGTCCCGCATATAGGCCACCCGCTCGCCGCCCAGCGCCACGGAGACGGTGTTCACGATGCCGGTTTCCTGATCCAGCATCTTGTAGACCAGGCCGGCCACGACCACCCAGCTGATGAAGTGCGGAAGATAGCTGATGGTTTGCGTAACCCGCTTGTAGACGGAGTTTCTCATGGAGAAAATGCCGATCGCGAGCGCGATGGGAAGCGGGAACCCGAAAAGGATGTGCAGGCTGTTGATGCCCAACGTGTTTTTAAGCGCCAGGTAAAAATCCTTATCCCGCAGGAACTTCATAAACCATTTCAACCCTACGAAAGGGCTGTCCGAAAAACCCTTGACCAGGTCGTAATTCTGAAACGACATAATCAGACCCGCCATGGGAACGTAAGCAAAAATCGTGACTACGATCAGGGCGGGGAGCAAGAAAGCGTACATCGTACGGTATCGGCGCATATCGCGCCGAAGAGACCGGCGGTTGACGACCGGAGCGCCTGCGGGCTTCGTGAGCATAGGGCATGTTCCTTTCTGTGCGTTTCCTGATCAAAGCATACTATGCGCATCGCCCGGTATTCAATATCAGAATCTAACGATATCCTCAATATCCAACTGAATTTTGTATGATAAGGCATTTATTCGACCAAAATCGTTCAATAGTGAACGGGTCGTTGAATTCTGCGGTATCGTTTTGCGGCGGCATCCCCTATAATGGTACCGGCTGTGATGGACGGAAACAAAAAAGGAGAAACGGAAATGTGGCGTTATAACGAATACGCGCAGGTTCACCCGATCGGCGACCACCTGTGGGCGATAGACGAAATCGGCAAAACCATCCTCTACCTTTACGAAGGCGCCGAGCGCGCCCTGCTGGTGGATACCGGCTTCGGGCTGCTGGACCTGAAGAAACTGGCGGGGGAGCTGTGCCCCGGCAAGGAGCTCGTGGTGGTCAACACCCACGCCCACGGCGACCACAACAGCGGCAACGGGCAGTTCGACCGGGTGTTCTGCGGCCGTATGGACGAGCCGTCCAACCGCCTGCCGATGGACGAGGCGATGCGCGCGCGCTTTGCCGAAGGCTTTCTGACGAACAACCCCCTCGCCGCGGGGGCCGACGCCGCGGCCTGGCGGCCGCGGCCCGCCGGCAGAACCCTGCCGTTGGCCGACGGGGACGTGATCGACCTGGGCGGCACGAAGCTTACGGTGCTGGAGACGCCGGGGCATACCGTCGGCAGCATCTGCCTGTGGGATCGGGCCGCGGGGCTGTTGTTCACCGGCGACCTGGCGCTGACCTGGGAGGTATGGGGCCAGCTCGAATGCTCCTGCGCGCTCAAGTATTACGCGCAGAGCCTCCGGCGGCTGGCGGAGCTGAACGTCGGGCGGGTGTGCCCCGCGCACGGCCGGCCGGACAACCCTTACGGCGTGCCGATCTACGAGCTGCCCCCGAACACGCTGGACATCTACGCGCGGGGCACCGAGGCGATCGTGGAAGGGAAAAGCGTGGGCGAGCCTTTCGACTGCTTCCTCCATGGCGGGCTGTGCGTTTATTTCGAGATCGGCGGAATGGTATACGACCCCGAACGCCTCGGTAACGAGAAACCGTAAGGAGAGAGAACGGTATGCGCATTTTTCACGAGTCCTTCCGCGGCGTGCCGGCGATCACGCTGGAAAACGACGCGCTCAGAGCCGTGATCCTGCCGGATTACGGCGGCAAGATCGCCTCGCTGTACCATCAGGAAAGGCGTTTCGAGCTTTTGTTCCAAAACCCGAAGCCGACGTTCACCCCGGCAAGGACGGGGGACGACTTTGAAGCGTACGAGGTCTGCGGCTTTGACGACGTATTTCCCGCGGTGATCGCCGAGGAAACGGAGGTCGGCGGCCGCCGGGTCGCCTACCCCGACCACGGCGAGCTGTGGTCCGCCGCCATGGAGGCCCGGGTGGAGGAAGGGAGCGTCCATCTGCGGTTTGCGAGCGCCCTGCTGCCCTACCGGTTTGAGAAGCGGGTCTCGCTGGAGGGCGCGGAGCTCAGGCTTGACTACCGGATCGCCCACACGGGCGGGGCGGCGTTCCCGTACGTGTTCCTGCTCCACTGCCTCGTGGATCATCGCGAGGGGATGCGGGTGGACACGCCGCCCGGCGAAAAGCAGATCGTCGAACGCGGCGAGGGGATGGGCAAGTGGTACCTCGCCGATCCCGTAAGCGTCGGGCGGTGCGGGTATACGTTCCCCCGCGAGGGGATGCGCGCGCGCTTCGCCTACGACCCGAAAGCACTGCCCTACCTGGGGTACTGGCATACGGAAGGCGGTTTCCGCGGCGACCGCAACATCGCGCTGGAACCCGCCACCGCCTATTACGACGGCGTTTCCATCGCCGCGCGCAACCGACGGGAAAGCGTGCTGCACCCGGGCGAAACGCTGGACATCCATGTTTCTCTGGCCCTTGAACCGACCGAGAACGGGGGAACCGCGATATGAAAACCGACCGGACACGGGCAAGCGAGGAAAACCTGCACCTGCCGACCTACGAACCCGCCGCGCCGGAGGCGCTGCCAATCTTCTACCAGCTGCGCAACTACCAGAACACCCGCGGCGACATCTATCCGCTGCAGGCCACGGAATGGATCAGCGACGAAAAGACGGATCACGCGTACCGCGCGGTGCGCCTGGAAAACGAATACCTGCGCGTAACGGTGCTGCCGGAGCTGGGCGGCCGCATCTGGGAAGGGTACGACAAGCCCGGCGACTATAACTTCGTCTACAAAAACAACGTGATCAAACCGGCGCTCATCGGCCTGTGCGGCCCGTGGATCTCCGGGGGAATCGAGTTCAACTGGCCCCAGCACCACCGCCCGACGACCTTCATGCCCACCGACGCCCGGCGCGTGGAAAACCCCGACGGCAGCCAGACCGTGTGGATGGGCGAAATAGAGCCCAAGGACGGCACCAAGGGCATGGTGGGCGTCACGGTGGAGCCGGGCCGCTCCCGCATCAGGGCGAAGGTACGGCTGTACAACCGCACGCCGGACGTGAAGAGCTTCCACTGGTGGGCCAACCTGGCCGTGCACGTCGACGACGGCTACCGCCTGATCTTCCCGCCGGATATCGACTACGTGGCATACCACTACAAGAGTTACGTTTCGCCGTTTCCCGTCGTGAAGGGGGAGTTCGCCACGGCGGAATTCGGCGAGGGGCGGGACGTTTCCTATTACCGCAACGTGCACGAGCCGGCGTCCTTCTTCGTTTTCAATTCCAATTACGGCTTCATGGCCGGGTACGATTACGAAAAGGACCGCGGTACGGTGCACGTGGCCGACCGCCACGTGTCGCCGGGGAAGAAGTTCTTCACCTGGGGCACGGACGATTTCGCCAGGGCCTGGCAAGACAACCTCACGGACGCCGACGGCCCCTACATCGAAATCATGACGGGCTGCTACACCGATAACCAGCCGGATTTCGCCTGGCTTCAACCCTACGAAACCAAGACGTTCGAGGAGTGCTGGTATCCGTTGCGCGGCATGCCCTACCTGAAAAACGCCACCGTGGACGCGGCGGTCAGCCTGGGCGCGGAGGGCAACGTGGTGCGCCTGGCGTTCAACGCGACCGGCGCATACAAGGCCGCGCGCTACGTGCTGAGGGAAGGCGGCGCGGTGCTCGCGCAGGGCGAAACCGACATTTCGCCGGACGAACCTTTCAGCCTGGACGTGCGGCTGGATCACGCGCCCGATGTAAACGCCCTGAGCGCGGCGCTGGTGGACGCGGAGGGCCGGGAGCTGGTGGAGTACCACCGGCTGCCCATGTACTTCGAAAACCGGCGGCCGCCTAAGCCCCATAAGCCGGCCCCGAAGCCCTCGGAGCTCAATTCGGTGGAGGCGCTTTTCCTAAACGGCCTGCATATCGAGCAGTACCGCAACCCGACCTTCGAGGCGGAGGCGTATTACCGCGAGGGGCTCCGCCGCGACCCGTCGGACAGCCGCTGCAACCTGGCCATGGGCAGGCTGGAAATGCGCCGGGGCCGGTTTGAGCAGGCGAAGGAACACCTGCTGCGCTGCCTTACGACGCTGACCGACCGCAACCCCAACCCCTACGACGGCGAGGCGTACTATCAGCTGGGCCGCGCCCTGCGCGCGCTGGGCGATGCGGACGGCGCGCTGACCGCCTGCCGAAAGGCGGCCTGGAACTACGCGCAGAGCGGCTGCGCCCTGCACGAGAGCGCGGAACTGGAAGCCCGCCGCGGCGCGCTGCAAACGGCGGCGGCCTGCGCGGAACAGGCGCTGCAAACCAACCGTTACAGCCTCAAGACCCGGCTGCTGCTCTGCGCGCTCTACCGCCGGCTGGGCCGGAAGGCGGAAGCCGCGGCGCTGTGCCGGGAAACCCGGGAGGTTGACGCGCTGGATTACGGCGCGCCCTACGAGCTGTACCTGCTGACGGGCGAGGAAACGTACCTGTCGGCGCTGCGGGCGTCGCTGCGCGGGAGCGGCGCGGAGCTGCTGACGCTGGCGCGGGATTATCTGGATTTCGGCTTTTGGGACGAGGCGCTCGGCGTGTGCGGGCTTCTGAACGCCGCGTACGCGCCGGGGCACTACGCCGCCGGGCTGGCGCTTGTGCGCCTGGGGCGCGCGGAGGACGCGCGGGTGGAATGGGCGAAGGCGGAAAACTGCGACGTCGCCGACGCGAACCCGACGGATTTCGGATCGCTGGAAATGCTGGCCGCACCCGGGGAAGCGGGCGCGCCCTGCGGCAAGGCCTGCTACCTGCTGGGCAACCTGTGCTACGCGCGGGGCGCGGTGCCCGAGGCGCAGGCATGGTGGGCGAAGGCCGCGCGCGAAGGGCTCCGGCTGGGCGCGCTGCACCGCAACCTTGCGTTGGCGCTGTTCGAACACGACCATGACCGCGTCGCCGCCCGCAGGGAAATGGAGCTCGCGTTCGGCATGGATTCGCAAAGCCCCCGGATGCTGCTGGAAACGGAACTTTTGTATAGGGCGCTCTGCGTGGCGCCCGGCGAGCGCCTGCGGTTCCTGGAAGCGCACGCGGAGCTGTTGCCCAAACGCTACGACCTGTACGTCGAGTACGTTTCCCTGCTCAACCTCTGCGGAGAGATCGACAAGGCGCTCCACTGCCTGCAAACCTATTCCTTCCACACCTACGAGGGCGGCGAGGGCGTTTTGCCGCGCGAACACCTGCTAAGCCACGTGCTGGCGGGCCTGCGCGCCGAAAGCGCCGGGGATTCGGAAGCGGCGCTTTCGTATTACCGCCGGGCGCGGGTCTATCCGCCCAACTACCACGAGGGCCGCAAGTCGAACGCGCGGGAAGGCGCGCTGGACTACCGCATCGGCGCGGCGCTGGCGGCGCTGGGCCGCGCGGACGAAGCCGGAGAGGCTTTCCGGGCCTGCGCCGCCTATGCCGACGGATTGGACGAAACGGGCTGCTACAAGGCGCTGGCGCTGCGCCGCCTGGGCGACCCCGCCGGGGCGAGCCGGACGCTTCGCGCCATGGCGGAGGACGCGGAAAAGACGCTGGCGGGCGACGGCCGGTTCGGCTACTTCGACGGCTTTCCGGCCGGCACGCCGTTCAACGAGGATATGGCAACCATCACACGGGTCCGCTGCCTGACCGCCCTGCTCTATGCCTGCGTCGCGCTGGGCGACCGGGCGGAGGAGGCGCGCGCGCAGCGCGAGCTGTCGACCCTGACGGCGGATACGCCGTGGCTATCGGTCATTCGCGCGGACGTTGAAAAAAAGGAGGGAATCCTGTGAGCATTCTTGTCGACGAGGCCAAACGCCTCTTCCTGATCGGCACCGGGCAAACCGGCTACGGATTTGAAGTCACTTCCGCCGGCCGCCTTTGCCACCTGTACTGGGGGCCGACGCTCACCCGGCTTGCGGATTTGCCCGCCGGCGAGCAATTGAAGGACTATCCTTTCGAAGAGCCGGACAAAAAGCCCCTGACCAATCAGGAATACACGCCCTGCGGCGGCTACTTCTTCGACGAGCCCTGCCTCAAGGCGCTCTATCCGGACGGCTGCCGGGATACCCAGCTTTTGTACGAAAGCTACGCCGTCGAGCGCGACGAGGAAAGCGAGACGCTCGCCGTTACCCTGCGGGAGGAGCGCTATCCGCTGAAAGTCCGCCTGTTCTACCGCGTTTACGCCGGGCTGGACGTGTTGGACCGCTGGGCCGAGATCGAAAACACGGGCGACGCGCCCATCGCGCTGGAGGACGTGCAAAGCGCCGTGTTCTACCCGCCCCGGGGCAAGGATTACCGGATATCGCACCTTTCGGGCAAGTGGGCGGGCGAGTACATGCTGGAACGCCACGCGCTCACCCAGTCCAAAACCGTGGTGGAGTCGCGCCGGGGCGTATCCGGGCCGGACGCCTGCCCGTGGGTCGCGCTGGACGCTCAGGGCCGGGCCGACGAGGAGGACGGAGAGGTGTACGCCGTTTCCCTGCATTGGAGCGGCAACTGGAAGATTACCGTGGAATGCAACCGCGTGGAGCAGGCGCGCGTGACCGCCGGCATCAACGACTTTGATTTCGGCTGGCAGCTGGAGCCGGGCGAAACGTTCCGGGCGCCCGTCGCCACCGCCGTGTACAGCGGCGAGGGGTTCGGCGGGGCGAGCCGCCGTTTCCACCGCTACCAGCTGGAACACCTCGCGCCGAGGGCCAAGGCGAAGACGATCCGGAAGGTGATGTTCAACTCCTGGGAAGTGTTCGAGTTTGCCGTGGAGGAGTCGCAGCAGATGAAGCTGGCCGACCTGGCGGCGACGCTGGGCGTGGAGCTGTTCGTGATGGACGACGGCTGGTTCGGCCGTCGGGACAACGACCGCGCGGGCCTGGGGGACTGGTACCCCAGCCGTACGAAATTCCCGCAGGGCCTCGGGCGGCTGATCGGCCACGTAAACGAGCTGGGCATGGATTTCGGCATCTGGGTCGAGCCGGAAATGGTCAACGCGGACAGCGACCTGTACCGCGCGCACCCGGACTGGGTGCTGCACTGCGAGGGCAAGCCCATCACCATGTGGCGCAACCAGTACGCGCTCAACTTCGCCCGCGACGACGTGCTGGAATACACCTGGGCCTGGCTGGACAGGCTGCTTGGCGACAACAATATCGCCTACCTCAAATGGGACATGAACCGCTACCTCTGCGAAGTCGCGTGGCCGCAGGTGCCCCTCGCCCGGCAGCGGGAGGTATGGACGCGCTACGTATACGGCGTGTGGGAGCTGTACGGCCGCATCCAGCGCAAGTACCCGCGCGTGCTGATGGAAAACTGCTCCAGCGGCGGCGCGCGGATCGACCTGGCCATGAGCGGGCTGAGCGACCTGGTCAACACCAGCGACAACGGCGATCCGCTGGACAACCTGAAGATACTGGAGGGTTATTCGCAGGTGTTCCCGCTGAAAACCTCGGGCCGCGCCGTGGGGCCGAGCCCCAACGGCATCAACCTGCGCGCCACCCCCCTGCAATATCGGCTCCACATGGCCATGACGGGCACCCCGATCATCGGCACCAACCTGTTCACCCACACGCCGAAGGAACTGGAGCTGATCCGCGAAAACGTCGCCCTGTATAAGGAAATTCGCGAAACCGTCCAGAACGGCGCGCTGTACCGCATCGCCTCCGCTTACCGCCGCCCCTACGCCGCCTTCGAATACGTGCGCGGGGACGCGGGCGAAGCCGTGCTGATCGTGCTGGGGCAGTCCATCCAGTTCCGCAGGCCCATCCCGCGCCTGCGTATGCGCGGGCTTGAACCCGACGCGCTCTACCGCGTGAACGGCGGCAAGGCGCTTTCCGGACGGGCGCTGATGCAGGTCGGCGTCGCGGTGGACCTGGTTTCGGATTTCGACAGCAAACTGTACCGTATCGAGCGCCAGGCGTAACGAAGCGAGGAGGAATCGGCATGAGCGACGCTTATCTGAAACGGGAAGGGAACCGGATCCGCATCGGCACCGCGGGAATCGAAAAAACGCTGCAACTCTCGGCCGGGGGCGCGTTTACGATGATCGGCCTCAGGCACAAGGCGACGGGCAAGGAATACGTGCAGCCGGGGCCGGTCGCGTCGGACGAGTTTTTCGTAACGGTGGACGGCGAGACGATCGGCGGCGCGTCCGGCGGGTTTGCGCTGGAGGACGTGAGCGAGCGCACGCTGGCCCAGGGCGAGCTGGAGGCCGTCGTCGCGCTTTCGCGCGGGGGGCTTCGGGTGCGGCGGCACTACGTCGCCTACCCCGGCCTGCCGGTGATCCAGGAGTGGACGGAGTACGAGAACAAAAGCGGCGCGCCGATGCGCGTCACCCGCCCGTCGCTGTTCGTGCAGCGGCTGCTCGGCGCCGAGCGGGAGGGGCTTCGCTTCTCCTACATGACCGGCGGAGCCAACTTCTCCGGCAGCCAGATCTTCAAAACCGTGCCGCTGGCGGACGGCTTCGTGAAGCCGTTCGATTCGCTGGGCGAGCCGGAGATTATCGAGGTGGACGGCCATAAGGGCAACCAGTGGCATCCGCGCATGAACGGCTGCGGCGTGTGGAACGAGTTTTTCGTTCTTTCCGCGGGGGACGAAGGCCTGTACCGCACCTTCGATTATCAGGGCTGGTGGAAGGCGACCGCGAGCAACTGCGACGGCGACCCGGTGCTGCGTGGGCACTGCGAGCTGATCGATTACGGGCTGCCGGCCGGCGAAACCCTGCGCGTCGCCCCGACGACGGCGGGCTTTTACCTGGGCGACAAGGACGACCTCGGCAACGCGATCGGCGAGTATATCTACCGCTATAAATGGGATTATACGCGCGACCGGTACTTCAACCGCACCAACCTCACCATCTGGCGCGCCGCGCCGCTCAGGGAAAAGGTGTTCGCCATGGTGCGGGCGGCCCGCTACTGCGGCTTCGAGCGCGTGTGGGTGGACGATTTCTGGTTTGACGCCAAGGGGAACTGGCGGGGCATCTTCGGGGACGACTGGGCGGAGATCAACCGCTACCTGAAGCGCAACGGGCTGATGTTCCGGCTGTGGATGCCGCCCTGGCACGCCGACCGCCTTTCGGACGTGTGGCTCGAACACCCCGAATGGATGCTGGATTTCCACGGCAACTGGTACAACTGGACCATCGACATGTCCCGCGAGGAAGCCTACCAGTGGATACTGAACATGCTGTGCGAAAAGCAGGCGGCGTTCGGCACCTATGACCTGCGCGTGGACGGCGACCCCTGCAACCTGCAAAACGACGGAAGCTTCGACACGGACAACAAGGGCAGCTGGAACGGCACCCTCAAGCAGAGCGAGAACTTCTACCGGCTTTACCGCGAGTTTAAGGACCGCAACCCCGAGGCGGGGCTGGACGGCTGCTCCTCCGGCGGGCATACGCTGGGCATCGAATCCTCCCGGTATACGGACCAGCAGCAGATTACGGACGGCTGGTGCTTCCACATGGGCGGATACGACACCACGCTGCTTTTGCCCATCGACAAGCATCAGGGCATGCCCATCGCCGGCAGCCGGCGCACCGACTGGCACGCCCACGACGAAAGCGCCCTCGACCTGTTCAGCGCCCCCGGCGGCATGATGCAGAACCCCGAACAGGGGTACACCGCCGAGGCGCTGGAAGGAATCCGCCAGGACCTGGAGCTGTTCTACTACCTGCGCATGCAGGGCGTGTACGGCCGCTACGTGAAGGTGTTCCGACCCGAAACGGAGCATTGCGACAAGACGTTCCTCCTGCAACGCACGACGTGGGACGGCCGGAAGGGGCTTTTGATGATCAGCGCCGATCCGCTGAACCCGATGCTCGGCAAAAGCGACCGGGTGTACCTCAAGGGGCTCAACCCCGGGGAAGCCTACCGGATCGAATCCCGGCTGGGCGCGACGGAATCGCAGACGCGCACCGGGGCGGAGTGGATGCGCGACGGCGTGTGGCTCAAAGACGTGAAACCCGGCGAATATCTGTTTATCAATCTGCCGGATCGCCCGGGCACCGGTTCGGCCGGAGCGCCGCCGCTTCCCCCGAGGCGCGTGACGGTCGAGCCCTGCGCGTGGCTCGGGCACGAGGGGCTGGGCATCGGCTGGGAAGCGCCGGATGACGACCATCTGATCTCCTACTATGAGCTGGCCCGCGACGGAAAACCCTTCACCAAGGTCGCGACGGGAACGTACTACTTCGAGGAGGACCCGGAGAAGGGCGGCGCCTGCCAGGTGCGCTCGGTCGATTACGACGGCCAGCACTCGGCGTGGGCGGAGGCGGAATAACAGCAAAAAATGGGCCGGGCCCGCCGTCCGTACGGACGGCGGGCCCGTTTGTATCCTTCCGAAACGGATTGGACGTATCCCCGCGAGCGCGGCCGTGCTATAATGCAGAAAAAGCGACGGCGGGCCTTCGGGTTTCAGAGATGAAACGGGTGCCGCCGCAACGGACCCAAAGCGAACAGGGAGCGACGATATGCAGATTACCGATTTGATGGTCAACCGGATTCCCAACCCCGTCGGTTACGCCCTTTCCACCCCCCGTTTCAGCTACAAGGTGCGGGATGCGAAGGCGAAGCGTCCGCTGGCCGCCCGCATCCGCGTGGCGTATGACGCGGACATGCGCCGGGTGCTCTACGACAGCGGACGGGACGAAACGCTCAACAGCCTCTGCCACGCGCCGGAGCTGCCGCTGCGGCCGCGCACCCGCTACTGGTGGCGCGTCACCGTGTGGGCGGCCGACGGGGAAACGGGCGAGTCCGAAACCGCGTTTTTCGAGACCGGGAAGATGGGGGAGACTTGGGAGGCCGAATGGATTACGGCGGACGCGGAGGGCAACCTGAACTTCCGCCGGACGTTCACCCTGCGCGGCACGCCCGGAAGCGCGCGCGTCTACATGACAGGCCTCGGCCTGTACGAGCTTTACGTAAACGGCCGCAAGGCGGGCGACGAGCTGCTCGCCCCCGGCTGCAACGATTATCACAGCTGGATACAGGTGCAGACCTACGACGTAAGCGAATACCTCCGGGCCGGGGAAAACCGCGTGGAGGTCATGCTCGGCGACGGCTGGTACAAGGGCCGCATCGGCTTCGAGGGCAAATCCGCCCTGTACGGGGATCGGCAGGCGTTGCTCATGGAAATGCGGCTAGGCTGGCCCGACGGCACCGAAACCGTACTGGGCACGGACGAAAGCTGGGAAGCCGGTCCGGGCCCGGTGCGCTTTGCCAATATCTACGACGGCGAAACCGTCGACGCGACCCTGCCGCTTACTTACGGCCTGTCCGCCCGCGCCTGCCCGTCGCTGGGCTATACGCGGCTTACGGACCGGCTTTCCCGGCCGGTGCGCGTTACGCAGCGGCTCGCGCCCGCCAGCCTCCTCCACACGCCCGCCGGGGAGACGGTGATCGACCTGGGGCAGGAGATTACCGGCTATCTGGAGTTCGTGACAAGCGCACCCCGCGGCGCAACGCTCACGCTCACCTACGGCGAATTGCTTCAGGAAGGCAACTTCTACCGCGACAACCTGCGCAGCGCGCAGCAGACCTTCCGCTACACGGCGGACGGCGAACGCGCGGTCGTCCGTCCGCGCTTCACCTTCTTCGGGTTCCGCTACGTGAAGCTGGAAGGGTTCGACCGCCCGGACCTTGCGGATTTCACGGGCTGCGCGATCCATACCGATCTGCCGGTCACCGCCGCCTTCGAATGCGGAAACAAAAAGGTGAACCGCTTTTTCCAAAACGTGCTGTGGGGCCAGCGCGACAACTTCGTGGACGTGCCGACCGACTGCCCCCAGCGGGACGAGCGCCTGGGCTGGACGGGCGACGCGCAGGTGTTCTCCGGCACGGCGATGTTCCAGATGGATTGCGCCGCCTTCTTCGACAAGTACCTGTACGACATGCGCATGGAGCAGCGCAAGCTGGACGGCTCGATCCCCTTCGTCGTGCCGATGATCGCCCCCGGCGACGGCAGCTGCGCCTGGGCCGATGCGGCGACGATCATCCCCTTCAACCTCTACCGTTTCTACGGCGACCGGGCGCTGCTCGAACGCCATTATCCCCTGATGCGGGACTGGGTGGAACGGCTGTACCGCACGGACGAGGAAAACGGCGGCCGCCGCCTGTGGGAGACCGGGTTTCATTTCGCCGACTGGCTCGCGCTGGACACCAAGGACGGCACTCCGTTCGGCGGCACGGACCCGTATTTCGTCGCCAGCGTCTATTACTACTACTCCGTGTCCCTGCTGGCCCGCGCGGCGGGCATCCTGGGCCGGGCGGAGGACGCGCGGCGGTACGAAACGCTTCGGGGCGAGATTTTTGACGCCTTTCAGCGGGAATACTTCACGCCCGCGGGGCGCCTGGCGCAAACGACGCAGACCGCCTATGTCTGCGTGCTGTTCATGGGCCTCGCGACGCGCGAACAGGCGCCGGTCATGGCCCGGCTTTTGCGCGAGGAGCTCAAAAGGGCGGGGAACCGGCTGACCACCGGCTTCGTGGGCACGGCCTACGCGTGCCGGGCGCTGACGCGGGCGGGGCTTACGACGCTGGCGTACGACCTGTTTTTGAAGGAGGATTATCCGGGCTGGCTCTACGAGGTAGGCATGGGTGCCACGACGGTATGGGAGCGGTGGAACTCCATCCTGCCGGACGGCCGCATATCCGGCACGGATATGAACAGCCTGAACCACTACGCCTACGGGGCGGTCATGGAATGGGTCTACCGGGACGTGGCGGGGCTTGCGCCCACGGCGGACGACCCCGGCTTCCGCACGGCGGTCATGCGCCCGCGGCCCGACCGGCGGCTTGGGCACGCCGGGTTCGCGCTGGAGTCGCCCGTGGGCCGGTACGTGAGCCGGTGGGCGTTCGAGGGGGATACCTTCGTATGGCACGTGGAGGTGCCCTTCGGCGCGCAGGCGGCGGCGACGCTGCCCGGCATTACGCCCGAAGCGGCGACGGCGCTGTTTCCTGCGCTGGCTCCGCGGCCGGAGCAGGGGGCTGCCTGCGTGCTGCTCGACGCCGGTACGTACGACTTTGCCTATCCGTGGAACGCGCCCGCGGAGGAATGACCGGGAAAAAGGATAGAATAAGGGGCTGCCGCGATTTGCGGCAGCCCCTTGCGGCTATCGGGTTTACTTGGCGGTCGTGTAGACGAAGCAGGGGAACGCCAGGTAGGAGTAGAAGCCGTCGTACTTGGTGGTATCGAACAGGTAGCTGTCGGTGTAGTAGTAGATCGGGATCACCGGCATATCCTGCGCCAGCACGGCCTCGGCCTGATGGTACAGATCCAGCCGCTTGTCCAGATCCAGTTCGGTGCGGGAAGCGGTGATCAGCGCGTCGTACGCCTCGCTGGAATAGTGGGAGTCGTTGTTGCCGTTGCCGGACACCCACAGGTCCATCAGGCCCGCGGGATCGTTGTAGTCCACGGTCCAGCCGGCGCGGGACAGCTCGTAATCGCCGGCGCTGCGGTCGGCCAGCAGCACGGCGAACTCCTCGGAGTTCAGCGTGGCGCTTACGCCCAGGTATTCGCTCCATACGCTCTGGATGTACTCGGCGATCGCCTGATGCGTGGTGGAGGTGTTCAGCGAGTAGGTGATGGCGGGGAAGCCTTCGCCGTTGGGGTAGCCGGCTTTCTCCAGCAGCGCCTGCGCCTCGGCGATATTGGCCTCGTAATCGGCGTCGTCGGTGCTCCACCAGGCCTCGGTCTTGTCGTGATAATCGTTGCCCTCGTTATCCAGGAAGCCGTAGGGCAGCCAGGAGTTGGCGGGCACTTCGCCCATGCCGGTGATGGTCGAGGTGATGTAGTTGCGGTCGATGACCAGCGACAGGGCGCGGATCACGTCCGGGTTCTTAAGCGCGTCCAGGCCCTTTTCCTGTTCGATTTCCAGGTAATAGGTGCCCGCGATGGAGACGCTGTTGAGCACGCCCATCTCGCGCAGGCGAGCGGCCTCGGCGGTGGGGAAGCTGCCGGCGAAGATCACGTCTCCCGCTTCGTAGGAAGCCAGGATGGTGTTGTCGTCGTCCATCAGCAGCCAGGTGATCTTGTCGGGGCCCACGGCGGCCTTGTTGTAGTAGGTGTCGCTCTTCACCATGACGATGCTGTCCTGGTTCGTCCAGGATTCCATGGTGTAGGCGCCGTTGGTCACGTAGGTCTCGGGGTTCATGTACCAGGCCGATTCGCCGTAGGTCTCGATAATGTCCTGGCGGACGGGCGCGGTGGCGCTGAAGGCGCAGATTTCGGTGAAGTACGGGCAGGGGTAGGCCAGCGTGACCACGAAGGTCTTGTCGTCCGGCGCGGCGACGCCCAGCTCGGCGCCCTCGACGCCTTCCAGATAGTCTTCATAGCCCGCGACCATCTCGATCAGGTGCGTGTAATCGTACGCGCCCTTGACCAGCCGCTGCCAGGAGTAGACGAAATCGCCGGCGGTGACGGCCTTGCCGTCGCTCCAGTAGATGTCGTCGCGCAGATGGAAGGTGTAGGTCAGGCCATCTTCGGAGACGTCGTAGCTCGCCGCCTGACCGCAGGCCACCATCTGGTTTTCGTCGATCTTCATCAGGGACTCGAAGAAGTGGTTCATCATCGCGATGACGTCGTTGCCGATCTCCGCGTTGGGGTCGAGCATGCCCGGCTCGGAGCCGTTGGTCACGGTGATGTCGAATTCGGCGAGAGCCGCCATCGGCACCAGCATCAGGAGCGCTACAAGGATAGCCAGCAGTCTTTTCATTTTGAGAACTCCTCCTTAGCTTTTTTATATTGCTGTCGCGCCCGTTCGGGCGCGCCTCAGCGCGTGGTGACCGGACATGCGCAAAAATGACCGGGGGCGATCTCCGCAAGCTCGGGGGCCGTCTGCGCGCATTCGGGCTGCGCATAGGGGCAGCGGGTACGGAAGGCGCAGCCGCTGGGCGGGTCGATGGGGCTGGGGATTTCCCCTTCCAAAATGATGCGCTTCTTGCGGCGGCTGGCCGCCGGATCGGCGATGGGAATGGCGGAGAGCAGCGTGCGCGTGTAGGGGTGCTGGGGGTGGCGGTACAGCTCGTTGCTGGGCGCGACCTCCACCATATGCCCCAGGTACATCACCCCGATGCGGCGACTGATATGCTTGACCACGGCCAGGTCGTGGGCGATGAACAGGTAGGTGAAGCCCCGGGCCGTCTGCAGATCCTCCAGCATGTTCACGATCTGGGCCTGTATGGACACGTCCAGCGCGGAAATCGGCTCGTCGCAGACGATGAACTCCGGCTCCACCGCCAGCGCGCGCGCGATGCCGATGCGCTGGCGCTGGCCGCCGGAAAATTCGTGGGGGAAACGGTTCATGTGCTCGCCGTTGAGGCCCACGATCTCCAAAAGCTGATGGATGCGGTCGGCGCGGTCGCGGGCGCTTTTGCACAGCTTGTGGATGTCCAGCGCCTCGCCCACGATGTCGCCCACGGTCATGCGCGGGTCGAGGGAGGCGTAGGGGTCCTGGTAGATGATCTGCATACGGCGGCGGTAGGGCAGCATATCGGCGTGGGTGATTTCCCGGCCGTCGTAGGCGATGGTGCCTTCCGTGGGCTCCTGCAGGCGGATCACCGTGCGGCCCAGGGTGGTTTTGCCGCAGCCGGATTCGCCCACCAGGCCGAAGGTTTCGCCCTTTTCAATCTGCAGGTCCACGCCGTCCACGGCCTTGACGTGCTTGAGGTTCATCAGCCCCATGCGCACGGGAAAATGCACCTTGATGCCCCGGGCGTCCAGGAGAACGTTTGGGTTGCTCATGCCTCGCCCTCCTTCATGTCCCGGGCGACGGGCAGCCAGCAGGAAACCCTGTGGCCCTCGCTCAGGGACAGTTCCGGCGGCATGCGATCCACGCACACCCGCATGCAGCGCTTGCACCGCATGGCGAAGGGACAGCCGGCCGGTGGGTGGATCAGATCGACGGGGTTGCCGTCGATGGGCACCAGCCGCTCGTGCTCGTCGGCGTTCACCTTGGGCACCGAGGCCAGCAGGCCCTGGGTGTAGGGGTGGGCGGGCCGGTAGAAAATATCGTCCTTTCCGCCGCGCTCCACGATCATCCCCGCGTACATCACCGAGATTTCGTCGCAGATTTCGGATACGACACCCAAATCGTGCGTCACGAAGATGACGGCCATGTGGATCTTGTCCTTGAGCTCGGAAAGCAGCTCCAGTATCTGCGCCTGAATGGTCACGTCCAGGGCGGTGGTGGGCTCGTCGGCGATGAGCAGCTTGGGGTTGCAGGCCAGCGCCATGGCGATCATCACCCGCTGGCGCATGCCGCCGGACAGCTCGTGCGAATATTGGCGGGCCCGCCGCTCCGGCTGGTTGATGCCCACCAGCGTAAACAACTCCACGATCCGCTTTGCCCGCTGCGCGCGGGTGAGCGAGGTATGCTTGCGCAGCGTTTCGTCGATCTGGGAACCTACGGTATACACGGGATTGAGGCACGTCATGGGGTCCTGAAAGATCATGGCGACGTCCTTGCCGCGGATGCCCAGCATCTCCTTTTCGGAGAGCTTCGTGACGATCTTCCCGTCAAACTCGATCTCGCCCTCCACGATCCGGCCGGGATCGGGGATGATGCCGAGAATCCCGTAGGTGGAAACGGACTTGCCGCTGCCCGATTCGCCTACGATGCCCATCACCTTGCCGGCGTCCAGCTTGTAGGAGATACCGCGCACGGCCTGCACCTCGCCCGCGTGGGTGAAGAAGCTGACCTTCAGGTTGCGAACCTCCAAAAGCGGTCGATCTGCCACGGTACGTCCCTCCTACTTCTTCAGTCGCGGGTCGAGGGCGTCCCGAAGGCCGTCGCCGAACAGGTTGAACGCCAGGATGATGAGGCTGATGATGATGGCGGGGAACACCAGCCGGTACGGATAGGATACGATGCCGTTGAGCGCGTCGGAGCACAGCGAACCGAGGCTGGCCATGGGGGCGGACACGCCGATAGACAGGAAGCTTAAGAACGCCTCGGTGAAGATGGCCGAGGGAATCTGCAGCATGGTGGTCACCACCAGCTGCCCCACGCAGTTGGGCAGGAGGTGCTTGAAGATCAGCCGCCGACGGCTGCTGCCCAGGGCCATGGCCGCGTCCACGTACTCCATCTGCTTGAGCATCAGCACCTGCCCGCGCACGATGCGCGCCATGCCGACCCAATACAAAAGGCCGTAGACGATGAAAATGGAAATGATGCCGCTGCCCAGCGTCTGCAGGCCCTTGAAGGCGGCGGACGAATTGATGAGGTCGTTGAGGGGGTCTTCGATGACCATCTTGATGGCCACCACCATCAGGATGGTCGGCAGGGAGTTGATGACGTCTACGATGCGCATCATGATGTTGTCCGTGCGACTGCCGATGAGCCCCGAAACGGCGCCGTAGATGGAGCCGATGACCAGCACGATCAGCGCCGAGCCCAGGCCGATGACCAGGGAAATGCGGGTGCCGACCATGCACCGCACCAGAATGTCCCTGCCCAGGTTATCGGTGCCGAAGGGATGCTCAAGCGTCGGCGTTTGGTACTCCGCGCCGCGAATCTGCTGGGAATAGGTGTAGGGGGACAGGTACGGGCCGACCACCGCGAACAGCGTGAGCAGCACGATCATGATCAGCGCGGCGATGGCGATCTTGTTTTTTTTCAGCCGACGCCAGGCGTCCTGCCAGTAGGTGACGGTGTCGGGCATCTGCTCGATGCGCTGCTGCTCCTCGCCGGATACGGGCAAAAGGTCGTCAAGCGTCAGTTCCGGCACGGAGGCGGGCGCGGCGTATTTTTTGAGGATATCCTGGAATTTCATTCTGTTCGCCGCCTCCTAACCGTCCAGCTTGATGCGGGGCACCACCAGCTTGTAGAGGATGTCGCAGATCAGGGTCATCAGGATGAGGATGGCGGCGTAAAAGACCGTCGTGCCCATGATGATGGTGTAGTCCCGGCTTTCGATGGACTTGACGAAGTACCGCCCGAGGCCGGGAATGTTGAACACCTTCTCCACCACGAAGCTGCCGGTCAGGATGTTGGCGATCATGGGGCCCAGATAGGTGATGACGGGGATCAGCGAGTTTCGCAGCGCGTGCTTGAAAATGGTTACGAAGCGGGTCATACCCTTGGCGCGCGCGGTGCGGATATAGTCCTGACCGATCACGTCCAGCATGCTGGAGCGCATCAGGCGGGCGATATAGCTCATGGGGTAGAGCGCCAGGGTGATCACCGGCAGAATGTAGCTTTGCGGCGTCCGGAGCCCCGAAACAGGCACCCATTTAAGCTGCACCGCGATCAGCAGCATCAGCGCCGTCGCCACCACGAAACCCGGCACCGCGATGCCCACGGTGGAAAACACGCGTATCGCGTCGTCCTCCCACTTGCCGCGCTTGAGCGCAGATATGCAGCCCAGCGGAATGCCCAGCAGAATACTGACCAGCACCGCGTAGCCGCCGATCCGGGCGGACACCGGGAAGGCCATGCGGATCACTTCCGCCACGGCGCGGTTTTTGGCCTGCACGTAGCTTACGCCCAGGTCGCCGGTCGCCAGGTTTTTCATATAGGTCAGGTACTGGATGAAAAGGGGCTGGTCCAGCCCGTATTTGGCTTCCATCTGCTGGCGGATCTCCGGGGAGGGGGCCTTTTCGCTCATGAAAGGACCGCCCGGCACGAAATGCATAATGAAAAACGTAACCGTCGCGGCGATGAACAGGGTGAAAACCGCCGCCAGAAGCCGCTTCAAAATATAACGCCCCATAACAACCTCCTCGATTGCAAGTTTTTCAGGGCGGAGACAGATTGAGAAAACTGCATCTTCCGCTGCTCGATAATTCATTTTAGCACCGCCGGTGGGGATGTCAATATACAAACAGGTCGGCGGCGCCCCATTCCCTCCCCGGCGTAGACGAATCCGGTATTTCTATTGTATTTCCCGAGCGGAACGGGAAAGAAAAGTGGTATCATATGGTTATATTTTATCAAAAAGGACCGGCATTGCCATGCCGGTCCTCAGGGGGTCGAACAGCCTGCTTTCCCGGGCGTCGCCGTTTTCAGCCGGCCCGCCGCCCGGCGCGCCTGCGCGCGGAGCGCCGCAGCGCGTAGTAGGCCGTGACCGCCGCCATGGGGATCAGGAACACGAAAAACAGGTTGCCGTAGCCGACCGCGGGGATCAGTTGCCCCGCGAACACGGTGGACGCGCCCTGGCCCAGATCCGTGCCGATGTAGTAGGTGCTGGAGGCGGCGCCCCGCTTGGACGCCGGTACGGACTGGATGCACATCGCCTGAATGGCGGGCTGCAATAGCCCCGTGCCGCAGGCCTTGATGCACGCGGCCGCGCCGAAGGCCGCGGCGGCGGGCAGCCTGCCCGCGACGCCCAGCAGCGCAAACGCCCCCGCAATCAAAAACATGCTCGGGTACAGCGCCCAGGAAAAGCCCTTTTTGTCCGTCACACGGCCGAACGCGATACGGGCGCCGAACAGCGTCGCCGCGCTGAGCGTGAAGTACCAGCCCACGTTCCCCAGGTTGAGCAGCGCCCCGTAGGTGGCGATGTAGCTGGTTTCAATGCCATTGGCCGCCGACAGGGCGACGGTGATGACCGCGAAGGGAACGGCCTGCCGGGCGATAAAATCGCCGATGCGGATGGGCGCCGCAGGCCCGGCCGCCGGACGCGCGCTACGGTGTTCCTTCAGGGCTGCCGCGGCCACGGCCATGCCCGCCAGCAGCAGCGCCCCCGCGAAGAGGAAGGCGTAACCGCCGCCCAGCGACCCGTTCAGCCACAGCCCGGCCGAAGGCCCGATCGCGGCCGCCACGGACTGCCCCAGCCCGAAGTACCCCATGCCCTCGCCCATGTGGCCGTCGGGAATGTAGGAGGTGACGTAGGTCATCATGACCGTGGTCGTCATGCCGAAGGCGACCCCGTGCAGGATGCGCAGCGCCATGAACACCGCGGCCGTCCGGGCCGCCGCGTAACCGAACAGCACCGCTGCGTTCAGCCCAAGGAAGATCAGCAGAAGACGCTTGTGGCGGTAGCGGTCGCACACGAAGCCGCTGAAGGGGCGGGTGACCATCGACGCCATGGACATCATGCCCAGGATCGTCCCCGTCAGCGTCACGGCGATGCCCTTGCCGGCCAGGTAGCCGGCCATGCAGGTGTTGGTCATGTACAGCGTCATGGAAACCAGGATATTCACCCCGAACAGCACCGCATAGGAAGAGTTCCACAGCCCCCTGCGGCCGCCGCCGGCATTCGTTTTTGCATCAGGCGCAGCGATTTTCAATCGTTTTTCCTCCGACCGCCCTGTTCCCGCGGCGTGCGAAAACCACGCGCCATCCCGTTTCGGGCAGATTTATTTGCTTCCTTCGTCCGTTTTCGGGGCCGCTCTCAGCCCTTGATCGCGCCGATCATGACGCCCTTGGTGAAGTATTTCTGCAGGAAGGGGTAGATGCACAGAATCGGCACCGTGGACACGATGATGGTGGAGAACTGGATGAGCATCGTATAGAGCGAATACGAGGAGGCTACGTCCGCGGAAGCGTTGGTCAGGTTCGCGTTGCCGGCGATCAGAATCTCGCGCAGAATCAGCTGCAGCGGGTACAGTTCCCGCTTGTTTAGGAAAATGGCGGCCTGGAACCAGGAGTTCCACTGCGTGACGGCGATGAACAGCACGATCACCGCGATGGTCGCCTTGGACAGCGGCACCACGATGCGGAACAGGTAGTACAGGTCGCCGGCGCCTTCCAGCTTGGCGGCCTCCTCCAGCGAATCCGGTATTTCCATGAAGGCCGTGCGCAGCACGATCATGTTGAACACGTTGATCGCCGTGGGAAGGATCATCACCCAGCGGGAGTTGACCAGCCCCAGGGAGGAGATGACGATGTAGGTGGGAATCAGGCCGCCGTTGAAGAGCATGGTGAAGGAGATCAGCAGCATGCATACGTTGCGGGGCAAAAAATCCTTGCGGGAGAAGACGTAGGCGGCGACGATCGTCGCCAGGATGCCCACGCCGGTGCCGCCGATGACGTAGATGAGGGTGTTGTAGTAGCCCGTGCCGATGGAACGGTTGGACAAAACGATCTCGTAGCCTTTCAGGGTGGGGGTGCCCACCGGCCAGAGCAGCAGGTCGTGGTTGGCCGCCAGGGCGACGGGATCGGAAAAGGACGCGGCGACCGTATGCACCATGGGCGCCAGGCACATGATGGCGATCAGCGAAAGGATAACGGCGTTGAGGGCGACGAACGCCCTGCGGCCCAGACTTTCCTTGATTTTCATCTTCTTTCCCCTCCCCTCAGAACAGGCTGGTTTCCGTGTAGCGCCGGCTGACGGCGTTGGCCATCAAAATCAGCAGGAAGCCCACGACGGAGTTGATGAGCCCGATGGCCGCGCTGTAGGAATACTCCCCGTTCACCAGACCGCTGCGGTAGATGAAGGAGGACATGACGTCGGCCACCTCGTAGGTGGTCGTATTGTACAAAAGAAGAATCTTCTCGAAATTGACGTTCATAATCTGGCCCACGCGCAGGATGAGCATGATGATGATGGTGGGCGTGATGCCCGGAAGCGTCACGTGCAGCCACTGTTTGAAATAACCGGCGCCGTCGATCTTGGCGGCTTCGTAAAGCTCCTGGTCCACGCCCGAGAGGGCGGCCAGGTAGATGATGCTGTTAAAGCCGATGGTCTGCCAGATGTTGGAGACGATGAAGATGGTACGAAACGCCTTGGTCGAGCCGATCAGCGAGGTTTCCGTGCCGCCCAGCCGCTGCACCAGCTGGGTGATGGCGCCCTGCGAATCGGTGAAATTGCGGATCAGGCCGCAGATGACCACCATGGAGATGAAGTAGGGCATGTAGGTGATCGTCTGCATGCTGCGCTTAAAAAACTGGTTTTTGGTCTCGTTGAGCATGAAGGCCAGCAGGATCGGCGCGGGAAACGCGAAGAGCAGGTCCAGGCCGCTGATGACCAGGGTGTTGCGGATGACGCGCCAGCAGTACTGGCTTTGAAAAAAACGCTCGAAATGCGCAAAACCGACGAAGGAACTGCCCAGGATGCCCTTGGCCAGTTTGTATTTCTGAAAGGCGATCACCAGGCCGCCCATCGGCAGGAACGCAAAAATGAAAAAATAGCCCATCACGGCCAGGCACAGCCAGTATAGCATCCGGTGCCGCTTGTAATTGGACAGAAGTGTGTTCAAGCGCTTCCCCTCCAAGCTATTTTCGCGAGAAACGTTGCCAAGTGGCAGGGCTGCTTCGGCGCGTCCCCGCAGGCCATGCCTGCGGGGACGGCGCGCACCCGGCGAAACGGGCTTCGCCGTTTCGTCGGGCGCCGTTCGCCTTAGCGGGCGTTGTAACGGTCCAGCGCGGCCTGATATACGTCGATGGCCGACTGCACGTCCATACCCTGTACCTGCGCGATAAAGTCGTCGTAGGTATCGAAGGAACGGGTGCCCATCATGAACTGCAGGCAGGTTTCCTCCACGAAGGTGTTGACGTCCGTCATCACGGCGTTGTACGTGTCGCGCTCGTCCTCGCTGAGGGTGACGCTGCTGGGAATGCGGTAGGCGTTGTCGCCGTGGCTGCGGTACAGCTCGTTGGCCGCCACGCTGAAGTCTTCCACGCCCTCGGAGCGGATGTCGTAGTTGCCGGGCTGGGAGCTGCCGATAATGGAGAAGCGCATGCTCAGGAAGTTGTAATCCGGGTTGTTCTTCACCAGATCCGTCCACTGCTCCTGGCCGTTTTCGTCGTAGGTGTAGGTTTCGCCCTCGATGCCCCAGCAGGTGAGGCGGCTCATGTCCTCGGTGTAGTACTGATCCCAGTACTTGAGCGCGAGGTCGATATCCTGGCAGGAGGTGGTGATCACGAGGCTGTTCTTATACATGCGGGAAGTCTCGTAATACAGGTGGGTCTGCTGACCCTCTTCCAGCACCGGGATGGGCGCGCACACGTACTCGAAATCCGGGTTGGCGGCGCTGCCGATGGAGGCCAGCACCGGGCCCAGGGAGTAGGCGGTGATGCAGGCGCCGCACTCGGGGTTGGAATAGGTGGCGATCTGGGCGTTGATATCGGTCACGCTCTGGAAGTCGGGGTCGATCAGGCCTTCGGCGTACCACTTGGCCATCATTTCCAGATAGGCCCTGAACGACTCGGTATCGTCCAGCGGCGCGTAGCGCACCTGGCCGTCGATCTGGTAGAAGGGCTTGTTGGTGCCGAAATAATCCATGTAGCCGAAGCCGTAGCCGCTGGACCACATGTTGTTCTGGCCGAACATCTGCGGGCCGCAGGAAATGGGCTTGCTGATGCCGCACTCGTTTTTGAAGGCGGTGAGGACGTTGTACCAGTCGTCGTACGTCACGGGGATGTCCATGCCGACCTGGTCGAGCAGATCCTTGCGGATCAGGATGCCCACGAACACTTCGCTTTCGTCGTCGTTGTCAAAGAAGGTTGGCAGGCCCGTGATGCGCCCGTCGTCGGTGTAGACTTCCTTCTGGCGGAATTCGGACTGCTCCAGCGCCGCCTTGAAGTTGGGCATCTGGTCCAGGTAGGGGGCCAGGTCGATGGTCAGGCCGTCGTCCAGCATCGCCACGGTGCCGCCGGTGTAGTTGGCGTCCGGGGAATACAGGAAGTCCGGCAGCGTCTGGGAGGACACCAGCAGGGACAGCTGCGTGGTTTCCTCGCCCAGCAGCGGGGTGATGTACGTAAGGTTCACGCCGGTCTGCCTGGCGATGAGCTGGGCGACCTCGGTCTGGCTCCAGTCGTCGATCTGGGTGCCGATGACCGTATGGGAACCCTTAAAGCAACTCCAGGTCACGTTGCCGTCGGCGATGCGCGTAAGCTGCACGCCGCCGTCCTCCGCCAGCGCCGCGCCCCAGACGGACAATGCCATGGCCAGCGCGAGGGATACGGATAGAAGCGTGGTGAACAGTTTTTTCATGATACGGTTGCCACTCCTTTCGATTCCGGGCTGATGATGCCGTTGCGTCCGCGGCTGTGGGGGTCGGATTCCGGACTGCCTTTCGTGCGGTCGTCTCCCTCCTTTTTTGTTTGGTGTGGGTTGAGGCTCTTTGGGCACCGTGTTTGATGGACGGACACGATGCAATTACGTTTTAGCTTAATTGCAGTAAACCCATCTGTTTGTAGATTATAGGATGTACACATTGGTTTGTCAAGAGCGAATGCCGCATTTCCGGGCCGACAATCGAAAACTTTCGCTAAAAAGGCGCGGGAAGGCTGATTGGCGGTTGACGGCTCAAAACCTTATGTGTTATAATAATCGCTGAGGCTAAATCGTTTTTGCTTATTTTGAACCGAATAAACGGCCGCGACCCATGCTTTACCGTACAGAAAGGCGGAGACCCCATGAGACTATTGAAGGATATGAAGGTTCCTATGCGGGACGGCGTAAAGCTGTCCATGAACGTTTATCGTCCCGAAGGGGACGAGCCCTGCCCCACGATCCTGCTGCGCACCCCCTACGTAAAGGAAAGGATCGGCATCGAGTGGCTCTACGCCAATTATGAGGAGCTGGCCGACGCGGGCTACAACGTCGCGTTTCAGGACGCCCGGGGCACGGGGCTTTCGGAGGGCGTCCTGCTCTCCAACGGCGGAAACGAAGTGGACGACGGCTACGACAGCATCGAATGGATCGCCGCGCAGCCCTGGTGCGACGGGCACGTGGGCATGTTCGGCCTGTCCTACTTCGGCTTCGATCAGCTGGCGGCGGCGGAAAACAACCCGCCGCACCTGGATACCGTCTGCCCCTTCCAGAATTCGGCCATCCAGCCGCTGAGCATCACCCGCTCGCACACGCTGATGCACTACCACCTGCGCTGGCTGTACGCCCGCGTGCTGGATTCGCTGGACCGCATGGACGTATCCGCGCAGGAGAAGGAGCGCATCCGGGCGCAGATCAATGATTACAACAGCCGCTGGGACGAGGTGGTGCGCTACCTTCCCTCGCGCGAAAATCCGGCCGCGCGCATCGACGGCGTGCCGGTGCTTTTGGATTACGTAGACCTGGTGGACGGCGTGGAAGATCCCGAATACTGGAAGAAGGCGCACCGGCCCATCCGGCTTAAGGGCATCGACATGCCCATGCTGTTCCTGTCCGGCTGGTTCGATCTGGCCAAGGACGGCACCTTCGACAATTACAGGGAGGTCGCGGCCCACGGCACCGGGAAGGCGCGCACGCAGAGCCGGCTGATCATCGGGCCCTGGGTGCACGGCGGCGGGCTGTCCTCCAACCTGGACGGCATCGACTTCGGCGCGGAGAACAGCGGCGAGGGCCGGGGCATCCGCGATTTGATGAAGAAATGGTTCGACCACTGGCTCAAGGGCCGCGATGGCGGCGTGCCCGAGGCGCCGATTACCGTTTTCGTGCTGGGCGCCAACGTATGGCGCGACGAGACCGAATGGCCGCCCGCGCGCGCCGTGGCGACCCCGTGGTACCTGCACGGCGGCGCGGACGGCAAGCGCGGCACCCTGTCGCAGACGCCCGCGGGGGACGAGGCGCCCGACCGGTACGCCTACGACCCGGAGAACCCCGTGCCGTCCGACCTTAGGGACGCGCAGGGGCGCACGCTGTTCGCCGACCCGAGCTACCTGGACGAGCGCGGCGACGTGCTTTCGTACACCTCCGCGCCGCTGGACGCCGACCTAGACGTGACCGGCTGCGTAAGCCTGCGCCTGTTCGCCGAAACCGACGCCAGGGACACCGACTTCTTCGCCCGCCTGTGCGACGTGGACGGATCCGGCCGGGCGTTCCCGCTGGTGGAGGGCATCGTGCGCGGGCGCTTCCGCGACGGCTGGACGCCCACGCTGCTCACGCCCGGCAAGGCGTACAAGTTTGATATCGACCTGGGCAGCATCAGCAACGTCTTCAAGGCCGGGCACCGGCTGAAGCTGACGGTCACCTCCAGCAGCTTCCCCGCCCACGACCGCAACCTGAACACCGGTGCGCGCACCGGCTGGGGAGACACGACCGTCGTGGCGCACCAGACGATCTACCACGATGCCGAACACCCCACCCGCCTGCTTTTGCCCGTCATCGCGGAATAAACATCGCCGGCAACGCAGGAAAACGCACGCGTTCGGCCGAAAAGGCATAACAAACGCAACGTACGATCGTCAATCGACACCGTAAGGAGGCCGTACCATGGCCAAGGCGCATACCAGCATACAGGCCATCGCGGAAAAACTGGGGCTGTCCGTGGGCACGGTGTCCATCGTGCTCAACGGCCGCGGTACGGAAATGCGCGTTTCGAAAAAGACGCAGCAGCGCGTGCTGGCCACGGCGCAGGAGATGAACTACGTTCCCAACATGTACGCCAAGCGCCTGCGCCAGTCCTCCGGCAAGGCCGGCAAGCCCATCGTGGTGGTGTTCTGGCCGACGGACTCCAACCCCATCCTGATCGGCCGCTTCTTCGCGGGGCTGCAGTACGTGGACGCCTACCAGAAGCAGCAGGTGGAGATCACCCTGCAGCCCTACCACCGCGACAAGCTCTACCAGAACGCCGACGCCTTTTCCCGCAACCTGTACAGCGGCGCCATTCTCATGGGGCTTTCCGAAACCGACGTGGCGTTTTTGAGCGAGCACGATTTTCAGATTCCCCTGGTGCTGTTCAACCGCATCCTCAACAACTGCGGCTCCGTATGCATCGATGATTTCGAGATCGGCGCCCGGGCGGCGGCCCTCTTCCACGCCCGGGGACACCGGCACGTGGGGATTGTCGCGTTCCAGATTCCGTCCCGTTCCGCGCAGCTTCGGCTGTCGGGGTTCGCCACGGCGGCGATGGAACTGGGGCTGTCGCTGCCGCGGACGCAGGTCGCCATGGTCAGCCAGACCTACGAGGGCGGCGCCGAGGCCATGAGAATGTTGATGGAAGCCGACCCCAAGCACCTGACGACCGCGGTTTTCTTTCAGGAAAGCGTGCAGGCGGTGGGCGCGCTGCGTTACCTGTGCAAGCAGGGCGTCCGCGTGCCGGACGACGTGGAGCTGCTCAGCTACGGCGACAATCCGCAGGACGCGTTCATCGTGCCTTCGCTGACCAGCATCCACATGCCCATCGAGGAGATGAGCCGCGACTGCCTCACGATGATGATGAAGATGATCGAAAAACCCGGCGAACAGCCGACCACCGTCATTCACCCCTTCGACTTCGTTTTTCGCGAAAGCTGCGGCGACTTCAACGGGAAGTTCGTCCCGCGCTCCGGCGGCCCCGCGGGGGAACCGGGAATCTGAGCGAACGAAAAAAAGACGGGTCCGCACAACCGGCGCGGGCCCGCCTCTTTCGTATCCGCTTCCGCCCGGAAACGCGGAAAGGAAGCATTTTCAAAAACTTTTACCTGAACTTTGCCAACGCGCCGCGCAAAGCGCGCAAAAGCCCGCCCCGCTCCCGTTTGCGGGCGGGCTTCGCGCTTGAAAGATGGCGCGCGATGCGCTATACTGTGTGCACGCGCATTTTGAGCGCACGCAGGGAGGAACAGGGATGGCGACGGATCTGGACATCGCCCGCGCGGCGAAGCTGCAACCTATCGAAAGCATTGCGCAAAAAGCCGGCTTTGCGCCGGAGACGCTTGCGCCCTACGGCCGGTATATCGCCAAGGTCGACGCCCGCGCCTATGCGGACCGGCCCCTGAAGGCGCGCCTGATTCTGGTGACGGCCCTGAACCCCACCCCCGCGGGCGAGGGCAAGACGACCGTTTCCGTGGCGCTGGCCGACGGCATGACCGTCGGCGGCCGAAAGGCGATGCTGGCGCTTCGGGAGCCCTCCCTGGGGCCCGTTTTCGGCATGAAGGGCGGGGCGACCGGTGGGGGATACGCGCAGGTCGTGCCGATGGAAAACATCAACCTGCATTTTACCGGCGACCTGCACGCCGTGACCGCCGCCAACAACCTCCTGTGCGCCATGGTGGACAACCACGTGCAGCAGGGCAACGCGCTGATGATCGACCCGCGGCGCATCTGCTTCCGGCACTGCCTGGACGTCAACGACCGTCAGCTCCGCCAGATTGTGCAGGGGCTGGGCGGCAAGAAGAACGGCACGCCCCGCGAGGACGGCTTCGACATCACCGCCGCCAGCGAGGTCATGGCCGCCTTCTGCCTGGCGGGCAGCCTGACCGACCTCAAGGCGCGGCTGGGCGCCATCGTGGTGGGCTACACCTATGCGGGCGAGCCCGTGACCGCGGCGCAGATCGGCGCGGCGGGCGCGATGACGGCGCTGTTGCGCGACGCGTTCGACCCCAACCTGGTTCAGACCCTCGACGGTACGCCCTGCCTGATGCACGGCGGCCCGTTTGCCAATATCGCGCACGGCTGCAACAGCGTTGCCGCCACCACGCTCGCCCTGAGAATGGCGGATTATGTGGTGACCGAGGCGGGTTTCGGCGCGGACCTGGGCGCGGAAAAGTTTTTGGATATCAAGTGCCGGATGAACGGCCTGTGGCCCAATGCCGTCGTGCTGGTAGCGACGCTTCGCGCGCTCAAGCACCACGGCGGCGCGGCGAAGGCCGATTTGTCCCGCCCCGATCAGGCGGCGCTGGAAGCGGGCATGGCGAACCTAACGCGCCACGTTTCCAACATCCGCAACCTTTGGCGGCTCCCCGTGGTGGTGGCGCTCAACCGCTTCACGACCGACGGGGAAGGGGAACTGGCTTACGTACGGGCGGAACTGGCCCGTATGGACGTTCCCTGTGAGTTGTGCGAAGGCTGGGCGCAAGGCGGAAGGGGGGCGATCGCTTTGGCGGATGCTGTCTGCCGGGCCGCCGATGCAAACCCCACCCCCGAAGCCCATTTCACCTACGAGGACGATCTTCCCCTGCGCGACAAGATCGCCGCGGTCGCCACGCGCGTTTACCACGCCGGAGCGGTGAACTTCACCGCCGAGGCCGAAAAGGCGCTGGCCCAGCTGGAGAAGGACGGCTACGGCAAATGCCCCGTGTGCATGGCCAAGACCCAGTACAGCGTGAGCGACGACCCGGCCGCCTACGGCGCGCCCGAAGGCTTCACTCTCACGGTGCGTTCCATTCGCCTGAGCGCCGGCGCGGGCTTCGTGGTTGCCTTCACGGGCGACATCATCGCCATGCCGGGCCTGCCCAAAAGGCCGGCGGCGGTGGATATCGACGTGGACGAAAGCGGGAACATCGTCGGTTTGTTTTAAGCCAATGAAGATAAACCCCGCCCGGCGCGGGGAAAAGGAGCGTATACAATGCAAAACACGCAGATCGAGCTTTTACAGCTGCTCCAGCAGGATTGCCGCCTGCCCCTTGAGAAAATCGCCGTGATGATGGGACGGTCGCCCGAAGAGGTCGGCGCGATGATCGACGATATGGAAAAACGCGGGATCATCCTGCGGTACTCGCCCGTCATCAATTGGGACAAAACCGATAAGGACCGCGTGGAAGCGATGATCGAGGTGCGCGTCACCCCCCAGCGGGACGAGGGCTTCGACGCCATCGCCAAGCGCATCTACCGCTTCGACGAGGTCAAGACCGTCTACCTCATGAGCGGCGCCTACGACCTGCTGTTGCTGGTGGAGGCCCACACTCTCAAGGAGCTGGGTTACTTCGTCAGCACCAAGCTGAGCGTGCTGGAAAGCGTCACCGGCACGGCGACCCACTTCGTGCTCAAGCGCTACAAGAGCGACGGCGTCATCTTCGAGGGGGATTCCCAGGACAAGCGACTGGCGGTGAACCCCTGATGGATTACAGCCAGTACTGGAACCCCGGCGTCGCCGCGGTTCCCAAAAGCGGCATCCGTAAATTCTTCGACATCGTGCAAACCATGCCCGGCGCCATCTCGCTGGGCGTGGGCGAGCCGGACTTCGTGACCCCTTACCACATCCGCAACGCCGCCATCGACAGCCTTCTGGACGGGGAAACGCAGTACACCAGCAACTGGGGCCGCATCTCGCTTCGCAGGCAGATCGGCCGCTACCTGGACGTGCGCTACGGGCTGACCTACGACCCGGAAAGGGAGATTCTCGTCACTATCGGTGCCAGCGAGGCCATCGACCTGGCGATGCGCGCGCTGCTCACCCCCGGCGACGAGGTGCTGGTGCCCGAGCCCAGCTACGTCAGCTACCGCCCGGCCGTGATCTTCGGCGGGGGCGTGGCCGTGCCCATCCGCACCGACGCGAGCCGCAACTTCGTGCTGACCGCCGCCGACCTGGAGGCGGCCATCACCCCCAAAACCAAGGCCGTGCTGCTGCCCTACCCCAACAACCCCACCGGCGCGATCATCGGCCGGGAAGCCCTGCAGAAGCTTCGAGACGTTATCCTTCGGCACGACCTGATCGTGATCAGCGACGAAATCTACTCCGAGCTTTCCTACGGCCCCGAAGAGCACGTGAGCATCGCGGCGCTGCCGGAGATGCGGGAACGCACCGTGTACATCAACGGCTTCAGCAAGGCATTCGCCATGACCGGCTGGCGCGTGGGCTACGTGTGCGCGCCGGCGGAGCTGATGGACGTGATGGTGAAAATCCACCAGTACACCATCATGTGCGCGCCCACGCAGGGGCAGGTGGCCGCCGAGGAAGCGATGCGCCAGGGGCTGGAGGACGGCTTCAGCGACATCGTGACCATGCGCCAGAGCTACGACCACCGGCGCCGGCTGATGTTCAACGCCTTCCGCGAAATGGGGCTCGACTGCTTCGAGCCGCTGGGCGCGTTCTACGTGTTCCCCGGCATCCAAAAGACGGGACTGAGCAGCGAAGCGTTCTGCGAGCGGCTGCTGCGCGAAAAATCGGTGGCCTGCGTGCCCGGCACGGCGTTCGGCGAATGCGGCGAAGGGCATATCCGCTGCTGCTACGCGACGGCGCTGGAGCAGCTGGATATCGCTTTGGAGCGCATCGCTTCTTTCGTTCGCGATCTGTGAACCACCCCTCCGGGGCGGGCGTCGCCCGCCCGCCCCGTTTTTCCCCGGAACCACAAGGAGGTAACGAATGTTACGAAAGGCCCTCGCGCTATTTTTAATCTTCTGCCTGCTTTCGCCGCTTGCGGCGCTGGCGACCGAGGATGATCAGGAGGTTTCCATCACGCTTTTCGACGCGGACGGAAACGACATTACCAACGGCCAGACCGGCTCGACCGGGGAGGACGGCTCGCAGGACGCGGCTGTCGAGGACTCCACGGCGACCGCGCTGGCCGACCGCGCCGCGCCGGTGTACGAGCCGGACGGCTCCATCGTCCTCAAGCTCACCTTCACCGGGGATTTTACCATCGGTGAAAACGTGCAGTACAACGGCCAGTCCCTGTTCGACAAGGAGCTGGCCAAGCACGACGGGGACGCGAACTTTATTTTTCAGAATTACAAAGACATACTGGAAAACGACGACTGGACGGTGATGAACTTCGAAGGCACGCTGACCACCGCCGGCCGAAACCCCGATAAGCTCGAAAACTCCTACCTCTTCCGCGCCGATCCCGCCTACGCCGCCATCCTCCCCGCAAACGGGGTGGAGTGCGTGTCGCTGGAGAACAACCACGTGCTGGACATGGGCGAGGAAGGGCTGGCCGAAACCAAGCAGACCCTGCTTTCCGCCGGGGTCAGCTACTACTGCGAAAGCGAGCCGCTGGTGTTTACCCTGCACGGGGTGAAGATGGGCATGCTCGCCTACTATGACCTGAAAAGCGAGCACGAGCGGCTCCTCAACGACGTGCCGGCGGATGTGAAAACCCTCAAGGCGCAGGGCTGCGAGGTGGTCGTCGTCAGCTTCCACTGGGGCGCGGAACTGGATTACGCGCCCAACGACAACCAGCAAAAGCTGGGCAAGATCGCCATCGACGCGGGCGCCGACCTGGTGGTGGGGCACCACAGCCACCGCATCAACCCCATCGAGGAATACAACGGCAAGTACATCGTCTATTCGCTGGGCAATTTCTGCTTCGCGGGCAACAGCAAGCCCGACGACATGAGCACCTTCGTGTTTCAGATCAAGCTGCGCGTGAAGGACGGGGAATGTTCCAACGACGGCTTCATCATCATCCCGTCGCGAATCTCCTCCGTACAGAAGTACAACGACCTGATCCCCACGCCCTACACCAAGCAGGAAAACATCGACAGCGTCCTGAGCGTGCTTAAGAAAAACGGCCAGAAGCTGGATAACCCCGTGGAGGAGTATCCGCTGAGCTGGGCGGACGAGGACTGACGCTAACAGAAACGGAGAGATCGCCATGGCCTACTGCGCCTACTGTAAAACGCGCGTCCTCAAGGGCGACCGCAAATGCCCGAGCTGCGGCAGCACCGTCTTTCTGACCGACGACGAGCCGCCCGCAGCGCCCCCGCCCGCGGCGGAGCCCCGCGTCGTGTACGTGGAAAGGCCCGCGGCGGAGCCCCGCGTCGTGTATGTGGAAACGCCCGCCCAGCCCGCGCGCTCGGAGCGCAGCTGGCTTGCGGCGCTGCTTTTGTGCATTTTCGGCGGCGGGCTGGGGCTGCACCGTTTTTATGTCGGTAAGATCGGCACGGGCATCCTTTACCTGTTCACGGGCGGCGCATACGGCCTCGGGTGGCTTATCGACCTGATTGTCATCGCCTGCGGGAATTTCCGGGACAAGGAAGGCCTTTTGCTGCGCAACAAATAGGAGGGAAGCATGCCGTACCTGTATGGAAAACGAATACTCCTGCGGGAATACCGCCAGGAGGATTACGCGGCCATCCGCGCCTGGGTCAACGACCGGGAGACGGTGCGCTACCTCTCCTCCCGCTACTGGATGCCCCAAAGCGCCGCCGATACCGCCGACTTTCTGGATCACGCGACCCACGCGGGGCCCAACGGCGCGTTTTTCGTGATCGCCGACCGGGAAAGCGGCGATTATCTGGGCCAGATCGACCTGACCAGCGTCAACTGGAAGCTGCGCCTGGCGGAAATGGCCGTCGTGATGGGCCGGGAGGCCGAGCGCGGCAAGGGCCTGGGCGGGGAGGCGATCGCGCTGCTTTTGGCATACGCGTTCACCACGCTGGGGCTGAACCGCGTGGAGCTGGAAGTGGCGCAGGTGAACCGACGCGCCGTGCGCTGCTATGAAAAGGCCGGTTTCCGACTGGAAGGCGTGAAGCGCGAAGCGTTTATGGTGGACGGGGAATACGTCGATCTGGCGGTGATGGGCGTCTTGAAGGCGGACTGGCGCGCGGCGCACGGGGCCGACGCGGCGCCGCCGCAGCCGTAACCGGCAGTTTTCAGCGAAACGATTGCATTTGCCGCCGATTTCCGCTACAATATCTTTTCATGGGGCCCGGCCTGGCCGGGCGCACCGGCAGCCGTTTTTTGACCGCCGGGATCACGGGAGGGGACGATCGGAATGGGCTATATCGTCGCGAAGTTCGGGGGAAGCTCGCTGTGCGACGCGGGGCAGTTCCGCAAGGTGAAGGATATCCTGCGCATGGATCCGCGCCGCGTGTATGTGGTGCCCAGCGCCCCCGGCAAACGCTGCCCGGGCGACGATAAGGTGACCGACCTGTTGTATAAAACCTGCCGCCTGCGTGCGGCCAGCGAGGACTGGCAGACGGTTTTCGGCCAGGTGGAGGAGCGCTACCGGGCGATCGCCGGCAACCTTTCGCTGACGCTGGACCTGGAAGGCGCCCTGCTTACCATTCGCAGACGCATCGAGGGCGGGGCGGGCGAGGATTACTGCGCCAGCCGCGGCGAGTACCTCAACGGCCTGCTTTTAAGCAATTATCTGGGCTTTGCGTTCGTCGACCCGAAGGACTGCATCTTTTTTACCGAAGGCGGGACGTTTGACAGCGAACGCACCAACGACGTTTTGGGCGCGCGGCTTGCGCAGCTGCAAAACGCCGTGGTGCCCGGCTTTTACGGCTCCATGCCGGACGGCTCCATCCGCACGTTCAGCCGCGGCGGCAGCGACATTACCGGCGCCATCGTCGCCCGCGCCGCCGGCGCGGACCTGTACGAGAACTGGACGGACGTTTCCGGCTTTCTGATGGCCGATCCGCGCATCGTGGAGGGGGCCCAGTCCATCCGCAGCATCACCTACCGGGAACTGCGGGAACTCAGCTACATGGGCGCGACCGTGCTGCACGAGGACAGCGTTTTTCCCGTGCACCGCGCGGGTATCCCCACCAACATCCGCAACACCAACTGCCCCGAGCACAGCGGCACCATCATCACCCACCAGTCCGAAGCCGAGAAGAGCCCCTACCTCATCACGGGCATCGCGGGCCGCATGGGCTTTTCGGTCATTTCGGTGGAGAAGGCCATGATGAACGCCGAAAAGGGCTTCGGCCGCAGGGTGCTGCAGGCGGTGGAGGAGGCGGGGCTTTCCTTCGAGCATCTGCCCACGGGCATCGATACGATGTGCGTGGTGCTGGAAACGGCGCAGCTGATGCCGGTGAAGGAGCAGGTGCTGTCCCGCATCATGGAGCTGACTTCGCCGGACACCCTGACCATCCACGACGACATGGGGCTGATCGCCACCGTCGGCCGCGGCATGGTGCACAGCCCCGGCACCGCGGCGCGCCTGTTTACGGCGCTCAGCCGCGAGCACGTCAACGTCCGCATGATCGACCAGGGATCCAGCGAATTGAGCATCCTGGTGGGGGTGGACTGCTGCGATTTCGAGGCGTCCATCCGCGCCATCTACAACGAGTTTGTCCGCTAGTTTCCATCCGGGGGTCGGGCCGGGCCCGGCCCCTTCGCTTTGGAAAGGAGCGCCGCACGAATGAAAAACGCACCCGGCCGGCTTAACGCCCCTCTGTGGCAAAGCAAGCCGCATCGCCTGCTGTTCGAGGCATGCGCGGCCTGCCTGGGCCTGTACCTGGCGTACGCCGCCTACCTCGGTCGCAGCGCCCTGTTCGCCTCCGCGGCGGAGACGGTCGCGGCGCTTCTATGGTTCCTGCTGATCGCGGCGGGCCTGTTTTTGGGCCTTCGCACGCTCACGGGCCGGTGGAAGGGCAAAGCGGCGCCCACGGAACGCGCGCGGCTCAGGCCGTGGGTGTTTTGGGCGGGCACGGCGGTGAGCGGCGCGATCCTCGCGGTATACCTGGCGGCGGCCAACCCCGGCGGCGTGTCGGTGGACGCGGCGGTGCAGTGGACGCAGGCGCTGACGGGCAGCTATTCCAACTGGCATCCGGTGTTCCACACGCTGCTTTTGCGGCTGTGCGCGCTGGTCACGCCCAGCTATACCTTCGCGCTGGCCGTGCAGTGCGCGGCTTTCAGCCTGGCGATGGGCTACCTGATCGCCACGCTGGCCGCCTGGGGCATGAAGCCCCTGTGGCTGCTCGCGGCGGAGGCGCTGGTCGTGGCCGCGCCCATCGTGGGCAACACCATGATGTACCTGTGGAAGGACAACGCCATGACCCTGGGCGTTACGGTGCTGTTCGCGCAGGCGGTCAACCTGTACCTGAGCCGGGGAGCGTGGCTCAAAAAGCTCCGAAACGCGCTGGCCTTCGGCCTCGCGCTCGCGTTTACGACGCTGGTTCGGCATAACGCCTTTTTCTTTACGGCGCCGCTGCTGGTTACGGCGCTGCTTGCCTGCCGCGGTTCCCTGCGCGGGGGGCTGACGGCGGCGGCGGCGTTGCTGGCCGCGCTGGCGCTGGTGTGGGGGTCCTTGTACGCCTCGCTCCACGTGACTTACCCCGATAACACCCTCGAAGAGTCCGTGGGCCTGCCCATGACGGTCGTGTGCGACGTGCGCAAGCTGAACCCGGACGCGCTGGACGCGCAGACCCGCGCCTTTACCGACGCCATGGCGGACGAGGCCGGATGGGAAAGCTACCAGACGCACAACTACAACTCCATCAAGTTCGGCAACACCCGCGCCCTCATCGCGAACGCAACGCTCGCGCAGGTATTGGCCATGGCGAAGAGCGCGGCGCTTGCCGACCCCCAAACGGCCTTCGCGGCCGTAAACGGCGTGACCGACCTGGTCTGGGGGCTTGACGACGAAGGCACGGCCAACGTGGCCGTGCGCAACTCCGGCGATCTGCCCGACGTTCCCCGCTACGACGGCCGCCTCAACCGTCTGGGCGGCGCCGTGAAGGCGCTGATCACGGCGCCGTACGCGCTTTGGCCGCTGGGGTGGTATTTCGGCAACATCGGGGTCTCCTTCGCGCTGGCGCTGGTCCTTTCGCTCCGGGCGCTGCGCCAAAACGGCCCCCGCGCGCTGCTGTTGTGCGTGCCGACGCTTTTGTACAACCTGGGGACCATGTGCCTGCTGTGCGGACCGGACGCCCGGTTCTTCTCCTTCAGTCCGCTCGTCTGCACGCTCGGGCTGTTCCCGCTTCTCTACGATCTTCCCGTGGAGAAGCTGAAAATCGCACGAAAGAGTGAAACCGCATGACCCTGACCGCGACACAGTTCCTGATCGTCTGCCCGCTGGCGCTGCTGGCGGGTTTCATCGATTCCATCGCGGGCGGCGGCGGGATGATCTCGCTGCCGGCCTATTATCTGGCGGGCCTGCCGCCCGCGATAGCCGCCGGCACCAACAAGCTTTCCGCCATGATGGGCACCACGCTCGCCACCGTCACTTACGGCCGCGCCGGCAAGGTGGACAGGGCGATCGGCGTGCCCGCGGCGCTGGGCGCGCTTTTGTGCAGCGCGATCGGTGCGCTGGTGATGACGGCGCTGCCCGGCCGCGTGGTGCAGGCGCTGGTGCTGGGCTGCATCCCCGTGGCGGCGGTGCTCACGCTGCGCAGGCGCGGCCGGAGGGGTGAGCCCAAGGTGCGCACGCCCGGGGCGACGCGCGGGACCGCCTTTGCCATCGGCTGCGGCGTGGGTTTCTACGACGGGCTCGTGGGCCCCGGCACGGGCACGTTCCTGATTTTACTTTTCTTACAGATCTTCGCCATGGAGGAGGTGCTGGCCAGCGGCACGGCCAAGCTGGTCAACCTCGCCAGCAACCTGGCGGCGCTCGCGAGCCTCCTTGTGACCGGCAACGTGCTGATATTGCTGGGCATTCCGGTGGGACTGTGCGCCATGCTCGGCGCGGCCGTCGGCAGCCGCATGACCATCCGCCGCGGCGGCAGGCTGGTGCGGGTGATGATGCTGGTGGCGCTGGGCCTGCTACTTGCAAAAGTGCTCCTGGATATGATAGGATAAGCCCGGTTCCGTATCGTTGCGTACGGCCGAAAGGGGACGGAAATATGGCTGATAAGCAGGGCGAAATCATGCTCAGCCTGCCTGCGGACAGGGATTTTGTGCTGCTGGCGCGCATGGCGCTCAGCGGCCTTGGAATGCTCGCCGGCCTGGACGTCGGCCTGATCGACGATCTCCGCTCGGCGACGGACGAATGCTGCGACTGTCTTTTGCACCAGCCCGTGAAGGCGGAGCGCCTGGAGCTGCGCGCGCGCATCGGCGACGGGCGGCTGTACTGCTGCCTTAACGCCGTTCGTAGCGGCGGCGCTTCCGACGTGCCCCAGAGCGATCTGGAGGTGACCCGCGGCGTGCTGGAAACGCTGATGCCGGACGTGTCGCTGCAGTGCGACGCGTGCGGGGTGGGCTCCATCGGCTTCTCCCTGCCGGTGTAAGGGGCGGGAAATTCGCATGAATGACGAACGTTTGGTTCCGATCCTGGAGCGATACGCGGCCACGCGCGCCCCGGCGCTGCGCGACGAGCTGGTGGAAAGCTACCTGCCCCTTGCGCACGCGGTGGCGCGGCGCTTCGAGGGGCGGGGCGCGGAGCGTGAGGATCTCCAGCAGGTGGCCAGCATCGCGCTGATGAAGGCCATCGAGCGTTTCGATCCCTCCCGCGGCTTCCGCTTCGTGACCTACGCCGTGCCGACCATCGCGGGGGACGTGCGCAATTACCTCAGGGACAAGGCTTCCGGCATGCGCATGCCGCGCGACGCGCGCCAGAAGCTCTATAAAATGCAGCAGGTTCGCGAACAGTTCGAGCGCGAGGAGCTGCGCGAACCCAGCGCGCGGGAGCTGGCCGACGCGATGGGCATCACCCCGGACGAACTGCTGATGCTATTGGACATGCGCAACCAGACGGATATCGCCTCGCTGGACGCGCCCGTGGCGGCGGAGGCCGACGCGGACCTGAGCGCCATGCTCGGCGCGGATGACGAGGGTTACGAACGTGTCGAACAGGCGCAGTGGATGAACTGGATCCTGAGCAAGGTGGACGATAAGGAACGCCAGCTTTTGACCCTTCGCTACCGCGACCGCCTGGGCCAGCGGGAGACCGCCAAGCGGCTGGGCGTATCGCAGATGCAGGTGTCGCGCATGGAGCGACGGGTGCTGGCAAGGCTGCGGGCCATCGAGGAGAGCGGCGCGTAAAGGCGGGAAACGCCTGCGCCGAATGAACATAAAAGCAGTGAAGCGTAAATCGAAGCCGACGCCTCCCTCCGGGGGAGGCTTTGGCCGACGTCAGGAGGTTATGGGATGCAGGGTAACGGGAACTGGACGCCGGAGCAGATCGCACAATGGCAGGCCATGCAGAACATGACCCCCGAGCAGGCCGCGCAGTGGCAGGCCATGCAGAACATGACCCCCGAGCAGGCCGCGCAGTGGCAGGCCATGCAGAACATGACGCCCGAACAGGCGGCGCAGTGGCAGGCCATGCAGGGCGTACCCGCCGCACAGGCGGCGCAGTGGCAGCCCGGGCAGAGCATGACCCCCGAGCAGTTTGCGCAGTGGCAGGCCTCGCAGAGCCCGACGGCCGGGCAGGCCGCCGGGCAGGGCATGACCGAGGCCCAGCAGCTGCAATGGCAGGCCGCCCAGCTGGGCATGAGTCCCGAGCAGCTGCTGGAATGGCGCGCGGCGCAGAAGGCGCACGCGGCGGTCAAGGCCAAGCGGGAACGCAAGCAGCGCCGAAAGGAACGGCGCCGCAACCGCAGCCGTGGGGCGCGCATCCTGCAGGCGCTGGCCATCGTCGCCATTCTGGTGGCCGCGGCGATGTTCACGCTCAACAACATGCGCGGCAGCCGCCCCACGACCGCCGTGATCGCGGAAGGGACGCTGGGCACCGTGTACGACGGCGACGCGCTGATCGTGCGCAACGAGACCGTCTATAACGACGAAAGCGTGCAGAGCATCGAGTACGTGGCCCAGGAAGGCAGCGTGGTCTACCGCGGCGACGTGGTCTGTTACGTGTATTCCACCGGCTACAGCAGCAAGGAAATGACCACCCTGCAGGATTACCGCGACCAGATCAAGGACTATCAGCAGACCCTGCTGGATGCCGAGACGGCCTACGACCAGAAGATGTCGCGGCTGGAGACCGAGGTGGTGCAGCGCGGGCTGGAGGTGCGCTCGCTGGTGCAGGGCGCGCGCGGCAACCTGATCAACGAGGAAGGCATCCTGGAAACGGCGATCGACGAGCGGCAGCAGTATTTTCGCAGCAAGTATTCCTCCGACATGCGCCTGAACCGCCTCTACGACGACGAGGAGACCCAGCAGCAGCGCATCGACAGCTGGATCAAGCAACGTGCCGCCACGCAGGAGAGCATCATCAGCTTTTACACCGACGGCTACGAGGCGGCGCTGACCCCCGACAAGTTCGAAAGCTATTCGCCTGCCGAGGTGCGCGCGATGTTCGACGGCCAAAAGCCGGAGGTGGACGCCTCCGAGCGCGGCAAGACGGACATCTACCGGCTGGTGAAAAACAACAACTACGCCGTGCTGATGCTCATCAAGAACAGCGTGTGGACGCCGGTGGAGGGCACCACCTACAAGCTGAAGCTGGAGCAGTTTTCCAATACCACCGTGGACGCGCAGGTGCTCAGCTACACCCGTGCCAGCGGCGAGCTGCTCGTGCGCCTGGCCGTGATGGGGGACGTGACGCCGGTGCTCTACATGCGCACCTGCGAGGCGGAGCTGGGCGAGTACGCCGACGGCCTCGTGGTGCCCGCCGCCGCCATCTACACCCAGAACGACCAGAAGGGCGTCGTACGCATCCAGGAGGACGGCTCGATGGTCTTCATTCCGGTCAACATCGTCGCGACCCAGGGGGACAAGGTGTTCATTTCCGCCGTTCAGACGGGCGTCCTGGGCACGGGGCAGACGGTACGGCTGTTTTATTAGGAGGTAAGCGCGTTGCAGGGGCAAGGGACATCGGACAGGAACCTGTTGCTTTCGGACGTTTCCGAGGAGACGCTTCTCAAAAACCTGACCGCGGTCAGGGAAACGCTTGAGAAGAACATTTACCGCGGCGCGCCGCCCGCGCGGCTGGTGGCGGTCACCAAAACGGTCGCCCCGGAGGTCATCAACCGCCTTGCGGCGCTGGGCGTAACGGACATCGGGGAGAACCGCGCGCAGGTTGCGCTGCCCAAATTGCCAAAAATTGACCCGCAATTGCGTTTACATTGGATTGGCAGGTTGCAAACCAACAAAGTTAAAGATATAATAGATAAAGTATGGATGCTCCATTCGCTGGACAGGCTCGCCCTCGCGGAGGAAGTCCAGCGCCGCGCCGAACAGCGCGGCCTCGTACTGACGGCGCTCGCGCAGGTGAACATCGCCGGCGAAAGCCAGAAGGCGGGGCTCGCCGTGGAGGAGGTACGACCCTTCCTGCGCCGCATGAAGGATTACCCCAATCTCCGCGTGCGCGGGCTGATGGCCATCATGCCCTTCGTGGACGACGAAGAACAGCTGACCCGTTACTTCCGCGGCATGCGCGCGCTGTTCGACCAGCTCCGGCTGGAAGCGATCCCCGGCGTGAGCATGGAGGAGCTGTCCATGGGCATGAGCCACGATTACGCGATCGCCGCGCGGGAAGGCGCGACGATGGTCAGGGTCGGCACGGCCCTCTACCGCGCGTAACCCTTTCCCGACGGGACGGCCGCAGGCGCGTCCGGAGCCCGTCGATTCACAAAGCGGCCGCTCCTTGCATCAGGACGGCGGCGGGAGGTACGACGCTTTGGGTATGTTCCAAAAAGTCAACGAATGGTTGACGGAGCGCGGCGGCAGATTTGCGCGCGGCGGGGAAACCGACCCGGTACCTGCGGGCGCTTACTACGCTTCTCCCGAAGCGGAGCAGGCGTACGGCGGCATGCGCGCTTCCGCGCCGGATGCCGTTCCGGGCGCCGATGTCGAGGCGGCGGACGTCCCCGAGGCGGCCGATCCCTACGGCGGGCGGGTGCCCTACCGTTCCCAGCGGGATATTCAGGCCGAGGAGGAAATGCGCCGTCAGCAGATGGAACAGCAGGCGCGCAGGCAGCAGGCTGCCCAGCAGCAGCAGCGCACCCAGGCCTTTAACCGCCAGGGCGCACAGCCGGCCGCCTACCAGCAGCCCCAGTCACCCCAGCAGCAAAACAACGTCCTGCCGTTCCCGGGCATGATCCGCGGGCCGGAGGGCAACCTGTACGCACACGTGGAATATATCGTATTGCTTCGCAACCGGAACGAATGCACCAAGGTGATCGAGTACATCAAATCCAACGCCTCGGTGTTCCTCAATATGGAGTTCATCGCCAACGACAGCGAGCGCCAGCGCTGCGTGGACATGCTCAGCGGCGCGGCCTATACTCTGGGCTGCAGCCTGCGCAAGATATCGCAGCGCGGCATTTACCTGATTTCGTCGCCCTCCGTGTACGTGGTGGTCGATCAGGCCATGCAGAAGTACACCTCCGCCCGCGAAACGCCGAACTACGGCTACGCCGCACCGGCGACGGCGGGTTATACCGCGCAGCCCGGCGTCGGGTACGCCGCGCAGCCTGCGGGCTACGGCTACGCGGGCGCGCAGCCGCAGGGCTACCGCCAGCAAAGCTACGCCGCGCCGAACGCCGGTTATGCGGCGCCCGGGGGTTACGGCTACGCCGCGCAGGCCGAGGCGGGTTACGCCTCGCGGCCCGGCGCCGGGTACTCCGCCCAGCCTGCCGGCTACGGCTACGCCCAGCCGGAGCGGACGGCCTACGCCGCGCAGCCTTCGGCCTTCGGCATGAACGCGGCCCCGCAGGCGGGCTACGAAGCGCCGCAGAACGCCTATCAGGCCGGCTTTGCCGCAAACGCGCGTCCCGACGGCTATCGCGCGCAGCATGCGCCCCGGCAGGCCGCGGAGGAGGACGCTTACCCGCCCGCAGCCGCGGCGGCCTCGTCCGGTCGCGGTTTCTTCGGCATGGCGGGCAACTTTTCCAGAAACGACAACGGTATGGCGGGCCGATAGCCTTTACGGCCGCCGCGCGCCCGGCCCGCCCCGCGAGGACGGACGGAGCTTATCAACGGGAGGGAAAACCATGCTGGTCGGACTTTTGAATATCATCTTCAACGTGGCGATCTTTCTGGTCAATCTTGCTTCGTGGGTGGTCGTCGTCTATGTGATCATGCTGCTGGTCATCCCGCAGAACAAATACACGCTCCTAGCGGGCAAATACATCGAGCCCGTCCTGGCGCCGATCCGCCAGTGGCTTGGCAAGGCCTTCCCCAAGCTTCGGCAGACGAGGCTGGATTTTTCGCCGGCCGTGCTGTGGCTGCTGCTGGAAATCGCCGGGTGGCTGTTGCAGCTTCTGCGTAACGCGCTTCTGTAATGCCCCGCGACGCCGAAGGGCTTCTGGGCTTTGACCGGCTCCTGGAGCTGGCCGAACAGGCCGAAGGGCTGGAGGCGCCTCGTTTTACGCCGTTTTTAACGCCGCCCGAGGCGGAGCTCGCGCAGGCCGCCGCGAAGCGGGCGGGCGTGAATGTCGCCTTTTGTGGCGGGTACGAGGGCGCGGAACGCCGCATGGCGTGCTTTGCCCCTGCGAACGCTGCGCCGCGCCCCTTTCCCATCGCCGCGCTGGAGATGACCTGGCCCCGGCAGCAGGCCCCGGGCCACCGGGATCTGCTGGGTGCCGTAATGGCGCTGGGGCTGAGGCGTTCCCGCCTGGGGGATATCGCGCTGGACGGCGAGCGTGCCTACCTGTTCGCGGATGCGGCGCTGGCCGGGGAGATCGCGCAGAGCCTTACGGAGGCGGGCCGCGTAAAGCTTGCCGTAAGCGTCGCGGACGGACTGCCGGCCCTCGCGCCGCCGCAGGGCGAAACGCGCAGGGGCACCGTGCAAAGTCCGCGGCTGGACGCAATCGTGGCGGAAGGGTTTTCCCTCTCGCGCGGCGCGGCCGCGGAGCTGATCGCATCCGGCGCGGTGAAACTGCGCCACGTTCCCACTCTCCGGCCCGACGCGCGCGTGGAGGCGGGGGACGCGATTTCCGTACGGGGGCTGGGCCGGCTTACGGTCGACGCCTTCGGGACAACGACGCGCAAGGGGCGCTTGCCCGTGCAGATCACGCGCTTTGGCGCATCCCGCGGATAGCAACAGTCGAAAGGAGAAATACCATGGCCATCACCGTATCGGACATCGAACAGAAAGAGTTCGCCTACAAGGGCGCGGGATACGATCCCTATGACGTGGATCAGTACCTGGATCAGATCTGCGACGAAATGGACGCCATGCAGCAGCATATCGCCCAGTTGGAGGAGGACCTCGCCAAGGCACGCCGCGAAGCGGACGCCGCCAAAGCTGTCCAGCCCGTGAAAACGGAAGCGCAGCCCGTCGGGGAAGCGGTCGTGGGTAAAACCTCCCAGACGCTGGAAACCATCCTGCTCAACGCCCAGAAGCTGGCCGACGGCGCCGTGGAAGACGCCAAGCGCAAAGCCGGGGATATCGTAAAGGAAGCGCAGGACGAGGCGGACGGCATCCTTGCGGACGCTAGCGGCGAGAAGGAAGCCCTCGAAAAGGTCATCCAGTCCCTGAAGGAATCCGCCGCGGAATTCCGCAAAAACCTGCTGTCCATGATCGAAGACCAGAAGGAATTGCTGGAAAGCAACGATTCGCTTTTTAACGACGAGAAGTGACGTTTGCCCACCTATGCCATATGCGCGGTGCAGCCTGCCTGTGCCTGCGTTGCCGTGCGCGAAGCGGCGTGCCCGACCGTTCTCCGATCGTTTTTGAGAGCCGCCCCGGATGGTATCCGGGGCGGCTCTCGCGTTATACGCCAAAGCACACAATCTCAGGCAGACTGCCGGCCTTCGACCCCGCTTGCCTCGCTTTGCGCGGGCCGTACGGTAAGGCGTCCGGCGTCGCCGACCGAAGCGCGAACGCACGAACGGCTTGTATACACCGGTGAATTGGAGTATAATCAAAACGTTATTAAATGGAAACGGTGGTGATGAAAACATATCCAAAAAGGAGCCCGCCGATCCAGCGGGCGGACTGCGGATAAAACGGTCCTGAGAACGAAAGGCACCCGGCCCCGTCCTTCGGGAGCGGCTGCCTGAACAGAACGGAAAGAAACGCGCGCCGCCGCGCCGAAAGCGGGCGGCACGAAAAGAAATGTCATGAAGAAACAGCGAAATCGGCTTTTCAAGGAGGCACTATGCAAATACTGGTCACCGGCGCCGCGGGTTTTATCGGCGCGCATTTGAGCCGCCGCCTGCTCGACGAGGGGCACCGCGTCGTCGGTCTGGACAACCTGAACGATTATTACGAAGTTTCCCTGAAGGAGCATCGGCTGGGTGAGCTTGCCAGATACCCGGCCTTCACGTTCGTCCGCGCGGATCTGGCGGACGAGGACGCGGTGAACGCGGCGTTTAGCGCCTGCCGCCCGGAGGTGGTCGTCAATCTGGCCGCGCAGGCGGGGGTGCGCTACTCCATCACGAACCCAAGGGCTTACCTGGAAAGCAACCTGATCGGTTTTTTCAACATTCTGGAGGCCTGCCGCCACAGCGACCCGCCGGTAAGGCATCTTATGTACGCCTCTTCCTCCAGCGTCTACGGCAACCAGCAGAAAACCCCTTTCTCGGTCGACGACAATGTGGATCATCCCGTCAGCCTGTACGCGGCGACCAAGAAAAGCAACGAGCTGATGGCTTACACCTACAGCCACCTCTACGGCATCCCGACCACGGGCCTTCGGTTTTTCACCGTCTACGGCCCGGCGGGGCGGCCGGACATGGCGTATTTTTCCTTTACCCGCAGGATCCTCGCGGGCGAACCCATCCAGGTGTTCAACTACGGGGACATGTACCGGGATTTTACCTTCATCGACGACATCGTGTCGGGCATCATGAACATGGTGGATCGCCCGCCCGCGGGGCCCGACCCGGCGAAGGTGTACAATATCGGCAACAATAAGCCCGTGAAGCTCATGGACTTCATCGACGCGCTGCAGACCGCCCTCGGCGAGGCCTACGGGCGCGAGATACGCGCGAAGATCGAATACCTGCCCATGCAGCCCGGCGACGTGTACCAGACCTACGCCGACGTGGAGGCGTTGATACGCGACTTCGGCTTTAAGCCCGACACGGGCATCCGCGAGGGGCTTAACGCCTTTGCGGCCTGGTACCGCGCCTATTATGGCGACTCGGCGGGGGAAACGGAGGGGCGAAGCTCATGACGGCGCGCATCCATACGCCTTACCGCATCTGCCCGCTGGGCGCGCACGTGGACCATCAGCACGGGCTGGTGTCCGGCTTCGCGCTCGACCGGGGCGTGACGCTTACCTACGAGTCCACGGAGGACGGCAGCGTCGATATCGCCAGCAAAAACTTCGCCGGGAGAGCCGTTTCCACCGTCCGGCACGAGACCGACCGGGAAATGCACTGGGGTGATTACGCCCGCGCGGCGATCGCGTCGCTGCTCAACGCCAAGTACGAGCTGGCGTGCGGCGTCCGCGGCGAAATCGAGGGAACGCTCCCCATCGGCGGGCTTTCCTCCTCGGCGTCGGTCATCATCACCTACCTCCGGGCCATCTGCGCGGTCAACGGCATCCAACTGCCGCACCGGCAGCTTATCGACCTGGCCCACTGGGCCGAAACGCGCTACATCGGGCTTAACAACGGCATACTGGATCAAAGCTGCGAGGTGTACGGCAAGAAGGATCACCTCTTGTACCTGGATACCCAAAGCGGCGCCTACGAGCTGATCCCCCAGCCGCTGGACATGCCCCGCTACAAGCTGGCGATCGTCTTTTCGGGCGTGGAGCATACGCTGATCAACTCCGCCTACAATGCCCGCGTGGACGAGTGCAAGGCCGCGGCCTACGCGCTGAAGGCCTTCAGCGGCATGCCCTACGAAAAGATCGCCGACACGCGCCTGAGGGACGCCGACCCAGCGGTATTCGCGCGCTACGGCGACCGGCTGCCCGAGAACTGGCGCAAGCGCGCGCTGCACTACTACACGGAGGTGGAACGCGTCGCCAGGGGCGTGGAAGCCTGGAAGGCCGGCGACCTGCACCGGTTCGGGCAGATCGTGTTCGAGAGCGGCAACAGCTCCATCCACAATTACGAGTCGGGCTCGCCGGAGCTGAAAGCCCTGCACGAGATCGCCCTCAGGACCGACGGGGTGTACGGCGGCCGCTTCTCCGGCGCGGGTTTCAAGGGCTGCTATCTGGCGATCGTGGACCCGTCTTTCCGGGAGGCCGTCGAGCGCCGCTTCACCGACGAGTATCTCAAGCAATTCCCGGAGATGAAGGAGCGTTTCTGCATCCATTTCTGCGAGTCGGCGGACGGCGTGCAGTACGCGGGCGGCGAAAGGACGGCGGAACATTGATCTGTATCGTATTGGCCGCCGGTTACGCAACCCGCATGTATCCGCTGACGAGAGATTTTCCCAAGCCGCTTCTGAAGGTGCGGAACAAGCCGATTCTCGACTGGCTTTTGGACGACGTGGACGCGATAGACGAGGTAGACCGCGTGGCGGTGGTCTCCAACCATAAGTTTTTTAAGCACTTCGACGCCTGGATGCAGAGCAACGCGCACGTAAAGCCGGTCACGCTCGTGGACGACGGTTCCGTTTCCAACGAGGAACGCGTCGGCGCCGTAAAGGATATTCTGGTCGGGCTCGGGCACCCGGGCGCCGCCGCGCGGGACGCGCTGGTAATCGCCGGGGACAACCTGCTGGAGTTTTCCCTGAAAGGCTTCGTGGACTTCTTCCAGTCGGTGCGCCGCCCCTGCATCATGTGCTACCCGGAGCCGGACCCGGCCCGCAGGCGCAAGACCGGCATCATTACGGTGGACGGCAGGGGCCGGGTGACCTCGTTTGAGGAAAAGCCCCCGCAGCCCAGGAGTGATCTGGCCGTGCCGCCGTTCTACCTCTATACGGCGGAGGCGCTGGCCCGCATCCCGGCGGCGGTGGCGGACGGCTGCCCGACCGACGCGCCGGGGAGCCTGGCCGCGTGGATAAGCCGCCACGGCGATCTGTACGCCTGGCCCATGCCGGGCAAGCGTTACGATATCGGAAGCATAGAAGGGTACCACGCGATCGAAACGCTGTACCGGCCGCCCACGCCCTGAAAGGGCGGCGCGGGCGGATCCTATCGACACAACAAGGAGGAGCGGGCTAATGCAATCCGCCGAAAAAGCGAAAATCGTTATCGTGGGCACGGGATACGTGGGCCTCTCAAACGCGGTGCTGCTTTCGCAGCACGCGAAGGTGACGGCGGTGGACATCCTGAAGGCGAAGGTCGACATGATCAACGCGCGCAGGTCGCCCATCATCGACCGGGAGATTGAGCAGTACCTGGCGGAGAAGGAACTGGACCTTACGGCGACGCTCGACGGCGAAAGCGCCTACCGGAACGCCGATTTTGTGGTTATCTCCACCCCCACCAACTATGATCCGGTCAAGAACTATTTCGATACCAGCTCGGTCGAAAGCGTCATCGAACAGGTGATCGAACAAAACCCCGACGCGGTGATCGTCGTCAAGTCCACGGTGCCGGTCGGCTTCACCGCGTCGGTTCGCGAGCGCTACACCTGCGACAACATCCTCTTTTCCCCCGAGTTCCTCAGGGAGGGCAAGGCGCTGTACGACTGCCTCTACCCCAGCCGCATCATCGTAGGCGTGCCGGAGGGCAACAAGCGGCTTTTGAAAGCGGCGCAGACCTTCGCGGAGCTGCTGCGCGAGGGCGCGCTGAAGGAGGACATTCAGACCCTGTTCATGAACCCCACGGAGGCCGAGGCGGTCAAGCTGTTCGCCAACACCTACCTGGCCCTGCGCGTGAGCTTCTTTAACGAGCTGGATACCTACGCCGAGGTGCGGGGGCTCAACACCCGCAGCATCATCGAGGGGGTGTGCCTGGATCCCCGCATCGGCACGCACTACAACAACCCTTCCTTCGGTTACGGCGGGTATTGCCTGCCCAAGGATACCAAGCAGCTGCTGGCCAACTACGACAACGTGCCCAACAACATCATCGGCGCCATCGTGGACGCCAACCGCACCCGCAAGGATTTTATCGCCGACCGAATTCTGAGCCGCAGGCCGAAGATCGTCGGCGTATACCGCCTGACCATGAAGGCCGATTCCGACAACTTCCGCCAGAGCAGCATCCAGGGCGTGATGAAGCGCGTCAAGGCCAAGGGCATCGAGGTGATCGTGTACGAGCCGGCGCTCAAGGAGGACCTGTTCTTCAACAGCCGCGTATCGCGCGACCTGGCAAGCTTCAAGGCGGAGTGCGACGTGATTATCGCCAACCGCTACAGCCCGGAGCTGAAGGACGTCATGGACAAGGTGTACACCCGGGACCTGTATTTCCGGGATTAAGGCGCCGGACCGCCTTCTTTCGCGCCTCCGCGGGAAATACGGAGAAAAGCCCGTTATTTCCCGCCGCGGCAATGGACAAACGACACGACGACCGCTACAATCGCAGTGGAGAACCAAACCGAAACGACTGCTTAGGGGAGGGGTAACCATGAAAAAGATCGTATCCGTATTCCTGACCATCGCGCTGTGCCTGACCTTCGCGGCGACCGCCACGGCGGAGGACGCCGCCTACGTGGAGACCGTCGTAAGCCTCGACGGGGGCGACCACGAGATTCCCGCCACCGTCTGCATGCCTACCGCCGAAGGCACCTATCCCGCCGTGGTGATGCTCCACGGCACGGGTTCCAACCGCGACGAAGCCGGCGGCGGCTATGCCTACGCCGCGCCGGTGCTGGCCGAGAAGTACGGCGTCGCCACCATCCGCATCGACTTTATGGGCAACGGCGATTCCACCGCCGACTATATGGGCTACACGTTCGAAAGCGCCGTGGGCGACGCCGTGGCGGCCGCGAATTACATGGCCGCGCAGACCAATATCGACGCGGACAAGATCGGCGTGATGGGCTGGAGCCAGGGCGGCACCGACGCGCTGCTGTGCTGCGGTTGGCATCCCGAGCTGTTCAAATCCATCGTGACCTGGGCCGGCGCGCCGGATATGGTGCTGGACGGCTTCTTCGGCGAGGCGCAGTACGAGGAAGCCAAGGCGAACGGCTACTTTGTGATGAACTTCGACTGGCGCGACCCGCTCAACGTATCGCTGCAGTGGTGCGAGGACGTCATGAACACCGACGTGCTTAAGGAGTTCGCCGCCTACACGGGCCCGGTGCTCGCCATCGCCGGCACGAACGATACGACGGTCGATCCGGAATGGGCGCAGAAGATCGTCGAAGCCAGCACCAACGACGCTTCCAAGACGTACTACATCGAGGGGATGGATCACACCTTCAACGTCTTCTCCGAGGAGGACCTGCATTCCCTCTACGACGCGATCGACGCCACCGGCGCCTTCTTTGCCGAGACGCTCCAGTAAACAGGACATACGGAAAACAGACGCCGCCCGTTCCGCAATGCGGAACGGGCGGCGTTCTATATGTTCAGGAAGGGACGAAGCTCACTCTTTGAAGAAGCCCAGCGCCGCGCGCAGGTCTTCCGCCGTTCCGCGCCAGGCGTGCGCGTCCGCGGCCAACGGCTTCAGGCCCAGCGCGCCCATCGCCTGCCCGCCCTGCGGGGTTACGACGTCCGCCCACACGCTTAGGCCCGGGGAATGCGTCTCCAGCCACTGCGCGAGGCCCTGAAACAGCAGCCGGCGATATCCGCGCCCCCGATACGCGGGCGCGAGGATAATGTTGTGGATGTACAGGTCGCCGTCGGCGTCGCCAAAGGAAAGCAGCGCCGGGAGGGGGCACTTGTAGATCGGTGTGCCAGCCCGCAGCGCCGCTTCGGCCATACCCCGGTTGACCCGGAAAACGGACAGGTACCCCGCCAGCGTTTCACCGTCCCGAAGGAGGATCAGGCTGTCCGGCGCGGCACCATACACCGTGCGCGCCCGTGCCCAGGTGATTTGATCCTGCGGCGGGTAGGCGGCGTGATCCAGCGCGACGACCTGCCTGAGAAGCGCCTCGGGAACCGAGGCGGTCAGCTCGATATGCATGGTTGGTTCCTTTCGGTGCCGGTTCGGCGTCGGCCCGCGATGCGGCGAGGCCGTGCCGCCGGGGCGCTACTGAAACCATATCTGCGTGCAGAACAGGATGAACAGCGCCGCCGCGACGCCGAAGACCAGCGTGATCAAAAGCCCCGTGCCCACGGCGGAGAACAGGTACCGCCGCAGATCGCGGCCCTTAAGCGGCTCCGCGCTTCCGGAGGGCCGCGGTTCCGGCCTGCCCTTGGGCTTGCGCATGTACCAGGGCATTCCGTCCACGTCCATGGGCGCTACGGTGCGGCCGTCGTCCTCGGCGGGCGGCTCGGCGGGGCGCTTGCGGGCTTTCATGCTTCGCCCTGCCCGTCGTACAGGTGGCACACCACGAAATGGCCGGGCTCCACCTCCCGCTGCACGGGAACCTCGGTTTTGCAGCGTTCCATGCAGCGGTTGCAGCGCGTGTGGAACTTGCATCCCTTGGGCGGGTTGGCCGGCGAGGGGATGCTCCCTTCCAGAATCACGCGGTTCATCTTGGCGTCGGGATCGGGCATGGGGATGGCGCTGAAAAGGGCCACGGTGTACGGGTGCAGCGGGTTGTTGAACACGCTGCTCTTGGGGCCGTATTCCACGAGATTGCCCAGGTACATCACCCCGATGGTATCGCTGATGTGCTCCACCACGCTCAGATCGTGGGAGATGAACAGGTACGTCAGCCCGAACTCCTCCTGCAGGTCCTTGAGCAGGTTGATGATCTGCGCCTGTATGGACACGTCCAGCGCGGACACCGGCTCGTCGCACACCACAAACTCCGGATTGAGCGCCAAAGCGCGCGCAATGCAGATGCGCTGGCGCTGTCCCCCGGAAAACTCGTGCGGGTAACGGTCCTTATGGTAGGGCATCAGCCCGCAGGAGGACATGGTCTTTTCCAGATAGGCTTCGTATTCGTTATCCGGCACGATGTGGTGCTCCTTGACCGCCTCGCCGATGATCTCGCCCACCGGCAGCCGCGGCGAAAGGCTGGAGTACGGATCCTGAAAGATGATCTGCATCTTGGGGCGCAGCCTGCGCAGCTCTTCGCGCTCCAGCGCGTGCACGTCGCGCCCCTCGAACAGCACCTCGCCTTCGGTCTTGTCGGTCAGGCGCAGCAGCGTGCGCCCGACGGTGGTTTTGCCGCAGCCGCTTTCGCCCACCAGCCCCATGGTGGTACCCCGGCGAATGGAAAAGGAAATGCCGTCCACCGCCTTCACCGCGCCCACGATGCGGCCGAAAAAGCCGCCCTTGATGGGGAAGTACTTCTTCAGGTTTTTGACGACGACGATGTCGTCGTTTTTCATGTTCGGGTCACGCATGCGCGTCTTCCCCCTCTCCCGTTCCCCCGTAGCGGTAACAGCTCACCACGTGCGTGTCCGACAGACGGATTTCCGGCGGATACGGGCCCGAGCAGGCTTCCAGACACAGGTCGCAGCGGTCGCGGAAATAGCAGTAATCCGGCATGTTGATGGGGTTGGGCACCTTGCCGGGGATGGAGTAAAGGCGCTCCACCTGCCGGTTGACCACGGGCTTGGAGTTGAGCAGGCCGATGGTGTACGGGTGCGAAGGGTGGTGGAACACGTCGTGCACGGTACCCTTCTCCACCACGCGCCCGGAATACATGACCACCACGAAATCCGCCATTTCCGCGATCACCCCCAGGTCGTGGGTGATGAGCATGATGGAGGAGTTGATCTGGTCTTTCAGGTTGCGGAGCAATTCCAGTATCTGCGCCTGGATCGTCACGTCCAGCGCCGTAGTCGGCTCGTCCGCGATGATCAGCCGCGGGGACATGGCCAGCGCCATGGCGATCATCACGCGCTGGCGCATGCCGCCGGACAGCTCGTGCGGGTACATGCGGTACACGCCGTGGCTGTTGGCGATGCCCACCATTTCCAGCATCTCGATGGTGCGCGCCTTCGCCTGTTCCCGCGTGGCGTTCCTGTCGTGCAGGGTGATCACCTCGTCCACCTGCATGCCTACGCGGAACACCGGATTCAGGCTGGTCATCGGCTCCTGGAAGATCATCGAAATCTGCTTGCCGCGAATGCGGCGCATGACCTCGGTCGGCGTCTTGGCGATGTCCAGCGGGCCGCCGTCGCCGTTGAAGCGGATGCTGCCGCCGACGATCTGCCCCTGCGGGCGCTGCACCAGCTGCATCAGGCTCAGGCTGGTGACGCTCTTGCCGCAGCCGCTTTCGCCCACGACCCCCACGGTCTTGCCCCGGGGCACGTCGAAGCTCACGCCGTCCACGGCCTTCACCGTGCCGATGTCGGTAAAAAAGTAGGTGTGCAGGTCGTCGAACTCCACGATGTTGTCGGGGTTGCGCATGGCCGCGGCGTACTCCGAGGGCGACACGTTTTTGCGCTCGCGCTGCTTTTCCAGAACGGCGGTGATGTTGCGGTTCTTTTTGCTGATACGCCGGGATTCCCTTGCGGAGATATATCCGCTCTGCTTGCTTGATTTTCGCACGGAAATACCTCCCTTACCGTTTCATTTTGGGGTCGAACGCGTCCCGGAGGCCGTCGCCCACGAAGTTGAATCCCAGCACCGTCAGCAGAATCAGGAAACCGGCGGGGATCCATACGAACCAGTAGTTGGTCATGACGTAGATGTTGCTGACCGCGTTGATGATGGAGCCCCACGACGCCAGCGGATACTTGACGCCGAGACCCAGGAAGGAGAGCGTCGCCTCGGTCAGGATGACGCCGCCCAGCGTCATCGTCGCGATGACGATCAGCTGGGGAATGACGTTGGGCACCAGATGGCGGAAAATGCGCCGTTTTACCGAAAGGCCCGTGGCCTCCGCCGCGGTCATGAACTCCTGCTCCCGGAGGCTCAGTATCTGCCCGCGCACGACGCGCGCGATGGACGGCCACCCCAGAAGCCCCATGGCGGCCATGAGGATAAAGATGCGGTAGCCGGGTGCCACCTTCTCCGCGTCCATAATCGCGCCCAGGATAATGAATATCGGCAGCGCCGGCAGGCAGTTGAGAATGTCCACCACGCGCATGAGAAGGTTGTCGATCCATTTGCCGAAATAGCCCGCGATGCCGCCCAGGATGACGCCGATCAGCGTTTCCAGAAACACCACCACGAAGCCGATGAGCAGCGACACGCGCCCGCCGTACATGAGCCTCGTCACCACGTCCATGCCGTTGCCGTCGGTGCCCAGCGGATGGGTGAGCGAAGGCGTGGCGTACATCATGATCTGGTAGGTGTCCAGCTCCGTGCGCACGATGTATTCCCGGGCGTTGCGCTCCAGCAGGTACAGCCGGTCCGCCCCCGTCTCGTCCGGCAGGACGAAGCTGGTCGCGCCGCTGGCGATGGCGTCCTGCACGGCTTCGGCGAACCCGTCGGGGAACACCGTGCCCACCTGCGAGGCCTTCATGACGAAATGGGAGGCCTGCGCGACCTGCGCGCCCGTATCGTCGGTGAAGGTCGCGACGCCCCGCTGCGAGAAGGAGAGGGAATAGGTGCGGCCGTCCGCGGCGAACGTCGCCGCCTCCCCGGCCTGCATGGCGCGCCCCGCGGCCAGGCAGAAAGCCAGGTCTTCGCTCAGCTCCCCGGAAAAGACCCACTTGGAGGCCAGCGCCAAGTCCGACTGCAACAGCACCTCCGCGGCCACCTTGGAAGCCTTGAGGAGGAAGGTCTGGCCGTCCGCCGTCGAAAAGGAGTCTTCCCCGGCGGCGATCGCCTCGTCGAACCGGTCGGTAAAATCGGCGGGCGGGGTGAAGCCGTCTGTGGCCGTCAGTTTGAAGTTGTTCTTGATGCCCTTGCCGGACGCCACGACCGTGGCGGCGGTGATGCGGTAAAAATCGTCGCCTTCCTTCACCAGGCCGTAGGTGTCGCTTCCGCTTTCAAACGAGCTTTCGCCCTTGGTGATGGCGAGGATCATTTTGCTCTTGGCGGTGCTGTCGAACACCGCGCCTTCCGCCAGGATATAGCGATATTCCTCGTTCTCGGTCACCGCCGCGTACAGCTTGTTCATGGGTTCGTAGTCCTTGAACACCTGGCTTTCGCCGTAGGGGCTCACGGCGCCGCCCAGAAAGCTGAACAGGAACATGAATAAAATGATAAACGCGCCGGTGATGGCCAGCCGGTTGCGCACGAAACGCTTGAACACCAGCATGCCGGGAGAAAGCACCTTTACGCGCCGTTCGTCGTCCAGCGCCAGGGCCTGGGCCAATTCCTCGGCGTTCTCTTCTTCTTTGGGGTATTTGGGGTTTTGCTCTTCCACGCGGGGCACCTCCTTTACGCGATGCGCACGCGCGGATCCACGACCGCGTAAAGCAGGTCGGCGATCAGCGTGCCCAAAAGCGTCAGGATGGCGATGAACATCAAAAAGAACATCGTAAAGGGGATGTCCCCTTCCAGCATCGCCTGGTAGGAGGTGTAGCCGATGCCGGGAATCTGGAACAGCGTCTCGGTGATCATCGCGCCGCCGAACAGGCTGGGAAGCGTGCCGCCCAGCAGGGTGACGATGGGGATCAGGGTGTTGCGGAAGGCGTGCTTGTTGATGACCGTCTTTTCCGGCAGCCCCTTGGCGCGCGCCGTGCGGATAAAGTCGCTGTTCAACACCTCAAGCATGTTGGTGCGCGTGTAGCGCATCAAATCGCCGACGCTGACGATGGTCAGCGTCAATACCGGCATAATGTAGTGCTTGGCTACGTCCAGCGCCTGCCCCCAGGGGCTCAGGGTGAGATAGTCGCGGCCCACCTTGCCGAACAGGTCCAGCCACCCCAGCTGTACCGAAAACACCAGCTTGAGCAGCGTGGCGAAGAAGAACGTCGGCAGCGATATGCCGATCAGCGCGAAGACGGTGATCGCGTAATCGGTATGGCTGTACTGCTTTCTCGCCGACAGGATGCCCAGGGGAATGCCGATGATCACGCGAAGGATCATCGCGACGAAGGCGAACCAGAACGAATCCCAGACCACCTGGGAAAACTTCTGCGTCACGGGAATGGTAAACTTCCACGAATCGCCGAAATCGCCCCGTATCACCCGACCGAACCACGTCGTGAAGCCGGTGACCACGTTGCCGCCCATGCCGTACTGGTCGTTTAGAATCTGCAGCCATTCGGTATAGCTTTTGGAGCCCGGCAGCTGCGCGCGCTCCATCGCCTTTTTTTCCACAAAGGAGGTGGGAATCGCGCGCATAATGCCGTAGATCAGTATCGCCACGAAGAACAGGATGACAATACTTAACAAGATGCGCTTGAGGATATAGCGTTTCACCAGGCGCACTTCCTTACGTTTTTGATCGCCGCGGAGAATTGCGGGCTCCGCGGGCCGTTTGCCTATCGTAAAGCGATAAACGCTTTGAATGCTATCTCAGGTGCGGGGGAACCGGACGGGGGAGCCGGCGGGACGCATGCCCGCAGGCTCCCCCAAGGAAGATCCGGTTGGCCGGAGACGGAAGCTCAGCCTTATTTCAGCTCAAGCTTCTCGATTTCCAGCGCGAAGCCCCAATAGGTGGTCATGTCGCCGGGGAGCGTGTCGGTGTTCACGCGCTCGGCGCTGAAGATGGTCGCGTTCTGGCGCTGGTATACGGGCAGCTCAACCGCCCAATCGATGATCCTGTCCAGCGCGGCCTTGTAGATGGCTTTGCGGTACGTCTGGTCGGCGCTCTCGCGGGCATCCATGATCAGCTGATCCAGTTCGGAATCGGCGATCATGTACTGGTTGCTGTCGGTGCCGCCGGCGCCGATGACGTTGCTGGAATGGTACACCTGGTACATATCCGGGTCGATGGTCGCCTGCCACGCCATGCAGAACAGCTGCGCGGACGCGCTCTTGACCTTATCCAGCATAACGCTGAAATCGGAAAGGTCGTTGATGGTCAGCGTGATGCCGACCTTCTCCAGCAGGGCTTTGGCGTCGGTCAGGATGCCGAAGGAGGGGTGGTCGCCGGTGCCGCCGCCGGTGATGAGGGCTTCGTATTCCAGCGAAGCGCCTTCGGGCGCGGCGGTCACCTTGCCGGTCGTCTCGTCGAAGGTGTAGCCGGCCGCCTTCAGATAGCCGGTGATCGCGGCCAGCGCGGCGGTTTCCTTCTCTTCCATGGTCATGTCGACGGTGTAGATGTCGTTGCCGTCGATATCGGTGGAGAAGGCGATCTTATAGTCCGCGTCCGTCTTTTGCGGGGCGGCCCAGGAGGTGTTGGAGATGGGGTAGTTGATAACGGAGGCGATTTCGCCGTAATAGCTGTCGATAACCACGTCGCGGTACAGCGCCAGGGCGGTGAACAGGGCGCGGCGCAGATCCTTGGAGGCTTCGGAGCCCGCGTCGCCGGCCACGCACACGTTGGTGGCGGTGATGCCGATGTAGCCGTAGCCGAGGTTATTGACGGTGTTGGTGTAGAGCTTGTCTCCGCACAGCTCGCCGCCGTTGGCTTCCTTGATGGTCGCGATGGTGTCCTTGTTGAAGGACGGGTCGGACGCGTCCAGGGTGCCGGTCAGCACGCCGCTGGTCTTATCCGCGTCCAGCGTTTCCTTCAGCTGGATGTACTTGATCTTGGGAACGCCCTTCCAGTAATACTCGTTGGCCTCGAGGTAGACGATCTTGTTCTCGTACTTGATGAACTTGTAGGGGCCCATGCCCAGCGGCTGCGTGGTCTTGGCCTGAATCGAGCTCAGGTCGCCAAAGAGGAAGCCGAACTGGTTGTTGTCGTAATCGTAGAGCGCCGTGTCGCCGTAATAGTGCAGCGGGGCTACCGTGATGCCGAAGATCTGGTAAACGGCGGGCGCGGAGAAGCCCTTCACGGTGACGGATACGGTGTAGTCGTCCAGCTTCTTGATGCCGGTGATGTTGGGCACGCCCGCGGCCGCTTCGGGCTCGTTCTTGGCCTGCTCCTGCACGAAGGCGGTTTCCGCGGTCGCGAGGGTGGAAGTCGCTTCCACGCCGTCCATCTCGACGGTGAAGAAGGTCTCGGGGTCGCTTGCGTAGATGTCGGCGACCACTTCGTAGCATTCCTCAAGGGTGGGGTACTCGCCCTCGGCGACGTTCCAGCTCATGCCGTTGGAGGCGGAGAGCACGCCCGCGTCGTAGGAGGTGAAGCCCCACAGCATCATGCCGAATACCGTGCCCAGGCCCGGATCGGCGTCGATCTGGTCGGGCGTCGCATCGATCATGGCGGCATAATCGTCCACGTTGTAATTGGCGACCACGTAGTCGATAATCGACTGAATGTCGCTCATCCAGTCGGCCTTCAGCTCGGCCCAGAAGGCGTCCTGCTGCTCCTGCGTCCAGGCGTCGGCTTCGGTCCATTCGTGGTCGGCGCCCGCGGCGTAGATTTCCTTGACGAGCGCGTCGAATTTATCGTACAGATCCTCGGGGGTCTGGGTCTGGTAGGCCTTCAGACCGACGATGTCGTAGCTGTTGAGGGTAACCGCGCCGACGTAGGAAGGATCCAGCAGCGCGTAGTAGGTGAAGATCAGGTCGTCGGCGGTCATGGCCACGCCGTCGGAGAACTTGACGTCGTCGCGCATCTTGGCGGTGTAGACGGTGGTGTCCGTCGCCTCGTCGCGCTCAACGCTGATATCGGCGACGCCGTAATAGGTGTAGTCGGTGCCGTTGTAGGGGATGGTCTCCCCCTCGATGGCATTGTATACGATGCCGCCCACACGGTCGGTGACCATCAGGGGCGTTCCGGTGAAGACGTTCGCCACGTCGGAGTCGTAGCCACTCTCCGCGTAGAACGGGCTGAACTTTTCGTTGAACTCCGTGTACCCGATGACCAGCGTGTCGGATTCGCGCTGCGCTTCCGCAAGCACCGAGCCCGACAGCCCCATCAGCATACACAGCGCCAGCGCCAGCGATACGATTTTCTTCATGGTGACCATTTCTCTTCCTCCTCGTTATGTTGCTATGAATTTGGAACCTTTATATTCATGCGGCAAGGCCGCAGGACTATCGATCCGTTTCCGTTCTGCCCGCATCCAGCGCGCCGATCCACGCGCCGTTGAGAAAGGCCCCCGCGCCCGCGGCCAGCAGGCCCGCCGCCCAGCCGGCTTCCGCCCACCGGTATTCGCCCGCCCCGCCGGTCAGGATCAGCGCCGCGGTACCCAGGGCGTAGCAAGCGCTGAGTGCCGCGAGCCCGTAGGCGCTGCGCGAGAAGGAAAGCAGGGAACGGTCGCGCTGTACCTCGGTAAAGCGCTCCGGCAGCCGCAGGATGCGCCACGCGGCCATCGCCTGGTACATCAGCGGCAGCGGCATCATCAGCGCGAACGGAAGCGCGTACAGGCAATGCGTGCTGGGCAAATCGGTAAAGAGATACCCCAATAAGACGCCGGTGAAAACCAAAATACCCGACATCAGGCGCAACCCCGGACGAAAACGCGACGTTTCCAATGCTTCGATTCGATAATACTGCCCGGTATAAAACGCTTCCCGTCTCGTTTTGCCCGTCCGCCGGTCGGTGACCGGACGAATTTCAAACAGCTCTCGATAACGTCGTTTCCTCATGCAGACTCGCTTACGTCGTTGATTGTTTGAATGGATAGAATCATCATATCACAGTTCGAACAGAAAGTAAATTTATCTTTGACGCCTGACGCGCCGGATTATTCATCCGGGTGCGCCCTGCGCGGAACGGGGGCATGACACACGCGCGAAGGGGCGCGGCTATTCCTCGGGCAGCTGCACCAGCGGGCTCCGGCCGATGCCCAGCACCTCGGCCGATTTGCGGGGCTTTGCCGTAAGGCTTTCGCTTTTGCCCACGCGGATGATCTGCTTTCCCATGAAGATCATGGTGGCGCTCTGCCCGCCGTCCAGGTTGAGCGCCTCGGTTACGCCGAGCTCCGCCATGTGCTCGGCCATGTGCGTAACCGACCAGCCCCGGCTGTCCTCGTGGCGGCCCTCCACCATGATGACGACGTAATGCCCCGGCGTCACCATGCCCACGGCGGTGCGCGGCGCGCGCTCCCAGCCGTATTTGCTGAAGACGGAGGTGTTCGGTTCCCCGTCATGGATCAGCACCGGCCCGAAGGCCAGCAGATCGTACGCGCCCATGGCGACGTAATCCTCGATGGTCAGCTCGTTTCGGCCCATCGCGAGCATGGAGCCGTCCGGCAGCAGGGCCAGATTATCCAGGTTCGGGTATCGGGTCGCCTTCTTCGTAAAGGTGCGTTCCGATATCACCAGCCCGTTGCGGATCAAAAGGCCTACGGTGGCCTTCCAGCCGATGCGCAGGTGTGAAAAATCGCCGTTGACGGCGAACACCAGGTGGTTTTTCTGCGCGATCACGGTCTGATGCGCGCTTTTCTTCATCCAATTGTCCTCGTCGTAGGGGTACATGCGAAACAGCGTACCGTCCCGCGCGTAGATCTGCGCCTCGTGCCACACCACCCGGGGCGAGGTGTCCTCGTGGCGAACGATGTGGATGTTGAGCGTAGGACTCAGGTAGCGGTACTCGCCGTTTTCCTCGTTGTAATACACGTACTCGCCGTTTACGGCGAACCCCTCGTCGTCCAGGATCAGTTCCCGGAGGGTTACGGAGGGATAGGTGGCGAACGAATCTTCCTCTCCGCTCCAAACGGCTGCGGTTTCCGGTTCGTCGACGACCAAAAAAGCCGTTTCTTCCGTCATGGAAAGAAACGGCTGCTGCGCCAGCGCTGCCGATTGCGTCAGGGCGAGAGCCAGCGCCGCCGCGAGCGCGGGCAGGCGGCGGGAACGCCGGGGCCGAAGGCGTCCGTCGGGGGTCGGCATACGCTTTCCTTTCAGAGGTTCGCCGGCGGAGGAGCCGCGCGCCGAAGGGAAAACGGCTGCGCGACGGCGGATCACTCCGAGAGCATCGCCCGAATTTCGTCGATCTGGCCGGCCGTAAGCTTTTTGACGTCGCTGTTGGCCGCGCCGGTAGCGGAATCCTCAATCAGGACGAGCTTGGTATCCCGTTGGGTGACGGTGTTGTGCCAGAGGGTTGCAGGTATATTGTATACCGCGTACGGCTCCATGTCCACCTTGCCGATCGTAAGGTCATCCCCGGAACCGTTCGCATACAGAAGCGTGCAGTGCCCGGCGAGCAGAACGAACAGCTCGTCGCTTTCGTTGTGCCTTTCCAGACAGTCCACGTTGCTCAGGTCGTTCTCCGGCTTCCAGTTTTTGATGCCTACCGTCCATTTGGCGTTTTCGAACACGCGGATCAGCCCTTTGCCTTCGTAGGCGTACTTGAGAATCTCCATCGTTCGTCCCCTCTTTTGTTTGTTTTCGGGCCTTCCGTCAGCCTTTCACGGCGCCGGAGGTCAGGCCCGCGACCAGCCTTTTCTGCGCGAAGAAAAACATGACGCACACGGGAATGACGGTGATGATGCCCCCGGCCGTCAAAAGCTCCCACTGCACGCCGAACTGGCCGATGAGGCTCTTGAGCGCCACGGGCACGGTGCGGCTGCGGTCGTTGGTGAAAAGCACGGCGAAGGTGTACTCGTTCCACGACTGCATGAAGATGTACACGCCCGTCGCCAGCAGGCAGGGCACCAGTACCGGCATGATGATGCGCATGAACGCCTGCGCCCGGTTGGCGCCGTCCACCATGGCGGCTTCCTCCAGGGACATGGGCAGGTCGTTGAGGTATCCGTTGAGCAGCCACACGGAAAACGGAATGGTGAAGGTCGTATACGAAAGCACCAGCGCCGTGGGCGTGTACAGCAGGTTGATGCTGCGCATGATGGTGAAAAGCGGAATCAGCAGCAGCACCGTGGGGAACATATTATTGGTAAGGAACAGCACCATCAGGAACTTGCGGCCCTTGTAGCGGAAGCGGGAAAACGAGTATGCCGCCAGCATCGACACCGTCAGCGACAGGGCCGTGGTGGCGACGGCGACCACGAAGCTGTTCCACATGGGCTTGAGGAAGTTGAACTGGCCGAAAAGCTGGACGTAGGCGGTCAGCGTGGGGTCGACGGGCCAGTAGACCACCTGCGCGCTGTACAGCTCCGCGTTGGGCTTAAGGCTGGTGACCAGCGTCCAGTAATAGGGGAACAGCAGAAAAACGAGGATGATCAGAAGCGGCAGGAACAACAGAAAGACGCGCGCGGCCAGGTGTTTGACCCATGCGATGCTCTTTTGCACGGCCTACACCCCCTGATCCCGGAACATGCTGCGCAGATAGGGGATGGACACGCCCAGCAGCAGGATGGTCATTACGATCGACATGGCGGAGGCGTAACCCATGTTGAGCGTGTTGGCCTTGAGATAAATATAAATGCTCAGCGTCTGCGTGGCGTAGGCGGGGCCGCCCTCCGTCATGTTGAAAATGACGTCCACGGAGTTGGCCACCCAGATGACGCGAAGCATGGTCGTGACGAAAATCGTGTTTTTAAGCGACGGGATGGTAATGAAGCGGAGCTTTTGCAGGCCCTGCGCCCCATCGATGTCCGCCGCCTCGTACAGGTCGCGCGGGATGCCCTGCAGTCCGGCCAGCAGCATGAGCGCGAAAAACGGGATGCCCTGCCATACGATGGTCAGGATCACGGAAGGCAGGGCCAGCGTGCGGCTGGCCAGAAAGGCGATGTTTCCGTCCGTCAGGCCCGTTTTCTGCAACAGGTCGTTGATCACGCCGTGATTGCCGTCCAACAGCCACCGCCACATGAGGGCGATCAGCACGCCGGGCGTCACCCACGGGATGAGGCTGACCGAGCGCGCGAGCCCCCGGCCGAAAAACGACTGGTTGAGCAGAAGCGCCAGGGCGAAGCCGAACACGAACTGGAACCCGACGCCGAACACCACCCAGTACGCCGTGCGGTACAGGCTTTGCAGAAACAGCTTGTCCGAAAATAGCTTTACGTAGTTTTGAAGGCCGATGAACCCGATCAGCTTGGGCCTGCGCAGATCGTAGTTTTGCAGGCTCATGGAGACGGCGTTCAGAATGGGAATGAATACGACGGCGACAACGACCGTCAAAGCCGGCAGCACCAGCAGATACGGCCAGAGATTCGCCCTGCGCATGCGCTTGCGGATGGTTTCCATCAGGGTTGTGCTCCTTTTTCGTCGTAGTCGGCCCGGGTTGCGGAAAGAAGGCGTCGGAAGGGGAAAACCGGAGCCTTCCCCTTCCGGCGTACATTCGGGTTACTGGTACAGCGCCGCCTGCAGGGTATCCATGCACTCCTGGGCCGTAATCTCGCCCAGCAGCGCCTGCTGCACGGTGGAGGGCCATACGTCGCTGATCCACTCGGTGGTGGTGTCCAGTATCGGCAGGATGCCCGCGAAGGGCGCGCCCTCGATGGACACCTTCATGAAGGGATTGTTCTGGAACACGTCCATCGCCTTGACGCTGGCGGCGACGGGCACGTTGCCGGTCGTTTCGCACCAGGTCTCCTGCCCCTTGCCGGTGGCGAGGTAAGCCAGCCACTGGAAGGCGGCTTCCTTATTGGCGCAGGAAGCGAACATGACGTTTTCGGTGTCGCCCATGGAGGTCCACTGGCCGACGCCGGCGGGGAACACGAAGGCGCTCACGTCGTCGCCGAAGGTTTCCACCATGCCCGCGGAGGAGCCGATGTGGTGGATGGTCATCGCGGTCAGCCCGCTCTTGAAGTTATCGATAATCTGGCTGAAGCCGTCGGTGGGCGCGGTGGGCGGCGTGTAGCCCTTCTGGTACAGGTCGATAAAGTCCTGCATGCCCTGCACGGCCTCGGGGGTGGTGAGGTCCGCGAAGGTGCCGCCGCGCGCATAGATGAAGCTGCCCCACGGCTCCTGGCCGCCCTTGGCGCCGCGCATGCCGAAGCCGTACACGCCGTCCCCGGTGAGGGCCGCGCAGGCGTCGAGGAACTCCTGATAGGTGGTGGGCACGCTGACGCCCGCCGCCTCGAACAGGGAGGGACGATAGTACACGTACAGCACCTGGGTGTTCCAGGGCATGACGTACACCTGATCGCCGCCGCCCGCTTCCTTCATGACGTTCCACAGGCTTTCCTCAATCTCGCCGTAGCCGTCCCAGTCGGACAGATACTCGTCCAGGGGCGCCAGCAGATCGTTGGCCACGAAGGAAGGCGTCGCCGTCAGTTTCCAGCTGGCCACGTCCGGGCCGCCGCCGCCCATCGCGGCGGTGAATACGGTGTTGCTGTAGCCGCCGCCGTCCCAGGGAATCTGCTCGCCGACGACGGTGATGCCCTGGCCGTTGGTGGCGTTGAAGTCAGCGATCATTCCCTGCATGGTGGCGGCGTAATCGTCGTTGTCCGCCCAGAACCAGTAGGTGATCGTCGTGTCCTCCGCCAGGGCGAAGGAACCGGCCGCCATCAGCATCGCGAGGGCGACCAGAATACTGAACAGTTTTTTCATGATGTTTCTCCTCCCGTGTTTTGTTCCGCGTCGATTAGGGTCTGTTGCAGGTGTCGGTTCAGGGCTTCCTCCGCCTCCGCGGGCTTCTGCGCGAGGATCGCCTCGTAGATTCTGCGGTGCCAGTAGACGGCTTTTTCGTAGCTGCCCTTGACCTGCGCGGTTTGCATGTAGCCCGCGTTGATGGAATCGCAGATCAGCGGCAGCACGCGCTCGAGCACGTCGTTTTGCGTGCTTTCCGCCAGGATGCAGTGGAAACGGTAGTCGTAGGCCGTGTAGTCCTCCCCCCGGCGCTGCGCCGCTTCCATGTCGTGTATGGACTTGAGCATCTGCCGAAGGTTTTCCCGCGTACGGCGCTGCGCCGCCAGGCGCACGATGCCCGGCTCCATCAGCCTGCGCGCTTCCAGCATGTTGGACAGCAAGGTTTCCCGGTCGGCGAAGCTTAAGCCCAGCGGGTCTTTGGCGATGCCGGTTTTGGTGGCGATGAACGTGCCGCGCCCGTGCCGGATCTCCACGACGTTTTCGGCCTCGAGAATCTTCACGGCTTCGCGCACGGACGAACGGCTGACCTGAAAGCGGTGCGTAAGCGCGCTTTCCGTAGGCAGCTTTTCGCCTTCGCTCAGCGACAGTTCGATGATCATGCTTTTGATCTGCTGCGCGACGGCTTCGGGAACCCTCAGCTGATGATTGTTCATATCACCCCTTCCCTCCAGTCCTTTCCTTTTGTTGCCGCGACGTGCAAACATCCGACGTCGGATGTATTTTATGGTCTAATAATACCCTATTCATTTGTGCTTGTCAACCCTTTGCGGGAATTTAATCGATCGTGAAGAAAAAGCGGTCGACCCGCGGCGGGCGCGTTTGGACACGCCACGGTGCGCGCGCGCCGGGCAAACAATTCTCCATGAACGGCCCAAGCTTCGCTGCGGCGCCGGGCGGCGCAAAGGCCATCGGCGGGGGAACGCGCCGGAATGCAGGAATGCGGCGCGTTTGCGCCCGGGAGCGCGACGGCGCGATTGACAGACTTTACAAATGAGCATATACTATGTAAAACGGACTTTACAAAAACACAATCGCAAAAACGGAAAGGACGTATGCTCAATGAGGAAATTCTTGGCGATCCTGTTGTCCATAGCGATGCTGCTCAGCCTGTGCGGCGTCGCCGCAGCCGAGGCCTCCGACGATGCCATCGATCCCGAACTGATCGCGGCCGCCCAGGCCGAGGGCGAGCTGACCGTGTACGCCTCCTGTGAGGAAGCCTACATGAACGTCGCCTGCGACCACTTCCAGGAGCTCTACGGCATCACCGTCAACCGCCAGCGCCTCTCCACCGGCGAGGTCGCCGCGAAGATCGAAGAGGAGAACGGCAACCCCAGCGGCGACGTGTGGTTCGGCGGCACGACCGACCCTTACAACGAGAGCGCGGCCAAGGGCCTGCTGGAAGCCTACGACGCCAAGAACGCCGTACACCTCACCAGCGACCTCTACCGCGATAAGGACGGCTACTGGTACGGCATCTACAAGGGCATCCTGGGCTTCATGGCCAACACCGAGGAGCTGGCCCGCCTGAACCTGGAAGCGCCCGCGGATTGGGACGACCTGCTCAAGCCCGAGTACAAGGGCCTGATCTGGATGGCGAACCCCAACACCTCCGGCACGGCGAAGCTGGTCATCAACACCATGGTGCAGATGAAGGGCCACGACGCCGGAATGGCTTACCTTAAGGAACTGGATCAGAACATCGCCCAGTACACCAAGAGCGGCTCCGGCCCCGCCAAGATGGTGGGCCCGGGTGAGTGCGTGATCGGCATCGGCTTCCTGCACGACGGCATCACCCAGATCCTGGCCGGGTACGACAACATCGAGCTGATCCTGCCCGCCAGCGGCACCAGCTACGAAGTGGGCGCGACCGCCATCTTCAAGGGTGCCAAGCACCAGAACGCGGCCAAGCTGTGGATCGAATACGCGCTCAGCCCCGAGTGCGTCAACCTCGCCAAGACCGCCGAGAGCTATCAGTTCCTGGTGATCGACAACGCCGAGCAGCCCGCCGAGGCGACGGCGTTCGGCCTGGATCCCAATAACACCATCGAGTATGACTTCGAGGACGCCAAGCAGAACACTTCCCGCTACGTGGAGGAGTTCTTCGAGGAGATCGGCGCCGGTGCGGACGACCGCTTCAAGACCGAATAACCCGACCGTTTACCGGCCATAAGGCGCGGAGGATGACGGCTTGCGTCATCCTCCCGCTTTTACCGGCGGCCGCGCGGGTACCCGTTCACCCGTTCCCGCGCGCAGAACGGCCCCGAATCTCATTCCACAAAGGGGGTTGCCGCTATGGTTGGAGCGCCGTCGCAGGGCAAACGGCTCGACCGTAAAAAGCTCTTCGGAGACCCCATCATGGTATCGACGATCGTCGTACTGCTGATTTTCCTGCTCTTATTCATTCTCTATCCGCTGGCGACGCTGCTGGTGGACAGTATTTTCAACCGCGAAACGGGCTTCACGCTGGCCGTTTTCAACCGCGTGCTGAGCCTGGCGCGCTTCCGCGTGGCGTTCACCAACACGCTGGCGCTGGGGATGATCACCGGGTTTGCCAGCATGCTGATCGGGCTTCTGTTCGCCTACGTGGACGTATACATGAGGGTGCGCTCCCGCGTCGTCAAAAAGCTGTTCGACGTGGTGAGCCTGCTGCCGGTGGTGTCGCCGCCGTTCGTGCTGTCGCTGAGCATGATCCTTTTGTTCGGCCGCAGCGGCCTGGTGACCCGCACGCTTCTGGGCATCTACGACAGTGAGATTTACGGCCTCAAGGGCATCGCGATCGTGCAGACGCTCACGTTTTTCCCTGTCTGCTACCTGATGCTCAAGGGGCTTTTGCGCAATATCGACCCCTCGCTGGAGGAGGCCGCCCGCGATATGGGCGCCGGCCGCTGGAAGGTGTTCACCACCGTGACCCTGCCGCTGCTTTTGCCGGGGCTGGGCAACGCGTTTCTGGTCACGTTCATCGAGTCGGTGGCGGATTTCGCCAACCCCATGATCATCGGCGGCAGCTACGACACCCTCGCGACCACCATCTACCTGCAGGTGACCGGCGCCTACGACAAGGAGGGCGCGGCCGCGATGGCCGTGGTGCTGCTGAGCCTGACGCTGGTGTTGTTCCTGATTCAGAAATATTACCTTGAAAAGCGCACCGTGGCGACGCTGACCGGCAAGGCCAGCCGCGAGCGCATGCTGATCGCCGACAAGAGCGTCACCCGGCCGCTGACGCTGCTGTGCTCGCTGTTCAGCGCGTTCGTGGTGCTGATGTACGTAAGCGTTCCCTTCGGCGCGCTGTTCAAGCTCTGGGGGCGCAACTACTCGCTGAGCCTGGTGCATTTCGAGTACATCTTCAAGTACGGCGGCGGGGCGCGGGCGTTCCGGGATTCGTTCATGCTGTCGATCATCGCCGCGCCCATCACGGCCCTGTTCTCCATGATCATCAGCTATCTGGTGGTCAAAAAGAAGTTCCGCTCCAAGGCGCTGATCGAGTTTGTGAGCATGCTGGCGATGGCGGTGCCCGGCACGGTGCTGGGCGTGGGTTACATACGCGGGTTTGCCAACGGCCTGTTCGGCAGCGGCATCCTGCAGGGGCTGTACGGAACCGGCATGATCCTGGTGATCGTGTTCATCGTGCGCAGCCTCCCCGTGGGCACGCGCAGCGGCATATCGGCACTCCGGCAGATCGACCGCTCCATCGAGGAGAGCGCCTACGACCTGGGGGCGAACAGCGGCAAGGTGTTTATGACCATTACCCTGCCGTTGATCAAGGACAGCTTTTTCAGCGGCCTGGTGACGACGTTCGTCCGCTCCATCACGGCCATCAGCGCGATTATCCTGCTGGTAACGCCCAAATATCTGCTGATTACCACGCAGATCAACGAATTCGCGGAGAAGGGCAAGTTCGGCGAGGCGTGCGCCTACGCGACCATCCTGATACTGATCGTGTACGGCTCGATCCTGCTGATGAACCTGTTTATCAAGTATTTCGGCACCAGCAAGCAGATCAGGGAGGCGGAGAAAAATGGCTAAGGACAGCAAGGGTATACGGCTTTCGCATATATCCAAAATCTACAAGGACCCCAAGACCGGCAAGGATTTTTACGCCGTGAAGGACGCCGATCTGGATATCGCGCCTGGCACGTTCGTCACCCTGCTCGGGCCCAGCGGCTGCGGCAAAACCACCACCCTTCGCATGATCGCGGGGTTCGAAAGCCCCGACGAGGGGGAAATCTACCTGGGGGACGAGCCCATCAACGAGCTGACGCCCAACAAGCGGGATTCGGCGATGGTTTTCCAGAGCTACGCCCTGTTCCCGCATTACAACGTGTTCGACAACGTGGCCTACGGCCTGCGGCTGCGCAAGCTGCCCAAGGCGGAGATCGAGGAAAGGGTGCACAATATCCTCAGCCTGGTTGAAATGGAAGGCATGGAGGCCCGCATGACCAACCAGCTCTCCGGCGGGCAGCAGCAGCGCATCGCGCTGGCGCGCGCGCTGGTGGTGGAGCCGGGGGTGCTTTTGTTCGACGAGCCGCTGTCCAACCTGGACGCCAAGCTGCGCGTGAGCATGCGCACCGAGATTCGCCGCATCCAGCAGACGCTGGGGATTACCGCGATCTACGTGACGCACGACCAGAGCGAGGCCATGTCCATCAGCGACCGCATCATCATCATGAACGCCGGCGCAATCGCCCAGACGGGCACGCCCATGGAGATTTATTACCATCCGGTGGACGAGTTCGTGGCGGATTTCATCGGCGAGGCGAATTTCCTGGGCGCTACCGTGACGGGCATGGAAGGCTCGCTGTGCCGCGTGGACATCGGCGGGCACGAGGCGCTGGTGGAAACCGCGCGCGCCATGGAACCCGGCAAGCCCTGCAAGGTGGTGCTGCGCCCGGAAGCCGTGCTGATCGGCGACAGCGGGCTGTTGCCCTGCACGGTGGAGCTGAGCTGCTTTATGGGCAGCTATCAAAACTACCACGTGCGCATCGGCGACACGCTGGTGAAGATCGCGGACAACTGCCCCGTGAACAAGAAGATTTATCAATTGGGCGATAAGGCGTTCATCGGCTTTGAAAAGGAGTGCGCGCACCTGCTGTGACGGGCGCAAGTCGGAAAGCGCAAAGGGGCCTCCCGCGGCTTTGCCGCGGAAGGCTCCTTTGTTCTTTTTGCTTATTTCGCCGGATAACCCGCTTCCATTTCCGCGACGCGTTCCCACAGCATGCGGTTTACGGGGGTTTCGATCCCGTGCTTTTCGCCCAGCCGGATCACCGTGCCCGCGAACAACCCCACCTCGCTCGGACGCTTCGCCTCCGCGTCCTGCCGCATGGAGGGCTTACCCTCGGGGTTCAGGGTGGACAGGATGTGAAGCCAGTAATCCAGGTCGGTCTGGGTGAGGTTCACGCCCTCGGGCCGGGACAGGGCGATGACCTCCCGCATGGCGGCGATCATGGTGTCCCGCTGGGCGCCTTCGCGCTGGATGGCGCCGTAGTTGGGGCCGAACACCGCCACCGTCTGGTTGACGCCCACGTTGAGCATAAACTTGCCCCACATGCGCTTGCCCATGGCCTCGTCCACCTCGTAGGGGAAACTTACGCGCTCAAAAAAGCGCGCCACGCGCAAAACCGGCTCGATCGGCGGGCCGCCGAGGCGGGTGCCGATGCACAGCTTGCCCATGTTGCGGTAGGTCAATCGGTTGCCTTCCTTCAGGGCGTCCATGCCGTAGGCGACGCAGTCCACGACCTTTTCCCGACCGTAGACCCCGGCGATTACATCCTCGCTGCTGATGCCGTTGAGCAGTGACAGGATCAGCGTGTGCGCGCCGACCTGGTTGCGCACCGCCGCAAGCGCCTCGTCCAGCTGCCCGTACTTGACCGCGACCAGCACCAGGTCGGCGGGCGTGCCGGTCGCCTCCGGCGAGACGTATTGAAAATCGCATTTTTCCCCGTTGCTGTATACGCCGTCCCGCCGGTAGCGGGCGGCGCGGCCCTCGTCCGCGACGACGCGCAGGTCCCCCTTGGGCATAGGCTGCGCCAGCCGGTGGCCGAACAGCACGCCCAGCGCGCCCAGCCCGACCACCGCGACCGTTCGGATCTCCATGCGATCAAAACCTTCCGTGCGTGTATTATTCCTGCGGGACGTCCGCGCCGTTGGAAAAGCCGCGCGATTCCCAGAAGCCCTGATAATCCTCCCGGTCGCTGAGCGTGACGCGGTTGACCCAGCGGGCCCATTTGTAGCCGAGCTTGTCCTCCGCCACGACGATGAAGGGGTAGCCCATCTCGTCCGGAAGGGCGAGCCCGTTGGCGTCGTAGGCCAAAATCAGCCCGTTGTCCCGCACGGTCGCAAGCGGCAGCGACGTGGTGTAGCCGTCCACGGCGGAGAAGATGACCGTCGTGGCCTCCGGCTGCGCGCCCGCCAGGTCGATGAGGTCGGAAAGCAAAACGCCCTTCCACAGGATGGACGCATCCCAACCCTCCACGCAGTGCAACGTGATGAAGCGCTCGCAGGCGTCCAGCGCAAGCACCTGGTCGTAGGTGAGCGTGACCGTCCTGTCCGTCAAACCATCCACGGTCAGCGTATAGCCGTCGATGTCCACGTGCTGCACGCCGCTGACGGAGTTGTCCCGCGGGCCCACGGCCGGGTCCAGCCGCGCGCCCTGGTATTCGGTAATCTCGTTTTCCCGGTAGCGGGCCTGCGTCGCCGCGCTTACGGCATCCGCCGCCGCGTCGCCGGTCGTCGTCTCCTGCGCCGCGCAGCCGGTGAGCAGCGTGAGCGCCGCCAGGAGAAGAAGCAACAGACGTTTCATCGTCTCGCCCCCCTTTCGCGTTTCCCTCATGCTATACCCGCCGCAAGGGCAAGCGAATCGCGCGGGGCGCGGGGGAGGAGGCGTGCGGCGGAAAGGGAAAACAGGAAGGCGACATAGCGGCGGAGGAACGGCAGGAGGAAATTCGGCGGAAAGGGAAAAAACAAGAAAGCTTTCCAAGCGGCCGGCCGATGCGGCCTACGCCTGCTCCTCCTCGTTCGCCGACGGAAGGCCGATGCGCCACAAAAGCAGCGTGAGGACCAGCGCGGCGGCGGTCAGGGCCAGGTTGAGCACGAAAGGCAGCGAGCGGTCGGCCTCCGCCATGACACCCGCCACGGTGCTCAGCGGCGAGGTGACCAGCATGCACAGCGCGTAGAAGAAACCCAGCATCCGCGCCCGCTCCTCCCGGTCGATGTTGACCATCTGCAGGGAGGTGGTCAGGGGGTTGAGCATGCTCAGGGCGAACGCCTCGATGACGACGGTCAGCAGGACCAGCGGATAGGCGCCCTCCGGCATGACGAGCATCAGCACCTCCTGCAGAACGAAAAGCGACAGCCCCAGCAGCACGGGGTTGCGGAAGCGGCGCAGGTCGAGCCGCGGAACGATCCAGAAATAACAGCCCAGCATCAGAAGCGTCTTGACGGTAGAGAACAGCGACAGGTTTTCCGCGGCGATGCCCAGCTTTTCCGTCACCAGCAGCGGCCAGAAGGTGTCGTTGACCCCCTTGAAGCCCGTGAAGCAGGCGATGAAGGCGACGGTGAGCATGGTGCGGCGGGATTTGAGCATGTGTTTAAGCACCCTGCGGCTGTCCCACAGGCGCTTGAGCAGGCTCACGCCGCGCGTTTCCGCCATGCGCCGAAGCCCCACGGAGGTTTCCGTCGTGGTGAAGTACAATACGATGAACTTGGTGGTCATCATCACGAAGGTGATGCCGTACAACACCCGCATGGTGGGCACGACCGAGTACTTCTGCACGAAGAAATACGCGATGGGCGCGAAGAAACCGGCGACCAGCCCGGCCACGTGCATGATGGAATACAGGTGCACCAGCTGATCCCGCCGGGCGTCCTCGATGAGCAGCAGGCCCCAGGAGGTCTCGGTCACGCGCCAGGCGCCGTTGAACGCCGCGGCGACCAGAAACCAGCGGTAATCCTGCGCCAGCATCCACAGAAACGCGGGCACGCTCCAGCTGACCGTGTCGAAGATCAGCGTCGTCAGCCGCCGCCCGAGCTTATCGGTCAAAACGCCGCTGACCAGCGCCCAGGCCATCTGCGACGCCAGAAAGAGCGTGCTCACCAGCCCGATCATCACCGGCGACAGGCCGAGCGCCGCCATATAGACGGATACGAACGGCAGGTACAGGTTGTAGGGGATGCCCCAGAGCGGTTCGGTGTACAGGCAGGCGCGCTGATTGCCGGACAGGTGCAACATTGTCCGGATCAGGCTGTTGCGGTTTGCGTCCTTTTTCATAAGGTCTCCTTCAACGGCGTCGAAACAGCCTTATTGTATGGGATGCGCGTCCGAATTTCAAGACGGCCGATTCCATAAAAATCAGCGGCGGACTATGGTGGTATTCGTGGGAAGAAACACACGGAACAGGGAAAGCCGCCGGTTATAACGGCGGCTCAGCCTGTTGAAAAAGCCCAATCTGCGTTGTCAGCTGCGGGATGGCAAGGGGTATCACTTACGAACGAGTAAGCTCAACCCCTTGCCACCCTGGCTTCCTAGCATCTCAGACTTTTTGAACAGGCTGGCGGCGTGCCTGCCGAAGTTTTTTGACAGCCAAAGCCGCCGGTTATAACGGCGGCTTTCCCTGCGGCGGAAGCGAAACGACGGCTGAAAGGAGGCCCCTACACCCGATAGTCGTCCAGCTCGACCTTATCGACGTCCATATACGGGGCCAGCGTGGAAATCATGCGCACGACCCCGTCGGAATGATTCACCACATAATGCACCTCGGAAGGCTCGATGTGGATCAGCTGCCCCTTGGTCAGGTGGTGCGTCACGCCGTCCACCACGATATCCACCTCGCCCTCGAGGATATAAAAATTCTCTTCCATCACGTTATGATAATGCGCCTTGAAGTCCTGCCCCGCCTGAAACTGAACGATGGCAAAATTCATGCGCGGCCCCTTCATCAGGTACTTCGGGCCGCTGTCGCCGAAGCGGTACTCCCGGTCGCTCTCGTTGATAATGAACATACGTTTCTCCTCCAAATTCTACAGTCCGGGCGCGACCCACATGTAACGGGTCAGACCGCGGTCGCTCAAGGTAAGCTGGGCCCGGTACACCTCGCGCCAAGGCGCGTACATCGCCTCGTACACCTGATGGTTCTCCGTGTCGGGCAGGTAGGTGCGTTCCCATTGCACCAGCCCGGCGGCGGCCCCGGCGATATCCGAATAGATGCCGGCGCCGTAGCCCGCGAGGATCGCCGCGCCCAGCGCCGTCGCCTCCTTGACGACCGGCACCTTCACCGGCAGGCCCAGCACGTCCGCCACGATCTGGCACCACACGCCGCCCTTGCTCGCGCCGCCCGCGAACACGATCTCCTCCGGGGCGTTGCCGGTCGCCTCGCGCACCAGCTCCAGATGCCCTTTGGTCACCATCGCGGCGTTTTCCATGATGGCGCGGTAGAACGTGTATTTATTGAAGCGCTCCGCGTCGAAATCGAAATTCGTAAAGGTGGGGGCGGCGTGCTTCCAGGCGATGAAGTTCATCACGTCGCTGAAGGTGCACATCATGCCGTAGGAGCCCGCGGGGATTTTGGCCGCTTCCTCGTTCATCAGCGCATAGGGGTCGGTGCCGAGCTCTTTGGCGCGGCGGACCTCCTCCCGGCAAAAGGCGTCGCGGTACCAGCGCATCGCCAGGCCGGGCTTAAAGGCGAGCGCCTCGTACTGCCACATGCCGGGCACCGCATGGCAATTGACGCGCACGCGGCACAAGGGATCGGTCTGCCCGCTCGCGGTGTTGAACTCGTATTGCCAGAAGCTGCCGCCAAAAACCGCGGCCTGCCTGGGGTTCACCACGCCGACGCCCACGCTGCCCAGCTGGGAATCGCCGCCGCCGGCTACGACCAGCGTGCCGGGGGCGAGGCCCGTATCGGCCGCGCCTTTCGCGTTCACGCGGCCGACCACCGCGCCGCACTCGACCGTCGGCGGGAAAATGTCGTCCTTCAGGCCCACCTTGCGCATAATGGAGGTGTCCCACGCGCGTTTCCGCAGGTCGAAAATGCCGGTGGTGCTTCCGTTGCTGGGCTCCACCGCCAGCACGCCCGTCAGCCGGTAAATAAGCCAGTCGTTGAACATGCCGACTTTGGCGACCTTCTCGTACAGCGCGGGAAGCTTGTTTTTTACCCAGAGGATGCGGGGCAGCGCGCCCAGCGCGTAGGTCTGCCCGGACACGGCGTAGATTTCCTTCTCCAGCGCCGGATCCATACGGATCAGCTCGCCCACCTCGTCGTTGCTGCGGGCGTCCACGTTGGCGCAGGCCCAGATCTCGTTCCCCTGCGCGTCGTAGAGCACGATGCCCTCGCGCATGCAGGTGGTGCTGACTGCGGCGATGTCCGCCGGGGCGATGCCGGTTTCGGCCAGCACCCCGCGCACGCACTCGCCGGCGAGCGCCCAGTTGCGCGTCCAGTCGAAATCCATGCTGCCGGGGTAGCGGGGATCCTCGCGATGCGTCCATTCCCGCTGCACGCAGCCCAGCTGCCCGCCGCGGGTGTCGAACAGCACCGCGCGCACGCTGCCGGTGCCCGCGTCGATCGCCATCAGATATTGCTTCGTCATGGACCTGCCTCCGTTTGTACGTTTCTCGGGCGCGGGCCGTACGGCGGCCCGCCCTTCCGCCTTACGGCGCCTTGTCCGCCGCGGCGACCAGCTGGTTGGCCGTCTGGTCGTCGGTGATCAGCACGTCCAGGTAGCCGCCGCGCAGCGCCGCGCGGATCGCGTTTACCTTCACGTCGCCGGCCGCCACGCCGATCACGTTTTGCAGTTCCTTGAGCTTGTCAAGCGACGTGCTGATGAGCCGCTCCTCCAGCGGGGTCTCGATCAGTCGGCCCTCGCCGTCGATGAAGTGGCTCAGCAGGTCGCCGACCGCCCCCTGCATTTGCAAATACAGAAAATCGTTGCGGTTGAGGATGCCGGATTTGAAAATGGTAGCCGTCTCGTGCATGGCGCCGATGCCCACCACCGTGAGCTGCGCCAGCGAGATCATACGGCTGATTTCCGTCACGCTCGCCTCGTGGCGCATGGCGTCGGCCATTTCCTTGCTGCTGGCCAGCAGCGGCGTGGGAATCAGGTGCAGCTTGGCGTTGAACACGTTGCTGCGCGTATCCGGCAGGTAGTAGCTCACCCCGCCGGTAAGGGACACGCAGGTGATGGGGCTTTCCGCCAGCGTCGCCAGATTGTTCAGGATCCGGCTGGGGGTATCGCCGTAGCCCATATTAATGAAGCTGTTTTCCGTCAGCCGTTCGGCGATGTACATGCTTGCGGCTTCGGCGATCACCGCGTTCACCTGGCTTTTGTTCACGGCCGCGGGAACGATGAAGGCATCCTTCAGCCCGTAGGTGTCCATCAGGCTGCGTTCCAGCGTCATGCGCTTCTCCCCGTCCTTGCGCAGGCGGAACTGGATGATGCCGGTCTGGCGCGCCTTCTCCAAAAGCTTAATGACCCGCATGCGGCTGATGCCAAGCATGTTGGCCACGCTCTGCTGGGTCATGTTCTCAAAATAGTAATACCAGGCGATTTTGATCATCAACGACTCTTCGTAGTCCATGGACGCTCCTTCGCCGCCGATTACTTATGTAATGGCGATAAACAAATGTATCTTGTGAAAATAGTATAACACCTGTTCGCGACGCTGTCAATAGTCATTCAAGCGGCACATTTGATATGGAAGAAAATCAACCCCCGTTCCCGTTTTGCACAAAACAAAGCCGTAAAGGCTGGCGTTAGTGCACAACAATCCCGGACGTTTTTCGGTTTTACAGAATCGACAGAACAAATTTTTGTGATCATGGTTGACAAATGTATGGAGAGAGGGTATGATAGGAGCACAGATAAAAATGCGGCTACTAAACATTTGTTTTAACCATTGGGGGTTCTGTGGATGGAAGAGACGGTACGACTGCCCGACGACGCGATGCTGTCCGTACGCGGCATCACCAAGTCTTTCGGCACCAATGACGTGCTCAAGGGCGTGGATATGGATATTGCCAGGGGTTCCGTCGCGGCGCTGATCGGCGGCAACGGAGCCGGCAAGAGCACGCTGGTCAAGATCATCATGGGCATTTACCAGCCCGACGACGGCGAGGTTTTTTTACAGGGCAGGCCCGCCAGGCTCGGCAAGCCTTCCGCCTCGCTGGCCGCGGGCATCTACCTGGTGCCGCAGGAACCCATGCTTTTCCCCAACATGACGGTGGAAGAAAACGTGCTGATGGGCTTTATGGAGAAGGCTTCGGAGCTGCACAAGCGGCTTGCGAAGCTCCTGACCCACCTGGACTGGACGATCGACCTGAACCGCAGGGCGGCGACCCTCTCCATCGCGGAGCAGCAGCTGGTGGAGCTCCTGCGCGGGCTGATGCGCGACGCCCGGCTGCTGATCCTGGACGAGCCGACCAGCTCGCTGACGTTCAACGAGGTTGAAAGCCTCTTCAAGATCATCCGCGACCTGAAGGCGAAGGGCATCAGCATCGTCTACATCACCCACCGCCTGACCGAGGTGTTCCAGATCGCCGATCAGGTGCTGATCATGCGCGACGGCGTGATTACCCTCAACGGCCCGGTGTCCGACTTTACGCGCACCATGCTGGTGGCGGGCCTCCTGCCGCCGAACACCGAGATTCGCAACAACCAGTACCAGTGCGTGAACATCGATTACGGCGACGCCGAGCCCGCGCTGGTCGTGGACAGGCTGACGGGATACGGCTTCCGCGACGTGAGCCTGAAGGTATACCCCGGCGAGATACTGGGGCTGGCGGGCGTGGTGGGCGCGGGCCGGACGGAGCTGGCGACGACGGTGTTCGGCCGCGACGCGGTCAAAAGCGGCAGGGTGTTCCTGCAGGGCCGCGACGTGACCGGGTTTTCCACCCGGCAGATGCTGGACGCGGGCCTCAACTACGTGGCGGAGGACCGGTTTTTAAGCGGCATTTTCCGCATCAGCGACGTGGCCGCCAACACCACGGCCGCCAACCTGAGCCACATGTCCAGGTTCTTCATCAATTTCCGGGAAGAACGCCGGATTACCGACCACTTCATCGAGGCGTTCCACACGCGCGTCACGGGCCGCGACCAGCTCATCGGCTCGCTTTCCGGCGGCAACCAGCAGAAGGTGGTCATCGCCCGCTCGCTTTCCACCAGCCCCAAGGTGCTCATCCTGGACGAGCCGACCCGCGGCATCGACGCCGCGGCACGCGGGGACGTGTACGCGATCATCGAAAAGCTCAAGGAACAGGGCCTGGCGATTTTGCTGATCTCCTCGGACATGGAGGAGATCGTGGAGCTGAGCGACCGCGCGGTCACCATGTACTGCGGGCACATCAACCGGGAATTCGCCCGCTGCGACATCAGCCAGGATAACCTCATGGCGGCTGCGTTCGGCATCACGGAAGGGAGTGCAAAGGAAAAGGATGCTTAAAAAGCTGTTGCATTCCCGGGAGATTACCGCCGTCGGCTTTATTATCTTCATGTTTCTGGGCGTGGGCGCCATTAACCCGGCGTTCCTCTCCGCCGCCAACATATGGCTCTGTTTCAACAGCAGCGTCGTGTACACGGTGGTGGCCGTGGGCATCGCGCTGGTCATCATCACCGGAGAAATCGACGTGTCCGTGGGCGCGACGCTGGGCATGACGGCCGCCATCAGCAGCACCATGATCCGCGACGGAAAACCCTGGGCGCTGGCCATCGGGGCGGCGCTGCTGGCGGGCCTGATGATCGGCGCTTTCAACGGCTTCGGGGTCACGGTGCTCCGGATTCCTTCCATTATTATGACGCTGGGCGTCAACGGCATCGTGCGCGGGCTGATCTACGTATACACGGACGGCAAATGGGTGGAGAACATCCCCTTCGACTTTAAGAATCTCTCGCAGGGCCGGCTGTTCGGCAGCATCACCTGGTTTTACCTGGCAACGCTCGTCATGATCCTGATCGTCCACCTGATTCTGACGCGCACCAAGCGGGGCCGCTACCTGGCCGCCGTGGGCGACAACATGGGCGGCGCGACGCTGCTGGGCATTCCGGTGGACATGACGAAATTCGCGGCCTTTACGCTGTGCGGCGTGCTCGCCGCGGCCGGCGGCGTGCTGTACGTAAGCCGCGTGGGGTTCGTAACCCCCATCGCCGGCAGCGGCTACGAAATGAAGGTCATCGCCGCGTGCGTGCTGGGCGGCATCAGCCTCACGGGCGGCGTGGGCTCGGTGATTGGCGCGGGCGTCGGCGCGGCCATCATGGCCTCCATCAGCCGCATTCTGGTGTTCATCGGCTTCTCCTCCGATTACGACGATACGATCACCGGCATCCTGCTGATCATCATCGTGGTTTCGGACGCGCTCATCCGCAGGCGCGCGGTGGAGCAGGCCCGGCGGCAGCGCCTGTCCGCCAAGACGCAGCACATGGCGGTCGAGGGGAAGGGGGCGGCGGTCGATGAATAAGGTGAAGAAGCTGTTCGTCCGCTGGGAAACGTTCCTGGTGCTGATCATCGTGCTGGAATTCGTGGTGTTCGGCTCGCTCAACCCGAAGTTTTTGAACATCAAGCGGCTGTTCAGCGGGCTGAACCAGTTTATCCCGGTGTGCATCATTTCCCTGTTCGTAACCTTCGTGATGATCACCGGCGGCATCGACATCCAGGCCGGGTCCATCGTGGGGCTGACGAGCATCACGGTGGGGGTGCTGTGGCACGACGCGGGGCTCAACATTTTCGTGGCGTGCATTCTAGCGCTCGTCGCGGGTGCGCTGTGCGGGGCGCTGAGCGGATTCTTCGTGGCGTACACGGGCGTGCAGCCGATGGTGGTCACGCTGGGCGGCTCGTTTCTCTACTCCGGCATGGCGCTGGCGGTCTCCAACCTGAGCTCCAACGCCGCCTATCAGGGCATCAGCGATTTTCCGGAGGCGTTCAGGGCGCTGAGCAAAACGCAGCTGTTCGACGCGGTGCCCATGCAGTTCGTCATCTTTTTTGTACTGGTGCTGCTCAGCTACGTTCTGCTGCACCGCACCAACTACGGCCGCAAGGTGTTCCTCTGCGGCGTTAACCAGAACGCGGCGGAGTTCAGCGGCATCAACACCCGCGCGGTCATCATGAGCACGTACGCCTTCTCGGGGCTGAGCGCCTCCATCGCCGGTATCCTGCTGACGGCCTACCTGGGCACCGCCAAGGCGGACATGGGCGCGGAGTACACGCTGCCCATCATCACAGCGGTCGTGCTGGGCGGCACCAGCAACCTGGGCGGCAGCGGCGGCGTGATCGGCTCGGCGCTGGCCGCGCTGGCGGTAGGCTTCCTGCGCATCGGGCTGAGCCTCAACGGACTGTCCACGCAGTACCTGGACATTCCCGTGGGCGTTTTGCTGGTGGTGACGGTGTCGTTCCGCTTCGCCGGTTCCAACCCCAGGCTTCGCAAGCTTTTCGGCCGCAGAAGGCGGCACACGGTCGTATCCAAGGCAGGCTGACCGCACTTCCCTTCGTTGCCTTGCGCGTTTAGGTGCGCGTGAGAAATAAAACCATATTGGGAGGGTATCGCAATGAAAAGGTTCTCCAAGATCCTGGCTGCCATGATGGCGCTCGTACTGTGCGTGGCCATGGTGACCGCCGCGTCCGCCGCGGAAATCAACGTCGTGTTTATTCCCAAGCTCTCCGGCAACGCGTTCTTCGAGTCCGCCAACGTCGGCGCGCAGGAGTTCGCGGCCAAGAACGGCTTCACCGTCACCTACGACGGCAACCCCGAAGCCTCCGCGGCCAACCAGGTCGCCATCGTGCAGAACGCCATCACCAACGGCGCGGATGCCATCTGCATCTCCACCGTGGATGCGGCGGGCGTGAACGACGCCCTCAAGGAAGCCGCCGAAGCCGGGCTGGTCGTCACCACCTGGGACTCCGACGCGTTCCCCGAGAGCCGCAGCATCATGGTCAGCCAGGGCACGCCCGAACAGCTGGGCCAGATGCTGGTGGACATGCTGGCCACCAGCCTGACCGAGCGCGGCAAGGACGTCGACACCGACGCCATCAAGTACGTGTGGCACTACAGCCAGGCGACCGTGACCGACCAGAACAGCTGGCACGTCGCGGGCGAAGCGTACATCGCCGAGAAGTACCCCAACTGGATCAACGTCTTCCCCGACAACTACTACTCCGAGCAGGATGCCGAGAAGGCCATCACCGTGGGTGAGTCCGTCCTGACCACCTACCCCGACATCGACGGCATCATCTGCAACGACTCCACCGCTCTGCCGGGCCAGGCGCAGGCCGCCCAGAACCTCGGCCTGGACGCGACCAAGGTCTCCATCGTGGGCTTCGCCGCGCCCAACAGCATGAAGGACTACTGCCGCGCCGGCATCCTGACCCGCTGGGGTCTGTGGGATTGCCAGGTGCAGGGCGCCCTGGGCTGCTACATGGCCTACCTGCTGGCCAGCGGCCAGGAGATTAAGGTCGGCGACACCATCGACGTGCCCGACATCGGCACCGTGACGGTCGAGCCCAACACGGTCCTGGATCCCGACGCCTACACCTCCGACACCAGCGGCGTGGTGCTTCTGCCCGAGCGCGTGGTGTTCACCATCGACAACATGGACAACTACAACTTCTAAGAAGGCATTCACTTCAGGCGGGGGCTGCGGCAAACCGCGGCCCCCGTTCATGGCCGCGCCGGGCGGACACTCCGACGGCGGGGCCATCACACAGGCTCTCTTTTTCAAGGATTCGCAAGGAGGTACATTCGCATGCCGGATAAAGACGGGTTGAAGATCGCCAAGGACTATCACACCGAGGAAGCCTTCGCCAATCAGGGCGGCTTCTACGTTAAGGGCGCGGGCGGGCTGGACTGGGGCATGAAAAAACACCTGTCCAACATTTTCGACCCCAAAAGCGGAAACACCGTCATGTTCGCCTTCGACCACGGGTACTTCATGGGCTCCACCGCGGGCCTGGAGCGCCTCGACATGGTCATTCCCCACCTGATGCCCTACGTGGACTGCCTGATGGGTACGCGCGGCGCCCTGCGCACCTGCGTGCCGCCGGAAAACCGCAAGGCGATCGCCCTGCGCGTGTCCAGCGGCTCCAGCATGCTCAACGACGACCTGAGCCACGAGGTGGTCGCCGTGGACATCGAGGATTCCATCCGCATGAACGCGGACTGCATGGCGGTGCAGACCTTCATCGGCGCGGACGGCCAGCTTTCCAGCATCGATAACCTGAGCCGCGTCATTAACGCGGGCTTCCGCTACTCCATCCCCACGCTGGGCGTGGTGGCCGTCGGCAAGGATATGGAGCGCACCGACCGCTTCTTTAAGCTGGCGACCCGGATCGTGGCGGAGATGGGCGTGCAGATGGTGAAAACCTATTACTGCGAGAATTTCGAGGAGATCGTCGCGGCCTGCCCGGTGCCCATCGTGGTCGCCGGCGGCAAGAAGCTCCCCGAGGACGAGGCGCTGACGCTGGCGTACCATTCCATGCAGGGCGGCGCCCGCGGACTGGACATGGGCCGCAACATTTTCCAGAGCGAGCACAGCGCGGAGATGGCGCAGGCGATTCGCAAAATCGTGCACGAGGGCTTCACCGACAAGGAAGCCTGGGCGTTCTACCAGGACGCGATCCATTGACGGAAGGAAAACCGAGGGGAAACAGGCGAACCGCCCCGGCCGCGTCGCGGCCGGGGCGGTTCGCACCTTCGGGGGCGCGGCTAGGGCTCTCCAAGCATTTCCCGAAACAGCTCCGTACCCGAGGCGGAAGTATAGGGCTCTCCTTCCTTCATTACGAAAGCGCCCTTCCCGCCGACCGGCCGCCGCGCGCGCAGGCAGAGGACGTCCGCCCGATGCTCTTCGTACTGTTGGGAAGCGTAGGCGTACAGATGGGTCACGAACAGGACGGTGACGCCCGCGTCGACGAACGCCCGCACCGTCAGATCCGCAAGGTATTTGGCGTCCTGCGGCATCGTGGTCTGAAAGGACTCGTTCATCATCAAAAGCCCGCGCGGCCGAATCCGATCCACGATCCGGCTGAGCTTTTGCAGTTCCACGTCCAAAAGTCCCATTTGACGGGTCGCGTCCTCCCCGCTGGGGAAATGCGTATAAATGCCGCTGAAAACGGGGCATACGTAGGACTCCGCCGCGACGAACAGGCCGCATTGCGCCATGAGCTGGGCCTGACCCACGCTGCGCAGGAAGGTCGTTTTCCCGCCCTGGTTGACGCCCGTGACCAGCACCAGCCGCTTGCCGGAAAAGCACACGTCGTTCCCCGTCGGCACCGCTTTCTCCAGCAGGGCGAGGCCGGCGTTTTGCAGGTTTCTGCTTTCGAAGAGGTCCGTTTCGGGCCTGAACGCCGGCTCACACAGCGGTACGCCGAGCGCCTCCAGCCGCGTCCGCAGGCGGACGCACCCGAGGTAGAAGGAGAGCTGAAAAGAGAGCTTTTCGAAAAAACGCCGGAGGTTCGCGTTGAAACCCGCCACGGCCTGATACAGCGGGAGCACGGCGCTCTGAACGATTTCCTCCGCGTTCTGGATCAACGCGATGCTGGAAAGCGGGATGGCGGTTTCTTTTTCTTTCCGGCGCGGCCGCCTGCCCTGGGCGGGCCCGGCGAGGCCGTTCAATACGACGCTTACCGGCTTCAGGCCCTTGCCGATCGCTGCGCTTAGGGTAAGATCGTCCGATTGCCTGAGACTGTCGAGTTGATCAAGCCTGGCTTCGATCCGCGAGAGGTTCGCTTCGGCATACCGCAGGCGAACCGCGGCGATCCATTGCCCGACGGCTTCGGAGCAAAAGGCTTTCGGCGCGTCCGCCACGGAGGCATGGATGCGGCGCAGGGCCTTCAGGTTCAGCCTTGCGATTTCCGCCTCCGTGATCAGCTTTTTCTGGTTGGGGATGATGCGGTCGTACCGGGGGTTCTGCGCTTCGGCGTACCGGGCCGCCCCGTCCAATGCCTCGCGGGCGGCGGACAGCCACGCTTCAAACAGGCGGGAGTGGGCGGAAACGTCCCTTCGCACCTCACATCGCGCGGATATCGCTGCCGCGTCGGTCAGCGGCCGCAGCAGAACCTGCCGGCACGCTTCGGCCGTCCGCCCGTCGCCGTCCGACATGGCGGAGAGCAGTAGGTCCAGGCGCAGGTCTTCCGCAAGGGTGTCGGGGCCGCAGCCGTCCTCGCCGGACTCCCCGAACAACAGGTCAAACGTCACGGGCGATCCTCTCCTTTACGTCCTGATACGACAGGCGGTACTTCGCAATCAGCCCGTCGACGTACGCGTGGGTTTCCGCCGGCGCGCGCACGATGCGGTACAGCCGCTCGTGGCTGGACGGCGCGACCTGCGCCACCATGCTCACCATGCCCTCGGGCACGGGGCCGGCGACGTGCGTTACGCACAGGACGCGCGCGCCGCTTCCGACCAGCTCGCCCAAAACCTGCCCCGCCATCGTCTGCGCGTCCTGCGCGGTTGTGGAGGAGAACATTTCGTTGAGCAGCACCAGGCTGCCCGCTCCGGCGCCCGCCAGAACCGGCTTGAGGCGGGCCAGTTCCTCTTTCAGCCGTCCCTGCCGCGCGACGCCTTCCTCCTCGGCGCTGAAATGGGAAAAGAAGCGCCGGAACAGGGGAATTTCCGCGTATTCGCAGGGCGCGGGCAGCCCCAGCGCCGCCAGAACCGCGATCTGCCCCAGCGCGCGCAGATAGGTGGTCTTTCCGGAATGATTCGCGCCCGTGACGACGGCGCCGCGCTCGGCAGGCGACAGCTGAAAACCGTTCAATACGACGCCCGTCTGCGTTAAGGCCAGCGACGCGTCGTACGCGCCGTCGATCCGTATCGCCTCGTCCCGCGACAGGACGGGATAGGCGAAGGGCAGGCCGCCTGCGCCGATCTCCCGCATGAACGTCCGATAGCTGGTGTAAAAGCGAATCTCCCGCGTGAAGGAAACGACGAACGGCTCCGGTATGTCGCCGGCTGCCCCGGCGGCCGCGTGCAGCCGCTTAAACGCCGCGGGGTGCCGGCTTTGCAGCGCCTCGGCGATCAGAATGCCCAGGGGGCACAGCTCCAGCTGACCGAACAGGCGGATATCGCGCGGGGCCGTTTCCGCCGCCGCGTCTTCCTCCGTGCGGCCGAAATCCGTCTGCGTTTCCCGAACGAAATCCTCACCCTGCTCCCAGGACTCGACGAGAACCCTTCCCTTTTCGAGGCGGAGCCGGAAAGCGATTTGCTCAACCTCATCCTTCGCCTGTCGCGCCAGCGCCTCCGTTTGCCGAAAGACGGGCCCGGCCGCGTAAGCGCGCACCGCTTCGACGAAGGAGGCGAGCCCATGCGAGGGAACCTCGCGGGCGGAGGCGGCCGCGAGCAGGCTGCGAACGGCGTCGCAGTAGGCCACGGCGCCGTCCACGACGTATTTGTCGCGCTGCGCCTGCGCGTGCACCTTCCGGCCGTCGGCGATCGTCCGCGCGGCGTTTTCCACCCCGCGGCAGAAGGTTTCAAACAGGCTCAGAACATCCTCGGATTCGAGCGCGCGCAGGATCGCCTGCCGGTAGAGGACGGTCTCCGCGTCGGTGGACAGCGCCTGGTATACGCGGCGCAGGGGATCGTCCTCCGCCCCGGGAAGGATCGCGCCCGTCAGCTGGTCCAGGCCGATATCCGCAAAGAACGCAGGAATTTCACCGGCCTCCGTCAAATTGTCCTTATCGATGGGGAACGTTTTATTCCCGCGCGTCACGCAGCCGCGCCCGGCCCGGACGCGGCGGGAACGGCCGCGCAGCCAGGGGCAGTCGCCGGCCTTCGCCTCTTGCGAAGGCGAGGGGAAAAGAATGTTGTAGAATTCCATCCGCATGACCTCCGTACGCTTTGCCGGATACAGCATAAACCATGACGCATGTGCAGAGTCAAGTGCCCGATCAACGGAAAAAGAACCCTTTGTTTGGCCCGGCCGGGAGGCGTGTAGCATGAGAATGAAAATCGGGGATTTCGCGGCGTTCTGCGACCTGTCGATCCGCGCCCTGCGCCTGTATGATCACATCGGGCTTTTGAAGCCCGCCGTCACCGACGCGGACACGGGGTACCGGTATTACGATCCGGAGCAGATGCAGACCCTGAACGCCATCGCAAGCTATAAAAAGCTTGGTTTCTCCCTTCAGGAGATACGGGAGCTGCTTTCGCCGAAGCTCGATTCCGCCGCGCTGATCCGCATGCTGCGCGCCAAGCAGAAGGAAAATGAGAAAAAGGCGGAGATCTGCCGCTATAACAATGAGAACATCCAGAAGATTCTGGAGGCTTACGAAGCCGGCGAAGCGCCGGAGAGCGAACAGGACGCGGCGCTGCGGCTTTCCCGCATCGCCTGCCTGGAAAACGAGAAGCTGGAAAACGTCTTCTCTCAGATTCTGTGGCTGTAAAACGCCGTCGCTTCACGTAATCGCCCCGCTCTGATTCGAAAAGGAAAAACCGTAGTTATTCGTTAGGTACCTTGCAATTACGGCGCTTCGGCGGTATACTGATTGCAAGGTACCTAATGATTTTGGCGCGGGAGCTGAGACAATGGACGAAATATCGAACCTGTCGCTGTTCAGGCTGTTCCACCAGTGTTCGCACCGGATGCGCAACGCGGAGAAATACCGCGGGCAGGGCCGGCTGCTGATACTCCTTCTGGAACGGGGGCGGCTTACGCAGCGGGAGCTTGCGCAGATCACCGGGCGGCGCTCCGCCACGCTCAGCGAGCAGTTGGAAAACATGGAAAAAGCGGGTTATGTGACCCGCGAAAAAAACGACGAGGATCGCCGAAACGTCGACGTGGCGCTGACGCCGCTTGGCACGGAAACCGCCTGCGACGCCAGGGCGGCGCGCGCGGAACTGGCGGATAAGCTGTTCGCCTCGCTCACCGAGGAGGACAAGCGGCGGCTTTCGGCGGTGCTTGGCAGACTGGCGGGCGAGTGGGAAGCCCTATCGCTTGAAAAAGAGGAGTAATCCCGCGTGAAGCTGATCTTCGGGTATATCCGGCGGCACCTCGGCGTTTTTATGCTGTCGATGTTCTTCCTGACCGTGGAGGCCGTGGCGGATCTGCTGCAACCCACCTTCATGGCGCACATCGTGGACGACGGCGTGAAAGGCGCGGACGTCGGCTTCATCTTCCATTACGGGCTCATCATGCTGGGCATCGCCGCGGCGGGGGCCGTCGGCGCGGTGATGCGCAACTTCTTTTCCAGCTACACCTCCCAGACCGTGGCGCGGGAGATTCGCGGGGACATGTACCGCAAGGTGCAGGCGCTTTCCTTTGAGAACGTCGACCGGCTGCAGCCCGCGTCGATCATCACGCGCATCACCAACGACGTCTCCCAGATTCAGGTGTTCATCAACGGCTCCATGCGCATCATGGTCAAGGCGCCCATCACCTGCGTGGGCGCGATACTGCTGATCATCCTGCAGACCCCCGCGCAGATTCCCATGATGGTCGTCATACTGGTGATCGCCGCCGGCCTCATCGCGGCCAATATGAAGGTCGGTTATCCCAGGTTCGGCGCCCTCCAAAGGAAGCTCGACCAGCTCAACAACGTGAGCCGCGAGTTTCTCTCCTCGGTGCGCGTGGTGAAGGCCTTTGGCGCGGAGGGCCGGGAAAGCCGCAAGTTCGACGCGGCGGCGGAGGAACTGGCGGACGCGGGCGTCGCCGCCATGCGGGTGACGGCGGTGTTCTCCCCGCTCATCAACCTGACGGTCAACCTGGGCATCGTGGTGCTGCTGTGGCTTTCCCAGCACCAGAACAGCGCGGAGATCGGGCGGCTGATGGCATCGGTCAACTACATGACGCAGGTGCTTTTCGCGCTGGGCATGGTATCCAACATTCTCAACACCGCGGTGCGGGCCACGGCCTCGGCCGAACGCGTCGGCGAGGTGCTTACGGAAACGCCCGCGCAGAAACAGCCCGATCTGCCTTTGCATCCCCGTTTCGAGGGCGGGATCGTCTTTGAGGACGTATCCTTCGCCTACGCCGGGGCCGCGCGGGAATCGCTCAGCCACGTCGGCTTCCGGGTGGAGCCGGGGGAGACGGTCGGCGTCATCGGCCCCACGGGTTCGGGCAAAACGACGCTGGTCGGCCTCGTTCCCCGCTTTTACGATGCGACCGGCGGCCGGGTGCTGATCGACGGGGCGGATGTGACGCAGATCGACGAAAAAGCGCTGCGTACGGCGGTCGCGGTGGTTCCGCAGAAAGCGCTGCTGTTTTCGGGGACGATTCTGGATAACCTCCGCTGGGGCCGGGACGACGCGACCGACGATGAGGTGCGCAAAGCCGCCCGGGTCGCCTGCGCCGACGACTTTATCGCCTCGTCGGAGCACGGGTACCGGACGCTGCTCGGGCAGGGCGGCGTGAACCTGTCCGGCGGGCAGAAGCAGCGGCTGGCGCTGGCGAGGGCGCTGGTGCGCAACCCCCGCATCCTGATTCTGGACGACTGCACCAGCGCGCTGGACGCCGCTACGGAAACCGCCGTGCTAAACGGCCTCCGGGAGCAGGCGAAGGGGACGACGGTGCTGCTGATCAGCCAGCGGATTTCGACCGTCATGCGCGCCGACCGCATCCTCTGCCTGGAAAACGGCGCGCTGCAGGGATACGGTACGCACACGGAGCTGATGGCGGCCTGCCCCACGTACCGGGCCATCTACGTTTCGCAGATCGGAGGGGATCGGAATGGCCGACAGGAATAGCGTGCCGCCGCCTTCCGGCGTGGGCAGGTCGATGCGCGGGCGTCCGGCGGTGAAACCCAGGGACATGAAGGGTACCCTGCGCCGCCTCTGGGAACTGACGAAGGGCCACCGCGGGGGGCTTAAGTGGTTGATGGGCCTGTCCGGGCTGGCATCGGCCTCGTCGATTCTCTCGCCGCTGGTCATCGGCCGGGCCGTGACGGCGGTCGATCAGGGCGACCCCGTGCGGGCCCTGCTGTTCGCCTTGCTGATGCTCTACCTGGGCGATTGGCTGGTGCGGTTTTTGCAGCAGTATTTCATGGCGTCCATCGGGCAGCGGATGATCTGCTACATTCGCGTTTCGCTTTTCAACGTCATGAAAAAGCTGCCGCTGTCGTTTTTCGACCGGCGGCGGCACGGGGAACTGATGAGCCGGCTGACCAACGACGTGGACAACATCAGCACCACGCTTTCCAACTCGCTGACCCAGCTGATGACCTACGCCTTCACCATCGCCGGCATCTTCGGCGTCATGCTGTGGCTGAGCCCGCTGCTGACGGCCGTGTCCCTCGCGGGCGTTTTGCTCATCTTCCTGCTGACGCGCTTCGTAACGAAGCGCACGCACAGGCTGTTTGCCGACCAGCAACGGCTGCTGGGCAGGCTCAACGGCCAGATTGAGGAAAGCATCTCCGGGCTTAACGTGGTGAAGGCCTTCTGCCGGGAGGAGCGGATGGTAGCGGAGTTTGAGGAAAACAACGCGGCGCTGTGCGGCGTGGCGACCCGCGCGCTGATCTGGTCCGGTTTTCTGATGCCCCTGACCAACGTGGTCAACAACCTGAGCTTCGTGGCCGTATCGGTGGTCAGCGGGCTGATGGCGGTACACGGCCTTATCACCGTCGGGATGATCTCCAGCTTTCTGCTCTACACCCGGCAGTTTTCCCGCCCGTTCGTGGATATCGCCAACATTTACAACAATTTTCAGACGGCCGTGGCGGGCGCGGAGCGCCTGTTCGAGATTCTGGACGAGTCGCCCGAGCCGCAGGACGGGCCGGACGCGCTGCCGCTTACGGCCCCGAAAGGGAGCTTCGAACTGCAAAACGTCGGCTTTGCGTACGTGGAAGGCTTTCCGATCCTTAACGATCTCACGCTGAGCGTGCCCGCCGGCACGAAAACCGCCGTCGTCGGCCCCACGGGCGCGGGAAAAACCACGATCATCAACCTGCTGACCCGGTTCTACGACGTGACGGGCGGGCGTATCCTGCTGGACGGCCACGACCTGCGGGACTACCGCATGGCCGACTTGCGGCGGTCCTTCGGCGTCGTGCTGCAGGATACGGCGCTGTTCGCCGAAACGGTCGCGGAGAACATCCGCTACGGCCGGGAGGATGCGACCCGCGCCGAAATCGAGGCGGCGGCGCGGGTCGCGGGCGCGGACGCGTTTATCCGCAGGCTCGGGGACGGCTACGACACCGTGCTCACGCAGGGCGGCGAGGAGCTCAGCCAGGGCGAACGCCAACTGCTGACCATCGCGCGGGCCGTGCTGGCGAACGCGCCGATCCTGATCCTGGACGAGGCCACCAGCTCCGTGGATACCGTGACCGAGCAGAAGATACGCCGGGCGATGCTCGCGATTACCGAAGGCCGCACATCCTTCATCATCGCCCACCGGCTGACCACCATCCGCGATTCCGACCTGATCGTGCTCATCGAGGACGGCCGGATCGCCGAGAAGGGCACGCACGAGGAGCTGATGGCGCAAAACGGGCGGTACGCGTCCCTGTACCGGACGCAGATCGGGGAATGACCGCCCCCGCGCGGGCAGGGCCTGTTGACACGGCGGCGGTTTGACCGTATAATAGCGGTATCAAACGTGGGGGTGTGTTTTTGTTAAGGGTTCTGTAAGGGCTCGCGTTTCGGACAACGGTTGAGGCGACCGCATGATCGCTTGTTTTTCGAACGCGTTTCATACAGAACTATGACTGCGCACCGCGTACGGGGATTCGCAGACATAGTGTGATCGCTATGTTTTTTGTTTTGTGTGAAAAAAAGCCCTTGTCTCGCTCATGCTTACGATCATTTCATGAGGAGAGATACCGTTGAATACGTATTATCAAATGCTGGAGTTTCCGGCCGTGCTGGCGATGCTGAAGGAATGCGCCGTAACCGAGGCGGCCAAAGAGGAAATAGACGGCTTGAGCCCCATCCTGAGCGAAGCCGTCTGTGTGAACAGGATGGCCGAGACGACCGCCGCCAGGCGCATGCTGGACACCTGCGGCGCGCCGCCGCTGGTGATGATGAAGGGCCTGGGCGAGGCCGTCGCCGCAAGCGAAATCGGGTCGATGCTCGTGCCGGAGCAGCTTTTCGGCGTGGCGATGTTCGCCTCGGCGTGCCGGCGGGTGGCCGCGTACCTGAAGCGGAACGAGGCCCAATACCCGGAGATCGCCGGCTACGGGCACGGCGTCGAGGCGCTCTCCGACCTGCAAACGGAAATCGAGCGCTGCGTCGGCGAGGATCGCGTATACGACGAGGCCAGCCCGCTGCTTAGGGACCTGCGTCGCAAAATGCTGTTCTACGAGGGGAAAATCAAAGAAAAGCTCAACCAGATCCTGCAAAGCCGAAAAAAGCTGCTGGCGGACGGCTACGTAACCAGGCGCGCCGGGCATTACGTGCTGCCCGTGCAGAGCCGCTACCAGAGCCAGTTCGACGGCCGGGTGGTGGATACGTCCGGCAGCGGAGCCACCGTTTTCATGGAGCCCAGCGCGATTGCGGCGCTGCAGAACGAGCTTGCGCAGCTGACGGTGGACGAGGACGCGGAGACGAGGCGCATCCTCTACACGCTCGGCGTTTTGGTCGCGGAATACGCCGAGCCGATCCGCCGCAACCAAAGGATGATCGAAAAGCTGGATTTTCTGTTTGCCAAGGCCAAGCTCAGCGCGGCCATGAAGGCGAACCCGGTCGAAATCGGGAGCGAGCGCAGAATCGTTATCCGGCAGGGCCGACACCCGCTGCTGGACGCGGAAACCTGCGTGCCGCTCGACCTGACCGTCGACGCGCCCACGCGGGGCGTGATCGTCACGGGGCCGAACACGGGCGGCAAGACCGTAACGCTCAAAACGGTCGGACTTTTGTCCCTCATGGCGCAGTGCGGTCTGCATATTCCCTGCGCGGAGGGCAGCTACGTGGCCATGTACGACGGCTACTGGTGCGATATCGGCGACAGTCAGGATATTTCGCAGAATTTGTCTACCTTCTCGGGACACATGACGAACGTTATTCATATTCTGGAGGGCGCCAGCCGCGACAGCCTCGTGCTGCTGGACGAGCTGGGAAGCGGCACCGACCCCGCCGAGGGCATGGGTATCGCCATCGCCGTGCTGGACGAGCTGCGCCGCCGGAATTGCCTGTTTCTGGTCACGACGCACTACCCGCAGGTGAAAACCTACGCGGAAAGCGCCGAGAGTGTCCAAAGCGCGCGCATGGCGTTCGACGAGGCGACGCTCGCGCCGCTGTACAGGCTCGAGATGGGCAAAAGCGGCGAGAGCTGCGCGCTGCACATCGCAAGCCGGCTGGGGCTGGCGCCGTACCTGCTGGAAAGGGCGCGCCACGAGGTGTACGGCACGCCGATCCGGACGGGGCAGGCCGCGATGCAGGCGCCGCGCAGCAGGCTGGTTCGGCTGGCCGCGCGCCGCGCCGAAGCGGACGTCTCCGCCAAATTCGTCATGGGGGACAGCGTCGTCGTCCTGCCGGGGAACGAGGTCGGCATCGTGTACAGGCCTGCGGACGAGCAGGGCGACGTGGTGGTGCAGGTGAAGGGGGAGAAGCGCAAAGTACGGCATACGCACCTCAGACTGCGCGTGCCGGCTTCGGAACTCTATCCCCCGGATTACGATTTTTCCGTCGTCTTCGACACGGTGGAAAACAGGAAAGCCAACCGGGTGTTGAGCAAACGTTACGATCCGAACGTCGCCATCGTCCGGGAAAAGGAGGATCTGTACTAAGGGGGCGCCGGTCCGAGCTGCCCAGGGACCGCCGGGCGAACGGCGCTGCGGCCGCGTTCGACGATGCGGGGAGCCGGAAGAACGTGGAATTCTGCCCATAAGGGTGCCATAAGCACGCAATGTCTAAAAGTAGCAATAAGTACAATAAGTGTATTTGGTATCCCCCCGCGCAGGCCGAAATTTAGGCGCACAAAACCGACGCCCGCGCGTTGCATTCGAACGGGGGGTATTGTATAATGGACGCGATTCAAACGCGACGGTTCCACACGAGCGCACCGCAAGGTTCAAACGAAAGGAAGGTACCCGATGAAAAAATTGTTAGCCGTATTGCTGAGCGTGTCGATGCTTTTCTCCCTGTCCGCCTTTGCGATGGCCGAGGAAGCGGCCCCGCTGAAAGTGGCGGTCTGCATCGCCGAGGCGTTGGGCGACCTGGGCTTTAACGACAGCGCCGACGAAGGCCTCAAGGCGCTGGAAGCCGACTACGGCGTTGAGGGAAGCATCGTGGAATGCAAGAGCGACGCCAGCAAGTACCAAAGCGCGCTGGTCGACGCGGCCGACGCCAACGACGTGGTCGTGGCCGTAGGCTGGCAGTTCTGGGACGCGCTGACCACCGTGGTTCCCGCCATGCCGGATACCCTGTTTATCTTCGTGGACAACGGGCTGGACGGCCTGGGCGACAACCTGCTGTCCATCGTGTACGCGGAAAACGAAGGCTCCTTCCTGGCCGGCTACATCGCCATGAAAACCTCTACTACCCAGTCCATCGGCTTCGTGGGCGGCGAGGACAGCGACACCATCAACAACTTCTATGTAGGCTACCAGCAGGGCGCCCTGTACGCCAATCCCGAAGGCACGGTGCTGGATCCCGTCTACGCCGGCGATTACGATTCGCCCGACGTGGGCAAGGAACTGGCTACGACCCTTTACAACAACGGCGCGGACGTGGTGTTCGCCGTGGCCGGCAAAACGGGCCTGGGCGTGTTCGAAGCCGCCAAGGAACAGGATAAGTACGCCATCGGCGTGGACAGCGACCAGAAGTACATCGATCCCGACCACATCATCTGCTCCATGAAAAAAGACATCGGCGGCAGCGTGTACAGCGTCGTTTCCCGCTACATCGAGGACGGGACTTTCGACGGCGGCACCATCTGGGACGCGGATATGACCACCGGCTTCGTGGGCATCGGCTACGGAGACGACACCATGACCCAGCAGGTGTCCGACGAGCTCAAGGCCGAAGTGAACGACCTGGCTCAGAAGATCATTAACGGGGAGATCGTGGTGGAATCCACACGGTAGGAACACGGGCAAAACCACCCGGCGGGGCGTCCCATCCGGCGATACCGGAAGGGGCGCTCCGCTTTTTTTCGCTACTCCCGCACGCCGCGCTTTGCGAAAGCCGGGAGCTGTGCTATACTGATTTCAAACGATACCGAGATTCGCAACGAACCAAAAAAGGAAGTGTTACCGTGAGCGAAGCCATTATCGGCATATTACCGTCTATTACCGGCGCGCGGCTGGAGAAGCGCGAGTGGCACCCGACGGGTACCCCGCGGGCCGTGGTGCAGCTGGTGCACGGCATGGCCGAGCACATCGCACGTTACGATGCGACCGCCAAACGCCTCAACGAGGCGGGCTTTCTGGTGGTGGGGCATACGCAGCTGGGCCACGGCGAGCAGGCGGAAACGCTGGGCTGGTTTGCCGGGCGCAACGGCTGGGATGCGCTGATCGAAGACGTGGATACTCTGCGAAGGGAGACGCAGCAAGCGTACCCGACCGTGCCCTATTTTCTGCTGGGGCACAGCCTGGGCAGCCTGATCGTCCGCACCTACTGCCTCAAGTACGAAACGGGGCTCTCCGGCGTGATCCTCTCGGCCACGGGGCATTTTGAAGCGCCTTTCCTTCTGCTGGGAAAGGCGATCGCCGGGGTGCAATGCCTGTTCGGCATGGAGAAGAAACCCAGCAAGCTGCTGGCGGAGCTGAATTTCGCCGGCTATAACAGGGACTGGAGCCCGGCGCGCACGCCGTACGACTGGCTCTCCGCCGAAACGGGAAACGTCGACCGCTATATGGCCGACCCGTATTGCGGCTTCACCTGCACCGCGGGCGGATACCGGGACATGTCCTGCGGCACCTGGCGATTGATGCCCGCGAACCTCTCCGTAATGGACAAGGACGTGCCCGTGTACCTCTTTTCCGGCAAGGACGATCCCGTAGGGGCGCGCGGCGAGGGTGTGAAGATCACCATGCGGGAGCTGCTGGACGCGGGCGTCAAGGACGTGTCCATGAAGCTTTACCCCGGCGGCCGCCACGAAATGCTCAACGAAGTGCAGCGGGAAACCGTGTGGAACGACCTGATCGCGTGGATCGAGGAACGGCTGGGAAAGTAAAGCGGGGAAGCGGTCTGGGAAACGGCCTGCGGACGACACAGACGGAAATGCGCGGACACGGTTCGGCCGAACCGTGCCGGGAGCCTGATGTTCAATTGGAAAGGGAGGACCCGCAATGAAAAGGAGATTGATGCTGCTGGCCGCGCTTTGCCTGTTCGTTTGCATGGCTGCGCCGGCGCAAGCCGCTTCCGTCGGACCTGCCTATGCCGCGCAGGAGCTTCATCTGCCGGCCGCCGGGCTGATGCTCTATGCTCCTGCCGATTTGGATACGCTGGAGGGCGACGAAGAAGCCTACGACTTGGGCTTTCGTTTCTATTGTTACAGCGATACCTTCAGCTTTACGGTATGGGTACACGACAGCCGCGACATGAGCCTTGAGGACTACGCCGCCTTCTATGCCGGGCGCAACAACCTGACCGCAGCCGCGGCGACGATTAACGGCTATGCCGTGCAGCGCCTCACCGATAGCGATGCGCCCGACGCTTTGACCGTGCTGGTGGCGGCCGCGGGAAGCGGTACGCCCCCCGCTGTTTATGCGCTTAGCTTCTCCTGTGAGCATGAAGACGACTGGGAGCTGGCCGACGAGATACTCGATACGCTGACCGAATACTGACGCGCGGGCAGCCGACGCCGGATCGATAGGAGATCGGGCGCGACAACCGCCGCGCCGGTCGTTTCGGCAAGAGATTGTTAGCACTCAACTTGAATGAGTGCTAATTTTCTATTGCATTTCCGCCTTTCATCTGCTACAATCAGGGGCGAAGGCGAGAGCCTGCCATTACAGCAATTCGGAATCGCGAAGCCTTCTCCGTTCAGCGGAGAGTCGGGCGGCGGCGGTTCCCCTGTTTTCAAGGAGGCATACGAATGTCCACATCAAGAGGCAGCATTTCCATCCATGCGCAAAACATCATGCCCATCATCAAGCGATGGCTCTATTCCGATAAGGATATCTTCATCCGCGAGATGGTCTCCAACGGCTGCGACGCCATCGTCAAGCAGAAGATGGCGCATCCGGACGCGAAGGACGAATACCGCGTGCTCGTCACCCTGGATACGGCGGCGGGCGAGCTGCGCTTCGACGACAACGGCATCGGCATGACGGACGACGAGGTGAAGCGCTACATCAACCAGGTGGCTTTCTCCGGCGCCGAGGAATTTTTGAAGAACTACGAGGGCGACAACAAGAGCGGCATCATCGGCCATTTCGGCCTGGGGTTCTATTCCGCCTTCATGGTGGCCGAAAAGGTGACCATCCAGACCCTGAGCGACGACGAAGGCGCCGCGCCCGTCTGCTGGGAAAGCACCGACGGCATGAAATTCAAGATCAGCGACGGTGACCGCACGGCCCGCGGCACCACCATTACGCTCAAAATCGCCGAGGACGCCAAGGAGTTTCTGGAGGAGTACAAGGTCCGCGAAACCCTCAACCGCTACTGCGGCTTTATGGCCCAGCCGGTATACTACGAGGTGATCAAGCCCGAAAAAGCCGAAGCGGAAAAGCCCGCCGAGGGCGAAGCGGCCGCGGAGCAGGGCGAAACGAAAGCGCCCGAAGAAAAGAAGCCCGAGCGCGTGCACATCAACGACCTGGCGCCCCTGTGGCTCAAGCAGCCCAAGGACTGCACGGACGAGGAATACAAGGAGTTCCACAAGCGCGTTTTCCACGTTTACGACGAGCCGCTTTTCTACGTGCACCTGAACGTGGATTATCCCTTCAACCTTAAGGGCATCCTGTACTTCCCCAAGCTGACCAACGACTTCGGCACCCGCGAGGGCGAGATCAAGCTGTTCAGCGGGCAGGTGTTCGTGGCCGACAATATTAAGGAAGTCATCCCGGATTTCCTGATGCTTTTGAAGGGCGTCATCGACTGCCCCGACCTGCCGCTGAACGTGAGCCGCAGCTTCCTGCAGAACGACGGCTACGTGAAAAAGCTGTCCGCCTACATCACCCGCAAGGTGGCCGACCGTCTGGTAGGGCTGTTCAACACCGAACGGGAAACCTACGAAAAGTACTGGGACGACATCCATCCCTTCGTCAAGTACGGCTGCGTGCGGGATGCCAAATTCTTCGATCAGGTGAAGGACACGCTTCTGTACAAGACCACCAAGGGCGAGCACGTTACGCTGAGCGAGTACCTTGCCAAAAACGAGGGGAAGATCGGCAAAAAGGTCGTCTACACCAGCGACCCCACCCGGCAGGCGGCCTCGGTTTCGATGTATGAGCACAAGGAGATCGACGTGGTCGTGCTGGATGCACTGATCGACCTGAATTTCGTCAGCTTCATCGAATACTCGGCAGGCGTGGAGGGTCTCACCTTCGCGCGCGTGGACGCGGACGCCGCGACCTTTACCAAGGAAGAGGCCGAGCAGGACGAGGAGGCGAAAAAGGCGCAGGAGAGCGAGCAGGAAAAGCTCAAGGCGCTCTTTGCCGCCGCCACCGGCAACGACAGCCTGGATGTGAAGCTCCAGACGCTGACCGACGAGGAGACCCCCGCCCTGCTCACGCAGGACGAGCAGGGCCGCCGCTTCAGCGATATGAGCAAGATCTACGGGCAGGACTTCAAGATGCCCGAGCGGCACACGCTGATCCTGAACCGGCAGAACCTCGTCGTGCAGGCGCTGCTGAACGAGGAGGACGGGGAGAAGAAGAACCTGATCGCCGCCCAGCTGTACGACCTGGCACGCATGAGCACCCGCCCGCTGGAAAAGGAAGAGATCACCGCGTTCCTCAAGCGCAGCCACAAGCTGCTGGGCATGGTGAAGTAAGCGGCAGGGCGGACCATTGACGAACCTCCCGCAAGCACCAGGAGCTTTTCATCCTCACCAGCTCAGCTGGTGGTTAATTAACGCTAAAGCTATGCAAACTGAAGGGCCGCCCAACCGGGCGGCCCTTGTATAGTCATGGTACCGATCAGCCTTTTTGGGACGCGTCGGCAAGCGCGGCTTTTTTGCGCTTGGGCAGCAGTTCCAGGTTCATCTTGCTGATGACGTCCATGGCGACGGCCGCCAGCAGCACCAGGCCCTTGACCACCTGCTGCGTGTTGGAGCTGATGCCCAGGATCGACATGCCGTTGTTGAGCATGCCCATGATCAGCGCGCCGATCAGCGTGCCGCCCACCGTGCCCACGCCGCCGTAGGCGGACGCACCGCCGATGAAGCAGGCGCCGATGGCGTCCAGTTCGAAGTTGGTGCCGGTCACGGGGCTGGCGCTGTTCAAACGGGCGGCGAACACCAGGCCGGTGACGGCCGCCAGAAAGCCCATGTCCACATAGGCGAAGAACAGAAGCCGATTGGTGTTGATGCCGGACAGACGCGCGGCCTTCTCGTTGCCGCCCAGCGCGTACAGGTGCCGGCCGGCGACCGTCTTGGTGGTGAAGAACGAGTAGACGATCAGCAGCACGCCCAGAATCACCAGCACCGTCGGAATGCCCTGGTACTGCGAAAGCAGCGTAAAGAACCAGATCAGCGCCGCGGAGATCACCACCAGTTTAATTGCCAGCGCCAGCGGGGATTCCGCTTCGTAGCCCTTGCGCTTGCGGGTCTGGTTGTTGATGATCTGGATGACGCAGAAGATCAGGGCGATGGCGATGCCGGCAATCAGACAGACAATGTTGACGTTTGCCCCCAGCAGGCTGATTTTGGCCCCTTTGGCGATGAAGCCCGTGGAGAACATCAGATAGTTGTCCGGGAACGGTGCGAGCGTCAGGCCGTTTAATACCAGCAGCGTGGCCCCGCGGAACACCAGCATGCCCGACAGCGTTACGATAAAGGCCGGAATACGGACGTAGGCGATCCAGAATCCCTGCCACATACCTACCAGGATGCCCAGCAGCAGCGCCAGGAAGATGGACACGTACACGTTCCATTTCCACTGGATGATCATCTCGCCCGCGAAGGCGCTGACCAGCGCCACCACGGAGCCGACCGACAGGTCGATGTTGCCGCCGGTCAGGATGCACAGCAGCATGCCGACCGCGAGGATCACCACGTACGCGTTCTGGAACACGATGTTGGATACGTTCATCGGCTTGAGAAGGCGCCCCTGCGTGACGATCTGGAAGAAGATGATGATCATCACCAGCGCGATCAGCAAGCTGTACTGCTTCAAGTTGCCTTTCATGAGTCCTTTAGTTTTGTTCATGCGCCGATCTCTCCCTTGCTGTCTTGCATGATGTATCCCATGATGCTTTCCTGGGTCGCGCCCCGCCCGTCGAGTTCCGCGATCATACGGCCCTCGTTCATCACATAGATGCGGTCGCACATGCCTAAAATCTCAGGCAGTTCGGAGGAAATCATCAGCACCGCTTTTCCCTGCGAGACCAGATCGTTGATGATCTGATAGATCTCGAATTTCGCGCCCACGTCGATGCCGCGGGTCGGCTCGTCCAAAAGCAGCACGTCGGGCTTGGCGAAAATCCATTTGCCTACCAGCACCTTTTGCTGGTTGCCGCCCGACAGATTGCCCACCAACTGCTCCACAGTGGGGGTTTTAACGTCCAGAAGGTCACGAAGCTCTTTTGCTTTATGCACTTCCAGATCCTTGTCCAGGATTCCTCTTTTGCTGATAAATTCCGGCCGGGCCAGCGTGAAGTTGTGCTTGATGCTGTCGGGGACGATCAGCCCGTTGCCCTTGCGATCCTCGGTGACGTACGCCAGGCCGTCCTCGATCGCCTGGGAAACGCTGTGCAGTTCCAGAGGCTTCCCGTCCTTGTACAGCTCGCCGGAGATGCGCGTGCCGTACGCCCTGCCGAACACGGACATGGCCAGCTCCGTGCGCCCGGCGCCGATCAGCCCGGCGATGCCCACCACTTCGCCCTTGTGCAGCGTGATGGAAACGTCGTCCACCACCTTGTGGTCGGCGTACAGCGGATGGTAAACCGTCCAGTCGCGTATTTCCAGCGCCACATCGCCGATATGGTGCTGGCGGGGCGGGAAGCGGCTGGTCATTTCGCGGCCCACCATCCCTTTGATGATGCGCGCTTCCGTGACCTCGTCCTGCCCCTTGACGAGCGTTTCGATGGTGTGGCCGTCGCGGATGATGGTGATCTTGTCGGCGCAGTAGGCAAGCTCGTTGAGCTTGTGGGAGATCAGGATGCTGGTGATGCCGCGCTCCCTTTTGAACTCCAGCAAAAGGTCGAGCAGGTTCTTCGCGTCGCTTTCGTTAAGCGAAGAAGTCGGCTCGTCCAGAATAAGCAGTTTGACGTCTTTGGCCAGCGCCTTGGCAATTTCGGCCAGCTGCTGCTTGCCCATGCCGATATCCTTAACCAAGGTGCGCGGATTTTCGTGCAGGCCCACCATGCGCATGAACTCGGCGCATTTCTGATAGGTCAGGTCCCAGTTCACCACGCTGCCTCTCGCCTGCTCGTTGCCCAAAAACATGTTTTCGGCGATGCTCAGGTAGGGTACCAGCGCCAGTTCCTGGTGGATGATGACGATCCCCATGCGTTCGCTGTCCTTGATGGTGTGAAAGCGGCACTCGGCGCCCTGGAAGATGATGTCGCCCTCGTAGGAGCCGTAGGGATAAATGCCACTGAGCACGTTCATCAGCGTGGACTTGCCGGCGCCGTTCTCGCCGCAGATGGCATGGATCTCGCCTTCCTCAACCTCTATATTCACTTGATCCAGCGCCTTGACGCCGGGGAACTCTTTGGTGATGTTCTGCATTTTCAGAATCGTCTTGCCCAAATGCCATTCCTCCCGATTCTGTGAAAAGGAGACGGACGAAGGATTCGTCCGTCTCCTGTCGTCAGTTTTTCTTACGACCGGACCGGCGTTAGTCGGCCAGTTCGTCCGCGGTGTAGTAGCCGCTGTCGATGAGCAGCGTCTGGTAGTTGGAAGCGTCCGCGAACAACGGCGTGCAGTTGTAGGAAGGAACTTCCTTCACCTTGTTGTCGTAGGTGCCGTTGGTCTCGGGGGTATTGCCGGCGAGAATATCGGACACCATGGTCACGGTCTGCGCCGCCAGGATGCGCGTGTCTTTGAACACGGACATGGCCTGCAGGCCCTTGATCATATTCTTGGTGTTGGCGATATCGCAGTCCTGGCCGGTGATGACCGGGATGTTGTCGGCGGTGTAGCCGGCGGCCACCAGGCTGTTGGTAACGCCCAGAGCGGTGGAGTCGTTGGAGCACAGGCAGATGTCCAGCGTCGTGCCGCCGGTGAGGGCGTCGGGATAGTAGGCGCTCAGAATGTTGTCCATGCGGGCCTGAGCGGTCTCACTCTTCCAGGCGGGGGTGGCGACGGTTTCGAAGTCCAGCTGACCGCTGAGGCAGACCAGCTTGCCGCTGTCCAGGTACGGCTGCAGGGTGTCCTTGGCGCCGCTGAAGAACAGGTTGGCGTTGTTGTCGTCCGGAGAGCCGGCGGTGAACTCGATGGTGAAGGGGCCGGTCACCGCGTCGTTGCTCAGGTCGAAACGATCCACAACATACTGGCCCTGAATCTGGCCGACGTTGTAGTTGTTGAACGTGGTGTAGTAATCCACGTATTCGGTGTCGGTCAGCAGACGGTCATACGCGATGATCGGGATGCCGGCTTCACTGGCGGTCTGCAGCACCGTGCCCAGGGCGCTGCCGTCGATAGAGGCAACCACCAGCACCTGCGCGCCGTTGGTGATCATGTTCTCAAGCTGGGAAACCTGCGTAGCCACGTCGTTGTTGGCGAACTGGAGGTCCACTTCAAAGCCGGCGGCCTCGAGCTGAGCCTTCATGTTTTCGCCGTCCTGATTCCAGCGCTGCAGGCTCTGGGTGGGCATCGCAACGCCCACTTTGCCTTCAGCCATCGCCATGCCGACGACGGACAGCGTCAGAGCGAGAGCCAGAACAACCGCGAGTACCTTTTTCATATGGGATACACTCCTTTTTTATTTTCTAGGCCGATCCTTGCGTAACCGACCCGAAAAACAACCCGGAAGAGGGGCGGAAACGGCCGGGAAAAGCTAATGTGTCCGAGCACATATTCCCTGGCACAATTTTTTCCGTTCACTCCATCTGTGCGTATTGTATCCCACAAATTGGGGGTTGTCAATAGTATACAAAAAAGTTTTCTGATCATTGCGCGAATTGTCCACCGCTTTTCTTCGATAATATTGACGGGGACGTAAAATGCACGGAGAAAAGCCCCGCGCATGCGCGAAAAACCTTTTCTGCAAAGGACTTTCGGCCACGTGTGGTTTTTACGGGGAGAAAAGGCCCGTTTGGAGCCCGCTTTTTCACTTTTTTGGAAAAATCGCCGATTGACAAGCGTTCGCGGGAACGATATCATAAGGCGATACGATGTGCCCGCGCACGCGTTTTTCGCCGGGCATGCCATTTGGTTTAAAGAGATAAAGGAATCGACACAGACGCGACGCCGCGCCCGATGCGCGCCGCTTCGCTTAACCAAATACGGGGAGTGTTCGCCATGACCATCAAGGAAATCGCCCAGCTCTGCGGCGTCAGCCGCGGCACGGTCGACCGGGTGCTCAACCATCGCGGCAAGGTGAAGCCGGAAACGGAGGCGCTCATCCTGCGCACCATCCACCGCATGGGCTACACCAAAAACATCGCCGGCAAGGCGCTGACCGTGCGCAAAAACGCGCCCGTGTTCGGCGCGCTGGTTTCCAGCGAAGGCAACCCCTTCTTCGACGACGTGATCGCGGGCTTCCGCAAGGCGGAGGAGGAGCTGGCCGACTACGGGGTAACGGTGCTGCTCAAAACCATGCGCGGCTACGACGTGGAACGGCAGCTTTCCCTGATCAGCGAGCTGACCGAGGCGGGCATGACGGTGCTGGTGGTGCAGCCGATCAACGACGAGCGCATCGAGCAGCGCATCCGTGAGCTGGCGGGCAGGGGAATCGCGACCATTACGGTCAACACCGACATCGAAAACAGCTGCCGTCTGTGCTACGTGGGCAGCGACTACACCTCCGGCGGCGAGACGGCCGCGGGGCTGATGCGGCTGGTAACGGGCGGACAGGCGAACCTGGGACTGGTGACGGGCGTAAGCACCCTGCTGGGCCACGTGCAGCGGCTGGAAGGGTTTGAGCGGCACTTGAAGGAAATCTGCCCGGAGATCCGGTTTATCGATCACGTGAGCGCCATGGACGACATGGAGCACAGCTACCGCATGACGCTGGAGATGCTTCGCAGCCATCCCGAGATCGACACGCTTTTCGTGGCCGCGTCGGGCACCTTCGGCGCGTGCCGCGCGGTGATCGAACTGGGACGGGAAAAGCGCATGCGCGTCGTCGCCTTCGACAGCGTCCCTTCCACCGAGGAAATGATGCGCCGCGGCCTGGTGCGCGCGGTGGTTTGCCAGCAACCGTTCCTGCAGGGGTACCAGGCGGTGCGCGCGGCGTTCGACGTGCTTTTGACGGGCACGTCCAAGCAGGGCGAGCAGATTATCATGGAAAACCAGATCAAGATTCTGGAGAACCTGTAGGACAATCGCCGGACGCAGGCTCTCCGGAGCGGAACGCGGCGGGCACGGCGGGTCCTCCGGAAGTACGGACAACCGGCTCCCGCGCAGGAGACGGGCGCCCTGCGGCGTGCGTGTCCGCACGGGAAGGCATTGACATTCCGGCGGCTTTGGAGTACAATATCGCCAGAACTTAGTGTGCTCGGGCACACGACCGGCATACTCCCATATATTACATCCCTCAGGGAAAAGGAGCGTTTCACATGGCTGAGATCTTTCAAAACATCCCCGCAGTCCGCTTCGAAGGCCCCGCCTCCCAAACCCCGCTCGCGTTCAAGTATTACGATCCCGACCGGGTGGTACTGGGCAAAAAGATGAGCGAACATCTGCCCTTCGCCATGGCCTGGTGGCACAACCTCACCGCGGTGGGCGTGGATATGTTCGGCGCCGGCACGGAGGACAAGTCCTTCGGCGCGGTGCCCGGCACCATGGCGCACGCCAAAGCGAAGGCGGACGCGGGCTTCGAGTTTATGAAAAAGCTCGGCGTCCGGTATTTCTGCTTCCACGACCTGGACCTGGTGCCCGAGGCCGCGACGATCGACGAGACCAACGCCCGCCTGGACGAGCTGACCGATTACCTTTTGGAAAAGATGAAGGGCACGGACATCCGGTGCCTGTGGGGCACGGCCAACCTGTTCGGCAACCCCCGCTACATGAACGGCGCGGGTTCCTCCAACAGCGTGGACGTGTTCTGCCACGCGGCCGCGCAGATCAAAAAGGCGCTGGAGTGCACGGTGAAGCTCGGCGGCCGCGGCTACGTGTTCTGGGGCGGCCGCGAAGGCTACGAGACCCTGCTGAACACCGACATGAAGTTCGAGCAGGAGAACATCGCCGCGCTGATGAAAATGGCGGTCGAATACGGCCGGTCCATCGGCTTCACGGGCGACTTCTACATCGAGCCCAAGCCCAAGGAGCCCATGAAGCACCAGTACGACTTCGACGCGGCCACGGCCATCGGCTTCCTGCGCCGCTACGGGCTGGACAAGGACTTCAAGCTCAACATCGAAGCCAACCACGCGACGCTGGCGGGGCACACCTTCCAGCACGACCTGCGCGTGGCCGCGGTAAACGGCATGCTGGGCTCCATCGACGCCAACCAGGGCGACATGCTTCTGGGCTGGGACACCGACGAGTTCCCCTTCAACGTCTACGACGCGACACTTTGCATGTACGAGGTGCTCAAGGCAGGCAGCCTGACCGGTGGCTTCAACTTCGACGCCAAGACCCGCCGCCCCAGCTACACCCACGAGGACATGTTCCAGGCGTTCGTGTTGGGCATGGACACCTTCGCCCTGGGTCTGATCAAGGCGGCGGAGCTCATCGAGGACGGGCGGCTGGACGCGTTCGTCAAGGAGCGCTACGAGAGCTACGCGGCTACCGGCATCGGCCAAAAGATCCGCGCCGGAGAGGCGACGCTCGCGGAATGCGCCGCCGTGGCCAGCCGCAACGGCGCGCCCGCGCTGCCCGGCAGCGGCCGGCAGGAGTACCTGGAGGCCGTCATGAACCAGATTCTTTTCGGCAAGGCGTAAGGAGCGGAACATGAGTCAGAAGTATTTACTGGGCATCGACCTGGGCACCAGCGGCACCAAGACCGTGCTGTTTAAGCAAAACGGCACGGCCGTCGCCAGCGCCACCGTGGAATACCCCATGGATCAGCCGCACAACGGCTGGGCCGAGCAGGCCCCCGAGGACTGGTGGAACGCCGCGGTCGTCACCCTCGGCAAGGTGATCAAGGCAAGCGGCGTCGACCCCGAGGCGATCGCGGGGCTGGGCATCAGCGGGCAGATGCACGGGCTGGTGATGCTGGATGAAAACGGCGAGGTGCTCCGGCCCTCCATCATCTGGGCCGACCAGCGCACCGGCAAGGAATGCGAGGAGATCACCGCGCTCGTCGGCGCCAAAAGGCTGATCGAGATCACCGCCAACCCGGCGCTCACGGGCTTCACCGCCGGGAAAATCCGCTGGGTGCAAAAGCACCAGCCGGATGTTTTCGCGAAATGCCGCCACATCCTTCTGCCCAAGGATTATCTGCGCTACAAGCTCACCGGCGATTACGCCACCGAGGTCAGCGACGCCAGCGGTATGCAGCTGTTGGACGTCCCCAACCGCTGCTGGAGCGACGAGGTGCTTGACAAGCTCGGCATTGATAAAAGCTGCCTGGGCAAGGTGTACGAAAGCTGCGAGGTGACCGGCCACATCAGCCGGGAGGCCGCGGCGCTGACCGGGCTTTCCGAAAAGACGCTGGTCGTGGGCGGCGCGGGCGACAACGCCGCCGCCGCCGTGGGCACCGGCGTGGTGGCCGACGGGCGCGCCTTTACCACCATCGGCACCAGCGGCGTGGTATTCGCCCATACGGACAAGCTGGCCATCGACCCCAAGGGCCGCGTGCACACCTTCTGCTGCGCGGTGCCGGGCGCCTGGCACGTGATGGGCGTCACCCAGGCGGCGGGCCTGTCGCTCAAATGGTTCCGCGACAACTTCTGCCAGGCGGAAATCGACGCGGCCGCCGGCATGGACGTGGACCCCTACGACCTGATGAACAAGGAAGCGGCGCTGTGCCCCATCGGGGCCAACCGCCTGTTCTACCTCCCCTACCTGATGGGCGAACGCACCCCGCACCTGGACCCCGACTGCCGCGGAGTGTTCTTCGGCCTGTCCGCCATGCATAAGAAGCGCGACCTGATCCGCGCGGTGCTGGAGGGCGTGACGTACTCCCTCAAGGATTGTCTGAACGTCCTGGGCGAGATGGGCGTGAAACCCGCGCAAATGCTGGCTACCGGCGGCGGCGGCCGCAGCGAGCTGTGGCGGCAGATGCTGGCGGACGTTTTCGACTGCCCCGTATGCACTACCCAGAGCAAGGAAGGGCCCGCGCTGGGCGTGGCGATCCTGGCCGGGGTGGGCGCGGGGCTGTACCCCAGCGTGCGCGAAGCCTGCGACGAGATGATCCACGTGGGCCGCACGCAGGAGCCCATCGCGGAAAACCGGCCCGCCTACGCCGCCTGCTACGACCAGTACCGGCAGCTGTACCCCGCCATGAAGGACGCCTTCAAGCGGCTGGCGCGGTAACGGGCGGGAAGCCCGCGCCGCTCCGGTCGAACTTCGGCCGGAGGATCAAAAACGAACAGAACGGACGCCTCTTTCCGCGTCGTACGCACGCGGAAAGAGGCGTCCCGCCTGTGCCGCCGCCTCCGGGCGGGGGGCGGCAATTCAAATTGCAATCGGCCCGTTTGGGGCGTACCTGCGGCGCGCTTGTAAAGACCCGACCGATTGTGTATAATGAAGGATGGTTTTACCCTATGCCTCAAACCAACCGCGGGGGTGGTCGATCCATGATGTTTGGCAAGGATAAAATGCTCATTACCGGCGGCAAGCCCCTGATGGGGGAGATCACCGTCAGCGGCGGCAAGAATACGGCCGTGGCGGTCATCCCCGCCACGCTGCTGAGCGACGAGCCCAGCGTGATCGAGAATCTGCCGGATATCGACGACGTGCATGCGCTGATCGAGATGTTGCAGCTGCTGGGCGCGAAAACCGAATACGTGCCCGACAAGTACCTGAAGGTCTATCCGGAAGGGGCGAAGGGCTGCGAAGTGCCCTTCGAGTACACCAAGCGCCTGCGCGCCAGCTACTACCTGCTGGGGGCGCTGCTGGGCCGCGGCGGCCGGGCGGAGGTCGCCTATCCGGGCGGGTGCGAAATCGGCAGCCGGCCCATCGACCAGCATTTGAAGGGCCTGACGGCGTTGGGCGCGACCATCGAGGAGCGCGGCGGCATGGTGTACGCCACGGCCGGGGAGCTTACCGGCGCGGACGTGTTTTTCGACATGGTCACGGTGGGCGCGACCATCAACATCATGCTGGCGGCGGCGCGGGCCGTGGGCAACACGGTTATCTACAACGCCGCCAAGGAGCCCCACATCGTCGACCTGGCGAACTTCCTGAACTCCATGGGCGCGCGCATCAAGGGCGCGGGCACGGACGTCATCCGTATTTCGGGGCGGCAGGCGCTGCACGGCACCACCTACACCGTCATCCCCGACCAGATCGAAACGGGTACGCTGATGATCGCCGCGGCCGCCACGCGCGGCGACGTGACCATCCGCGGCTGCATCCCCACGCATATGGAAAGCCTGACGGCCAAGCTTCTGGAAATGGGCGTGCGCGTAACGGAAAACGACGATTCCATCCGCGTCCGCCCGCAGTACGAGCAGCGGGCCGTGAACGTAAAAACGCAGGTGTACCCGGGGTTCCCCACTGACCTGCAGCAGCCGATGACGGCGCTTTTGTGCATGGCCAACGGCACCTCCACCGTGTGCGAGACGATCTTCGAGCAGCGCTTCAAGCACCTGGACGAGCTTCGCCGCATGGGCGCGCGCGTCCGGCTGGTGGACCGCACGGTGCTCGTGGACGGCGTGCACGAGCTGTACGGCGCGCCCGTCACGGTTTCCGACCTGCGCGCGGGCGCCGCGCTGATCGTGGCGGGGCTGATGGCCAAGGGGATGACGGAAATTTACGAAACCAGCTATATCGACCGCGGCTACGAGCGCATCGAGGAGAAGCTGCGCTCGCTGGGCGCGGATATCCGGCGCGAAAAGCTGTAACCCGCCGTCTGGCGCGGGCGGGCTTTCCCGGCGTGGGAGGTGGGCTTTCTGTACGACAAAAAACCTTTCGAGGTGTTGGGCGTTCCTTCCGGCGCGGATGCGGCACAGGTGCGCGCCGCTTATCGCAAGCGCGTGAAAGCCTGCCACCCCGACCAGTACCAGGACCCGGAAAAGCAGCGCGTTGCCCAGGAAATGCTCATCGACCTGAACCTCGCCTACGAGGAAGCGCTCAAGCTGTGCTCCCAGCGACGCGTGGGTTTCAACCTGGTGTCCCAGGAGGAGGCCAAGCACTTCGCCGCAAGGCTGGTGGAGCAGGGCAACCTGGAAAGCGCGCTTCGGCAGCTGAACCGCGCCGACAGCAAGGACGCGGAATGGTTCTACATCCAGGGAAACATTCTCATGGGACTTCGGCAGTACGCCACGGCGCACCAGAGCTACCGCGAGGCCGTGCGCCGCGAACCGCAGAACAACCGCTACCGCGCCGGTGCGCTGGACGCGGCGCTGGAACTGAAACGCAGCCGAAGACCCGGTTACCGCATCCGCCGCTGGGTGGAGGACGTATTAAACCCCCCGAAAAAATGAAAAGCGCCGGTTTCGAAGAACGAAACGGCGCTTTTTGATGCCTTGCGGAAGGCAAAAACCGAATGTTTACGCCGTGTTCACGACCGAAGTGTTTACAGCGCGCTTGCGATTGTTGTATAATGATCGTAACAATAGACGGGGATCGAAGCGACAATCTCATAAAACGGGGAGAGTGACGTTATGGAAGCGGACAAGGCGATCATCACCATCGGGCGCGAATACGGAAGCGGCGGTCGCGAGATCGGCAGCCGGCTGGCCCAAAAGATCGGCGTGCCTTTCTACGACAAGGAACTGCTCACGCGGGCCGCCAAGGCGAGCGGCATCTGCGAGGAGCTGTTTGAAAACCACGACGAGAAGGCCGTGCCCAGCTACCTGTTCTCCTTCCTGCCCGGCGCGGACGTCGTCACCTCCGGGGGCGAGGCGGAAATGCCGCTGAACCACCGCATCTTTCTGGCGCAGTTCGAGGCCATCGCCAAGATTGCGCTGGAAGGTCCCTGCGTGATGGTCGGCCGCTGCGCCAATTACGTGCTCAAGGCGCAGCCCAACCTGGTGAGCATATTCATGTACGCCGACGTGGACGCGCGGGTGGAGCGCATTATGCAGGTGGAGAACCTGCCTTACGACCAGGCCAAGGAGCGCGTGCGCAAGGTGGACAAGCAGCGCCAGGGCTACTACAACTTCTTCGCCGACGGCAACTGGGGCCACCGAAGCAACTACCACCTGATGCTCAACACCGCCGGCACGGCGCAGGACGCCGTGGTGGACAGCATTATCGCCTACATCCGCGGGCGGGAGTAACCCCGCGGCCATTTCGCGTACGCTTCTTTTCCCCCGTACCCAATCGAAGCGCGGAGCCTCCGCGCTTCGATTGTAAAGGCTTCCGCTTCAGGTGTCCGGGTACAGTTCTCCCAGCGCGATCTGCAACGCTTCGCTGTTCAGGTAATGCATGGCTACGCCGTTCACGGTCAGGAGATCGCTGAAGGCATCCATGGGATAGGCGGCCAGCGTGCGGGTCGCGCCGCCGGTGGTGGTGAGGGTCATCTGCCAGCGCGGGGTGCCGGAGGGCGTTTGGGGTTCGGCCAGCGTGCCGGAAACGGTCATCTGCCGGAGGCGTTCCACGAGCGAATCGAACGCGTCCTCGGTGATCGCCGTACCGTTGGCGGTAACGGAAACGTCGTAGATCACGTTGCCTTCCGTGTCGGTTTCCAGCTCGTTGTTTTCCTGGACGCGTTCGGTGTAGGCCGCGCGTACGGAAAGCGTTGCGTCGCCCAGTTGCACGGTGACGGAGGCGATATCGGACTGGCCCATGTCGGCGGGCGCGTGGGTCACGTACTGGTCGGGGTCGGCCTCGACCAGCGTGGCGACCAGAAAACTGCTGACGCGGTAACACTCCCCGGCATATTCGCAGAAATAAAAGTACTCCCCGTCCTGCGCGCCCAGCGTGATGCGCACGGTTTCCTCCTCGCTGGTGAGCGTTTGCAGCACGCCGTCGGAATCGACCTGCGTGTACAGGCCGGGCTGCTGATGCACGTCCAGGACCAGGGCGGGGGAGTCGAACCCGTATTGGGCGCGGTTGCTTGCGTCCACGGCGCCCAGTTTGGTGCCCAGGCGGAAGTTTTCAAGCGCGGTAAGTAGCGTGGTGGTCATGTCGCTGTCCATGGGGTAGGCGTATGGGGCGGTGAGCGCGCCCAGGTAGACGTCCGTGCCGTCGGCCGTGAAGGTGCACTCCATCAGGCCGTGGGCCTGGGTGTCCAGCGACACATGGTCGATCAGCGCCGGGGTCAGCGTGGGCTGCTCGACCGGCAGAAGCATGTGCGCCGTGTACTCGAACGCCTCGTAGATGCCCACGTCGCACATGTACACGCCTTCGTCGCCCGACCAGCGGTAGTAATGGTAGGTCGTGCCGGGCACCTCGGCGCCCAGCTGCAGCTCCACCTCGTAACCGTTTGCGTAGGTCACCTTCACGGTGATCTCGGGAGGCTCCAGCCCCATGTCCGCCAGATGGTTGCTTACCGTTTCGGCGTCCTCGGCGACCGTGTCCGTTACGGCGATCTCGGTGGCCGCCTCGACGATCTCGTCGGTGTAGCTTTCGTTGACGATTTCCACGTCGCCGCCGTCGTTTTCCAGGTACAGCTGTTCGTCGCGGTAGAGCAGGGTGTAGCTCTCGCCGTCCTCGTGGGTTACGGCGATGGTGTCCAGCACCTTCACGTTGCCCGTTTCGAGGGTCTTGTGGGTGTCGGTCGTCTCCATGCTGGTTACCAGTTCGCTCGGGAAGCGCGTTTTAATGGCGGGCAGCAGCAGCACAAGCGCCCCCGCGACCGCGACCAGCACGCCTACGGCGATCAGCATCAGCGCGCGCCGGGACAGCCGCCGTTCGCGCCTGGGGTTTCGCTTTTTGACTCTCTTCTGGGGATGCTCCAATCCTTCGCCCTCCTAGCGGTTGCGCCGCGGCAAAAGCACCAGTACGGCCGCCAGCAGCACCGTCAGCGGCACCGCCACCAGCAGCGCGATGCCCGCGCTCACGCTGCCCGCGGTCAGCCCCGGATGGAACGCCGATTTCGCCATAATGTCCAGCGAAACGGTTTTTTGCGGCAGCAGTTCGCCCATCAGCTGCAGGATGAACTCCTCGTTGAAGGTGCGCTGGTACATGTACTCGTCGGTGAACACCGTGCTGTTGCCGATGGCGAACATCCGGCTCACGTTGCCGTCGGCGTGCATGCGCGCCGAGAGGATGGCCAGCGTCAGCTCGCCCTTGCGGTCGCCCTCCTGATAATCGATGGTGGTGTTGCCGTCGGAAGGGTCGCGCACGTAGGCGTTGGGGCCGGACTTGAGCACCGTCGCCGCCGAAAGGGAATTGTCGGTCTGCTCCGGCGTTTCAAACGCGCAGGCCCCGGCCAGCAGCAGCACGTCCATGCTGCCGCTGATGAGCGGCTCGGTCATTTCCATTTCGTTGAAATACGGCAGCAGGTAAATGCGCTCGCCGTAGTAGCTGCCCTCGTCCTCCGTACCGGCCACCACCACGCCCGGAATGGGGGTCACGCCGTAGCTGGTGAGCAGGCTGCGGTAGTTGGACAGGTCGGTGGGATCGGTGTAATCCCGCATCACGAACAGGCTGCCGCCGTTTTGAGCGAAATCTTTGATGGCCGTAAGCTCATCGGCGGTAAAATCCTTCTGAGGGTCGGCGATCAGCAGCAGATCGACATCCGAAAGCGTGTCGCCCGCGAGCAGATCAACGGCTTTGCTGTCGTAGTTGTTGCTCTGCAGGAAATCCGTGAGGTTGGAAAGGGCGTCCGTGGTCAGTTCGCCGTGCCCCTGCAAGATGCCCACCACGGGGATGTCCGACTGGGTCACGTACACCAGCGCTTCGGTCAGCTTTTTCTCGTAGGCGAGGCCCGCGATTTCAAACGTTCCTTCCTCCACGTTGTAGCCCTGGGTGACAAAATCGTCGTAGGTGAGCACCTTGTAGCGGCCGGTGGCTTCGCAGTCCACCACCACCGTGTCTTCCGTGAGGGTATCGCCGGTCACGTTGCTTTCAAAGCGCGTCAGCACGCCGGGGTTCTGGGCGATATCGGTGGGCAGCACGGTGATCAGGTCGCTCAGGAGCCGGTAGCGGTCCAGCACCTCGTAGAGCTGGCTGTCCATGTCCCCGCTCTGGTAGAGCAGGTACAGGTCGATGGGCTCGGTCAGGGTGTCGATCACCTTCTGCGTTTCCTCGCCCGTGGTGGCGTAACCGTTGAAGCTGAAGTCCCTCTGCCAGCCGTAGGTGTCCTCCAGGTTTTTTACGGCCGCGTTGAGCAGCACGCACGCGGCCACGAACCCGCACAGCAGCGCCGCGCCGTAGCCGCCGTGCCGCCATTTGGGCTTGCGCAGGGTCGCGAGCGTCCGCCGCCAGAGCGCCGCCGTCCCCCGCCCCGCTTTCCGAACAAGCCCTGCGAAAAAGCGACCGATTGCCAAAAGTGTTTTTTTCACGCCGCGCCTCCCTGCGAGAAGCGCCTCGCGTCCATCACGCGCACGGTGGCGGTCAGGCACACCGCGATGAACGTGACGAAGTACAAAAGGCTTGCATAGCTCAGCTGCCCGATGATGAACGGCTCGTAACGGCCGTAGAGGCTGATGAAGTTGAGGCTGTCGGCGATGAAGGGAACCGTCACCTTATCGGCGAGCAGATCGATCATCCACAAAAGGAAGTTCGCCGCGAAGGCGGCGATCGCCGCGGGCACCTGGTTTTTGGTAAACCCGGTCACAAACATGTCCAGCGCCAGAAACGCCAGGCTCTGCAGCGTAAAGCCCAGGTAGCCCACGAACCACTCGCCCGGGTACACCGTGCCGTAGATGGCGATGACGAGCGTGCACACGTTGGTCAGCGCGATGGCGATGCCCATGACCGCCGCCGCCGCCAGATACTTGCCCAGCACGATCTGCCCCAGGGAAACGGGGCTGGTAAGCAGCAATTGGTCGGTGCGGCGCTGCCGTTCCTCGCACAAAAGCCGCATGGTGAGCACCGGCGTGAGGAGCATCACCAACAGCGTCAGCTGCGACAGGAAGATCAGCAGTTCCCCCGAAAGCGAGGAAAGGTTGTTTAAGTAGAAGATGACGCCGGAAAGCGCGGTAAACACGCCGATGAACACGTAGCCGATCGGCGTGCGGAAATAAGCCAGAAATTCCCGTTTGAAGATGGTCGGCAACCTTGGGCCCCCTTTGCGTTTCTCTCGCCGGTCCTATTCCGAGATCGCCTTGAGAAAGACCTGTTCCAGGTCGTCCTCGCAGCGGGCCATGCGCAGGATGGGCGCGCTCATGGCGCTGCAAAGCGTGAACACCTGCTTTTCCGGCAGGGTGGAGGGGTCGAAGGAGAGGGAAAAGGCGACCGTGTCCTCGTCTGCGCCGGGCTGCACGCTGACCGAGCGCACGCCGTCCAGACGGCTCATGGCCGCGGTCAGCCGCTTTTCGCTGCCCTGCACGGTGCACAGGAGGGTCACCGCGTCATGCCCGCCCACCTCGCCGATGGGCGCGTCCAGCTTCACCTCGCCGCGGTGCAGGATAACCACCCGGTCGCACAACTGGCGAACCTCGCCCAGGTTGTGCGAGGAAAAAAGGATGGTCTTGCCCGCGCCCAGCCGGCGGATGAGCGCGCGGATCTCGGTGATCTGCTTGGGGTCCAGCCCTACGGTCGGCTCGTCCAGCACCAGCACGTCCGGATCGCCGCACAGCGCCTGCGCGAGGCCCACGCGCTGGCGGTATCCCTTGCTCAGGTGGCCCAGCAGCCGCTCCCGCATTTCCAAAAGCCCGGTCTTGCGGATGATTTCGCCTACGTGCGCGGGGATCGCCTTGCCGGCGACCAGCTTGAGCGCCGCGACGAAGTGAAGGTATTCCTCCACCGTCATCTCGTCGTACAGCGGCGGGTGCTCCGGCAGATAGCCCAGCTCGCGCTTGGCGTTCTCCGGCGAGAGGAGCGGGTCACTTCCGTCGATCAGCACGCGCCCGGACGTGGGCGCCAGATAGCCGGTGATGATGTTGAGCAGCGTGGTTTTGCCGGCGCCGTTTTGCCCCAGCAGACCCAGTATCTTCCCGTTCGGCACGGTGAGGCTCACGTTTCGTAGTGCCTCCACGCCGCCGTAGCGTTTGCTTACGCCCTGAACTTCGATCAAGCGCAAGCCTCCTTTCGCGTCTCCGCTTCCCCATTATAGCAGAGCTTACCGCGGGGGTCTGTAAATTGTTTGTGAACAACGCCGAAAGGCCCGTCGTACGGGCCTTTCGACGCACGGCCCCGGCGGAACGTGCGCCGCATTTTCCGGTTTAGGAAGCTTTGGCGAGGGGTACGATAAGAGCAGGAACCGAGGTTCCCAAACCGTACGAACGGATGAAGAAGGAGAGATTTCCGTGAAGATATTGTATCAGGCCAAGGCGGCGGCCGTGGGCGGCCGCGACGGACAGGTGACCGTGGAAGGCAGCCCCGTTCGCTTTGAAATGGCCCTGCCCCCCGAACTGGGCGGCAAAAAGCCCGTGGGATTCAACCCCGAGCAGCTCTTCGCCGCCGGGTACTCCGCGTGCTTCGGAAGCGCGGTGGAGCACGTGCTCAGGCTCAGGCGCCTTTCCATCGCCCCGCCGGAGGTGCGTGTAAACGTGGGCATCGGCCGCAACGACGCGGGCGGCTTTGCGCTGGCGGCGCAGATCGAAGTGGTGTTCACCGGCGTGGATCAGGCGACCGCGGATGAAATCGCGGCGCAGGCGCACCTGGTGTGCCCGTACTCCAACGCCACGAGGGGCAACGTGGACGTTCAAGTGACGGCCAAAGTGGCGTAAGCGTGCCGACGCCTCGGAAAACCCAATAAATAGACCGAAAGCCTCCGGGGACATGGCGAAAGGCCGCCCCGGAGGCTTTTGCAGTCGGTTCGGAAAAGCGGCGAAGCCCGCTTTTTCAGCAGGTTCGCCTCACGCCATCGCCGCGTTCACGCTCTCCTCGCAGGAGCGCATGGCAATCCTATACTGGGGGGATGGGCTCAATCATCACGATCACTAGTGCTATGATCTTTGTTCCCATTATCTTCACCCGTTTCGGTGCTTTCTCCGTAAGTCAGTCTCTTTAGTGTGTCAGAATCTGCAGAAGGACTTGGAGTAAAAGATGCTTCTCCACTTCCGCCGCCTTCATCGCAATAGAATAGGTATTTTCTTGTGTAATTCATATATGCTCCCCTTTCTTAAGGATTAAAAATCCATTGAATATTTGAATCGCGAAGGTATAGATAGAAATAATTCGCAAGAGTAATAACGAAATTTATGAGAGTTAGATTATCAAAACGCATCAGAGATATCTTTTTCTTTTTATTAACGTTTCTATTGTGATCAGCGCATTTAATATATGAATCTCTAATAAACCCAAGCAACCCAAGCTCATTTATTGTAACGATTTTATATCGTTTTTTCTTATAATGGGCTTTCTTTTCGCTAAAAACATACATGTTTATATCGCGAAATTTCGACAGCTCTACTTCTAAATACTGCAAACGTATATTAATAAAAGATAAATAAAAATAGACAAACTGTATAACTAAAATAGTAATGGATAGTATTGATAAAACAACCGATCCACACACACGTTCATCAGTTTGAAACACAGGCTTAAGCTGAGCAGCAATAATGGAAATCAATACTACAAGAAAAGTAATCCTTGCAGATATCTTCCCTTCAATATCGCGTCTTGTTTCAATTTCTAACCTATATAGTTCACGATACTCCGATAGAAGAAACTCTAAACAACTAAGTGAGTTATTTCTTGTTACTTTGAGAGGCTCGTGAAATCGATTATTCTCATCTTGCATTTTTAACTCCAATAGACTATGTTATAAATACCCAAAAATACTATAACATATTATGGAACATAAATCAATTGTTTCCAGTATTTTTTGCTGCTTAAATCATACCCTCATAAATACTCACGCCATCGCCGCGTTCACGCTCTCCTCGCAGGAGCGCATGGCGAGGATGGTTTTGGCAAACAGATCGTTCAGGTCCCACCCGAGGGCTTCCGCGCCCTGAAGGATCACGTCGCGGGAGCACCCGGCGGCGAACTTTTTATCCTTGAATTTCTTTTTGACGCTGGAGGCTTCCATGTCCATCACGCTTTTGGACGGCCGCATCAGCGCCGCCGCGCCGATGAGCCCGGTCAGCTCGTCCGCGGCGAAAAGCACCTTCTCCATCTCGTGCTCGGGCTTTACGTCGCTGCACAGGCCGTAACCGTGGGAGCAGATCGCGTGGATCATCGTTTCGCCCACGCCCGCTTCCCTGAGCATTTCCGGCGCCTTCCGGCAATGCTGATCCGGATAGAGCTCAAAGTCGATATCGTGCAGCAGGCCCACCGTCGCCCAGAAATCGGCGTCCTCCGCATAGCCCAGGTCGTTTGCGTACCAGCGCATGACGCCCTCCACGGTCAGCGCGTGCTGGATGTGGAACGGTTCGCGATTGTATTTTTTGAGCAGCGCGAGGGCTTCCTCCCTCGTCAGATCGGTCCGCATGCGTACCCCTCCCCTTCGGCATCGGAAATTTCCCCTATCATAGCACAATTGCGCCGGGCGTGCAAAGCGCCGCGCGCTTGCCCGCCGCGGATGGAAATGGTACAATGAGGGGCGGAAAAACGGCGTCAAAAAAACCGCCCGTTTTTTTCGCTCATGCATGAAACGGCGTTCGAAGCGCGTTATACCATTGGAGCGAAAATAGGCCGCCGCATACCCGGCGACGGCGACGGAGGCTCTGCGATGCCTGATTTCGAGGGGCTGTACGAGAAATACGCCACCGATGTGCTGCGCGTATGCTACTTCTATCTGGGCGACCGGCAGAAGGCCGAGGACGTGTGTCAGGACGTGTTCGTCCGCCTGATCGTCAACGCGCCCGTGCTGGAAGAGGGCCGCGAAAAGGCCTGGCTGCTCAAAGTGGCGCTCAACCGCTGCCGCGACCTGTGGCGCGGATCGTGGGCCCGGCGCGTGGTGCTGGGCAGCCCGGTTTTTGAACTGATCCCCGCGCCGGATAACGCCGAGCGCCGGGACGAGGAGGAAGCCATCATGGCCGCGGTACACCAGCTGCCGCCCCCGTTTCGCGAGGTTATCCTGCTGCATTACTACCAGAATTACGGCATCAGCGAGATCGCGCAGATCACGGGATTGCCGGAGGGGACCATTTCCAGCCGCCTGTCGCGCGGGCGCAAGAAGCTGGAAAGCATTTTAGAAGGAGGGGAAGCGTCATGAGCCGACTGACCGATCTGCACGCGATCGCCGATCGTAACCTGGGCGGACTGAACGCCGACGGACGGCTGATGGCGGGCATAGAACGGGCCGCACGGGCGCAGACGGCGCCGAGGCGCGTTCGTATCCGGCCGCTTTCGGCGGTCACCGCGGCTGCGGCGCTGTGCCTGTGTCTGGCGCTTTTGCTGGAACCCGGGCTGTTCCAGGCGCGCAACGCGAACCAGTATGCCTCCCGGCTGCTTGACAGCCAATCCGCCGGCGGCACGGCCGCGCCCACGCCTTTGCCGGAAGCCCAGAAGCTTTCCGTGCCGGCCGGCAGCATCAGCGTCGGCGGCGCGTCGCAGACCAGCGGAACGTACCGCAACCTTTTCGCGGCCCTGAACGGCGGCGGCGCGCCCATCGTGATGGTGAACGACGCCGTATACCGCCTGCTCATCAGCCCCACGAGCCTGGACAGCTCGCTGCTGGGCGCGTCCCTGGGCGAGGTAACCGAGTATACCCTGGAACCGGCGCTCAGCGACGGGGGAATCGTCAGCAACATCGTCTCCGCGGGCGAGACCGTGTACGCCGTCCGCGGCATGAAGGGCGCGCTGGCCGCCGCGCGCGTCAGCGGCAACCTTCGCCTGTTCCAGCGCGTGTCCTACGCGGGCACCTCGACGCTGGGCAGCGAAACGCTCGCCGATACCCTTTCCGTTTCCGCCCACGCTACGGCCATGGAGCTGACGGGGGTCGGCATGGTCACCGACGCGGCGACGGCGGATACCCTGCTGCAAACGCTGCTGAGCGACGCTGAGTACGAAAACGCCTCCTTTGGGACGGACGATAACGCGAGCCTCGTCATCGCCCTGGACAACGGCCTGCTGGTGCAGCTGATGGTCGGCGAGGACACGGTCAGCGCCTGCGGCACGTGGAGCTGCCCGGATTTCTTCACCGCCTTCCAGGCCGCCGTTTCGGGGGCGTAACGCCGGCCGCGCCGAAGGAAAACAACCCAAACCGGCCGTCTCCGGCGGCCGGTTTTTGCGCGCTTCCGCAAGGCTACGCAAGGGTTTTCGCCCCCCGCTTCCACCCTCGCGCGCCCGCTTTCCTTCGCGCTAAAAACGTGTTATGATAGGTACGCCGATCCGCCCTCCCCGGGAAGCAGGCGGGCGCGCCCGACCGATTGAAAATGCAAACGGAGGCTGCCGGATGAAACGCATCAGCATCGTCGTTCCCTGCTATAACGAGGAGGCCGCCGTACCCCTGTTTTTCGCGGCCTGCACCGAGGCGCTTGCGGAACTGCCCGCGGAGCCGGAATGGTGGTTTGTGGACGACGGCAGCACCGACGGCACGCTTGCCGCCGTCAAGGCCCTCCGCGAGCGGGACATGCGGGTGCATTACATCTGCTTCAGCCGCAACTTCGGCAAGGAGGCGGCCATGTACGCGGGGCTGGAAGCCGCGCAGGGGGACTACGTCGCCGTGATGGACGTCGATCTGCAGGACCCGCCGACGCTACTGGGCCCGATGCTGACGATGCTGGAAAACGAGGAGGTCGACTGCGTCGCCACCCGCCGCGTGACCCGCAAGGGCGAGCCGAAGCTGCGCTCGTTTTTCGCCAGGCGGTTCTACCGGCTCATCAACCGCATCAGCAAGACCGAAGTGGTGGACGGGGCGCGCGACTATCGCCTCATGAAGCGGCAGATGGTGGACGCGGTGCTTTCCTTAAAGGAGGTCAGCCGCTTCAGCAAGGGCATTTTCAGCTGGGTGGGCTTCCGCACGCAGTGGCTGGAATACGAAAACGTCCGGCGCTCGGCGGGCGAAACCAAGTGGTCGTTCTGGAAGCTTCTGGTGTATTCGATGGACGGCATCATCGGCTTCACCACCGCGCCGCTGGCCATTGCCAGCGTCATGGGGCTTGCGTTTTGCCTGCTGGCGTTCGTGCTGATCCTGTACTTTTTCGTGAAGACCCTCATCTGGGGCGATCCCGTGGCGGGCTTCCCCGCGATGATCTGCATCATTCTGCTGCTGGGCGGCATACAGCTTTTCTGCATCGGCATCCTCGGCCAGTATCTGAGCAAAACCTATCTGGAGACCAAACGCCGTCCCCTCTACATCGCCCGGGAGAAGGAGTGAGCCCATGCGTACCACCCGCGCCTTTACCATCGGAAACGTGCCCATCGGCGGCGGCGCGCCGGTCACGGTGCAAAGCATGACCAATACCGACACCCGCGACGCGGATAAGACGCTTACGCAGGTTCGCGCGCTGGCGACCGCCGGGGCGGACATCGTGCGCGTCAGCGTGTACGACGACGCGTGCCTGCCCGCCTTTCGCCGAATCGTGGACGGCTCTCCCGTGCCCATCGTCGCCGATATCCACTTTCGCGCCGATCTGGCGGTCGGAGCGCTGGAAAACGGGGCGGCGAAGGTGCGCATCAACCCCGGCAACATCGGCTCGGCCGAAAAGGTGCGGCTGGTGGCGGACTGCGCGAAGGTGCACCACGCGCCCATCCGCGTGGGGGTCAACAGCGGATCGGTGGAGAAAGATATTCTCCGCCGCGACGGCGGCGTGACCGCCCGCGGCATGCTGGACAGCGCGCTGGCGCACGCCCGGCTTTTGGAGGACGCGGGCTTTTCCGATATCGTGCTGAGCCTCAAGGCGACCGACGTGCCCCTGACCGTGGCCGCCTACGAGCTGGCCGCCGAGCAGACCGACTATCCCCTGCACGTGGGCGTGACCGAGGCGGGTCTGCCCGGCGACGGGAACATCAAAAGCGCCGTAGGCATCGGCTGCCTGCTTCTGCACGGCATCGGGGATACCATCCGCGTTTCCCTGACCGGCGATCCCGTGCCCGAGGTGGCGGCGGGCATCGACATCCTCAAGGCGTGCGGGCTTCGCCGCGATTACGTAAACGTCATTTCCTGCCCTACCTGCGGGCGCACGAGCATCGACGTGGCCGCCGTGGCCGCGCGGGTAAAGCAGGCGCTCGCGGGCGTGCGCGTGCCCCTGACCGTGGCGGTCATGGGCTGCGTGGTCAACGGTCCCGGCGAGGCGCGGCAGGCCGATATCGGCCTGGCGGGCGGCGGGCTGGCCGCGGGCGGCGCGCCCGGCGGCGCGGGCGCGGAGTACGCCGTGGGAGCGATTTTCGAAAAAGGCAGGGAGCCCGAGAAGGTGGAGGGCGATCTGGCCGCCATCCTCATCGAACGGGCCCTGCAGATCGCCCGTCGGCGGGGCTGGAACGCAACCCCGAAAGGAACGACGACGTGAATAAATCCGAACTCATCCATATCCTCGAGGAAACCCTTCCCCCCGTGAAGGGCAAGCTGCACGTGGAACGCGTGCTCTACCGCAAGGGCGACAACAAAGCCTATTTCAGCTTCCTTTGCGACGTGCTGGTGCCGGAAAAGGATTTTTTGGCACTGGAGCACCGCCTGCGCCTGCTGTTTCCCAAAATGCAGATTGCCCTGCGCGTGGCCTCCCCCTCCTTAAAGGAGGATTTTTTCGCGCACATCGAGACCTACACCCCCGTTCTCAAGGATTTTCTGCGCCGCCAGAGCCCGGCGCTTCGCACGTGGCTGGACGATGTGGGCTGGAGCGTGGAGGGCGACCGCATCCTCCTCACCTGCCCGGACGAGTTCGCCATTTCCTTTTTTAAGCGCAACGATCTGGATACGAAGCTTTCCCAGGCCGTGTGGGATATTTTCCGTCTGCGCATGCCCGTGGGGCTGGTCAAGTGCGGCGAGCGCGAGGCCTGGGTGGAGAAGATGCGCGCCGAAACCGCCCGCCGCCGCGAACAGGAGCTTGCGGAGGACCGCGCCGGCAACCCGCACGCCGCCGGGGCGGACGACGACGATCCGCCCCCGTGGGCGGAGGGCGCCGTTCCCGCCGCCGCGGCCGCGACGGCGCAGGCGGAAGGGGCGAAGGCGCGCCCGGCGGCCCCGCGCAAGGCCGCGGAAAAGAAAGGCCCGGTGCTCAAGGGCCGCGCCATCGGCGACCCGCCCGTGCCCATCGCGGAGCTGCGGGAGGACAGCGGCGTGGTAGTCGTGGAAGGCGAAATCTACGCCGTGAACGAGCCCAAGGAGCTCAAGGGCGGGGAAACGGTGCTGGTCTCCTTCACCGTGGGGGACGACACCTCCACCGTCTACTGCAAGGCGTTCTACAACTACCGCATGCGCCGCGCGGGCCCCGGGACGACGCCCACGCCCCCGACGGCGGAGGAGCGGGAGCGCGTCCAAAAGCAGGTCGAGCAGATCGTACCCGGCGTACGCGTGCGCCTGCGGGGCGACTGTCGGCAGGATACGTACTTAAACGACCTGTCCATCGGCGTTAGGGACATGCAGCAGCTGCCCAAGCGCGAACGGGTCGACCAGGCGCCGGAAGGCGACAAGCGCGTGGAGCTGCACATGCACAGCACCATGAGCGCCATGGACGCCACCACCGACGCCGCCGAGCTGGTGGCGCAGGCCGCCCGCTGGGGGCACCCGGCCGTGGCGATTACCGACCACGGAGTGACGCAGGCGTTCCCCGCCGCCTTCGGCGCGGCTAAAAAGCACAAGATCAAGTTTATTCCGGGGGTCGAGGGCTACCTGTGCGACCTGATCCCGCTGGTGGAAAACGCGGACGACCGGCCGCTTGCGCAGACGACGGTGGTGCTGGACTTCGAGACCACGGGGCTTTCCCCGACGGTCGACCGCATCATCGAGATCGGCGCGGTGCGGCTGGAAAACGGCGTGGTCACGGACGAACTGAGCCTTTTGTGCAACCCCGGCGTGCCACTTTCGCCCAAGATCGTCGAGCTGACCGGCATCACCGACCTGATGCTGCGCGACCAGCCCGCGCCCGCCGCGGGCGTGAAGCAGCTGCTTGCTTTCATCGGAGGCAGCGCCGTGGCGGCGCACAACGCGCCCTTCGACCTGGGCTTCCTCCGGGCCGAGTGCGCGCGCATGGGCGAAAGCTTCCAGGCGCCGGTCATCGACACGCTCGTGTTGGCGCGGCGGCTGTACACGGGGCTTCGCAGCTACAAGCTGGGCGCGCTGTGCCGGTATCTTGGCGTGACGCTCAAAAACGCGCACCGCGCGGTGCACGACGCGGCCGCGACCGCCAAATGCCTGTGGGCCATGGTCGGCGAGCTTTCCAAGAGGGGCGCCGTGACCCTGGCCGACGTGGACGGCGTGGTGCAGGGCGAGAGCATGAGCGACACGCACCACATCGTACTTTTGTGCAGGACCCAGAAGGGCATGGAAAACCTCAACCACCTGATCAGCGAGGGGCACATCCGCTATTTCCACCGCCATCCCAACATGCCCCGCCACCTGATTGCCAAATACCGCGAGGGGCTCATCGTGGGCAGCGCCTGCGAATCGGGGGAACTGTTCCGCGCGGTGGTCGCCGGCAAGCCGGACGCGGAGCTTACGCGTATCGCCGCCTTTTACGATTATCTGGAGATCCAGCCGATCGCCAACAACCGCTTCCTGCTGCGCACGGGAGAGGCGAAGGACGAGGAGCAGCTGCGCGACTTCAACCGCCGGGTGGTGGCGCTGGGGGAAAGGCTCCTTAAGCCCGTCGTCGCCACGGGGGACGTGCACTTCAAGGACCCGCAGGACGCGGTCTACCGCGCCATTCTGCAGGCCGGGCTGGGCTACGAGGACTGCGACGAACAGCCGCCCCTGTATTTCAAGACCACCGACGAGATGCTTGCGGAATTTGCCTATCTGGGCGAGAAGAAAGCCCGCGAGGTGGTGATCGACGCGCCCCGCGCCATCGCGGACCAGGTGGAGGAGCTGCGCCTGTTCCCCAAGCATCCCAAGGGCGAGGACACCTTCCAGCCCTTCTGGCCGGAGGCGGCGGGGGACATCGAAACCATGACCTGGGCGCGCGCCCGCGAGCTGTACGGCGATCCCCTGCCGGAGCTGATCGAGAAACGGCTTAAAAAGGAACTCAAGAGCATCATCGGCTACGGCTTTGCGACGCTCTACTCCATCGCGCAGAAGCTGGTGGCCAAGTCGCTGGCGGACGGCTATCTGGTCGGCTCCCGCGGCAGCGTGGGCAGCTCGCTGGTCGCCACCATGTGCGGCATCACGGAGGTCAACCCCCTGCCCGCGCACTACCGCTGCGACCATTGCCACAAGGCGTTTTTCACCCCGCCGGAACTGGGCGCGGTGGGCATGGACCTGCCCGACAAAACCTGCGAGCTTTGCGGGCAGCCCCTGGCCAAGGACGGCTATTCCATCCCCTTCGAGGTCTTTCTGGGCTTCAAGGGCGACAAGGTGCCGGACATCGACCTGAACTTTTCCGGCGAGTACCAGCCCCGCGCCCACGCCTACATCGAGGAGCTGTTTGGCAAGGGCTTCGTGTACCGCGCGGGCACCATCAGCGGTCTGGCGGAAAAGACGGCCTACGGATTCGCGGCCAAGTACCTGGAGGAGCGGGGCGTGCGCGCCGGGCGCGCCCACAAAGAGCGGCTGGCCGCGGGGTGCATGGGCGTCAAGCGCACCACGGGCCAGCACCCCGGCGGCATCGTAGTGCTGCCCAAGGAATACGACATCTGCCAGTTCACGGCCATCCAGCACCCGGCCGACGACATCGGCGGCGCGACGCTCACCACGCACTACGACTTCCGCTCGATGCACGACATCCTCGTGAAGCTCGATTGCCTGGGCCACGACGATCCCACCATGATGCACCGGCTGGAGGAACTGACCGGCGTGAGCTTCCGCCAGATTCCGCTGGACGACCCCAGGATCATGAGCCTGTTTTCCGGCCCCGGGGCGCTGGGCGTGACCGCGGAGCAGATTATGAGCCCCACGGGGACGCTGGGCATTCCCGAGTTCGGCACGCAGTTCGTGCAGGGGATGCTGATGGACACCAAGCCCTCCACCATGGAGGAGCTCATCCGTATTTCGGGGCTCAGCCACGGCACCGACGTGTGGCTGGGTAACGCCAAGGACCTGATCGACAGCGGAACGGCCAAGCTGCCGCAATGCTTCTGCACGCGCGACGACATTATGAACTTTCTCATCTCCAAGGGCGTGGAGAACAAAATGAGCTTCGACATTATGGAAAGCGTGCGCAAGGGCCGGGGCCTGACCCCGGACATGGAGGCCGCGATGCTCTCCCACGACGTGCCGGGCTGGGCCATCGACAGCTGCAAGAAGATCAAGTACATGTTCCCCCGCGGCCACGCCGTGGCGTACGTGACCATGGGCCTGCGCGTGGCGTGGTATAAAATCTACCGGCCGCTGGCTTATTACGCGGCGTACTTCACCATCCGCGCGGACGGCTTCGACGCGGGCACGATGATCCTCTCCAACGCTTCCCTGCGCGAGAGGCTCAACGCCTTCGCCGCGCGGGACGAGAAGCTCAACGCCAAGGAAAAGCAGGAGCAGAACGCCCTGCACATGATCCTGGAAATGCAGGAGCGGGGCATACGGCTGTTGCCCGTCGACCTGTACAGAAGCGACAAAAGCCGCTTCCTGCCGGAGGAGGGCGACCTGCGCTGCCCCTTCCTGTCCCTGAACGGCTTTACCGAGGCGGCGGCCGACGCCATTGCGCAATCGCGGGACACCCCCTACCTTTCGGTGGAGGACCTGCGCGTGCGCGCGCATCTGGGCACGGGCATCACCGATATGCTCCGGACGCAGGGCGCACTGGGCGGGCTGGCGGAAACCAGCCAGGTGGATATGTTCTCCATGCTCGGCTGACCCGCGCGTGCCCGGTTCGCCGGCCCGCGAAGCGGGTATATTCTTTCCGGGAGCGGCGTTGACAACCGCACGCCCCCGATGGTAAGATAACGGCGGAGCCGAGGCTCCCCACGAGGAAAGCGAGGAATACTCCTATGGCAAACGTCACCAAGCAAATGTCCATCGGCGAGGTGCTCCGGCTGGACAGCACCACCGCGGGCGTGTTTATGGATTTCGGCATGTCCTGCCTGAGCTGCCCCTACGCTACGGCCGAATCGCTGGAAGAGGCGAGCGTCGTGCACGGCGTGGACGCCGATGCGCTGGTCCGGAAGCTTAACGATCATCTGGCCCGGAAGGGCTGAACCCGTACCCGGCTTTCGCCGGTCCGCCGCCCCGCCGAAACGGGGCGGCGGACCGCGCGGGCGCGACCCGAAGGGAAGGACGGCGGCATGAAGATCCAATCGGCTCAGGAAGCTCTGTTCATCGCCTGCGAGATGGAACGCGGCGCCATACAGCTCTACGAACGGGCGCTGATGCTGCTGGCCGGCCTGCAGCGGGAGAAGGAACCGATCCGCGCGCAGATCGCCTCCATCCTCGCCGACGAAAAGCAGCACCTGCAGCAGTTTCAGGAGCTGTACACGGGCCTGGATGCGGAAATGGAAACGCAGCTGACCCTTTCCGCCGTCGCGGCCGATGTGCTGTTTCCCGGCGGGCTGATGGGCGCGGTACGCCACGGGCTGCTGGGCGACGAGCGCGGCGTGCTCGCCTTCGCCGCCAGCGCCGAGCGCACCGCCGCCGCCACCTACCGTTCCTTCGCCGCCCAGTGCCAAAACCCCCGTGCCGCGGAGATGCTGGAAGGCATCGCCCTGGAGGAGGACAAGCACCTGCGCTCGCTTCAGGAGCATCAGGCGTCGCTGAACGCGTAAGTCACCCGGTTCTCCCTTTTCGTTTTCGACGCCGCCAATGCCGCCTGCGTCGCGGAAGGCGGCGTTTGCCGTACCGCGAATCACCGCCCGCGGACCATGAAAGGAGCATCCCCATGCAGAATCAAAACCGGGAACCCCGGAAACTCAACCCTACCGCGCAGCTGGCGCTGTGCGGCATGATGGCCGCACTGATCTTCGTGGCGACGTACTTCATCAAAATCCCGATGCCCATGACCTACGGCTACGTGCATCTGGGCGACGGGTTCATCCTGCTGGCCGCGTCGATGCTGGGTTGGGCCGCGGTGCCCGCGGCGGCCGTGGGCAGCATGCTGGCCGACCTGATGGGCGGCTACGCCATGTACCTGCTGCCGACCTTCCTCATCAAGGGGGCGGTGGCGGCGGTGGCGGTGCTGGCGCTCAAATCCCGGTACGAATGGCTGAAGGTGCTGGGGCTGATCGCCGCCGAGGCCGTGATGGTCGGCGGGTATTTTATCACGGAATGGCTCATTCTGGGCTATGGGCTGGCCGCCGCGAGCGGGAGCCTGCTGGGCAACGCCATGCAGGGCCTGAGCGGCGTGGTGATCGGCCTGTTGCTGATCCCGATGACCAAACGCATCCGGCGGTGACGTTCGCCCGGCCGGGATGCCTGTAAATTTTCGCCGCCGTTCTCGCCCGCGCCGGGCAACTGTGCTATACTGGTCTGGAACCCAACGATAAGGAGTGTTCGCGCTTTGCTCAGACGCGTTTCTATTTTGCTTGTCTGCCTCCTCCTCGCCGTTCCGGCCGCTTTCGCCGAGGACGTTTCGCAGCAGGACGAGGGCGACGCCGAAGTGATCGTGGAGGATTACGTGGAGGACGACGGCATGGGCGAGATCGTCGGCCAGGCCGATCAGGATCGGCCCAGCATCGAGGGCCTCACGCCGCTGTACACCACCAAGATCAAGCTGATGACCTCCACGGGCACGGCCGCCTCCATCCGCGCCTCGCAGGACGACGACGGGGACGTGCTGGGGACCGCCGGCAAGGGCGAGACGGTGACCATCTACAAGGTGTACCCCGCGTACGTGCTGGTGGAGTACGAAGGCGCGGTGGGGTTCGTCAAGCGCACCTGCATCGACGAAAACTGCACCACCCTCGACCCGGAAACCACCGCGCCCTACGGCGTGACCATCAACCAGTACGTCGCCACCACCACCGCCGTGACCCCCGTGCACACCGACCCGGACAATAGCAGCGAAACCTTCCCCATCGTCGTGGGCGCGGGCAGCCGGGTCGCGATCCTCGAGTTTACGAAGGGCTTTGCCAAGGTGCTCTACTGGCGCAGCTACGGCTATATCGACGCGACGCTGCTGACCGACCTGACCGTGGTTTCGCCCACCGACGAGCCCATGAGCGAGGACACCCCGATTTCCGCGTTCAGCTCGTTTTTCAAGTACAACAACGGTTCGGAGCTCAACGACGGGCGCGTGAAAAACATCGTGCGCTCCTGCGAGCTGATGACCCGCGTCATGCAGCCCGGGGAGCAATTGGACTTCAACGCCCAGATCGGCCCGTATAAAAAGGCCAACGGCTATTTCCCCGCGCCGGTGCTGATCGACGGGGGCAGCCAGCCCGGTTACGGCGGGGGCACCTGCCAGAGCAGCTCGACGCTTTACAACACCGTGCGCAAGCTGCCGGGCATCACCATCGTCTATCGCCGCCCGCACGGCCCCGGCTGCGCCCGCTACCTGCCCATGCACCAGGACGCGGCGGTCGGCAGCGACAGCCTGAATTTCATCTTCCGCAACGATTACGACTTCCCCATTCGCATTCTGGCCGAGAGCACCGGGGAAGGCGTAATTACCATCCAGATTTTCAAGGGCTCGGACGAGACGACCGAATAGGACGGCCTCACCGGGCAACGTTCATACGCGTTCAAACCGCCGGGAAAGCGTCGCGCTTTCCCGGCGGTTTTGCGCCGCGCCCGTTTCCGTATGTAAAACGGCCTTCACACAAACGGTCCTTCCGTTTACCCGCGCTTTACCGTCCCGGACGGGAAAACCGCGAAAACCGACGGCCCTGTAAAACGCGCTTCAAAAAACGGGTCGATAATTTACCGGCGCTTCACCGTTCCTGTCGCGGGCCTTTACCTTGCGCTGTTATCCTTTCGGTGAAAACTAGAAAGGATGATGAAAACGATGAAAAGGTTCCTGTCCATTCTGTGCGCGCTGGCCCTGGCGCTTGCGCTCGTACCCGCCGCCGGCCTGGCGGAGGAGACCGCCGCGACGCCCAAGTACGTGTTCATGTTCATCGGCGACGGCATGGGTACCCCGGAAGTGGCCGCCACGCAGTATTACCTGGGCTCCATCGAAAACCCCGACGCGACGATTCCGGTGCCGGCCGACCTGTCCTTTACGACCTTCCCGTACGTGGGTACCGCCACCACCTACGACCTCACCTCCTTCTGCCCGGACAGCGCTTCCACCGCGACGGCGATGGCGTCCGGCAACAAGACCATCTCCGGCACCATCAACTACAACGCCGATTTCTCCCAGAGCTTCAAGCTGATCACCGAATACGCCAAGGAAGCCGGCAAGAAGGTCGGCGTCATCTCCACCGTGTCCATCAACCACGCGACCCCCGCCGCCTACTACGCCAAGAGCGAGAGCCGCAACAGCTACTACGATATTGCCGTTCAGGGCCTGACCGGGACGACGCTGGACTTTATCGGCGGCGGCGCGTGGCACCACGCGACCGGCGACGATAAGAACAATCCCCAGGAGAGCCTCTACGACGTCGCGGCCGCCAACGGCTGGACGTACGCCAACACCAACGAAGCCATCCGTGCGCTGAACGCCGATTCCGGCCGCGTGCTGGCCGTGAACCCCGACATTCAGGATTCCGACGCCATGACCTACGCCATCGACGTCGACCGCCGCATCGCCGAGGGCGAGGACATCCTCAAGCTGGCCGATTTCGTGACCGCGGGCATCAACGTGCTGGATAACGACAACGGCTTCTTCATGATGGTCGAGGGCGGCAAGATCGACTGGTCCTGCCACGCCAACGACGCCGCGACCACCATCCAGAACACCATCGCCTTCAGCGACGCCGTGCAGGTGGCCGTGGACTTTGCCGCCGCCCATCCCGGCGAGTGCCTGATCATCACCACCGCCGACCACGAGACCGGCGGCCTGACCATCGGCTTTGCGACCACCGCGTATGACACGCACTTCAGCTACCTGAGCAGCCAGACCATCTCCTACGTGGATTTCGACAGCGTGGTCGGCGACATGCAGGAAAACGGCGCGACGTTTGAAGACGCGCTCGCGGCGATCCGGAAGTACTACGGCCTGACCACCGAAGAGGGCCAGGACCTGAGCCTGACGGCCGACGATGTGGCCGCCCTGCAGGCCGCCTTCAATTACAGCATGGCGCCCGATACCGCTCCCGCCGAGGACAGCGCCGATTACGCCGCCTACGCCCTGTCCTACGGCGGCTACGATCCCCTTTCCGTGACGGTCAGCCACATCATGAACAACAAGGCCGGCCTCAGCTACACCTCCTACTCCCACACGGGCCTGCCGGTCAGCGTGTACGCCACCGGCGTGGGCGCCGAAGCGTTTGCCGGCTCCTACGACGACACCGCGATCTTCGACAAGACCATGAACGCCATGGGACTTAGCAAGTAACCATGCCAATCGGCGACGGGGCTGCCCGGATGGGCAGCCCCTTTCGGTTTACCGGGAGGATTATCGATGAAAAAGATGAAAAAACAGAGCCTGATTTTCAGCGCCGTGATGATCGTAATCTGCGTGGGGCTGTGCCTGCTGCCCAACACGCATTTGAACGAGTACTCCGCCATTCCGCGCCAGACCGTGCGCGTGGACGAGGTGGACAATTCCTCGCTCATGCCCATGGGCATGGTGTACTCCGGCGCGCAGGCCTGCAAGGTGACCATTTTAACCGGCGAATACGCGGGCGAAAGCGTGACCGCCGCCAATTACCAGAACGGCGCTTTGGACAAGGACAAGCTGTTCGAACCCGGGGACACGGCCTACGCGCTGGTGAGCGCGAACCAGCATAAGATCACCGTGACGCTTCTGGATCACTACCGGACGCAGACGGAGCTGTGGATATTCCTGGCGCTGGCCGCGGCGCTGATGCTGGTGGGCGGCGTGATCGGCTCGGGGGCGGTGGTGTCGCTGGCGGCCAGCGCCGTGCTGATCTGGAAACTGCTGATTCCGCTTCTTTTGGACGGCATCAACCCGATTCTCGCGTCCTTTGCGACGGTCGTCGTGCTGACCGTGCTGATCGACGTGCTGGTGGCCGGGTTCAGCCGCCGCTGCGCGGCGGCGCTGCTGGGGTCGTTGACGGGGACGATCGTCACGTTCTTGCTGGCGCTGCTGTTTACGCATCTGCTCAAGCTAGACGGCGGGGACATCCCTTACGTCGTGCCGCTGCTTTCGCAGTCGTCGCTGCAGCTGAACACGCGCGACCTGTACATCGGCATGATCTTCATCGCCAATTCGGGCGCGCTGATGGACGTGAGCATGGATGTGACGGTCGGCTGCGAGGAAGTGCGCCATCACTGCCCGACCATATCGCAGGGGACGCTCACCCGAAGCGGGCTGACCATCGGCCGCGGGGTGCTGGGCACCATGGCGACCACGCTGATGCTGGCCTACTCCGGCAATTACCTGTCGATGCTCATGTACTTTATGGGGCAGGGAACGCCGCTTTCGGACATTATCAACTTCAAGTACGTGGCCAGCCAACTCATCAACACGCTGGTGGGCAGCTTCGGGCTGGTGGCCACCGCGCCGCTCACGGCCGTCATCGCGGCGGCCGTCTATACCCGAAGCGGCAGGGGCGGGGTGCGGAACGCGGCGGACGAACGCCCGGACCTCGCCGTCGCAACCGGCGGCGAGGGCAGGCTGTCGGGCGCGCGCACCGCGGCGATCGGCCAAAATCTGTGAAAAAAATGACGGATGCTATGGTCTAAACCGGCGGGATGCGTTATAATCATTGCGAGGTCACTTACCGGCTTTGCCTCGGCGCCCCGCGGGCGCGGGCAGGTAACCGTAAGATCATTGAGACCATCACATCATCGGAGGTAGAGCATATGACGTATCCGATTCAGAAAATCCATGGGCGCGAGATTATCGATTCCCGCGGCAACCCGACGGTTGAAGCCGTTGTAACGCTGGCAAACGGCGTGGAAGGCACCGCCGCGGTCCCCAGCGGCGCGTCCACCGGCCAGTTTGAGGCGTTGGAGCTGCGCGATAAGGACCCCAACCGCTTTGGCGGCAAGGGCGTGCTCAAGGCGGTCAGCCACGTCGACGGCGAGATCAACAAGGCGCTTGCCGGCATGGATGCCGCGCAGACGGCCGAGATCGACAAGGCCATGATGGAGCTGGACGGCACCAAGGATAAGTCCCGCCTGGGCGCCAACGCCATTCTGGCGGTTTCGCTGGCGGCGGCCCGCGCCGCGGCCACGGCGGAAGGCATCCCCCTGTACCGCTTCCTGGGCGGCTCCGCGGCCCACACCCTGCCCGTGCCCATGATGAACGTGTTGAACGGCGGCGCGCACGCGGCCAACAACATCGACATTCAGGAGTTCATGATCATGCCGGTCGGCGCACCCTCCTTTACCGAGGGTCTGCGCTGGAGCGCCGAGGTGTTCCATGCGCTGGCCGCGATCCTCAAGAAGGACGGCCTTTCCACCGCCGTGGGCGACGAGGGCGGCTACGCCCCCAACCTGCAAAGCGACGAGGAAGCCATCCAGTATCTGATCCGCGCCATCGAGAAGGCCGGCTACAAGCCCTACGACGACTTCATGCTGGCGATCGACGCCGCTTCCAGCGAGTGGAAGGCCGAGAAGGGCTATTTCCTGCCCAAGCACAAGATCAGCTACACCGACGACGAGCTGATCGCCTACTGGGAAGGCCTGATCGGCAAGTACCCCATCGTCTCCCTGGAGGACGCGCTGGACGAGGAGGACTGGGAAGGCTGGAAGAAGCTGACCGCCAAGCTGGGCAAGAAGGTTCAGCTGGTGGGCGACGACCTGTTCGTAACCAACACCGAGCGCCTCAAGAAGGGCATCGACAGCGGCTGCGCCAACTCCATCCTCATCAAGCTCAACCAGATCGGCTCCCTGTGGGAGACCATCGAAGCGGTGCAAATGGCCAACAAGGCCCATTACACGGCCGTCATCAGCCACCGTTCCGGCGAAACCTCCGACACCACCATCGCCGACCTGGCCGTGGCGCTCAACGCCGGGCAGATCAAGACCGGCGCCCCCAGCCGCAGCGAGCGCGTGGCGAAGTACAACCGCCTGCTCCGCATCGAGGAGGAACTGGGCAAAGCCGCGACCTATCCGGGCATCAAGACCTTCAACCGGTAAGGACGAAGCGACAATTTCACAACGCAGCGGGAGCCGGAGCGGAAACGCCCGCGGCTCCTGCTTTGCTGTAAACTGTTTCAAAACCTTAACGCCTCGATCTCGTGGCGCTTTTACCCTGTGACTTCGTTGCGAAGTCCAGACGTAGTTCCGCGATGCCTTCGGCTTCGCTCCTCGCCACAGAACAGAACCGCCCGCGACCTCTAACGCATTCAGGATTTGAAATGGGATAAAAAGGATGTAACGATTGTATCACAAGGCCCCCGGCGGTTGACAAACAGGGCTTTTCTTTCTATACTGCACCCGAAACGATCCGTGTCAGGAGGGCTGTCATGACCCATACGAAAATACCCGCCTACGCCGTCTGCGGCGCTTCCGCCGCGCGGCGGCAGGCGTTTTTTACGCAGTTCTGCCGAAACGGGCGGCCCCTGCTGGTCGGCTTCGGCGAAGCGGCCGCCGGCTCGGAAGCGGAAGGCGTCTGCGTCGTTCCCGTGGACGAGCCGCCGCTTACGGCGGGGGAGCGGATTGCCGGGAAACTGAAGGAGGGCACGTACGACGCCCTGTGGATACTCTGGGAGGACGCCCTGCCCGTGGAACAGCTTTTGACCCTGCTGCGCGCACCGGGGCTCTCGGAGCGCTGCAAACTTCGCAAGATCGTCCGCTGCGGGGACGGGGAGGCCGATATCGCGGCGCTGGGCGAGGAGGACGGCCTGCTTGCCAGGCAGCTGATGCAGTGCGACCTGTTTGCCGTTACGCAGACGGAGCGGCGGCAGATCAGGGACATCCGCAGGCGGCTTACGCCCCTGCAGCCGGACATCGAGGTGATCTCCTGGGAGGACCGCCGGGAGATCGGCGCGGTGCTCGGCGGGCGAAACGTGCTGCAGGGCGTGCGCTTTCTGTTTGTGCTGGTGGCGGTGGGCGCGGCGCTCGCGGCCCTGAACCGCCTCAAGTTCTCCCTGCCCGATACGCTGGCGACCTTTCTGGGCACGTATCTGCAGGCGCTTCCCTTTCTACTGCTGGGCATACTGCTGTCGGCGGCCATTCAGGTGTTCGTGCCCGCGGGGCTTCTGCAGCGGGTGTTCCCCAAAAAGCTGCTGCCGGGCATGCTTTTCGGCGTGCTGGGCGGGTTCGTGATGCCGATCTGCGACTGTGCGTCCATCCCGGTTTTCCGCAGCCTCGTGCGCAAGGGCGTGCCCCTGCCGGCGGCCGTCACCTTTATGATCGCCGCGCCGATCATCAATCCCGTGGTGATGCTTTCCACCTACTATGCCTTCGGGGCCAACCTGCGGGTGATGCTTGCGCGCATGGGCTTCGGGGTGGTGTGCTCGGTGCTGGTGGGGCTGTGCTTTGCGTGGGACAGGCGAAGCGCGCTGCTGGCGGGCGCGGCCGCGTCCGTGTGCGCCTGCGGCGTCGACCACGGGGACGTGTGCGCCTGCGGGCATCACGAACACGACGGGCACGAACAGGCGGAGCACGCGCGGGAAACGCACGCGCATGGCGGCTGGAAACGCAAGGCCGGCGCGCTGATCGTGCATTTCCGCGACGAGTTTTTCGAGGTGGCGCGCTTTCTGCTGTTCGGCATCGGGGTATCCACGGTGCTGCAGCTGGTGATGGGCAGCAAGCTGACCAGCATCCGCCTGACCGACCTGGCCGTGTCGATGCTGGTGATGATGGCGATGGCCTTCCTGCTGTCGCTGTGCTCCTCCTCGGACGCGGTGGTCGGCAAGAACATGGGTGCGTCGCTGCCGATGGGCGCGGTGATGAGCTTTATGGTGTTCGGCCCGATGATCGACGTGAAAAACGTCGCCCTTATGGCGTCCAGCTTTACCAAGCGCTTTATGGTCAAGCTCCTGATCGCCACGTTCGTCGTAAGCTTCGTAACCGTGTACGCCGCCTTCTCGCTGGGATTGGGGGCGCTGATCGCATGAAAAAGGCGCTTAACCCCGCCCGGGTCGCCGAGGGCGCGACGGCGCTTGTGCTGGGGCTCTGCTTTCTGTGGCTGGGGCTTACGCAGTCCTATCGGCATTACGTCACCCCGCGCACCCTGCCGTACCTGTACTTCGCGGCGGCGGCGCTGGGCGTGATGGGGGTATACGACCTGACCCGGATGTTCGAGGTCGCGCATGTGCGCCGATACACACACCTTCTGGCGCTGCTGATTCCCTTTATCCTCCTGGCCGCCTCGATCGACGCGGAGGGCCTGTGGAACAGCCCGCTGTTCCCCGCCGGGAACGACGCGCTGGAAAACCCGACGCTGCTGGAACAGACCTGGGAAATGAAGGCCGTAGGCTACGAGGGCCGGGTGATACACGGGTACGACGCAGCGGACGAGACCATTACCGTGATGGAGGACGAAACGTACTTCTGGCTTACGGAGATCTACACCGATCCCTCGCAGTTCCTGGGCTTTACGATCACCACCATGGGGCAGGTGCTGAAGGACTCCCGGTATTTCGACATCGACTGCTTTTCGCCCATCCGCAAGCTGATGACCTGCTGCGTCGCCGACCTGTACTCCATCGGCTTCAAGTGCCAGTACGACCAGACGCAGGCGCTTTCCGAGGAGGACTGGGTAACGGTCACGGGTACGCTCGCCATGGTGGATACGGCCGGCGGGCAGGAACTGCGCGTGCTGGTTTCGCATGTGGAGGCCTGCCAGGCGTCGGAGGAACCCTACGTATACGCCTACTAGGATTACGCCTGTTCGTCCGCCGCGGCCCGCCGAGCGTGTGCGGCGTTCAGAATCGCGAATATCACCGCGCACAGCGTGATCATCCCGCCCGAAAAAAGCCACAGGTCGCGGAAATCCGCGTACGCGACGATCCAGTATCCGCACAGCGAGGCGACCAGCCCGCCGATCTGCAAAACGAAGGAAAACAGCGAGAGGATGCTCGCGCGCTGCGCTGCGGGCGCCTCGCGGTTGAGCAGGGTATCCTCGGCCACGCCCGCGCCGCCCAAGGCCAGGTAGCTCAGCAGGTACACGGCCGAGAAGGCGCCCGTGCCGGCCGCCGCCGCAAAACCGGCGAAGCACAGTCCGTAGAGCGCTTTTTGCGAAAGCAGCAGGGCGGTGCCGAGGGCCGGTTTTTTCGTCAGCAACCGTTCGGTGGCCCGGCAGCCGAGCATGGTGCCCGCGAAACCGGCGCAGCTCAAAACCCCGAACAGCCACGAGGAAGGCGCGAAGCGCTCCAGACCGGGCTGCCAGTAGGTTTCGACCGACAGCATGCCGAAGCCGGACAGCAGCGACAATACCATCAGCATCCGCACCATACCCCGACGGCCCAAAAAGGCAAAGCTGCTTTTCAGGTGCGTTCGCAGCCGTTTTTCGGGACTGGCGGTCGCGCGCGCCCGCGGCGCTTCCTTTACGGTCGCCAGGGTTAAGAGCAGATAGAGAGCCGTCGTCAGCATCGCCGCGGCAAGGTTTGCCGAGTAGCGCTGCCCGATTCCGCCCAGCCATCCGCCTGCCAGCGCGCCTGCGGCGAGCCCGGCGCTTTGCAGCATGGCAAGGCGTGAGGTCACTTTGACGAGCGCGGCGTCGTCCGCCGCTTCGTCGATCGCCAGCGCGTCCAGGCTGCCCGATGCGAACGCCCGGCCCAGGCCCATGCAGACCATCGCGGGCAGCAGCAGCGCAAGCGAGTCGGCGAACATCACCGCGCCGTAGGCCGCGATGGAAAAGAGGGCGGAAAGGAGGAAGGAGAGCTTGCGGCCGCGCAGGTCGGCGAACACGCCGCTGGGAAACTCGGCGGTGATGACCGTAAGGGAATACGCGCCGATCAGAAGCGACACGGTGCGCAGGTCGGCCCCGTGCTGAAGCGCCGCCAGCGTCAGCACCGGCGCCAGCAGACCGGTGGCGAAATTCCTGAGAAGCGTAATGACTTGCAGGTTTTTACGCATCGTCGGCCTCCGTCGCCGGGTAGGCGATCAGCGCATATTCCCAGGGAGAGCAGCCTTCGCCGGCGGCCTCGTGCTCCTGCAGGAACCGCCGTACGAGCGCCGAAAGCTCCCGCGCCTCGGCCTCCCCGAGGTGGACGACGCCCCACATCACGTCGCCCAGTGGTTCGGCGAGGGCCGGCGTTTCCACAACCCGTGAAAAGTAGCGCAGAAAACCGTTGAACACCCCGTTCACACTGCTTTGCATCAGCGCGACGCGCTGGGGGTTGTTCCCGTCCTGCGACAGGCAGCCGAGGGTGACCGTTACCGGCGGCGCAATATAAAACCGCGCCGTAATCCCGCGAATGCGCTCGGTGTGGCTCAGCCTGACGAGACCCAGCCCCGCAAGCTTTTTGAGGTGATACTGCACCGACGATGCGGAAATGCCCATCCGGTCGGAAAGCTCCTTCGGGGTTACGGGGCGGCCGATGATGGTCATCAATCTGAGCAGCCGCTGCCGCTGCGGGTTGACGTAGATGTCCAGGTCTCTCTTACCGGACAACGTGATGATATCCACGGTGCGGGGGCCTCCTTTCGAACGTTACACAAACTATAACATTACATAATGTGTAATGTCAAGAGCACCGAGAAAAAGACATGAGGCGAAAGCGCATAAAAGCGGGCGAACCTTTCGGTTCGCCCGCTTTTACATACGCTTTTCGTAAACGCCCTACCGCTCGCCCGCGCTTTCCTCCGGGTTTTTGAGCTTGGTGAATATCATCCGACCCGCGCTGGTCTGCAGGACGGTCGTCACCGTCGCGGCCACGCTTTCGCCTACGTGGCGGCGGCCGTTGTCCACCACGATCATGGTGCCGTCGTCCAGGTAGGCCACGCCCTGCCCCGGCTCCTTGCCCTCGCGCACGATCTGTACGGTCAGCTCCTCTCCGGCCATCAGCATGGGCTTGACGGCGTTGGCCAGATCGTTGATGTTCAGTACCCTTATGCCGCTGACGCCCGCGACCTTGTTGAGGTTATAGTCGTTGGTGACCACCGTGCCGTTCTTGTCCCGGCCCAGCTTGAGCAGCTTCACATCCACCTCGGCCACGTCGGGGTAGTCGGTCTCGTCCACGATCACGTTGCATTTGAGCTCCGTCTGCAGCTTGCCCAACACGTCCAGCCCGCGGCGTCCGCGTGCGCGGCGCAGACCGTCCCCGCTGTCGGCGATATGGCGAAGCTCCGCCAGCACAAACTGCGGAATGACGATATCCCCTTCCAGAAAGCCGGTTTTGGCGATATCGAAGATGCGCCCGTCGATGATCACCGACGTATCCAGCAGCTTCGGGGGAATCCCCTGGCAGGGAGCCTCGGGCAGGTCGTCCGGATCGTCGTCGTCCTCGTCGCCGGAGAGCATCTCCGCCGCGTCGCCGAACACGCTGCCCAGCGCGTCTCCCTTGCGGGATTTGAGCCGGAAGTGGCGGCGCTCCCGCCGGCTTTCATGGGAGCGCCGGTAGCCGATCTGCATCCCCAGCGTCCCCAGCACCACGTAGATGATGGCGCTGATGCTGATGGTCAGCAGGCTCGCCCCGGCCGAGAGCACCAGCTGGTTGATGAGCGCGGCGACGATCAGCCCGGAAATAAGCCCCACCGCCGACAGGATGATCTGCTGGTTGCTCATGCCCGACCAGCGGCGCTCCACCGCCGCGCTCAGCTGCATGACGCGGTTGAGGATGCGCCTTGACAGCACGAAAAGCAGCAGCCCGCCCAGCGTGCACAGCACGACGTAGGTGGCCGCGAGCCCGTAGGGAGTCTGGAACAGGTCGGCGTCGGCGCGCCGTAAAACGGGCAAAACGAGCGCGGCGATCAGCGCGCCCACGCCCACGCCCACCAGCGTAATCAGCAATCGGAGCAGCCGCTCCAGCGTTTTGTTCTTCGCCATCACGGAATCCCTTCCTTATCGACTAATGAACCACCGCCAGCGCCTGCATCAGCGTATCCACGCCGGTGATGCGCGCGCCGTCGACGGGGGAGAGGTTCTTCAGGTTTTGCCTGGGTAAAAGGATATCGGTAAAACCGAGGCGCACGCACTCGGCCACGCGCCGCTCGACGTGGGCGATGGGCCGTACCTCGCCGCACAGGCCGATTTCGCCCATCACGCACAGGGTCTGCGCAAGCGGGAAGCTCTCCAGGCTGGAGGCGACCGCCAGGCACACCGCCAGGTCCGCGGCCGGGTCGTCCAGCTCCAGGCCGCCGGCGACGCTTACGTACACGTCCTGGTCGAACAGCTTTTTGCGGGCGCGCTTCTCCATGACCGCCAGCAGCAGCGCCACGCGCCCGGAATCCACGCCGCCCACGGTGCGGCGGGGCATGTTGTAAAAGCTGTGCGCCGCCAGCGCCTGCAAATCGCACAGGATGGGACGGGTGCCCTCCATGGCGCAGAACACCACGCTCCCGCTGGCCCCCCGCGCGCGCTGGCTGAGCAGCGACTCGCTCGGGTTGGCGACCGGGAACACGCCCTTTTGCCGCATTTCGAACACGCCCAGCTCGTTGACGCTGCCGAAGCGGTTCTTGGCCGCGCGCAGCAGGCGGTATTCGTGACGGCGGTCGCCCTCGAAGCTGAGCACCGTGTCCACCATGTGCTCCAATACGCGCGGGCCCGCCAGGCTCCCTTCCTTGGTCACGTGCCCCACCAGGAACACGGACGTGTCGCTGGTCTTGGCGTAGCGGATGATGGCCGCCGCGCTCTGGCGCACCTGGGAAACGCTCCCCGGCGAGCTGGCGCTGTCCTGGCTGACCATGGTCTGGATGCTGTCGATGATCAGCACGTCCGGCCCCATGCTTTCGCACTTCTGCAGGATGCTTTCCACGTTGTTTTCCGCGAGCACGTAAAGGCTTTCCTGCTTCACGGAAAGGCGGTTGGCGCGCAGCTTCAGTTGCCGAACGCTCTCCTCGCCGCTTACGTAGAGCACCCGGCGCGCGCCGCTCAGCTCCGAGGCGACCTGCAAAAGCAGCGTGCTTTTGCCCACGCCCGGATCGCCGCCCAGCAGGATCACGCTGCCCTGCACCAGCCCGCCGCCCAGCACCCGGTCGAGCTCCTCGTTGCCGGTGGAGACACGCGTTTCCTGCGACTCGGTCACGTCTTTCAGGGCCTGCGCTTCGGAGGGGGCCATATGGTAGCGGGAGGCTTTTTCGGCGGTTCTGGCGGGCGCGGAGGGCGCCGCCCTGCGCTGTTCCTCGAAGGTGTTCCACTCTCCGCAGTCCGGGCAGCAGCCCAGCCAGCGGGGCGTTTCGTACCCGCAGGACGCGCAGACGAAGACGGGTTTATCCTTGGCCAAGGGCGTTCCTTTCCGGCGTTCATGCGACCGTACCGCCCAAAGATGCGCGTTGGCGCCTCGGCGGGCGGTGAACGGAATGGACGGTCGCGCCTGGGGAGATCAGGACGGATGAATGTATACAAAGGCAGTATAACACGAATTGCGCAAAAGCGACAGGCGACGGCGCAGAATTTGCATTTCCGAAGTCACACGGCGGGGGAAGGCGGCGTATCACGCGTAGTCAGCGTGTTTTCTCGGCCGTCGTCAGCAGCTGCAACTGCGCGTCCGAAGCGGGACGGCCCTCGTAGTCCGAATAGGACGCGAGCATGCGCATCCCCCGCGCGGCGTACAGGCCGTCCAACTCCGCGGGGGTGTACAGCCGGATGGGGTCGGCCTGCTCGACGACAGGCCTTTCGGCGGGTTGGCCGAAAGGAACGTCCCAGCCGGCGTACAGCATCCGGCGGGTTTTAGCGTCCCAGTCGAACTGCGCCAGCGCCAGCGCGTGAGCGCCGCACTCCCACCACTTTTTGGGAAAGTGCTTTTCGGCATGCTCCGCGTTGCACACATCCAAAAAGTGCCTGCCGCCGGGTTTGAGCGCGCGGGCGATAACGTCGAATATCTTCTGGTTTTCCGCATCCGTTTCCAGATAGCCCACCGCCCCGTCCGCCATGCTGAGGACGGCGTCGAACATGCCGGCGTAGGGCACTTCGCGGATATCCATGCATTCGAAGCGGGCGGACAGCCCTTCGGCGCGGGCGGCGTTCGCGGCGAAGGCCACGTACGCGGGCGTCAGGTCGACGCCGATCACCTCGTACCCGCGCCGGGCCAGCGAAAGCGCGTGCCGCCCGTAACCGCAGGCCAGATCGAGGATGCGCTCGCGGCCGGTCAGGCCCAGGGCGCCGACCACGAAATCCACCTGCTTTTCCGTTTCCTCCGTCCAGGACTGGGTTTGGGCATCGAGCGACCAGGCGTGTCTGTACCAGTCCGGGTCTCGTGGCTTCAGCATTCTGCACCTCCGGGCGAGATTTCCGTATCAGGGGCGAAGGGTCGTCTGTTCGCGGTTTTTGGCATATTCCGCCACTGCTTTGGCGGCGCTCAGGTTCATGCCGTCCACGGCGGCAAGCTCCTCCTCGCTCGCGGCGAGGATGGCGGGAAGGCTCTTGAAGTGCCGAAGCAGCGCGATTTTGCGCTTTTCACCGATGCCGGGGATGGTTTCCAGCTCGCTGGCGACGCCCGCCTTGCCGCGCAGCGCCCGGTGGTGCGTGATGCCGAAACGGTGCGCCTCGTCGCGCACGCGCTGCACCAGGTGCAGCGCGTTGCTGCGCTTGTCCAGCACGATTGGCTTTTCCTCCCCCGGCAGATAGATTTCCTCGTTCCTTTTCGCCAGGCCGAACATGGGCAGGTCGACCCCCGCGTCCCGCATGGCGCGGTGCGCGAAAGCCAGCTGCTGGGGGCCGCCGTCGATCAATATCACGTCCGGGAACAGGCTGAAACGCCCCTCCTCGGGCGGCAGGCCCGCCGCCTCGCGCTCGGCCTTTTCCGTAACGCCGTGGGTAAAGCGCCGGCCGATGACCTCCGCCATGGAGGCGAAGTCGTTGGCGCCCTCGACCGTCTTGATGCGAAAGTGCCGGTACTGCTTCTTGGCGGGCATGCCGCCGTGGAACACCACCATGGAGGCGACGGAAAGCACGCCCTGGGTGTTGGAGATGTCGTAGCCCTCGATGCGCTCCGGCAGCGTCGGCAGCCCGAGCGCGGACTGCAGCTCCTCCATGGCCAGCGCCGTTTGCGCGTGGCGGATCTGCTGGTTCTGCTGGCGCTTGAAAAGCGCGTCGGCGGCGTTCTTTTTGCAGATGGCGACCAGCGCCGCCTTCGCGCCGCGCTGCGGGGAAAGCAGCGTGACCGCCGCGCCGCGCCGCTCGCGCAGCCACTGCGTAAGCTCCTCGCGGCTTTCGCCCAGCGCCTCGGCCAGAATCTCCCGCGGTATGGCGCGGCCGTCCTCGTAGTGCTGGGTCATAAACCCTTCCACGATGTCCTCCGTGGGGTCGCCGCCGCTGTTTTCCAGCACGTAGGAGCCGCCGCCCTCGATGCGCCCGCTCCGCACGTGCAGCACCTGCACCACCGCGTCGGTCGCGTCCGCCGCCACGGCGATTACGTCCTGCTGCACGTCCCGGGTCTGGATGGCCAGCTGACGCTCGGTGACGGCCTTCACGTCGGCGATCTTGTCGCGCAGTGCCGCCGCCTGCTCGTATTCCATGTTCGCGGCAGCCTCGTTCATCTGTCCCGTCAGCTCGCGCACGATGCCGCCCACGTCGCCGTTCAAAAAATCCACGGCGCGGCGCAAAATCTCCTTGTATTCCTTCTCGCCGATGTAGCCGGCGCAGGGCGCCTTGCACTGCCCGGTGGAGTGGTACACGCAGGGGCGGTAGGGGCGGTTGAGCGGCAGCTTGAGCGCGCAGCGGCGCAGGGGAAAGTAGCGGCTCAGCTCGCCAAGCACCTGGCGCACCGCCGTCGCGCCGATGTAGGGGCCCAGGTAGCGGTACCCGTCGTGCGGGTCGAGCGTCCGGGCGATGGTCAGGCGGGGGAAAGGCTCGTTCGGGTCGTAGCGCAGGTAGGGGTACTGCTTGTCGTCCTTGAGGAGGATGTTGTAAAACGGGCGGTGAAGCTTGATCAGGTTGCATTCCAGCGTCAGCGCCTCGAAGTTGGTGCGGCAGAGGATGATATCGAAATCGTCCACGCGGGAAACCATCGCGCGCACCTTGGGCGTGTGGTTTTCAAAGGCGTGGAAATACTGCCGCACGCGGTTCTTGAGGTTTTTCGCCTTGCCGACGTAGATGATCTTCCCCCGGCTTTTCATTAGGTAGCAGCCGGGGCTGTCCGGCAGGGTGAGGATTTTCGCCTGCAGTTCGTCCGTCATGGAGGCCCTTCCCTTCGATGGTCGCGGTTTAGGGGAACGTACGTCCTTATTGTAACCGCGCCGGTTGCGAAGCGCAAGGGGTGTGATCGGGGGCGGTATTTTTACATTTGGCCGGCCCGGCGCCCGCAAAGCCGGCAAAGCCCTTAAACCTGCCGCCGGGGCGGAACCTTCCCCGGCGGAAACGCGCGTTTCCGCCTTGACGCGCGCGGGGTCGCCCGATATAATGAAAACGCTGTATGTACATACGGCCAATGGACTGTTAAGGAGAACGCACGCGATGAAAAACTGGGCCGTCCGACTGCTGACCGGCGCGCTGTGCCTGGGCCTTGCGCTGGGCGGCGGGTCCGCGCTGGGCGAAGATGCGCAGGCTGCCTCCCCCTCGGCGACCCCGCAGCCGGAGGAAATACTGGAAGACCCCGCCGCGGTAACCGAGGCGGTGGCCGGGGAGGACGAGGACGCCATCCGGTATACGGCCGTGGCGACCGTGGCGCTCAAGGTGCGGCGCGAACCCAACGGCGACGCGTCGGGCAACGGGAGCATCGAACGCGACGATATCGTGTATATCATCGAGCTGGGCGACGAGTGGAGCAAGGTGTACACGGGCCGCAACGTAGGGTACGTGCTGACCGAATACCTGACCGACGTCAAGGCCTACGACGCCGCGCTGGCCGCCGAGGCGGAGGCGGAGGCGGCCGAACCGACACCCACGCCCGACACCTCCGGCAATACGCCGGAGAACTTTACGGACAACTTCGTGGCGTACGCCTACAAAAGGGTGGTCGCCCGCACGGAAATGAGCGACGACAGTCCCGCCGCTTTCTCCGTGCCCCAGTACGACGAGGTGACCGTCAGCGCAAACCAGGGCGGCTGGAGCTATATCCGCTACAAAAATTCTTACGGCTACGTCCCGACCGAGAAGCTCTTCCGCTGGGACCGCATCGATCCCTACGCGGGGGACATTCCCGGCTGCACGGTGCACATCGGGCTGGCGTTCGTCAACCATACCACCGACATCCGCAGCTACGAGGACAGCGGCAACGAAGTGCTCAAGACCGTTAACCCCGGCTCGGCCCTCGCCGTGGATACGCCGGACGCGCAGGGGCGCTACCCGCTGGCCTACTGGCGCACGACCGGCTACGTGAACGAGGACGACGTGGGATACCTGATGAAGGTCGTCCCCTGGGACGAGGCGGAAAGCGGCGACCTGATCAGCTGCATGAGCACCTATTACGCCGTGGGCATCCACACGCTGCAGTACCAGGGCCGCAACTACAACATCTACCTGGGTTCCAGCTTCATCTCCGGCACGGTGGTGCAGCCGGGCGAAACCGTGAACACCTACAACCTTATGGGCCCCTATCGCCGCTCCACCGGCTACCACCGCGCGCCGATCATGAACCCGCACGCCCTGTGGGGGTACGGCGGCGGCACCTGCCAGGTGAACACCACGCTTTACAACGTGCTCATTCAGGTGCCCATCTACATCAACTGGCGCAAGGTGCACGCGCAGGTCGGCATCTACTACTGCCCCGTGGGCTTCGACGCGGCGGTCGGCGGCGGGGACACCACCATGATCTTCACCAACACCCTGCCCTACGCCATCCGCATCAACTATTTCATGAGCGACGGGTGCCTGACGGTGGGCGTTTTCCGGGTGTAAGCAACGCGCGGCCGTGAAATACCTTCTTTCCGCGCGGCGCCCCGCTTCCGAAAGGGAGGCGGGGCTTTTCGCGCGCGGGCCGCGGCTTCGGAAAGGATAACCGCTTTCGCCCGGCGAAACAGGTACTATCCGTACCGGTTTCATCATCTTGAAAAACGGAGGGGGATGCGGTTTGCAGCGGGCGTTCTCGGTCAACGATTCCTTCCTGTTCATTCTGGTGGCGGTCATCCTGCTGTTGGTGCTTACGCAATCCGTCTTTTTTCTGGTGCGCTCGTGGAGGCGCGCACTTTCGCTGGGCATGGCGAAGGGCACGCTTTTCAAGGTGGTGCGCACCAGCGCGACGTTCACGGTCGTGCCGGCTATATCGATCCTCGTGGGGGTGGTGGCGCTCAGCCGCAAGCTCGGGCTGCCGCTGCCGTGGCTGAGGCTGTCGGTGATCGGGGCGATCACCTACGAAACGCCCGCCGCCGAGGCCGCCGCGCGCGCCGTGGGCGCGACGCTCAGCGACACGCAGACGCTGCTGACCGCGCCGCAGTATACCGCCATCGCCTGGGTGATGACGCTGGGCATCATGGCCGGGGTGCTGTTCACGCCCATCCTGTGCAAGCGGCTGTTGGGCGGCGTGGATAAGCTGGAAAGGCGCGACCGCCGCTGGAGCGACATCTTCATGAACGCGCTGTTCATGGGCATGATCTCGGCGTTCCTGGGCATGATCTTCGGGCACGTGACGGAGGGGCTCGCGGGGTGGATACCCGTGTTCGTGATGCTGGTGTCCGCGGCGATCATGCTGGTCGTGGGCGCGCTGATCAAGCTTCGGCACTGGGACTGGCTGACCGATTACGCCCTGCCGCTTTCCATGGTGGGCGCGATGGCTGCGGCGATCCCGATTACCCGATGGATTGCGGGGGTGGCGGTATGAACGGAACCAACGCGCGTCCCTACGACGAAACGACGCACCTGCTGGGCAGAATCTGGGTTTGGGGCATGGGGCTGGTGCTGCTCATGTTCCCGCTGGCGGTCTGCCTGTACTACGACGCTTGGCCCGACGGCGCGGGGCTGCTCAAGGGCCTTCTGTCCATCGCGCCCATGTACTGGGCGGTGGGGTTCATCGAGGTGATCACCTACGTGCCCATGCTGGGCGCGGGCGGCAGTTACCTGGGCTTCGTCACCGGGAGCCTTACGATGCTCAAGGTGCCCTGCACGCTGGCGGCGTTCGACCGCGCGGGGGTCAAAAGCGGCACGCCCGAGGGCGAGGCCGTGGCGACCATCGCCATCGCGGTGTCCAGCATCACGACGCTCGCGATCATCTTTGCGGGCGTGTTGCTGGTTGTCCCGCTGACGCCCGTGCTGGAAAGCACGGCGCTCGCGCCCGCGTTCGACCAGCTTTTGCCGGCGCTTTTCGGCGGACTGGGCGTGGCGCTGGTGGGGAAGAACCTCAAAATCGCGGTCGCGCCCATCGCGGCGATGGTGCTGCTGTTCGTGCTGATGCCGTCGCTGGCGGGCAGCGCGGCGATCTTCGTGCCCGTCGCGGCGGTGATCGCCATTCTGGCGGCGCGCTGGATGTACAGGCGCGGCTGGCTGGATGAGAAGAAGACCGCGAAAGAAGGCGCGCAATGATCGTTTTGGGGATCGTCCTCGGGCTGATCGCCGTTTTGGCGGCGGTGATCCTCGTGCGCACCCTCCGGTTCCGCCCGGAACCGGAGGCGGCCGTCGAACCCGTACGCGAGGACGTGGACGCGGAGAAGGCCGCGGCAAACCTTGCCGAGCTGATCCGATGCCGCACCGTTTCCCACGCGGATGCGTCGCTGGACGACGAAGGGGAGTTTGCCCGGCTCGTGGCGCTCTTGCCGGAGCAATACCCGGGCGTCTACCGCGTCCTTCAGCACGAGGCCGTCGGTTCGCGCGGGCTGGTTTTCCGCTGGAAGGGCGAAACCGACGAGGCGCCCCTGGTGCTGACCGCGCATTACGACGTGGTGCCCGCCGACGAAGCCGAATGGGAGCGGCCGCCGTTTTCCGGCGAGATCGCGGACGGCATGGTGTACGGGCGCGGCACGCTGGATACCAAGTGCACCCTGTCGGCCATCCTCACCGCGGCGGAAACGCTGATCGAGCGGGGCTTTTCGCCCGCGCGCGACCTGTATTTCTGCTTCGGGGGCAACGAGGAGGTCATGGGCGACGGCGCGGCCCGCATCGCGGAGACGCTGGAAAAGCGGGGCGTCCGGCCCCTGATGGTATTGGACGAGGGCGGCGCGATTGTGGAAAAGGTGTTCCCGGGCGTCGAGCAGCCCGCCGCGCTGATCGGCGTGGCGGAAAAGGGCAACGCCAACTACCGGCTGGGCGTGCACGCGCTGGGCGGACACAGCTCCGCCCCGCTGGCGCGCACCCCCGTGGACCGGCTCGCGCAGGCGTGCGTGAACATCCGGAACAGCCCCTTTCCCTTTCGCGTCGCCAAGCCCGCGCAGATGCTGCTTAACGGGCTCGCGCGGCACTCGACGTTTGCCTACCGCATGATTTTTGCCAACCTGTGGGCGTTCGGGCCGCTGCTCAATCGGCTGACCCTCAAAACGGGCGGGGAGATCAACGCCCTGTTCCGCACGACCGTCGCCTTTACCGTGTTCCACGCGGGCGAGAGCGCCAACGTCCTCCCCTCCGGCGCGGAGATGACCGTGAACGTCCGCCTGCTGCCGGGGGAGAGCGTGAGGGGCACGCTTGCCGCCCTGCGCAAAAAGGCCGGCGGCCCGGACGTGGAAGTGTCCCTGCTTCGCGGCATGGAGCCCTCCAACTGCTCGGGCACGGACGGCGAGGGCTACGCGGCGCTCGGGCGCACGATCCGGGAAACCTTCCCCGGCGCGCTGGTGTCGCCCTATCTGATGATCGGCGCCAGCGACGCGCGCCATTACGAGCGCATCTGTCCCCACGTGTACCGCTTTACCGGCATGCCGCTCTCCGGCGAGGAGCGCCGCATGATCCACGGAAAGAACGAGCGCATCCCCGTAAGCAAGCAGGCGGATACGGTGCGGTTCTTCATGCGGCTGATGCGGGGCGTATGCGGGCGGAGCTGACCGGGCCGGGTAAAATCCGGGTAAAGCCGCGGGTCTGCGAAAAAAGGGGTTGACAATTCCGGCTTTCCTGTGGTACCTTGTCTGTAATTACAGTAAAGGAGCCGCCTATGAACTGTTTGAGCCTCGGCCTAAGCATTATCATTATTAGCGTTGTCGTCCTAGTACGGGTACTCGTACGGGTCGGCAACGTCGTTTTGCGTATGCCAGGGTCAGGGACAAAGGTAGCGGCATAACCTTCGGGAATATGCTCACACCCCCCGAACCGTGGAATACGGTTCGGGGGGATTTTTATATCGGGAGGAGCGATACCATGAAGTTGACGGGCGCGCAGATACTGATGGAAGTTTTCAAAGAGCAGGGCGTGGATACGGTTTTCGGCTATCCCGGCGGCGCGGTGCTCAATATCTACGACGAGATCTACAAGGCTTCCGGGTGGCTTCGGCACGTGCTGACCTGCCACGAGCAGGGCGCGGCGCACGCGGCCGACGGCTATGCCCGCGCCACGGGCAAGACGGGCGTGGTGCTGGCCACCTCCGGCCCGGGCGCCACCAACCTGGTCACCGGCATCGCGACCGCGTACCTGGACTCCACCCCCATGGTCGCCATCACCGGCAACGTGGCCTGCCCGCTCATCGGGCGGGACAGCTTCCAGGAAGTGGACATCACCGGCATCACCATGCCGGTCACCAAGCATAACTACATGGTCAAGGACGTGACCCGCCTGGCCGAAACCCTGCGCTGCGCCTTTTCCATCGCCGCGAGCGGCCGCCCCGGCCCGGTATTGGTGGACATCCCCAAGGACGTGCAGAAGGCCGAGTGCGAGTTTACGCCCGCGGGCGCGAGCTGCGCGCCCAAGCCCAAGGCGCTTTCCCCGGAGGCCGTCGGGCGCGCCGCGGCGCTCATCGCCGAGGCGAAGCGGCCGTTCATCTACGCGGGCGGCGGCGTGATTTCCGCCGGCGCGGGGGAGGAGCTCGTCAAACTGGCCGAAACGATCGGCGCGCCCATCGGCGCCAGCATGATGGGCCTTTCCGCCGTGCCCAACGACCATCCGCTGTTCATGGGCATGACGGGCATGCACGGGCGCTACGCCGCCATCAAGGCGCTGGACCGCTCCGACCTGATCATTGCCGTGGGCACGCGCTTTTCCGATCGCGCCACGGGCAACAAACAGGAGTTTTCCAAGGATCACAAGGTGCTGCACATCGATATCGACCCCGCGGAGATCAGCAAGAACATCCCCGCCTACGTAGCCCTTGTGGCGGACGTCAGGCAGGCGTTGGCCGCGCTGAACGCCGCGGGGCTTTCGCATTCCGACCCGGCTTGGCTTGCCGAGGTGCAGGCCCTGAAGGCCGCGCCCGACAACCACCTGAGCATGGACCCGAAGGTGCTCAACCCGGAGCTGGTGCTCAAGGCCGTCAACGCCCGCCTCCCCGCGGACTGCCCCGTGGCTACGGACGTGGGCCAGCACCAGATGTGGGTGTCGCAGTATTACAGCTTCGGCAAGCCCCGCACCTTCATTACCTCCGGGGGCCTGGGCACCATGGGCTTCGGCATGGGCGCGGCCATCGGCGCCTGCATCGGCACGGGGCTCAAAAAGACGGTGCTGGTTACCAGCGACGGCAGCTTCCACATGAATATGAACGAGCTGGCGACCGCGGTAGCCAACCACCTGCCCCTGATCGTGCTGGTGCTGAACAACTGCGTTTTGGGCATGGTGCGCCAGTGGCAGACGATGTTCTTCGAGGAGCGCTACGCCTGCACCACGCTCAACCGCCCCACCGACTACTGCCTGCTGGCGCAGGCCTTCGGCGCCAAAGGGCTCAGGCTGGAAACGCTGGACAAGCTCGACTCGGTGCTGGACAAGGCGTTCTCGCTGCCGGGGCCGGTGGTGGTGGACGTGCGCATCGACCGCGACGAGATGGTCTTGCCCATGATACCGCCCAACGGAACCATCAAGGACATGATTTTGAGGGGGTAAGCGCATGGAAAACGGCAGACTGATCCTTTCGATGCTGGTCAACAACGAATCCGGCGTCCTCACCCGCATTTCGGGGCTGTTCGCCCGGCGCGGATTCAACATCGACAGCCTCTCCGTGGGGGAGACACAGGACGCGCACGTGTCGCGCATCACCATCCAGGCCGCGGGGGACGACTACGTGCGCGAGCAGATCGTCCGCCAGCTGGAAAAGCTGCACGACGTGCTGATGGTGGAGCCGATGGACCTTTCCCGGACCGTGACGCGCGAATTGCTGCTGGTTAAGGTGCGGGCGTCTCCCGACACCCGCTCGCAGGTGCTGGACGCCGTGACGGTGTTCCGCGCCAAGGTGATCGACCTGACCCCCGCCACCATGACCATGGAGCTTACGGGGGAGAACACGAAGCTCAACGCCTTCATCACGTTTCTCGAACCGCTGGGCATCATCGAGGTTTGCCGCACGGGCGTTACGGCCATCGGCCGCGGCGAGTACATACTCAAGCAAAACGAGGAGGAATAAACCATGGCAATCATGTATTATGAAAAGGACTGCGACCGCAAATTTCTGGAAGGCAAGAAGATCGCCGTCATCGGCTACGGCAGCCAGGGTCACGCCCATTCCCTCAACCTGCACGACAGCGGCTTCGACGTGACGGTCGGCCTGTACGAGGGCAGCAAGTCCGCCGAACGCGCGAAGGCCGCGGGCCTCAGGGTGATGCTCACCAGGGACGCGGTGGCCGCCTGCGACGTGATTATGGTGCTGGTCAACGACGAAAAGCAGGCCGCCCTCTACAAAAACGATATCGCCCCCTACCTGACCGCCGGCAAGACCCTCGCGTTCGCCCACGGCTTCAACATCCATTTCGGGCAGATCGTCGTGCCCAAGGACGTGGCCGTCATCATGATCGCCCCCAAGGGCCCCGGCCACACCGTGCGCAGCCAGTACCTGGAGGGCAAGGGCGTGCCCTGCCTGATCGCCGTGCAGCAGGACCCCAACGGAGACGCCAAGGGCATCGCGCTGGCGTGGGCCGCGGGCATCGGCGGCGCGCGCGCGGGCGTGCTGGAGACCACCTTCCGCGAGGAGACCGAAACCGACCTGTTCGGCGAGCAGGCCGTGCTCTGCGGCGGCGTGACCGCCCTGATGAAGGCCGGGTTCGATACGCTGGTCGAGGCGGGCTACCAGCCGGAAAGCGCGTATTTCGAGTGCGTGCACGAGATGAAGCTGATCATCGACCTGGTGGTGGCCGGCGGCATGAAGTTCATGCGCTATTCCATCTCCGACACGGCCGAATACGGCGATTACGTCACCGGCCCGCGCCTGATCACCGAGGAAACCAAAAAGGAAATGAAAAAGGTGCTTTCCGAGATTCAAAACGGCGTGTTCGCCCGCAACTGGATTCTGGAAAACCAGGCCAACCGCCCCAGCTTCAACGCCATGCGGCTCGCGGCGCAGACCAGCCTTTTGGAAAAGACCGGGGCCGACCTGCGCGCCAAGATGAGCTGGCAGAAGCCCGCGGGGGACGACCAATGAGCCGTTCCGACGTCGTGAAGGCCGGGCCGGAGCGAACGCCCCACCGCGCGCTGCTCAAGGCCTGCGGCGTAACCGACGAGCAGATGAAGCGCCCCTTCGTGGGCATTGTCAACTCGTACTGCGAGATCGTCCCGGGGCACACGCATCTTGCGCAGATCGCGCGGGCGGCCAAGGACGGCGTGCTGATGGCGGGGGGAACACCCTTCGAGTTCAACACCATCGCCGTGTGCGACGGCGTGGCCATGGGGCACGAGGGCATGCGCTACTCGCTGTGCACGCGCGAGCTGATCGCCGACAGCGTGGAATGCATGGCCCGCGCCCACGCGTTCGACGCGCTGGTGTTCATCCCCAACTGCGACAAGATCGTGCCGGGGATGCTCATGGCGGCGGCGCGGCTCAACCTGCCCTGCATCTTCGTGTCCGGCGGGCCGATGCTCTCCCTGGACGGCAAGGACCTGAACAGCGCGTTCGAGGCGGTGGGCTCCTTCATGGCCGGGGGCATCGGCGAGGAAGCGCTCTGCCGCATCGAGAACGAGGTGTGCCCCACCTGCGGCTCCTGCTCGGGCATGTTTACCGCCAATTCCATGAACTGCCTGACCGAGGTCATCGGCCTGGCGCTGCCGGGCAACGGCACCGTACCCGCGCCCTACGCCGCGCGCATCCGCCTGGCCAAGGAGGCGGGCGCGCAGGTGATGGAGCTGTACCAAAAGAACATCCGCGCCTGCGACATCCTCAACGAGAAGTCGGTGGAAAACGCGCTGGTGGTGGATATGGCGCTGGGCTGCTCCACCAACACCGCCCTGCACCTGACCGCCGTCGCCCATGAGGCGGGCGTGCCCTTTACGCTTACCAAAATCAACGAAGTCAGCCAGAAGACCCCCAACCTGTGCAAGCTGGCCCCGGCGGGAAAACACCACATGCAGGATCTGAACGCCGCGGGGGGCATCCCGGCGGTGATGGGCGAGCTGCAGAAGCTGGGGCTGATCCATGAGGACTGCGTGACCGCCACGGGCGAGACCGTCGCCAAGAACCTTTCCGGCGTGCACGTGACCGACGACACCGTGATCCGCACGCCCGAGAACGCCTACGCCCCCGTAGGCGGGCTGGCGGTGCTGTTCGGCAACCTCTGCGAGGGCGGCGCGGTGGTCAAGCAGAGCGCGGTCGCCCCGGAGATGCTCACCCATTCCGGCCCCGCGCGCGTCTTTAACGGCGAGGAAGCGGCCGTGGCCGCCATCTACAAGGGGCAGATCAGGGAAGGGGACGTGGTGGTGATCCGCTACGAGGGCCCGGCCGGAGGCCCCGGCATGCGCGAAATGCTCTCGCCCACCTCGGCCATCGCGGGCATGGGGCTGGACAAGTGCGTGGCGCTCATTACCGACGGCCGCTTCTCCGGCGCCACGCGCGGCGCGGCCATCGGGCACATTTCCCCCGAGGCGGCCGCGGGCGGGCTGATCGCCCTGGTCGAGGAAGGGGACACGATCGACATCGACATTCCGAACAAAAGCCTGACCCTGCGACTACCCGAGGAGGAGATCGACCGGCGCCGCGCGGCCTTCACGCAGCCGGAGCGCCCTGCGCTCACCGGTTACCTCAAGCGCTACGCCGCTTTGGTCTCCTCGGCCGACAAGGGAGCGGTTTTCCAATCGTAGAACGCAGACGGCTTAAGGAGTGTTGATTCCATGAAACAGTTACGGATTTTCGATACCACGCTTCGCGACGGGGAACAGGCCCCCGGCTGCAGCATGGACCTGGCGGAAAAGATCGAGATCGCCCAGGCGCTGGAACGCATGAAGGTGGACGTGATCGAGGCGGGCTTCGCCATCGCCTCGCAGGGAGATTTCGAATCGGTGCGCACCATCGCCAAAACCCTCAAAAACTGCACCGTCGCCAGCCTCTCCCGCGCCACGAAAAAGGACATCGACACGGCGTGGGAGGCGGTTAAGGACGCCAAGAACCCGCTGATCCACACGTTCCTCGCCACGTCGCCCACGCACATGCAGTACAAGCTCAAAATGACCGAGGACGAGGTGCTGGAGGCCATCGCAAAAATGGTCGCCTACGCCCGCAACCTCGCCCCCGAGGTGGAATTTTCCGCCGAGGACGCCATGCGCTCCGATCCGGCCTTCCTCGCCAAAGCGGTGGATACGGCGCTGCGCGCGGGCGCGCAGGTCATCAACATCCCGGACACCGTCGGCTACGCCACCCCCGGCGAAATGGCGGAGATGATCCGGTATCTCAAAAAGAACGTCGAGAACATCGACACCGTCACCCTTTCCGTGCATTGCCACAACGACCTGGGTCTGGCGGTCTCCAATTCGCTGGCGGCGGTCATGGCGGGCGCGGAGCAGGTGGAGGGCACCATCAACGGCATCGGCGAGCGCGCGGGAAACGCGGCGCTGGAGGAGCTGGTGATGGCCATGCACACCCGCCCCGACCTCTACCCCGTTTCCTGCGGCATCGACACCACGCGCATTTCCCCCGTCAGCCGCCTGGTGTACAGCATTCTGGGCGTCAACGCCCCCATCAACAAGGCGGTCGTCGGCCAGAACGCCTTCGCCCACGAGGCGGGCATCCACCAGCACGGCGTGATGGCCAACCGCGCGACCTACGAGATCATGACGCCGGAATCCATCGGGCTTTTGCAAAACCGGATGGTGCTGGGCAAGCACAGCGGCCGCCACGCGGTCGAGGAACGGCTGAGCGCGCTGGGCTACGTGCTGGAAAAGGACGAGCTGGATAAGCTGTTCGTGCGCTTCAAGGAGCTGTGCGACCGCAAGAAGGTCATTACCGACCACGATCTGGAGGCGCTGGCCGTGCACCGGCTTTCCGCCGTCAGCACGGGCGGCGGCTACAAGCTGGAACGTTTCACCGTCAACAGCGGCAATTACGTAACCAGCAACGCTGTGGTGAGCGTCCTGCACGAGGGCGAGCGCAGCGAGGAGGTCGCCATCGGCGACGGCCCCGTGGACGCGGCCTTCAACGCCGTGGACAAGCTGATTCCCGCCCCGCCCCATTCGCTGGACGATTACGCCATCCAGACCATTTCCGAAGGCAAGGACGCGCAGGGCGAAGCCATCGTCAAAATCCGCTGCGGGGATCGCGTGGTGACCGGCCGCGGCCTGTCCACGGACGTGATCGAAGCGAGCATCCTGGCCTACATCAACGGCATGAACAAGCTGTAAGGCAGACAGAAGCGACTGCCCCCGCCGCCGCAGCCGCGGCGGCGGGGGCAACCCACCGTCGATTGCGAGGTGACCTATGACGACCATCGAAATCTTCGACAGCACCCTACGGGACGGCGCGCAGGGGGAGGGAATCTCCTTCTCCGTGGGCGACAAGCTCGGCATCGTGAAAACGCTGGACGCGTTCGGGGTGGATTACATCGAGGCGGGCAACCCCGGTTCCAACCCCAAGGACATCGAGTTTTTCCGCCGCGTGAAGGACCTTAAGCTCGAAAACGCCCGCCTGTGCGCCTTCGGCAGCACCTGCCGCAAGGGCACGGCTCCTGAGGACGATCCCAACGTGCTTTCCCTGCTGTCCGCGGACACGCCCAGCGTGGCGATCTTCGGCAAGACCTGGGATTTGCACGTGACGGAGGTGCTGGGCACCACGCTTACCGAAAACCTGCGCCTCGTGGGCGAAACGGTGCGCTACTGCCGGGAACGGGGCAAGGAGGTCGTGTTCGACGCCGAGCACTTCTTCGACGGCTACGCGGCCAACCCGGCCTACGCCATGCAGGTGCTGGCCGCCGCCGACGCCGCCGGCGCGGCCGTGCTGTGCCTGTGCGACACCAACGGCGGCATGCTGCCGGACGCGATTCACACGGCGGTGGAAACGGTATGCAAAGCCTTCCCCGCAACAAGGGTGGGCATCCACTGCCATAACGACTCCGGCTGTGCGGTCGCCTCGTCCCTTACGGCGGTGCGCGCGGGCGCCGTGCACGTGCAGGGCACCTTTACCGGCATCGGCGAGCGCTGCGGCAACGCGGAACTGAGCACCATCCTTCCGGCGCTAAGGCTGAAAATGGGGCTTTCCTGCAAGGGCGACCTGCCGAACCTCCGCCACACGGCCAACCGGCTTTCCGAGCTTTGCAACATGACGCCGTTTTCCGGCAAGCCCTATGTGGGCGCAAGCGCCTTCGCGCACAAGGGCGGCATGCACATCGACGGCGTAAGCAAGGTAAGCCGCAGCTTCGAGCACGTGCCCCCGGAAGCGGTGGGTAACGAGCGACGCTTCCTGATGAGCGAGGTGTCCGGCCGCACGACGGTGCTGGCGAAGCTCGGCGCGGTCGCCCCGGAACTGAACAAAAACTCCCCCGAGGTGGCGCAGATCGTGGCGAGGCTCAAGGAGCTGGAGCACGAGGGCTTCCAGTTCGAGGCGGCGGACGCGAGCTTCGAACTGATGGTGCTGCGCACGCTCAAACGCTTTACCCCGCACTTTACGCTGAGCATGTACCGCATCAGCGGCGAGTACCCCTTCCCGGACGGGGAGCAGAGCGCCTCCGCGATGCTTTCGGTGCAGGTGGACGGCCGGCAGGAAACCACCGCCGCCATGGGGAACGGCCCCGTGCACGCGCTGGATACGGCGCTGCGCAAGGCGCTTTCCGTTTTCTACCCGATGCTGACCAAGGTACGGCTGACCGACTACAAGGTGCGCGTGCTCGCCGGGCGGGCGGCCACCGCGTCCACCGTGCGCGTGCTCATCGAGAGCAGCGACGGCGAAACCAGCTGGACGACGGTCGGCGTTTCCACCGACATTATCGCCGCCAGCTGGCAGGCGCTGACGGATTCCATCGAATACATCCTGCATCAAAAGGAGGTTACGGTGCCATGCCTATGACCATGACGCAAAAGATTCTCGCCGCCCACTGCGGCCGCGCAAGCCTCAGGGCGGGGGACATGATCCTGGCGGATACCGACCTGGTGCTGGGCAACGACATCACCGCGCCCGTCGCCATCAACGAGTTTGAGAAGGCCGGCTGCGGCTGCGTGTTCGACTGCGACCGCATCGCGCTGGTGATGGACCACTTTACCCCCAACAAGGACATCAAGGCCGCGGAGCAGACCAAAAAGGTGCGGGAGTTCGCCGCCGACAAGGGCATCCCCAACTTTTTCGACGTGGGCGAGATGGGCGTGGAGCACGCGCTGCTGCCCGAAAGGGGCATGGTGACCGCCGGCGATCTGGTGATCGGCGCGGACAGCCACACCTGCACCTACGGGGCGCTGGGCGCGTTTTCCACGGGCGTGGGCTCCACCGACATGGCCGTGGGCATGGCCTACGGCAAGGTGTGGCTGCGCGTGCCCGCCGCCATCCGCGTGGTGCTGACCGGCAGGCTTCAACCGTACGTTTCCGGCAAGGACGTAATTTTGCACCTGATCCATGACATCGGCGTGGACGGGGCGCTGTACCAGTCGCTGGAGTTTACGGGCGAGGGCGTGGGCGCGCTTACGATGGACGATCGGCTGTGCATCTGCAACATGGCGATCGAAGCGGGCGCGAAAAACGGCATTTTCCCCGTGGATGAACAGACGCTGGCCTATCTTACGGAACACGGCGCGAAGGAACCCCGCGTGTACGCCGCCGACCCGGACGCGGAATACGCGCGCGTGATCAAAATGGATTTGAGTACGCTGCGCCCCATCGTGGCGTTCCCGCACCTGCCGGAAAACGGTAAAACGTTCGACGAGATCGGCGACATTCCCATCCAGCAGGTGGTGGTCGGCTCCTGTACCAACGGCCGCATTTCCGATCTGAGGCAGGCGGCGGCGATCCTCAAGGGCCGCAGGGTGGCCAAAGGCGTGCGTACGCTGATCATCCCCGCCACGCAGGCCATCTGGCTGCAAGCGGTGAAGGAAGGGTTGATGGACATTTTCATCGCCGCGGGCTGCGCCGTATCCACGCCCACGTGCGGCCCCTGCCTGGGCGGGCATATGGGCATCCTCGCCAAGGGCGAGCGGTGCGTATCCACCACCAACCGCAACTTCGTGGGCCGCATGGGCGACCCGCAAAGCGAGGTGTACCTGGCCGACCCCGCCGTGGCGGCGGCTTCGGCCGTGATGGGCAAAATCGCTTCGCCGGACATGCTCGGCTGACGCCGCTTAGAAAGGAGACCTCGCAATGCAACTGACCGGCAACGCCGTGTGCTACGGCGATCACGTGGATACGGACGTCATCATCCCCGCGCGGTACTTGAACACCTCCGACCCTAAGGAGCTTGCGGCCCACTGCATGGAGGACATTGACCCGGGCTTCATCCGCAAAATCAAGCCGGGGGATATCATCGTGGCGGGGCAGAACTTCGGCTGCGGCTCCTCGCGCGAGCACGCGCCCCTGGCCATCAAGACCGCGGGCATTTCCTGCGTGATCGCCAAGAGCTTCGCGCGCATCTTCTACCGCAACGCCATCAACATCGGCCTGCCCATCGTCGTGTGCGACGGCAACTTCAGCGAAGGCGACCGGTTGACCGTCGATTTGTCCGCCGGGAGCATCCAAAACCACACGACGGGCGAAAGCTTCGCTTTCCCGCCGTTCCCGGCATTTCTGCAAAAGATCATCGAGGCGGGCGGCCTGATGAACGCCATGGCGGGAGGGGAGATCGCGTGAAGTACCATATCGTGCTGGTGCCGGGCGACGGCATCGGACCGGAGATCGTCGCAGGCGCCGTGGAGGTGCTGAACGCCGTAGGGGCGAGGTTCGGTCACGCCTTCGAATTTGAAACCGTGCTCGCCGGGGGCTGCGCCATCGACCGCTACGGCGTGCCGCTGCCGGATGAGTCGCTCGCGGCCTGCAAAAAGAGCGACAGCGTGCTGCTGGGTGCGGTGGGCGGCCCCAGGTGGGATACGCTCCCCGGCCACCTGCGCCCCGAGCGGGCGCTGCTGGGCGTCCGCAAGGAGCTGAACCTGTTTGCCAACCTGCGGCCCGCCAGGCTGCAAAAGGAGCTGGCCGCGGCTTCGCCGCTACGCGCGGATATCGCGGCAAAAGGCGTCGATCTGCTGATCGTGCGGGAGCTGACGGGCGGTATGTACTTCGGCCCGCGCGGGCGCGAGCAGGGCGAGGACGGCGAATCGGCCTTCGATACCGAGGTGTACAGCCGCAAAGAGGTGGAGCGTATCGGCCGCGTGGGGTTCGAGACGGCCCTCAAGCGCGGCAAAAAGCTGTGCAGCATCGACAAGGCGAACGTGCTGGAAAGCTCGCGCCTCTGGCGGGAGACGATGCACGCGCTGGCGGCGGAATACCCCGCAGTCGCCTATTCCGACATGCTGGTGGATAACGCCGCCATGCAGCTGATCCAGAACCCGTCGCAGTTCGACGTGATCGTGACCAGCAACCTGTTCGGCGATATCCTCTCGGACGAAGCTTCCCAGCTGACGGGCTCCATCGGGCTGTTGGCCTCGGCGTCGCTGGGGGAGGGCACGCGCGGCATGTACGAGCCCATTCACGGCTCCGCGCCGGATATCGCGGGCCGGGGCATCGCCAACCCGATCGCCACCATTCTCTCGGCCGCGATGATGCTCAACCTGTCCTTCGGCCTGCGCGAGGAAGCCGCCGCGGTGGAGAAGGCCGTGGAAACGGTGCTCGCCTCCGGCGCGCGCACGCGGGACATCGCCGCGGGCGGGGCGTACATCCCGGGCGCGGAGATGACGAAGCGGATCATCGAGGCGCTGTAAACGGATCAAGACGAAAAGAAGCCCGGCGGACACAATCGTTCCGCCGGGCCCTTTTTCGTTCTGACGCCGCCGTGTCATTAAGGGTTTGAAATGGTATCAGCGCACGTATTCCGGGCTGACCACGGGATTCCCGTCCGCGTCCAGCAGCGGCGAAAGCCCACCGGCGTATCCGGAGGCGTGGAAGAGGTAGTTCACGCCGGTTTTTTTGTCCACCCAGATCTCCGTAACGCTCAGCCCGCCCTGCTTGTAGACCCGCTCAAAGCGCTTGTCGTCGTCCCACACGCTTCATCGCTCCCTTCGCCGTTTCGTATATGCGCAGCATAGCACGGGGCTTGCCGCGGCGCAAGCGCCGTGCGTCCAACGCCGCGCCTCCGGCGCCGAACCGTGCGTTTCCGCGGTCCAAAGCGCGGCGAAAAAGCGGTGTCGAACGGCGGAAAACGCGGTATGAATAACCTGTAAGCAAACCATAACGCGGTGCTTTTGCCGTTGGGGAGCATCGGGCAGATGGCCGCCGCCGCGCTGCCCGCCAAGGACGCGACGATCCTCGTGTCCTGCCGCAGCGGGCGGCGCAGCAAAACCGGCGCGGAAACGCTGCTCGCGCTGGGCTATACCGACGTAATGGACATCGGCGGCATCAGCAGCTGGCCGTACGACGTGGTGACGGGCTGAACGGACAGCCAAAGAGGCGGCCGGCCTTCCCCCGAAAAGGAAGTCCGGCCGCCTCTTTTAATACTCAAAACGGGCGTTTCCGCCCGCGAGACCTGTTAGCCGCAATGTGACGCCGAAACCGCTCCCGGCGGTTTCCCCGGCGCACGGAAGCGCCCAACACCACGCGACACGACCGAGCTATGGAGGGACGAAACGATGCCCGGGGAAACCGGTTGGTCGCCGGCATATTCGCCCTTTCGGCGGCGCGCCATACCGCGCCGCGCAGCGCCGTGTACGTGACCGGATCGCTTCACCGGTTATGATAAACGACAGATGTTAAACCGCGCCGGTGTTTGTGTTAAATTTAGGTAAAATCAGCGAAGCGCGCGACGGCGGCCCGCCGGCCGTCCGGCCGGGCAAAGCGCCGCCCGAGGACATCTGCGGACGGCGACGCGTCAAAGCCCGGCGCTTCGCTCGCGGCGGGCCCCCGCATTGACTTCGGGAAGCCCTCATGCTATGATGCTAACGAAAACATTTCGTCGGGAGGTCAACGGCCTATGAAAAAGACGCGGAAGGATATCCAGCGCGTGATGGACGACGCCACCGCCCGCGGTGAAACGCCCTGCGCCCTTGCGCTGCTGTGGCGCAAGGACGAGATCGTCTTTCTGTACGGAAGCGGGCACGCCGACCTCGGCGCTCCGACGCCGGTCTGCCGGGATACGATCTTTCGCATTTTCTCGCTCACCAAGCCGATGACGGCGGTCGCCGCGATGACGCTGGTGGAGCGCGGCGAGCTGGACCTGCTTGCGCCGGTTTCCGATTTTCTGGAGGGATTTCAAAACCAGCGCGTGGCGCTGAGCGACACCGAAACGGTACCCGCGAAGCGGCCCGTGCAGGTGCGGGACCTGTTTTCCATGACCTCGGGGCTGTGCTATCCGGGCGAAACGACGCCCGCGGAGCGCGCCGCTACCCAACTGTTCAAGGATATCGACCGGGAAACCGCCGAAGGCAACCCGGCCGATACGCTGGCCGTCGCCAACCGCATCGGCCGGCTGCCGCTGATGTTCCACCCGGGCGAAAGATGGCAGTACGGCACTTCGGCGGATATTCTGGGCGCGGTGATCGAGACGGTCTCGGGCAAGCCGCTGGACGAGTACCTGACAAAGAACCTGTTTGCGCCCCTGGGCATGGAGGACACCGGCTTTTACGTGCCCGAGGAAAAGCGCTGCCGTCTGGCGACCCTGTACGAGCGCAAGGACGGCATCCTGTCTCCCTACGCGGAGAGCCCCTCGGGCGAGAACCCGTATTTCACCAAACCGGCCTGCATCTCCGGCGGCGGGGGCGCGGTATCCACGATCGACGACGTGCTCGCTTTCGCGCGCATGCTGCTGGGCAGGGGATCGCTCGGCGACACCCGCATCCTTTCGCCCGCTTCGGTGGAATGGCTTTCGCACAACCACCTCGACGCGAAGCAGCGGGAAAGCGTATATTTCGAGTCCATGTACGGCTACGGCTACGGCGGCCTGATGCGGGTGCTGGAGAGGCCGGCCAAGAGCTTCTCACTCGGCGTAACCGGCGAATTCGGCTGGGACGGCTGGACCGGCCCCTATATGTCCGTGTGCCCGCAGGAGGAGCTGATCCTGCTGGTTATGCAGCAGCGCACGGATTCCGGCATCACGCCGCTGACGCGCAAGATTCGCAACATCGTCTATTCCAAAGTGGTCAAGTAACCGGGTCATCAATAACAGGCGGCCCCCCGTTGAAGCGAACCGTTTCAACGGGGGCCGTCCTTTCAGCTCTTTTGCACCGGCACGCCTTCGCGCATCTCGCTGGGGGTGATGCCGAAACGCTTCTTGAACGCCCGCCGGAAGGTGACGGCGCTGTTGTAGCCGACCTCGATGTAGAGCGAGTTGATGCTCTGCTCTTTTCCCCTGCCGTAGAGCTCGGGGTTGCGCAGTCGTTTCGCCGCCTCGTTCAGGCGCAGCTTTTCCAGATGGATGGAAAAATTCTCGCCCGTTTTTTCCTTGAACAGATGGGAAAGATAGCTTTCGGAGATATGGAACTGGTTGGACAGCTTGCTCAGGCAGATGGACGGATCGCTGTAGTTCTTCTTCAGATAATCCCTGATCTCGGGAATCGGATCGGCGGGCTCCGCCGTCTCGCTGAAAAAGCCGCACAGCGCCAGCGCGATGCTTTCGCACAGGGGGAGGGTGGCCTGCTGCGCCAGCCGCTCGTCGATCTGCGCAAGGCTCCGGCCGTCGCCGCCCGCGTCCGCGGGTACGGAGAAGCGCGCCTTCATCAGGGTGTTGCGGATATCGGAAAGCAGATAATTGAGCATGTTCACCGGCAGGGAGCGCTCCGTGAAGTTCTCGCGGTAAATCAGCGCGAACATCTCCGAGACCTGCGGCCTGTTGCCGGAGGTGATGAAGTGCAACAGCTTGGCGGAGATCTCGATGGGGTAATAGACCCCGGCGGTATCCTTGCCAAGCACCTCGTAGGGCAGGAACACGTGGTTTTTGGAGGCGTAGCGCGAGGCCGTGCGCGCCTGCTCGTAGGATTCCCACAGGGCGAAGGGATGGGTGCACAGCGTGCCCACGCCCGCGTAAAACCAGATGTTGTGCTGGGAAAGCAGCTCGTCGTGCAGCTTGACGACGCGGTTTTGCAGATCCATCAGCGGGTCGTCCGTCTTCGGGCCGTAGGTGACCAGCGTAACGAAGCTCTTGTCGAGCGTCATGTAGGCGTACGCGCGGTAGTCGGTTTGCAGCGCCGCCGGGATTTTTTCGGACAGGATGCGCGTGAGCGCCGCGCCGTCCTCCTCCCCCTCGTCCTGCGTGTAGGCGGAGCAGTAGAGCACCATGTAGCGCAGCCCTTCGCCGTCGATGCCGAAGAAGCGCATCATGTAGCTGAACTCGCTTTCGGACGCCACGTGGCCCGAGAGCATGCGCCTCAGGTACGACGAGTACAGAAACGGCTTGTGCGAGTCCAGCTCCGTCTCCAGCTGCGCCTGATAATCCCGCGCCATTTCCAGCCGGCTGCCCAGCGCCTCGATCGGCCGCGTGTAATGCCGCACCCGATGCACGATCACCGCGACGCCTCCCAGCAGCGCCAGCAGGAACAGCGTGTAGAAAAGCGCGTCGTTGCCCCCCAGCGTCCGCGTGCACAAAACCTCCGGCACGGCCAGGTAGTACCGCCAGCCGTTGCGCTCGGATACCTGCCTGAGCACGTGGTATTCGCCCAGGGTTTCGTCCGTTTTCATGGAGAGGGCGTAACGGGTGAGCTGCGCCATGCTTTCCGCGGTCGCGGCGCCGCCGTAGAGCACCAGCTGAACCTGGTTTTCCGGGCTCGCGGCGACCAGCATCGTATTCTCGTCCGGAACGGAGCTCAGGAACTGCTCGTTGAGCGCGTCCATATCCCAGTCGAACCAGATGATGGCCGGGATGGCTTTGGAAAAAATGTCGTCGATGTCGCGAATCAGCGTGTAATGGTCGGAAAGCCCGCTGAAGGCCGAGGTATCGTAGTTCCGCTCGGCGCCCGTCGCCGACGTGAGGGTGTTGAACCAGTTCTGGTACTGGTCTTTTTTCCATACGCTGTAATCCATATAGAACTGGCGGACCTCGGTGAACTGGCTGGAGGAGATGACGTAACGGGTGTTTTTCAGGTAGATGTGGCTTTCGGTGATCGGCACGTTCGCCAGGCTGAACGCGCGGGAGGAAAGTGTGCGCATGATGGTGTCCGCAGTGGTGATGTATCCCTGGTCGGACAGGTTTTTCATATTGGCGAAACGGATAAAGGTGGAATCGTTGGTCAGCTGGCGGGTATAGCTGTCCACGGTGGCCAGGTAGTGATCCATGGTGATTACGCTGTTGCTGAGCAGCGCGCCGTGGTGGTTCCAAAAATCGTTGCGCGCGCTGCGCACCGAGGACAGGTAGAGCCCCAGCCCCAGCCCCAGGCAGAGCAGGAGGAACACACCGTAGGAAAGCGCGATGCGGGCGGCGGATTCCGGCTCGGTCCGGCCGCCGGTCATTTTACGTGTAAATGCTTTCATATCCGCCTCCTGATCGGGTGAGGGAAGCCGCGCGCCGCGGGGATAACGGTCATCGTCCTTTCCATTATAGGCAAAGCGCGCCACTTGCGCAAGCGTTGCGTCCAACCCTCTTTTTTCCGGCGTCGGGCCGCCTCCGTGTAAACGCTTACAGGCTTTTTCATCCCCGGACGGCGCCGGTTTTCCGGGCGGGCAGGCGTATTTTCTTGTTTCCCCGGCGCCGGGGGCACGCCGCGCCGGACGGGCGCAAAACCGTTGCCGGAAAAGGAATTCGGCCACCGGAGGAAACAATATTTGACTGCGCCTATCCCCTCGGATCGCAAGAAACGCTCCCCCGATGAAAAGGTGTTTCTTGCACGCCGCGAACGCCCGATGCTATACTCAAATCACTTCAGGACACGCTTCAAGGCGGCCCGATATGAAAAGGCATACATGGCGAATTCAGAAAGGATGGTCAAACAAATGAAGAAACTGCTTGCCTTCACCCTGGCGCTGGTCATGGTTCTCTCCCTTACCACCGTCACCTCCCTCGCCGCGGACGAGGTAGTGAAACCCGACAAAATCACCATCATGGTCGACGCCACCCTCGTTACCTCCACCAACGGCCGCGACGCGTTCGAGGCCCGCTGGGAAGAGCTGACCGGCATCGATCTGGAGATCATCCAGCCGGACCACGACGCGTACTACGACGTTATGCAGCAGCAGATCGCCTCCGGCGACTGGCCCGACGTGCTCATCATGTCTTCCACTTATTACTCTTCCTACGCCGCCGAGGGCGTGCTGTGGGACATGACGGACGCCTGGGAAAACAGCGACACCAAGAATTCCGGCCGCTTCACCGGCGACAAGGTGTTCGACGGGCTGAAGATCAACGGCAGCCTCTACGGCTTCGCGCCCACCCGCGGCAACGGCTGCCTCACCTACATCAAGCAGGCGTGGCTGGACGCGGTCGGCCTGGAAGCGCCCACCAACTACGAGGAATTCCTTGCGGTTTGCGACGCGTTCGTTAACCAGGATCCCGACGGCGACGGCGAAGCCGACACCTACGCCCTGGCGGCCGCGGGCTTCGTGGGTTCCGAGGCGCCCTTCGTCAACTACCTGCCCAACTTCTATCAGGACGCGTATCCCTTCTTCATCCAGCAGGACGACGGCAGCTGGGTCGACGGCTTTACCCAGCCGGCGATGCAGGGCGCGCTGGAGCGCCTGGCGGACGCGTACGCCAAGGGCTACATCGATCCCACCACGCTCACCAACGGCACCAAGGACTGCCGCAACAAGTTCTACGACGATACCACCGGCATCTTCACCTACTGGGCCGGCACCTGGGCCACCAACCTCAAGACCAACCTCGAGGCCAACGGCCACGACGGCGAACTGGTCGCCCTGGCGCCCATCGAGGAAGTCGGCGCGTATTACGACCGCGTCCCGCCGGTCTGGTGCATCACCACCGCGTGCGAGAATCCCGAAGGCGTGTTTAAATACTTCATCGACACGATGCTGGACGGCGGCGACATGCAGATGCTGTGGACCTACGGCGTGGAAGGCACGCACTGGAGCACCGCGGCCGAGACCGTGCTGGGCGTAACCTACGAGGAAGGCCAGTTCCACATGCTGGAGAACCTGGAGAAGGCCGGCACCGCCTACACCAAGAACCACATCGACCCGATGCTCTCCCTGGCGACGTTCGCCGAAGGCTACTACGATCCCATGGAGGATTCCGTGAAGGCCGAAGCCAAGCTCTCCTCCCAGATCTTCAACGACAACTCCAAGATGGCCAAGATCGTTCCCACCACCGACGAGATGACCATGTACAACGGCGACCTGACCACGCTTAAAAACGAGCTGATCGCCAAGGTGGCCATGGGCGAAATGACCTACGAGGAAGCGATGGCCAAGTTCGAGACCGACGGCGGCCTGGGCTGGTCCAACACCATCGTCGATTCCCTCAACGCCCTGAACTGATCCAGGCGCCCGCCCCGGTCCGGCAAAAGGCCGGGGTACGGCTGAACTTCCCGGCAAAGGAGCGGTCGTCTCGGGTTTACGGGACGGCCGCTCCTCATCCGGGGGCTCGTTTGCACACGGAGGAGGGACGGCATGGAAAACGCGTCGAAGATCAAGATTCGCAAAACGCCGCTGAAAACCCGGATCCTGAAATACAAGTGGTTTTACCTCTTGTTCGTGCCGGTGCTGGTTTTCGTGATCGTGTTTTACTACACGCCGATGGCCGGCATCCGGTTTGCCTTCACCAAGTACAACCTTATCAAGGATCCCGTTTTCGTGGGACTCAAAAACTTTCAGCGGCTGTTCTCGCTGCCCAATTTCTGGTCGGCCTTCTACAACACGCTCAAGCTGAGCATCGTCAAACTCTTGCTGAACACCGGCATGGCGGTCGGCATTTCGCTGCTTTTGCACGAAATGGCCAACCTGCGGGTAAAAAAACTCGCGCAGACGATTATCTACCTGCCGCATTTCCTCTCGTGGGTGGTCGCGGCCTCCGTATTCCAGATGCTGTTTTCGCCGACGACGGCGGGGCTTCTGAACCAGGTGCTCCTCAAGCTCGGCATCATCGATAAAAGCATCTATTTCCTGGGCACCTCGCAGTGGTGGACGCCCACCTATTACCTCATCAACATCTGGAAGGACACGGGCTGGGGAACCGTCATCTTCATGGCGGCGCTCAGCGCCATCGACCCCGGCGTGTACGAGGCCGCGTCCATCGACGGCGCGGGACGCTGGAAGAAGATGGCCTACATCACTTTGCCCGCGCTTTCGGCGACGATTCTAACGGTGCTCATCCTGAACCTCGCCAAGGTCATGAACCTGTTCGAGTCCGCCTTCGTGCTGCAAAACGACGCGGTGATGGACAAGGCGCAGGTGCTGCAAACCTATATCTACTACCAGACGTTCAATAGCGGCGGCATACCGGATTACGGCTACACCACGGCCATCGGGCTTTTCAAGTCGATCGTGGGGATGCTGCTGGTGCTGATCTGCAACTACGCCAGTAAAAGAGTACGCGGCAGAGGCATCGTGTAGGAAAGGAGGATGAACCCATGAAAACTGCGTATACGGCGACAAACGCCCGCGGCCGCCACGTCGGCGGCAAGAAATTCGGCCTTTTCACCATTTTAAACGGATTGTTCTTCATTCTGTTCTGCCTGTTCATCCTCATTCCCCTGTGGAAGGTGCTGGTGGACTCCCTCGACCTGACCACCGGCTACGGCATGAAGCTGTTCCCGGAGAAGTTCGGCTTCGCAGGCTACACCTCGGTGTTCACCAACCGGTCGCTTTACATTCCGCTCATCAATTCCGTCATTACGACCGTGTCCGGCACGCTGATCGGGCTTTTGCTTTCCACCCTGGGCGCCTACGTCCTGATCCAGGAGGATATGCCCGGCCGCGGCCTGCTCGCCTTTATCCTGCTTTTCACGATGATCTTCCAGGGCGGCATGATCCCCACGTACATCGTGCTGCGCAAGCTGGGGCTGACCAACACCCTGTGGTCGGTCATCCTGCTGCCCGCCATCAACGTGTACAACCTCGTATTGATGCGCAATTTCTTCGAGGGCATCCCCAAAAGCCTGTTCGAATCCGCCACGCTGGACGGCTGCACCCCCATGCAGACGTTCCTGCGCATCGTGCTGCCCCTTTCCAAGGCGGCGCTGGCGTCCATCGGGCTGATGTTCGCGGTCGCCTACTGGAACGATTACACCAATTACAAGCTGTACATCACCAAGGAACTGCTCTATAATTTCCAGATGAAGCTGAGATCGATCATGATGGGCTCCGACCTGCCCCAGGCCAACAACGGCGCGGTGGAGAACACCGTGCAGAACGCCGCGGTTATCGTGGCGATTATCCCGTTCATGATCCTCTATCCGTTCCTGCAGCGTTTCTTCGTAACGGGCATCAACCTGGGCGCCGTGAAGGAGTAGGCATGGGCATCGTCTTTTGGGCCGGCGACTCCACCGTGAAACGCAACACCATCCTGACCTACCCGCAGACGGGCATCGCTCAGGCGATGGAATGGTATTTAAAGCCCGGCGTTACGGTGGAAAACCACGCCGAGAACGGGCGCAGCACGAAAAGCTTTATCGACGAGGGGCGGCTGGCCGCGATCTACGACCGGATCCGCGAAGGGGATTTCCTGTTCATCCAGTTCGGCCACAACGACGAGAAGATCGCCGACCCGGCCCGCTACGCCGATGTGGACGGCGAGTTTCCGGCCAATCTGGAGCGCTTCGTGAACGCCGCGCGCAACCGGGGTGCGCTGCCGGTGCTCATTACGCCGCTGGCGCGGCGCAGGTACGGCGAGATCACGGAGGAGACGCACGCCACCTACGCCGAAGCCGTGCGAAGGACCGCGGCGCGGCTGGCCGTGCCGCTGATCGACCTGTATGAAGCCAGCACGGAGGCGATCCGGCAAAAAGGCGAGGGCAGCGCGGAGTGGTTTTTGCATGTTCCGCCCGGCAAGTATCCGCATTTCCCACAGGGGCTTGCCGACGATACGCACCTGTGCTGCGCGGGCGCGGTGGCGTTTGCCGGGCTCGTCGCGCGGGGGCTGTTCGCGCTGGGCGGCCCGTACGCGGCGCTGCTGCTGGCGGAATATGCCCAAACCCTGAACGAGGCCTGAACGAACATGGATCGACTATGGTTTGGCGACACGGGCGACGGCCGGTATATAAACCCCGTGCTGTTCGCGGATTATTCCGATCCCGACGTCATCTGCGCGGACGGGCGCTATTACATGACCGCCTCGTCGTTCAACGCGCTGCCGGGGCTGCCCGTACTCGTGTCCGACGATCTGGTCAACTGGACGCTGGTCCATTACGCCCTGCCGCACATCGGGGAAGAAAGCTACCGCCTCGCGCCGCAGCACGCGCGCGGCGTGTGGGCGCCCGCGATACGCCGGCACGGGGGCTTTTTTTACATTTTCTACGCCATGCCGGACGAGGGCGTGTACCGCGTCCGTGCCGCCGACCCGCTGGGCCCGTGGGAGCCGCCCGTGCGCCTGCTTTCCGCCAAGGGGCTGATCGACCCCTGCCCCTTCTGGAATGAGGACGGCGGGGCCTGGGTGGTGCACGCCTACGCGCGCAGCCGCATCGGTATCAAGAGCTTTCTGGGCGCGTTTCCCATGGACGCCGAAGGCACGCGCGCCACGGGCCCGGACAGGCTGATTTACAATGGGCTTTTGACGCAGCCGACCATCGAGGGCCCCAAGGCGTACCGCCGCGGCGGATACGTGTACGTTTTCGCGCCGGCGGGGGGCGTGGAAAACGGCTGGCAGACGGTGCTGCGCGGCAGGAGCGTGCTGGGGCCCTTCGAGGAGCGCGTGGTGATGCGGCAGGGGCGCACCACCGTCAACGGTCCGCATCAGGGCGCGTGGGTCGAAACGCCTTTTGGGGAACACTGGTTTTTACATTTCCAGCAGCGCGGGGTGTACGGGCGGGTCGTCCACCTGCAGCCGATGCGCTGGCTTGCCGACGGCTGGCCGGTGATCGGCGTTCCGTCGGATGATCCGGCCTGCGGCGAACCCTGCCTTACGCATGTAAAGCCGAAAACCGACCGGCCGTCCGCCCCGCTGTCCCTGCGGGCGTCCGACGATTTCTGCAGCCCGGAACTGGCCCCGCAGTGGCAGTTCATGGGCGAATGGGACGCGTCCTTTTATGCGCTGGACGCAAAAAGAGGCGTTTTACGCCTGTCTTGCGGGCCTCCGACCGAGGGCAGGCCGCCGTTGCTATGGCGTGCCTCCCGGACGCTTGTGCAGAAGGTGGTGTGCCCCGCCTTCACCGCCTCCGTGAAGCTGGATTTTTCCGGCCTGCGGGCGGGCGGGCAGGCCGGCCTCGCGCTGATCGGCGGGCAGTACGCGTATCTCGCCGTGCGCAAAACCCGCACTGAAAACGGCACGCGGACTTCGCTTTGCTATGTGTTCTCCAAAGGAAACGGCGAAACGCGCGCCGAAACCGTGCGGGAGGAACGGCCGTTGCCGGAAGGAGCGGCCGCGGTGCGACTGAAAATGGAATTCGTGCCGACCGGGGATGACAGCGCCACGGCGGTCTTTTCCGCCGCGGTGAACGGCGCGCCGTTCGCGCCCTTCTCCCCGCCGTTTGTCCCGACGCGCGACACGTGGGTGGGGGCGAAGGTCGGGCTGTTCGCCCTGCCGTTCGCCGCATCGGAGGCAGCATACGGGCACGGGGATTTTTCCGATTACCGGGTTTCCGCGACCATAACCCCGCGCGGAGCGGAGAAGGAGGACGGCGAACCGTGAATGAGAACGATCTGAAACAAGCCCTCGTCGCCGCCGACCTTGCGCGCGTCCGGGAAACGATGATCGCGCATCCGGAGTGGATCGAGCGGGCGGACGAAGCCGGGGTGCCGCTGTTCCTGTACGCGGGCCGCGCGGGCGATCTGCCGCTGGCCCGCTACATTGTGGAATACAGCCGCGCGAGCCTCTCGACCTCGGATCGGGAAGGGCGGAACCTGCTGCACTACGCCGCCGAAAGCGGAAGCGTGGAGTGCTGCCGCTACCTCATCGAGCGCGGCGGGATGAACCCCCTCGCGCCCGACCGCGAACTGGAAACCCCGTACCGCACGGCGCGCAGGCTGCGCCATGCGGCGCTGGAGGCTTACTTCGCGGGCGTAGTCGGCGCGCCGCTGGAAGAAATGTACCGGAATCCCGTCCGTCGCGGCATGTTTCCCGATCCGTCGGTCGCGCGCGTCGGGGACGACTACTACATGGTCAACTCCAGCTTCACCTATTTCCCCTGCATTCCGGTTTCCCATTCCCGCGATCTGGTACACTGGCGGATCGTCGGGCACGCCGTGACCCGCCCCGAATGGGCGGGGCTTAACGGGCTTGCAAGCGGGTGCGGCTACTGGGCGCCGGATATCTCCTACTGCGATAGACGCTTCTACATCTGCGCCACGTACCGCCTGAACGACGGCGGGGCGGTGTGTCGCAGGCAGATGGTGGTGACGGCCGAGCGCCCGGAGGGGCCGTATTCCAAACCGGTCTTTTTCGAGGAGGACGGCATCGACCCGTCCCTTTTCCACGACGACGACGGACGGCACTACATGCTGCTCAACCGCGGCGCGCGCATCTTCGAGGTGGACGCTTCGGCGACCGGACGCCTGTCCGAAACCACGCTGCTCTACTACGGGGACTGCAAAAAGGCGCCGGAAGGGCCGCACCTGCTGAAGAAGGACGGGTATTACTACCTGTTTCTGGCGGAGGGCGGCACGGGCATGGGGCACCGGGAGACCGTCGCGCGGGCACGGACGCTTTACGGGCCGTACACCCCGAGCCCCTACAATCCTCTGATCCGCCAACGGGACGAAAAGGCGCTTCTGCAGCGCTGCGGCCACGGCAAGCCCGTGTGCACCCGGCACGGGGAATGGTTTATACTCTACCTGTGCGGGCGCGTGCTGACGGGCGGCTATACGCTACTGGGGCGGGAGACGGCGCTGGACGCGCTCACCTGGACGCCGGACGGCTGGCCGCTGATGAACGGCGGCCAGGGGCCCTCCGCGCTCGCACCGCTGCCTACGGGTCTCGCGCCCGCGCCCTTTGCGGACGACGGCGACCCGTGGATGACGCCCCGCGCGCCGCTGGACGGCGAAGCGGCGTACCGAGACGGCCGCATCCGCCTCAGGGGGAGCGGTTTTCCGCTTACCGACATCCGCTGCCGAAGCGTGATGGTGCGGCGACAGACGGCCTTCCGTTTCGCCTTCTCCGCAGCGTGGTCGCCCGCGGCCCTGCCGGAGGGAGGAGAAGCGGGGCTTACCTGCTACTATGACGAGCGCACGCACATCACCTTCGGCCTTGCGTGGCGCGGCGGGCGGTATTTTCTTCGCGTCACCGAGCAGATCGGGGAGGCGCGGCGGCCCGGCCCCGAGACGGAGCTGGCACTGCGGGCGGAAGACGCGCTGACCCTGATCGCCGAGGGCGACGGTTTCAGCCGGACGTTCGCCTGCCGCGTCGGCGGCGGGGAACGGCGGCCGGCGGGCGCGCTGACGGGCGTCACCTACCTGGCGGACGAGGGGTTTCCGCAGGGCAAGCGCTTTACCGGCGCAACCGTGGGGGTGTACGCGCTGTACGGCGCGGATGTGGTTTTTTCTCGGCTTTCGTATGAGGAAAAGGAGGAACGCTGATGGAGACGGACCGTAAATGGATTCCCGCGGGAGCGGTGATCGGCTTCGTTCGGCGGCTGGCGCGCGAGGACGTGTGCCTGCACGGCTTCGAGCTTCGGCAAAACGGGGCGGTGCGCGCCGAAGGCTACTACACGCCTTTTTGCAGGGGCGTTCCCCACCGCATGTACTCGGTCAGCAAGAGCATGGTGTCGCTGGCCGTGGGGCTTCTGGAAGCGGAGGGCAGGCTGAGTCTCGGCGACCCCGTCGCGCGCTTCTTTCCCGAATATCTGCCGGAAAACCCCGACCCCAGGCTTTTGCGCATGACGATCAGGGACCTGCTGCGCATGGCCACGTGCCATGACAAAACCGCCTACGACGGGATTGAAGACCGGGACTGGACGGCGCCGTTCTTCCAGAAGGCGCCCACGCACGAGCCGGGCACAGTGTTCAGCTACGACACCTCCGCCTCGCAGGCGCTGGGCGCCCTGTGCCAAAAGCTTTCCGGCGAGGGGCTGCTTCCCTTCCTGCAAAGGCGGGTGTTCGACCCCATCGGCGCGACGGACGACAAGCGCTGGCTGCGCGATCCCTCAGGCGTCCCCCAGGGCGGCACGGGGCTCATGCTGTCGCTGCGCGACCTGGGCAAATGCGCGCAGCTGATTCTGGACGGCGGGCGCGGCATCCTCCCGGCGAGCTACCTGATCCGCGCGACGGAGAAGCAGATCGACACGACTTTCCAGCCCAACCCCGAAGAACGCTGGGGCTACGGCTACCAGTTCTGGCGCACGCGCAACGGCTACGCCATGTACGGCATGGGCGGGCAGCTGGCCGTCTTCCTGCCCGAAAGGCGGATTATCCTTTGCACGATCGCCGACACGCGGCTGGAGCCCTTCGGAGTACAGCGCATCTACGACGCGTTTTACGAGGAGATTGCGCAGGCGAAAGATACCGAAAGCGACGCCCGCGCGGAGGCGGAGCTCGCGCAGGCGCTTTCGGCGCTCGCGGTGGCGGCGGTGCCCGACGTGCCCGCGTACGCGGCCGCCTTCGCACCGGTTTATCGTATGGAACCCAACGACATGGGCCTGCGCTCCGTCCGCTTCGGGGAAGGCGGCGACGTGTCGCTTACGTGGGACGACGGCGAAACGCACCGGTTCGCCTGGGGCGTCGGCCGCGTCAAACCGGGCGTGTTTCAGGGCGAGCCGTGCCTGGTATCCGGCGGCTTTTACGCGCCTGGGGCGCTCCGGGTACGCTGCCACCTGACCGGTGACGCGCCCTGCGGCATGGAGATGCTGCTCGCGCAGGGCCGCGGCCAAACGTTCACGGTGCGCCTACGGCATTCGTCCGACCCGCTGACGAACCGCTACGAGGGCTTCGCCGGGGGCGAGGCTGTGAACGGCTGACCACCTTTACGCGCGCGTTCCGTCAGCCCTCGGCTCCGGCCTGCGCGGCTCGAAGCGTGGCTTGCGCCACAGCCCGGTAAAGTACAGGGCCAGCAGGATCGCCGCGGTGATCCCGTTGCTTACGACAATCGAATACCACACGCTGCGCACGCCCATCAGGAACACGTTTTGATAGAGATACAGCGCGCCGAAGCGGAACACCCACAGCCGGCTCACGTCCACGGCGGTGGTGATTTCCGTATGCCCGGTCGCGCGGAACAGCCCCGCCGTGGTATTGTACACGCCGTTGGCAAAGCACCAGAACGCCAGAATGCTTAGAAAATCAGCCGCCATGGCGACCACCGCGGGATCGTCCGAGAACACGCCGACAATCGCCCGGGCCACGGCCGGCCGCGAGAGGATCAGCCCGCCCGCGAGGAGGAAAGCCACCAGCCCGGTCATGGACCAAAGGTAGGCTTTCCGGGTGCGCTCGGGTTGCCGGGCGCCCATGTTCTGCCCGGCGATGGTGCTGACGGCCGAGCCGATGGCGTTAGAGGGAAGCGATATGAGTCCGTTGACCTTGTTGCCGATGCCGTAGGCGGCCATGGCGTCCACGCCGTAAGCGTATACGCTCTTGCTCATCAGCATGAAGCCCAGGTGCATGGTGCTGCCGCCCAGCGCCGTGGGCAGCCCGATGCGCGCGATGTTCTTAAGCTTCTCCTTTTCAAAGCGGAAGCCCTTGAACGAAAGCCGGAGCAGCTGCCTTCGGCTTCGCAGCAGCCGAAAGGCGACCACGGCCGGTACCAGCTTGGCCACGAGTGTGGCGAGCGCCGCGCCCGCGACGCCCAGGGGGTAGACGATCATCAGGAGCGGATCGAGCGCCATGTTGACGGTGATGCCCAGAAAATTGAGCAGCATGGGGCTTACCGTGTTGCCCTGCGCCTGCAGCACGGCCTGGTAGATGTTCATCATAAACAGGAAAGGCATGCTGGCCGATACGATCTGCAGGTAGGTGACGCCGTAGCGGTACGTGTTGCCGTCCGCGCCCAGCCAGCCGACGATGCCGGGGGAAAACAGCACGACCAGGGACGCGAACAGCAGCGCGAAGCCCATCGCGCACAAAAAGATATGCGCGGTCATTTTACGGGCTTCATCGTCCAGCTTCGCGCCCACGTACTGCGCGATCATCACCACGCCCGCCACCGTTACGCCGCCGCCGAAGCTGATGACGATGTTCTGCATCGGCGTGACCAGGTTGATGGCGGCCAGCTGCTCCGTGCCGATGCGCCCCAGCCAGTAGGTGTCGGTCAGGTTGTACATCGTCTGCAAAAAGCTGTTGACGACCACCGGCACGGCGACGGACAGGATCGCCTTGGGCAGGCTGCCGTTTAGGATCAGGTCGCGGTTTTCACCCTTCATGCGGCGCCCCGTCCTTCCCGGCCGTCTCCCACGGGCGCCAGCCCTCCCTGCCCGCGAGCACCGCTTCCGGCGTGATGGCCGCTTCCTCCTCCGCGGCCAGCGATCCGGCCAGCGGATGCCGCAGAGGGGTGTGGGTGTCCGCGGTTTCGCAAAGGCCCGCCCACACGGGCCGGAAGGGCGTTCCCCAATCCAGCCAGCCCGCTTCGGCCACGGCCCGCGGAAAAGCGCAACGCAAAAAGGCCGCCTTGCCGAAAGGCCGCCACGGCCTGCCCAGGTACACGGTGCCGGGTTCGCAATCGCCGGTCACGCGGCAGCGATGGAACACGAAGCCGTAGCGCTGCCCCTCGGGGGTGTTGGGCGCGGCGATCATGGCGTTCACGTCCATGCCGCGCGACACGCACCACAGCGTACAACGCTCAAACCACGCCGCGTAGCTGCCGAAAATGAAATCCACGTTTCCCCGGATAAGGCAATCCGAAAGAAAGGCGCGCCGCCCGCAGGGACCCGCGTTGGCGATATCGCCGCCTTCCGGGGCGAGGAGCAGCGTATCCTGATGGGCGACGAGCGCGCAGCCGTAAACCGCGCACCGGTCGCCCGCGATGTGCAGCGCCACCGCCTGCTCCACCCGCTCGCCGGGGCCCGCGTCGTTTTCCATGGTCAGGTTCCGAAGCGTCACCCCGTTCGCGCTCACCGTAAGCGTCGGCGTACGAAACGTGCCCAGCGGCGCGCCCGTCTCGTCCGTCTGGTGGGCGCTCAGGCCGTATACGATTTTCGTCTTTTCCGCGCCCCGGCCGTTTAGCGTCGCGCCGGGCAGGTCGATGCGGAGCTTCTCCCGGTATACGCCCTGCGCGATGCGAAACTCGGCCTGCGGGTCGCGGTTACGCCGCGCCTGCGTCAGAGCGGCCCGCAGGGTGGAAAAGGGCGCGCTTCCCGCCGGATCGATTTCGTAACGCATGGTCGTCCTCTTTTCGCAGCGTTCGGGCAATTCAGACGCACGCCGTTCCTATCGGCCGAAAACGGCCTTCGCGCGTTCCATCCGCGAGGTGACCGCAACGCCGAAGGGGCAGCGCTTTTCGCAGGCGCGGCAGCTCAGGCAGTCGGCGGCGGTAGCGGACAGCGACAGGTAATGCTCCCGCAGGGTGGCGGCAGGTACCCCGTCCAGCTCGCACAGGTCCAGATACTTGTTGACCGCGGCGACGTCGATGTGCGCCGGGCAGGGCAGGCAGTGGTTGCAGTACATGCAACGCCCTTCGAGCGTCCCCCGGCCGCCGCGCGCGAGCACGGGAGCAAAATCCTTTTCTTCCTCGGTGGCCTGATAATAGGCGAAAGCCTCGTCCACCTCGCGCACGGTCTGCATGCCCAGCATCACGGCCGCCACCGCGGGACGGGTGAGCGCGTACCGGAGGCACTGCGCCACGGTCATGGGCGCTCCGTAGGGCGAGCGTTCCGCCGTGAGCAGCGCTCCGGCCGCGAGGGTCTTCATGGCCGTAACGGCCACGCCGCGCGCCTCGCAGGCCCGGTACAGGCCCTGCCGCTCGGGACGCACGCCCTCAAGGCCGGTAAAATCGGGCTTTTCCCCGAAAACCGTCCATATCGCCTGCTCGGGAGGCAGCAGATCGTACAGGGGGTTGATGGAGAACATCAATACGTCGATCAGGCCGCTTTCGACCGCGGCGAACGCCGTGACCGGATTGTGGCTGGACAGCCCCACGGCGCGTACAACGCCCTGCTCTTTAAGCTCCTTCACGTATTCCATCGTGGGCGAGGCGACGAACGCGTCCCATTCCTTCGGGTCGTCGAGGTTGTGGATGTAGCCTATGTCGACGTAATCCGTGTTCAGCCGCGTCAGCAGATCGTCGAAGCTGCGCCGGCAGACGTCCAGTTCCCGGCGCACGGTATACTGGCCGTCCTCCCAGGCGGCGCCGATATGCCCCTGTATTTTCACCCGTTCGCGGCAGCCCGCGAGGGCGCGGCCGATGTAGGTGCGCACGTTCGGCTCGCTCATGAAAACGTCCAGAAAATCGACGCCCTTTTCCAGCGACCTGGCGACCACGTCGCGAACCAGACCTTCCTCTTTGCCCTGAAGATGCTCGCATCCCAGCGCCAGCTCGTTGACCCGGATACCCGTACGACCCAGCACGCGACTGTTGTCCATGGCGGTTCCGTCCCTTCCCTTTCAATTGTCCGCCGCCCGGAAGCGGCCTAAACGCTGCCTCTATCATAGGGGATGACGGGCGCATCGTCAAGTGCGTGCGCGCGGGGAATGCCGCCGTCAAAACGCGGCTTGACAATCGCGGGCCGCGGGGGGAGAATACGGGTAGCATTGTGTTTTTCGAAAGGGCGACGACGATGAAAATACGGCATCCCAAAGTATCCCCGGCGATGGCTTTTATTCTGCTGATGGGGCTGATCGCCCTGTTCTCGGATATGACGCACGAGGGTGCGCGCAGCGTTCTAGGCGCCTATCTCGGCCTGGCCGGAGCCTCGGCCGCCGTGGTGGGCTTCGTGTCGGGTCTGGGGGAGTTCGTCGGCTACTCGCTTCGGCTGCTGACGGGCGTTATTACGGATAAAACGAAGCGCTACTGGCTTTTGACCATCCTGGGGTACGCCGTGGACGTGTTCGCAATTCCGGCGCTTGCGCTGGTGCCGCAGAACGGGTGGGTGTTCGCCTGCGCGCTGGTGGTACTGCAGCGCGTCGGCAAGGCGATCAAAAAACCCGCGAAAAACGCGCTTATCTCGTTTGCCGCGTCCCAGACGGGCGCCGGCAAGGGGTTCGCCGTTCAGGAATTCGTGGATCAGATCGGCGCCTTTCTGGGCCCGGTGATCCTGTTTTTCGTCCTGCTGGTCCGGCAGGACGGCGATACCTTCGCCGACTATCGGCTGTGCTTTCTGGTGCTGGGCATTCCCGCGCTGGTGACGATCGCCCTGCTCTTTTTCGCCCGGAACCGATACCCGCACCCGGAAAACTTCGAACCGGCGGATGAAACGCCCGCGCGCTTCAAGGCGAACGCGACGTTCTGGACGTACATCGCGGGCATCAGCTGCCTGGCGTTCGGGTTTATCGACTTTCCGCTGATTACGCTGCACATTTCGCGGCAGGCGCTGGTGGCCGCCGATACGTTGCCCCTGCTGTACGCGGGGGCCATGGTGGTGGACGCCTTCGCCGCGCTCTGGTTCGGCTACCTGTTCGACCGGCGCGGCATCGGCGCGCTGATCGTGTCCACGGCGATTTCCGCCGTTTCCGCCGCGTTTATCTTCGGCTTTTCCGGCCTGTGGACGACGCTTTTGGGCATACTGACCTGGGGCATCGGCATGGGCGCGCAGGAATCCGTGCTGAAATCCGTGGTCAAGGGCGTCGTGCCCAAGTCGGGCCGCGCGGCGGGCTACGGGGTTTTCGAGACCGCCTTCGGCGCGGCGTGGTTCGTCGGGAGTCTGGTAACCGGCCTGCTTTACGATGCTTCGCGCCCGTGGATGGTCGTCGTATCGGTCGGGATGCAGCTGGCCGCCATCCCGTTCTTGCGCAGAACGATGCGCCTGGCGCGCGCGGGCGAGGCAAAGGCGGCGGAGTAAGCCTCGCGGGCCCGGCGGGATACCTGCCCGCGCCTACTCCTTTGCGCGGCGGTTACGGCTGCGCGTTCAGCTCTGCAAGCAGCGGCTCCCACAGCGGCCGTTTTTCCTCGATAAAGCGGTTCCACTCGGTTTCGGCGTCCAGGCTGCCGTCGGTAACGATGCGGACGATCTCCGCCTCCCAATCGATCTGGTTGTACAAATCCTTGCTTTCCCCGCTGAACAGGAAAAACGGGCAAACGTCGATGAAGGTCGGAATCCCGTCGGCCATGTTCTCCATTTTCTGCCGGTACATGGTCAGCGTGGCTTCGTTGGCGGCGGCGCTCAGCTCGGTCTGAAAGGGCGAAATGAGCTGGTAGGAGTCCTGGGAGGAGGGGCTGACCTGGTAGATCAGCCGGCATCCGTTGCTCAGGGCGCGCGCCTGCGCGGCAAGGCACACGGGGTCGCCCGCTGCGTTCAGGTCCCACTCGACGCCGCGCAGGCCGCTGTTTTGCTCCACGGTGCCTTCCAGCGTGGCGAGATAATCCAGCATGGCAAAAACGCGGCGCTCCTTCTCCGGGTCGTCGGCCAGCGCGGGGCTGACCAGCACCGTGTTCCAGAAGGTGTAGGAGGACGGCCAGCGGTATTGGCCGTCGGGGCTTAGGACGTTCACGAGCCGCGCGGCGCGGTAATCGTCCACGTTGACGTCGTTTGCCCGAAGCGCCTTGAAAGCGTCGGCGACGCGCGCGGCGTGCCCGTCCCCGGCGAAGGCGGCCGCCCGGCCCACGCTGAACGCGTCGCACGCCTCCAGATAATCCAGCAAATAGAAGTTCGGGTCCAGCAGGCCCTCCTGATAGAACCGCTGCATCTGCTCAATCCCCTCGGCCGTGCCTTCGATGGAAGCGCCCAGCCGGTAAACGCCGTCCACCGGGACGCAGTAATCGAAATACGGGTTATAGGGGCATAGAAACTGCCGGATCACGTAGGACGCTTCCCCGGTCAGCCCTACGACCGCGCGCTCCGAACCCTCGGGGTTCGCGTCGATGGCCGCGCGAAGATACGCGGCCAGCTGATCGAGGGTCGTCATGCCCGCGGGCTCCTCCCCGATGGAGACGCCCAGCGCCCGCGCCCAGTCGTCGCGGATATACACGCTGTCATGCCAGGGAAGGTTGCCGGTATCCAGCGGCAGGTCCATCAGCGGCGACATGATCACGCGCGGCGCCACGAACGTCTTTCCATCCAGCTGGCAGCGGTCCAGTATCCCGGTCGCCGCGACGTCCGCGTACAGGTTGGGATAATCGGTTTCCCAGCCGTCGGGAAAGAAGCCCAGCAGGCCCTGCCGGGCGTATTGCCGGTAGAGGCCGATGTTGATGCCGCCCGCGAGCACGTCCGGGATATCGCCGGATTGAATCCACAAATCCGTAAGGCCGTCGATGTCCGCGTTGCTGGAGTAGATGTCGAACCGGATGCCGAAGCGCGCCTCCAGCGCGTTCAGGTACCAGTCGGCGGACAGATCCGCGCTTTCGTCAATCAGCTCGGTCGTGCCGACGGTCACGCGGATCGCCCCGTCGTCCGCCGCGACCGCCCCACAGGGCGTGGCGGCAAGGACAAGGGCGGCCAAAGCGCCCAAAGCGCTCCGAAACGGCTTATTCAAAGACGTACGCCTCCCGTGGACGCCCCCGGCGCTACGGCCCGGCGTCCCCTCGGTTTTCACCAGCATAGCATTTTCGCCCGCTTCGCGCAAGAATGTTTGCCGGGCGGGGGAAACGGCCGGGAAGAACGCGGGAACTTGTTTTTGGAAATCGCGCCGTGATATGATAAAGAAACGGCGTGGAGGTGAATACGGATGCGGGATGTGGGCAGGAAGCTGTGCGCGGTTTTTCGCTCCCACACTTTTCTGTGGCGGCTGCTTGCATGCGCAGTGCTGCTGGCCTGCATACCGGTTCTGTACTCCTCCCTCATGCTTTCCCGCAAGGGGTATGAGTCCCTGATGCGGGAAACCGAACAGAATACCCTGCAAATGGCTTCCAGCGTCGCGCTGAAGTTCGACGAGCTCATCGAATCCCTGGACACGGTCACGCACCATTACCTGGAGACGTCGGACACGTACCTGCAATGGAGCGAGGCGGCGGAGGCGAACGACGACGCCATTTCCCGCCTCAAGCTCTATCTGAACGATACGAAGCACTCGCTTCCCACCGTTCAGTGCGCGGCGCTCTACTTTGTGCGCAGCGGGCTTCTGTACAGCAACGGCGGCCGGGTGCAGCCCAGCATTTTCGCGCGGACGTATTGCCCTCAGCTCACCCTCGAAGCCCTGCTGGCCCGGCTTGCTTCGCTGGACGCCCCCTGCTTTTTGGCCGACGACGGAAGCTACCTGCTTTATCTCGCGCCCGTCTCGTTCCAGAAAGGCGCCGCCAGCCGCCGCGTGGCGATCTACGTGATCGCCGACGCCACGCTGCAAAAATCGCTCGCGCTTTTCCTGCCGGACTACTGCACGCTGGCGGCGCTGTACGACGCGCGGGGCGAGCGCATCTACCGAACAGGCGAAACCCGTGTCGCGACGCCGGAGAGCGTGCCGTCGTCCGGTTTGCAGGTCGTCGGAGACGGGATGATGAGCCTCGCGGGCTCCGGCGACGCCGATTATACGGCGCTGCTGGCCATCGAGGAGGAGCCGTTTTTGCAGTGCGCGCACGATTTTACCGCGTCCATTACCCGCAGCAACATCCTCCTGATCGTGGTGATCGTTCTGCTGGTGGCGACGGTGATCTGGATTACCTATACACCGGTCCGGCAGCTGTTGCAGACCACGCAGAAGCCGGGGAACGACGACGCGGAGATCCAGAACGAGTTTACGACCATCAAGCTGTACATCGAAGACCAGCGCAAGATGCACGAGGAGCTTCAGCGCGAGGCGGACGAGCAGCGCGAGCTGCACCGCACGAGTCTGTACGAAAAGCTGCTCTACGGCATGCGCATCCCGCCCGCGCAGGAGGCGCTGCTCTCCGCCGGCGAAGGGGCCGGGTACTGCGTGGCGGCGACGCCGCTTATGAGGGTGCCGGACATCAACCAGCTCCGGGCGCAGTTCGCCGGTCGGGAGGACGTATACGTGCTGGAAATGTACGACGCGGGATACGCGGTGTTCATCTGCTCCTTCCGGGCCGGAAACGTCAACCGGCGCAGGCTTACGCGCCGCATGGGCGACATCGCGGGCAAAACGGGCCTGCCGCTGGGCGTGGGCAACTTCTGCGAGCGGCTTTCCGAACTGGATAAGAGCTATATCGAGGCGATCACCGTATTGCCGGGCGAAGGCACCGCGTTCTATACCGCGCAGAGGGACGGGGAAGGGGAGCGCGACAGGCTGGACATCCTTCGCAGGTCCCTGCCGCTGATCGCGGAACGCGACCCGAACCGCGCCGTATCCGTCGCGCAGGAGATTTTCGACGAGCTGGACCGCCGGAACCCTTCCGCCGCGATGCGGCAGCGCGCCTACGCGGAGTTCGTCGGGGAGTTTGGCCGCAACGCGCGGCGGGGGGTCGAACCGCCGGCGGGGGAGGACGCGACGCGGTCCGGCGATCCCGAAACGCTGCGCGGCCGGTTCCTGGAGAGCCTAAGGGGGTCCGCGCCGGCCCTGGAGCGCATCGACGAGGAGGCGCTGATGCGGTTCATCGACGAGCACCTGTTCGACGCCTATTTCGGCCTGAACGACATCGCGGAGAAGTTCCGCATCACGGACTATACGGCCAGCCGGGTCGTAAAGGCGCGCATCGGCATGAGCTTCAAAAAATACATCACCACGCGGCGCATGACGAAGGCCAAGGACCTGCTGCTGACGACCGACCTGAAAATGTGCGACGTCGCCGAGCGGTGCGGCTTTGCGAGCGCATCCTATTTTACGCGGGTCTTTCAGGCCTCCGAAAACATGCCGCCCGCGAGGTACCGCCGCACGGGCGGGGAGGAGCCGGCGGACGCCCCGGACTGAGGTCGGCACACGGGGCAGTTTGACCGGAGAAACGCGGTTCTTTCGCTTTTGAACGTCCCTCATGCGCCGGCGGCATCGATGCCCGCCGGTCTTTTTTTGCGTAGAAGCGAAAATGCCCCCGCGCGGCGCGCGGGCCGGAAGGGAAATTGCACTTTTTTGCACGGCTGTCCTTGTTGGACGCGCTCTTGGGCGGGTGTGCAAAAAGCTCTTCTTTACAGGGATTTTCGCGCACCGTATCATCAGGGCAGATCAAAAAAGTAACCGGGCCTATCGCCGCCGCGACGTTTCGGTATCGTTTTCAACGATCGTGCGAGCGGGGAAGGAGCGTGAACAGGGCGTCGCCGGGAAACGGCGGCCGGCGGGGGACCCGGTCCGAACGGAAGTCCAAAAAAACACAGGAGGCTCATGAAACATGAAAAAGATTCTTTCCCTTATCCTTTGCGCGGCAATGCTGGCGGCCTTCGCCGTTCCCGCGGCGATCGCGGACGACCGGGTGCCCGCGGAGTACGTGAGCACTGGCGCGCTGCAGTACGACACGACGGCGGAAGTGAACAACGGGGAAGCCATGAAGCTGGATTTCTGGGTTCAGACGGAAGTGAGCGCGTTCTATCAGAAATGGACGGACGCGTATACGGCCCTGCACCCCAACATCACCTTCGAGCTGACGGAAGGCTCCTACGATGATCATTTCACCAAGCTCGGCCTGGCGCTGCAATCCGGTTCGGGCCCGCAGCTCTTCCATATGCACAACGCCTTCAGCGATCAGCTGGTCGGAAACATGAAGCCCTACGATCCCGACGTGATCCCGCTGGATAAGCTGCGCGAGGATTACGAGCAGATTGACGAGCACCTGATCAACGGCCAGATCTACTACATCGGCCTGGGCTTTATGACCTCCGGCATTTACTACAACAAGACCCTGTGGGCGGACGCGGGGCTGACGGACGCCGACATTCCCGCGACCTGGGACCAGCTGGTGGCCGTGGCCAAAAAGCTGACCAAGACCGACGAGAACGGCACGATCACCACCGCCGGGTTCAACTACAACGAAATCGGTATGCAGTACATGATCACGGCGCTCAACTACCAGAAGGGCGTGGCCATGTTCGAGAAGGATTCCAGGGTGCCCGTCTTCAACGACGTTTTCCTGGACAACCTGAAGTGGCTGCAAAACCTCTACACCGTGGAAAAGATCGGCTCCGCCACGATGCCCATGAGCCTCGTCTCCTTCTCGGAAGGTACCACCGCCATGATCTACGGCTGGGACTGGATCGGGAACTGGTTCAACCAGAACGCGCCCGATATGGATTACGGCTTCTTCCAGCTGCCCACCTGGGACGGGGAAGTGCCCGCGGCGTACGACCGCTGCAACACGGAAAGCAGCCTGGGCATCAACGCCAACGTAACGGACGCCGAATACGCCGTGATCAACGATTTCGTGCTTTACCTGCTGTCCAACGACAACGCGGACCTCGACTTTGCGATGGACCTGTACACGGCGCCCGCCAAAAAGTCGATCGCGGATGCGGAACTGATCGCCAACGACGTGGTGCTTTCCACCTCCGCCAAGGTGCTGGATCGCACCATCAACCCCGGCGCGTTCCCGGATTCATATTACGATACGCTCAACTCCGTTCTCTTCGAGGGCGTCGTGCTCAACGGCGACGATCCCGCCGAGGCGATGGAGCAGTGCCGCGACGAGGTGACGGACAACCTGGACGGCTCCGATTACGTATCGACCGAGACGATGTACTCCCATGCGGACGAGCTGACGTTCCAATAACGCCGGATACGCCGCGCCGCCGCGCCGCGGGAAACCGCGACGCGGCGGCATGAGCACGGACGCTTCGGCAGGAAGGAAAGATCGCATGACCGTTTCATATCCGGCAAACGCGCGCCCGCGCCGGCGGGGCGGCCGCCTGTCCGCAAGCCAGCGCGTGATGGTGAACGTCACCGTGGCTTCGCTGATTCTGTTTTACGGGCTGTTCTTCATTTTTCCGATCCTCTACGCGCTGGTCGGAAGCTTTTTCGACTGGATGCCCATGAAGGGCCGGTTCGACTACGTCGGAATCGACAACTACCAGAAGATTTTCGGCAATGCTACGCTGTGGCTTTCCCTTCGGAACACGCTGCTTTTTACGATCGTCGTAACGGTGGCCCGCACGGCCCTGGGCCTTTTTTTCGCCGTGCTCATCAGCGCGCTGGGCCGGGGAAAAGCGCTGTTTCGCACGGTGTATTTCATTCCCGTCGTCACGTCCACCGTGGCGGTTTCCATGGTGTGGAAATGGCTTTTCGAGGTCAGCGGCGGACCGATCAACTACCTGCTGTTCCTGCTCGCCATTCCGCAGCAGGCCTTTTTGAAGGACCCCAACATGGCGCTGGGCTGCATTATGGCGATGACGGTCTGGAAGGAGTTCGGGTACGCGATGGTCGTCTACATGGCCGGCATTTCCGGTATCCCCAACGCCCTGTACGAATCCGCCGCCATCGACGGTTCGACGCGGTGGAAATCGTTTCGCTATATCACGCTGCCGATGCTGCGCCCCACGACGGCCTTTATACTGATCACTTCGTTCATCACCTACTGCCAGACCTTCACCCAGATCGACCTGATGACGGGCGGAGGCCCCGGCAAGGCAACGTATACCATGGTCTATTACCTGTACAAGGAAGCTTTCAAAAACTTCCGTTTCGGCCGCGCCTCGGCGATCGCTTTCGTCCTGTTCGTGGTGATTTTCGTATTCTCCCTGTTTCAGATGCGCCTGAGCAGGGAACAGGGAGGCGAATGACGCGATGCGAAGGGAAAAACGCCGTTTCGGCACCGTGCTGATTCTGGTGCTGCTGGGCCTGATGACCGTTTACCCGTTCGTCTATATGCTGCTGGGTTCCTTTAAGTCCAACCCCGAGATTATCCGCACCCCGCCGACCTTTCTGCCCGAGCACTTCACGATGGACAACTATCGGCTGGTGCTCAAGGAGAACCGGTTCGGGCGGTATTTTGTCAACAGCCTCGGCCTCGCGGTGGGGAAAACGGCATTGGTCCTCTACACCAGCGTGTTTTTCGGCTACGTGTTCGCCAAGCTTCGCTTCCGCGGGCGCAACGCGCTGTTCCTTTTCGTGCTGGCCACCATGATGATCCCCTGGCCCGTTACGCTGGCCCCGATGTACCAGCTGATGACGTGGTTCGGCTGGGTGGGCACGTACTGGTCGCTGGTCGTGCCGTCGCTGGTCTCGACCTTCGGCATCTTTATGATGCGGCAGTTCATGGCGACGGTGCCCGACGAGCTGATCGAGGCGGCGCGCATCGACGGCGCGGGCGAATTTACGATTTTCCATCTGGTGATGATCCCCAACGTTACGGCGGCGCTTTCCGCGCTGGGCATTTTCCAGTTCCTGTGGGTGTGGGATGATTACCTGTGGCCGTTTTTGATGCTGCAAAGCATGGATATGTATACGCTCCCGGTCGGCTTGTCGCTGTTTAACGGACAGTACTTTTCCAACCACGGGGGCGTGTTCGCCGCGGCAAGCATCGCGGTGATGCCCGTGATACTGGTCTACCTGCTGTTCCAGCGGCAGTTCATCGAAGGGATCGCCCTGACGGGCATCAAGGGATAACGATCCTTGCCGAAAGCTTGCGATCAACCGAACGAAATTTTTCGCTCGAGGGTATTGACAACGCATTTCGCATTGTGTATGATAGAGTTACTGAAACGGTTAAGTAAATGGAGGCGCAAACTTGAAGCGCGTTAGTATCAGGGATGTAGCCAGGGAGGCGGGCGTTTCCACGACCACCGTCAGCTATGTGCTGAACCGAAAGCCCTCCCAGACGATCAGCGCCGAAACGACGGAGCGCATATGGCAGGCGGTGCGGACGCTTAACTACGTTCCCAACCTGAACGCGCGCAGCCTGACCAGCCAGCGGACCAACCTGATCGGCGTGGTCATCCCACAGACGGAGCCCGGCAAGGAGTTCATGTTCTCCAACCCGTTCTATGGCGAGCTGCTCTCCTCCATCGAGTATACCGCCCGCCGGAACGGATACCATCTGCTGCTTTCGGGGCCCGCCACCGACCAGAGCTACATCAATATCGCCCGCAACCGGAGCGTGGACGGCATCATCATCGTCGGCTCGTTCTTAAGCAAGAGCCTCAACGAGCTGCACGAGCTGGCGATCCCGGTGGTGCTGGTGGACACCTATGTGAAAGACCCGGTCTTTCATACCATCGGCATCGACGATCAGCTGGGCGGCCGGATCGCGACGCGCTACCTGCTTGAAAAAGGGCACCGCGACATCGCCTTCGTCTCGGGTTCGGTAAGCGAGCAGGGCGTTACGCGCAAGCGCTTTATGGGCTATATGGACGCGCTGAACGAATACGGCCTGAAAATGAACGAAAAGAACCTGTATCTGGGCACGGTCTCGTTCGATTTCGCCCTTTCCGTCGCGGATGAAATGCGGGAGCGCGGAAACCGGGAAACCGCCGCCTTCGTGACGGCCGATATCCTGGGCATGGGGCTGATCAAGGGTCTGCGCCGCCTCGGGAAGCGGGTGCCGGACGACCTTTCCGTGGTCGGGTTCGACGATCTGGACCTTGCGCGTATGAGCGACCCTTCGCTTACGACCGTGCACCAGGATATCGCCGCCAAGGGGCGCAACGCCATACAGGTCATTTTGGACGCCGTGGAAGGCCGCACCGAAAAGCAGGAGCGCATCCTGCCCATTCGGCTGGTCGAGCGGGACTCGGTGGCAGGATATGCTGAGAAGGATGGTTGAACCCGTATGATCAGGCATTTGGGGGAAGAGCTCGTCCCGTTTGAGGAAAGCGGCTTTGCCAGAACGCCGGAAACACCGCTGGCGGGCGAGAACGTTACGGTGCGCTGCCGGCTGGAAAACATGGCGGGCGAGCCGGTGCTTACGCTGCGCACCGAAGCGGGCGAGCGGGAGCTGCGCGGGACCAGCCCGGACGGGCGGACATATACCTTTTCCCTGGGGACCTTTTCCGCGCCCCAAAGGGTGCGCTACCGCATCACCGGCGGGGCGGAAGCCACGCGGTGGTTTGCGTTCGACGTCACCTCGCAGGAAACCGTGGAAAAGCCGATCGGCCTTTTCAGGGACGGCGAGAAGCTGCTCGCGTCCCTTTGCCCGGACATAACGCTGACGGCCGAGTGCGGGGAAACGCTTGCGTTGACGCTCTCGCAGACGCGCGCGGAAGGCGTTTCCCTGGGCCGGGCGGCGCATACTCTGCCCGCTGGTTTCGAATTCTGTGTCGGAAACGCTTCTCTATGGGAACTTAAGCGTTTAAGCAATTGGTTGGTCCGCTGCGAACGCTGCACGCTGAGGCGAAACGCGGAGGGGCGCGTGGTGTGGGCCGAAATGGAGCTGTCGCTTGCGTGCGGGCACATTCTGGGCACGGGCGAGCGCTTCGACGCCGTCGACCGCACGGGGCGGCCGTCCGACTGCCGCGTGGTGGAGAAGTTCACCCATCAGGGGGAGCACACCTATCTTCCCGTCCCGTTTTTCCTGACGGACAAGGGCTTCGGATGGTATCGCCAAAGCGACATCCCGGTTGAAATGCGTCTGGGCGCCGAAACGCGCATCGCGCAGGAGACGGAGGGGGAAACGCTGACCCGCGACGTGCTCTGGTTCGGCCCGCCCGCTCGCGTTCTCGGCGCTTTTATCGACCGTACCGGGAAACCCGTGCTTCCTCCGGAATGGGCGTTCGGGGTCTGGATCAGCGCCAACCGCTGGAACTGCGACGCCGACGTGGACGCGCAGCTTGCGGCGCTGAGGCGCTACCGCTATCCGGCCGACGTGATGGTGCTCGAGCAGTGGAGCGACGAGCAGACCTTTTACCGCTGGCATTCCGCGCACTGGCGCGATCCTGCCGCAGCGGTCCGGCGCGTGCGGGAGGCCGGGCTGCATATGGTATTGTGGCAGATCCCGGTGATCAAATGCGAAAAGGGCGGCGAACCCGACGAAGCGCTGAAGGCGGACATCCGCGAGGCGACGGAGCGGGGCTACGCGGTCAAAAGCGCGGACGGCTCGCCCTACCGCATCACGGAACGCTGGTTTTCGGACAGCATGCTGATGGACTTCACCAACCCGGAAGCGCGCGCATGGTGGTTTGCCAAACGAAAACCGCTGCTGGACGCGGGCGTGGAAGGCTTCAAGACCGATGGCGGCGAGTTTCTGTTTGAGAAGGACGCGCGCCTGTATGACGGAAGCGACGGCCGGAGCGCGCGCAACCTGTACCCCGTGCAATACGAAACCGCTTATTGGGATTTCATGCGGGAAAACGGCGTGGAAGGCGTCACGTTCAGCCGGGCGGGCTATACGGGCGCGCAAGCCTGCCCCATTCATTGGGCCGGGGATCAGACCAGCGAATGGAGCGAGCTGCAAAGCCAGCTGTGCGCGGGAATCTCGGCCGGCCTTTCCGGCGTGCTGTTCTGGAGCTTCGACATCGGCGGGTTTGCCGGCCCCCTGCCCGAAGCGGAATTATACCTGCGCGCGACGGCCCTGGGCTGCTTCTGCCCCGTGATGCAATGGCATTCCGAACCGTCCGGGGGGCAGTTCGCGGGCGGCGAGGACGACGGGGGCGACAACGATCGCAGCCCGTGGAACCTTGCCGAGAGGCTCGGCGACGAGCGCGTGCTGACGATCGCCTGCGGGTTTGCCCGCCTCCGGCAGAAGCTGCGGCCCTACCTGTGGCGGGAAGCGAAGCACTGCGCCGCGTCGGGCCGGCCGATGATGGCGCACCTGTGCCTGGATTTTCCGGACGACCCGCGCGCCTTCGCCGTACAGGACGAGTACATGCTCGGCCGGGGGCTGCTGGTGGCCCCGCTCACGCAAAGGGGCGAGGAGGAGCGCGCGGTCTATCTGCCTCAGGGCTCGTGGACGGAGCTTTTCACCGGGGAAGCGGTCGAAGGCCCCCGCGAGATTCGGGTCGGCTGCCCGCTTTCGCGCATCCCGGTCTATCGCCGCGCGGGCGCGCCTGAGGATACGAAATTGACGTTCGGGGAGGAAGAAACTTGCGGCATGTGACTATCGAGCCATGGCGGATCGCGCGGGTTTCCGGGGTGGATGACTTTTGCGAATCGGTTTTTTTCACCGGCAACGGCCGAATCGGTATCCGCGGCTTCGGCGCCTGGGCGCGCAAGGCCTCCGCGCAGGAGCATGCCATTTTCCGCGCGGGCCTGTTTGACGAACTCAGAGAGGGCATCACCGACATGGTGCAGCTCCCGGACGTGCTCACCCTTTGCCCCGTTGGAGAAACGCCGGAGACGGTGGAGCAGTCGCTTGACCTGCGGACCGGCGTGCTGACACATTGTTGGAGCACGCCGCGCGCCCGGCTGCGCATGGAGCGGCTGGCGAGCATGGCCGACGGGCAGCTCATCCTGCAAAGGCTTTCGCTGACCGCCGAGCAGGCGGGGGATTACCGGATCGAGGCGGTTGCGGATTCGACGGTGCGCAACCTGCCGGTGCATGACGACCAGACGGCCGACGCGAAGGAGCTGGTGCGGCTCCTCAAAACCGTGGCGCTGGAACCCGGGCGGATGCGCCTCGCCACGCTCCGTGGCAACAAGCCCGTGGAGATCACCTGGCAGACGACGGGCAGCCGGGAGGCGCGCCGCGAAAACCATGTGTCCGAAAACGCCGACGTGACCGTGCTGGACGTCCATCTGGAAGCGGGGGAAACGTGGACGGTCGAAAAGCGCGTGCGCGTGCTGACGGCGGGGGAAGCCGCCAACCCCGAAAGCCGCGACGCGTGGGCGGCCAGCGCCGAGGCATGGGCGGCGCTGTGGCGACAATGCGACATCCGGGTCGATTCGGACGACCCGGAACTGCAGGGGGCGCTGCGCTACAACCTCTTCCAGCTTCTGGCCAACCGGCCGGCGGACGGCCGCGCCGTGTCGATCGGCGCGCGGGGACTCACGCACGGGCGCTATAAGGGAAACACCTTCTGGGACACGGAAATCTTCATGCTTCCCTTTTTCGGCTGGACGCTTCCGGAAACGGCGAAGGACCTGCTGCTCTACCGCGCCGATCGGCTGGACGCGGCGCGGGCGCTGGCCGGAAGGCAGAACCTCGACGGCGCGCGCTTCCCCTGGATGTGCTCCGAAACCGGAGACGAGCAATGTGAAAGCTGGGACATCGGCCTGTGCGAGGTGCACGTGACCGCGGACGTTCCCTACGCCATGCAGCGTTACGCGGAGACGACGGGCGACGAGGCCTTCCTGAGGGATACCGCCGCCGGAATCTACCGCGAGACCGCGCTTTACTGGCTTTCCCGCCTGACGTACGAGCCTGCCCAAGACCGCTACAGCTCGTTTTTCGTCAAGGGGCCGGACGAGTATTGCGGTGCTACGGTCAACAACACCTATACCAACTACATGGCGCGCTACAATCTGGACCTGGCACTGCGCTTTTCCGAGCTTTCGGCGGAGGAGCGCCGGCGCATGGCCTACGCGCGCGACCGTATTACGATCCTCTACGACGAAAGACGGAAGCTGTTCCTTCAGGACGAGCTTCTGGAGCGGCTGGAGGAGGCGCCGTTCCTGAAGAATGGAAACGAACCTTCCTACAAGCACTGCTGTTTCGACCGGATGCAGCGCTACCGGGTGCTGAAACAGGCGGATCTGGTGCTTTTGATGACGATGTTCCCGGACGATTTCACCGCCGAACAGAAACGCAACGTGTTTGAACACTACGAACCGATCACCCTGCACGATTCCACGCTCAGCTACGGCCCGCACGCACAGCTCGCGCTCCGGCTCGGGCTGTGGGATAAGGCGGAGGATTACCTGAGAAAGGCCGTTTATCTGGACCTGGAGAACGTGATGGGCAACACCGGCCGCGAGGGGCTGCATATGGCGGCGATGGGCTCGGTATGGCAGGCGGTGGTGCTCGGCGCGCTCGGGCTCGGGGCGAAAGACGGCGCGCCGACGGCTTCGCCCATGCTGCCGCCTGTGATCCGCCGCATTCGAATGAACGTCGGGTACCGCGGCAAACGTTACGCCGTGGACGCGTCGCCCGAGGCATGCACGATACGGGAGGAATAATGATATGTACTTGCCCAAAAGCTCGGGACGCAGAACGGCCGCGGCGGTGTTTATCGCCCCGTCGCTGATCGGAATGGTCGTGTTCTGCCTGATACCCATCGTATCCTCGCTGTTTTTCAGCCTCACGGATTACGACCTGATCGGCGGAACCATGAACTTCATAGGGCTTAAAAACTTCGCGCGGATCCTGGGAGGCAACGAGTTTCCCAAGGTGCTCACGCACACGCTGACCTATTTGGGGCTGTACCTGCCGCTGATCCTGATCGCCTCGCTGGCCGAAGGCATGCTTCTCAACCACGAGTTTCCGGGGCGCGGGGCCCTGCGGGCCATTTTCTACACGCCGGTCATCACCTCGTGGGTGGCGGCGGCCGTGGTGTGGACGTGGGTGCTGAGCGGCAAGTACGGGCTGCTCAACCAGATGCTGGCGACGATCGGCATCAACGCGCCCTCGTGGCTCAACTCCCAGGAATGGGCCATGCCCGGCATCGTGATCGCCGCGGTGTGGAAGGACACCGGCTATTACGCGCTGATGGTGCTGGCCGCGCTCAAATCCATCGACCCGGCTTACTATGAAGCGGCCGCCATCGACGGCGCCGGCCCGGTGCGCAGGTTTTTCGGCATTACGATTCCGCTTTTGTCGCCCACGCTGTTTTTGCTGGTCGTCATCAACGTGATCTACGGCCTGCAGGTGTTCGAGTCCGTGCTGATCATGACCGACGGCGGCCCGGGCGGCGCCACGACCGTCTTTCTGGAGAGAATCTACAAATACGCCTTCAAGCAGTACAAAATGGGCATGGCCTGCGCGTACTCGTGGGTTCTGTTCGCCCTGATCCTGGCGTTCACACTCATCCAGTTCAGGATGCAGAAGAAGTGGGTGAATTACGATGCGTAAGAGCCCCACCGCGCTGCGGATTCTCCTGTTCTATCTGGTCCTGTGCGCGCTTGCGCTGATCACGCTGCTGCCTTTTCTGTGGATGCTTTCCTCCTCGTTCAAAAGCGCGGAAACCATTCGCACCATTCCCATCCGCTGGATACCGCAGCACCCGACGCTGGAAGGATACCGGCGCGTGTTCAGCATGGAAGGCTTCTCGTTTGCGCGGGCGTCCTTCAACAGCCTGTTCCTGGCGATTATGTGCACGGCGGTGCAGGTGATGAGCGCCTGCATGGCGGCCTTCGCCTTTACCAAAATCCCCTTCAAGGGCTCGGGGAAGCTCTTCGGCCTCTACCTGGCGACGATGATGATCCCCGGCACGGTCACGATGGTGCCCAATTACATCATCCTGCGCATGCTCGGCCTGCTGGATACCTTTACGGGCCTGGTGCTGCCGTTTCTGGCCAACGCCTTCGGCGTGTTCCTGATGCGGCAGTCCATGATGACGCTCAACGACAGCTATCTGGAAAGCGCGATGCTCGACGGGGCTTCGCTGTACCGCACGTTCTTCTCCATCGCGCTGCCGATGGTGGCGCCGACCCTTGCGACGATGATCCTGCTCGCGTTCATGGGAAGCTGGAACAGCTACCTGTGGCCGCTGATCGTCCTCACCAGCACGGACAAGCAGACCCTGCAGGTAGTGCTGGGCAACATGAACGGCATCTATAAGAATAAGGAGCATATCCTGATGGCCGGCGCGGTGCTGACCATCCTCCCGATTCTGGCGGTATACCTGCTGACCCAAAGCAGGGTGGACAGCGGAATCGCGCTGGGCGGGCTGAAATAAGGGAGCATAACGCAGATGTGCGTTTGCGATAAACAATTCTACTTAAGGAGGCCTCTTCGTATGAAAAAACTGGTTTCTCTGGTTCTGGCGGTCGCGATGCTACTGTCACTGGTGAGCGTTGCTTCGGCGGAGGACGTGACCATCACCTACGCCTGCTTCTCTGCGGCCGGTTCGCAGGAGGACACGCTCAAAAAGATGGTCGAGGTGTTTGAATCCAAGAACCCCGGCATCAAAGTGGACGTGCAGCTGACCGGCTACAACGACTACTTCACCTCGCTGGCCACGAAGGTCGGCGGCGGCAACGCGCCCGACGTGTTCGAAATGAACATGGAGAACTTCCTGGCGTATATGCTGCGCGGCCAGTGCCTCGACCTGACCGACATGGGCATTGCCAAGGACAACTACTCCACGGGCACCCTGTCCGCCGTATCCAGCAACGGCAAGCTCTACGCCGTGCCGGAAAGCTTCTCCACCTGCCTGCTGTTCTACAACAAGGCGCTGTTCGACCAGGCCGGCGTCGCCTACCCCACCAACGACTGGACCTGGGCGGACGTGCAGACCGCGGCGGAGAAGATCCGCGCGCTGGGCGACGATACCTGGGGTTATTACCAGCCCGTGACCTACAACGAACTGTACAAATCCATTGCCGGCAACGGCGGCAGCCTGCTCAACGCCGACTACACCGCGTTTACCGTCAACTCGCCCGAAAACGTGGAAGTGCTGGACGCGATGATCGCCCGCCTGCGCGGAGACAACCATGTGATGCCCACCAGCGAGGAGCTTGCGGGCCGCGGCGACTGGGACCTGTTCGAATCGGGCAAGCTGGGCATGGCCATCACCGGCATCTGGGCCTTTACGGATTTCACGGACAAGTGCGATTTCGACTGGGACGTCGCCGTCGAACCCGGCTTCAAAGACAAGGCCACCTTCTTCTTCGCCAACGTCAACTGCATCTCGCCTTCCAGCGACAAGCAGGAAGCCGCCGCGAAGTTCATCGACGCCATGGGCTCCGACCCGGATATCGTCCAGCTGCGGCTGGATGCGAGCTGGGAACTGCCCACGATCGCGGATCAGAGCAAGCTGAGCGAGTATCTGGACATCACGCCGCCCGCCAACCGCGCGGCCGTGTTCGAGAGCATGGATTACGCCGTCGCCCCGCCCGCGCTGCTGGAGGCAAGCGCCGCCGCGGAGATCGTCAACAACGTGCTGAGCACGCTTGAAACCAACGAAATGACCGCGCAGGCGGCTCTGGACGAAATCCAGTCCGAACTGGAAGACGCCGATCTGCTCGGCAATCAGTAGTTTCACTTTCCTTGCGGGAGGAACCTCAGGCTCCTCCCGCAAGGTTTACCCAGCGGGCAACGGGGATCGACCCGCGCTTGAAAGGAACGGGGATCGATGCGCGGCTATCAGGTTACGGGCAACGAATACCTGTCGTTGCCGACGATCCGCGAAGCGGACGGTGCGATCGAGGGCGTGACATTCCTCTATATGCGCGTCAAAGGGCTGCTGGAGATCCGCGGCGACGACGGGCTGATCAAGCCGTTCCTGTCGGTGAACGGCGAGCGCCGGACCGTAGAACCGGCATGGAGCCGCGCGCATTGCTGGATTCCCCGCATGGAAGGCAAGGCGGGCGGGCTCGTTTTTTCCTGCACTTATCTGACCCCGCTGTCGGAGCGGGCCTTCGGCCTCCGGCTGGAAGCGCGCAACGCGGGCGAGGCGCCGGCGAAGGTGAACATCGGCGTGGAGGGACGCTGGGACCGCACCCTGCACGAGGTTAACGAGACCGCCGAGCTGGCGCTGGGCCGCGAGGTGAAGAACTCCGCCTGGAACCGCATGTTCGTGTGGAGCCAGAGGCCGGGGCTGCCGCTGTTTGCCTTTGCGCCCATCGCCGAGGATGATCAGCCGTTCGGCCGTTTCGATCAGGATGTCGTATGGTCCCGGAAGGATTACGGCTACTCGATGGGCCGCGCTTCCGAGCTGGCGCCCGGCGAAAGCGTACGGCTGGACATATTCTTCGGCGTCGGCTATGAGGAGGTCGCGGCGGCCGCCGCCGCCAAGGAACTGCTGAGGCAGGGCTTCGACGCGCTTTACGTGCGGACGGCCGAATGGCTGGCCGCGCGGGAAAAGCCGATAGACGACCCGGCGTTGAACCGGGTCCTGAACACGAACCTTTTTTTCGCCTTTTTTTACGCCTCGGGCCGCAGCCTGGATACCGAGGAATTCTGCCTGATGACCTCGCGCAGCCCGCGGTACTACGTGAGCGCCGCCTATTGGGACCGGGACAGCCTGCTGTGGGCTTTCCCCGCCATTCTGGAAACGGACGCAATGTATGCGCGCGAAATCCTTATCTACGTGTTTGAAAAACAGGCGCGCAACTTCGGCGTGCACAGCCGATACATCGACGGCACGGTGCTCGAGCCCGGCTTTGAGCTGGACGAGCTTTGCGCGCCCGTCGTGGCGCTGGATCGCTACGTGGAAAAAACGGGGGACCGGCGACTGGCGCGCGAACCCTTTATACGGGACGCGCTTGGGCGCATCCTTCGGTTGCTGGCGGAAAAGAAACATCCGGAGGTCGACCTGTACGAGACCTTTCTTCAGCCGACCGACGACCTGCGCAGATACCCCTACCTAACCTACGACAACGCACTGGTCTGGCACTCGCTGCGCGCCCTGGCCCGTCTGCTGGACAGACCGGAGGCGGCAAACGAGGCGGAGCGTGTGAAACAGGCGATATATCGCCATTGCGTAAAGGAGAAGGACGGCCGGCGCTTCTTCGCCTGGTCGGTGGACCTGAAAGGCGATTACGATATTTACGACGAGCCGCCGGGAAGCCTGCAGCTGCTGCCGTTTTACGGCTTCTGCGATTCGGCGGACGAGGTGTGGCAAAACACGGTCGCCATGATACGGGCGGCCGATTACCCGTTTTCCTTCGCAAACGCGCCGATCGCCGAAATCGGCTGCCTTCACGCGCCGCACCCCTGGGTGCTCTCCGTTTGCAACAGCCTGCTGAGCGGGCATGCGGAAACGGCTCTTTCGCACCTGCGCCTGACCGGAATGGACAACGGGGTCGCGTGCGAAAGCGTAAACGAGACGACCGGGGCGTGCGAGACGGGCGAGGCCTTCGCGACCTGTGCGGGCTTCCTGGCCTACGCCCTGTGGAGCGTCCTGAAGCGACCTGTTTGAAGCGCCTCCGCGGCCGTTGACGGCGGTTGCGCCAAAAGCTCGCCCGGATTTTCGATTTTAAACCGCCTCAAGAGACCGGCCCTTCTCGCCCGTGCGGAACAGTTCGACCGTCAGCACGAACAGAATGCCGAGGTTCACGTACGCGCCGACCTGCTGGGGCGTAATCTGCTCCATGAACAGGAAATCGCCGTAGGAGAGGGTGGACATCGCCGTAGCTAGCACCCACAGCAGGTAGTAAACCGGCTTGCCGCGCGCCACCGCGTAGCACAGCAGAAAAACCTCACCCATCATGCCGTAGCGCTCATGCATGTGCGGCAGGAAAAATACGCACGCAAGCGCCGTCCAGGCGTAAAGCAAAGGCATCGCGGACTTCTCAAACACGGCGCCGCGCCGAAGCAAAACCACATAGACCGTCCCCACCACCCCCGCGCACAGGGCAAGGCCGTAGCGGATAAACATGTACAGGTGGGTGTAATCGCCGACCTGAAAGGGGTCCAGCAGCGCGCCCAGCAGCGCGTAGAACCCGGGATAGTTTTTGGTGACCCAGAACACCTGGCTGTTTCCCTGCGTCCAGTAGACGGAAAAGCCGATCATGGGGCTTGCGCCGAACAGCGCCAGCGGCAGCCCCATCAGCCAGATGACCAGAGGGATCAGCAGAAGGTACAAAAAGCTTTTCTCTCGCCGCGTAAACCAGACGTACAGAAAGGCGGGCAGGGCAAACACCGCCTGCAGCTTGAAGCACAGCGCCAGGCCGAAGAGCACCGCAGCGCCTGCGGGGCGATCCCGCATCACGGCCAGCACGGACAGGACCACGAACAACGTGTACGTCGCGTCGCACTGGCCCCAGCCCGCGGCGTTGAGCACCATGACCGGGGAGAGGCATAAAAGCGCGAAGGCAACGAAAGCGTTACCGCCTTTTCGCTCGGGCGCGGAAAGGCGGTACAGAAGCACGGCACAGGCCCCGATGCACAGGTATTCGAAGCCGACGAACAGAAGCTTGACCAGCCCCGCGTCGGTCAGCGGCAGCGGCAGCCGGCTGAGCACAAAGAACAGGTAATAGTAGACCGGGCTGTAATCCACCTGCGCAAGCATCGCGGCAAAGCCCCCCTCGCGCGCGAGGCCGACCCAGGAGGCGAGGGTAGCGATATCGGAATTGTTCAGGCTCCAGAAGCTGTAGCGGGCGTACAGCGATAGCAGGAGGACCGCCGCTCCGCCCAGCCAGAGGATGCGGCGGTGAATCCACGTCAGCAGTCTGCTTTCCCACTTAGGCATACGGAAGGCCTCTTTCCTGATGTCGATAACGGCGCGAAGGGTTCAGGTTTCCCCGGTGTCCTTGCGCCTGAACGTCCAATGCTTGTTGAGCAGAAAATTGAGCGGCATGGTAATGAACAGGTTGATAATGGGCGCCACTTCCGCCGACACGCCGACCAGCTCCACCCAGAATACCAGCAGCCCCGTGCTCAACAGGAACGTAAGGCCGTAGGCGGTAACCGTTTTAACATACATCCCGAACGCCTGCTTCCAGTGCGGCCGCTCGCCCGCGGCGAACACGTAGCGGCTGTTCCAGTAAAAGGCGTTGGTGACGCTGACCAGAAACGCCAGGACGTTCGCCAGGATGTAGTGCATACCCAGCAGGCTGTAGCAGAGGTAGTATACGGCCAGCGAAATCAGCGTGTTACTGATGCCCACGATGCTGAACTTGATAAACTGCGTCAGGCTTTTGAAAATCGGCTTTTCCGAGAAACGGGCCAGCGCCGCCCGCCAATGCCGCGACGTCATACGCCCACGGCTTTGGCGACGGCGGCCGTCATCGCGTCGAGGCGGTCGTCCGTCAGCCCCGGATAGACGCCTATCCAGAACGTGTCGTTCATAATGCGGTCCGTCTGCGTAAGCTCGCCCGCCACGCGGTAGCCTTCGCCGGAAACGCGCATCGGCGTGAAGCAGGGGTGGCGCAGCAGGTTGCCCGCGAAAAGCATGCGGGTCTGCACGCCCGCCGCTTCCACGCGGCGCACCACGTCGTTGCGGTTTACGCCGGGTTTGCAGGTCATGAGGAACCCAAACCAGCTGGGCGTGGCGCCGGGCGCGGCCTGCGGAAGGATCAGCCTGTCTCCGTAAGGCGCAAGCGCCTCGCGGAGCCGCGCGAAATGCTCGCGGCGCAGGCGCACGAAGTCCGGAAGCTTGCGCAGCTGCGCGCAGCCGATGGCCGCCTGCAGGTCGGTCGCCTTCAGGTTGTAGCCGAAGTGGGAGTACACGTATTTATGGTCGTAGCCAAGCGGCAGTTCCCCGTATTGCCGGTCGAAGCGATGGCCGCAGAGGTTATCCACCCCGGAGGGACAGCGGCAGTCGCGCCCCCAGTCCCGAAGCGAGCGGCAGATCCGCGACAGCAGGGGGTTATCGGTATAGACCGCGCCGCCTTCCCCCATGGTCATATGGTGGGGAGGATAAAAGCTGCTGGTGCCCAGGTCGCCTACCGTGCCGGTGAAGCGCTCCACACCGTTAAGCGTGTAGCGCGAACCTAGCGCGTCGCAGTTATCCTCGATCAGCCACAGGCCGTGCCGGTCGCAGAAGGCCCGCACCGCCGCCAGGTCGAAGGGGTTGCCCAGCGTATGCGCAAGCATCACGGCCTTCGTTTTGGGGGACAGCGCACCTTCCAGCCGCGAAACGTCCACGTTGTACTGGGGAATGGTCACATCCACGAAAACCGGCACCGCCCCGAACTGCACGATGGGCGCGACCGTGGTGGGGAACGCCGCCGCCACGGTGATCACCTCGTCCCCGCGCCGCACGGCCCGCTCCTTGAGCAGCGGCGAGGTGAGGGTCATGAAGGCCAGCAGGTTGGCCGAGGAGCCGGAGTTGACCAGCGCGCAATGGCGCACGTGCAGGTAATCGGCCAGCGCCGCCTCAAACGCGTCGGCATAGCGCCCGGCGGTCAGCCAGAAATCCAGCGCCGCGTCCGTCAGGTTGACCATTTCCTCATGGTCGTATACGCGCGAGGCGTAGGGGATCCGGTCCCCGGCATGGTAATCCCCGGGCTGATGGTACGTATCGGCATAGGCGCGAACCATCGCGAGAATCTCCGCGCGCGCCTCCTTTTCGGTTTTTCCGTCAAACTGCGTCATGCTGCTCCTTCTCCTCCCTGACCGCGAGGAACGCGTCGATCTGCTGCCGGGACACCGAAAGCATATCCGCTCCGTCGCGGTACGCCTTCGCCCACGCCACGGTGCGCCCGACCGCTTCGGCGATATTCCACGTGGGCGACCAGCCGAGCGCCCGGCGCAGCTTGCTGGTATCCAGCTTCAGGAACGTCGCCTCGTGGGGCGCGCCGGGCTCCTCCCGCGCCTCCCAGCGCAGGCCCTCGCCCCACGCGGCGGTAAACAGCCGCACCAGCGCGCCGGTGGTAATGCAATCACCGTCGTCCGGCCCTACGTTGTAGCTTCCGGCCAGCGCCGGGTTCTCCGCCTGGGCCCGCGCGATGGACAGATAGGCCCACAGCGGCTCCAGCACGTGCTGATAGGGGCGGGTGGAATACGGATTGCGCACCGGAACGGGCCGGTGCGCGTAAGCGGCGCGCACGCAGTCCGGAATGATGCGGTCCGCCGCGTAATCCCCGCCGCCGATGACGTTTCCGGCGCGCGCCGTGGCGATCGCCGGGCCGCCCTGCGCAAAAAAGGAGCGCCGGTAAGCCTGCGTAACCAGTTCGGAACAGCTTTTGGAGTTGGCGTAGGGGTCGGAGCCGTTCAGGGTGTCCGTCTCGCGGTAGCCCCAGGCCCATTCGTTGTTTTGGTACACCTTGTCGGTCGTCACGTTGAGGAAGCTTCGCACCCCCGGCGTCAGGCGCACGCATTCCAGCAGGTTCACCGTGCCCATGACGTTGACGGCGTAGGTATGGGCCGGTTCCCGGTACCCCTCGCGCACGATGGGCTGCGCCGCCAGGTGAAAAACGATCTCCGGCTCTGCCTTCCGGAACGCCTTCATCAGTTTTTCGCCGTCGCGGATATCCCCGATGACCGATACATCCACCGAAGGCCCCCCGATCAGCGAAAACAGATCGGGGTCGGTCGGCGGCGCGAGCGCGTAACCCGTCACGTGCGCGCCCAGCGTGTGCAGCAAAAGCGCAAGCCAGCTGCCCTTAAAGCCGGTGTGGCCCGTCAGGAACACGCGTTTTCCCTGATAAAAAGACTGCATGTCGATCCCCTTCCCGTATGGTTGCGCGCCCGTCCGTCAGGTAAAGCGCACGTGCCTCCTGCGACGGACGTACGTATGCGTGCGCCCGACCCGCTTGGCCGCCTCGTGCAGCACGTCCGCCATGACCAGCACCAGCAGCGCCGCCAGCGCGCACTCCACCACCAGCTGCACCGCCTGATACCCGCCGATCCGGGTAGTGACGTAGGGGAAAAACGCGAGCAGCGGTACGAACAGCGCCATATACGCGTAACGCAGGCGGGAAGGCTCCGGCTGGGCGTTGAGGAACGCGATCACGGGCACGATGAGATAGCAGGTAACGTATATTCCGGACCGGTTGGGGATGAGTATGGTCGTCAGCGCCAGCAGCAGCAGCGCCTTCCAGCGGTACCGGGTAACGAAACACAGGGCGACGGCCACGGCGAGAATCAGATACGTCAGTTTCCCGACGGCCGCCAGCACCGCTGCATACCCCGCGGGCGACGTCTCGTTGAAATGGAAAAGCTTCAGCGCCGTTTCCGCGATCTGCATCAGCGAGACGCCGATGGGCGAAACCGCCTCCCCGGGATCGTTGAACGCCAGAAGCAATTGGAAGAACTGCTTGATAGACGCAAAGCCCTCGAACAGAAAGAAGGGGGCCAGGAACAGCACCAGCCCGTAGAGGATCGCGCGCAGCGCCTTGCCGTACTGCCGGGAAAGCAGCAGCGTCACCCCGAATACCACCGGGTAAAGCTTGAGCCCCGTAGCCGCGGCCAGCGACAACAGCGCAAGCTCGCTCACCACCCGGCTGGGCGAATCCTGAAACTGAATATAGAATAGCACAAGGCATAGGGTTGTCAAGCTGATGTTGCCCCGTTCCACCGCATACAGGACGCCGAGCGACGTGATCATCGCAAACGCGAACAGGGCTTTGGCGGGCGGTTCGCCGCGTATGCCCCGGTACGCGAGCGCAAAAAGCACCGCGGCCGAAAAGGCGATAAACAGCAGGAACGGGAACAGCGCCCCCTGGTACAGCCGCATATCCAAGCCCGTACCCCGCATGGAAATCAGCTCGTCATACGTGGATCCCCACCGGTCGGAAACCTCCGTGGGCACCGCGTGCATCAGCGTTAGAAAGAGCACGTTGGCTAGCGGCGGGTACACCGTACCGTACTGGGTATACGGCACGCGTCCGCGCGTATAGGCCATGCTGTTGAAAAAATCCATGCCGGTGTCCAACTGGTCGTCGTAGAGGATCGCGTCCAGAACGCTTCCGTTCTGTACGATGTTCCAAACGATGGAACCGATGAACAGCGCGATCAGCAAAACGGAGAACAGCCTGATGATTCTTTCACGGCTCATGAAACGCAATCATCCCCCGTGGGCCTGTCTTTCTGCGGCGCGGCCGGGCCTTCGGTGAAATTCACGCGCTCCTCCTCGATGACCAGCGGGCGGTGAATCACACGCCGGTTGATGTTCAGTATGTATTCGCCGATCAGCCCGATGAAGAAAATCTGGATGGAACCCAGCACCAGCACCGCCAGCAGCGTAGGAATGTTGCCTGCCGGGAAGCGATCCCACCAGATCAGCTTCATGACCAGGTACGCAAGCGCCGCCAGGATGCTCAGCCCCGAAAGCACGAAGCCGCTCCACGTGGCGATGCGCAGCCCGATGTTGGTATAGGAGGTGAAGCTCAGCATCATCGCGTCATACAGACTTCGAAAGTTGTTGTGCGTCTTGCCCGCGCGCCGGTTGGGCTGCTGATAGGCAATCGTCTGGTAGTTGGACGCGTACTCCGCCACGATGCCCCTCAGGAAAGGAATCGGGTCGTCCAGCTTTCGCATGATTTCCACAAAGCTGCGGTCGTACAGGCCGAAGCCCGTGAAATGCTCGATCTGGTGCACGTCCGATATTTTGTTGAACCCCCGGTAGTACAGCGTGCGCAATAACCGCATCAGCGGGTTTTCCAGGCTGGTGGTTTTCACCCCGCACACCACCTGGTAACCCTTCTGCCACTCGGCGACGAACTGCGGGATCATCTCCACGGGATCCTGAAAATCCGCGCAGATGGAAATGACGCAGTCGCCCTGCGCCTGCAGCATGGCGTGGTAGGGCGAGTTGAACTGGCCGTAGTTGCGGTTGTTGAAGATGGCCTTCACCCGCGGGTCGCCGGCGCAGATTTTGCGAATCTTCTCGCGCGTGCCGTCGGTGGACTTGTTGTCGGCGAAAATCAGCTCATAGGGCCAGTCCGGCAGGGATTTGCGCATTTCCGCGCTGATCGCCTCGTACATCGGCTCGACGTTTTCGACCTCGTTATAGCATGGAATGAGGATGCTCAGGGTCTTTTGCATGCCGTTCTCCTTCCTGACCGGTTATTGCACGGGCCGCGCCCCGCGCCCGGGATGGCTCCGGCACCACGCGACCGTGCGGCGGATGCCCTCGGCGTAGCCGATCTGCGGGGAAAAGCCCACCGCGGCCGTGAGCGCTTCCAGATCCGCACAGAGGTACATACACTGATCGGGACGGTAGGGCAGCTCGCCCAGGCGGTAGTCCGCATCGGGCGAGACCGCGCCTGCCAGCGTGGCGAAGGCGTCCGACAGGCGGATCGTCTCCCCGCTGCCCAGCACGTATACGGCGCCCGAACGGGGATGCTCGCCGATCAGCCGGAAGGCGCGCGCCGCGTCCTCGCTGTAGAGGAAATCCCATTGCTGGTCGCCGTTGGTGAAAGCCGCGTGTTCGCCGCGCAGAAGCTTTCGGATGGTGGAGATCGTCACCGTAAACTCGTTGTCCATCGGGCCGTAGACGCTTACCACGCGCACCCAGGCAAAGGCCATGCCCAAGCTTTGCGCGTGCAGCGCCCCCAGAAGCCCGGCCGAGAGCTTGGCCGCGCCGTAGCCGCCGACCGGGTGCACGGGCGTATCCGGCGCAAGCTTGACGCCGCGCGCCACGCGCCCGTACTCCGCCTGCGTGCCCGCCCCCACGAAATGGGTGCAGCCCAGCCGCGCCGCCGCCGTAACGGCGTCCAGCGTGTGCCGGACGTTCGATTCCTGCGTGTAAAGGTCCTCCCGGGACCGGCCGTAGGTGCCGTCCCAGGCGAAGTGAAACCAGCAGTCGTAGGGCGGGGCAAAACGGGCGTCCTTCGCCCGGCCCCCGGCCGCCGCGACGGTTTCCGGCGTGAGGGCGGAAAGCTCGTCAAGGTCCGCCTCCAGCGTCAGCAGGGCCTCGTGCCGGGGCAGGTTGCCGAGCTTCGCGCTATGGCGCCGCGCGATCGCCAGCACCGTAACGCCGCCGGCGAGCAGTTCGCGCGCCAGCGTGGCCCCCAGCATGCCGGTGGCCCCGGTAATGATCGCTTTTTTCATTCTTCACCCACCATCGGCACGATCATATTGTCCCGCAGTTCCTCCCTTGGCAGGAACGGGTACAGGTCCTCCAGCGGGGAGCTGACCATGGTACCGTCGGGGCAGCGTCGGCTGGAGCACTTGGGTTCGAAGCACTGCTCCGGCGTCACGATGATCTCGCAGATCAGCGGCGCTTTGGCCGCAAGCGTTTTTTCTACGACGGCAGGCATCTCCCCGTTGGTTCGGATTCGGTAAAAGTCGTAGCCGTACGCCGCGGCGATTTTGCCCAGGTCCGGGAATTCCAGGTCGCCGCTTTCCGGGCCGATGCCGACCCTGCAATGCGCGCTGAAAAAGTTGTTCTGCGTCTGGCGGATGCTGTGGTAACCCTGGTTGTTGATGACATAGATACGGATGGGCAGCCGGTTGGTCAGAATCGTCTGCAGCTCCTGCAGGTTCATCTGAATGCTGCCGTCGCCGGTCACGCAGATCACGTCCCGTCCCCCGGCGGCAACGGCGACGCCGATCGCCGCGGGCAGGTCGTACCCCATGGCGGCGACCGCCGAATTGATGAAGAACCGCGCGTCCTTCTGAATGGTATAGCCCTGGCTGCCCACGACGCAGGCGCTGCCGTTGCCCACCACCGTCAGGTTGCCCTCCGGCAGGCGGGTGGACAGCGCGTGGATGAACGCGTATACGTTGGCGGGGCCCGGCGCGAGGTGCTCCGGGCGCACGACGGGATAGGCCTGCTTCCAATGGGCGCAGCGCGCAAGCCACGCCGTTTTGGGCGCCGGGGGTTCCGCCGCCGCGCGCAGCGAGAGCCGATCGATGAAGTCCCGGGCGTCGGCGTGCACGGGCAGTTCGATATGCACCAGCCGTTTTTTGAGTTCGTTTTCGTCGATATCCACAACGATGTTATAGGCCTTGCGGGCCCACGTGTCCCAGTTGTATCCCGTCTGGCGGATGCTCAGCCGCGTCCCCACGCACAACAGCAAATCCGCGTTCTGCACCGCGAAGTTGCCCGCGCGGTCGCCCATGATGCCGCCGCGGCCCGTATACAGCGGGTGGGCGTCCTCGATGACGTCCACGCTGTTCCAGCAGGTGACCACCGGCGTTTGCAGCGTTTCCGCAAGACGGATCAGCGCCGGCTGGGCCCCGGCGAGCCGCACGCCGTTGCCGGCGTAAAGCACGGGGCGTTCGCAGGCGCAGAGCTTTTCAAATACCTGCTCGATCACCGCGTCCGAAACCGCCGGCACCGCTTCTACCGGCTCCGATAGGGGATCAAAGCCCAAAAGCTCGTCCGTTTCGATGATCGCGCTTTGCACGTTCAGCGGGATATCCAGCCAGCAGGGCCCCATGCGCCCGTGGGTCGCCAGATAGAGCGCCTTCTCGACGCAGTAGCGGATGCGGGTGGGCGTAACGACCATCTCCGCGTATTTCGTCATGGTTTCAACGGCGCGCGTAATATCAAACTCCTGGTCGCCCATGGCGCGCAGGTTCAGGCCCGTGCTGCGCGCGGTGGTATCGTAGCGCACCTGGCCGGAGATGACCAGCATTGGCAGCGAATCCAGCCACGCGCCCAGCACGCCGGTGATCGCGTTGGTCCCGCCCGGGCCGGTGGTTACGCTGCACAGCGCCGGACGGTTGTTCAGCCTTGCGTACGCCTCGGCGGCCATGGCGCAGGCCTGTTCGTGATGATTATATAAGCAGTGCAGCCCCGTTTTATGCCCGAACGCGTCGTTTAAGTGCATCGCGCCGCCGCCGACCACCGCAAAGCAATCCGTAACACCGTGATCCACGAGAAAATCGGCAAGATAATCCGCCAAGCGTTGTTTCATGCATTCATCCTCCAAACACAGATCCGGGTGAAATCAATCATTAAACGCCCTTCGCCTCCATTTTATTACATGATGATGCCTGCGGCAAGCAACAAACCGGCCGCGTCCTGCAGGGAGTGTGGATTGTGAGGGATCGGGAAGCATTCATCGTATCGCAAACGCCGGCCGTTCAGTCGCACCAAAGCTTCCAGGGTGCGCTGCCCGTAGACCAGAGTTTTTCCAGGTGTTCCATGTCGCGTTGCGTGTCCATACACTGCCAGAAACCGTCGTGCTTGTAGGCAACCATTTCTCCGGCCCTGCACAGCGCGTCCACCGGCTCGCGTTCCAGCACGGTGTTGTCGCCCTCGATATAATTGAGAATCTCCGGTTCGCAGATCATAAAACCGCCGTTGATGTAAGCGCCGTCCTCCACGCTCTTTTCACGGAAGGAATGAACGGCGTTGTTTTCGCCGATACCCAGCACCCCGAAGCGCTGCTGCATATCCACCGCCGTCACCGTCATCAGCTTACCCTGTTGGCGGTGGTAAGCGAGCTCCGCGCCGATGTCGATATCCGACACCCCGTCGCCGTAGGTCAGGAAGAAGGTCTCGTTTTCGATGTATTTGCCGATGCGCTTCACGCGGCCGCCCGTCATGGTGTTGAGTCCCGTGTCCACGACCGTCACACGCCAGGGCTCGGAGAAATTATCGTGCACCTCCACGGTGTTCGTCCGCAGGTCGAAGGTGATATCCGACATGTGAAGGAAGTAATCCTCGAAGAATTCCTTGATCATGTGCTGCTTGTATCCGGCGCAGATGATAAACTCCGTGAATCCGTAATGTGCGTAAATCTTCATAATATGCCATAGAATCGGCTGGCCGCCGATCTCGATCATCGGCTTGGGCCGCAGATGGCTTTGTTCGCTGATCCGCGTACCCAGGCCGCCGGCCAGTATTACGACTTTCATATCGTATGATCCTCCGTTTTAATCTCCGCGCCCGGCGCACGCCTTGCGCGGGGTCGGTCGCCGTTTGGCAGGCCGGTTCCCCAACGTGTTCCGCCGCAAGGGTATCCGTGTCGAAGAATGGCCTCCCCCCGAAAGGCGAACATTAACCACTTAATCATTTCGCCGTCGTTTCAACTTTCCCCTTGCGCCCTCAAGCCATATAAACGAATTGACATGCGGGTATCTTCCCGAAGGTTGCCATTGAAAGAGTTGATAGGGAATGATACGAACCAGGATACCCGTCGGCGAAACGGGGTGAATTCCTGTTTTCAGACGACCCTTCCACCGACAGGTCTGCTCCTGTATACTGACGATATGGGCATGGTGGAGCGGGCCGGCCGGCAGAACCGTGACGACAATCGTATCGCTAAGCGATTCTCTCTCAATCGCCTTGATACTCTCAGGAAAGCCCATGAGCCAATGACCACGCTTTGGGCAAAAAGAGAGCCTGCCGCCGTTCCGTTGCGGCGGGCTCTCTTTTTGCTACATACGGACCTTCCCGAAGCCTTTCAGCGCGCTCCGGGGTAAAGGCTCGGCTCCTGCAGATGCCCAGCACCCAGACGATCTGTTCCCAACCCTGTCCATGGATATATCGCAGGATCAGAACGGATTGAGCCGTTCACCCTCCATCAACTTTAGCAGGACCAGTTTACAATGTGTCAATACAAAACGAATAGGGCAGAGGATCGTGTTGTCAGTATTTCACAGCCTCGCATGTGGTCAACCGTACGGAAAAAGGCTGCCGCTGAGGTGAAGTTCAACACCAAGATAGCGGTCAGCTGCATAAATGATTGTTGCCGGGTGGAGACACTGCGTTGGAACAATTTCACCAAAGGAACGGAACTGAATATGGTCCTTGAGAGGTACTAACAACGGCAAGAATGCTATCCGCATATCTCAACAAAACCACTCAAGAAGTCTTGAGAATCGATTTAATATGAAACAACAGGACCTGGAAATACGAAAAGTCAGGTCTCGGGTGAATCCGTGTATAGGGTAGCAGATGGTGTGTGCATACCGTAGCAGCGGAATGCCGGTTTCGCAGCGGGTCGCATTTACCACTCATCGGTGTAGGCGTGAATGAATGTTTTTAAACGCTAAAACAAAACTGGCAGAAGATGCATACACAATAACAGGAGCAATATAGCCGTATATATCAACAATACCTAGCCTCTTTGAAAAATAAGAGAATAACGTAATAAAAATCGGATGTATAATATAGACCCACGCAGAACAAGCAAACCCGATGTTAGCCATTATCTTATATGCCATAGAATTTTCCGTTGCTGTTTTCATTTTTACTACCATAGCAAAAATGAAAACAGCAACGGAAAGAAATGTCGTGCTAATATAGTGATCTCTTTTCGGATTGATATCAAATGAAACCAAAAGGTATCGTTCAACGATAGTCGTTATCGAAAACAGAATTATACAGAGAACGAGAAGTTTAGCTGATTTCATTTTTCTGACAATATTAGTTCTTTGGTCAAATATAATCCGACCGATACAGAAATAGGGGATTCCAACAAAAAGGAAGTTTCTCACAAGGATAAACGGGAAGGATTTCCCGAGCAATAGGATTGAGTACTTGCCGAAAACTAAATCACCTATTAGCAACAAAGGAGAAACGATATATAGGAGCTTTTTTAATCCATACTTATCTGTCATGTATACGATTACTAGAACATATAAAACTGCATTTAGATACCACAAATGTCCGGCTAGGGGGTTGTCGTTTGTAAAAATCAGTATTACAAGATTCCTGAATGTGAAAACACTCTGCCAATACGCTAATAAATCGCCATGAAAGAAATGAATGAACGATTGATACAACAGAAAAATCACGGTGGATATTATTACCAGCCCAAATACTTTTTTGATTTGTTTTCGTTCGTTATGCCGATCTGCTGTGTTTTGATAGAAAAAACCGGATATCATAAAGAATACTGGCACAGCAATTCGAGATAATGATGTAATGTATTCCCCAATCTCTCCTGGAAAAGGACAATGAATACATACGACAAGGAAAGCACAAATCGCTTTTAGCACATCAATACTACTTTGTCTCTTATTGCTTGCTCTAGACTC
>CAZXJI010000001.1:152707-526107 GCA_964640955.1 uncultured Oscillospiraceae bacterium | reverse complement strand
ATGGTACTTGGCTGGTAACGGCCCGGTAGAGTAGATCGCCGCCGCATCCCACATAAAGAAACGGCACTCCGTATGGAGTGCCGTTTCTTTATGTGCCTGTCCGATCATCCTTGCCGTACTCCCGCTATGGAACCATGGGGGGCCGAGCGCGGGACGCGGGAATTGCCGTAAAGCCATAAAAATACCGCCGGCGAATGTTTGCCGGCGGTTTGAACGCCCGGGACGAACCCGGAATTGCCCAACGGGATTACTTGTTGACGCTCTCCTTTAGGGCCTTGCCGGCCTTGAAGACGGGCGCCTTGGAAGCGGCGATCTTGATCTGCTCGCCGGTGCGGGGGTTACGGGCAACGCGGGCGGGACGCTTGCGTACCTCAAAGGAACCGAAGCCGACGACCTGTACTTTTTCACCGGCTGCGAGAGCTTCGGTGATCGACTCGGTCACGGCACCAAGAGCCTTTTCGGCATCCTTCTTGGTAAAGTGAGGGACTTTCTTTACGATAGCGGCAGTCAGTTCAGCTTTGTTCATAGGTAGTTCCTCCTTTGTTATTGGACCATTAGCATGGTGCAACACTGGTTAACCTTAGAAAAGCAGACAATTAGCCCCCGGTGGGCGATTTTCCTTGCTTTTCTGCTTCCCAGTATACATCCATTTCGGATAAAGTCAAGTCCTCAATTGATTTTCCGGCCTTTTCAACAGTTTTTTCCATTTTTTGAAAGCGATCGATGAACTTGTTGGTGGCGGAGAACAGAGCGAGATCGGGATTGCGGTCGCAAAGCCGGCAGACGTTGACCGCCGAAAAGAGCAAATCGCCCAGCTCCATTTCGGTTTCGGTGCCGCTTGCGACGCATTCGCCCACCTCGTTCGCCTCCTCGTACACCTTGCGCAGGGCCTCGACGACAGAGGGGAAATCAAACCCGATCTTGGCCGCTTTATGCTGCACTTTGGCGGCGCGCTGGGTGGGGCTCAGCGCCGTGGTGACGTCCTTCATTTCTCCGGCGACGCTGCGAATGCCGCGCTGGCTGCGCTTGAAGGCGTCCCAGTTGGTGAGCACCTGCTCGGACGTATCCGCCCGGACGCTGCCGAAAATATGCGGGTGGCGCTCGATCATCTTCTGGGTGATGGCGGTGGTCACGTCGTCGATGGTAAAATCCCCGTGCTGGCGGGCGATTTCCGCGTGAAAGACGACCTGCAGAAGCACGTCCCCCAATTCGTCGTACATGTGATCGGTATCGCCGTCCCGCACCGCGCCGATGAACTCGTAGCTTTCCTCCAGCAGGCTCCCCAGCAGGCTTTCGTGGCTCTGCTCCCGGTCCCACGGACAGCCGCCCGGCGCGCGCAGGCGTTCCATGACGGCCACAAGGTCGTCCATATCGAAGCGCTTGCGATCCTGACGCGCCACAGCGGGCACATAGCAGGCGGTCAGGTGGTCGTAGGCGGGTTGACGATCCAGCGTGTACAGCGGAACGGTGGTTTTGGTCAGCGCGCCGTCCTCGCTGCCGGAGAAAAAGGCGACCTCCGTCTCGTCCGGCAGCATGTTCAGCAGTTTCAGCTTGCATTCGCCCGCGCATTCGCGGCTGTGCAGCTCGCAAAGCAGAAGCGCCTCGCCGGGGCTGACCCTGGCCGCGCGGAAGGCTTCGGCGGCGTACAGGCGAACGCCCCCCGCGGGCGCACCGAGCAGCGCGAGGCAGCGGTCGGCGTGGCCGACGCCGGGCAATACGGAAATCTTTACATCCTGCGGCGCCAGCTCCCGAAGTGCGGCGACGGTCGTATCCGCGGCCGCGTCGGGCACGGCGTACAGCACGTCCGCGTCCTGCGCGAGGCTTAGCAGCCGCTCCGCCGCCGCGCGGTTGAAGGCGTCGAAATCCGTGCCGGTTTCGTAGAGCGCGTCCAGCGTCTCAAACGGCAACGCTTTGCCGGTAAGCCACGCGGCGAGCGGATGCCGCCCGGTGCGCAGGACGCGTCGCGGGGCCGCCTCCAGCGCGGCGCGGACTTCGCCGGTCAACAGGGAAACGTCCCCCGTGGATACGGTTGCGACGACGATAGTGGACAAAAGCGTTCTCCTCCTTGCATGGAACCGCGCTCAGGCGCGGCGATCCGCATTTTTGCGGCGCAGTTTGCGCCTGAAGGGCGCCAGATCCTCCCGGCGGAGCGCGCCGAAGAGGCGGGCAAAAAACGTATAGGCGATTACACCCGCCAGAATCAGCAGGAGCGTTATCAGCCTGCCGGAAGGCAGCGCCTTTTGAAGCCCGTAGATGACCGCGCCCATGGCGGCGGTCGCGGCCAGGGGCTTTAGGAAGATGTTCAGCGGATCGTAGGGCAGATGAGCGTATTTGTGGACGTAATAGAGATTGGGCAGCATGCTGACGCCGTAGCAGACCAGCGAGCCCATGGGCGCGCCGTAGACGTTGATGGCCGGCGTGCCGATGAAGGTATAGTTGATGAGCACCTTGAGCCCCACGCCCGCCAGCAGCGTGTACATGGGAATGCGCTGCTTGCGCAGTCCCTGCAGGATGCCGCTGGTCGCCTGCACCACCGTAAACAGGACGATGGTGAAGCTGGACAGCGACAAAAGCTCCGCCGTCTGCGTAAGCGCCTCGGCGGTAGGGAAGGGGTAGTTGACCAGCGTCAGGATGGGCCGCGCGAGCATGCTCATGCCCAGGCTGGACGGCAGTCCGATCAGGAACGCCATGCGCAGCCCCGTGTGGCTCTGGCGGCGAACGCCCTTCCAGTCGCCCCGGCCCATGCCGGCGGATACCGCGGGCACGAGGCTCATGGAAATAGCCAGCGCGAGCGCGGTAGGAACGTTAATCAGGGTAATGACGTAGCCGGAATAACGACCGTACATGGCGCGCGCTTCCTCGCGGGCGAAGCCCGCCGCGTCGATCAAGCGGTTGACGACCATGCCGGAATCGATGAACGAGGCCAGCGGCACGATGCAGGCGGCCAGCGTAATGGGGATGGCCAGCGACATCAGCCTGCGCATCAGCGCCTTCTGCCGGATGGGCGCCACCGTCTCGTCCTGGGGCAGCCGCTCGAACGCCGGCCGCCTGCGGCGGTACACCACGATGATGAAGAACAGCGCCACGCCCTCCGCGATGGAGTTGCCCAGCAGCGCCCCCGCGGCGGCGTAGCCGATGTTGATGCCCTGCCCGTCCGTGACACCCATACGGGAACCCAGGTAGGCCAGCGGCAGCGCGACGACCACCTTGCCCACCTGCTCGATGAGCTGGGTAACGGCGGTGGGCACCATGTTCTGCTGTCCCTGCATAAAGCCGCGGAAGGCGCTCATCGTGCAGACGATCAACAGCGCGGGCGCGATGGCCACGAAGCCCGCCGCCGTTTCCGGATCACCGACGCGGGCGCTTAAAAACGGGTTGAATACGATCATCAGCAGCGTGCCCAGCGCACCCAGCACCGACAGCACCGACAGCGCGCTGCGAAACGCGCGGTGGGCGTTGCGGGGGTCGTTGCGCGCAAGGGTAAAGCTGACCATGCGGCTGACGGCCACCGGAAGCCCGGCGGACGAAAGCGTGAGCAGCAGGTTGTACGTCGGAAACACGAGCTGGAAGGTGCCCAGCCCCTGCTCACCGATCAGCCAGGCCAGCGGGATGCGGTACAGAACCGCTACGATTTTGCAGATCAGCCCGGTGATCCCCAATACCGTCATGCCGCCGACGATGGATTTTTGCTTGTCGCTCACCCTCGTGCCTCCGCTTCCGGGCGCCGCCCGCGCCCCGGCGCGGGAGGGGGCGGCCGCCTCCGTTACCGGTTTATTATAGCAGATATTGACGGCGTGGCAAGTATGCGGGCGCAAGCTTCCGGGGTTGCGGCGGCCGGTTGAACATTCCAGCCCGGGCGAGTACAATATACCTGTAGGCATAACGATACGCGCGGCGTAAAACGGTGGAAACGATGCGATCGGTCAAAAGGAACGGAGGCGCGTACGGATGGACGGTCAAAAGGAAGCCCGCTACGGCAACTGGGTATCCAAACGGATCATTACGACCCTCGCGGCGCTCGCCGCGGTATGGACGGTGATGGAGGTGCTCGTGTGCGTCCGCTTCGGCGGCTACGCGCTGCTCAAGGTGCTGCTCGGGCTGCTGGCGGCTTTCTTCATCGTCGCGGCACTATACGCCTGTTATGCCAGGCGGCTGTTTGCCCGCGATAACGGGGAAATACAGCGCCGGGTACTGGAAACGCTTGCGTCGCGCGTCAACTGGACGGGCGAGGGAACGGCGCTGGATATCGGCTGCGGCAGCGGGGCGCTCACGATCCGGATCGCGAAGCGCTATCCGCAGGCGAAGGCGGTCGGCATCGACACCTGGGGAAGCGAATGGGAATACTCGCAAAAGCAGTGCGAGGAGAACGCCGAGGCGGAAGGCGTTACGGAAAGAACGAAATTCATCCGGGCCCGCGCCGGCAAGATTCCCGTTCCGGATGAGACGTTCGACCTGGTCGTGAGCAACATGACCTTTCACGAGGTGAAGGACGGCCGCGACAAGACGGACGCCGTGCGGGAAGCGCTGCGCGTGCTGAAAAAGGGCGGGACATTCGCCTTTCAGGATCTGTTTTTTGTCAAGGCATATTTCGGCATGCCGGATACCTTGCTCGCCGCCGTCAAGGAGGCCGGCGTGCGGGACGCGCGCCTGGAGGATACCGGCTCGGCGGCCTTCATCCCCCGGGCGCTGCGGTTTCCGTTCATGCTGGGCAAAACGGGCGTCCTGTACGGAAAGAAATGATCCTTTCCGGCGACGTAAGGTGAAAACTGAACGATCGTCTCCCTTCCGGGGCGCGCACGGCCGCGCCCCGGCTGTTGTTTTTCATGCTCCGCCTTTGGAAACGGACATTGGCAAGGCCCCCGGATGATGGTATGCTGTTCTCAAATCCCGGGTCGCGTCGCGTGCGCGGGCACGGGCTGCGCCGGGGAAGGCCGCGGCGAAAAAGCCGACTATAATTTCGGAGGGGTTCAAGTATGAAAACCGCCCCCAATCTGCTTGCGCAACTGGGAATACCCCAAACGGAAATCGACAGGAGGATCAACGAAGCGTTCGCGGCGATCTTTTCAGACGGGACGGAACGCTTCTACTACGAATCGGGCGCGGACGCGGGCTACCTGATGGACACGGGCAACCTGGACGCCCGCACCGAGGGCATGAGTTACGGCATGATGATGGCCGTGCAGACGGACCGGAAGGACCTGTTCGACCGGCTGTGGACGTTCAGCCTCCGCTACATGTACAACGCAGGCGGCCCCCACGCGGGCTACTTCGCCTGGTCGGTGAAGCCCGACGGCAGGCGCAACAGCGACGGCCCCGCCCCCGACGGCGAGGAATACTACGCCATGGCGCTGTTCTTCGCCGCGGCCCGCTGGGGCGAGGGCGAACCGCCGTTTAACTACGCGGCGCAGGCGCGGGCGATTCTCCGCCACGCGGTGCACCAGCCGCGGCTGACCCCCGGCGGGCACGCCATGTGGGACGAAAAGACCGCGCTGATCCGCTTCGTGCCGGAGTTTTCCTTCAGCGACCCGTCCTACCACCTGCCGCATTTCTACGATCGCTTCGCCCTGCTGGCCGACGAGGGCGACCGCCCCTTCTGGCTTCGCGCCGCCGAGGCCAGCCGCGCCTATATCGCCAGGGCCTGTCACCCCGTTACGGGGCTTGCGCCGGAATACGCGCACTACGACGGCACGCCGGAAACGGCGCACGGCCACGGAAACTTTTTCAGCGACGCTTACCGCGTGGCCATGAACATCGGGCTGGACAGCGCGTGGAACGGCCCGCGCCGCGAGTACAAAACGGTTGCGGACCACCTGCAAACCTTCCTGTGGGACAGGGAGCCCTTCTCCACCTACACGGTCGACGGCCGCGTCGTCGACCCGCCTGCGCTGCATCCGGTGGCGATCGTCGCCACCACGGCCGCCGCGTCGCTTGCGACCGATACGCCGCTTTCGCGCCAATGGGTGCTCCGCTTCTGGCAAACGCCGCCGCGAAAGGGCGAACGCCGCTATTACGACAACTGCCTCTACTTTTTCTGCCTGCTCATGCTGGCCGGGCGCTACCGCGTTTACGCCTGATGCGGGGCGCCTGCGCAAAAAGAAACGAAACAGAACGAAACTATAGTTTTTCTGGTAAGTGGTTTGACGCCGGTCCTTTTGCCGCCCGCCCGGCCGTGATATGCTATTCTCATGCAAAGGCTGCCGAGGCAAGCCGAAGAAATCAAAGAGGAGGAACATGCATGCGTAAACTTGTATCCCTGCTTTTGGCGCTTTCGATGCTCCTGACCCTGGTCGCGATCCCCGCGCTGGCCGAAACCGCCGAAGACCCCATCACCGTTTCGGTGTTCATCGGCGAGGCGCGCGACCAACCCACGTCCGACAATAAAATCTTCAAGATGATCGAGGAGGAGTTCGGCCTCAAGTTCGAGTTCGAGTTCCTCGCGGGCGACCTGGACGAGACGCTCGGCGTGAAGATCGCCGGGCAGGATTACGCCGATCTGATGGACGGCGGCAACAGCGCCGAGAAGCTCATCTCCGCCGGCGCGCTGATCGACCTGATGCCCTACATCAGCGAAGAAAAGACCCCCAACATCTACGAGTACATCCAGCCCTACCTCAAGCGGCTGCTCAACGACGACGGCCAGCTGTTCATCATCCCCAACTACGGCCGTTACTACAACACCGAAGACTACGGCATGAACTACGTCAACGGCCCCGCCTTCTTCCTGCAGAAGAAAGTGCTGGCCTGGGCGGGCTACCCGACCATCAAGACGATGGACGAGTACTTCCAGCTCATCGAGGATTACGTGACCGCCAACCCGACCAACGACAAGGGTCAGGCCAACGAAGGCTTCGCCATCCTGTGCGACAGCTGGCGCGCGTTCTGCCTGTTCAATCCCGTGCAGCACCTGATGGGCCGCCCCAACGACGGCGACGTGATCGTGGACATCAACGACAACTACAAGACCGAAGCGTACGTCATCCAGGATTATGCCAAGCCCTATTATAAGAAGCTCAACGAGCTCTACCACAAGGGCCTGATCTCCCAGGATACGTTCGTGATGAACTACGACCAGTACATTGCCAAGCTCTCCAGCGGCACCGTGGTCGGCATGTTCGACCAGTACTGGGATTTCCAGACCGCGACCGACGCGCTGGTCGCCGCCGAGATGTTCGAGGACACCTACCAGGGCCTGCCCATCGTCTACACCGAGGAAGAGGCCGGCAAGGAAATCACCGAGCATTACCTCAACGGCACCGTCATCAACGTCAACCGCGGCTTCGGCATCAGCGTGAACTGCCAGTATCCCGAGCGTCTGGTGCAGTTCATGGAGAAGATGCTGGACGACGACTGGCAGAAGATCGTCTGGTGGGGCATCGAGGGCGAGGATTACTCCGTGGAGAACGGCCGCCTGGTGCGCACCTACGACCAGATCATCGACGCGGCCAACGCCGTGTGGAAAAACGCCAACAGCGCTTACGTCCTGACCAACTCCATGCCCAAAAAGCAGGGCGAGATGGACGACGGCAACAAGTGGGATCCCGCCGTTCAGCCGGAGAACTACTATCTCCAGATGAACGACTATGACAAGGCGTTCCTCGCCGCCTACGGCATGCAGCGTCCGCTGGACTTCTTCAACGACCCGATCACCATCGCGCCCTACGGCGAAGCCTGGCAGATCGACGTGACGGTCGACCAGGACGCCAACGACGCCAAGGCCGCCTTCCAGGATACCGAGCGCAAGATGCTGCCTCAGGTCATCATGTGCGATCCGGAGGACTTCGACGCCACGTGGCAGTCGTTCGTGGACGCGGTCAACGCCATCCCCGTTTCCGATTTCGTGGATTTCATGCAGGAGCAGATTCTCGAACTGGTTGCCAAGAACTCCTAACGGCGGCTCGTTCGCCTGCGGCGGGAGGGAACCCCTCCCGCCGCTCCTTTTCAGGCGGGGACCCGGCGCAACCCTTTATTTTCCCCCAAGCGAGGTGTACTACGTGCGAAGCGCAAAAGCAACCGACGTGACCGCCGTAAACGGGGCTATCTCCTTTCGGCAGGTCTCTTTTTGGAAAAGGCTTTGGTTGCAGCGGCAGCTCGTACTGATGAGCGTGCCGATGCTGTTATATATTTTCCTGTTCAATTATTCTCCCCTGTGGGGCTGGATTACGGCCTTCATGGACTACAACCCCGCCAAGCCGCTGTTCGACAACGAATGGGTCGGCATGAAAAACTTCATCTGGCTTTTCGGAAAGCCCGAGTTTATCCGGGCGATCCGCAACACCTTCGCCATGGCCGCCATCAACCTGGTGTTCGGGTTCGTGTTTCCCATTCTGCTCGCGCTTTTTTTGAACGAAATCCGAAACACCCACTTCAAGCGCACGGTACAGACCGTTACCTACCTGCCCCACTTTTTGAGCTGGGTCATCGTGGTGGGCATCGCGCAGACCATTTTCGCCAGCGACGGCGCCGTGAACCAGTTTCTGCTCGCCGTAGGGCTTACAAAGGACCCGGTGTTCTTCCTGGGGGAAGGCAAGTACTTCTGGTGGCTGGTGGGCGTCATCAACCTGTGGAAGGAATGCGGATGGAACACCATCATCTACCTGGCCGCCATGGCCGCCATCGACCCGGCGCTCTACGAGGCCGCCGCCATCGACGGCGCGGGCCGCTTCAAAAAGATGTTCCACATCACCCTGCCGGGCATCAAGAGCACGTTCGTGGTGCTGCTGGTCATGAACATCGGTTACCTGATGGAAGCCGGGTTCGAGATTCAGTACCTCATGGGCCAGAACGTGGTCATGGACTGGTCGCAGACCATCGACATCTTCGCCTTGAAATACGGCATTACCAAGGGGCAGTACAGCCGCGCCATCGCCGCGGGTATCTTTAAGAGCCTCGTTTCCATCGCCCTGATGCTGAGCGCGAATTTCACCGCCAAGCACCTGGGCGAGGACACGCTTTTGTAAGGGGGCGCGGATATGACGAATTCGACGTTCCGCCGCCGGCTGCGCAACCGTTCCGTATTCCCGCTGGTCAACACCTTGGCGATGCTCGTTTTGATGTACGTCACGCTTTATCCCGTGCTCAACACCATCGCCATCTCCTTCAACGAGGGAACCGACGCGGTGCGCGGCGGCATCGGGCTTTGGCCCCGGCAGTTCAGCCTGAAAAGCTACCAGACCATTTTTTCCGACGAGATCATCTTCAACGCGTTCTTCATCACCGTGGCGCGCACGGTGATCCAGACGGTGCTCAACGTGGTGCTGACCTCCATGCTGGCCTACGCCCTCAGCCGACGGGAATACGTGCTGCGCAAGTTCATCACCACGGCGTTCGTGCTGACCATGTACGTAAACGCGGGCCTCATTCCCAACTACCTGCTCATCCAGCGCACGCTGGGGCTTTCCAAGAGCTTCTGGGTCTACATCATCCCCACGATGCTCTCCTGCTTCAACATGATCATCACCCGCACGTATATTCTAAGCCTGCCGGACGCGCTGGTGGAATCGGCGCGCATCGACGGCGCGGGCGACTTTTACCTGTTCTGGCGGATCATCTTCCCGCTGTGCACGCCGGTGCTGGCGACGGTCGCGCTGTTCGTGGCGGTCGGCGCGTGGAACAGCTGGTTCGACACCCACCTGTACAACGCGAGCAAGGTGCACCTGCACACGCTGCAGTATCTGCTTAAAATGAAGCTGGCGACCACCACCAACAGCGCCAACGCGGCCCTGACCAGCGCCGACGCGGCGGCCAGCACCACCAACACCACGCCCGTCACCATCCGCGCGGCGATCACCGTTATTTCGGCCGCGCCGATCGTAGTGGTGTACCCCTTCCTGCAAAGGTATTTCGTGGTGGGCCTCAACGTGGGCAGCGTAAAAGGCTGACCGCTTCAGGGAACTCTTCCTTTCCTCCTTCCCCGCGGGGGCCGCGCGCGTTTGCTGCATTTCGCGCCGGCCGCCGCGGGGATCTGTCGCCTGCGGAAACCGGCCCGAAACGCTGGCAATGGAAGGCGATCGGTGGTATGATCTTCTCAAAGACGTTGCGGGAGGGGTTGCGCCGGTGTTTACGGTACGGAAGGCCGTGCCCGCGGACGCGCTGGGCATTACGATTGTGAACGTGTACACCTGGAAAACGGCGTATGCGGGGCTTGTACCGGAGAAGATGATCGACGAACGGATCGCCGATCTGCTCCCGCGGGCGGAAAAAAGCCGCCGCGGCATTGAAGAAGGCGGCGGCTACCTGGTCGGGGAGGACGACGGAACCGTCGTGGGCTTCTGCATGTTCGGCGCGTGCAGGAACGAGGCGTATCCGGGCGCGGGGGAGATTTACGCGCTCTACGTGCTGGACGGGTATCAGGGGCAGGGCGCCGGCAGGGCGCTGTTCGCCGCCGCGGCCGGGGCGCTGAAGGCGCAGGGCTTTTCGACCCTGATCGTCAACTGCCTGCTGGGCAACCTGGCGCGCGGTTTTTACGAGCGGATGGGCGGCGCGGTGGTCGGCCGGCGCACGGACGATACGCCCCATGGGCCGCTGACCGAAAACATACTGCTGTTTACGCTGTGACCCGGCGCCGCCCTTTGCAGGCGGGCGGCGCGGCTACGGTTTGGCTTTTTGTTTCCGGTATTGCTCTGGCGTGACGCCGTAGCGCTGTTTGAAATGCCGCAGGAACCGCTTGTACTGCGCGTAACCCACCTTTTCGGCGATCACGCACACGCATTCCTCCGTGTCCGAAAGCATCTGTGCGGCGCGGCGCACGCGCAGGTCGGCCAGCCATTCCCGGAAGCCCTCGCCCTGCTCGTCCCGAAACACGCGGCCCAGATAGGTGGCGTTATAGTTGAGCGCCGCGGCGACGCTCTCGATGGTGAGCTTCTCCCCGCCGTGCTCCCGCACGTAGGCGGCGACCCGGTCGCTGACGCGCTCCTGTACGGGCGCCAGCAGCCGCACGGCCGCGAGGCAGAGGGATTCGAAGGGCTCGTCCTGCGCGGATAGAAAGGCGTCCAATTGTTCCGGACGCTCGGCGAACAGGCGGGCGCACTCCGACATCAGCTGCTGTCGGGCGCGCGTACGGACATCCGCGCCGCACGCGTCGCAGTAATGCGTCAGTTCCGCGCAGCGCGCGCGGCACTCGTCGGGCTGCCGCAGGGCGACCGCGCGGGTCAGCGCGGCGACGCGATCGGTAAGCGAGCCGCAGGACAGGGCGAGCCGGGCGGCCAGCTGGGCGCGCGTGACGGCAAGCCGCCGGGGGTCGGCGGTGCGCTCGCCGAAGAGGAGCTTGCGGCGGTAGCGCGCAAGCACCGTTTCGGCCGCCCGCGTATCCGGCTCGGCGGCCTCCCGCGGCCAGCGCAGTGCCAGAAACTCCTTATCTTCCACGATATGCGCGGACGCTTCGCCCTCCGGGAAGGAGGCGAGAATCTCCCGGACGGCCTCGTAGGGCAGCGGCGCGCCCCAGGTGCCCAGCCGCCAGTGCCCTTCGGGAAGCGGTTCGTCGCCGGGGGCTTCGCACCCGGCCAGCAGGGCGTTCATCACCCGTTGGGGCAGGGCGCGCCTCTCCGCCGCGCCGGCCTCGCGGTCGATCAGCTTGCCGCGCACGTGCTCCAGCACCGCGGCGGCCTCCTCCGGCTCCACGGGCTTGAGCAGGTAGCCCGCCACGCCGATGCGCAGCGCACGCTTGGCATATTCGAAATCGTTGTATCCGCTCACGACCACGAATTGCCCTTCGAAGCCCTTTTGCCGGGCGGCCTGCATCAGCTCCAGGCCGTCCAGGCCGGGCAGGCGGATGTCGGTCACGATGAGGTCGGGCCGCGCGACCGGAAGCAGTTTGAGCGCCTGCTTGGCGTCGGCGCACTCCGCGCAGACCTCGAACCCTTCCGCGCCCCAGTCGATGAGCAGCCGAAGGCCCTCCAGCGCCAGCGGTTCGTCGTCGACCAGCATGGCTTTAAGCATCGCCCGACCCCTCCTTTCCATCGGCGGGAATACGGATGGTGGCGATCATGCCGCGCTCCGGCGCGCCGCGCAGCGTGAGCTCCGCGGTCTTGCCGCAGCGCAGCACGAGCCGGCGGTAGATGTTTTGCAGCCCCACGCTGTCGGGCATGTCCTCCGGGCTTACGATCTGCTTTTGCAGCTTGCTCAAGCGGCCCGGCGGAACGCCCACGCCGTTGTCGCTCACCTCGACGATCAGCGCGCCCTCCCCGTCCACACGGGCGGACACGCGCACGATGCCCTGGCCGTCGATGCCCTGCACGCCGTGCTTGCAGGCGTTTTCCACCAGCCCCTGAACGCTCATCACCGGCACGGTGCGCGCCTCGGCCTCGGGGGTGACGCTGAATTCGTAGCGCAGCTTATCGCCGAAGCGGAAGCGCTCCACCTTGAGCACCATGCGCACGAAATCCAGCTCCTCCCGAAGGGGCACCACGTCGTGGGTGGTATCCACCATGCGGCGCAGCAGCTTGGAAAGCGCGCGGATGATCTCCGCCTCCTCGGTGTGGCCGTTGCGCACGCTGAGTACGAGAATGGCGTTTAAAGTGTTGAACAGGAAGTGCGGATCGATCTGGGCCTGCAGGTACTTGAGCTCCGCGCGCACGTTTTCCAGCTCCATGCTCTTCTGCTTCAATTGCAGCACGTACAGGTCGTTGATGAGCTGCTTGAGCCGCGTGCCCATGGCGTTGAAATGCGCCGTCAATTCGCCGATCTCGTCGCTGCCGGGGTCGCGGGAAATGGGGGAGAAGTGCTCGGCGGTCATGCTGTCCATGTGCCGGAGGAGCCGCTGACTGCGCACGACGATGGAGCGGGAAAACACCAGCGCCATCGCGCCCGCGAACAGCGAGCACACCACGCCCAGCAGCGAGCCTACCAGCACCGCTTCCCGGATGCTGCGCTGCATGGGTTCCACGTTGATGTCGGCCAGCAGCGCCCAGCCGCGCATGGCGGTGCGCTCGCCGAAGGACACGCCGAGGTCGGTGTTTTCGGGTGGGCGAACGCTGCGGTCGGTAATGTGGCTGTCCTGCATGCTGCCGGGGTAGCACACGGCCGTGCCGTCCGGCGCGACCAGGTACAGGGACAGGAAGGAGCTTTCGTCGGACACCAGGCGGTTGATGGGCTCCATGTTGACATCGATGCGCAGCACCTCGGTGTAGGGGGAATTGGTGCGCAGCGTGCGCGTGATGCACAGTTGCAGGATGCCCGTCTGGCCCACCTGCTGACGCAGGTACACCTCCAGCCGCGCGTCGGCGGGCGTCTCGGCCGGGTACCACTCCTGCGAGCGTACCTCTTGGGTGATGCGCATGCAGCTGCCGCCGTCGAACACCGTCGGGTTGTCGGTGTAGAGCGCCAGACCCGTCACCTGCGAGGCGTAGGCCAGCGAATACCGGCTCAGGATGGGGCGCATTTGGGAATAATACGTGTTATAATACTCCACGGGACTATCGTACTGCCGCTGGATGAATTCGGCGAGCTGACTGTCGCTGGAAACGGCGTTGCCCAGCGACACCACGCCGGAAAACTGCGTGTTGAGCGTGGTGTACACCCGCTGCAGCGACTGTTCGGCGTTGAGCGTTTCCCGCGCGCGGATCTCGGCGGTGACGTTGGTCAGCACGTACGTCAGCAGCACCGCGATGGGCAGAAGCACCCCCAGCAGGTACAGCAGGATGAACTTGCTGCGGATGGGCAGGTCGTTAACGCGTCGCATGCTCGTCCTCCCCGGGCGCATCGGCCCCGCGGTAGGCGACCGGGCTTACGCCCGTCAGCCGCCGGAATTGCTGTGAAAAATAATCCACGTCCCGGAAACCCACTTCCAGGGCGATCTCCCCCACGGGGCGGGCGGTTTGCCGAAGCAGGACGCAGGCGTGCTCGACGCGCGTGGTCAGAAGCCGGCGGTGGAAGGTGACGCCCGTGTGCCTGCGCACCAGCTGCCCCAGATAGGCGGGGTTCATTTGCAGTTCTTCGGCGATCATATTGATGCCGAGGTTTTCGGCGTAGCGCGTGCGGATGGCCAGGATTGCCGAGCGCACCGGTGCGGGCCAGTCCTCGCCGCTTTCCCGCTTGACGGCGCTGCGAAGGTCGCCGAGCTTATCGCAGAAGGCGGCAAGCCAGGCCTGCGCATCCGGCGTTTCCTGCTGCCACAGGGCGCGGATGCGGGTGTTCTGCCGGTCCACCACGGCCATGGGCAGCGTGGCGTCCAGCGCGGCGGCCATATAGCGCAGGGCGAAAAGTCCCGGTTTCGTCTCCTCGGCGGCCCGGCGGAGGGCCGCAAGCTGCCTGTCAAGCGGGGCGGGGTCCTCGGCGGCCAGCGCCTCGCGCAGCGCGGGGAGTCGCACACGGGCGAGCCAGGCGGCGGTCCGCGCGTCCACGGACTTGTACACCCTTATGGCTCCGGCCGTTTCAAACAGGACGCCCTGCGCGTCCAGCGCTTCCCGCAGGCTGCGCGCGAAGCCCTGCGGCCCGCGGTACACCCCGCCCGCGCTCAGCGTGAAGGGCGCCTCGGGGGAAAGCCCGGCATACAGGTGCGAAAGCAGCGTCAGGTCGCGCTCAATCTGCCGAAAGCAAAGCCCGTACTGCCCCGGCGCGAGCGTGAACGGCGCCGCCCCCGAGGCGGCCAGCAGCAGCCCGACGTTCTCCGGCAGGGGGCCGCGTTCGCAGGCGAGCACGGCGCAGTAGCAGGGGTCGTCGCGCCGAAGGCCCATCAGCACCCCCGCGCGCAGGAGGCTTTCCGGGCTGTCGTCGCCCAGCGCGATGCGCCGAAGCACTTGGTCGCGCACGACGGGAGCCTTTTCCGCGGCCCGCTTCTCGCGCGCGTCCAGCTCCGCCCGGACGCGGGCCAGGGTGGCCTCCACCTCCTCCACGTCGATGGGTTTGACCAGGTAGCCGAAGGCGTGGGAGCGGATGGCCGCCTGCGCGTAGGCAAAATCCCGGTAGCCACTGAAAAACAGGATGATCACGCCGGGATGGTAACGGTTGAGAATGGCGGCCAGATCGGTGCCCAGCATGCCGGGCATGCGCACGTCGGTGATCACCAGGTGGGGCTTTACGGTATCCACCAGCCGAAGCGCCTCCTGCGCCGTGCCCGCCTCGCCGCACAGCGTAAAGCCGCAGCGCGCCCAGTCGATCATCATGCGCATGCCTTCCAGCATGAAGGGCTCGTCGTCCACCATCACCGCGCGATACAAAGGCCCACCGCCCATCAATTGTCTCATTCGGCGGGAAAACACCCACCCCCGTTGGAAACCATTATACACATTGCCCAAAATATAAGCAACCGAAAACGAGATGAGGCCGCTTGCGGCCGCAAGGAGGACATCCCCATGAGAACGCTGCGCATCGATCGACAAGGACAAAAAAAGCCGCTGGATCGCTTCTTTGACCACTGCGTGGGCGCGGGCCGCGCGGGCGAAATGCTGCGCGCGCAGTCCCTTTCGCAATTATCCGTGCTGCAGGAAGGCTGCGGTTTTCGTTACCTGCGCTTCCACGGTCTGCTCAGCGACGATATGGCCGTCTGCAGGCTGGACGAAGATAACAACGTAGTATATAATTGGCAGTACGTCGATCTGGTTTTCGACGAAATGCTCGCCCGCGGCATCCGCCCGCTGGTGGAGCTGGGCTTTATGCCCGATTGCCTGAAAAGCGGGGAAACGACCATCTTCTGGTGGAAGGGGAACGTTACCCCGCCTGCCAGCATGGCGCGGTGGAGCGACCTGATCGGCGCGCTGACGCGGCACGTGACCGCCCGCTACGGCGGGAGCGAGGTGCGGCGCTGGTACTTCGAGGTGTGGAACGAACCCAACCTGTCCGGCTTCTTCACCGGGACGCAGGCGGACTATTTCGCCCTGTACGACGCGACCGTCGCGACGATCAAGGCGGTGGACGAACGCTATCGCGTGGGCGGGCCCGCCACGGCGGGGTTGGACGAAGGCGCGTGGATCCCGGAGATGATCGCGCACTGCGCACAAAACGGCGTGCCCATCGACTTCATTTCCACCCACAGCTACGGCGTGGAAGGCGCGCTGGATGAGTACGGCCGCGACCGCCACTGGCTCAAGGCCGCGCCGGACAGCGTAGTGAGGGACGTGCGCAAGGTGCGAAACCAGGTGAAGGAAAGCGCAATGCCCAACCTGCCCGTGTTCTTCACCGAATGGTCCAACAGCTACACCCCCCGGGACAACGTGCACGACAGCTACGTGAGCGCGCCGTTCATCCTCTACACCCTCAAGCGCTGTGAGGGCTACGCCGAAAGCATGAGCTACTGGACGTTCACCGACATCTTCGAGGAGGCGGGGCCGGGCCCCGCGCCGTTCCACGGGGGATTCGGGCTGATGAACATCCAGGGGCTCAAAAAGCCCACCTTCCACGCCTACCGCTGGCTTTGCGAGCTGCCGGACACGGAGCTGCCCACGGGCGACCCAGACAGCTACGCCGCCTTTGACGACACGTCCCTGCACGTGCTTCTGTGGGACTACGTAAAGCCCGAGCAGGACGCGGTGAACGAGGAATACTATATCCGCGATCTGCCCGCCGGCGCGCTCGCGGACGCGCGGGTGGAGCTTTCGGGGCTCGCTCCCGGCGAGTATACGGTGGAGCGCTACCGGGTCGGATACCTGAAAAACGACGTCTACACCCTCTACCTGCGCTCGGGGCTCAAGGCGCTCGAGGGGAAGGAAACCCCGACCGCCGCGCAGACGGCGGCGCTGGCCCGTCAGACGGACGGTACGCCCGAGGCGTTTGGAAAGCTGAGCGTGGGCGGGGACGGACGCGCCGAGATCGCCGTACCCATGCGGGAAAACGACGTGGTGCGGCTGATCCTCCGGCGTGCCGGGGCGTAACGGCGACGGAACCGAAAAAGGGCTTTTGTCGGAGAGGAGCGGCGGTATGGACACGGGCTGCTTTACGGTTACCCATCCCTTCGCGAAGGTTTACCATATTCGGGACGCGCTGGGCGTGTACATGACGCTTCTGGTGGGCGCGGAGCGCGCGCTGCTGTTCGACACCGGCTACGGCCTGTTCGACGTGCGCGCTCTGGTGCGCGAGATTACCCCGCTGCCGCTGACGGTGTTGCTGAGCCACCACCATCACGACCACGCACTGGGCGCGCGGTGGTTTGACGAGGTCTACCTGCCGGAAGGCGAGCTTACGGAGCTGGGCCGCTACACGGGCGGCGCCCAGCGGCAGCGGATCCTCGCCCGCGCGGAGGAAAACGGCGTGACGCTTTCGCCCGCGCAGCGGGAAGCGTACCTGACCTTCGCCATGCCGCCCGTCAAGCCCTTAAGCGACCGGGTGTTCGAGCTGGGCGGCCTGCGGGCGCGCGTGTGGCCCATGCCCGGCCACACGCGGGACTCCGTCGGCCTGATGGTGGAGGAGGAACGCCTGCTGCTGGCCGGCGACAACTTAAACCCGGTCGTGTGGCTGTTCTTTTCGGACAGCACGCCGCTTGCGCAATATGCCTGCACCATGCGAAACGCCCTTTACCTGCCCTTCGCGCACGCGCTGTGCCCGCACGCGGGCGAGCCGATGTCCCGCCGGGCTGTGGAGGATTACGTGGAGGGGCTCCGGCCCGACGTGTTCCGCGCGGCCGAAAAGGTGTCGATCCCGCCCTACCGACGTATCGACACCCGCTCCTGTGCGCCCGCCAACGGGTTCACCCTCGTGTTCGACGGCAAAAGGGCGGAGGACGCCGCGACGGCCTGCCCCTGAGGGCGTCCGAGGCGGCCCTCAAAGGCGCGCGGCGGCGAAGTTTTCTTGCCCCGTATCTGGAAAATGCTTGTATTTCCTATATTGATGTGCTATACTCATTCTGCTTTTGGCTTTATCGCAGGTTTTACGCCCCTATTCGACCCAAAAGAAAGAAGGGTTTATCGAAAGAGTGGATATTGCTTTTCTTCCCCGCATGAGTCGTCTTTTCCAGCCAGGGCGCGCGCAAAGCCTTGCGGCGCTTCGCTTGGGGCAAGGCATGCGGCGAAAGGAAGGCAATAGCTGGCCGCTCTTTTTGATTGCCCTGGAAAAGGCGGTGCGGCCGTGAAGGGCAGGCAGGCGCAGGGCCCCGGCGTAAAGGCGGCAGAAGCGATCGCGGCCCGTGTGGCGGCGGAACAGGGCCTGGAGCTGGTCGAAACGACGCTCAAAAAGGAGCCGCAGGGCTGGACGCTGTGCATCTACATCGATACGCCCGCGGGCGTGACGCTTAACGACTGCGAACGCTTCCACCGCGCGGTGCAGCCGCTTTTGGAAAGCGTGGAGTACGACTATCTGGAGGTTTCCAGCCCCGGCGTGGATCGCCCCGTGGAAACCCCGCGCGATTTTGAAAAGAACCGCGGCGCGCCGGTGGAAGTGAAGCTGTACGCGCCGCTGGACGGCGCGAAGCGCTGGGAGGGCCTGCTTGCGGCCATGAACGAGGCAAGCGTGACGATCACCCTGGCGGACGGAAGCGACAGGACGTTCGCCCGCAAAGCGGTGGCGATCGTCAAACCGGTGATCGATTTTGCGCTCGATCCGGCTCCGGCCGGAGCGGACGAGACGGAAGAAGAACAGGAAAGATAGGAGTTTGGGTCATGAAGGCTACGAAGAAATCATCGGGTCAGTCCCGCGAGGCGGAGATCATCGACGCCGTGCACGCGCTGGCATCGGAGAAGGATATCAGCGAGGATATGCTGTTCGGGGCCATCGAAGAGGCGCTGAAGGCGGCGTATAAGAAGAACGTTTCCCGCGAGGAGACCGCGCCGGCGAACCTCTCCGTGACCATGAACCGCCGCACCGGCGTCGCGCACGTGTTCGCGCGCAAGCTGATCACCGACGACATTGAGGACGAAGTCAACCAGATCACGCTGGAAGAAGCGCAGAAGATTCGCCCCGATTACCAGATGGGGGATATCGCGGAGATCGACGTGACGCCCACCGGCTTTCTGCGCACCGCTGCCCAGACGGCCAAGCAGGTGATCATCCAGCGCATCCGCGAGGCGGAGCAGGGCAAGATTTACGACGAGTACTCCGAGAAGGAAAACGAGATTCTCACCGCCATCGTGCAGCGCGTGGAGCCGGGCGCCGTATACGTGGAGCTCGGCCGCACGGAAGGCATTCTGGAGAAAAGCGAGTGGATTCCCGGCGAGGAATACCACTCCGACGACCACATCAAGGTCTACGTGCTGGAGGTTAACCGCACCGGCAAGGAGATGCTCCGCGGCCCGCAGGTGCGCGTGAGCCGCATCCATCCGGGGCTGGTCAAACGCCTGTTTGAAATGGAAGTGCCGGAGATCGCCGCGGGCGTGGTGCAGATCAAGTCCATCGCGCGCGAGGCCGGCAGCCGCACCAAGATGGCCGTCTACTCCACCGACGCGGTCATCGATCCCGTCGGCGCGTGCGTGGGCCCGCGCGGCAACCGCGTGGACAAGGTGGTGACCGAGCTTCGCAACGAGAAGATCGACATCATCAAATGGTCGCCCGACCCCGCCGAGTTCATCGCCAACGCCCTGAACCCCGCGCACGTCCTGAGCGTTTTCGTCGCCGAAAACGAGAAGGCCTGCCGCGTGGTGGTGCCGGACAACCAGCTGAGCCTGGCTATCGGCAAGGAAGGGCAGAACGCCCGCCTCGCCGCCAAGCTGACCGGCTGGCGCATCGACATCAAGAGCCAGTCGCAGGCTGCCGAGATGTTCGACATGGTCGAGCCCGCGCCGGAGGAGCCCCTGGGCTTCCAGGAGTATTACGACCAGCCCGCGGACGCCGAATACGTCGATACCGGGCTTCCGGAGCTGAGCGACATCCCGCTGGAAGGCGGCGACGAGGACGATACCCTGTAACCACTTTGAATCGGGAGGCGGAGTATGCCGGCCAAACCGCGTAAGATACCGATGCGCATGTGCGTCGGTTGCCGCGAGATGAAGCCCAAGAAGGAGCTGATTCGCGCGGTGCGCTCTTCGGAGGGCGAGGTGAGCCTCGACCCCGGCGGCAAAAAGCCGGGGCGGGGCGCCTATGTTTGCCTGAACGCCGAGTGCCTGAAGCGGGCGCTCAAGCAGCGCCAGCTGGATCGCGCGCTGGAGGCGCACCTCACCGAGGAAGCCAACCTCCAGCTGACCGAAACCATGCGGCGGCTGCTGGCCGAAAAGACCGGGGAGGACTCGCCTTGACCGAAGCGGCGCTCAACAGGATAACCGGTTTTCTGGGCCTCTGCCAAAGGGCGGGGCAGACGACGCTCGGGCAGGATGCCTGCGTGGATGCCGTCCGCCGCGAGACCGCGGCCGTCCTGCTGATGGACGCAGGCAGCGGGCCCACGACCCGAAAGCGTTTCTCCGATGCCTGCGCAAGCCACCGCGTGCCGCTCTACGGCGTGCCGGCGGGAACCATCGCGCGGGCGCTGGGCCGGAGCGGCCGGATGACCGTCGCGGTCGCGCGGGGCCGGATGGCGCAGCAACTCTTAGAACTGCTCAGGGAGGAACGCCCCCTGGCCGGGGCGGACGCCGACCCGACGTAAATTCGACCCACACAGCTAAAACAAGCGCAAATCATGCGGGGGTGCAAGCGGTACAATGACCAAAGCGAAACTCAAGGATGCCACCAAGGATCTCCTCAAGGGCGCGGAAACCGTCATGGAGAGCGTCTCCAGCGTTCGCAAGGGAGCGGACGAACTGATGCAGACGCTTCGCAGGTACGAAAACCAATACGTCCGCGAGGAGGAACTGCGGCGCGCCGAGGAAAAGCAAGCCGAACTGCAGCGTTTGGCTCAGCAGCATACCAAGGCTTACACCATGCCCGATGCGGAGGAAGCGCAGGCGCTCCAGGCAAAGGCGCAGGCCGCCGCGGCGCAGGCCGAGGCCGCGCCCGAGAAGGCGCCCAAGGCCGCCGAGCCGAAGGCGCCCCCGGAGGCGGCACCGGCCGCTCCCGCGGAGAGCAGCGCGCCCGTGAAGGCAGAGGAGAAGCCCGCCGAGCAGCCCCCCGCCGCAAAGGAAGTCAAAGAAACGGCGACGCCGGCCCCGGTCGCCCCCGCAGAGGAGGCGCAGCCGGCCGTACAGCCCGCGCCCGCCGCGCCCCGGCCGGCCCCGGCCGCGTCTCAGGCGCGCCCCGCCGCTCCGCGCGGCCCCTACGGCCGCCCCGCCAATCCGCAGGGTCCCTACGGCCGCCCGGCCAACGCGCCCGCGCAGGGCGCTTACGGCCGCCCGGTCAGCCCGCCGGCGCAAGGCGCTTACGGGCGTCCCGCGAACCCGCAGGGCCCCTACGGCCGCCCGGCCAACGCGCCCGCGCAGGGCCCCTACGGCCGTCCGGCCAACGCGCCTGCGCAGCAGGGCCCCTACGGTCGTCCGGCCGCTCCGCGCGGCCCCTACGGCCGTCCGGCCAACCCGCAGGGCTCCTATGGGCGTCCCGCGAACCCGCAGGGCTCCTTTGCCCAACCCGCGGGCGGCCGCGCGCCCTTCGCGCGTCCCGCCGGTCCCGCGCAGGGAGGACGTCCCGCCGGCGGCGGCTTCGGCCGTCCTGCAGGCGGCGCACGCACGGGTGGACGCCCCGCCGCCGCCAAGACGGACCTGACGCCGGCGGTGGAGAAGGAGCGCGTCAGCAATTACGATCCGAACAAGAAGAATTACGTGCGCCATCACGATCCGGAGCGCGTGGCCAAGAACCGCAAGCAGCTGGCTCGCGACAGCTTTGCCGGCTTCGACGACGACGTGGTGCGCGGCGGCCGCCGCGCGCGCTCCAAGCGGCCCAGCGCGCAGCAAATGATGGCCCCCATCAAGATCGAAAAGGCGTTTATGACGGCGGAAACGATTACCGTCAAGGACCTGACCGAGCGCATCGGCAAGCCCGCCGGCGATATTCTCAAAAAGCTGCTCCTGCTGGGCGTAATGGCCAACATCAACAGCGAGCTGGATTACGATACCGCCAGCCTCGTATGCTCTGAATTCGGCGTGTCGCTTGAAATGAACCTGGCCAAGACCGCCGAGGATACCCTGACCGAGACGGACGTGGAGGACACCGAGGAAGACCTGGAGCCCCGTCCCCCCGTCATCACCATCATGGGCCACGTCGACCACGGCAAAACGTCGCTTCTGGATTACATCCGCCACACGCACGTCACGGCGGGCGAGGCGGGCGGCATCACCCAGCACATCGGCGCCTACACCGTGGACCTGGACGGCCGCAGCATCACCTTCCTGGATACGCCGGGCCACGAGGCTTTCACCGCCATGCGCGCCCGCGGCACGCAGGCCACCGATATCGCGGTGCTGGTGGTGGCGGCGGACGACGGCGTGATGCCCCAGACCATCGAATCCATCAACCACGCCAAGGCGGCGGAGGTGCCCATCATCGTCGCGGTCAACAAGATCGACAAGGAAAACGCCAACCCCGAGCGCGTCAAGCAGGACCTGACCTCCTACAACCTCGTGCCCGAGGAATGGGGCGGCGATACCATCGTCGTTCCGGTCAGCGCGCTGACCGGCGAGGGCGTGGACAACCTGCTGGAGATGATCCTTCTGCAGGCCGACCTGCTGCAACTGCGCGCCAACCCCAACCGCACGGCCAAGGGCGTGATTATCGAAGCCAAGCTGGATAAGGCGCGCGGACCGCTGGCGACGGTGCTGGTGAAGAACGGCACCCTGCACGTGGGCGACAACGTGGTCGTCGGCCTGTCCAGCGGCCGCGTGCGCGCCATGGTCAACGACAAGGGCGACCGCGTGGAAAGCGCGGGCCCGTCCACGCCGGTGGAAGTTTCCGGCTTCTCCGAGGTGCCCAGCGCCGGCGACGACCTGATGGCCGTGGCGGACGATCATCTGGGCCGCCAGGTGGTGCAGGAGCGTCTGGACAAGATCAAGGTGGAGCGCAACGCAAACAGCGTCGCCAAAGTCTCGCTGGATAACCTGTTCAGCCAGATCGACCAGGGCAAGGTGGAAACCCTCAACCTGATCATCAAGGCGGACGTGCAGGGCTCCGTGGAAGCGGTCAAGCAGGCGCTGGAGAAGCTCTCCAACGACCAGGTCAAGATTCGCGTGCTGCACAGCGGCGTGGGCGCCATCAACAAGGACGACGTGAACCTCGCTTCGGCCTTCAACGCCATCATCATCGGCTTCAACATCCGGCCGGACGCCAAGGCCCGCGAATCCGCCGAGCACGAGGGCGTGGACGTACGCCTCTACCGCATCATCTATCAGGCGATCGAGGACATGGAGAAGGCCATGAAGGGCCTGCTGGCGCCGGAGTTCAAGGAGAACATCCTGGGCCACGCCGAGATTCGCAACGTATTCCACATCACCGGCGCGGGCACGGTGGCCGGCTGCTACGTAACCGACGGAAAGCTCCAGCGCAACGCGCAGGTGCGCCTGCTCCGGGACAACGTGGTGACGTTCGAAGGCAAGCTTTCCTCCCTCAAGCGCTTCAAGGACGACGCCAAGGAAGTGGCGCAGGGCTTCGAGTGCGGCGCGAGCCTGGACGGTTACAACGACATCAAGGAAGGCGACACCATCGAGTGCTTCGTCATGGAGGAAGTGGAGCGGTAACGCCGGCTCCGCGCATATGAAGGAGAACACATTGAGCTATCAACGCATCGACCGCATCAGCGAGGAGGTTCGCCGCGAGGTGGACGCGATCATCCGCGACCAGCTTCACGACCCGCGCATCAAGGGCACGTTCAGCGTGACCCGCGCGGACGTGACGCGCGACCTGCGCTACGCGAAGATTCGCGTGAGCATCCTGGAAGAGGCCGATCGCGCGCCGATGATGGCGGCGCTCAAAAGTGCAGCCGGCTTCATACGCCGGGAACTGGGGCGGCGAATGATCATCCGCTACACGCCGGAGCTCCTGTTCGAACTGGATCACAACATTGAGTACGGCGTGCACATCGCCACGGTGCTAAAGCAAGTGGGGCCGGAGGTGGAAACCCGTGACGAGTCCGAATGACCGTTACCGTTTCGAGGCATTGTTGTCCGCGATTCAAAACGCGGGCAGCGTATTGCTGTTTCCTCACATCTCACCGGACGGCGATACCATCGGCAGCACCCTGGCGCTCAAGATGCTTCTGGAAAGGCTGAAAAAGCCGGTTTCGGTGATCCTGGACGACGTGCCGCCGGCAAGCCTGTCCTTTTTGCCGGACATCTACTGCGTGCGGCGCTACAACGAAAGGGAGCAGGCGGCGCTGCTGACGGACGATGCGCTGGCGATCGCGGTGGACGTCAGCAGTTCCGACCGGATGGGCGATGCGCTTACGCTGTTCAACCGCGTCGGGACTACCGCGCAGATTGACCACCATCCCACCAACCCCGGCTTCGCGCAGATCAACGTGATCGACGGAAACGCCCCCGCCTCGGCGGTGCTGACGCATCGCCTGTTCGAGGCGTTCGGGCTGCCGCTTCGCCGGGAGGAGGCTATTTGCCTGTACACCGGGCTTTCCACGGATACGGGCAACTTTGTGTACCAGAATACCGACGCCGAGGCGTTCCACATCATGCAGCGGCTGATGGAGGCGGAGCTGCCCATCGCCCATTACGCGCGGCTGCTGTTCCGCTGCAAGGACAGGGCGCATATCGCGTTGCTGGGCAAGGCGCTGCCGACCATGCGTTACCTGCAGGGCGGCGAAATCGCCGGGATGCGGCTGAGCGGCAAGGATTTCCGCGAGGCGGGGGCGACGGGCGAGCACGCCGACGGCATCGTGGATTACGCGATCGACGTGAACGGCGTGAAAATGGCATACTTCGCCCGGGAGACGGAAACCGGGGAGATCAAGGTCAGTTTACGGGCGTTGACACCCTACCGCGTGGATCGGGTGGCGAAGCGCTTCGGCGGGGGAGGGCACCAGCTGGCCGCCGGCTGTACGCTGCCGGGCCCCATGGCCTCGGCGCTCAGAACCGTGCGGGCGGCCTTGCAGGAGGCCTACCGCGAGGGAGGACAGCCGTGACGGACGACCGCAAGCCGCAAAAGCAAGTCTTTTGCGGCTTCCTCAACGTATTAAAGCCCCCGGGGATGAGCTCGGCCCAGGCGGTGGGCCGCGTGAAAAGGCTGCTGGGCGGCGCGAAGGTCGGCCACGCCGGCACCCTCGACCCCGAAGCCGCGGGCGTGCTGCCCCTGATGATCGGCAAGGCGGCGCGCCTGTTCGATTATCTGCAGGACAAGGAGAAGGAATACGTGGCCGAGGCCGCCTTCGGCTGCGCGACGGATACGCAGGACGCGCAGGGCAAGGCGGTCGCCACGGGCGAAAACTACCCGGACGAGGCGGCGCTGCGGGCGGCGCTTACGTCGTTCACGGGCGCGGGAATGCAAACGCCGCCCATGTACAGCGCCCTCAAGCGCGACGGCAGGCGTTTGTACGACCTGGCCCGAAACGGCGAGACCGTGGCGCTGGACGGCAGGCCGGTGACGGTCTACGCGCTTGATCTGCTGGGACTTGCGCCGCGGCACGGCGCGCGGATCGCCGTGCGCTGCTCCAAGGGTTTCTACGTCCGCACGCTCTGCCACGATCTGGGATCGGCGCTCCGGTGCCCGGCGCATATGCGCTTTCTGCTGCGCACGCGCTCCGGCATTTTTACGCTCGAGGACGCGCGCACGCTGGAGGAGCTGGGCCGGGCGGCGGAGGAAGGAACGCTGGAAACGCTCCTGTTTCCCATGGACGCGGCGGTGAGCCACCTGCCGCGGCTGGATGTGCCGCCGGCAATGGAGAAGGCGTTCGTAAACGGCGTGCCGCTGAGCGCGGCCGCCTTTCCCGCCGCCCCGTCCGCGCAGGGGGAACCGGCCGCGATGTATCTGAACGGCCGTCTGGCGGCCGTGGGCGTGCGAAGCGGCGACGCGATCCGGCTTAAGACCTGGCTGGGCGACTGAAAAGCGACGTATGGCCGGCTTGAACGCCTGGCCAAGATGGGAGAAAAGACGAATGATTGTCTGCAACGACACGATGACCACAAACGCGTCCGTCGTCGCGCTGGGCATGTTCGACGGCGTGCACGGCGGCCATAAGGAGCTTTTGCGCTGTGCGCGGGCGGTCGCCCGCGAAAAGGGCGTGCCGCTGGTGGTGCAGACCTTCGCGGCGCATCCGCTGTGCCTGCTTTCGCCTGCGAACTGCCCGCCGCTGCTGACCACGGCGCGGGAACGCAAAAACCTGATCGAGCAGCAGGGGGCGGATTTATACTACGCCCCGCCTTTCACCCCGGAGGTGCGCGACCAATCCCCGGAAGCTTTCGTAAGGGCGCTTACGGAACGCTGGCATCCCGTCGCGGTCGTGGTCGGGTTCAACTACACATTCGGCGCCCGGGGCGCGGGCACGCCCGAAACGCTGAAAGCGCTGGGGAAAAAGTGGAAATTCCGCACGGTGGTCGTGCCCGCCGCGCGTTACGGAAACGGCAAGCCGATCAGCGCCACGCTGATCCGTACCGAGCTGGCTGCGGGCCGGGTGACGCTAGCGCACCTGCTGCTGGGCAGGCTGTATGCCCGGCAGGTGCGGCTTACGCGCCGCGATGGCGAACGCTGCCTGCTCAACTGGGCGTGCGACGGCAAGCAGGACGTGGCCGCCGGCGTGTACCGCGCGGTGCTGAGCGACCGGCGGCGCAGCCTGCCCGTAACGGTGCGGATCCGCCGGGACGGCACGCTTACGTGCCGCCTGCCCGAGACCGTAAGGCTGTCGGGCGCGCTTACGCTCCGCTTCGTGACCGAAACGGCCCCCTTCGCGGATGCGCCGGGGAAAAAACGCGGCGCAAAGCCCTGAACGGCCGATTTTAGGCGGTTATTTTCGTTCCCATTGTTTACAAAAGAGCCCGGACATGGTACAATCAAATCTGTGCTTGTACGCACACGGCGAACCGTTCGCGCAGACGCGCGCATGCCGACGGCGGACTATGCGAACGGCGATTACCACGGGGCGCTTCGGCGCTACCAACTCTAGGAGGCGTTTTCCATGGAAAAATCCGAAATCATCAAAACGTATGCCCGCCACGAAGGCGACACCGGCTCTCCCGAAGTGCAGATCGCGCTGCTGACCGAGCGCATCAACCACCTCAACGAGCACCTCAAGATCAACAAGAAGGATCACCACAGCCGCCGCGGCCTGCTGCTGATGGTCGGTAAGCGGCGCGGGCTGCTCAACTACCTCAAGAACACCGACATCGAAAGCTACCGTAACCTGATTGCCCAGCTTGGCTTGAGAAAGTAACCTGCTCACAACCGCGTGATCGGCGGGAATGGCAACCCCCGCCGGAACGCGGCTGTTTTGCACAGCGCGGAAAATCGATTGCCCGCGCGGCCGCCGCGAACGGATCGCGGCATGAAGGATGTTGCGGCGGGCAACGAGGCCCGTGCGCAGGAAGAGGAGAAGAGAATGGATTACAAGGTATTTACGACCGAGCTGGCGGGGCGTCAGCTGACCGTGGAATTCGGGAAGTACTGCCAGCAGGCGAACGGTTCCGCGTTCGTGCGCTACGGGGACACGGTGGTGATGGTCAACGCGACCATGAGCGACACGGCCCGCGAGGGCGTGGATTTCTTCCCGCTGGCCGTGGACTTCGAAGAAAAGCAGTACTCCGTGGGCAAGATTCCCGGCGGCTTCATCAAGCGCGAGGGCCGGCCCACCGAAAAGGCGACGCTCACCTGCCGCCTCATCGACCGCCCGCTGCGCCCGCTGTTCCCCAAGGGCATGCGCAACGACGTGCAGGTGGTCGCCACCGTCCTGTCCGTGGATAAGGACATCCCCCCGGAAGTGCCGGCGATGATCGGTTCCTCCGCGGCGCTTTCCGTCAGCGACATTCCCTGGAACGGCCCCACGGGCACCGTGGTGGTCGGCTGCGTGGACGGCCAGTACGTGATCAACCCCGACGAGGCGCAGCGCAACAAGAGCACCATGCACGTGTTCGTCAGCGGCACCAAGGACGCGGTGCTGATGGTGGAAGCGGGCGCCAACGAGGTCAGCGAGGAGGACATGCTCGGCGCCATCCTCTTTGCGCATGAAGAAATCAAGAAGATCGTCGCCTTCATCGAAGGCATCCGGGCCGAGATCGGCAAGGAGAAGCGCGAGGTCGCGCTGGTGGCCACGGGCGAGGACGTGAAGCAGGCCGTGCGCGAATTCGCCTACGACAAGTGCGTGTGGACGTTCGAAACCCAGGTGCGTGCCGAGCGCCAGCAGCGCGAGGAGCAGACCAAGCAGGAATGCATGGAGCACTTCGCCGAAGCCTTCGAAGGCCGTCTGGGCGAGGTGGCCGACGCGCTGTACTACCTGAACAAAGAGGTGATGCGCCGCAAGATTCTCGACGCCGGGGTGCGCCCCGACGGCCGCGGACTGACCGACGTACGCCCCATCTGGTGCGAGGTCGGCGTGCTTCCGCGCACGCACGGCAGCGCCATTTTCACCCGCGGCGAGACGCAGGCCCTCACGGTCACCACGCTTGGCTCCATGAGCGACGTGCAGATGCTGGACGGGCTGGGTACCGAGGACTTCAAGCGCTACATTCACCACTACAACATGCCCCCCTACGCCACCGGCGAAGCGGGCCGCATGAAGAGCCCCGGCCGCCGCGAGATCGGCCACGGGGCGCTGGCGGAGCGTGCGCTGCTGCCCGTGGTGCCCGGCGAGGACGAGTTCCCCTACGCCCTGCGCCTGGTCAGCGAGATTTTGAGCTCCAACGGCTCCAGCTCCATGGCGTCGGTCTGCGGCAGCACCCTTAGCCTCATGGACGCGGGCGTGCCCATCAAGGCCCCCGTGGCCGGCGTGGCCATGGGCCTGATTAAGGACACGGCCAGCGACAAGATCGCCGTGCTGACCGACATCCAGGGCCTGGAGGATTTCCTGGGCGACATGGACTTCAAGGTCGCCGGCACCGTGAAGGGCATCACCGCCATTCAGATGGACATCAAGATCGCCGGTATCGACCGCGTCATTCTGGAGCGCGCGCTGGGCCAGGCCCGCATCGGCCGTCTGCACATCATGCAGATCATGCTGGAGACGATCGCCAGGCCCCGCGAAAACATGAGCAAGTACGCGCCCAAGATTATCCGCTTCACCATCAACCCCGAGAAGATCCGCGAGGTCATCGGCCCGGGTGGCAAGATGATCAACAAGATCATCGCCGAGACCGGCGTGAAGATCGACATCGAGGACGACGGCCGCGTGTACATCGCCACGCCGGACGCCGCCGCCGCCGACAAGGCCAGGAAGATCATCGAAGGCATCGCCAAGGATATCGAGGTTGGCGACGTGTACCTGGGCAAGGTCGTGCGCATCATGAACTTCGGCGCCTTCATCGAGCTGACCGGCGGCAAGGACGGCATGCTGCACATCAGCAAGATGGCCGACCACCGCGTGGAAAAGGTCGAGGACGTCATGAACATCGGCGACGAGATCGAAGTGAAAGTCAACGAGATCGACTCGCAGGGCCGCGTGAACCTCATCCGCAACGATATTACCTATCCCGCCGCGCAGGAAGGCGCGTTCCATGGCGATCGCCGCCGTCCGCCGCGCCGCGACGGCCGCCCCGGTCCCGTCGGCAACGACCGGAAGTAACCGTACCCCCGGCGGCCGCAAGCGCGACATACGCTTGCGGCCGCTTTTTTTCCCGCGGCGCAGCCCGGCGCACGGGAACGAACGACGGAAACGGAGAAAAGCATGTTTGACCAGATTACGCTGCCCAACGGCCTCCGGGTTGTGGGGGAAAGGCTGACCCATGTGCGCAGCTGCACCGTCGGCTGTTGGGTCGGCGTCGGCTCGATGAACGAGCGCCCCGCCGAAAACGGGCTTTCGCACTTCATCGAGCATATGGTGTTCAAGGGTACCGAAATGCGCAGCGCCCGCGATATCGCCCAGGAGATGGACGACGTGGGCGGGCAGCTGAACGCCTTCACCAGCAAGGACTGCACGTGCTTTTACGCCAAGGTGATCGACGAGGACCTGCCCCTGGCGGTCGATCTGCTTTCCGACCTCGTGCTCCGGCCCCGCTTCGACGAAGGGGAGCTTAACAAGGAGCGCGGCGTGGTGCTGGAAGAGATCGCCATGGTGGAGGATACGCCCGAGGATCTGGTGGGCGACGTGCTCAGCGAGGCACAGTTCGAAGGCTCGCTCAGGTACCCCATCCTGGGCAGCGCCGGACGCATTCGCGGTTACCAACGCGGCGATCTGGAAGGCTACTGGCGCAGGCACTACCGCCCCGGCAACATGGTGCTGGCGATCGCCGGGCATTACGACTGGGAAGCGTTTCTCGCGCTCGTCACGCGCTGGTTCGACCGCTTTCCCACCGGCGGCGCCGAACCGGACGCGCGGCCCGCGCAGCGGCTGATCAGCGAGCGCAAGGCGCGCACGAAGAAAACCGAACAGCTGCAGATCGCGCTGGGCTACCCCGGCGTGGGCCTGGGCTCGGACGACCTGTACGCCCTGTCGGTGTTCAACAACGCCATGGGCGGGGGCATGAGCAGCCGCCTGTTCCAGCGCATCCGCGAGGAACTGGGCATGGCGTATTCCGTGTACACCTTTCCCACCAGCTATCCGGGGCTGGGGACGTTCACCATCTATGCGGGCACCTCGCCTGAAAACGGCGAAACGGTGATCCGCGAGATTCGTTCGGAACTGGTCAGGGCGCTTACCGGCGGCTTCAGCGAGCATGAGTTTATCAGCGCCAGGGCGCAGCTCAAGGGCGCGTTCGTGCTGGGGCTTGAAAGCTCCTCCGGGCGGATGCAATCCATCGGGCGCAGCATGCTGACGCTCAACCGCCTGCGCACCCCCGAGGAGACGCTTGCGAAAATCGAAGCCGTTACGCTGGAGGATGTGCTGCGCGTGGGGCGGGACGTGCTTTCCGCCGAACCCAGCGCCGCGGTCGTGGGGAAGAACGCGAAACGTTACATCGATTGGATCGGAGGCGGCGAACGTGGATAAACTGGAGGAGATCTTCACCCTGCAGGCGAGCTTTCAGGAGAAGCTCAAAAAGGAGCGCCATCTGGAAGGCTTTACGATGGAGGACTGGCTGCAGAAGCAGTCTCTCGCCATGGTCAGCGAGCTGGCGGAGCTTTTGGACGCGGTGAACTTCAAGTGGTGGAAAAACCCGCACGCGCTGGACATGCCCAACATCCGGGAGGAACTTTGCGACATGCTGCATTTTCTGGTGGGCATGTGCATCGAGGCCGGCATGAGCGCGGACGATCTGTATAACGTCTACCTGGGCAAAAACCGCGAGAATTTCCGCCGTCAGGACGGGTTGAGCCAAAAGAAGGGCTACGAGGTGAACCCGGCGGACGCGCCGCGGGCGTAAACGCATCGGGCAAACACTATCCGCAGTAAAAGTCCCGGCCGTTTGGCCGGGACTTTTGCCGAGGTCCGCGTCACCGCCGCGCCGTCAGGGCGTGTCGATAATCTGCAGGGTGTCGAACAGGTTCTGCACGGCGGTCGTTTCTTCGCCGGTCAGAACGGCGTACCCGTCGTTCCAGGCGGAAAAATGAATGAAATACCCGTCGTAGATCAGGATCATCACGGCGGAATCGGTCTGCGAATTGTCCTCTACCAGCATATAGTCGTAGCCGTTGCTCGTTTTCAGCATCTGGTAGGACGGATCGTCGAAATCGGCGCTGACGGCGGCATACAGGCCGTCCAGCTCCTGGGCGGACAGGGAGGCGAGCGTAACGCCGTCGTACTCTTCGGTCGGCGCGACGCTCAGATACATTTCCGGCATCGATTCGTCCGCGAAGGTAATGAAGGTATACTGAACGTCGTCTTTGTTTTCCACCCGCACCGTCGCGTCCTGGGGGATATCCATCTTCAGGTCGAAGCCGCTGGCGTTCTCAATCAGCGACACGGGCTCGGCCAGGGCGGGCGACGCGCACGCCGCCAGCAGGACGAGCGAGAGCAAAAGCGCTATCCGTTTTTTCATAATCACACCTCCGTAACGAATCAGTTGGCATACTCGTCCGTCACGAGGAATGCCGCCATCATGAAGCCGGATACGTTGTTGGCCGAATCGTAGACCTGGCACCACGTGCCGTTCTGGGCGATCACGGTCAGCGTGTCGCCGTTGTAGTAATCGCGTTGGACGGGCTGCTGTTTGCTGGGCGCCCAGCGCAGGTGCACGTACCCGCCGGGCGAGGAAGGCCGTACGGAGACGACTTCGTAATAAGGCACGAACTTGTCGTAGAGGCCGGAGGACTGCGTGGGGGACGGGGTGGAGGTCGGCGTGGGGCCGGGCATGGAATTGACAATGTAACGGGCCATGCAGTAGCCGTTGTAGCCGCCGTAGATGACGTTCAGCCAGGAGCTGCCGGTGAAATCGAGATTGACGGAAACCTTCGCGCCGTAGGGGATGCGCGTGAGGATGTTGCCGTCCTTGGAAGGATAATCCCTCAGGTTGAGCGATTTGCCGTTGCTGGTGTAGACATACATCGTCGTTGTGGAGGCGTATGCCGCCGACGCGAGGCTGAGCAGCAACGCCAGAATCAGCAGGGGGACGAGAATGCGTTTGAACATGGGGTACCCTCCTTTTTTGCTCTGATACGGAGACGACTTGTGCTCTGTTGTTACCATATCATACAACCCGTAAAAAAGCAAACGGCCGCGGCCCGTACGGGCGCGGCCGAAGCGGCGTTACGAATCGAGCGTCGGGGAGGATGGAAGGTAGAGCAGCCGCAGGAACGTCCTGCCCGCGTCCGTGCGGAAAATGTCTTTTTCAATCTTCTGCACGGCGGGCAGGCTCAGCCCGTCCTCGTGGATATTGACCAGAAAATCCGCCTCGACGAGGATCCGGTAGTCCGAACCCGTGATGTCCCGATAGGTGTGGTGGTGCGCGATCAGCCAGCAGACCCGGTCGACCGTCGCCCGATCCACGCCGAGGGCCGAAAGCAGCTTTTCGGCTTCCGGCGGGCCCTCCACCTGTTGATGCTCGCCGGAGGAGCTGCCGTATTTCCGTTCGCTGTTCCGGATGCCGATGTCGTGGGTCAGCGCGGCCATCTCGAGGATCGTCTGCGTTTTGGCGTCCAGCCCTTCCAATTCGCCGATCCCCCGGGCGAAGCCGTGTACCTTCGTAAAATGGTTGATGCGCTTCACGTCCCCGGCGAAATACGCCATCATCGCGCGCTGCACGCGGGACACGAGACTCATGGGCATCTTTCCTTTCCGCAGGCGGGGCCCGAACGGCCGCCGCGCCGTTTGCGAACAGTATAACACAGAATGCGGCACGAAACGCGCAGTTCCCGTGTTTCGTGCCGCCGGCCTGCCGAAAAGCCCAATCTGCGTTCGTTTATTCGATGGTGATCACGGAAACGGGGCAGTTGTCGGCCGCCTCCCGCGCCGTCGCCTCGTCGCCTTCGGGCACGGGATCGGCGTAGACCTCGGCCTGGCCGTCCTCCGCCATGCGGAACACGGAAGGGCAGGTATCCGCGCACAGCCCGCAGCCGATGCAGCCGTCGCGGTCGATGGATGCTTTCATGGGGATTCCTCCTTTTTTGATGCCCGCCCGGTGCGCTCAGCCCGCCGCGGGCGCGGGGGCTTTGATCACCAGCAGTTCCAGGGGTTCCGGGTACAGGTTGCGCACGTTCATCCGCGTTCCTTTGGGTATTTTGAGCAGCGTGGCGCTCCCGTACATGTGCGCCTCCCGGCCGTCCAGCCCGACGGACAACCGGCCCGCCAGCACGGTCATGTACACGTTGCCGTTGGCGTCGTGTTCGGGCAGGCCTTCGCCCTGCGCGAAACGCATGTGGATGTAGTGCAGGTTCTCGTCGAAAAGCACCTTATGAACTTTCAGCTCGGGGTTGATCCGATACACTGTTTCTACCACATCCGCAGCCTCCTCGTCAACCGGTATCCGGGATTTTGCGAACGGTTCCGCGCCGTCCTTACGGTAACAGCATACCGGGAGATACGAAAAAAGTCTGTTGGATTTCCAACAGACTATGATCTTTTCCCGTTCTTCCCGCTTCGCGCGTATGACGTGGAGGCGGGCTTACACGCCCAGGTAAGCCTTGCGCACGCGGTCGTCCTCCATCAGTTCCGACGCCTTGCCGCTCATGGCGATGGAGCCGGTCTCCAGCACGTAGGCGCGGCTGGAAATGGAGAGCGCGACCTTGGCGTTCTGCTCCACCAGCAGAATGGTGATGCCCTTTTCGTGCAGGGTGGCGATGATGTGGAAAATCTCCTTGACCAGGATGGGGGAAAGGCCCATGGAAGGTTCGTCCATCAGCAGTATTTTGGGGTTGGACATCAGCGCGCGCCCCGTGGCCAGCATCTGCTGCTCGCCGCCGGAAAGCGTTCCCGCAATCTGCTTGGCGCGCTCCTTGAGCCGGGGGAAGCTTTTGAACACCGTCTCGATGTTCTGCTTGATCTGCTCGTTGTCGTTGAGGGAATAGGCGCCCATGCGGAGGTTTTCCATGACCGTCATGCGGCTGAACACGTGGCGGCCTTCCGGCACGTGCGCCATGCCCAGGTCGACGATCTTGCTGGGCGGCGTGGCCCGCAGGTTGACCCCGTTGTAGGTGATCTTTCCCGACGTGGCCTTGACCAGGCCGGAAATGGTGTGCAGGATGGTCGTTTTTCCCGCGCCGTTGGCCCCGATGAGGGAGACGATCTCCCCGTCGTTAACCTCCAGCGAAACGCCCTTGATGGCGTGTATCGCGCCGTAATGCACGTGCAGGTCCGTAATCGTCAGCATCGCAACCCCTCCTATTCGCCCAAGTAGGCCGCAATGACCTTCGGATCGTGTGATATTTCTTCCGGCAGCCCCTGCGCGATGATCTCGCCGTAGTCGATGACCACGATGCGCTCGCAGATGTTCATGACCAGGCTCATATCGTGCTCGATCAGCAAAATGGTGATGTTGAACTTTTTGCGGATCAGGTTGATGCAGGCGAGCAGCTCCGCGGTTTCGGTGGGGTTCATGCCGGCGGCCGGCTCGTCCAATAGCAGCATCCTGGCGTTGGTGGCCAGCGCGCGCGCGATTTCCAGCTTGCGCTGCTGGCCGTAGGGCAGGTTGCCCGCGCCCCAGTCCGCCTTGTCCTGCAGGTTGAACACGCTCAGCAGCTCCATCGCCTTTTCGCGGATGGCCGTTTCTTCCTGCCAGAAGCCGCGGGAGCGGATGATGGAGCCCGGCAGGCCGTAGCGGATGTCCTTGGTGAAGGCGATCAGCACGTTTTCCATGACCGTCATTTTTTTGAACAGCCGGATGTTCTGGAACGTGCGCGCGATGCCCGCCGCGACGATCTCGTGCGTTTTTTTGCCGTTCATCAGCTTTTCGCCCAGGTAGAAGGCGCCTTCGGTGGGCTTGTAAACGCCGGTGAAGAGGTTGAAGACGGTGGTTTTGCCCGCGCCGTTGGGGCCGATGAGGCCGACCAGCTCGCCTTCCTTAATGTCGATCTCGAAGTCGTGCACGGCGCGCAGACCGCCGAAGGTGATGCCCAGGTTCTTGGCCCGCAGGATGGATTTGGCTTCCGGCATGCTTACGCGCCTCCTTTCGCGGCGGATTGCTCCGCCTCGATCGGTTTTTTACGGAACCACTTGAGGATCAGCTGGTAGAGCGAAAACTCGTAGTTGCCGAAAAGCCCGATGGGGCGGAAGATCATCATGATGACCAGAATGATGGAGTACAGGAGCATGCGGTATTCGGAGAAGGCGCGCAGCACCTCCGGCAATACCGACAGGAGCACCGCGGTGATCACCGAACCGGTCATGGAGCCCATGCCGCCCAGCACCACCATAATCACGTAGTCCGTGGATTTGAGGAACGTAAAATCGCTGTACTGCAGCGTGCCCAGACCGCGGTGGGCGTACACGGCGCCCGCGACCCCCGCGAAGAAGGCGGAGAACGTAAAGGTGAGCACCTTGTAGTACGTCACGTTGAGGCCCGTGCTGCTGGAGGCGATATCGTCCTCGCGGATGGCGATGATGGCGCGGCCGAACTTGGAGCGTACGAACGCCAGCATGATGGCTACGCAGACCACCGTAACGCCGAAGATGACGTAGATGTCGTTCATCCGCATGATGCCGATCAGCGCCTGGCCGGCCTGCCCCTGGGCGAGGCCCTTGCCGCCGGCGAAGGGCAGGTTTTGGATAATCACGCGGATGATTTCGCCGAAGCCCAGCGTGATGATGGCCAAGTAGTCGCCGCGCAGGCGCAACGCCGGAATGCCCACGATCAGGCCGAACAGCGCCGCGGCGATCGCGCCGCACAGCAGCCCGACAAAGAACTGCGCGACGTTGGAAATGGGGGCGATCGTGCCCGCCTTGATGCCCAGGCCGATGGCCTTGGTGACCAGCGCGGAGGTGTACGCGCCCACCGCCATGAAGCCCGCGTGGCCCAGGGCGATCTGCCCCAGGTAGCCCATGACGAGGTTGAGCGAAGTGGCCATGATGACCGCGAAGCAGCACTGGATGAAGATGCCGCGGATATAACTGTCGATCCAGCCCAGCGAATCGGCCGCGAAGAGCAGCAGCCCCAGGGCGCACGCGCCCAGCAGCGAAACCAGCAGGCTTACGGTGCGTTGCTTTTGATTCTTCATATCCGCACCTACACTTTCTCGCCGGTCTTTTCGCCCATGATGCCCGTAGGCTTGACCAGCAGAACGATAATCAGAATGCTGAACACGATGGCGTCGGAGAACGCCGAGGTGATAACGCCGCCGGTGAGCGTGGAGATATACGCCTTGGACAGGCTTTCCACAATGCCGATCACCAGCCCGCCGATCATGGCGCCCGGTATGTTGCCGATGCCGCCCAGCACGGCGGCCACGAAGGCCTTGAGGCCCAGCATCGTGCCCATCATATTGGTGACTTGGTTGTACTGCACGATGTACATCAGCGACGCGACCGCCGCGAGGCCCGAGCCGATGGCGAACGTCCGGGTGATGGTGCGGTTGACGTTGATGCCCATCAGAAGCGACGCGTTCTTATCCTCGGACACGGCGCGCATCGCCTGCCCGCCCTTGGTATACTTGACGTACATGGAAAGGCCGACCATCACCACCACGCCGATGAGTATGGTCAAAAACGTGTTGCCGCTGATGCCCAGGATCATCGGCAGGCTGAAGATGGTGCCCACCTGCTTGGGGTTGGCGCCGAACAGCGTCTGCGCCAAGTTTTCCAAAAACAGGCTCATGGCGATGGCGGTGATCAGCGCGGACATGTTGGTGCCCTTGGAGCGCACGGGCTTGTACGCCAGCTTTTCCACCAGAATGCCGGTAATGGCGCACACCGCGACGGCCACGATGACCGACAGCCACGCGGGCATGCCCGCGGCGATCATCAGCGGAACCGTAAAAAACAGCGCGTAAGCGCCGACCATAATAAAATCGCCGTGGGCGAAGTTAATCAGCCGGATAATGCCGTATACCATGGTATAGCCAAGCGCAATCAGGGCATACACGCTGCCGACGCGCAGCCCGTTGACGACCTGTTGTAAAAACAACGTCAGTCCATTCACGCCAGACATCTCCCTTCCGTTCCGTATGCGGCCGGCCTCCCTGCGGCCGGCGGACGTGCTTTATCGGGAACTGTGCCGCCTGCGGCACAGGATAACGCAAAGTCGGAGGGAAAAGCGTGCGGGCAACGCTTTTCCGGGTCGGTTACAAGACAAGGCGGGGCGGACGGCGACCGTCCGCCCCTGACCCCGGCGAACGGAAACGGGGTGCGTTTCCGTTCGCCCAGCCGCGGGGGGCTGTTAGATGTAGGCGTAGAACTTGGCCACGCCGTCGACGTACTCGATCACAGGAGCAGCCTTTTCGGGCGTGCCGGACTCATCCAGCGTGAAGGTGCCGGTAACGCCGGAGAAGCTCATGCCCGTCATGGCCTGGATGATGGCGGCGGTATCGTCCGTGCCGGCGGTGTTGATGGCGTCGGCGAGCATATAGGCCGCGTCGTACGCCAGCGCGGCCAGAGCGGTCAGGCTCTCGGCGCCGAACGTTTCGGTGTACTTGCTCACGAAGTTCTGCACGATCTCGGAAGGATCGTCGGGCGCGTAGTGGTTGGTGTAGAAGCAGTTGTTGTAGAGGCTCTTGTCCTCAACCATGGTGTTCTGCGTACCGTCCCAGCCGTCCGCGCCTACGAAGTAACCCTCGAAGCCCGCCGCGCGCGCCTGAGGCACGATGTAGGGGCCGATGGAATCGTAGTAGTAGGGGGCGAAGATCAGCTCGGCGCCGGAGGCGACGATGTTGGTCAGCTGCGTGGTGTAGTCGGTATCGGCCGTGGTGGAGGAGCTCTCCACGTCGACGATCTCCAGACCCAGGTTGCCCGAGGCGGCCTTGAAGGCCTCGTAGAGGCCGGCGGAATAGGTATCGCCGGAAGCGTAGAGGATGGCGACCTTGGTTACGCCCAGCTTCTGGGCGACCTTCGCGGCCACTTCGCCCTGGAAGGAATCGCGGAAGCAGGCGCGGAACACGGTCGGATAACCGTCGGTAATGGTATCGGCGGTGGCCGTGGGGGTCAGCAGCAGCATGCCCTCGGCGTCGGCCAGTGCGGCCAGGCCGGCGGTCACGCCGGAGGTGACGGAGCCGATGATCGCCTTGTTGCCGTCGGAGATCAGCTTGTTGAAGGCGTTGGCGCTCTCGGTGGAGTCGGCCTTGTCGTCCATGTAGGTGACATCCAGCATGCGGCCGCCCAGCACGCCGCCCGCCTCGTTGATTTCCGCAACCGCGAGCTTAATGCCGTTGGCGACGGATTCGCCGTAGGTGGCAAGGCTGCCGGTCAGCGGCGCGATCGCGCCGATCTTCACGGGCTCGGCAGTTTCGGCCAGGGCCGGTGCGAAGAGCGTAGAGAGCACAAGGACAACCGCCGTGAGTATGGAAAGCTTCCGTTTCATGCGATGGTACCTCCTTCAGATATGGTTTTACACTGTCGCAACACCTTGCGAATGTAGAAAAAAGCAATGATCGAGTGGTACAGTCGTATCAGTCACAGCATCATTGCTTTAGGTATATTGTATGAGCGGCCGGGGTTCGTGTCAATTCCGGGGAACGCGGTTTTCCTTAAGAATACAGGAAAAATGCAGAAATTACCGGCCGAAGCACGCCGCCCCCATCGTTGCGGGCATACAGCAAACACAAGCCGTAAAGCCGTGCGCTTCCGGCTTTTTTTGCCTTCCGTCGGGTCGGCCGTGCTTGGCCGCGGATGGCTAAAGGCTCTAGCGCCCGTCCGCTTCATCCACCAGCGGCAGGTAGCGCCCGTAGCCCGCGGCCTCCATCTCCTCCCGGGGAATGAAGCGCAGGGCCGCGCTGTTGATACAGTAGCGCAGGCCGCCCCGGTCGGCGGGCCCGTCGGGGAACACGTGGCCCAGGTGGGCGTCGCCCACGCGGCTGCGCACCTCGGTGCGGAGCCTGCCGAGGCTTAAGTCGGCCTTTTCCCCGACCACCGCGGGGTCCACGGGCCGGGTGAAGCTCGGCCAGCCGCAGCCGGATTGGAACTTGTCCCGCGAGGAAAACAGCGGCTCGCCCGTGGTGACGTCCACGTACAGGCCGGGGCGGTCGGTCTGGAAATACGCGTTTTGGAAGGGCGGCTCGGTGGCGGATCGCCGGGTGACCTCGTACTGCTCGCTCGTGAGGCGCGCCTTTAACTCCGCGTCGCTCGGACGGGCGTAATCGGCACGGTTCACCGTCGCCCGCGCGGCCCTCTCAAAGTGCTCCCGGCCGATGTGACAATAGCCGCCGGGGTTCTTGTCCAGATATTTCTGGTGGTAGTCCTCCGCCGGCCAGAAGCCCGCGAGAGGTTTGACCTCGATGGCGACGGGCTCCTTGAGGCGCGCCTGCAGCCCGGCGATCGATTGCTCGATAACGTGCCTGTCCGCCTCGTCGACATAGTAGATGCCGCTTCGGTACTGGGTGCCGCTGTCGCCGCCCTGCCGGTTGACCGCCGTGGGGTCGATCGCATCGTAAAACAGCTCCAGCAAAAAGGTAAGGGGAACGATTTCCGGATCGTACGTGACGCGCACGGTTTCGGCGTGGCCGGTGCCGCGGCGGCAGACGTCCTCGTAGGTGGGCCGGTCGGTGCGGCCGTTGGCGTACCCGACCCGGGTGGACCCGACGCCGCGAACGGAAGCCAGGTACTTCTCCATGCCCCAGAAACAACCGCCTGCCAGATAAAGAACCGCCATGGGATATCCTCCTGTCCGGGTCGGCGTGAAAAACGCGTTGGGAGCGGAGACTCCGCGGGACGCCTCCCCTAAGGAAGCATAAACGAAGATCGGCCGAATGAAACGCGGCCCGGGCGGCCGCGCGAAGGCAAACGAAGGAGGAAGCCGCATGCGGCTTCCCCGGGGCGAATGCGTTTAGGCGGGTTGACGGGTATCCTTGTAGGAGAGCAGCTTGCAGCCCTGCTGACGAATCAGCTTGCGCGTGCCTTCCTCGCTTTTTTTCGTGGCGCCGCTGCCGTCGGACGATACCATGATGACCTGAACGTTCGCGTTTTTCGGCAGCAGCCGGATCATCGAGTTGAACGCGGGGGCCGGGAAACCGGCCCAGACGGGGGCGGCCAGCGTAATGAGGTCGTAGCCCGTCAGATCCTGGCTGATCGGTTCGATCGCGTCGTATTTGCGCAGCCGTGCGCGCGGACATTCCACCAGGAACGCCTTGAGCATATTCAGGCGCTTTTTCGTGTGGATTTCCACCGCTTCCCCGCCCGTGGTGCGGGCTAGTTTTTCCGCGACCTTCCTGGTGTGACCCTTGTAGGAATAGAACAGAACAATGGATTTCATGGGCCGTCCCCTTCCGAATCCCGTCCGGCCAACGAACGTCGGACGAGGCATATTTTGTTTTATTATAGGATTGCGGGAAACGGCTGTCAATATGGATTTGAGGATTGCCGGACGGCCGCGGACAGCGCTTCCACGTGCGCCCGCGCCGCCGCCGCGTTTTCCGGCGAAGTGTTCTCCAAAAGCACGGGGATGTCCGGTTTATGCTCAACGACGTAGCGCAGCACGGGCAGGTCGTCCGTTTCTCCCTGCCCGCTGGGCACCGTGCGAAGCCCTTCGCCCTCGCGTACGTAATCCTTCAGGTGGACGGCGGCGATATCCGGCCCGAGCAGCGCCACCGCCTCGCGGAGGAGCTCGTCCCGCCGGGCGAGGTTGTCCGGGTGCAGGAGGTTCACCGGGTCCAGAATGATTTTGAGGTTCGGGGAGGCGATGGCGTCCAGCACCCGACGGGCCGTTTGCGGGTCGTGAACGATGTGGGTGTAAACCGGCTCGATGGCGATAGTCGTTTGAAGCCGCTCCGCCTCCTCAACGACGGGGCGAAGGCGGCGAATAAACAATTCGAGCGCCTCGGGCGTGTGGCTCTTCGCCGGGTCGTAGCGGTACCCGGCGTTGGGGTTGCCCGTTTCCGTCCCCACCATGCAGCCGCCGATCCAGGCGGACAAACGCAGGTGGGCGCGGTACTGCTCTAGCGTTTGACTGTAGATCTCCTCGTCCGGATGGGCGAGGTTCAGATAGCAGCCGAGAATCGCGATGCTCAGCGGCTGCAGGTCGCGCTTCAGGGCCTTCGCCAACGCCGGCGAGAAATCCGCCGCCTCCGGCGCGGGGGACAACAGCTTGTAAAGCGCGACGTGCGCGCAGGTGAAGCCCTGCGCGGCCGCCGCCGCGGCGCGCCCGGTCAGCGTGCCGGGCACCGTATCGTGCAAACGGATGCCGATGTTCATTCCGTTTCCACCCTCCCGTCCACTTCCGTAACGTCCGTCAGGCGCAGGGCCTCGCCCCGGAGGCCCGAGAGGCGCACGTTGCGAAGCGTAAGGCGCCCAACGTGGGTCAGGTCGAGGCCCTCCCCGGCGCAGGGTTCCACGCCGTCCGCCATGACGGGGGTGAAGGGCGCCGCGTCGGGCCAAAACGCGAAGCGTGAGTCGCTGATCGCAAGGGAGCCGATCCTGCTTTCCGGAAGACCCAGCGCGCGGCAGGCGCAGGCCGCGCAGTCCGTCGCCTCCACGTCGGCCATCGTGAACGCCCCCAGCCGGGGCGTGCCCGCGTCCACGGGCAGCGCCGCCCGGTTCTGCACCGCGGGGGAATGCCCGTCCGCGTCGCAGAAATAAAAGCCGTTCAAGGTAAAGGGCGCGCCGACGCGCTCCATGCGCACGCAGCGCAGCGTCACGCCGTCCACGGCGCCGCCGCGGCCGCGCCGGGTTTTGATGCGCAGGCCCCGGTCGGTGTCGCGCATCAGGCAGTGGTGCACGGTCACGTCCCGGACGCCGCCGGACATCTCGCTGCCGACGGTCACGCCGCCGTGGCCGTTTTCCATCAGGCAGTGGGCGATCTCCACCCGTTCGCAGGGCTTGGGGAACCGCTCGGCCATGGCCCGCTTGCCGGCTTTGACGGCGATGCAGTCGTCCCCGACCGAGAAGCGCACGCCCGCGGCCAGCACGTCCGCGCAGCTTTCGGGGTCGAACCCGTCGGTGTTGGGGCTGTCCGAAGGAGCGAGCACGGTCAGGTTCAGGAAGCGCAAATCGTCGCTGTGATGGGGATGCAGGTTCCACGCGGGGCTGTTGCGCACCGTCAGCCCTTGCAAAGTTACGTTTCGACAATGGGACAGGAACACCATCCGGGGGCGGCGCGGGCCGTCCGCGCGCTTGGGATCGGCCCACCAGCCGCCTTCGCGGCCGCCGCCGTCCAGCACGCCCTGTCCGAACACGGCGACGTCCGTCACGTCCACGCCGTTGAGCAGCGCGGCGTACATCGGCCGGGATTCCCCTTCCCAGGTACCCAGCGGCCGCTGCGTACCGTCCGCCCCGGGGATCAGGGCGGGCAGAACGGGGTGCGCCGCCCGGGACGTGCTCAAAACGAGCGTCGCGCCCTCGGCGATTTCCAGCGACAGACGGCTTTTGAGGAACAAAGGGCCGGTGTGGTACGTTCCCGGCGGCACCCGCACGCATCCGTGCTCCGGGCAGCAGAGGATCGCGGCCTGCAGGGCGGCCGTATCGTCCGTTTCGCCGTCTCCCTTCGCGCCGAAGGCGCAAACATCCAGCGCGCCGCTCTCCGCGGCGGTCGTGAAGGCCAATGTTTCGGGCTCCTTCCCCTCGCGCGAGGCCGTGAGCGCGTAGCGCGTCGCGGGCGCGAGGCCGAAAAGCGAAATGACGGCGGTTTCCGCTTCGCCCGCCGGAGCGCCGTTGAGGGTGAGCGCAATTTTCGGTTCCGTAAAATACAGTTCGTTTTCCGAAAGCAGCACCGTGGTGCTGCGGGTGCCGATCCAAAGGCAACGCATACGCTTATCCTTTCACCGCGTCGGCGGCTGCGCGCGCGCGGTAGAGCGCCGCCTGCGCCATCGCCATCATCGCGGGGCCCACGCCCTTGGGGTCGTCCGACACGACGGGCTCGGACAGGTAATAGGCCACCGAGCCGTCGCGCTTCTCGCCGGGGCCCAACCCCGCGACGGAGCAAATGCCGGTCAGGTGCGTTTCACCGTCCGCCTCGCGCAGCTTTTGAGCGACGAGGCTAGAATAAACGTCCAGCCCGGCCGCGCCGAAACGCCCGCCGGGCAGCGCGCCCGTCAGGGCGCCCTTGAGCAGCGCGTAGGCCGCCATGGCGCTGCCGGAGGTTTCGGGATAGTTGCCGGGGACGTCCGCGCGGTCGATGACCTGGTAAAACAGGCCCGTCTGCGCGTCCCGGTAGCGCAGCAGCCCGTCCGCGGCCTCGGCAAGCATTTCGGCCAGCCGTCCGGCGGCGGCCGCATCCGCGTCCCGCACCAGCGCGTGGCAGTCCGCCAGCGCCATCAGGTACCAGCCGACGGAACGCAGCCAGAAGTTGGGGGAGCAGCCGGTGACGGGGTCGCACCACGGCTGAACGCGGGCCTCGTCGTACCCGTGGTAGAACAGGCGCTTGTCCGCGTTGTACAGAAAGCGGCGCACGTTTTCAAACTGCAGCAGGATATCCGGCAGGTTGCGCAGGGCGTTGAAGCGCAACTCGTATTCCAGGTAGAAGGGCTGGGCCATGTACAACCCGTCCAGCCAGATCTGGTTGGGATAGATCGTTTTGTGCCAGAAGCTGCCGCACTTGCAGCGCGGATGGGTGCGCAGGCGGCCCATCACGAAACCCAGCGCCTTGCGGTAGCGTTCCTGCCCCGTCTCGTCCAGCGCGAAAAAGAGGGCCTTGGCGCAGTTGACGCTATCGATATTGTACGTGCCGGTCTCAAAGGAGGGGATCGTCCCCTCGCCGGTCACGCGTTCGTCCAGATACGAAAGCACGAAGCGGCGGTACCGCTCCTCCCCGGTGGCGGCGTACAGGTCGACGCAACCCTTCAGCACGCAGCCGTCCTCGTAATTCCAATAGGGCTTAAAAGACCGGTAACGCGTAAGGTAACGGTCAACGAAAACTTCCATCCGGCTCCCTCCACGGAAAAGACGGCCGCTGCGGAAGCGACGCCCCGCTTTTCCCTTCATTATGGCATTTGCCCGGCGCATTCCAGAACAATGTAAGCACTTACATTTCGCGCCTATTATAGCGTGTTTTCCGGGGGCTGTCAACGCCGGAAAGGGCGGCCCCCGCCGCCGTATGCGCCCTTCACCTCGCTCATACGTCCATCATACAGGATTTTTACAGAAAAATCCACAGGATGAAAGCCGTCGGGAGAAGAATGTAACATAGGCGGAGCCGGACCCGCGCGCCGCACGCCGGAAGGCCGTGCAAAACGGCCCCGGCCGCCCGCCGCAGGGTAAAAAGGCTATGGTCAAAAGCCTGTTTCTATGGTATTGTTTAGATAACGAATCATGAGGTTCGTGCGCATCTGAAGAAGGATGGATGCTATGCGGGGTTATCGGCGACACGTATGCTTTTACACCGTGATGAGACGGATTTTGAGCCTGCCGTTCAAGCGATTGCTGCGGTTTCAGGCCGCGCCCGTTCCCGAGGTGGACGGGCCGTGCATTATCATTGCCAACCACAACACCGATTTTGATTCGATCCTGTTGGGCATCGCGTTTCCCAAGCATATGTATTTCGTAGCCAGCGAGCACATTTTCCGCACGCGCTGGCTTCGCGCGCTTCTTCTGTATTTTCTGGATCCCATCGCCAAGCGCAAGGGCGGGGCGGACGCGAACACGGCGATGCAGATGGTGCGGCGCCTGCGCAAGGGCTGCAACGTGGCGCTTTTCGCCGAGGGCAACAAATCCTTCGACGGGGCGACGTGCCCGGTGCACCCCGCCACCGGCGCGATGGTGAAAGCCTCCGGCGCCGCCATGCTTACCTACCGGCTGGAGGGCGGCTACCTGACCAGCCCCCGCTGGTCGCACACCCTCCGTCGCGGACGGATGAAGGGCTATCCCGTCGGGGTGTATTCGCCCGAGACGCTCGCGGGCATGTCGCCCGCGCAGATCAACGAAACGATAAAAAAAGACATTTACGAGGACGCTTACCACCGCCAGGAGGAGCACCCCGTCCGCTTCCGGGGCAAACGGCTGGCGGAGGGCATCCAGAATGCGCTGTACCTGTGCCCGCTGTGCCACGCCTTCGGCACCGTGACCGGGCGGGACGACCGCGTTACCTGCGGCTGCGGACTGGACGCCACCTATACGGACACGGGCTTCCTGCGCGGCGGCAGGACGCCGTTCCAGACGCTGGAAGCCTGGGGGCAATGGCAGCGGGAGCGCCTGCGCGGCCTGATCGACGCCTCGGCGGGCGGGCCGCTCTTTCAGGATGCGAACCAGACCATCCTGCGTATCTTCCCGGATCACCGCACCGAGGCGGTCGCCAGCGGCACGCTGTCCATCGGGCGGGAAGGGCTCCGCTGCGGGCCGTTTGCGCTGCCGCTTCGGCATTTGCAGGGGTTGGAGATCTATGGGCGCAACACCATCGTTTTTTCCGACGGGGAGAACAACCGCTATCAGGTGCTTTCGCCCGAAGAGCGCAGCGGGCTTAAGTATTACGAGGCTTTCGAGATTCTTAGGGAAGAGAGAGGGTAAGTATGGATTATACGGCGGCCAACACGGGCCTGTGGAGCTTCTTCGTACAGATGGGGATCATCGCCGGGGCGTTGCTGTTGTCCAACGTCCTGGTGCGCAAGAACCGTTTCGTTCGCAACAGCCTCATTCCCACCTCGGTGCTGGCCGGCTTTCTGCTTTTGCTGCTCAAAAGCGTCGGCATCCTTAAGATACCGACGAACTTTTTGGAAATGGTCACCTACCACGGCATCGCCATCGGCTTCATCGCCCTGTCGCTGCGCGCCGCCAACGGCCGCGGCGAAGGCGAGGACAAGGGCTCGGGCTTCCGAAGCGGGGCCGTGATCATCAGCACGTATCTCATGCAGGCGGCCGTCGGGCTGGGGCTGGCGCTTCTGCTTAGCGCCTTGTGGATGCCGGGGCTGTTCAAGGCGTCGGGCATCCTTCTGCCCATGTCGTTCGGGCAGGGCCCCGGCCAGGCCAACAACGTGGGCCTGACCTACGAGGCGCTGGGCTTTCAGGGCGGGCAGTCCTTCGGGCTGTCGCTGGCGGCGGCCGGCTACCTGTGCGCCTGCATGGTGGGCGTGCCGTACCTGAATTACCTCTCGCGCAAGGGAAAAATGGAAAGGCGCGTGGAGCAGCCCGCGCTGTCCGGATCGGTGACGGTGGACACCTTTCAGGACAAGGGGGAGATTCCCCTGTCCGAATCGGTGGACCGACTGTCCATCCAGGTGGCGCTGGTGCTGTTGGCCTACCTGTGCACCTATCTGGTCACTTGGGGGCTCACGTCGCTGATCGGCGCGGTGGCACCGGGCGCGCTCAAGACCATCTCCCCGCTTTTGTGGGGGTTCAACTTCATCATCGGCTCCATGCTCGCCATGCTGATTAAGACCATCCTGCATTACCTGCGCAAATCGAAGGTTATGACCCGACAGTACCAGAACAATTACCTGCTCAGCCGCATATCCGGCCTGGCGTTCGACCTGATGATCGTCGCGGGTATCGCCTCCATCGACTTTGCGGACCTGTCCGGCCTGTGGGTGCCCTTCCTGCTGATGGCGGTCGGCGGCGGCGTGTCCACGTTTTTCTACCTGCGCTGGCTGTGTGCGCGCGTCTACCCGGATTATCCCGAGGAGGGGTTCGTGTCCATGTTCGGGATGCTGACGGGCACCATCAGTTCCGGCGTGCTTCTGCTTCGGCCCATCGACCCGAACTTCGAGACCCCGGCGGCCAACAACCTGGTTACGGGCAGCAGCTTCGGCATCGTGCTGGGCAGCCCCATGCTCATCTTCGTGGCGCTCGCGGCCGAATCCGACACGATGCTGATGGTGACGATCGGGCTGATTTTCGCCTACCTGGGTTTTCTGATGTGGCTGCTATTGAAAAAGAAAAGGGCGCGGGGATAGACCGCCCGCGGGCCCGGCGGCGTTGGCGCGGCCAAACAGGCCGGGATAGCAATATTAATCGACTTCCTGTATAATGATAACAACCGCATATGCCATGGGGAGGTGATGACCATGTTGTCGCTGAACACCGCGATCGATCTTCGCTCCATGGGCTACGCCGCCGTCAGCATCCTGTTGCTGTGCGTGGGATTCCTGTTGTCCCGCGGGGTGAAAAAACGCAAGGACGTTTTCATCTACCTGACGATTGCCTGCAATACGGTCTATCTGCTCTGGCGCGCTTTGTACACGCTTCCCTTTTCCTACGGCGCCGCGAGCGCCGTGCTGGGCCTGCTGCTGCTGGGGGCCGAGCTGGTCGGCTTCTTTCAATCCCTTGTCTTTCGGCTGATCTTCATCAAACCCAACCGCACGCCGTCGCACACGCTTGCCGAGTGGGCCGAGCCGCCGACGGTGGACGTGCTGATCGCGACCTACAACGAGGATATGTCCATTCTGCGCAAGACGATCATCGCCTGCCAGAACCTGGATTATCCGGCGGAGAAGCTTTCGATCGTCCTGTGCGACGACGGGAACCGGGAAAGCGCCCATGCGCTGTGCGAGGAGCTCGGCGTGCGCCACATGACCCGGGCGGACCACGCGCACGCGAAGGCCGGCAACCTCAACAACGCACTTTCCCACACGCAGGGCGAGTTCGTCATGCTGCTGGACGCCGACATGGTGCCCAAGTCGAACTTCCTGCAAAGGACGATGGGGTACCTGATCGACCCAAACGTGGGCTTCGTGCAGACGCCGCAGATTTTCTACAATCCCGACCCCTTCCAGTTCAACCTGCACCTGAACCGGCGCATCCCCAACGAGCAGGACCTGTTCATGCTGGATATCCAGGCTGCGCGCGCCAACTTCAACGCGGTCATGCACGTGGGAACGAACGCCGTCTTCCGGCGCTCGGCGCTTACGGCCATCGGCGGTATCCCCACGGGTACCATCACCGAGGACATGGCGACGGGAATGCTTCTGCAGGCTCGCGGGTATCAGTCCGTATTCGTCAAGGAGGTGCTCTGCACCGGCCTTTCCGTGGAAAGCTTCAGCGACCTGATCCGCCAGCGGGAGCGATGGTGCAGGGGCAACATACAGGTCGCGAAAAAATGGAACCCCCTCACCACCAGAGGCCTCACCTTCGCCCAGCGGGCGATCTACCTGGACGGGCTGGTGTACTGGTTCTTCGGGGTGCAGAAGATCATCTACATCGTCTGCCCGCTGATCTACCTGATCTTCTCGACGGTCATCCTGCAGGCGTCCGCCCAGGACCTGATCCGGTTCTGGCTGCCGTCCTACCTGGCGTCGTTCCTTTCCTACCGCGCGCTTTCGCGGGATAACCGGTCGCTGGCCTGGCGGCATATCTACGAGGTCGCCATGGCGCCCCATCTGGCGCTGGCGGCGCTGGTGGAGGCGATCTTCGCAAGGCCCATACCGTTCCGCGTGACGCCCAAGGGACTGAACAGCGACCGGACGACCTTCGCCTGGCAAACGTCGCTTCCGTTTCTTTTCCTGATGCTCGCGACCGTCCTGGCCTGGGTGATGACCGTCCGAAACGCCGCCTTCCGACCCGGGGATGTGAGCAGCTTCATGATCAACGTCGCGTGGTCGCTGTACAACGCGGCGGCGATCGCCGCGAGCATCCTGGTGTGCGTGGAACGCCCCCGCAAGCGCACGGCGGAACGCACGGTGCCGGACGAAACCATGACGGTGCGGCTTGGAGACGACGACTGCCGCGTTACGGATATTTCGGAAGCGGGGATGCAGGTCGAGTGCTGCGAGAAGGCCAAGGACAGGGAAAGCAGCGAGCGCGTCCACCTTTTCTCGGAATCGATCGGCGATATCAACGGCCACGTGGTGTGGGAAAAGAAAGTCGACCATAGCAAACGCTTCGGCGTGGCGTTCGACCGCTATACCAACGCGACCTACCGCAAGCTGCTCAAGGTGATCAGCGACCGCAACAAGGGATACCACGAAAACCGGCAAAAATGACGCCTTGTTTTGCGGCTCGTCTACACGTTTCAGGGAAACTCAAACATAAAGCGCCCGTCTCCCCGGCCGGGAAACCGGCCGGGGAGGCGGGCGCTACGCTTTGGAAGCATCGATTGTCCTGCGCCGAAAAGCCTTAGGGCTATGAGGAGGCGCCGTTTATGCGACCTGCTCGAACTGGCTGTTGTACAGCTTGGCGTAGAAGCCGTTCTCCGCGAGCAGTTCCTCGTGCGTGCCGCTTTCCACAATGTCCCCGTCCCGCATGACCAGAATCAGGTCGGCGTTTTTGATGGTGGACAGCCGGTGCGCGATCACGAACGACGTGCGTCCCTCGGTCAGCTTGTCCATGGCCCTTTGCACGATGCGCTCGGTGCGCGTGTCCACGGAGCTGGTCGCTTCGTCCAGTATCAGCAGCGGCGCGTTCTGGATCATGGCGCGGGCGATGGTGATGAGCTGCTTCTGCCCTTCGGAAAGGCTGGTCTGGGCGTTCAGCACCGTGTCGTATCCGTCCGGCAGGGTGCGGATGAAGTGGTGCAGCCCCACCGCTCTGCTGACGGCGGTCACCTGCTCGGCGGTCACGTTTTCCCGGCCGTAGGCAATATTGTCGCGTATCGTGCCCTCAAACAGCCACGTGTCCTGCAGCACCATGCCGAACTGTTCGTGCACGTTGTGGCGGGGCAGATCGGCGATGGAGGTACCGTCCAGCGTAATGCGGCCGCCGTCCAGCTCGTAAAAGCGCATGACGAGGTTGACGATGGTTGTTTTGCCCGCGCCGGTCGGCCCGACGATGGCCACCTTCTGCCCGGCCTTCACGGACGCGGAGAAGTCGTGGATGATGGTTTTATCCGGGTTGTAGCCGAACTTCACATGCTCGAACGTCACGTCGCCGCGCACCTTGCTCAGGCACAGCGTCTTGCCGCTTTCTGGCGAAAGTTCCTTTTCGTTCAGGAAGCCGAACACGCGCTCGCCGGCCGCGGCGGTGCGCTGCAGGTTGTTGAAGGCCTGTGCGATCTGCGTAAGGGGCTGGGTGAACAGGCGCACGTACATCATGAACGCCACGATCACCCCGAAGGTGATCGACCCGTTCATGGCGAGCACCGCGCCCACCACGCACACGGCCACGTACCCCAGGTTGCCCACGAACGTCATCAGCGGCATCATCAGGCCCGAGAGGAACTGCGATTTCCACGCGCTTGCGTACAGCTCCCCGTTGATCTGCTCGAACGTGGCGCGCGCCGCGCGGCTGCCGTTGTACACCTTTACCACGTTGTGCCCGTTGTAGATCTCCTCAATGTGGCCGTTGATCGCGCCCAGCGCGTTCTGTTGGCGGGAGAAGTACTTTTGAGATTTGCCCATCATCACCATCATCAGCAGGAAACCGACCAGGCTCGAGCCGATGGCGGTCAGCGCCAGGACCCAGCTGTTGTAGAACATCATGATCAGCGAGCCCAGCAGCATGGCAATGGCGGCGACCAGGGTGCCCACGCTCTGGTTGAGCGTCTGCCCGATGGCGTCCACGTCGTTGGTGACGCGGCTCAGGATGTCGCCGTGGCTGGTGGAATCGAAGTATTTCAGCGGCAGGCGGTTCATTTTATCGGCGATGTCGGTGCGCATCCGCTTGGAGATGATCTGCGTGACCGTCGCCATAATGTAGGACTGGGTGAAGTTTAGGATCATCGCGCCGGCGTAGAAGGCCACCAGCATCCATGCGATGCGCCCCACGGCGCTCAGGTCGATGCTGCCTATCAGCGGCGCGCCGTTGACCAGCTGGGGCAGCCCCTTGCTGATCTCGTTGGTCAGGTCTTTGAGTTTATCGGGGCCGATGATCTGCAGGGTCGTTCCCGCGACGGCCGCGACCAGCGCGACGATGATTGCGGGCAGGTCGCGTTTGCAGTAGCGGATCAGCTTGCTCATGGTCGCGCGGAAATCCTTCGGCTTTTCCATCGGGCCCATCATGCCGTGCCCGCCCATGGGCCCGCGGCCGCCCATCGGGCCGCGGCCGGGCCTCGTTTCCTTTTGCTCGCTCATAGGGCCAGTTCCTCCTCGCTCAGCTGCGACATGGCGATCTCGCGGTATACCTCGCAGTTTTTCAGCAGTTCGCGGTGCGTGCCTTTGCCCACGACCCGGCCTTCGTCCAGCACGACGATGGTGTCGGCGCCCATAATGGTGCCGATGCGCTGGGCGACGATCAGGCTGGTGACCCCGGCGGTCTCCTGTTTGAGCGCCTTGCGCAGGTCGCGGTCGGTCTGGTAGTCCAACGCCGAGAAGCTGTCGTCGAATATGTAGATTTCCGGGCGGCGGCATACCGCGCGGGCGATGGAGAGGCGCTGCTTCTGCCCGCCGGAGACGTTGGTGCCGCCCTGGGCGATTTCCGCGTCGTAGGTGTTTTCCATCTGCTCCACGAACTCGGTCCCCTGCGCGATGCGCACGGCGTCGGCGACCGCCTCGCGCGTGGGCTCGCCGCGGCCGTTATCGCCGTAGCTTACGTTGGTGGAAACGGTGCCCATGAACAGCACGGCCTTCTGGGGAACGTAGCCGATCCTGTTGTTCAGCGCTTCCTGCGTGTACGCTTTCACGTTCACGCCGTCCACCAGCACCTCGCCGTCGGAAGCGTCGAAGAAGCGGGGCACGAGGTTGACGACCGTGCTTTTGCCGCTGCCGGTGGAGCCGATGAAGGCGACGGTCTCACCCCGGTGCGCGGTGAAGCTTACGTCGTGCAGCACGTCCTCCGAGGCGCCGGGGTAGCGGAAGCTGACGTGGTTGAACGTAACCTCCCCGGCGAGGCCGGGCTGGCCCTCGGTCTGGCTGCCCTCCAGGATCGCGGGCGCGGTTTCCAGCACCTCGTTGATACGCCTGGCGGATACCATGGCCCGGGGCAGAAGGAGGAAGATCATCACCAGCATCATCAGCGACATGATGACCTGCATGGCGTAGGAGGAGAACACCACCATGTTGGAAAACAGGGTGAGCTTGTCCATCGCCTGCGCGGCGTTGATGAGGTGCGCGCCGATCCAGTAGATGGACAGCGTAAGCCCGCTCATCACGGCGAAGATCGTGGGCATCAGCACGGCCATGCCGCGGCTGGTGTAGAGCTGGTTGCGGGTCAATTCCTCGTTGGCGACCTCAAACTTGCCGTTTTGGTATTCCTCGGCGTTGTAGGCGCGCACGACGCGCACGCCGGAGAGGTTCTCCATGGTGACGCGGTTGAGGTTGTCGGTCAGCGCCTGCATCTTCTGGAATTTCGGCAGCACCAGGATCAGCAGGAACGTCATGAGAATCAGGATCACCACCACCGCGACGCCCGTGGCCATCGTCCACTCGAGGCCCTTGCCCGCGATTTTGGTAATCGCCCACACCGCGGTAATCGGCGCCTTGATGATCAGCTGCAGCCCCATGGTGATCAGAATCTGAATCTGGGTGACGTCGTTGGTGGAGCGGGTAATGAGGCTCGCGGTGGAAAAGCGGCTGATCTCCTCCATGGAGAAGCTGTCCACCTTGTTGAACAGCAGGCTGCGCAGCAGCTGGGAAAACGAAGCCGCGATGCGCGAAGCGAAAAACCCGACCAGCGCCGCGGCCGCGAAGCTGCCCAGCGCGCACAGCAGCATGTAGCCGCCGGCCTCCCAGATTTCCGCCATATCGCTGCCCGGCGTTTCGATCAGGGTGGTGATCTTCGCCATATAATCCGGCAGCTTCAGGTCCAGCCATACCTGAACCACGATAAACACGAGGCTCACGGCCGCCTGCAGCCACTCGGACGGCCGCAGGCGCTTCAGAATTTTAAGCATATCTCTTTCCTTCCCATTCTTTTCTCATTCGGCGTCCCCCCGGCGGCGACGGACATGGGGGCCCTGCGCGAAGGGCGGGTGAGGATCGCCCTCGTGGTGCACCTCGGCGAAGATGTCCGCCACGCGCCCCATAATGCGCACGAACTCGACCGCGTCGTGTTCGCCGAGGCGCTCGATCACCCGCGTAAGGTGGTCCAGCATCTCCAGTCGCTGCCCGTCGGCGTAGCGGCGGCCTTCCTCCGTCAGCTCCACCAGGATCCGCCTGCGGTCGCCGGGGTCGATGCGGCGGGTGAGCATCCCTTTGCGCTCCAGGCCGTTGAGAGCGGCGGCCATGCGCGCGGTGCTGATGTTCATGAACCGGCTGATCTCGTTGGGCTGCACGGGGCCGTCGTGGAAGATCACGTACTGCAGCACGAAGGCTTCCCCGCGCATGCCTTCGTTGATTCTCCTTTGCGGCCTGCTTTTATTGAGGAAGTACATTTTGCGCAGCAATTCCTCCGCCAGTGCCCGATAATCCATGACCGATCTCTCCTTCGTGCCCATTTAGCGAACACTGTTAGCAATATAATACCGTTAGGAAATGATGTCAAGGGATTTCACCGAATTCTAATCCGGCTTTTACGCAATTCAAATCAACCCTGCCGCCGGACGGATGCCGGCCTATTGACACGGGCCGTCCGGACGTACACAATGAAAACCGGGAGGCGCGGCCGCGCGTCCCTACCGAACCGCCGCTCAAAGGAGGGCTGTTATGAAAATCGTCATCGTCGGCGCGGTCGCCGCGGGCACCTCGGCCGCCGCCAAGGCGCGGCGCAACAGCGAGGACGCCGAAATCACGGTATACGAAAAAGATCGCTTCATTTCCTACTCCGGCTGCGGGATGCCCTACCACATCGGCGGGATCGTCCCGGATGCCGGGGAGCTGACCCCGCGCGATCCGGCCTACTTCAAAAGCAAGTACAACGTGGATGTCCTGACCCGCCACGAGGTGACCGCGGTTTCGCCCGCCGAAAAGCAGCTGACGGTGCGAAACCTCGAAACCGGCGAGACGTTTGCCGACCGGTACGACCGGCTGATCCTCGCGACCGGCGCCGTGGCGTCGGTGCCGCCCATCCGGGGCGCGGACGCGCCGCACGTGTTCACCCTGCGCAATATCGGCGATATGCTGCGCATCAAGGCGTATTGCGACGAGCGCCGCCCCCGCACGGCGGCGGTGATCGGCACGGGCTTCATCGGCCTTGAGATGTGCGAGAATCTGGAAACACTGGGCATCCGCGTCACCCTGCTGGAAAAGCTTGCGCAGGTCGCGCCGGGGCTGGACGCGGACATGGCGGCGCACGTCGAAGCCTATCTGGCGAAAAACGGCGTGCCCGTGCTGACGGGGGTCACCGTCGAAAGCATCGCCGAAACGGGCGTGGCGCTTGCGGACGGCAGAACGATCGAGGCGGACATGGTGCTGGTGTCCGCGGGCGTGCGCCCCAACACGGCGCTTGCGGCGGCGGCGGGCGTCGAGCTGGGCGTTTCCGGCGCGATCCGCGTGGATGCCGCCATGCGCACCAGCGTTCCGGACGTCTACGCCTGCGGCGACTGCGCCGAGCAGTTCCACGCGGTCACCGGCAAGCCGGTCTGGCGGCCGCTGGGCTCCACCGCCAACAAAACCGGGCGGATCGCGGGCGACCGGGCGACCGGGGGCGACCTCACGTTCCGGGGCGTGTTGGGCACGGGCATCTTTAAGGTATTCGAGATGACCGTGGCGCAGACCGGGCTTTCCGAGCGCGAGGCGAAGGCGCTGGGATACGACGCCGTTGTCTGCCACAACATCAAGCCCGCCACGCCGACGTACCTGCACGGCCGGGAAATGGTCGTCAAAGCCGTGGCGGACCGGGCGACCGGACGGCTGTTGGGGGCGCAGATCGTGGGGTTCGAAGGGGTGGACAAGCGCATCGACGTTTTCGTGACGGCCATCACCTTCGGGGCGAGGGCGGAGGACCTGTTCCACCTCGACCTGGCGTACGCGCCGCCCTTCTCTACCACCAAGGACCCGGTGGCGTACACGGGGATGATTCTGGAAAACGCCATCCACCACGGGCGGCCGCTGATAACGGCGGGGGAGCTGGACACACTGATCGCCTCGGGCGAAAGGTATCAGCTGATCGACGCCCGGGTACCGGCGCAGTATGAGCAGGGCCATGTGGACGCGGCCGTGAGCATCCCGCACGACCGGCTCCGGGCCGCCGCCGCGGAACTGGACCGGGAGGCGGTGACCGTTACCTACTGCAACAAGGGGACGACCGGGAACGCGGCGCAGAACATCCTGTTGGGCAAAGGCTTCAGGCGGGTGTATAACCTTTCCGGCGGCGAACGGCAGTACAGGGCGACGCACGAAAAAAGACCCGGGAAGCCCTGACGTCAAAGCCGCGCCGCCATCCCGTTCCGCCGGCGGAACGGGATGGCGGCGCGTAGAATAGGGAGCATCCCCGGGAAGGGAGCGGTCGCGGCGGCCGTTAATGCCCGCCGTGGCCCCCATGCCCGATATTGGAGAACGTAAACGTGGTCACATCCAGCGTACCGCTGTCTACGGCGGAGGAAAGGGCGTCGGCTACCGCGTTTACGATGCCGGCGGAGGAATACGTCGCGCCCGAGACGGCGTCCACCTCGAGGGACTGCTCGTCCACGATGGTGTCGATCACCGATTCGGCGCGGTTGAAATAGGCGGGGGTGTCGCGCTCGCTGACGACGGTGATATCGGTCACCAATCCGCCCGAAACCGTGACGGAAACGGTGACGGTCCCGTTATACCCGGAGGCGGAGCCTTCGTACACGCCGTCGATGAGCGTCGCGCCGGAGAACGTTTCGTTCGCCTGCTCGACGATCGCCGCGGTCGCCGTAGCGGTCGCCGTGGCGGTGGCGGAGACGGCCGTCGCGTCGGCGGACGCGTCCGTCGGGCTCAGGGTGGGGATCGGCGTGGCGGTCGCCGTTTCGACCGTCATGGTTTCCGCGCGGACGACCGCCGCGAGCCGGTCGTCCAGCTGAATGCCGACGTTGGCCACATGCAGGGCGACCATCGCGACCAGCGCGACGGTCAGCACCCTGTGCAGGACGATCCACCGCTTTTTAAGGATGCGGCGAAGCAGGTAGGTGACCGCCAGCAGTATCGCCGCGATCAGGCTCAAGGTGCCCCAGTTCCAGGTAAAAAGCACCGGGGCGAGCATCATGTCGCTCAGGGTCGCGCCGGACGGGTTCCCCGCCAGAACGCCGTGGACGATCCCCGTGACGATCAAAAGAATGCCCACCGTGATGTGGATGCGGGAGAATGCCCGACGAAGCCGCCGGTTGCCGCTTCGTTTGATGAAATACAGCACCGCCGACAATACGGTGAACAATACGGCCAGCCAGGCCAGGATCAGACTGGATAACAGACCCATCACCTCCGTGGATTGCTGAACCGGACGAGGGAGCGCCTTCCGCCGGTTACAAGGGCAGTATACCCATCCAATATGAACAACGTGTGTCCGAAACGGGACGCCCGGGTGACCTTTGGAGCGAGAGCGGGTGGAGAAAAGCGCGCATGCGCCGCGCCGCGGGCGGATGAAAGGCGGCGGGTTTTATGGTACAATGCAGGGGAAATTCGCGGCGCGGAGGGGTATGCGTGAGGGTTTTGATCGACGCCGACGGCTGCCCGGTTGTGGATATCGCCATTGCCGGCGCCCGCCGGTATGGGATACCCGTTTTACTGGTCTGCGACACGGCGCATTTTTTCCAGCGCGAGGGAGCGCAGACGCTGACCGTCGACCAGGGGGCGGACAGCGCGGATTTTAAGCTGGTAAACCTGATCGAAAAGGGTGACATCGTCGTTACGCAGGATTACGGCCTCGCCGCCATGGCGCTTGCGCGCCGCGCGCGTGCGCTGGACCAGAACGGAATGCGCTACACCGACGAAAACATCGATTCGCTGCTGCTCCGGCGACACACGGCCCGCAGGATACGCAGGGGCGGCGGGCGCCTGAAAGGGCCGCCCAAGCGCACCCGGGAGCAGGACGAGGCTTTCCGGCGGGCGCTTGCGGACCTGATGGACGAAAAACAGGCATAAAAAACCGGCGCCGCGCGGGTCTGACTAGCCCGCGCGGCGCCGGTTTTTGATTTCGAATTTCGTTCCTGCGAATTACTTTTTGTTCATGTACTTGCGGATGTCCAGCGCCACGGCGCTCGCGATGATGATGCCCTTGATGATCTGCTGCCAGTACGGGTCCACGCCGATGAAGGTGAGGCCGTAGTTGATGACCTGGAAAATGAACACGCCCGACACCACGCCGCCGACCGTGCCCACGCCGCCCGAGGAGGATACGCCGCCCACCACGCAGGCCGCGATGGCGTCCAACTCGTAGCCGACGCCGTAGTTGTTGGTGGCCCCGCCGGTCCGGGCGGCCTCCAGCACGCCCGCCATGCCGATCAGCGCGCCGGCCAGGGCGAAGATGACGATGACCGTCAGCGTCACGTTGATGCCGGATACGCGCGCCGCTTCGCGGTTGCCGCCGATGGCGAACACGTTCTTGCCGAACACCGTTTTATTCTGCAGGAACCATACGGCGATGCATACGATCAGCGCGATGATCACGATGATGGGAATAAAGCCGTATATCTTGCCGGTGCCCAGGTAGGTGAAATCGTCCCGGAGCCCGCCGATAGGCTGGCTGTTGTTGGGCGGGAGGTTGAAGTAGATGGAGGTCGCGCCGTAGACGATGACCATGGTGGCCAGCGTGGCGATGAAGGGCGGCACGTTCAACTTGGCGACGATGAAGCCGTTGAGCAGGCCGAACAGCAGCGCCACGAACACCGCCAGCAGGAACGGCAGGATCACCGGCAGCTGCGGCAGGTTGGGGTAGAACAGGCGGGAATAGTCCGAGGTCTGCAGCATGGAGGCGGAAATGACGGCCGTCATGCCCACCACGCGGCAGGCGGACAGATCCACGCCGCCCGTGCCGATGATGACGAAGCTCATGCCCATGGCGATGATCAGGCGCGTGCTGGATTGCTGGATGATGTTGATGAACGTGTCGGTCGCGATGAAGCGCGGGTTGATCAGCGCGATCGCGCACACCAGCGCCAGCAGCACCAGATAGATGGCCTTGTCCGAAGCGAAGGCGGAGACGTTCTTGAGCGAAAAATGGAATTCCCTGCTTTCAAACTGGGCGGTGAAAAGCAATAGCAGGCTCAGCACGATACCCACGCCGTAGCCCCAGCCGAAGGAATACACCTTGGCGATGGCGCCCAGCTCCTTGTTGCCCGCCGTTTCGATGCGCAGCGCCGAAAAGCAGAACAGGACGACCCCCAGCATCAGCAGCGGCCTGCGTATCTTCCGCGGCGCCTTGAAAACGGTCAGTAGCGCCCCCGCCGCGATCAAGGCGAGGCTGGGAAGCAGCGTCCACGATACGCCCAGCGAATTGGCGGCGGAAAGCGCGCCGGAGACCAGCCCGATGCCGGTCACGCTGTGGGCCGCGACCGCTTCCTCCTTGGCCGAGGCGGGTACGGGATCCTGCACCGGCACGGGGGCGACCAGGTTTTGCAGGCCGGAGAGCACTTTGCGGGCGTCCGTGAGCGCCACCTTGGCTTCGTCCTCGGTCGCCTGTACGGCGTTAAGCGCCGTTTCGTCGGCGTTTTCATCCGCCTGCAGGGCTTCCAGCGCCGCGCTGGCCTCGTCGTAGGCCGGCTGCAGCTCGTTTGTGATGCGCGCCTGCGTTTCGTCGCGCAGGACGATGTTGTCGTGGTAGGTTTGCAGGTCGGTCTCGTAGTACGCCTGCGCCGCGGTCAGCGCCTCGGCCGGGTCGTACCCGTCGTAGGCCGGCACCGCGTAATTGATGTAGGGGAATACCATCGACGCGAGGATCAGCGCGCTCAGCAGCACGATGAGGGCCCTCCGCAGGGCGGGGGAGTTGATCCTGCGATCCGGGGAGGTCACGGTGGAAAACGTGCTCATATTTCATCCATCCCTCGTATGATGTTGGTTACGTCAGGTTGAGAACTGCGTGGCCAGCCGCATGACGTCCACCTGGGTGGCGTCCTTGCCGGGCAGGATGCCGGAAAGGCGCCCCTCGCACATCACCATGATCCGGTCGGACATGCCCAAAAGCTCCGGCATCTCCGAGGAAATCATGATGATGCTCTTGCCCCGCTTGGCCAGATCGGCGATGATGGTGTAAATCTCATACTTCGCGCCCACGTCGATGCCGCGGGTCGGCTCGTCCAGAATCAGGATTTCCGGCTCGATCAGCAGCCAGCGCGCGAGCAGCACCTTTTGCTGATTGCCGCCGGACAGATCCTTGATCAGCGTGCGGTAGGAAGGGGTCTTGATGTGCAATTGCCGTATGGATTCCTCCGTGTCCTTCACGCGGCGGCGCTCGTCCAGCGACGGGAGGGGCCGCTGCACGTAGGCGCGAAGCTTGGCGATCACGATGTTTTCCATCACGCTCAGCATCGGGAAAATGCCGGTGGCGCGGCGCTCCTCGGTTAAAAGCGCCATGCCGTGCTTCATGGCGGTCAGGGGCGTGTCGATTCTCACTTCCCGGTCGCCCAGGTACACGTGCCCTTCCTTGACGGCGCGCAGCCCGAAAAGCGCCTCGAGCATTTCGGTGCGCTGCGCGCCCATCAGCCCGCCCACGCCCAGAATTTCGCCCTTTTTCAGGTCGAAGCTGATATTGCGGAACGAACGCGGGTTGGGGCTGGTCAGCCCTTCCACCTTCAGCACCGTGTCGCCCGGCACGTTCTCGCGGGGCGGGAAGCGGTGGGTCAGGTCGCGGCCGACCATGCGGCGGATGATCAGGTCGGTGGTCAGCTCCCCGGCGGGCCAGGTGCCCACGCTCCGGCCGTCGCGCATGATGGTCACTTCATCCGAGATGGTCAGTATTTCTTCCATTTTGTGCGAAATATAGATAATGGCCGTTCCATTGTCCCGCATTCTGCGAATCAGCTTGAACAGATGGGCGACCTCGTTTTCCGTAAGCGAGGAGGTGGGCTCGTCCATGATGACGATCTTGGCGTTGTAGGAAATGGCTTTGGCGATTTCGATGGTCTGTACGGAGGAAACCGACAGGTTGCGCACCAGCACCCGGGGGTTGACGCTGATTTCCAGGTCTTTGAGCAGCGCTTCGGTCTTCTGGTACATTTCCTGCTCGTCGACCATCGCGCCCTTCACCGGGTAACGGCCCAGCCAGATGTTATCCATCACGTTTCGGTAGGGAATCGGGTGCAGTTCCTGGTGGATCATGGCGATGCCCAGGTCCAGCGCCGTCTTGGAATCGCGGATGTCCACCTTTTCGCCGTTGAGGAGAATGTCTCCGCTGTTTTGATGATAGATGCCGAAAAGGCACTTCATCAGCGTGGATTTCCCGGCTCCGTTTTCGCCCATCAGCGCGTGCACGGTGCCGGCCTGCACCTGCAGGCTCACGTCGTCCAGCGCCCTGACGCCGGGAAACTCCTTGCAGATGTTCTGCATTTCAAGCAAACAGGAGGGTTGTACCTGGTTGTCCAAACGTGTCGACCTCCCCATCCCGCGGCTGCCGCCGCGCAGGTTACGTTAAAATGAGGGGAGGGAGGGAACGTTTTCCCTTCCCTCCCCGATGCGTGCGGCAGGCGGGCGTTTGCGGCCCGCCTGTGCGCGGATGCGCTTACTCGAAATCCGCGGCGTTGTCGATGGTCACTTTCTGGTAGGGGATCCAGACGTACTTGCCGTCGGTGATGGTGTAGGGGAAGTTGTCCGCGGTGATCTCCTCGCCGGCGCCCAGCAGCGCGGCGAGCAGCAGCGTAGCCTTGCCCTGGTTGTCCGCGTCGTTGAGCACGGTGCCCAGCAGCGTGCCTTCCTTGAGGGCGGCCATGGCGGGGGCGGTGGCGTCCACGCCGACGACGGGCATGAACTTGCCTTCGGAGAAGTAACCGGCGGCCTTCAGCGCTTCGATGGCGCCCAGCGCCATGTCGTCGTTATTGGCCAGCACCGCTTCGATCGCGTCGCCGTGGGCGGCGAGGAAGGCGGCCATCTTGTCCTGGCCCTTAACGCGATCCCACATGGCGGTATCTTCGGCGATCTTCTCCACTTGGAAGCCCGCGTCCTCGATGGCTTTGATGGAGTACTCGGTGCGCAGTTCCGCATCCTGGTGGCCCGGCTCGCCCTTGAGCATAACGTACTGGATGATGCCGTCGCCGTTCTTGTCGGCTTCGGGATGCGCCGTGAAGTAATCGGCGATAATCTGGCCGCTCATCGTGCCGGATTCTTCGGCGCGGGCGCCCACGTAGTACACCGTGTCGGATTTGGCCATGTCCTCGGCCAGCGGCTCACGGTTGAAGAACACGACGGGCACTTCTTCCGCCATCGCCTTGTCCAGAATCACGCCGGCCGCCGTGCGGTCCACGGGGTTGATGGCCAGGGCGTTGACGCCCTTGGAGAGGAACAGGTCGACCTGATCGTTCTGGGTGGCCTGGTTATTCTGGCTGTCCGCGATCTCGATGGTCGCCACGCCCTGCGCGGCTTCCTCGATGGCGTTGCGAACGCCGGTCATGAAGGTATCGTCGAACTTGTAGATGGTCACGCCGACGCTGGGCAGATCCGCGGCCACGGCGGCAGCGACGATGCCGAACACCATTACGAGGGCCAATCCGAGAGAGAGCAGCTTTTTCATTGAATGACCTCCTTATTCTGTTTTGCGGCGGTGTACCGCACTCTGCTGTACAGTATGCGCCGTTCCTCCCGGAAAGGGAATGTGAAAACCTTCTGTCCTGTTTTGAAATCATTCGATTTCGACCAGATAAGGCAGGGAAAAAACCGCGGCCCTTATTGCAGAATGGGGAAGGCCAGCTTCTGGTTTTCCGGCAGGTACATGTTGCTAAGGTCGATGACCCGGCTTTCGGTGTGGTACCATGCCGGGATATCCTCGCCGTTCAGCGCCGCGGCCGCGTACTGCACGCCCAGGTAGCCCATGGCGTAGGGCATGCCCAGCACCATGGCGTCCACCTGCCGGTTTTCCAGATAGGTGGTGCGGTTCTGCCCGCAATCCATGCCCACCAGACAGATGTCCCTGTCCAGCCGGCCCATGGTCTTGGCGGCGGTTTCGGTGCCCTCGCCCGTCAGGCAGAGGATGCCGTTCACGTCCGGGCAGGCGTCGAGGATCGCGAGCAGCTCCTCCGGCGTCTGCGAGGAAAGGGTGGTGCGGCAGAGCACCGATACGTCCCCGTGCGCGTCCAGCACCGCCGCCGCGCCCGTAAGCCGCAGGGCGGCGGCCGCGTCGTCCGCTTCCCCCTGCACCAGAATGACGCGCCCCGGCGCGGCCAGCCGCTGCACGAGCGCCTCCGCCGCGAGCCTGCCGACCTCCTCGTTATCGTTGCCGATCTCGCAGGCCACCGCCCCGTCGGAAGTCGTCTCGCCCAGCGTCAGCACCGGCACCTTCTGCTGCCGGGCGGCCGCCAGCGCCTGGGACAAATCCTCCCCCTGCGCGGGCACCAGCACGATCGCCTTTACGTTTTCACCGAGCAGCTCCATCATCAGCTCCGCCTGGCTGCCCGCGGCGCCGCCCTCCTCGTCCGTGGTCACGGTGAGCAGGTCCACCGTCCGCTCCTTGGCGGCCAGCTTCGCCCCCTGCTTCATTTGCTGGGCGGTGGTGCCGATATCCGTGTCCAGAAGCAACGCCACGACCACGGCGGTCTCCTCCGTGGAAGTGCTCACGATGGGGTTGACCCCCCACCACAGAAAAAACACGGCCAGCAGCACGCAGCACGCCGAAAACACGATGCGCTTTTTCATTCCGTCCCCTCCCGTAGCGCGGGCAGGCGGATGAACACCTCGGTGCCCTCGTCCAGCACGCTTCGGATGGTCAGGCCGTAGCGCCCGCCGAAGGTCAGCTGGATGCGCTCGTGCACGTTTTTCACCCCGATGCCGGATTTGCCCGCCGGCGAAGTGAGGATGGCCTCCACCTGGGATTGCGGCATGCCGGAGCCGTTGTCCCTGACGCGGAAGATGAGGTCGTCGTCCTCCAGATAGGCGTCGATCTCCACTAGGCCCTCGTCGACGGCATACCCTTCCAGACCGTGCTGTATGGCGTTTTCCACAATCGGCTGCACGATCAGCTTGACGGTATGCAGTTCCAGCGTTTCCGGCGCGGCGGTGATGACGAAGTCGAACTTGTTGGTGAAGCGCATCTTCTGGATGATCAGGTAATTGCGCACGTGCTCCAGCTCTTCCCGAACGGGGATGATATTGCGCCCCTTGCTGATGGAAATGCGGAACAGCCGCGCCAGCGCCGTGACCATGACGATGGCCTCCCGGCTGCGGCCGCGCTCCTCCATCCAGACGATGGAATCCAGGGTGTTATACAGAAAGTGGGGGTTGATCTGCGCCTGGAGGGCGTTGAGCTCGTGCAGGCGCTTGGTTTCCTGCTCGTGCACGATCTGCTCCATCAGCCGTCGGATGCGCCCCAGCATATGGTTGAAGGTATGGCTCAGCGAGCGGATTTCCGCGAAGCCCTGTTCCTCGATGGAAATGTCCAGGTTGCCGGCCTCCACCTTGGACATCACCTGTTCCAGCCGCCGGATGGGCTTGGAGACGTACGCGCCGGACATGGTGGCCACCGCCATGGACAAAAGCACCCCCGCCAGCAGCACCGAAAGCGATATGCGCAGCAGCTCCGGCTGGCTGGAAAGAATCTCGTCCAGATAGGCGACGCCGACCATCCTCCAGCGGGTGTAATCCACCGTCGTGATGATCAGCAGCCGGTCGCGGCCGTCAAAATGGTCGCGGCAGCGGCCGAACACCTGCGCCTTTACGGCGTCCAGATTTTCCTGTTTCAGACCCGCGTAGATCAGCTGCTGCTGCGGGTGGTAGACCAGCTCGGCGTCGGTATCCACCAGATACACGTAGCCGCTGGTGCCGAGGCTGATATTTTCGCACAGGCTGGTGATGCCGCTGAAGTTGAAATCGGCCATCAGGACGCCCGTTTCCTTCTGCCCGTCGCGCAGGTATTCCACCCGGCGGCTCAGGGTGATGATCCAGGCGTACTGCCCGGCGAAGATGTTCTGAACGTAGGGGGAGGAAAAGTACACGGTGGCCGTCGTGGCGCGGATGGGGTTGAGGAACCAGCCGTAGGTGCTTACCTCCGCGGGCGACTTGGACAGCTCGCCCGCCGTGCCGGCCAGCAGTACGCCCTTGGGGCTGAACACCGCCATGGCGGCCACATCCTTGCGGCTGGATTGCAGAAAGGCCATGCTCCCGCTCAGCTCGTCGGAGGTCACCTCGTCGGCGTTGGCGACCAGATTGCCGAAGAATTCCATGGTGTCCAGCATTTCGTTGACGTACACGCCCAGGCTCGCGTTGCCCTGGTCCACCGTCTGCCGGGTGCGCTCCATGGCGTTTTCCTCCAGCAGGGTATTGAGCCGGGTGACGAGGCTGACGCTGACGAACAGCAAAAGCAGCACCATCCCGCCCATGAAGAAGCTGGTCGTGACCATCTGCAGGCTTTTCCCGCCGCTTTTCTTTCCGGCGGCCTTCATTGCCCGCGCGCCCCTTTCGCGTTTTTGCGCGCCTGGGAAGGCGACATGCCGAAGTGCTTTTTGAAGGAATAGCTGAAGTAACTGGCCTCGCCCATGCCCACGGCCTGCGCGATGGCCGCGGTGGTCATGTCGCTGCCGACCAGCAGGGACAGCGCCTTATCCATGCGCAGGTCGGTCAGGTACTGGTGGAAGGTTTTCCGGGTTTCCCGCTTGAAAAGCGTGCTGAAATAGGCGGCGCTGATGTGCAGGTGGCCGCAGACCGTTTCCAGGCTTACGTCGTCGGACGCGTAATGCTCCCGCAGGTAATCGGTCGCCCTGTGCGCGATCCGCCGGCTGCTTTCCACTCGGGAATCCTGCACGCGGCGCGTAAGCCTGCGGCAGAGGGAGCGCAGGGCGGCCTCGGCCTCCTCCAGCCCGCGGCACTGCAAAAGCTGGTTGAGCGAGGCGGCCTCCTCGCCCGGCCCGCGGCCCGGCCACTCCACCTCCAGGTCCCTGGCGACGCGGATGAGGGTCATGAGCACTTCCAGCAGATAGACCTGATACTCCTGAAAGGTGGCCTTCACGCGCCGTACCTCTTCCAGAATGTTGAACACCCGCTGCTCCGCGCCCTCCACGTCGCCCAGCTTGATGGCGTTGGCCAGCGCGCGGAGCTCCGCGTCGTCGGCGGCCAGCAGGCACGCGCTGCCCGGTTCCAGATCGGCGATCGCCAGCACCTGGCTTTCGCCCAGCAGCGCGGACTGGTCCAGCGCCGAGCGCGCCTGCTCCGCGGCGTGGCGCAGCTGCCCCAGCTGCTCGCAGGGGTTGCTCACGCCCACCGCGGGCGAACAGCCCAGATAGCGCTTCACCGTCATGCGCGCCGCGTCCAGCAGGTCGACGACCGCCGAAAACGGCTGCCGCTCCTCCCGGTCCGGCAAAAGCAGCACGGCGATCTGCCGGTTGTAGGGGAACACGTGGCAGCGAAGCTGGCTTTGCAGCGTCTCGGTCAGGATGTTGATGACCGCGAAACGGAGCAGCTCAGGGTTCTGCATCAGCTCCGGGTCGCCCGTCTCCGACCCGTCGAAGCGGACGAGCGCCACGGCGTAGCGGGGACCGGCCAGTTCCAGCTCGTACTGCTCGGCGCTTTGCAGCGCCTCCTGCGAGGACACGCCGCCGGAAAGCAGCGAGGTCAGCAGCAGTTCCCGCAGAATCGGCAGGCTCGCGCGGAAATGCTCCTGCAGCGCCCGCACGTTGCCGCGCTGGGCAAAATCCTCGTCCATATGGGCTTTTACGCGCCGAAGCACGGCGATGAACTCCTCCGAGGAGATGGGCTTGAGAATGTAATCCATAATGCGGATCTGCACGGCCTGGCGCGCGTACTCGAACTCTTCGTAGCCGCTGAGCACGATGAACTGCACCGTCGGCAGCGCCGCGCGCATCCGCCGCGCCATTTCCAGCCCGTCCAGAAAAGGCATGCGGATGTCCGTCACCACCAGGTCCGGCGAAAGCGTCTCGGCCAGCTGCAGCGCCTCCAGGCCGTTTTCCGCCACACCGGCGACTTCAAACCCTTCCCTGTCCCAGTCGATGATCTCCAAAAGACCGTCGCGGATTTCCGGCTCGTCGTCCACGAGCATCAATCGATATTTGCTCATAGCTTCCTCGTATATCATTTTTCATTGACAACAATATACCATAGATTTTGTGGGAAGGGTAGTTCGTTTGTCAAAACGGTCAAAACATTCCGGCCCCGCGCGCGAACCGGCGAAACGTTGACAGCGCCGGCTCCCGGTATATAATGGTTTTCTGAGCTGTTTCCCGTTCGCGCGCGGCCGCGCAGGATCGGGCGCATCGCCCGCCGCGCCCCGAAGGGCTCTGAAAGGAAGACAATCGCATGACGAGGGGAAATAACGCCTTCCTGGGTACGGAACCGGTGGGGCGCCTGCTGCGCAGGCTGTCCGTGCCGACGGTCGCCGCGCAGCTGATCAACATGCTCTACAACATCGTCGACCGCATCTATATCGGCCATATGGCGCGGGACGGCGCGCTGGCGCTGACGGGGGTGGGCATCTGTCTGCCGGTCATCATGATCGTTACGGCGTTCGCGGCGCTGGTTGCCTCCGGCGGCGCGCCCCGCGCCTCCATCGCCATGGGTCGGGGGGATTTTGACGGCGCCGAAAAGATACTGGGAAGCTGCTTTGTGTTCCAGCTGCTGGTTTCCGCGGGGCTCACGGCGGCGCTGCTCGGATGGAACCGCGGCATTCTGATGGCTTTCGGCGCGAGCAAAAACACCGTCGGTTTTGCGACGGGTTACATGAATACCTACGCCCTGGGCACGGTTTTCGTGCAGCTCACGCTGGGCATGAACGCCTTCATCACCGCGCAGGGCTTTACGAAAACCAGCATGCGCACGGTGCTGATCGGCGCGGTGTGCAATATCGTGCTGGACCCGATTTTCATTTACGGACTCGGCATGGGCGTGCGGGGCGCGGCGCTGGCGACGGTCTTGTCGCAGGCGGTTTCCTGTGCGTGGGTGATGGCCTTCCTGGCGGGGGAGAAAACGCTGCTTCGGCTCAGACGCGGCCGCATCCGGCTGACGCCCCGCGTTTTGCTGCCCTGCCTGGCGCTTGGACTGGCGCCGTTCATCATCATGTCCAGCGACGGCGTGATCGCCGTATGCTACAACGCGTCCCTGCTGCGCTACGGGGGCGATATCGCGGTCGGCGCCATGACGATACTGACCAGCGTCATGCAGTTCGCCATGCTGCCCCTGCAGGGCATGGGGCAGGGAGCGCAGCCGATTGCCAGCTTCAATTATGGCGCAGGGAACGCCTCGCGCGTGCGGGAAACGTTCCGGGTGCTGATCCGCGTAAGCCTCCTGTACTCGGCTGCGCTGTGGGCGCTGGTGATGCTGTTTCCGCAGCTGTTCGTGGCCGTCTTTACCGCCGACGCGGCGCTCGCGGGCTTCACGGCCGGCGCGATACGGGTGTATTTCGCCGTATTGTTGATCTTCGGCATCCAGATGGCCTGCCAGATGACCTTCATCGCCATCGGCAGCGCGAAGGCTTCCGTGACGGTGGCGGTCGTGCGGAAGTTCGTGTTGCTGATCCCGCTGATCTTTCTTTTGCCGCATGTCTTTCCGGCGGCCCCGACCATGGCGGTGTACGCCTCGGAGCCTGTGGCGGACGTGCTGGCCGTGACCTTCACGGCGTTCCTGTTTCGCGCGCAGTTTCGCCGGGCGCTGGAACGGCTGGAGGGGAGAGCGTGCGTTCGGAAGGCGGCCGAATGAGCGCCGCGACCTTTTTTTACGCAAAAGGAAGGCCCCTTCATAGAAGGAACCTCAGCCTGTTGAAAAAGCCCAATCTGCGTTGTCAGCTGCGGGATGACAAGGGGCATCACTTACGAACGAGTAAGCTCAACCCCTTGCCACCCTTGCTTCCTAGCATCTCGGACTTTTTGAACAGGCTGGTAGTGTGTGCCTGTAAAACAAGGTTTTTTGGCGCTCTAAGGCCGTTTGTGTGCATTGGTGCAAAGCGCTATACGAAGTGGCTGTTGCGGTATTCGTTGGCGCTGATGCCTTCCAGCTTCTTGAACACCCGGGAGAAATGCCCCGTGTCCGCGTAACCCACCAGCTCGCAGATGTCGCCGATCTTCAGCCCCGGGTCGGCCAGCAGGCGCTTGGCGGCGCGGATGCGCGCGAGGTTGAGCAGGTCGTAGAAGCTTTTGCCGGTGTGCCTGTTGAGGAGCTTGGAAAGGTGCCACTGGGATACGTAGCAATGGTCGGCAATCTCCTGAAGCGTCAGCTTTTCCCGGTATTTTTCGTCGATGTAGGCCATCGCCTGGCGCACGATGAAGCTGTTGGCGCTCTGGCCGCCGTCCGATTCGGGCTGCGCCTGCCCGCCTTCCCTCACGCGCAGGTTTTCCACCATCGTGCGCATGGCTTCGTTGATCTCGTCCATGCGCGAGGGCTTCAGCAGCAACCGCGTCACGCCCAGCCGCACGGCCTCCTGCGCGTACTCGAAATCCCGGTAGCCGGTGAGCACGGTAATCTGCATGTCGGGGAACTCGCTTTTGAGCCCCGCCATCATCGTCATGCCGTCGGTGTCGGGCATGCGGATGTCGGTAAAAACGATGTCCGGCGCGTGCAGGCGGATCGCCTCGGCGCCCTCGGCCGCGCAGGAGGCCGTCGCCACGACCTTGCAGCCGAAGCCCGCCCAATCCACGACCTTTTTGAGCCCCTCCACGATGATCGCCTCGTCGTCGATCAGCACGACCTTGTACAACAGCGCCACCCCCGTCCGCTCAGCCCTTGACGGCCCCCACGGTGAGCCCTTTGATGATGTTCTTTTGCAAAAGGATGTACACCAGCAGCACCGGGAACACCACCAGCACCACCGACGCGGCCATCAGGCCGTAGTTGACTCCCGCCTGGGAGCTGATTTCGTTCAAAAGCAGCGTGATCGTCTTTTCCTTGGGGTAGCGCAGCAGAAACATCTGCGTAAACAGATCGTTGTACGACCACAGAAAGGAGAAGATCGCCACCGTCGCAAACGACGGCCGCGCCACGGGCATGATGATTTTCAGATAAATCTGGGGCACCCGGCAGCCGTCCAGATACGCGGACTCCTCCAGGTCGACCGGCACCGCGCGGATGAAACCCATCAGCACGATGATCGCGAAGGACAGGTTGCCCGCGATCTGCGGCAGGATGACCGACACAAGCGACGCCCACCGGTTGCCGGTGCTGGCGATGTTCCAGGCCACCTCCATGCGGAACACCGGGATGATGGTGGAGAACACCGGAAACATCATGCTGGCGACCACGAGACTGTAGACGATTTTCTTTCCCTTGAAATTATAGCGGACCAGGCCGTAGGCTGCAAGCCCCGCCAGCAACACCACCGCGAGGGTGACGGTCACGGAAACGACGAAGCTGTTTAGGTACGCGTTGGCGAAATCGGAGCGGTCCATGGCGGTTTGGTAATTGTCCATGGTGAAGCTGGCCGTCCACGGCCAGGGGATGGAGAACGAATCCGCGCGGATCTGCCCCTTGACGCGGAAGGAATTGAGCACGACCCAGATGAACGGGTAGACGGTCGTCACGCCCCAAAGCGTGAGCACCAGATAGGTAAAGAACTTCGCGGGGGAGAAGCGACGGCGCTCCCGCGGCGCGACGGATGCCTGAACCATAGGACTTCTCCTCCTCAATAATCTTTCTGCCGGAAAAGCGAGTTGGCCAGCAACGCCAGCACCACGCCCAGCACCACGATGAGCACCGCGATGGCCGAGGAATAGTCCACGTCGCCCTTAAGGAACGCCTGGTTGTACATGTACGTGCCCGTCAGCCACGACTTGTCCAGCGGGATGCCCGCGCCCATCATCACCCAGGGCAGGTCGAACACCTTCAACGCCCCCGTGATGGCCAGCACCAGGCAGGTGCACAGCACGTTCCAAAGCAGGGGCAGCTTGATGTGCCACACCAGCCGCAGGCCCTTGGCGCCGTCCAGTTCGGCCGCCTCGTACACCTCGGGGGAGATGTTGTTGAGCCCCGTGACGATGATGACGAAATAAAAGCCTACGTACTGCCACATGACCGGCGTGAGCATGGTCGCCAGATAGTGATCCATGTCCTTCCAGTCGATGTTCTGCGTATAGCCGAACCAGTTTTGCAATAGCTGGTTGAGCATGCCGCCCCGGTAGAGGAAAATCAGGTTGAACATCAGCCCCAACGCCGTCGCGCTGATGACGATGGGGAAGAAGTACACCGTGCGGAAGAACTGCGCGCCGGTTTTGATGTTGTCCACCAGCAGCGACAGGATCAGCGCGACGCCCACCTGAAAGACGATGGTCGTAAAGGTAAGGATCAGCGTGTTGGCGAGCGCCGTTCGCATGTTGGGATCGGTGAACATCTTGACGTAGTTCAGGTACCAGGGGTCGTTGAGGCCCGCGGCCGCCGTGCCCAGCCCCGATATGTTCATAAAGCTGTTCAGGATGTTCTGCACGAACGGGTAGTACAGAAACACCATCAGGAACGCAAACGCCGGCGTCAGAAACAGGATCAGCGGCGTTTTTTGTTTATAGATCGTCGAGTTCATAGGGCACCGCCTTTTAGATTTGTTGCAAAAGGGGCTGCTGCTCTCGGCAGCAGCCCCGCAGGGTCGTAAGGGGGGTCAGTTGGCCTGAATGGCCAGAGCGGAATCGATGGCTTCCGCCGCGGTGATGCCGCCGGTGACGATGTTCTTGACGTTGGCGAACAGGTCGGCGCGGGCTTCGCTGGTCAGCTTGTCCTGCACGGCGCCCACGATGCTGGTCACGCCGCCGGCCATTTCAGCCGCGGACTGCTGGAGCACGTTCAGGTTGGCGGGGGAAGCGCCGTTCTTCAAGGCGGTGACTTCGGTGGTGACGAAGGTGGAGAGCACCTCGTCGCTGGTCATGTACTCGATGAACTGGATCGCCGCGTCGCGCTTGGTCTCGTCCTCCCAGGCCTGACGGGTGATGTAGTAGCCCATGGAGATGCCGCCGATGATGTCGGTCGCCTTGCGCTCGCCCTTGCCGGGCACGTAGAGCACCGCGAAGTCGTCCAGGTGATCGGCGCAGTTCTGCACAAAGTAGCCGACTTTCCAGGAGCCGTCGATGAGGAAGGCGGCGTCGCCGTCGGCCAGCAGCTGCACGGTCTCGGCGTCGGTGGCGGTGAGGGTGTTGGCGGGCAGGTAGCCCAGGTCGTAGAGGGACTTCAGGTCGTCAAAGCCGGCGACCCACTTTTGCCCGGCCGCGTCGGAGGCGGAGGCGGGAACGTCGAGGTGATCGGCGGTGGTGCCGTTGTTGTAGGTGGTGAACTCAAACCAGTAATGGGGCACTTCCTGCAGGGAGACGGCGATGGGCGTGTAGCCCGCGTCCTTGATCTTCTGGCAGTCGGAAAGGAACGTGTCCCACGTGTAATCCGCGCCGGGGAGGCTGACGCCCGCCGCGTCCAGAACGGTCTTGTTCACGAACAGGCTCTCCCAGTAGCCGCTGGAGGGAATGGCGTACACGTTGCCGTCCGCGGGGGAGGGTACCAGCATGTCTTCCTTCATGTTGGCGGCGTAGTCCGGGTACACCTCGCGAATCTCGCTGAGGGGAACGACCTTGCCCGCTTCCACGAAGGTGTTGGCGTCGGAGCCCAGGAAGTAGAACAGCACGTCCGGCTCGGTGCCGGCTTCAAAATCGGTCAGGACTTTGGCCTTCCATTCCTCGTTGGAGGTGGCGGAAGCGTCCTGCACGGTGTTGCCGGTCGCCGCCTCGTAGCCGGCGATCGCGTTTTCGTAATTGGCGCGGTTGCCGTCGTCGCCGCCGTAGGAGGTGACGACCGTGATCTCAACAGGGGAAGCGCTCTCGGCGACGGCCGCGAACGCGCTCATCACCATAGCCAGAGAGAGTAGTAAGGCAATCCATTTTTTCATAGAATCCTTCCTCCATCGTTGTTGAATTTGTGCAGTCAGAATACCTTCGACCTGTCCCCATTATAAGGCAGGCGCCGGGGACGGCCCTATATCCGTCGTTGGTTTTTATTGCTTGTGATTGCGGAAATGGGCGAACTTCCGCCGAAATGAGGGGGCCGCCTTACGGGGCGTACTCCACGTGCGGAATCACGATGCGGGCCAGCACCCGGCCTTCGTCCGTCTGTGTGATGCTCAATCCGCCTTCCTCGCCGCAAAGGATTTTAAGGCGGCGCTGAACGTTACGGATGCCGATGCATTCCTGGCCGGCGTCGGCCGCGTCGCCGTTTGCGCTCAGCTGCCGCCGGATATTCTCTTTATCCTCGGGGGTCATGCGGCCGTCGTTTTCCACTTCGATAATCAGCCGATCCCCCTCCGGGAAGGCGCGCAGGGACAATTCGCCCGTGCGCCGGTACGACAGCCCGTGCTCGAAGGCGTTTTCCAGAATGGGCTGCAAAATAAGGCAGGGCACCAGCGCCTTGAGGATCGCGGGGTCGATCTCCTTGTGAACGGTCAGCCGTTCGCCCAGCCGCTCGGAGAGGATGTAGAGGTACGCGTCGGTATAGGAAAGCTCCTTTTCCATGGTATCCCTCGCGTGGCCGCCGCGCGCGGTCGCCGCGTCAAGCATGGTGGAAAGCGCCTCGATCATGCGGCAGACCTTGTCGCTGTCGCCCATGCGCGCGGCCCAGGCGACGGCCTCCAGGGTGTTGTTCAGGAAATGGGGGTTGATCTGGGAGCGCAGGGCGCGCACGCGCGCGTCCTGCAGGGCGAGCTGCTCCTGATAGATGCGCTCGAACTGGCTGGCGAGCTGCACGCTCATGCCGTTAAAACGCTGCGTAAGGTAATCAAACTCCCGGCTGCCGGGCTTGAGGGCCACGGTGTAGCCGCGCTCGCCCGCTTCCATGCGGCCGGCCGCGTCCACCAGCGCCGCCACGGGGCGGGAGACGAAATGGGTGTAGGCCCACACCACGAACAGAAGCAGCGGCACCGACAGAAGCCCGAAAAACGGGAGCGTGTCGGCGACGTTGGGGATGTCGGCGGTCAGCTGCGCGCTGTCCGAATGAACGGTGAAGGTCAGCGTGTGCCCCGACAGCCGCTTCGTCTGCCGGATAGTGTAGACGCCCGTCGCCTCGTCGTAGGCTACGCCGTCCGTTTCCGCCGTATCCCCGGCCGCATCGCCCAGTACCGATAGCGTCAGCCCGTCGATGCCGACGGTCGCGGAGCGCACCCATACGATGCCGCTGATGCTTTCGAACAGCACGCTTTCGTCGCACTCCATCACGATGACGGCGTAAGGATGGAAGGTTTTGGTCACGATGTCGCGGATCATGTACAGCCGCCCGTCGTACACCGCAAAGCCGATGCGCGTACCCAGGTCGGGGTAGAGGGAAAGGACGCCCGCGTGCGCGGAATCCCTATAGTTCTGCAGGCTGTGAATTTCCCCGGAATCGGTGCGGTTGCTGGCGTAATAAAGGGTGTTCGGCTCGGCGGTGAAAAAAAGAAACGTCGCGTTGAACTTTTCGTCGTAACCGTACTGCTGGTTTAAGTAGGCGGTTACGGAATCGTACAGCGCGACGGAGTCGCTATCGTTCTGGTAGCGGGCGTAGGCGTTTTTGACGGTGTCGTCGTAGGAGGGCGCGCGCGAAGCGTCCATCGCGCCGTCCAGCTGGCTTTCCACGCTCTGAATGGCGATGCCCACGCTGGTGACGACGGTGTCGCGGATGCGCTCGCGGACGTTGTTGCTGATGGAATAGCTGGAATACAGGAGGATCACGGTCACGGGCACGATCCAGCAGAAGGCCATGATCGCAATCAGCCCCCACTTCAGGGAAATCCCCTTTCCGGCCGGACGCCGCATGCGCGCGCTCCCTCCTTGCTGGACGGTTTCGTCAATTCAGGGCTTCGCCGCCCAGGAACACGGTTTTGAGCGACAGATCGCCGCCGCACAGGAGCAGGTCGGCCCGCAGCCCTTCGGCGATCATGCCCGCGTCGTCCACGCCGATCACGCGCGCGGGGTTGGCCGTGGCGCAGCGCACCGCGTCCGCCAGGGGGATGCCCATGGAGACGGCCGTGCGCACGCAGTGGATGAGCGTTGCGGTCGAACCGGCGATGGTGCCGTCGGCGAGCGTCGCGCGGCCCTGACGAACCGTTACCGGCTGCCCGCCCAGGAAGTAGTCGCCGTCGGCCATGCCCGTGGCGGACATGGCGTCGCTGATCAGGCAGATGCGCTCCGGCCCGAACAGCTTGAACGCGGCGCGCACGGCGCTGGGGTGGATGTGCACGCCGTCGGTGATCAGCTCCGCCGTAACGCCGGGCCGCTCCGACGCCGCGCCGATCACGCCGGGCGCGCGGTGCAAAAACGGCGGCATGGCGTTGAACAGGTGGGTGACGTGGGAGATGCCCGCGTCGAAGCCCGCCGCCGCCTGATCGTAATCCGCCTCGGTGTGCGCGGCGGACACGATGACGCCCGTGGCGACCACGTCGCGGGCGAATGCCGCCGCGCCGGGCAGCTCCGGGGCGACGCACGCGATGCGGATCAGCCCTTCCGCGGCCGCCTGCAGGCGGCCGAACAGGCCGAAATCGGGCAGGCGAAGGTACTCGGCCGCCTGCGCACCCTTCTTTTTAACGTTGAAAAACGGGCCCTCCAGGGTGACGCCGCAGAGCCGCGCCGCCTTGGCGGGCGCCTCGCGGCGGAAGCGCACGGCGTTACGGCAGGCGGCCAGCAACTGGTCTTCCGGAAGCGTCATGGAGGCGGGACTGAACGAAGTCACGCCCACCTGTGCCAGGAAGCGCGCCACGGTGGTCAGCCCCTCCAAATCCCCGTCGGAAAAATCCGCCCCGCTGTTGCCGTGCAGATGGAGGTCGATCAGGCCCGGCAAAAGCAGGTCGCAGCCCTCGCGCGGCTCGTCCCCGCGGGGCTCGACCTTCGTGATGCGCGCGCCGTCCGTTTCCACGTCGCCGTAACGGAAGCGGTAATCATTCCCGAAATAGTTCACCTTTTCGATTCGCAAGCGAATGTCTCCCTTCCCTCGGACAGGGGTGCGCCCTGCCGCAACGGTGAAAATCATCGTCCGTTTGTAGCAATTCGACATTCACGACCGGGTATTCCTCCGTGGGCACGCGCTGCGCCGTTACAGCTTCAAAAACGCCTGCCACAGGCGCACGCAGCGGCGCGCGTCCGCCTCCTCCGGCATTTCGGCGCAGGTGCGCAAAAGCGGCTCCGTGCCCGAAAAGCGGCAGATGACCCAGCCGCCGTTTTGAAAGTAGACCTTGTAGCCATCCTCGTAAGAGACGCGGTCGACGGCGTAGGGGAAATCCGGCAGCGCCTTGTCGGCAAACAGCAGGGCCATCAGCTTTTCCTTGCGCGCCTGCGTCATGGCGAAATCGGCTTCCGCCATGAAAAGCTCGCCGAAGCGGTCGGTGATCTCGCCGTAGACCTCGGAGAACGTTTTGCCGGTTTTGGCCTTCATTTCCACCAGCAGCGCCGCGGCGTAGATGCCGTCCTTGCCGGGGATGTGCCCGCGCACCGTCAGCCCGCCGGAGGATTCGCCGCCGATAAGCGCGTCGGTTTCCTGCATCTTCTGGGAAATGTGCTTGAAACCTACGGGAACCTCGTAGCATTGCTCGCCGAAGCCCCCCGCCACACGGTCCAGCAGGCAGGTGGTGGAGTTGTTGCGCACCGCCGCGCCGTGCCAGCCGCGGTAGGCCAGCAGATAGTAGTAGAGCAGCACGAGAATCTTGTTGGGGTGGATGAAAGCGCCCGTGTCGTCGATGATGCCGATGCGGTCGGCGTCCCCGTCGGTTGCGATGCCCAGGTCGCAGCCCGTTTCGCCAACGAACCGGGAAAGCGATCCCAGCGTCTGCAGGCTGGGGGAGGGCAGCCGGCCGCCGAAGAGCGTATCGTGCCGGTCGTGGATGACCTCCACCTCGCAGCGCGCGGTGAGCAGGATGGTCTGCAGGCTGGTGCGGCCCACGCCGTACATGGGATCCAGCGCGATTTTCAGATGCGCGTTCTTGATGGCTTCGATGTCCACCAGCGACAGGATGCTGTCGATGTAGTCGTTGAACGGATCGATTTCCGTGATCAGCTTTTTTTCCAGCGCCTCGGCGTAGGGCACGGCCGGGATCGGCTGCCCTTCCGCCGCCGGGATGCGGGCTTCGATCGCCTCCGTCACCTGCTCGGTGGCGTCGCGGCCGCCCTCGGTAAACACCTTCACGCCGTTGTACACGGCCGGGTTGTGGCTGGCCGTGATGGCCAGGCCGTAGGGAAGGCCGAGCCTGCGCACCGTGAACATGATCAGCGGCGTAGGCGCCTCGCGGGCAAGCACCCGGCAGGCTACGCCCGCACCTGCGCACACCTCGGCCACCCATTGGCCGGCCTGTTTGGACAAAAATCGCCGGTCGTAGCCGACGCACAGGCCGCGCCCGGCAAGCCCCTGCTCCCGTATCCAACCGCAGAGCGTGGCGGTCAGCAGCTGTACGTTCGCCTTGGTAAAATCCTCCCCGATCACGGCGCGCCATCCGCCGGTGCCGAACCTAATCATCGTTTTTCCTCCCCATTTCGACCGTCACGCGGCACACCGCGCCCGCGGGCAGCGGCGGCAGTTTTTCGACCGCTTTTCCGTCGGCCGTCATCGAGCGGACGCCCTTTTGCACGCCCTGCGGGTTATGTACCGTGATTTCGTAGGTCGCTCCCCGCCATTGCCGCGTGACGGAAAAAGTCTTCCAGTCCGGCGGCACGCACGGGTCGACGATCAGGCCGTCGAAGTCGGGCCGCACGCCCAGCATATACTGGGTGGAGGCGAAGTAGGCCCAGCCGGCCGAACCGGTCATAAAGGGGTGCCTCGCGCGGCCGAACGCGCTGTGCGCGGGGCCCATCACGAACTGGCAGTAGGAGTAGGGCTCGGACTGGCGCACCTCGATCCGATCATTCTGGTGATAGGGGCACAGCGCGTCGTACAGCGTAAGCGCGTCCGCCCCGCGCCCCAGCCGGCACATGGCCGCCCACGCCCAGGGGTTGGGGTGGGAAAAGATGGAGCCGTTCTCCTTGACGCCCGGATAGACGCGGGTCACGAAGCCGATGCCGTCGTCGGGGTGCGTGTAGGGCGGAGCGTTGAGCATCAGCCCGTAGCGTGTGAACAGATGGCTCATCACGGCGTCCATGGCGCGGTTACCGCGCTCGCCCTCCGCCGCGCCGGAAAGCACCGCCCAGGCGTTGCTTTCCAGATGCACGCGGCCCTCCGCGTCCGCCCGCGTGCCGATTTTGCGGCCGTCCGCCGTCAGGCCCCGGAGGTACCATTCCCCGTCCCACAGAACGCCCTCGCAGGTCCGCTTCACGCGTTCGGCGATGGCTGCGTAGCATCCGGCGTCCGCGCCGCGCCCCAGGTAGCGGGCCAGGGATACGAACTGCTCAAGCGCCCAGTAGTGCAGGAAGCTGACCAGCGCGCTTTCGCCGCCGCCCAGGTTGAGGCAATCGTTCCAGTCCGCGCGCAGACCCTTGCATACGCCGTGCGCGCCGATCTCCTTCGCGGAAAAATCCAGGATGCGGCGCATATGCTCGTACACCGTGCCTTCGCCGCCGTCGGCGTAGGTGACGGGCTCGTCCAGAAAGGCGAACGCGCCCGTTTCCCTGACGTAGTTGACGATCGCGCCGATCAGCCACAGGGCGTCGTCCGAACAGGCGTCCTTGAGTCCGTGGACGATCTGCGATTTGTCGGGTACGGGCACCACCGTGGGGGATTTGAAGCTCTGCTCCTTCCTGTCCGGGTCGAACCAGGCCGGCTCGAACAGGTGCAGGCCGTAGCCGGTGGTCGTCAGCGCGCGCAGCAGCTCCACAATGCGGCTTTTGCACTTTTCCGGGTTGGAATGGGGAACGCACATGGCGTCCTGCGCCGTGTCCCGGTAGCCCAGGCCCGTGCGGCCGCCCACCTCGATAAAGGAGGAGAAGCGCGAGAACATCACGTTGATCTCGCTCTGGTAGAGCGTCCACTGGTTGGTGAGGGTGTTCAGGCCCTCATCGGGGGTGCTCACCTGGAGCTTAGCGCATTTTTCGTCCCAGAAGGCCCTTAGCTTGGCGAACTGCTCATCCGCGGCGGCGGCGTTGGCATATTTTTCGCGCATCCGTTTGCCATTATCCGCATTGCCCTCGCCCAACAGGAAAATGAGCCGCGTTTCCTCGCCCGGCGCGAGCGTCAGCTTCTTTTGCAGGCAGGCGCAGTGATTGCCGCCCTTCTCGAAACTGCCGGTGCAGGCCCCCGCCTCCACGGCGAGCGGGTTGCGCTCCGTGCGATAGGGACCGATGAAGGCGTCGCGCAGGCAGTCGAACCCGTCGGGCGCAAAGGAAGCGGTGAAGAACTGATAGCCGTCCTCCTCGTAGAACAGGTCGTGCTCGATCACGCCGTTCTCATAGCGGGAACCGGCGGCGTACAGGCTCATCTGGAAGTTGCGGTTGTCCATGTCGATGTGATGGAAGGAGAACTCGGCGTAGGAAAAGACGCTGATCGAACGGGGTTTATCGCCCGCGTTGCGCACGCGCACGTCCCAGAACTCCACGGGGTCGTCCTGCGCCACGAACAGGGTCTGCTCCGCCGCGATCCCCCTGTAGTCGCACAGGTATTTTACGTAGGAAAATCCGTGCCGGCAGGCATACTTCGCCCCGGTAAGCGGCTTGCCCACCGGCTGCCAGGACACGCTCCAGTAGTCGCCCGTCTCCTCGTCGCGCAGGTACACGTAGTGCCCCGGCCAGTCCATGGGCACGCCGTTAGGCCGGAAACGGGTAATGCGGTGGTACTCCGGCGAGCCGCAGAACAGGTAGCCGCCCGCGGTGTGGTTGAACACCCCGCACATTTCGCGGGTGCCGATGTAGTTTGTCCAGGACACGGGCAGATCGACCCTGTCGATCACGTATTCCCGGTTTATAGTGTCGAAACGGCCGTATTGCATGATGTGATCCCTCTCCTTATGCTTCCCGCCACATTATAGAGGATCGGCACCCAAAACAATATGGACAGACCTGCAAATTCTTGCCTGTAATTGCGTTTGTGGCGCGCAGGGCGACAAAGGGTACAAGCCGCGCCGTAGCGGCGGTTGACAGCGCCCGCCGACGCTGATACACTGACGGTGCTTGCGGCAGGCTCCGTTCGAGGCGGAGCGCCGGGTCCGGACCGACGGGTGAGGGAACAGTATGAAGAAGGCTCAACAGAGGGTGCTTGCAGAGTTGTTTGCGGGCTGCCTGGCGTTTTGCTGCCTCGGGCAGGCGACGGCGGAAGCGGCGGCCGGGGACGGCGCGGCGGCGGAGGCCGACGAGACGGTCACGGTGGATTACGAGGGAGGGTACTGGTTTTATCAGAGCCTGTCCCAGGGCGTGCGGATCGAAATTCACCGCTACGAGGACACGGACGACACCATCCTGTGGTACGAGGCCGATCTGCAATTCACGGCGGAATCGCCGCTCAGGTTTCTTTTAGCCAACGCCGAGAACCCCGGCAAGGGATTTTTCTACGCGGAGCGGCTGGCTCGGGAAAACGACGCAGTATTTGCCATCAACGACGACCAGTTCGGCTATCGCCTTTACAACCACAAGACGCCCGGCATCATCGTGCGGGACGGCGCAATCGCTTGCAGCAAAACCCACAAAAGCGACAGCAACGCCTGGCCTACGCTGGATACCGCCGCGTTTTTTCCGGACGGCACGATGCGCGTGTACAAAAGCAAGGAGCTGACCGCGGAAGAGTACGTGGAGGCGGGCGCGCAGACGGTGCTGAGCTTCGGGCCCTGGCTGGTGCGCGACGGGGAGATCAACGCCCTGGTCGAAACGAAATGGAAAACGAAGGAACCGCGCTCGGCCATCGGGATGATCGAGCCGTACCACTTCGTGGCGATCTCGGTGGAAGGGCGTAACAAGCGCAGCAAGGGCGCGGACATCCAATGGCTGGCGGAGCGCATGCAGGCGCTGGGCGTGACCGAAGCGCTCAACCTGGACGGCGGGAAAACGTGCAGCCTCCTGTTTATGGGGAAAAAGCTGGACAGCACCAACCCCGAGGGGCTGGTGAAAAGCGACCGCAGCGTTTCCGGGCTGATCGCGCTGGGCACGTCCGCGCAGGTGCCGGAATACACGGGGTTGGAAGAATAACGCGGCGCCGCCGCGAACAAACGACGATAACCGCATAGCAAAACGCAAACACCCCGCCGCCGATCAACCGGCAGCGGGGCGTTCGCGCGAGGGGTATACTACTTCAAAGCCTTAGCGCATTAGAGGTCGTGAGCGATTTTATTCCGTGGCGAGGAGCGAAGCCGAAGGCGTGCGGGGTTACGTCGAGACTTCGCAGCGAAGCCACAGGATCAAATCGGAACGAGATCGAGGCGTTCAGGGTTTGAAATAGTATAAGGAGAGGTTGGGAAGGTCGTTGGAAGGTCAGCCGGAAGCGGCCGTTGCGGCCGGTGTCGGGGAAACCGTTACCGTCTCGGACGGCGAGGGCTCCGGGCTGGGAGTAGGCGTATCCGTGGTTGTCTCCGTCGGCGCTTCCAGGGACGTCAGCGCCACTTCGGGCGTCACGCTCGAGGTGTCCGTCGGGGTGGCGCTGGGCGTAGCCGACGTGGTATCGGTGGGAGACACCGTCGCGGTATCGGTGGGGACTACCGTCGTAGTGTCGGTCACTGTGGGAGTCGGCGTCGGCGTGGGAGTCGGCGTCGGCGTGGGAGTCGGCGTCGGCGTGGGGGTAGGTGTGGGTGTCGGAGTAGGTGTGGGTGTCGGAGTAGGCGTGGGTGTCGGAGTAGGCGTGGGTGTCGGAGTCGGGGATGGGGTCGGCGTGGGGGTGGCGCTGCTCGCGATGGAGTCCGTCGCGGTGGCGGACGGTGTGTCCGATGCCGGCAGGATCAGCGTGAGCGTGGCAGTCTGCGTATACGGTTCGGTGTACCATCCCGACGAGTGGACGCCGACGTTGGTGTAGGAGGTGCAGGTGCTCAGAACCACGGTGTTGCCGTCGCGGCTGTACTGCGGCACCTGCCAGTTGTAGCCGTAGAAGTACAGGTAGATGTCGTCGCTCGTTTCTCCCGGATCCAGCGATACGTTTTGCAGCTGGGACTGGCCGTAGCCGCTGCCGGTGGTACCGTTGCCAGCCAGGCTGATGGCGTAATCGTAGTAGTTGGTGCCCGTCAGCCGGAGGGTAAAGCCGCTGAACCAGATCGGGTTATAGCGCAGGTCCTGCCGGCTGTAGCCGCTGGGAAGAGTGAAGGTCAGGTCGAAATGCATCGTGTGGTTATCGTTATCCACCGTCATGGTTCCGCCCGTGAAGTAACCGGGATAGAACCAATTCCAGTTGCCGCTATAGAACGAGCACGTATCCTCGAATACCAGGCCGTTCCCGGCCGGCGCCGGGGTAGGCGTAGGTGTGGGTGTAGGCGTAGGCGTGGGTGTAGGCGTCGGTGTAGGCGTGGGTGTAGGCGTGGGCGTAGGTGTAGGTGTAGGTGTGGGCGTAGGCGTAGGCGTGGGTGTGGGTGTAGGCGTAGGCGTAGGCGTAGGCGTGGGTGTGGGTGTAGGTGTGGGTGTCGGAGTAGGCGTGGGTGTAGGCGTTGGTGTCGGAGTAGGTGTGGGCGTGGGCGTCGGTGTGGGTGTCGGGGTAGGCGTTGGTGTCGGAGTAGGCGTGGGCGTTGGCGTCGGCGTCGGTGTCGGCGTCGGCGTCGGTGTCGGCTGGCTGGGCAGAATCAGCGTGATCGTTGCCCGCTGGGTGTACGTTTCGGTCGTGTACCACCACCACCACCACGGCACGCGAAGGGTGGTGTAGGTCGTCTTGGTCGAAAGCGTCACGGAATTGCCGTCCGCGCTGTACGTGGGTATGTTCCAGGTGTTGCCGGTGAAGGTGATCAGCACGTTGCTGCTGGAAGCGTAGGCGGCGGTGGGGATGTTGGACAGCTGTGCGTAACCGGAGCCGCTTCCGCTGGTGGATACGCTGTAGATGCTGATGGTATCGCTGTAGCTGTTATAGGCCGAAAGCTTCAGCGTGAGGCTGGTAAACCAGCTGGTATAGGTGGTCAGATCCGCCTGCGTGTAACCGCTCGGCACGGTAAAGACGATGTTGAAGTCCAGGGTGTGGTTATTGTTATCCACGTCGACCGTCGCGCTGGTAAAGTTGCCGCTGTAAGGCGTAACCCAGTTGGCGCTGACGAATGTGACCGAGTTGGAGAACAGCAGTCCGCTGCCCGACGGCATGGTGGTTACCGGCGTAGGCGAGGGCGTTGGCGTGGGTGTGGCCGTAGGCGTGGCGGTGGGGGTCGGCGTGGGCGTAGGCGTCGGCGTGGGGGTCGGCGTGGGCGTAGGCGTCGGCGTGGGGGTCGGTGTGGGCGTGGGGGACGGGGTAGCCGTGGGAACGGGAGACGGCGTGGGTGTAGGCGTCGGCGTCGGAGTCGGGGTAGCCGTAGGCGTCGGAGACGGCGTGGGGGTTGGCGTGGGCGTTGGCGTCGGCGTGGGGGTCGGCGTCGGAACGTTTTGCAGATCGGGCGAAACGGTCAGGTCCAGCGACCGCGAGGCAAAATAGGCGCTGATCGACGGAAAGGCGAAGGCCAAAGCGAAACACAAAGCCAAAAGCACGGCGAGGATGCGAACCAGCCGTTTTCTGGATGGCTTATCGTTCACGCTTCACCCCTCCTTTCATTCCCGGATCGTCGCAGGGGTCACACGCTGCTTTCCGCCGTGACCGTGATGCGCACGGGGTAGGTATGGCCGCCGGAGGCGACGCTGGTCTGGCTCTGGCTGTCGCCCGTATCCGTCCATCGCGCCGTAAGCCTGTACTCCACGGTGGTCTGCTCGCCCGCCGGGAACGTGATGCCCCCGCAGGACAGCTCCCCCGAGGTGACGGTCGCGATGGGGTCGGAACTTTCCGAGGTTACGTCGTACAGGTAAAAGGTCAGGCCGTCCATGGCCTGGATCGCCGCGGCCATGCCGCCGGATGCGATGGTGATGCTCTGGTTGTAGTCGCTTATGCTGGAGGAATCCCGTGCGTTGCTCAGCGTAAAGCGGTAGAGTTCCTTTTCTCCTTCGCCGGGCATCAGGGTCAGCCCGCTTAGGCCGAACTGGTAGGAGGTTGTTTCTTCCTCGCCGGTCAGGATGAACAGGCTCGTGGAGATCTGACCGTTGATTGTCTCCGTTTTCGTGTACAGCGATACCGAACCGGAAGTGAACACAACGATCAGCGCGACCAGCAGGATGATCGGCAGGAGCGCCTTTTTCACACGACTTCCTCCTTCCCAGAGTATTTCATAAACCTTGCCGTATTGCAAGAGAAGAACGCGATTTTTTATTGATAGGCCGACACGCTCACGCCGATGTGCGAGGCGTCGAAGGTTTGAGCGGTCTTGTCGCTCAGGTACGTCATGTCGGCGTCCAGCCAGGTCAGCGTGAGGGTGTACGTATGGGTGGTCTGCTCGTTGCGGGGCAGGGTGGCACCGGCGCAGCTGAGCGTGCCGCTTTCGGAGGTGGCCAGCGTTTGGCCGTCCCGGCTGAGCGAGGCGCGAACGGTGCCGGTGTCCGCAAGCTGCGTGGGGAAGGTGATGGTGATGGAAACGTCCAGGTCTACCTGGGCCGTTCCGCCGTCGTTGAAGTTGGAAACGGTAAAGGGATAGGAAACGCTTCCGCCGGGCTCCAGGTCGCGGCTGGAAACGGAATTACCCAATTCAAAGGCGAAGTACTTCGGCCCGACCCACCCGCTGGAAAACAGGTTGATCTGCCGCACGTAGGTGCTCAGGGTGAAACCGAACATGGAAACGGCGATCAGAAGGATCAGCGTCAAAACGATCCAGAGCCGTTTGCCGGCCGGGCAAAGCTTATTCCACATGCTGAACCCCCTCCACGTACACCGCCAGCGGGACGCTGACGCGGTTGGAGTAAAGCATGGCGCGGGTGTCGTCGTCATCCGGCCAGTAGAAGGTCAGCGAGTAACGCTGCACGTCGGATACCGAAGCGGTAAAGAGGGAAGATTTCGTATAATCCAGCTGGCCGTCCTCACCGACGATGGCGACGGGCGTGTATCCGTCGGTGCCGTAACGCAGCAACTCGACTTCCAGACCGGGGATGGCGTCGCACACGGCCGACAGATCGGCCTGTATGTTCATGTCCATGTCCACTTCGCTTACGCGGTCCTCCGAGTCGGTGTTGGTCACTTCGAAGTTATAGCTGGCGCGCTCGCCGGGGGCAACCTTCAGGTTGAGCTCCAGCTGGCCGCCGCGCTCGACGCCCAGTACGAAGCGCTTGGCAGAAACATCCAGCACGGCCACATCGGCCGTGCTGGTGTAGATTGCCAACGTCCCGGCGTTCAGGGAGGTGATGACCATCAACACCAGAACGAGGATCGTGATTCCGCGTTTCATGGGGTCATCTCCTCCCTGAAAGCAAGGCTGCGTTGAAGGGGGTTCCGGGTCTTAGGAAAGGTCCTTTAGGGAAGGTCCTGTGGAAGAGTTTTACTCGGTAATGGTGCCGTCGGTGAAGACTTTCTCGGTGCCGTCGGCGGTGTTGCTCGCGTCGCCGAAGTCGCTGTCGGCTACGTACTGGTTGGCGGTCACGGTGATCTTCAGGCCCTTGGCGAAGGTTACGTCGCTGGAGCCGGCCTCGGTGTCTTTGGCGTCCTGGCTGCCCTTATCCTGCCAGGTCAGCTTGACGACGTAATCACTTTCGGTCGCGGTGTTCTCTTCGATCTTCTCGCTGGTGTAGGTAAGTTTGCCGGAGGTGTCGGTCGTCGTGAGCTTCGTGCCGTCCTGATAGAGTGTGGCGGTCAGGTTCTCCAGGTTGCCCTGGCCGCTGGAGGCGGTGCCGCTCAGCGCGCTGGCCCAGTCCACGGTGATCTGGTACTGCAGCGGGACTTCGGCGGCGTCGCCGGTCTTCTTGCCCGTGCTGTCCACATTGTAGTTGGTGACGGTGAAACCGTAGTCGGCCGTCTCGCCGGGAGCAAGCTGGATGCCGTCGGTGGAAACGGAGGTGGTGCCGGTGGAGGCGAAGGCGAAGCGCTTGGCCTGCACTTTCTCGCTGGTGGAAACGGTCTTGGTGTAAATCGCCAGGGTGCCGGCGGAAAGGGAAGTAACGATCGCGAGCGCCAGGAGGATCAGCAAGAGCTTCTTTTTGTTCATGTGAGTAACCTCTCCTTAATCATTCTGTAATATTATTAGGATTGCCGGGTGCCGGGTTCCGTTGGGGCCGGTGTGGAGCGATGGCTGCCCTCGAATGCAACTGCAGTTTTGATCGACACTCGAGGGAAGCCTGCGTCCCGTAAACGCGTCTGCGTGCCCCGCGCGGTTCGTTCAACGCGTTCGTTTCTTGGTCGCAATCAGATAGTAACACAACTCGATAAAGATGTCAACACTTTTTTATAAATTTTTTAATATTTTTTTAATATATGGACACAAATGGAAAGAATTTCAGAAACAACGCGACGCAAACCCAGACAAATCAAGGGGTGTGGCGAATCGGCAGATTGTGTCGAAAAAGTAATAATACGACGCTGCGTGCTAAGAATGTCGTAACAATTTATTAAGAAATGGTTTTTCATTGCAAAAAACCTCCGCAGCCGCCCCTTGTTACGGGCGGCTGCGGAGGAAGTACTGCGACGGCCGAACGTCCGCTAAGCCTTCTCTTCGGAGAAGGAGCGGAAGAATTTCATAATCGGATCGTAGAAGAAGATCAGGATGGTGGGAATCAGCAATAGCGTCAGGCGGCCGAGCGTCGTGTTGGCGAACAGCACCACCGCGCCGAACCAGCGGTTGTTGCTGGTGTGAATGCCGTAGACCTGATCCCGGTTGATCACCTGCGCGGCGACGCCCTTGTAGCGCTCGTCAACATAGTTCAGGATATCCACGTTCAGCTCCCCGGTACGCTCGCCGGTGGTTTCGTCCGTTACGAAGGAAACGAGGCTGGCGACATCCACCTGGCCGCCCGAATCCTTGAACAGCAGAATGTCCCCCGCGTTCACTTCCGCCTGGTAGTCGATCTTGCGGAAAAAAGCGATGTCGTTTTTCATAATGGCGGGTTCCATGGTGGAGGACTGGAACACGTAGGGGATGATGCCGTAAATGGACGTTTCCTTTTCGGGCGAGGCATAGCCGAAGGCCAGCACCACGACGTTGACCAGAAGCATCGAGGCGATCGAAGCGATGATGATGACGCTGGTGACGATCGTGCCCAGGTTCCACCGTCTGCCGTACCGGGTGGGAGTCGACTGCGCTTCCAGCGCGCGATAGTTCTTGCGGTCGGCGCCGGCGTTGCTGAGCACCACGGTGCCGCTGGGTTTGCTGATCAGAAGCGGCAGGGTGTGCAGCATCGGCTGGTTGAACACGCGGGCGAGCTGGTTGCCGCGCACCAGGCATATGACGATGCACAGGATGATCACGCCCGCCGCGATATACATGTAAAACGACTGCCGCCAGTCGAACATGTTTTGCAGGTTGACCATCAGCGTGCGGTTCTCCAGAATCGAGTAATAATTCGATAAAAACTTGAAAACGATAATGACGATGGCGAGAATGCCCACCAGGTAGCGGGCGTTGAGCAGGTCGCGCATGTACAGCGACGCGCAGAGCGATACCACCGCCAGCAGCACGATATCCACAAGCCCCATCAGGTACATGGTCAGCATGTAGTCCAGCACCAGCGGGAATTTGAGAAAGGAGGAAAGGAAGATGGTGGCGATGTAGCCGATGGTGTAGATGGCCGCCTGGGACAGGATGCGCGCCACGATTTTGGAGCCGATCAGCTTGAGCGGCGGATACCCCAGCTGCACCAGCGTATACCAGCGGTTGCGCATGACCTCGATGAACGTCATGTACTCGTAGTTGGAAATAAAGTAGATGACGTTGAACATGAGGGATACGAAAAGGTAGATGTAGAGCGTGGCGAAGTAGCTGGACAAAAGCAGGAAAGGCGCCACGTCGTTGATCACGCTTTCCTTGAGCGTCTGGAGGCTGAAATAGATCGCGAAAGTCAGAAGGCCCAGGAACAGGCCCAGGAAGAACTGCCGCTTGCGCGATACCTGCTGCTGCATGTAGGCGTTGCGAAATTCTTTGCGAATAAAGCTGGTGTCATAAATCATGGCCGGACACGACCTCCTTGAAGGCGTTCGCCAGGGTCTTCTTGCTCTGCTGCAGGGTTTCCACGGTTTCGCCCGCGCGCAGAAGCGTATCCATCAGCTCTTCTTGCGTAATCGGTTCGTCGCGGTCGTCGTACAGGTGCACCTCGTCGTCGTACACGCGGACGTCCACCTCGGGCTGCGCCTGGGAAAGCACGGCGGCCAGCCGCCGCGGCGCCTTGCTGCGCAGGATGAACACGCGCCGGTCCAGCAGGGAGAGCACCTCCCGCATCGCGCCGTTGTGGGTCAGCTCCCCGTCCAGCAGGAACGCCGCGTGGCTGCAGGCCGTCTGGACCATGTCGCAGTCCCTCGCGCCGACCAGCAGGGCGCCGCCCCGTTTGGCGATGACTTCGGCCAGTCGGCGGATGCCGTGGGAAAGCCGCTCGTCGAAGGTCAGCTCCGCTACGGAGAAAATCACCAGCAGCGCGCCGGAAAGGCACGCGGTGATCAGGCAGATGGTCGCTTTTTCCGCGGCGGACATGTACTTGATGGGCACCAGCGTCAGGTAATACAGATCGGTCGCCAGCAGGAGTTTGAGAATCACGGCCTGCCGGGACTGGGCGGCGAGGGAGGAGTGGGAGGTGACGTACATCAGGTATTCCAGCGTGTTCATGTTGACCGGCAGCGTGCCGCCGCCGGAAATGAAGAAAACGTGGGGGAGGATCATCCGCTTGCGGCGCATCATGCCGCGCTCGACCAACACGCAGCGCCCTTCGCCGTAAGGGCGCACGTTGCCGATAATCTCCAGAAGCAGTTCCGACTCGAAAGGCTCGTTGCTGATGATGCCCCAGCTCTCCCCGCGGCGCACCTGAAGGTTGATGTTGCGCAGCACCGTTTGCTGGTGCCCGTCGGGAAAGGCGTACACCTCTTTGGAGGTCAGGTTGGACGCCTGTACGATATAGGTTTTCGGGTTGGGTTGAAAGGCGTTCCGTTTGCGCCCGGCCACTTGCGCATCCCCCCTTCTTGTGCTTTGCCCGCCGTCGCTACCAGGCGAAATGCCAGATCATCACACCGCGGATCTCCGAACGCTCCACCAGCCAGGGATCGGTGGAGTTCTCCGGGTTGTCGCCCTTGGTCTGGTAGCGCGTCACGCCGTCGTCTCCGACGACGGTCGCCACGATCCGGTGGGTGACCGCGACGGAAAGATGGTTGTAGGTAACGACGTCCCCGACCTGCGGCAGCTCGTCCTCGCCCAGCTGGCGGACTAAAATCGTAGAGCCGACGGGAAGCGTGGGGATCATGCTGCCGGTTTCCACAACGTACACCTGATACCCGAACAGGCTGGGCACGTTGCCGTTGACGCGGTCAATCCACACCTTGCCCAGCATCGCCAGCAGGGCCAGAATGACCAGTCCGTACAGGCTTCGGCGGATGATCTTGCCGACCGACCATTTCTTTTTTTCGTGCTTCCCACGGCCCTTGCCGCTTTTTTCACCTTCCTGCGTCTGCATCAGCAACTGTTCGACTTCTTCGCGGGAGGTGTAGATTTTGTGATTCTCCTGCATGCGTTAACTCCTCGCAATGACCCTGTTGGAACCCGAACGGGCGAAGGGCGGCAGGCCGTTATTGCGGAAAACGACGAGGGTGCGCGCCCTGAACGCATCAAACTTTATCATTAATCCCATCATAGCACAAGAGGGAGGGAAGCGGCAACGCCGTGTTGTTATACTTTTTGTGCGAGAACGTAATAATTTCGTAATAAATAGAGACAATAACGCGTCCCGCCGGGCCGCTCCGCCGCGCGGGCCGCACCCGGCGGAACACAAAAGACCGCCGGCAAGCCGGCGGCCGAAAGACGATGGGCTCTCGCTTATTGCTCCTTCTTGCCCGCGTAGGCGGCGATCAGCGCCAGCGCAAGCACCGCGCCCTTGACGGCGGGAAGCACGTAGTAGGAAACGGCGCAGATGGTCAGGCCGTTTTCCAGCGTGGACACCAGCATGGCGCCCACCAGCGTACCCAGCGCGTTGGGCTTCTCCGCGCCGCCCACCGACCGGCCGACGAACACGGCGGCCAGCGACTGCATCAGGTAGTTGTCGCAGCACATCACCTGCGCGGAGCTGCCGCGGGAGGCCACCATAATGCCGCCGATGGCGATGAACACGGCGGTGATCATGCCGGCCAGATAGCGGTACGCCTTCACGTTGATGCCGGAGAGCTTGGCCGCCTGCCGGTTGCCGCCCATGGCGTAAATAAAGCGGCCGTGCTTGGTAAATTCCAGAAAGATATAGGCGGCCAGCACGCACGCCAGCATGATGATGATGATCCAGGGCGCGCGGCCGATGGCGGAAAACGCGTCCGAAAGCATGGTGCGGGCCGGGGAATTGCCGTTGGGCAGGCGCATGCCGGTGGAGACGGCGCCGCCGCCGATGTACCACTGGCCCAGGCCCTGATGCACGAACATCAGCGCGCAGGTCGCCAGCATGTCCGGTATCTTGCACACGAGGATCAGAAACATCGTCAGCTGGTACATCACCAGCGTCGCCAGGATCGTCACCAGGATGCACATCCACAGCGGAAGCCCGTACCACAGGTACATGCTCACGAACACGTACGCCGAGCAGCTGGCCAGGGTGCAGGCCGACATATCGAAACCGTCCGGCGCCATGGTCACCGTCGCCGCGATGCCGAACACGGTCGTGATGGACATCGCGCGCAGGATGTTGATCATGTTGTTTTCGGACATGAAGCTCTTGCCCTTGATGATCGTGAAGATGATGAAACAAAGAACCAGCGTGATGATGGCCGCCCAATCCAGCAGGAAGCGGAGCGCTTTTTTGCCCTTATTGATGTCCATCGCAGCTTGCATGACGGATCTCCTCCCGTAATGTCTTTCTCGTACAGGAATCAGGCGCGCAAAGCCTTGCCGCCGACCGAGTAGTACATAATCTCGTCTTCGTTCGTTTCCGCCGTGATCAGCTCCGCCATCACCCGGCCGTCGTAAAGCACGTAAATGCGATCGGTAATGGACAAAAGCTCCGCGTTTTCGCAGGAGGCGTAAACGACGCTGTTGCCGTGCTTGGTGATGTCGTTGATGAGGCGGAAAATATCCTGCTTGGCGCCCACGTCGACGCCCTTGGTGGGCTCGTCGAAAATATATACGTCACAATCCGCGGCCAGCCACTTGCCCACGGCCACCTTCTGCTGGTTGCCGCCGGACAGGTTGCGCACGTACTGCCGGATGCTCGGCGTGGCGATGCCCAAATCATCCACGTACTGCCTGGCGTTCTGATCCGTCTTTCGCCTGTTTACGAAGGAGGCCGTGCAAAAGCTGCCCAGGCACGCGGCCGAGAGGTTGAAGGTTACGTTCTCCTGCACCAGCACGCCTTCCTTGCGCCGTTCTTCCGGCACCAGGGCGATCCGGCTTTTAACGGCCTGGGTGGGGGTGTCGATTCTCAGGGTTTTGCCGTGCAGGGTTACGGTGCCGCCCGTTTTTTTGTAGGCGCCGAAGATGGTTTTGCACAGCTCGGATTTGCCCGCGCCGACCAGCCCGGCGATGCCGACGATCTCGCCCTTGCGGACATAGAAGGAAACGTCGTTCACCTTGCCGTCCGCGCCGGAAAGATGCGAAACCTCGAATACCGTTTCGCCGATGGGCACCGTTTCCTTGGGGAAGTTTTCCTCAAAGCTGCGGCCGAGCATCTTTTCCACGATCTCCTTGGTGGTGGTCTGCCCGGTGATGGGGGAGGTGTCCACAATCTGCCCGTTGCGCATGACGGTGTATTTTTCGCAGATGCGCAGCACCTCGTTGAGGCGATGGGTAATAAAGATAATCGCGATGTTCTCCGTCGCCTGCAGGTGCTTGACCAGGTCGAAAAGCTCCTCGGTCTCCGTGTCGCTTAAGGGGGCCGTGGGTTCGTCCAGAATGAGGAAGTTGCACTCGCTGACCACGGCCTTGGCGATCAGGACCATCTGCTTTTGCGCCAGGGTGAGGTTCTGCACCAGCCTTCGGACGTTCACGTCGATGTGCAGGCGCGCGAGCACTTCCCGGGCGTCGCGGCGGAGTTTGTTCCAGTGCATCATGGGCCGCCCGCGCGTGTTCATGACCGTTTCGTTGAGCATCACGTTCTCCGCCACGGACAGCGTGGGGATGAGCGCCGTGTCCACCTCCTGGTAGACGATCTGGATACCCAGCTTTTTGGCGGCCATGGTCGTGCGCAGGTCGACCACCCGGCCGTTCAAGTACACTTCGCCCGTGTAGTCGGGGTTGGCGCCGGCGAGCACCTTCATCAGGGTGGATTTCCCGGCGCCGTTGGCGCCCACGACCGCGCGTATCTCGCCGGTGCCGACTTCGAAATTGACGTCGGTCAGCGCCTTGACGCCGGGAAATTCGATGGAAACGTTCCGTGTCCCAAGCGTTAGCTTCTCCATAGGGTTTCCCTCTTCTCTACCAGGGTGCCTCGGATGCCTTTAAGAAGGAAGCGCCGGAGCAAAGACTCCGACGCTTCCTTGTCAAGAAACATTGCTCAGATAGTCTTCTGGTGGGTTATGGCTTAGTGGATCAGGCTTTCGGGCATCCAATCGGCCACGGACAGGTAGCTGAGGTTGCCGTACGTGTCGGGAGCGACGTTGCCCAGGTTCTCGACCGTGGAGTCGGACTTGAGGTCGCTGGCCAGGATGGCGGAGCCGGGAACTTCGACCACGTCCACGCCGTAGGCGCCGGAAGCGGGATCGTAGATCTTGTCATACTCGCCGGCCAGTTCCAGCATCAGCAGGCGCATCGCGATTTCGCCGTTGAGCGTCCAGTCGGTGGTGCCGGCCGCGGTCCAGATGTCCGGGCGGGTGAGCATGTTGGTCACGTCCACGGGATCGATATCCACGGAGGCCATCGGCAGAGCCGCGCCGACGTTGCCGTTGTAGTTGTCGTTCTCAAGGATCGCGTTGTACACGCCCTGACCGTAGCAATCGTAGTAGACGACAACGGCATCCACATCGTCACGGTTGAAGCCCTGCAGATAGGCGGCGGTCACGGCGTTGGCGGAATCGACGGTATCCTGTAAGGGTTGAATTTCGCCGGCCGTTACGATTTTTCCTGCCGCTTCGTATTCTTCCCAGCCAACTTCACGACGATCGAAGGGGCTGTTGTAGTTCGGGCCGCGCCAGACCTTGATGAGGCGCACGCCTTCGCCGAACTCCGCGATGAACTTGTCCAGAAGAACGGTCACGAGGCTCTTATCCTGCTGGAAGAGCTGGGTGACGCCGTCGAGCTTCTGATACTCGCCGTCGGCATAGAACTGCGTATCGAAGCACACGAGCTTGAGATCCGGGTACTGCTCGGTGATCTCCTTTAAGAACACGTAGCTGCCGTCCTTGTTGCCGTGGCTGACCAGCAGGCCGTCGTACCCGGCAGCCGCGCAGCTGGAGATGGTATCCTGCCACTTGTTGATGTCGTTGTCGCAGAAGAAGTAGTCGAACTGTACGCCCAGAGCGCTGCACAGATCGGCGCAGGAATCCTTCCACATCTGGAAGATGGTAGCCGACGTCAGCTGCATGATGTAGGCGACCTTCATGCCGGCGACGGGATTGGTCGCTTCCGCGACGGAGGACGTGGTGCCCAGCGCGAATAGCATAACCAAAGCCAGAACGAGAGCGACAAACTTTTTCATGGTGACCCTCCTATTCAATTCTGTAGGGTTTCGACCTAGTGCGCAACCCTTGTTGAGCACAGTATAGCACTTTTCCCTGCGGTTGGCAAGCGATATTTCAGATATTTTCAGTAATTTTTTTATAAACGCAAAAAAGGCCATAAAAGTCAATAAAATCAACGTTTATTGGTTTTGGCAGTTTAATTTTGTTTAGTTTTTAGTTGTTTTATCGGTTGAATTAATGGGCAATAACTGTTGACAATGGTACATGAAACTACTATAATAAAAACGAGATTGAATGAACGTGTTTATATCGTTAACTGCTAAACAATAGCGAGGCATGTTCAAAATACGACAAACGCGCAGGTGAAGTTAAATGGAGACAGGGCGCCGGTATCCGACGGACGAGGAAGCTAAAAAGCTGATCGTTGAAATCGGCAGGCGGATGTATCAGAAGAACTTCGTCGCCGCCAACGACGGCAACATCAGCTGCAAGGTGGACGACGACATCATCTGGACGACCCCCACGGGCGTGTCCAAGGGTTTCATGAGCGAGGACGAAATGGTCAAGCTCCGTCTGGACGGAACGGTTTTGAGCCAGGGCGAGCGGGGCCCCTCCAGCGAGGTGAAGATGCACCTTCGCATCTATCGGGAGGATCCGTCCGTCATGGGCGTGTGCCACGCGCATCCGCCCATCAGCACGTCGTTCGCCATCGCGGGCATCGGCCTGGACAAGGCGATCTACCCCGAGGCGCTGGTCAACCTGGGCACCGTGCCCTGCGTGCATTACGAGGCGCCCGGCTCCCAGGGCATCCCGGATTCCATCGCTCCGTTCGTTAAGGACTACAACGCCCTGCTGCTGGCCAACCACGGCGCGGTGGCGTGGGGCAAATCGCTCCTGGAGGCGTGGTACCGGCTGGAATCCACCGAGCATTACGCCATGGTCATCATGTATACGGGCAACATCATCGGCAAGGCGAACGTGCTGAGCTGCGATCAGGTCAACGAGCTCATCGAGATCCGCAACCGCCTGGGCATCACCGCGGGGGGCATCCCGCCCTGCTCGGCGCGGCCGACCAATACGCGGGACGTGATCGCCGGCAACTCGCCCGCGGGCGAGCCGTCCCCGGCGCCGCAGGCTACCTGCGGGTGCGCGGGGAACGCCGCGCAGAGCGAAACGGACGTACAGGCCATTACCCGCGCGGTGCTGGAACGGCTTTCGGGCCTGAACCGGTAAACGCGCGGCACCGCGTCGGAGGATATAGATGAAAGCGATCGTACTGGGCGGCGTGGCCGCGGGCATGAGCGCCGCGTCCAAGCTGAGGCGGGAAAAGCCGGACGCCGAGATTACGGTGTACGAGCGGGGAAACTTCCTTTCCTACGGGGCCTGCGGGCTGCCGTACTATGTCGGCGGCTTCAACCCCGATCCCGGCCTGCTCATCGCCCGAACGCGGGAGGAGTACGACCGCATGGGCATCCGCACCTTCCTTCGGCACGAGGCTTACCGCGTCGATCCCCGGGGGAAGCGCGTGGAGGTCAAAAACCTCGACACCGGCGAGACCTTTTCCGATCCGTACGACGTGCTGATGATCGGCGTGGGCTGCGACAGCGTGATGCCCAGGGTGCCCGGTGCCGACCTTCCCTCCGTGTTCTACGTCAAAACCATGGAGGACGGCCTGCTGTTTGAGAAGATCGCCCACCTGCCGGACGCGGAAAACGTGGTGATCGTGGGCGGCGGGTACATCGGCGTGGAAATGGCGGAGGCGATGCTGCACCTGAACAAAAAGGTGACGATCGTCGAGGCCGCCGAGCGCCTGTTGGCTCCCTTCGAGCCGCCGTTTTCGGAGCTGGCGGCGCAGGAACTGGAGAAAAACGGCGTCGCCCTGCGCCTCAACGAGCGCGTGACAGCCTTTTCGGACGAGGGCGACCACCGCGTGGTGCGCACCGACCGGGGCGAATACCCGGCGGACATCGTGCTGGTCGCGGTGGGCGTGGTGCCCGCGACGGGCTTTTTGAAGGATACGGGAATCGCCATGGCGCGAAACGGCGCCCTGGCGGTGGACCGTCAGCAGCGCACGAGCCTGCCGGACGTCTTTGCGGCGGGCGACTGCGCGGTGTGCTGGCACCGGGTCGCGCAGGAAAACTATTTTCTGCCGCTGGGGACGGTCGCCAACAAGTGCGGGCGCATCGCCGGGGGCAACATGGCCGGCGGGCACACGGAGTTCGAAGGGGCGCTGGGCACCGCGGCCATCAAGGTCTGCGGGCTGGAAATGGGGCGCACGGGCCTGAGCGAGACCGACGCCAAACGCAAGGGCTTCGACTACGCCGTGAAAACCGTGACCGCTTCCGACCATCCCGTCTATTACCCCGACCCCGTCAAACTGACGATATCGCTTATTTACGAGAAGCGCACGCTGCGCCTGCTGGGCGCCAACGTCGCGGGCGAGCGCAACGCGGTGTTACGGCTTGACGTTTTCGCAACCGCCGTTCACGCGGGGCTGAGCACTGCGGAGTTGGGCATGGTCGACCTGGCGTACGCGCCGCCGTTTGCCACCGTGTGGGACGCGGTGCACATCGCCGCCAACGCGGCCAAGTAAGGACATACGAAGCGGCGGAAAGGAGGGTGCCCCTGTGGGAAAGCTGACCGATCTGCGCACGGCCGTCGCGGCGGTGCCCGACGGGGCGCTGCTGGGCCTGGGCGGCAACACCCTCAACCGCGCGCCCATGGCGGCGGTCATGGAGCTGGCTGGGCAGAAGAAGCGCGGGCTCCGGCTGGTGAAAACGGCCGGGGGCATGGACGTGGACCTGCTCTGCTTCGCAGGGTGCGTCGCGAGCGTGGACGCCGGTTTTGTGAGCTACGAAACGGAGTACGGCCTGTGCGGGCATTACCGCAAAGCCGTGCAGGAAGGCCGCGTGACCGCGCACGAGCACGCCTGCTACACCGTGATTTCCGCCCTGCGCGCGGCGGGCTGCGGCATTCCGTTCATGCCGGTGCGGGGGCTGAAAACCAGCGATCTGGTCGCCGCCAACGGCTATTTCGCGCAGGTGAACGACCCCTTCTCCGGCGAAACCCTCAACGCGGTTCGCGCCATCCGGCCGGATGTGAGCATCGTGCACGCGCAGGCTGCCGACGAGCGCGGCAACGCCCGGATCGAGGGCCCCCAATACGACGACGTGCTGCTTTCCCGGGCTTCCCGGACGGTGATCGTCACGGCCGAGCGCATCGTGGGGGACACGTACTTTTCCGCGGGGGAAGCCAAGGCCGATATTCCGCATTTTCTGGTGAGCGCCGTGGTGCGCGCCCCGCGCGGGGCCTGGCCCTGCGCCTGTCCCAACGCCTACGGCCCCGGCGACGACGACATCCGCGCCTTCCTCGCGCTGCAAAGCGAAGGGGAGCTGGCGGAGTGGCTTCAAAGGAGAACGTGCCATGCTTAGGCCCTGCGATATCATGACGGTCTGCATGGCGCGGCTGATCCGGGACGGGGAGACGGTCTTTCAGGGCGTCAGCTCCCACATGCCGATGATCGCGACGCTTCTGGCGAAGCGCACCCACGCGCCGAACGCCGTGCACCTGAACATCCCCGGCGGGGTGGACCCGCGTTCGCCCCGTCTTGCGCGGTTCACCAGCACGGGGGATGACCTGTGGCAGACCGCCGAGGCGGCCTTCCCGCTTGCGGAGGTGTTCGACCTGAGCATGCGCGGCGGGCTGGACGTGGCGTTTTTGAGCGGCGTGCAGTTTGACAACCGCGGCAGCGTCAACGCCTCGGTGATCGGCGATTACAAAAGGCCCAAGGTGCGCCTGCCGGGCGGCGCGGGCAGCGCCGTGCTCATCCCCACCGCCAAACGTGCGATTATCTGGCGCACCAAGCACGACCGGCGCACGTTCGTACCAAAGGTGGATTTCGTCACCGCGCGGGGCAACGTGAGCGACATCGTCACGCCGCTTTGCCACTTCACGATGTATCAGGGCGAACTGATCCTCAAAAGCGTTCACCCCACCTCCAGCATTGAGGAAGTCGCCGCCAACACCGGCTTTCCCATCCGTTACCTCTCGCTTGCGTCCACCCCGCCGCCCACGGAAGCGGAGCTGAACGCGCTCCGGGCCATCGACCCCCAGGACCTGCGGAACCTCGAGTTCCGGTAAACGAACCCCTCACCCTCATCTCACATAAGGAAGGAAGTCTTGCACATGTCCCGCTTCGACACCTACTTCTTAATGAAAACCCCCGACGTTCTGGAGTATGTAAAGGAAAAGGGCTATATGCCCAAGGGCGCGGAGCTGACCGCCAAGGAGATCGGCGACGGCAACCTGAACTACGTCTTCCGCGTCGTGGACGCCGGGACCGGCAAAAGCGTGATCGTCAAGCAGGCCGGCGTGAGCCTCCGGATTTCCGCCGAGATGAAGGTATCCACCGACCGCAACCGTATCGAAAGCCTGATATTGCAATTACAGGGCAAGTATGCCCCCGGCCTGGTGCCGGAAATCTACGGCTACGACACCGTGATGTGCGCCTGCGTCATGGAGGACCTGTCCGACCATGAGCTGATGCGCTACGCCCTGATGCGGCACGAAACGTTCCCGCGCTTTGCCGAGGACATTTCCACCTACATGGTCAACACCCTGCTCGCGACCACGGACGTGGCGATGGAGCACAAGGCCAAGAAGGAAATGGTGAAAAGCTTCATCAATCCCGAGCTTTGCGAGATCACCGAGGATCTGGTGCTGACCGAGCCGTACAACGACTGCAACCACCGCAACCTCGTGTTCCCCCAAAATGCCGATTTCGTGAAACGGGAGCTTTACGGGGATCAGAACCTGCACCTGGAGGTTGCCAAGATCAAGTTCGACTTTATGAACAACGCCCAGGCGCTGATCCACGGCGACCTGCACACCGGCTCCATCTTCGTCAAGCCCGACAGCACCCGCGTGTTCGACCCGGAGTTCGCCTTCTACGGCCCCATGGGGTACGATATCGGCAATATCGTGGCCAACCTGATCTTCGCCTACGACAACGGCGTCGCCGCGGGGGACGAGGCGTTCTGCGACTGGACGCTCAGGACCATCGTCGAAACGCTCGATCTGTTCCGCGAAAAGTTTGTCCGGCGTTTCGACGAGATTGTCACCGACCGCATGGCCAAGACGCCGGGCTTTAAGGAATGGTACCTGGCGACCATCATGCGGGATACCGCCGCCTACGCGGGCACGGAGCTCATCCGCCGTACGGTGGGCATGGCGCAGGTCAAGGACGTCACCACCATCCCCGACGCGGACAAACGCGCCTATGCCGAGCGGGTGAACATCCTGTGCGCCAAGGATTACATTATGCACCGCGATGCCTTCCAGAGCGGCGAAGCGTACGTTCAGGCCGTCCGCAAGGCTTCCGAGGCCGCGAAATAACGAAAAAAGGGTGGGGAACATGTCCGAAAAGAACATCATGAGCTACGAGACCGTCGCGCTGGACGATGCAAACAGCGCGCTGGTCATCATCAACCAGACCAAGCTGCCCGGCGAGGTGGAGATTTTGCACCTGACCGAGCAAAAGGACATCTGGAACGCCATTTACCTTCTGCAGGTGCGCGGCGCGCCGGCCATCGGCGTGGCGGCGGGCTTCGGCGTCTATCTGGCGGCCAAGGGATTCGACACCGACGAGCGTGCCGCGTTTGAAAAGCGCTTTGCGGCGGCGAAGGAATACCTGGATTCGGCGCGGCCCACGGCGGTCAACCTGTCCTGGGCGCTCAGCCGCATGGAAACGGTGCTGACCGACCACCCCGGGGCGACGGTCAAGGAGCTTAAGGCGCTTTTGCACAAAGAAGCCGTCGCCATCAAGGACGAGGACGTGTGGATGTGCCGCCAGATCGGGGAATACGGATTAAGCCTCATCAAGGACGGCTGCGGCATCCTAACGCACTGCAACGCCGGGCAGCTGGCGACCTCCAAGTACGGCACGGCGCTGGCGCCCATCCACCTGGGGCGGGAGCGCGGCATGAACTTCAAGGTCTTTACGGACGAGACCCGGCCCCTTTTGCAGGGCGCGCGCCTGTCCGCCTTCGAGCTGTTCGCCGACGGCGTGGACACCACCGTGATCTGCGACAACATGGCCTCCCAGGTGATGAAGAACGGCTGGGTGCAGGCGGTCTTCGTCGGGTGTGACCGCGTGGCCGCCAACGGCGACGCCTGCAACAAAATCGGTACCTCCGGCGTGGCGATCCTCGCCAAGTACTACGGCATCCCCTTCTACGTCTGCGGCCCGACCTCCACCATCGACATGAATATCGCCCGCGGGGAGGATATCACCATCGAGCAGCGCCCCGCGCACGAAGTGACCGAGATGTGGTACAAGCAGCGCATGGCCCCCGAAGGCGTGAACGTGTACAACCCCGCTTTCGACTTTGCGGATCACGAGCTGATCACCTCCATCATCACCGAGTACGGCATCGCCCGCCCGCCCTACACCGAGAGCCTGAAGGAGATTTTCCAAAAGAAGCAGGAAGCGCGGAAGAAGTAACATGAACGAGCAAGAGCTGCAAGGCGCGGTGCTCCGCGCGGTGCTTGCGGAGCTGGCGGGACGGGGCGAGCCCTTTGTGCCCGTCACGTCCTCCAACCGCCACATCCACCTGTGCCAGGCCGACGTGGACAGGCTTTTCGGCGCGGGTTACCGGCTGACCGTCCTGCGCCCGTTGGGCCAGCCCGGGCAGTTCGCCTGCAACGAAACCGTCACCATGGAAACGGAGAAGGGCCGCCAGTCGCTTCGCGTGGTGGGCCCCGCGCGCAAGGAAACGCAGATCGAGCTGAGCGTGACCGATTGCTACCGCCTGGGCGTCAAACCCGTGCTTCGCATGTCCGGCGACACGGCGGGCACGCCCGGCTGCACGCTGGTGAACGGCGACAGACGCGTCGCCGTCGACCACGGCGTGATCGTGGCGGCCCGTCACCTGCACATGTCCCCCGCGGAAGCCGCGGCCTACGGCCTTAAAGACGGCGACGTGGTGGAAATGCAGGTGGAAGGCCCCCGCGCGACGATCATCGGCAATCTGGTGGTGCGCAGCGGGCCCGCGCACAGCCTGGAAGCGCACATCGACAAGGACGAAGCCAACGCCTGCGGCGTTGCGGACGGCGCGCTGTGCCGCCTCGTACTGCCGGCGGGACGGGCGAAGGTTGCCTCCTCCTTCGCTTCGTCCCCGCCGGCGGAGGCTCCCGTCCCGGCGGCCCCCGCCGCGGCGGAACCGGCGCTGCAGACCTACGTGCCCAAGGCCGCCGCGGGCGCCGCGCCCGCGGTAGCCGAAACGTCGCTGATGGATATTTCCGGCGAGCGCAGACGGCTGTTAACGGAGGACGACGTGCTGCTGGCCGTGCGAAACGGGCATACCGTGATCCGGCATGCGCCCGACGCGATCATCACCCCGCTCGCGCGGGACGCGGCGAGCGCCCGTGGAGTCACCCTGACCGAAACCAACTAAGGAGCCGATCACCATGGCATTGACGCAACAGGATATCCGCCAGATCACGGACGAGATCGTGCGCAGCCTTTCGGGCGCGCTGAAAACCGCCGCGCCCGTTGACGCCGGGACGGGCGGCCGCCGCTGGCTGTGCGAAACCGCGCAGGAGGCCGTGGAAAACGCCAAGCGCGCCCAGGCGGAGCTTTCTGAGATGACGCTGGAGAAGCGCGGGGAGCTGATCGCGGCCATGCGCGAGGCGGCGATCGTGGGCGCCGAGCCTCTGGCGAAGCTCGCCAACGAGGAAACGGGCTACGGCCGCGTGGCCGATAAAATCCAGAAAAACCTGCTCGTCGCGCGGCGCACGCCGGGCATCGAGGATTTGAGCACCTACTGCAAGACCGGCGACAACGGCATGATGCTGATCGAGCAGGCGCCCTTCGGGGTCATCGGCTCCATTACGCCTTCCACCAACCCGACTTCCACCGTCATCAACAATGCCATCAGCATGATCGCCGCGGGCAATTCCGTGGTTTTCAACCCCCATCCGGCGGCCAAACGCGCCTCGCAGGAGGCCATGCGGCTGATGGTGGAGGCGATCGTTGCGGCGGGCGGCCCGCCCGCGCTGATCACGACCGTGCGGGAGCCCACGCTGGAAAGCGGGCAGGCGATCATGACCCATCCGGACGTCGCGATCCTCTCGGTAACAGGCGGGGAGGCGGTGGTGTCCGTCGCCATGAAGATCGGCAAAAAGGTGATCGCCGCGGGGCCGGGCAACCCGCCCGTCATCGTGGACGACACCGCCGACATCGACAAGGCCGCCAAGGATATCGTGGACGGCGCGAGCTTCGACAACAACGTCCTGTGCATCGCCGAAAAAGAGGTTTTCGTGCTGGACAGCGTGGCCGATCGCCTGATGGCTGCCATGGAGCGCGTCGGCGCCCGGCGCATCACGGGCGGGGACATCGACAGGGTGCTTTCGCTGACCCTGATCCCCAAGAACGGCTACCACGTCATCAACCGCAAGTACGTGGGGCACAACGCCGCCGTCATCCTCCGGGACGCGGGGGTGAGCTGCGCGGGCGACCCGCGGCTCGTGATCGCCGAGGTCGGCCGCGACCATCCCTTCGTAAAAACCGAAATGCTCATGCCGGTACTGGCCATCGTGCGCGTGCGCGACATCGACGAGGCGATCGAGGAGGCGTTCAGGGCGGAAAAGGGCAACAAACACTCCGCCATGATCCACTCCACCAACGTGCACAACATGTCCAAAGCGGCGCGCAGGATGAACACGACGATTTTCGTCAAAAACGCGCCGAGCTATTCGGGGCTGGGCTTCGGGGGCGAGGGATACACCACCATGACCATCGCCACGCCGACCGGCGAGGGCGTGACCAGCGCGCGGACCTTTACGCGCCTGCGCAGGTGCGTGCTTTACGGGGACTTCAGGATCAGCTGACTTCCCTGAAACGCGAAATTCTGGTAGTATTACGGCAAAAGGAGCCGATGTATGGACGTCATCGAGGCCATCCGCAACGCGGGTGTCGTGGGCGCGGGCGGCGCGGGTTTTCCCACGCACGTCAAGCTCAACGTGAACGCCGGGCGCGTCATCCTCAACGGTGCGGAGTGCGAGCCGCTGCTCCGGGTGGACCAGCACGCCATGCGCACGCAGGCGGCGCGGGTGGTGCGGGGGCTTTCGCTGGCGATGGAGGCCGCGCACGCCGGAGAAGGCGTGATCGCCACCAAAACGCACTACGCCGAAGCCGTGGCGGCGCTCAGGGCCGCGATCGCGAACGAGCCCCGCATCCGCCTGCACCTGATGGAAAGCTACTACCCCTCGGGCGATGAGAAGAACGTCATTTTCGAGGTCACCGGGAAGGTGGTGCCCACCGGCAGGCTGCCCATCGACGTGGGCTGCGTGGTAATCAACGTGGGCACTGCCTTGAACATCGCGGACGCGGCGGAGGGGAGGCCCGTCACGGAAAAAAGCGTGACCGTCGGCGGCGACGTGCCCGAGCCCGTCACCGTCACCGTGCCCGTGGGCACGAACATCCGCGAGGTGCTCTCGCTGGCCGGTTTTACCGGGGACGAGCGGGAGTACGGGCTGATCGTCGGCGGCCCCTTAATGGGACAGACGGCCGCGGACTGGGACGCGCCCGTCACCAAGACGACCGGGGGACTGCTGGTATTCAGGCGCACGCACCCCATGATGCTCAAGCGGTCGCTGACCGTTGCGCAGCAGGCGCGCCTCGCCAAAGCCATCTGCTGCCAGTGCAACCGCTGCACCCAGCTGTGCCCGCGCCACGCCATGGGCCTGCCCGTGGAGCCGCATAAGGCGATGCGGGCCATCGCGACCGGCAACGCCGTTCTGCTGGGCAACGCGGCGGGGGTGCTCGCCTGCTCCGGCTGCGGGCTCTGCACCCACTTCGCCTGTGAGATGGGGCTGACCCCGTCGGTGGTGATGACGATGCTCCGGCAGGAGCTGGGAAAGGCGGGCGTGAAGCCCGTGCCGGAGGAGAACATCGAGGCGGAGGCGTGGATCGCTGCCAAGGAGGTGCCGGTCGGCCGCCTGATCTCCCGCATGGGGCTGACCGCGTTCGACCACCCCGCGCCCCTGAGCGAAAGGACGGTCGCGCCGCGCACGGTGACGCTTCCCCTTCGCCAGCATGTGGGCAGGCCCGCCGAGCCGGTGGTGAAACCCGGCGATAGGGTACGCAAGGGGCAATTGATCGCCGCGATCCCGGAAAAGGCGCTGGGCGCCGCCCTGCACGCGTCCATCGACGGCGTGGTGCGCTCGGTCGACGCGCAGACCATCGTGATTACGCGCGAACAGGCGGGAGGTTGAGACGATGACGGCAATCGGCGTGGTGGAAGCCAACAGCATCCCGCTGGGCATCTTCGCGGGCGACGCGATGGTCAAAACCGCGGAGGTGGAGCTGGTCGCGGCGCAGACGGTATGCGCGGGCAAGTACATCGTGGTCGTGTCCGGCGAGGTCGCGGCGGTAAAGTCTGCGGTGGCCGCGGGGGAAATCGGCGCCGCTTCGGCGCTGGTGGACAGCCTGATCATTCCCAACGTGGACGAGCGGGTGATCGTCGCCATGTCCGGGGCGACCCTGGTGGAATCGGCCCAGGCGGTGGGCGTCATCGAGACGTTCTCGCTGGCCAGCACCATCAGCGCCGCGGATACGGCGGTCAAGACCGCCGCGGTGGAACTGATCGAGGTACGGTTGGGCCGCGGCATGGGCGGCAAATCCTTTCTGGTGTTCACGGGGGAAGTCGCCGCCGTGGAGGCCGCCGCCAAAGCCGTGGCGGAAAGCGAAGGTGCCAAGGGGCTGATCGGATCCAGCGTCGTGATCCCCTCGCCCCATATGGATATGGTACGGGCATTGCTTTAAGTCTGAAAAAGTAAGGAGCAGTCACTATGCAGGAAGCTTTGGGAATGATCGAGACCCGCGGCCTGGTGGGCGCGATCGAAGCGGCGGACGCGATGGTCAAGGCGGCCAATGTCCATCTGATCGGGAAGGAACGCGTGGGCGGCGGTCTGGTGACCGTCATGGTCCGCGGCGACGTGGGCGCGGTGAAGGCGGCCGTGGAGGCCGGCGGCGCGGCGGCCAAGCGCGTGGGCGAGCTGCTGAGCGTGCACGTGATTCCCCGCCCCCACGGCGACGTGGAGGCCATTCTCCCCGGCGCGGCCGAAACGGCCGAAGCCCCGAAACCTGTCAAAAAATAAGGCGTCGACCGCCTCGAAAGGAGAATTTCCCATGGAAAAACAAGCACTCGGAATGGTTGAAACCAAAGGCCTCGTAGGTTCCATCGAGGCGGCGGATGCGATGGTCAAGGCGGCCAACGTGCATCTGATCGGCAAGGAGCACGTAGGCGGCGGTCTGGTGACCGTCATGGTCCGCGGCGACGTGGGCGCGGTGAAGGCGGCTGTGGAAGCCGGCGGCGCGGCGGCCAAGCGCGTGGGCGAACTGCTGAGCGTGCACGTCATCCCGCGTCCCCACGACGATGTGGAAGCCATCCTGCCCAAGCTGTAAGGAGGGGAGAACATGCTTAAAGGCATATCCCCCCTGCTGTCCCCGGAACTGCTGAAGATCCTCGCGGAGATGGGCCACGGCGACGAGCTGGTGATCGGCGATGCGAACTTCCCGGCGCAGAGCATGGGCCAGCGCTGCGTGCGCGAGGACGGCCACGGCGGCGTGGAGCTGCTGGACGCCATTCTTTCGCTGATGCCGCTGGACATTTTCGTGGACGCCCCGGTAACGCTGATGCAGGTGATTCCCGGCACGGTGGAGTGCGATCCGCCCATCTGGAAGGAGTTCCAGGCGACGGTGGAAAAGCATCAGCCCGGCACGAAGCTCGGCTGGGCGGAGCGCTTCGCCTTCTACGACCGTGCGCGCAAGGCCTACGCCTGCGTGGCGACCGGCGAACGCGCGCTGTACGCGTGCGTCATCCTCAAAAAAGGCGTTCTGTAGACACGCGCCGGTTCCGCCCGCTTCGGCGGGCGGAACCGGACGCTCCCCCCTTTCCCGCATCCCGCCCGGCGCCCCGGAGGCTTGCGACAGCCTGCGGAGCATCGCGCGGGCCTGTGGCCCATGCCCCGAAGAAAGGAAGAGCGAACATGAAAAAGATCATCAACGGCGCCGAAAGCTTCATTCCCGAAATGCTGGAGGGCATCTACGCCGCCCACCCCGCGGAGCTTGCGTATGTGGACGGCGATTTGCACTGCCTAGTGAACGCCCGAAGCCACGAAGGCAAGGTGGGGCTCGCTACCGGCGGGGGCAGCGGACACTTGCCCCTGTTTTTGGGCTACGTGGGCGAAGGGATGCTGGACGGCTGCGCGATCGGCGACGTGTTCCAGTCTCCCAGCGCCGAGCAGATGCTGGCCGTGACCAGGCACATCGACCAGGGCAAGGGCGTACTGTACATCTACGGCAATTATAACGGCGACATTTTCAACTTCGACAGCGCCGCCGAAATGGCGGACTTCGAAGAAAGCATCCGGGTGGAAAGCTGCGTGGCCGGCGAGGACGTGGCGGGCCCCGCGCCGGAACCCGGCGAAGCCAACAAGCGCCGCGGCGTGGCGGGCATCTTTTTCGTGTTCAAGTGCGCGGGCGCGGCCGCGGCGGCAGGGCTCGACCTGGACAACGTCAAGCGCGTGGCCGACAAGGCATGCCAAAACGTGCGCACCATGGGTGTGGCGCTTACCAGCTGCACGGTGCCGCGCGTGGGCCGGCCGAGCTTCATCATCGCCGAGGACGAAATGGAGATCGGCATGGGCATCCATGGCGAACCGGGCGTGCGGCGCGGGAAGCTGCTGGCGGCGGACGTGATCGTGGACGAAATGCTCGCGAAGGTGCTTGCCGACCTGCCCTACCAAAGCGGGGACGAGGTCGCCGTGCTGGTCAACGGCCTGGGCGCGACGCCCGCGGAGGAACTGTACGTGATGTTCCGCCGCGTAAACGAGGTGCTCGGCGAAAAGGGCATCAAGGTGTGCCGCACCTACGTGGGCGAATACGCCACTTCCATGGAGATGGCGGGGGCTTCCATCTCCCTGCTCCGGGTGGACGAGGAGCTTCGCGGCTACCTCGCCGCGCCTGCGGACACGCCGTTTTTCAAACAGTTCGCCTGGTAAGGAGGGCACGGCTGTGGTCGACATGAGGGAATTGCTCAAAACCTGGGCGGAGACGATGGAAACAAACAGGGAGTACCTCATCGAGCTGGACGGCGCGGTGGGGGACAGCGACCTGGGCCTGACGATGGCGGACGGCTACCGCGCCGCCTGGGAAGCCGCCCGCGACAGCGACGAAACGGACGTGGGCCGGCTTTGCTACCTGGCGGGGAAAGCCATGGGCGCGAAGGTGCCCTCCACCATGGGAACGCTGATGGCCAGCGGGCTGATGAATGCAGGAAAAGCTTTTCGAGGCGTCGAATGTATAGAAGATTCTCTCTGGCCCACCTTTTTTGAGGCATACTTTGAGGGTGTCCAAAACCGCGGGAAGGCCCGGCTGGGCGACAAGACCTTTTTGGACGGGCTGTATCCGGCCATAGAAGCGCTGAAGGTCCATGGGGACGATCTGCGCGCCGCCTCGTCGCTGGCTGCCAAGGCCGCCGACGACGCTTTTCATGCGACCAGAGGGATGCTGGCCCGGCAGGGGCGCATGGCCATCCGCGGGGAGCAGTCCCGCGCGTATCTGGATCCCGGCGCGGCGGTAGCCGCGCTTTTGATGCAAGGCTTTGCGCAAATCGTGAAAGGATAGGACGGAAGCGACTATGACGATCAGGGAAATTGCGAATTTGGCAGGGGTCTCTCCGGCAGCGGTTTCGCTGGTCATCAACAACAAAAAAGGCGTCAGCGAGGAGACCCGCCGCCGCGTGCAGGCCGTGATCGACGAGAACAACTACACCGTGCCCGGCCAGCGGCGCGCCGGCAAGGCCAAGCGCTTCCGCCTGTGCGTGGTCAAGTTCCGCACCCACGGCATCGCCATCGAGGAAAACCAGGGGTTCATCGCCGCCATCATCGACCAGATCGAAAGCGAATGCCGGCATTACAGCTACGAAATGGCAATGGTCAACTGCGAGGTGGCGACCGCCGCCGAGACCCTGAAGGGCATGATGAGTACCCCGCCGGACGGGGTGATCCTCATCGGGACGGAACTGAGCCCCGGGGACTACAGGCTTCTGGATATCATCACGGTGCCGGTGGTGGTACTGGACCACAGCATGCGGGACGTGCACGTGGACAGCGTGGTGATGGACAACGAATCCATCAGCGCCGAAGCGGTGCGCTACCTGTACGATATCGGCTACCGGGACATCGGCTACATCCGCTTCAGCCTCCCCATCAGCAACTGCGAGGAACGCTACCACGGCTACCTGCACGAAATGGAAAAGCTGGGGCTGACCGTTCCCAAGCCCATCAACGTCGTGCCCACCATGACGGGCGCGTACCGGGACATGAAGCGGATGCTGGAGGAAGGCGAGTACGTGCCCCACGGCGCGGCGGTCGCCGACAACGACACGGTCGCCATCGGCGTCATGAAAGCCATCCGCGAGGCGGGGTACAGCATTCCCGAGGACATTTCCATCATCGGCGTGGACGACATCCCCTTCAGCGCTGTCACCATGCCCGCGCTGACCACCATGCGCATTTCACGCACGTCGCTGGGGACCCTTGCGGTGGACGCGCTGCGCAAGCGCATCAAGTACCCCAACTGGCCCAGCATGCACATGCGGCTGGCCGGGCGGCTGGTGGTGCGCGGCAGCACCCGGCCCTATCAGCCTCTGGGCGGCAGGGGAACGGCCCCCCACAGGCAGGACGAAGAGGCCGAAACCGACGAAAAGTAGGATAATACGGGAGAGATACGATGCTCGTAGGCAGAGTGACCGGAATGGTCGTGAGCACCAATAAGGTGGAGACCCTGCGCGGCGCCAAACTGCTGATCGTCCAGCCGGTGGCGCTGGATACGCTTGCGATGTCCGAGGATTACGTCGTCTGTGTGGACGACGTGGGCGCGGGCACGGGCGACCTGGTTTTCTGCGCCTACGGGAGTTCCTCCCGGCAGACCGACACCTCCAAGAAATTTGCGTCCGACTATACGGTGTACGGCATTATCGATTCCATCGATATCCATCGGCGCCGCACCTACGACAAGGCAAAGGAGCAAAACGCATGCAACTGGCAAGAGTGATCGGCAGCGTCGTGAGCACCCGCAAGTCCGACCGGCTCAACGGGCTTAAGCTGCTGGTGGCCGTTCCCATCGACATGGGCACCTTTGAGGAAAAGGGCGCGCCCTTCGTAACGGTGGACACCGTAGGCGCGGGGGAAGGGGAAATCGTCATGTGGGCGGGCGGAAGCTCCTCCCGCCAGACGGAGCTGACCAACGCCAAGCCCGTGGACAGCTCCATTATCGGCATTGTGGATTTTGTGGATATTCTGGGCAAACGGGTCTACAACAAGCACGGCCAAACGGCCGCGGAGGACGCGCCATGAAGATCGGCACCGTAACGGGCACCGTGGTCTCCACCGTGAAGTATGAAAAGTACCGCGGCATGAAGATGCTCAAGGTCCGGCACCTGAGCCTCTCGGGCGAGCCCGAAGGGGAGGAACTGGTGGCGCTGGACGCGGCGGACGCGGGCTTGGGGGACATCGTGCTGCTCAACAACGACGGCGGTTCGGCGCAGATGGTGATGGGCGACAAAACGCTGATCGCCAGCGTCACCATTTGCGGCGTGATCGATTCGTACACCTGGCAGGGGAAAACGGTTCGCTGCCATTAATACTGATTCGAACCTTATAAGGGGGGCGTGGGCATGAACATCGGACGGGTGGTCGGGACGGTGGTGTGCACCGTCAAAACCCGCACCCTGGAGGGCCTCAAACTGATGATCGTCCGCCGCATTGTCAACGGGCGGGACAGAGGGCTGGTCATCGCCTGCGACGCCACGCGGCAGGCGGGCATCGGCGATACCGTGTACATGATCGGCCGCAAGGAAGCCGGGCTGATCATCGACCCGAACGACGCGCCGCCCAGCGACCTGACCATCGCCGGCATCATCGACCCGGAAACGCTGACCGATTGATGGATTGCCGTTTTATACAGAACAGAATCGCCCGCCGGCAGCTTTCGTTGCCGGCGGGCGGTTTTCTTGGACGGGACGGGCTACTTCTTGCCTTCCCTGTTCGTGCTGATGTGCAGCAGCGCGTACAGCGGGCAGAAGCCCAGGAAAGCGGTGATCAGAGGAATCAGGCCGATGAGACCCAGCCATTTCAGCCCGCCCGGTACCCAGATCAGCAGGCTCAGGACGGCGACGCCCAGTATGATGCGAATCCATTTGTCCGCGGTGCCTACGTTTTTCTTCATCGAAAACATCTCCTTGCGATGTCCGTTCGTTTGCGGTCGGTTGTCGGTTCGGCGGCGGAAGAGGGATCAGTCCACGCCGATCCAGATTTCGCCGTTTTCTTCTTGCACGGGATACGCCTTCACGTCGGCGACCCTGAGCCGGATGAAGGCGATGCGGCCGTTCTGCCGCACTTTGCCGGTTTTGACGCTGAACGCGGTTCCGTGCCTGGGGCACGATACGGTGTCGCCCTTCAGCTGTCCGTCGTACAGCGACCCGCCCATATGGGGGCAGCGGTTGTCGATGGCGTAACACGCGCCTCCGATGCGGGTCATCAGAAGCGTTTTGCCTTCCAGCTCCACCTTGCGTTTGCCGCCTTCCGGCAGCTCGTCCGTGGCGAGTACCTTCACGTAACGCATCCTGCGCCCTCCCTTCCTTCGGCTGGTATGAGTATACCACGTTTCATCGGCGCTTAAACGGGAATATGTCAGAAAATAGCAGAGACGCGACCCGAACGGGAACCAACAAAAAACGAAGGGGTGCGGAAGCTTTCACTTCCGCACCCCCGGGGCCGTTTCGTTAAACGGCGGTCCGTTTAGCTTATTTCCCTGCGGCGATGGCGTCCAGCTTGTTCTGAATCTCGCCCAGGTAGAAGTTGGTGACGTCGTCATAGCCGAAAGCCTTGCACTTTTCGACCATTTCGTTCCACAGCGTCGTGAACTCCTCGTCGCTCTCGGCATAGACGCACTTCCAGCTGTACTCCTTCATGATGGGAGCGAACTGCGCGCGCATGTCGGCGATATCGTCGGGCCTGGCGGCGACGACGTACATGGTGGCCGGATGCAGCGAGAACTGGTTGGTCAGCTTGTAGAACTCCACGCCGGTGCGGGCGCCCTGCGCATAGTCCTCGCTCCAGGCTTTGAGCATGTTGTTCTCCAGCTTGGCGATGCCGTCCTCCCACGCGTCGTGGTTGTAGCAGAAGCCGCCTTCCGGATCGTAGGCGTTCATGAGGATGGTGGAGTTGTTGATGGCCTGCTTGCCGTCGGCGTACGTGCCGCCGCCGTACTCGGCGGGCATCTCGGTGTTCTGCTCGTCCTTCCAGCACTGCCAGCCGAATTCGGTGCCGTAGGGCTGGCCGTTTTCGTCGTAGTCCCAGCAGAGCCCCTGCGGGCCGTTGTAGTAGATCATGAGGCCCTCGGTGGAGCACAGCCAGTCGATCATCTCAAGCACGCGCTCGGGATACTGGCAGTTGGCGCCGATGCACCAGCAGCGGTTGTTGCCGAAGGTCGCGGTGCCGTTGACGATGGAGGCCGCGTCCTCGGGGATCATGGTCACGAAGCCCGTGCCGGCGGCGGTGCGCTCGTCGGAGTTATAGGCCTGCATCTTCCAGCCCCACAGGCCCAGCAGATAGCGGCCCGCATCGACCTTTACGGAGTAGGCGTCGTAGTTCTGGCTGATGGACTCGGGATCGAACAAACCGGCGCGATAGAGCTGGTTGTTGATGGAGAGCATCTTCTGGTACAGGCTGCCCTCTTCCAGGGGGTTCACCACGTCGCCGGTCGCCCAGTTGACACCCAGATAATCCTGCTCGGCGTAGCCGTACCAGGTCATCAGGTCCCAGGTGAACTTCATGACGCAGTCTTCCCAATCGGGGAAGCCGCCGAAGGCGTACACTTTTTCGCCGTTCTCGTTGACGGGCACGGCATCCTGCAGGGCCTGCAGGAAGGGCACCAGGTCGTCCATGGTCTTAAGCTCCGGCATGCCGGCTTTCACGTACGCATCCCAGCGTACCTGCATGCCGTAGTTGGGCTCGGTAACCACGTCCCAGTCGGTGCGGTTGTAGCCGATATCATGGCCGAAGCCCCACACGCCGTCCTCGCCGGTGGCGTCCAGCACGAAGCTGGTCAGCTTCGCCTGCGCGTCCATGGTGTAGGCGTCGATGTTGGTGTAGGGGGTCATGTCCAGCTCGTTCCAGTCCATGAGCAGGTTGCCCTTGATGGCGCTGATGAGATGATCGCCCATGTCGCCGAAGATGACCAGGTCGCCCAGGTCGCCGGCGGCCATCCTGGTCTGCCACGCGGTAGAATCCAGGTTGGTGGAGATGATGTTGAGTTCGATGTTGAACCGGTCTTTGAGAATCTTGGCGAACCAGCCGGTGCTCTGCTGGTTGGCCAGCTCGTCGAACACGGTCAGGGTGATGGGCTCCCGATACGTGTCGTCCTCCGCGACGGCGGCAATGGTCACCATGCTCATCAGCATGGCGACTGCCACGAGCAGCGCGAGAACTTTGCTGAGTTTCCGCATAGAAAGTACCTCCTTTTTATTTGTACCGGCGAACGGAATGCGCCGGTTACCTACCTGTCAGCCCTTCACGGCGCCGATCATGATGCCCTTGACGAAATACTTCTGGAAATAGGGGTATACGAGCAGTATCGGGAACACGACGACCATGGCGACCGTCATGCGCACCGAAAGCGCGGTCTGCTTGGTGGAGAGGTTGGCGACCGAGGAGGTGTCCTGCGTGGTGCGCATCATGGCCGCTAGGGCGCTGGCCTCGTTCTGGTATTTGTAGAGCACGTACTGGAGGGTGTAGTTCTTGCCGCCGGGCATGAGCACCATGGTATCCACGAAGCTGTTCCACTGGAACACGGCGCTGAAGATGGCGAGCGTCGCCATGATGGGAATGATCAGCGGCAGGATGACCTTGGTGAAGGAGACGATGTAGCCGGCGCCGTCCAGGTGCGCGCTTTCCTCCAGCGACGGGGGAACGTTCTCGATGAAGGTCTTGACCAGAATCACGTTGTAGGGGGAAACCAGGAAGGGGATAACGTAGGCCCAGAAGTTGTCCAGAAAGCCCAGGGCCCGCATGTTCATGTACCAGGGAATGAGGCCGGCGTTGAAGTACATGGTGATGATGATGAGGCGGTAGAAAAGCTTGCGGTGCCACATTTCCTGCTTGGTGACCAGGTACCCCAGAAACGCGCTGCCCCCGACCGTCCAGATGGTGCCCAGCACCGTGCGGGCCACGGAGGTGAGCGCCGCCTGGGAAAGCCCCTCGATCTTCAACACCTGCACGTAGTTTTCCAGCTGGATGCCCTTGGGATAGAGCGTCACCTGTCCCAGCGAGACGAGCTGATTATCCGAAATGGTGTTGATGAACAGGTAGTAAAATGGAAAGATGCAGATGAACGTGAACAGGCCGAAGAAGGTGTAGTTGAGAATGTTGAAGAGGATGTCCCCTGCGGAACGGCGCCTGAGCTTGCGCCCTGCGGTGCGGTTGCGGCGAAGCGTTGTCATATCCTTCCCCCCTCCTTACACGATCGACTCGCCGCGAACGGCTTTGCTGAAGTTGTTGGCGAGGAACAGAAGGACGATGGACACCAGCGATTTGAGGATCCCGATGGCCGTCGCCATGGAGATGGTGTTGGTGCTGCGGGTGCCCAGCGATATGTTGTACACGTACAGGTCCAGCACCTCGATGGTGGATTTGTTCATGGCGTTCTGGAACACCAGGTACTGTTCCATGCCGTTGTTGACGATGTTGGAAATCTGCAAAAGCAGCAGTACGAAGAACGTGGGCAGGATGCCCGGAATGGTGATGTGCACGATCTGCCGCCAGCGCCCCGCGCCGTCCACCTTGGCGGCCTCGTAGAGCTCCTGGTCGATGCCCGCGATGGCCGCCAGGTACATAATGGCGCTCCAGCCCAGCGTTTTCCACGTGTTCCACAGCCACATCTTGACCCAGATATGTTCGCTGGAGTTTAGGTAGGCGATCGGCTCGGAAATGAAGCCCAGCTTCACGAGCGCCTTGTTCACGATGCCCGTGTCCAGCGAGAAGATGGTCAGCGCGAAGGAGAACACCAGCACCCAGCTGATAAAGTTAGGAAGCGTTGTAAAAATTTGTACGAACTTCTTGAACCACCCCGTGCGGATTTCGGTGAGGAAAATGGCGAAGGCGACGGGCAGCCAGCTGGTGGCCAGCCCCAAACCGCTCATGGCGAAGGTGTTGCGCAGGACGCGGATGGTCTCCGAAAGCTGCGCGGAGTTGGACCAGAGCGACGTGAACCACTTGAAGCCCACGTATTCCTGCTGATCCATGGGGATGCCCAGCTTGTAGTTGTAAAACGCGTACCGCCAGCCCGACAGGGGCAGGTAGGAGAACAGGAACACCGCTACCAGGAAGGGGAGCATCATCAGGAACAGCTTGTATTTCTTAGGCAGCTCCTCGTAATCCAGAAAGCCGGCGAAGAAGGCGGCGAAGACGCTGAAACCCATGGCGGCGAACAGGGGCGCGAGCCCGCTGATAAAGCCGACGTCCTTGGGCAGGAGGTAAACGGATACCGTCACCGTTACCGCCTGGAGCAGCGCGCCCAGCAGCAGCACGATCACCACCAGGCGCTTGTTTTGCCGCCGGAACAAAAGCAGCCCGATGCCCGCGAGCGCCGCGAGGATCGTTACGACGGTCATGATGCTTATCTTGCGAAGGACGCCGGCAAGTAAGGTGTCCAGGTCGGAAAGCGTACGGCCGTTTTTGGCCGCTTCCTCGCCGTAAAGCGCCTTGCCGCGGGCGCTGACGGGGTTCATCAGCTCGTCCGGCTGCGTGAAGGCGACCAGCTCCACGCCGCTCATCGCGCGGCTCACGGTGGGGTTGGACTGGTTGACCTTGCCCGGGGTGTAGAGGTTGACCTGCAACACCGGCAGCGCGAGCAGCACGGCCGCGCCGACGGAAAGGAACAGGGTGACGGCGAACAAACGCCTGCGCTGCGGGATGGGATTGACGAAATAGGGGCTGTCCGCCCGGCGGATGCCCAGCGCGGCGGCGACGGCCGACCCGCCCGCGGCGGCGGCCGTGAGGAGCGGCGCCAGGGTGTAGCCGCCCAGGCCCAGGTACATCATTTGGTAGGTGGCGCCCAGGAACTGATAGTTGCTGTCCACCGACAGCGTGCCGACCGCCTCCGTCGCCAGCATCAGCGCGCCGACGGCCAGCAGGCCCGCGGGAATCCACCGGTCCACCCTGCGGATCAGCTGCAATACGAACCCGATCAGCAGAAGCGCCGCCGCGGCGACGGCCATGCCGCGCCCGCCGCCGTTGTGCGTGGGGATCAGGAACAGGTTTTTCACGGTGCCACCGCTGTCGGAAAGCGTGATCAGCGACGAAAGCGCGCCGCCGCCCGTCGGAGTGGCAAAGGCGCTGGTCTGGGCGCCAAGCTCCTTCAAAAGCGGCTCGCGCGACAAAAGCCAGTCGAAGCCCGTTACCGTGCGGCCCGCCAGCGCGTCCGCTTCGGAGGTGGCGAAGGTGCCGGCGGGCACGTAGGTTTCGGCGTAGGGCAGCAGGAACGAAAGCAGGGCGATCACGCACAGCCCGGCGGAGATCATCCGCCAGCCCCGGTCGCCCACGGGCAGGGGAGCGACGCGCTTGAGCCGCCAAAGCTCGGAAACGAACAGGGCGAAGGAAACCACGAAAGGCACCCACAGATACCATTTGGACGTCAGCATCACGCTGAAAAGCACGCTCTGCTCCAGCTGCGAGAAGTAGAAGGAAAACAGCATGGACGCGAGCATTCCCGCGCCGCCCAGCAGCGCCCCCGCGTGGGAGAAGCCGCGGCGCTCGACCATGGAAAGCAGCGCCCCCAGAATGCTCAACAACATACCCGCGGTCAGCAATCCCTGCCGGAAGGGAATCCAGGCCAGGGAGGGCATCAGGTCGACGGGCAGAAGCCCGTTGCCTTTCAGAATCAGCGCAAGCCCCGTCACGTCGCCGGGGAAAGCCGCGGCGACCTCCGCAGGCAACGCCATATGCGGGTATACGGTGAAGAAGGGGGTGAATAAACTGGCCACCAAAAGAATCAGCAGGCTCCCCGTGACAATGCGCCTTTTCACTCCTGTTTGCCTCCCGGACGACATCTCAAACGTTTTCGCTTCGCGGAAAAAAGAATGAAACCCGTCGCCAAATTCTAAAAAAGGAACGGATTAAAATGCCAATCGCACCTTATTCCGACATGTAAGCCCTCTGCTCCGGTCGCCGCGGCGACCGTCGTACGAAAGCCTGGGAAACGGTGAAAAGCAATGTTCGACCGGCCGCGCAGCCGATGATTTTCGCGGCGAAAACCAAGGAAACAACGGGAATCACAGTGTTCTACCGGCATCAGTCTTTCGTGACACGGCACGAAAAATCTACTTGAATCATACACGAAGGCGCTTTTATTTGTCAATACTATTTCACGTTTTTTAGCGGGGTACGGGGCGTGCGGAGGCATCGACGGAGCCATGTGCGTTTCGGTCGCCGAAAACGGTTTTTGGCTGCTCCGCTTGCTTTTTTCGATCATTGCCGGTAAAATCGAAGGCGAATTCCGGTCGGTTGAAGAAAATAAATCCCCTCAAAAAGCAGGAGGAGTTGTACGGATGAATAGCTTGCCCTACCGTTACCGAAACGCGCCCATTCCCGGCGGCGGCTACGTGACGGGAATCCTGTTTCACCCGAAGGCGAAAGGCGTTTGCTACCTGCGAACCGACATCGGCGGCGTGTACCGCCGCATGGCGGGCGCAGAGGGCTGGACTTGCCTTGCCGTGGGCGTTACGCACCCCGGACGATGGGAAACCTACCCGCTCTCGATCGCCGTGTCGCCCTTCGACGCGGACGCGCTTTTCGTGGCGGCGGGGGACGGAAAGGGAAACAACAGGCTGTGCGTCTCCCGCGACAAGGGAGAGAGTTTCGTCTATCGCGACATCCCCACGGGCGTGCACGGCAACGCGAGCGGCCGCGGCACGGGCGAGCGTCTGCTCGCCTCGCCGGGCGACCCGGATACGCTGTACTTCGCCAGCCAGACCGGCGGGCTGCTGAGAACGCGCGACCTGGGCGAAAGCTGGGAGCGTCTTCCCGTGCGCGCCGGAGGCGGCCGGGAGGAGACGAACCTGACGTTCGTCGTCTGCCACCCGCAAAACGAGAAGGTGCTGCTGGTGGGCACAAACGGGGCGGGCAACCGCGGCGGAGACGGCGCGCGCGGGCCGTCGGTCTATGTTTCCACGGACGGGGGCGCGAGCTTTTCCGTGCTGCCCGACCAACCGGCTCCGATCATCGACCCGCGGAGTACGTACCCCGGTTACGTGGCGCAGCGCTGCGCTTTCGACGGGGAATACGCGTATGTCACCTATCTCCAGCCGGGCTTCTGCTGGGCGGGGTACGACAGCTGCGCCGCGGACACGGGCGACTGCTTCGACGGGGCGCTCATGCGCTACCGCATCACGCCGGAGGGCGTGATCGCCGGGGCGGCGGACGTTACGCCCGGGTACCGCGACCCGCAGGCACCCGGGCAGCGGCCGGGCTGCGGGCTGGCGGGCCTGTGCCCCCTGCCGGGGCGCCCCGGCGCCCTGCTGGTCGGCACCGTATGCCACCCGCGGGCGGACACGCTCTACCTTTCCACCGACTACGGCGATCACTTCAAACCGATCCTGCGGGGGCTGGACACCGGCGAAATCGACTTTTCCGCCGTGCCCTACATGCGGCCGCGCTGCAACGGCAACCGCTCCATCCTCCACTGGATGAGCGATATCGCCGCGGATCCCTTCGACCCCGACCGCGTGCTGGTCAACAGCGGCACGGGCGTGTTTGAGACGCGCAACCTGACGGACGCGCTAGCCGGCCGCTCCGTACGCTTTGCGCCCCTTTGCGCCGGGCTGGAGGAAACGGTGCACCTGAACGTGTACAGCCCCCCGGTGGGCCCGGTGAGGCTGTTGGATATCGTGGGCGACCTGGGCGGGTTTGCGTTTCGGGAGCTTACCAAGCCCTGTAACAACAGCTTCGCCGATCCGTGGGATAACCGCTACATCACCTGCATGAACGCCGATTATCCCGAAGCGACGGCCGCGCCCATGGCGGTTACGGCGCGGGGCAACTGGACGGGCGCGACCACGGGCGGGCTGATCGTATCGGACGATTTCGGGGAAAGCTGGCGGCGGGTGCCCGACCCGGACGGGCTGAGCCCGCTGTTCGACCGGCTGCTTGGCGACATCCGCCGCCCCAACGTCAACGCCGGGTGGACGGCCGTATCCGCCGACGGCGCGACCCTCGTGTGGGGACTGGCGCGGGGGGACGAGCTGCCGCTTGCGGCACTGGCGCGCACCGACGACCGGGGTGTGCACTGGGAGGCGGTTCGGGTGTTCGGGCGGGACGGCGCGCCGGTCACGGACGAGGCCGCCCGCATCAAGGTGTTTAGCGACCGTATCCTGCCCGATGTCTTTTACGGCTTCGGCGAGGCCGGGCAAATCTATGTAAGCGACGACAGAGCCCGTACCTTCCGGGCGCTTTCGCCGCCCGCGGGCTTCCCTGCCCGCGACCTGTGCGGCATCGACAGTCGGCAGGACGTGGAAATCCGCGCAGACTTCTCGACCGCGGGGGTGATCTGGCTGGCGCTTGCAGAGCACGGCCTGTGGCGGCTTTCGATCCCGGCGGGCGGAGGAGCCGTCGCGGGCGCGTGCGTGAGCGCGGCGGGGGACACGGTGTACCGCGTGGGGCTTGGCAAGGCCGCCGCGGGCGCGGACGTGCCGACGCTGTACGTAAACGGCATTCTTTCGGGCGTTTACGGCTTCTTCCGCTCCACCGACGGCGGGCGGGGCTTTATACGCATCAACACGGACCGGCATATGTTCGGTGATATCCGCTCCATCGCGGGCGACCCGCGTTCGTTCGGGCGCTGCTATATCGCCACGGGAACGATGGGGGTGCTGTACGGGGAGCCGGAAAGCGAGGAATGAGCAAAACACAATAACAGCCCCGCGGCGTTACGGTCGCGGGGCTGTTGTGCAATATGCGTTTTCTCAGTCGTTACAGGCATACACGCGTTGTTCAACCAGCTTCCCGTTGCGCCAGCGCAGGTCGACCGCGCGGTTGCCGGTTATGCGCAGGCCCTTCACGCTGCCGTTGGCGAAGGCTTTGGGCAGCGCGGGCAACAAACGAAGCTCCCCGCCGCGATCCTGCGCCAGCAGGTTGGCGATGCCCGCTGTGCCGCCGAAATTCCCGTCGATCTGGAAAGGCGGGCACAAATCCCACAGGTTGGGGGCGGTGGAGCGAGTAAGCAGCGTCCGCAGCTGCCGGTAGGCGCTTTCGCCGTCGCCCAGCACCGCGAACAGGCTGATCAGCCACGCGCAGCTCCACCCGGTGTGCCCGCCGCCGTAGGCGAGTCGCCGCTCGATGGATTTGCGGCAGGCGTCGGTCAGCGTTTCGTCGCCCGCGAACAGCTCCCCGGGGAACAGCCCGTACAGGTGGGACAGGTGGCGGTGGCCGGGCTCCGGCTCGTCGAAATCCTCGCACCATTCCATCAGCTGTCCGTAGCGCCCGACGCGGTAGGGAAGCAGCTTTTGCTTCTGCGCGGCGATCACGGGCAGCAGTTCGTCGTCCCTGCCCAGCGCCGCGCAGGCTTTTTGGAAGTGGTCGAAGCTCTCCCGTACGAGCGTCATGTCCATGGTGCAACCCCAGGCGACCGAGGCCGTATCCCCGTTTTCGGCGGTGAAGGCGTTTTCCGGCGAGGCGGAGGGGCACACGACGAGGCTGCCCCCGTGCTCGACGAGGAAATCGGAGCAGAACAGCGCCGCGTCCTTAAGGATGGGAAAGGCGGTATCGACGAGGAAGGCTTTGTCCTCCGTGAACGTGTAATAACGCCACAGATCCTGGCACATCCACACGCCGCCCAACGGGAAGAAGGCGTACTGCCCGCTGCCCGGCGCGCCCTCCGTATGGCCGTGCACCACACCCACGGGCTGGGTGGGCGCCCAGCGGTCGGTGTTGTGGCTTAACGTAAAGCCCCGGCAGCCGAAGTGGACGCGCGCGGTCGTCCGCCCGTGCTCGGCGATCTTCTTGAGAAACGCGAAGTACGGCGGCAGGCATTCCGCGAGCCCGCAGGCAAGCGCGGGCCAGTAGTTCATCTGCACGTTGATGTTGGTGGTGTAGTTGCAGCTCCACGGCGGCTGCATCTGCCAGTTCCACAGGCCCTGCAGGTTCATGGGCAGCCCGCCCTCGCGGGAGGCGGCGATCGTCAGGTAACGGCCGTACTGGAAGTACAGGGCGAACAGCGGCGCGTCCTCCCCGCCTTCCTTCAGGCGGGTCAGGCGCTCGTCCGTGGGCAGGTCGGGCTGCGCGCCCAGGTCGAGCGACACGCGGCCAAACAGCCGTTGGTAATCGGCGACATGCGCGGCCGCCAGCCCTTCCCAGCCCAGCGCCGCGTAAGCGGCGGCGACGTCGGGGTTGTGGACGGCGGTAAAGGCCAGCGTGACGCATGTCGCGCCCGTCACGGAGAGCCCTTCGCCGTCGGCCGTCGCGGTTCCATCCGTGTCAAGCAGGGTCAGCGCCGCCGAAAAGCGGACGCCCCGTTCGCCCCAGACGATCGGGTCGGCCGAACCGGTGTAGTCAGGGTCGACGTGCTCCGGGCATTGCCCCGCGATGCGGATGGAGCGGTCTTCGGTCTTCACGTCGCATCGTAGCTCGCTTTGAAAGCGGATCGCCACGTTCAGTACGGGTTCGGAGGCGGTCAGGCGCATCAGCAGCGCCCGGTGCGGATTGCTGACGAAGCATTCCCGTTCGCAGCGCACGCCGTTCTGCACGTAGGACACGCGCGCGCGGGCGTCGGCAAGGCTCAACTCGCGTACGTATTCCGTCGCTTCGCCGGAAGCGTGAAAATCGATCCGCAGGCTGCCCAGCGGCAGATAGCTTTCCGTGTACTCGCCCAGCATTTGCTTTTCCAGCAGGGCCTGCGCCTTTTGGTATTCGCCCGCGAAAACCAGCCTGCGCACTTCGGGCAGGGCTTCGAGCGCGTGGGGATTGTTCTTGTCCCGATCGTACCCCGACCACAGCGAGCCTTCGTTGAGCCCGATCGTCTCCTGTACCGTGCCGCCGCGGATCATCGCGCCCAGAAAGCCGTTGCCCAGCGGCAGGCTTTCCTCCCAGCGTTCGGCGGGCTGCCGGTACCACAGCTTAAGCGCCGCGCTCATTGGAAAAACGCCTTCAAGTCGAGCCCCGATCCCTCGCGCGCGAACACGGGAATCACGCCGAGGGGCGCGAAGGCCGTCACGCGCGCGCCGCCCTCGTACCGTTTGCCGGTGGCCTGCTCCACCCACGTTTCGCCCGCGGGCAGGTACACCTCCCGCTCGGAAACGCCCGGCTCAAGCACCGGCGCGACCAGCAGATCGGCGCCGAGCATGTAGGCGGTTTCCTCCCGCCAGGCTTCGGGATCGGCGGGAAAATCGTAGAACAGCGGACGCATGATGGGCGCGCCCGTCTCGTGCGTGTCGGCCGCGACGCGGCTCAGGTAGGGGCGCATGGCTTCCCGCAGCCGGATGTAGCGGGAAAGCAGCGCCTGCATCTCCACCCCGAAGCTCCACACCTCGTTGGGCGCGCCGCTGCCGAATTGCCGCACGCCGCCGCGGTATTCCTCCTTGGGCGGCTCGTAGGGCAGGCGGTCGCCGTGCATGCGCATGACGGGCGTAAACGCGCCCCACGCGAACCAGCGCGCCAGCAGCTCGCGGAAGGCGGGATCGTCGGTTTTTCCGCCGCTGAAGCCGCCCAGGTCGCTGTTCCACCACGGAATGCCCGCCATCGCCATGGAAAGCCCCGCCGCCAGCTGCTCCCGCATGGAGCGGAAGGACGAATCCACGTCGCCGGACCAGACCAGCGCGCCGTAGCGCTGGCTGCCCGCCCACGCGCAGCGCACGAGGTTCAATACGTCCGTCTGTCCCTCGGCGGTCATGCCGTCGTAGAAGGCTTTGGCATACAGCGCGGGGTACAGGTTGCCGACCGTCAGCGCCGGGCCCAGGTGGTAGCGCTGAATGTCGAAATCGTACTTGCCGTACTCGGGCTCGGCCTCGTCCAGCCAGAACACGCGCACGCCGTGACGGTAGTAGTTCTCCTTCGCTTTTTTCCAGATCAGCGCGCGCGCGCCGGGGTGCGTGGCGTCGAAGAACGAGCACTCGCCCATCCAGTTCATGTGGATGGGCAGGCCCCGGTCGGGCGTGACCAGATAGCCGTTGTCCGCCATTTCGCGGTAGGTTTCGCTGCGGGTGTCCACCGTGGGCCACACGGATACCATCAGCTCCACGCCCATGCCTTGCAGTTCCTCGACCATCGCTGGCACGTCCGGCCAGTCGATGGGATCGAACTTGAAATCGCCCTGCATTGTCCAGTGGAAAAAGTCCGCCACGATCACGGAAAGCGGCAGACCGAGCGCTTTATGCCTGCGCGCGACGGTCAGCAGCTCCTCCTGCGTGCGGTAGCGCAGGCGGCACTGCCAGTAGCCCAGGCCGTAATCCGGCATGTCGGGGGCGTGGCCCGTCGCGTCGGCGTAGCGGGCGAGCAGCTCCGCGGGCGTATCGCCCGCGCAGATCCAGTAGTCCAGCTCGCGGGCGGCCTCGGACTCCCACACGGTACGGTTGGTGGCGAAGGTCGCCCGCCCGATGGCGGGATTGTTCCACAGAAAGCCGTAGCCGAGGCTGGAAACGTAGAAGGGCACGGACGCCTGGGTGTTGCGATGCGCCAGCTCCAATACGGCTCCCTTCTTGTTGAGCAGCCCGTCCTGATACTGTCCCATGCCGTAGATGCGCTCGGCGGGGTCGCTCTCAAAGCGCGCCGTCAGCCGCCAGCCCTCGCCGCCCGGCGCGGGCGTCAGTTCCCGCCCGTCGATGTTCAGGGGCACGGCGTAGCGGTGGATATCGTAGCGGTTGCGCCAGTACTCCGCAAGCAGCGTTTGCCCGTGGGCGCCCGTAAAGGACAGCCAGCCTTCCGCGTTGATGCGGCAGGTGATGTTCCCGTTTGCGATGGAAGCGGAACCGTCCTCCACGGTCACGGCGGGCCGGTTGCCCGCGCTTACGTCCTCCAGAAGCGCCCAGTTCTCCCCGGTCAGGGCCGCCGCACGCGTGGCGCGCACGCGCAGGGCGTTCGCGCCCCATGCCTCCACGCAAAGCAGCTCCGCGCCCATGCGGCGGTACAGCCTGCCGTTCTCCTCGTAGCAGCTCATCCCCGCGCCTCCTTGGGATCGGTCAGCACCAGCACGCCGCGGGGCGGCAGCGTTACGTCGCCCGAGACGGTTTGGCCGGTGAGCAGTTCCCGCTGGGCGGGCCCGACGGAAACGCGCGCCTCGCGGGGCAGGTAATTCATCACGAAGCGGTACGCGCGCCCGTTGGCGCCCACGCGTTTCACGGCGCGCACGCCCTCGGGCAGGCCGGGTACCACGGGCTCAAGCCCCTGCTCCCGCGCGAGGTTCCGGTAAAGCGCGGTCAGGAAATCCGTGCCCGTGCGGGCCGCGACGTAGTAGCAGCGCCCCCGGCCGTATTCGTTCCGGGTGAGCGCCGGCATGCCCGCGTAGAAGTTGGAACGGTAGGTGGAAAGCACCTCCGCGGTCTGCGCGTGGATCAGCTCGAAGTACTCCCGGCACTCGTAAACGTCGCCCTCGTACGCAAAGCTGTTGGCCAGCTCCGGCGGCCGGGCGTCCACCTCCTCGGCCCAGATGCCGGCGACCTCCTTGAGCGGGCCGGGGAACCCCCCCAGGAAGCACAGATCGTCCTGGTTGACGTAGCCGGAAATGTAGGTGAGCACCAGCGTGCCGCCTGCGCCCACGAAGGTTTTGGCCCGGTCGGTAAAGCCGTCCCGGAGCATATAGCACATGGGGGCGACGAGCAGCTTGTAGCCTCGGAGCTCGCAGGTTTCGTCCACCACGTCCACGCCCAGCCCGGCGGCCATCAGCGCGGCGTGGTGGGCGATCGCCGTTTTTTCGTAGCCCTTGTCCGGCGTCACGAAGCGCGCGTCCTCCAGCGCCCAGCGGTTTTCCCAGTCGTACAGGAGGGCGGCCTTGTTTTCCGTGCCGCTGCAGGCGACGGGCGCCAAGGCCTTGAGCGCCTCGCCCACGGCGCAGACCTCCCTGAACACCCGCGTGTCCTGACGTCCCGAGTGGTCGACGATCGCCCCGTGAAACTTCTCAAACCCGCCGCGGCTTTTGCGGAACTGGAAGTACTGCACCGTGTCCGAGCCGTGCGCCACGGCCTGCAGCCCTTGGAACAGCACCGTGCCCGGCTGCCGAAGCCCGTTCATCGGCTGCCAGTTGACCGCCGAGGGGCTGGATTCCATCATCATGAACGGCTTGTTGCCGCCCACGCCGCGCATCAGATCGTGGCGGAAAGCCGTATCGGCGCACACGTCCGCGTCCGCGTCGGTGCCCGTCCACACGGGGTAGTTGTCCCAGCTGGAACGATCCAGCAGCTTTCCCAGCGCGAAATAATCGATGCCGGGATAGGTGGACATCAGGTTGGTGGTACAGGGGATGTCCGGCGAAAGCCGCTTGAGCGGTTCGATCTCGTGCGCGTAAAAGTCGCAGTGGTGCCAGCTGGTGAAGCGCCGCCACGCGAGCTTGAGCCCATGGTTTTCGTTTTCGCCGAGCCAGTCGGGCGAGGTGGGGCTTTCGATCTGCTCGAAGCTGTCGTAGCGGTGTGCCCAGAACTGGTTCCACCACGCTTCGTTGAGCGCCTCCACGGTGCCGTAGCGGTCTTTGAGCCAGTCCCGGAACGCCTGCTGGCAGAGCGGGCAGTGACACTCGCCGCCGTACTCGTTGGAGATGTGCCACATGCCCAGCGCCGGGTGCCCGCCGTAGCGTTGGGCGAGCTTTTCGTTGATCTGGGCGACCTTCTCGCGGTAGACGGGGGAGGAGAGGCAATGGTTGTGCCGCCCGCCGTAGAGCATTTTCTGGCGCAGGTTGTTCACGCGCAGCACCTCGGGGTATTTCTGCGCAAGCCACGGCGGCCGGGCCCCGCTGGGCGTGGCGAGCACGGCCTTGATGCCGTTTTGATGGAGCAGGTCCATCACCTCGTCCATCCACTCGAAGGTATAAACGCCCTCCCGCGGCTCCAGGTGCGCCCAGGCGAAAATGCCGACGGAGAGGGTGTTTATGCCGGCCGCTTTGGCGAAAGCCATGTCCTCTTTCCAAATGGTATCCTTCTGCTTCATCCACTGCTCGGGGTTGTAATCGCCGCCGTGCAGCAGCGTGGGCATGCCCTTCATGATGGGGGGATACTGTGCCATATCGCATGCGCTCCTCGTCGTAGGTTTTTCGTTTTCCGCGTGTTCTTCCGCGTTTCGGACGGGGGAAGGTAACGACCTGTGCATTAGTCTAGCCCAAGCGGGTGTTTTTTTCAATACGCAATCGGGGACGATTTGCGGCCGCGACGGCTTTGCCGAAAGCCGGTTGCCCCAGCGCGAACGTAAGCGTATACTGGGAGGCGAAAACGCGGACGCGCACGGCGCGATGACGAACGGAGGCCGAAAAAATGAACGTATTGGAAACGATCAAAGCCCGCGCCAGCTACCGCGGCGCCTACCTGCCCGACGCGGTTCCCCGCGCCGATCTGGAAACGATCCTCGCCGCGGGGCTGGCCGCCCCCTCCGGCTGCAACAAGCAGACCGTAAGCCTGATTGCCGTCGACGACCCGGCGGTGCTGCGCGGGCTGTGGGCCGTCCTCGGCCACGCGGTAGGCGAAACCGCGCCCGCCATGGTCTGCGTATTGTCCAAACGGATCGTCGCCTATCGCGACCGCTGCTTCGCCGTGCAGGATTATTCCGCGGCGATCGAAAACATGCTGCTGGCGATCGTCGGGCTGGGTTACGAAAGCTGCTGGGTCGAAGGCCACATCACCGACGCGGATCGGCTGGGCCGCCATATGGCCGACGCGCTGGGCGTGCCCGCGGAATACGAGCTGGTCTGCTACCTGCCGGTGGGCCGCGCGGCGCAACGCGTGAAGCGGGTGGCGAAAAAGCCGTTCGCCGAGCGGGCGTATTTCAACGCTTTCGGGCAGGGCTGAGCGGACCCGCGGGCCCGCTTTCGGCCCATCCCCGCGGCGGCCCGCCCCGGTTGACAAAAGGGCTGGGGAGTGGTAATATTTAGGCTCGCCGGCCGGGCACCGCAAACGCGGCAGAGCAACGGGCCGGCGTCCCACGGATAACGCCAAGGAGGTAGCCCCGTGACCACCGAGCAACAGATCGACCGGGCTCTGGCATATTTCACCGACGAAGAACATCTTTGCAGCTACGAACTGTTGGACGGCAGCGGGGATACCATGATCAGCGCGCCCCACGCGATGCTACAGACGCGCAACGGCTCCATCAAAAGCGCGGAACGCTTCACGGGCATGCTTTGCAGGCTGATGCACGAGCGCGTCGGCTGCCCCGTGATCTACAAAACGCGCCACCTGCGCGACGACGCCAACCACGACCCCGTCAGCGATTACCGCGACGCGCTGTGCCGCTACATAAAGCAGCACGACGCGCGTTTCGTCGTGGATTTGCACCAGATGAAACCCGAGCGGGAAACGGACGTGTGCATCGGCACCGGGCAGGGCCGCAACCTCATGGGGCAGAAGGCGATCGTGGAGATCATCGCCGAGGCGTTCCGCCGCCGGGGCGTGAAGCACATCACCGTGGATAAGCCTTTTTCCGGTACGGGGCCCAACACCGTCAGTTCCACCGTCGCGGCGCGCTGCCGCGTGCCGGCCATCCAGCTGGAACTCAACACCCGGCTTTTGATGAACGGCTACGACGATTACTGCTTTATGAACGTGCTGGACGCCCTTTGCGAGATTACCCAACGCCTGAACAGCCAGCCCGTAGAGATCGCGCTGTAAACGGGCGGGGCGGGGCCGCGCCCCGGCGGACGCGTTCCGCCCCGGAAGGGAGCCGCCGCCATGCCGCACGGTTTGATGGTCGTCAACGCTTTTCTACATTCCGCCAAATTCAACGAACTGTATCAGATACTGCTTCATTCCGCGGACGAATGCGGGATGGAGCTTTCCTTGCGTACCAACGCGGAGCTGTGCACCGTGGTGGATACGCCCGCCTTCGACCCGGACGCATACGATTTCGTCCTGTTCTGGGACAAGGACATCGCTCTGGCCACGCAGCTGGAGCAGCGGGGGCTCAAGGTGTTCAACGGGGCGCAGAGCATCCTGCGCAGCGACGACAAGGCGCAGACCTATCTGGCGCTGAAGTCCGCGGGGCTGCCCATGCCGCGCACCATCCTCGCGCCCAAGACCTTCCCGGCCGTCGGCTACCCCGAAACCGCCTTCGTGGACGAGGCCGCGCGGGCGCTGGGGCTGCCGCTGGTGCTCAAGGAATGCTTCGGCTCCTTCGGGCATCAGGTGTATTTGTTTCACGATGTGGAGGCGCTGCGCGAAAAGGTGCTTTCGCTGGCGGGCACGCCGATGCTTTTTCAGGAGCTGATCGCCACGAGCTACGGCCGCGACGTGCGCGTGAACGTCGTGGGGGACCGCGTAGTGGCCTCCCTTTTGCGCACCAGCAAGAACGGCGATTTTCGCAGCAACCTGACCCTCGGGGGCGACATGCAGCCCTACCGGGCCGACCCGGAGCAGACGGCGCTGGCCGTTTCGGCCGTGAAGGCGCTGGGGCTTACGTTCGCGGGCGTGGACGTGCTGTTTGGAAAGGACGGCCCCCTGATCTGCGAGGTTAACAGCAACGCGCATTTCAAAACGACGCTCGCCTGCACGGGCGTCAACGTCGCCACCGAGATCCTGCGGGAAATCGCCGTCCGATTGGAGGCAAAGCCATGAAAACGGGCTGGCTTTTGTACGACGAAAGCGACCTCAGGCAAAACCGCGACTTTGCGGAGTACGTGGAGCGCGAGGCGAAGGCGCGCGGCATGGACGTGCGCACCGTGCGCACCGACCAGCTAACCATGGGCGTGCGCGACGGCGGCGCGCTCTATATGTGCCTTAACGGACGCGAGGCGCGGCCGGATTTCGTGATCTCCCGCCAGCGGGACGCGATGATCGGCGCGCAGTTCGAGGGCCTGGGCGTGCCGGTGTTCAACGGCTCCAAAGTGTGCGCCATCTGCAACGACAAACGGCGCACGCACCAGTTCCTGGCGGGCCTGCCGATGCTGGAAACGAAGTTCGTCAACCACCGCTACGCCGTCGCCCCTGCGGAGGGGGCCTATCCCGTGGTCGTCAAGCCCGCCTCCGGGCACGGCGGCGACCGCGTGCGCCTGGTGAACAACGAGTACGAATGGCGGGAAGCGGCGGATGAAATTCTGCCCGGGGACCTGCTCGAACAGCGGGTGGCGGGCGACGCGGGCAAGGACCTGCGCGTGTACGTGCTGTTCGGGGAGATCGTCGCGGCGGTGCTGCGCACGGCCAAAAGCGGCATTATCAGCAATTTCAAGCGCGGCGGGGACGTGGAGCTGCGCGAGCCGACGGCCGCGGAGCGGGCGCTGGCTCAAAGCGTCATCGACCGCTTCGCCGAGGCCGGCGCGCCGCTGTGCTTCGCGGGCGTGGATCTGCTTTACGACGGCGGCGCGCCCGTCGTAAGCGAGGTGGAGGACGTGGTGGGCAGCCGGATGCTGTACAAAACCGGCGGGCCGGACGTCGTCGGGCTCTACCTGGACGCGATCGGCGCGCGCACATAGGCGGCCTTCGCGGCTGTGACAAACACGGACCTTTGTGGTATACTGGGCTCAAACGGACGCGGCCATCCCGCGTAAGGAAACGGAGCGGTCGGCATGATACCCTTCAACGTTCCCCCCTATCTGGGACAGGAAGACCAATACGTGCTGGAAGCCATCCACAGCCACAAAATATGCGGCGACGGCTCTTTTACCCGCCGCTGCCACGCCGAGCTTGAAAAGATGACCGGCACGGGCAAGGCGCTTTTGACCACCTCCGGTACGAGCGCGCTGGAGCTGGCCGCCATCCTGTGCGACGTGGGGCCGGGGGACGAGGTGATTCTCCCGTCGTTCACGTTTTCCAGCACCGCCAACGCCTTCGCGCTGCGCGGCGCGACCCTCGTATTTGTGGATATCCAGCCCGACACCATGAACATCGACCCGGCGTGCGTGCGCGCGGCGATCACGGAGCGCACGAAGGCCATCGTGCCGATGCACTATGCGGGCGTGTGCTGCGACATGGACGAGATCAACGCCATGGCGAAGGAACACGGCGTTTTCGTGGTGGAGGACGCGGCGCAGGCGGTGGACGCGACCTACCGCGGCAAGGCGGCCGGGGCGCTGGGCGACATCGGCTGCTACAGCTTTCACGAGACGAAAAACTTCAGCATGGGCGAGGGCGGCGCGGCGATCATCGGCGACCCCCGCCTGGTGGAGCGCGCCGAGATCGTGCGCGAAAAGGGCACCGACCGCAGCCGTTTCTTCCGCGGGCAGGTGGACAAGTATACGTGGGTCGACCTGGGCTCCTCCATCCTCCCCAGCGAGATCAACGCTGCCTACCTGCTCTGCCAGCTGGAGAACCGCGAAAAGGTGACCGCCTGCCGCCTGAAGCGCTGGGAGCAGTACCACGCGGGGTTCGAGGATTTGCAGGTTGCCGGGAAGCTTACGCGCCCGACGATCCCCGAAGGCCGCCGCCACAACGCGCACATGTACTACATCAAGTGCGCGGACATGGAGCAGCGCACCGCCCTCACCGCGTTTTTGAAGGAAAGGGGCATCCTCGCGGTGTTCCACTACATCCCCCTGCATTCGGCGGCCGCGGGCCGCAGATACGGGCGTTTCCAGGGCGAGGACCGCTACACCACGAAGGAAAGCGAGCGGCTTTTGCGCCTGCCGATGTACTACGGCCTGACGGAAGAGGACTGCGCGACGGTGATCGCCGCGGTGCACGACTTTTTCCGGTAGGGCGGGAACCCCGGATCCGGACCGATGCGAAAGAAAGGGGCGTCATCCATGCGTTCGAAATCATTCGGGTGGAATTTCACCGGCTGGACGGTCATCCTGTTTTACGCGGTATGCGGCCTTCTGCTGCTGCTATGGCCCGACCTTGTGCTGATCATCGCGACCTACGCGCTGGCGGCGGTGCTGTGCATCGCCGGTGCGGTGCGGATCACGGAATACGTTCGCGGAGAAACGCTGAACGGGATGCTGGACTACGGGCTGACCAAGGGACTGATTCTGCTTTTGCTGGGTATCCTGCTCATCGCCCGCAGCGACCTCCTGATGATGGTGCTGCCCTTCCTGTGGGGCATCGCCATGATCGCCGGCGGGTTCGCCAAGGTGCAGATCGCCTTCGATCTGCGGCGGGTGGAGCGCGACCGCTGGTGGCTGATGCTGCTGGGCGCGCTGATCTCGTTCCTGCTGGGCGTGATCTCGGTGACGCATCCGGTGCTCCTCGCCCTCACCGTTACGCAGATCGCCGGGATATCGCTGCTGGTGGAGGCGGCGCTGGACGTGGGCGCGCTGTTCGCCGTGCGGCGGGAGCTGAAACGGATGAAGGCGTAACGACGATTGCCGAAACGACAGGAAAAGCAAAGGGGCTTCCCGCAAGGGAAGCCCCTTTAAAGTTGTCGCTCGGCTGTCCTCGTCACGCCCCGGCGGCCTCGCGTTTGCGCGCCCGAAGCAGCGCGACGCCCGTCAGGCACTGCAGTGCGCCGATCACGAAAAACGCCGTGGACATGTAGTTGAACGGAAAGATGACGAACTGGATGGTGATCCAAAGCATCAGCGTCACGCCGAACAGCGTGCCCAGCCGGGCGCCGGCGGGTTTTCGGCCGAGCATCAGCCCGGCCGCCGTCAGGTTGGTCAGCCCGTTTACGATCAACAGCGCCAGGCCGGGAAAGAACAGGTTCCGGAACAGCGCGCCCGCGAAGGGCAGCACCTGGAAGTAGGGGAGCAGCGCGTCCATCCCCATCAGCTTTCCCGTGGGATCGGCCATCATGCCGGCCGCGCCGCCCACCGCCCCGATGCCCACGAAGAAACAGAAGAACAGAAGCCATTTCCTGAGCGTTGCGCTTTTCATTATTCAGCGTTCCTTTCCATTGTTCTCTCGCGGGAGGGCGTAGAGGTTGCGCCGCAGATAGCGGCTCAGGCCGTTTGCGACCGGCGCGGCGACGGGGAACGCGGGCCGGGGCGCAAGCAGACGCATCCACAACCCGTCGTCCGGCCGCTCCTCCGCGCGGGCGGAGAGGGATCGCTCCACAAGGCGGCGCACGGGAACGGGCAGGGCGTGCGAAACGCGGATGGGCGCGACGGTGAGCGCCGCCTCATACGGATAGGCGCAGCCGCCGACGGCCGGCGGTTCGCCCGTCCACAGCCTGTGGGCGACAAGGGCGAAGGCGAAGGTGTCCGCCTTGCGGGTCAGCGCGCCGGGACGGCCTTCAATCGCCAGGTACGTTTCCGGCGCGAGGTAGAACGGGTCGCCCTGGATGGCGTCGGGGTCGGAGGGCGGATCGTCCTCCAAAAAACCGCTGTCGAAGTCGATGAGCCGAACGCGTTCTGCCTCGCCTTCGCGCGAGAGCAGCACGTGCTCCGGCTTGAGGTCCGCGTGCACGATGCCCTGCGCGTGCACCCCCCGCAGGCAGCACGCGAGGGCGTACAGCAGGGCGCGCGCCCGTTGCGGGGACACGGGGCCGACGGTTTCCAGCGTTTCGCCGGGCGCGGGAACAAACGCCGAAACCGCATAATACCGGCCCTCCGAAACGAAAAAGTCGGTTACGGGAATCGCGCAGTCGCCCAGCGCGCAGCGCAGCGCTTCGTACAGCGCGCCCTTGCGCCGCTCGAACGCCTCGCAGCGTTCAAACCGGGTCTTATGCAGCGCCCCGGACGAAGGTTCGGAAGCGGGTGGCCGCACGGGGGCGAGAAACTGCTTGAGAAAGTACCGCCGCCCCTCCCGCCCGGCGACGCACCAACGGGCGCTGCCGCTGCCGGCGGTCTGCCAGGGCGTTAGACTTTCGTATTCGCCGATTCGCATGCCCGGCCTCCTTGCCGCGTAAGCGCTGTTCGGGGTGGCGCGCGCTTCCCGCCTGCCGCCGATCGGCTGATAAGCAAAACCGCCGGGCGCATACGGCCCGGCGGTCGCGCGGCCTTCCCGCCTTCAGGCGATCCGGCCGTTTCGGGTAACGGTATCGGGGTGCGTCGTCCGCTCTGCGCCCGGCTCAGATAGTGTTGCAGACCGTGTCGACCACCTGCTGGTAATCCAGCTCCGACAGCCCTTCGCTGACCGTCTGCACGTGCACCACCTGCGCCCACTCGGCCGAAATGCGGTTCCAGTCCGGCGCGTCGGGCGTAAACATCAGCAGGCGCTTGGCGTTTTCGTCCATCGCGCCGCCGAGCTGCTCGTCCTCCCACCACAGGCTCAGTTCCTCGAAGTCCTTCGCCATGCCCTCCGGGTACCAGGGGGCGATCTTGCCGTGGCCCAGCGGGTGGGTAGGCGCGTCCGACCATACGACGATGATGTGGCGTTTCTTCACACCCTCGCGCGTCCAGTCGCTGCGGATGGCGTAGGCCAGCGCCTCCAGCCCATCCTCGGGGATATCGCCGCCGCCTCGGGGATCGATGCCCTCCACGCACTCGTAAAACTCCTGCGCCTGCCGGGGCAGCTCGAAAAAGTCGCTGGCGAGCATCGCCTGTTCGCCGTCGGCCACGTAATCCCGAAAGGCGATCACCCGGATGCGCATGCGGCTGACCACCTTGTGCTTTTTTTCCATGGCGAACGTCACGTCTTTATACAGGTTGAACGCGTTGCGTTTCACGATATCCAGCGCGTGCCGCATACTGCCCGTCGCGTCGATGCAAAACACCATGTCCACGTGATAGGTCAGTTGATATTTCTCCATGGCAGCCTCCTTGGGGCGCTTGCTCAGCTATATCGGTATACTTTTTTATTCTTCATCCGTCGCGTTTTTCCTCCGTGGCCGCCCGGAAGTTTCAAAAAAGCATGGGAGGAGCGAGGAGGAAGGGGTGCCGCGCCTGTCGAAATGTACTTCCAAAGGCTTATCGTGCGGCTTGGGAGTGTGAAGGCGGGACATGAAGTTTTTGAAAGTACTCGGGGGCCTGATGTGCTTTATCGGCTGCCTGATGGCGTTGATGGGCGTATTGGCTACCGCAGTCCCCATGATCGACAACGACCAGGTGCAAAACATCGTTTCCTCCTTCTCGGCGGAGGGCGGAGGCGCGCTGACCGGCGGCGTTAACGCCGTGGTTCGGTATTGCCTGGAAAACAATTATCTCGTGTTCGCCATCGGCATGGCTTTGCTTCTGATCGGCGGACTGATTAAGAGCAGGGCCGACAAGGCGCTGTTCGCCATGCGTTTCCTCGGCACTCCGGCCGAGGGGGACAAGGCGGAGGCGCGGCCGGAAGCGCAGCCGGAGGTGCGGGCCGAAGCGCCCGCCGCTCCGCGCGTTACGGCGTGGGCGGATCTGCGGCCCGCCATCGCCACTGCCGCCACCGCCGCACCGCAGATCGATATGCCGCCCGAAGCGCCGCGGGAGAGCCCCGCCGCGAAGGCCGGCTTCGGTCGACTCTTCACGGCGAAAAGGGCGAAACCGGCCGTCGAGCCCGTAGCGTCCGCAACCGTGGAGGAGGCCGCGGAGGAACGCGCGCCCGCGCCGGCCGTGTTCTCCCCGCACGAAGTACTGTTCCCTTCCGCGGACAAGACGCCCGCCGAGGTTGCCAAATCGGTTGAGGAGATCGTTTACGGCGCGCCGGAGAAGGAAGCGCCGGTCTATTCGTTCGCTACGCACGCCGCGCCGGCGAGGCGCGAGCCGGAGCCCGGAACCGTGCGGGCCGCGGCCGTTGCGGCCAGGGAGCGGGTTGAGGAACGTACGCCGCAGCCCGAGCCCGCCGTGGAAGCGCCGGTCTATACCGCGGCGAGAGCCGCCTATATGCCGCCCGCCGAGTATGATATGCCGGTCGCCGTTCGGGCCGCCGCCGCGCCGGAGCCCTTTGAATTCAAGGAAATTCAGCCCGAGGCGCAGCCCGTGGAGGCTGAGCCGGCGGCAGTGGCGCAACCCGTTGCCGTGCCGGTGATGGAAAGCTGGCACGCGGAAGAGCCCGAGACGATCGAGCCTGCGATAACGGCGCCCGAAGCGGCAGAGCCCGTTGCGACGCCCGAACCCGTTGCCGCGCCGGTGATGGAAAGCTGGAAAGCGGCGCAGCCCGCCATGATCGAGCCCACGACGGCGGAGCCCGTGGCGGCGGAATTTGCGGCGGCGCCCGCGCCGGTAATCGAAACGCCTGCGGCGCCCGTGCCGACCCCGGCTCCCGTGCGGCCCGCCGTCGTCAAACCCGAGCCGGTTTGGGAAGCGCCCGTCTATACGGCGAGCATTTTCAGGCCCGCGCCGGCTCCTGTGCCGCAACCCGCGCCGGTGGCGCAGCCCGCGCCGCCAGTGCAGCCTGTTCCCGTTCCTACGTTTGCTCCGCAGGTGGAAGCCGAGCCCGCGGCTGTGCCCGTGGCCCGCGTGACGCGCGAACCGATGCCTGTCGCGCCGAAGCCCGCGCCGACCCCGATGCCGAAACCCGTGCCTGCCCCTGCGCCGAAGCCCGCGCCGCCAGTACAGCCTGTTCTCGTTCCTACGTTTGCTCCGCTGGCGGAAGCCGAGCCCGCGGCTGTGCCCGTGGTCCGCGTGACGCGCGAACCGATGCCTGTCGCGCCGAAGCCCGCGCCGGCCCCGATGCCAAAACCCGCGCCTGCCCCTGTGCCGCAGCCTGTGCCGGCGGTGCAGCCCATTTCCGTTCCTTCGTTTGCCTCGCAGGCGGAAACCGAGCCCGCGGCCGTGCCCGTGGCCCGTGTAACGCGCGTGCCGATGCCCGCCGCGCCGAAGCCCGCGCCGGCCCCGGTGCCGCAGCAGCCCGTTTATACCGGTACGCAGTCCGTTGCGACGCCGATCCCCAACGAAGCGCCGCAGGCACAGCCCGCGCCCCGGCCGGCCTATGCCGCCGCACCTTCCTACGCCCAGCCTGCGCCGGCCGCCTATCGGCGGCCCGCAACCGCGCAGGTGGAGTGGGAAACGAAGGCGACCGCAAACGACCGTGTGATTTTCGCGACGCGGCAGCGGCCGGAGACGCGCGACGAAACGCTTACGCCGCCCGCGCCGTACCGTGCGCCCGCCGTCCCGCCGGCGCCCCGGCCCGCGCAGGCCGCGTGGACGGACGCGCCGGAGCCCGTTCGGGCCGTGCCGAAATACATGCGCACGCCCACGATGCCCGGTATGCCGTCCGTCGACAGGGGGCCGGAACCGACCGCTGCGTCCGCGCGTGCGCCCGAACCCGCGCCCTTCCGCGCGCCCGCGCCGCCGCCTCCTCCTTCCAGGGTGAAGATCGTCAGCACCATGCGGGCGTATCCCGGGCAGGAAGCCGCCTATGTGCCGCAGCCCGGATATTACGACTATACCGCGTATGCCGCGCCCGCGCCTGCGTATGCCGAGGAGCCGCCGCGGCCCGCCCCGGCCGCCAGGCCCCGCATCGTAAGCACGATGGGCAAAAACCGCTATCCGCAGCCGTAACAGGCTCGGCCGGCGTTCCCCGCGGCTTGACCGGGAAAGCAACAGACAACGGATACGACCTCCCTGCACGGTGTAATGTGCAGGGAGATTTTCGTTACGCAAGGCTATCCGCGCGGTTTCCGGACGGACCGACGCGGTGCGGACAGGCAAGACGAAAACGGGGACAGAAAAATACGATGACAATTTATTAAAATTTATTTGTAGATGTTGCAATTTTGTAATGAATAGGTTATAATTTTTATACATATCGGTTGCTCTGGCCTGGCCGAACGTCCGGGAACCGGAACGGGAGTGGTTATGATGCCTGGAAGATATAAGCTGAAACGCGAGCGGTACGCCGCTCTTCGACACGACTTTCTGCAAAACGGCGCCGGAAAAATCGCCGTGGAAAACCTGCGTACGCTGAAGGCGGCGCTGGGCATCACCCTCGTCGTTCTGACGGGGCTGCTGATCGCATCCCTGACGGTGGAGCCGTGGCGCAACGGGACGCTGGTGCTGGGCGGCGGATTGTCACTGTACGCCGGGCTGAGTTTCGCCGCCTATCTGTTCGAAACCCGGCTGCTACACCGTAAAGTGGTGCTGGACGCGTTTTGCAGCCTGTTCCTGTTTTCGGTCCTGATGCTGATTGCCTACCTGTCGGCGGCCGGAACGGGGCAGACGGCGGGCCTGCTGTATGCGCCGCTGGCGATCGCGCTGGCGATCGCGTTCGTCCTGCCGCCCTGGATCAACGCGGCCGCCGTGGCCGCCTCGTCCGTGTGGCTCGTTTGGATGACCTCCCTTTTCAAAAGCGCGGACGTCGTGCGGACCAACGCGCTGATCGCCGCGGTTGCCCTCGTGCTGGCCGCGCCGCTCGCGTGGCGGCAATTCCTGACGAGGCTTCAGGACTACAGCCGCATTCGGGAGCTCGAACGGCTGACCTGCACGGACTGCTTGACGGGGCTGCTGAACAAGGGGGCCGCGGAAACCGCCGCGGATAACTACCTGCGCCGCTTCGGTGCACAGGAGGGCGCGACCTTCATCCTGATCGACCTGGATCATTTCAAACGGGTGAACGAGGAACTGGGTCATCCGGTCGGCGACGAAACGCTGGAAGTGTTCGGCGAGAAACTGCTGACGCTTTTCCGGCGGCAGGATATCGTCGGCCGCGTGGGCGGGGACGAGTTTGCGGTCGTCATGAAGGGCGTAAGCGACCGGGAACTGGTCGCAAGGCGCGCCGAGGAGATTTGCAAAATGGCCAGGGACGTCTCTCCGACCGGACTGGAAAGCGAGCTTACCTGCAGCGTCGGCGCGGCGTTCTGCCCCGAACACGGCGCCAATTTCCACCGGCTGTACGTAACGGCCGACGCGGAACTTTTTATGCTTAAAGGGGATCGGGAAGGCGGGTATCGTATCGCTTCATAAGACAATTTGACACTCCGCGCGCACGGTGGAATCCCCCGGCCGGGACCCGAGGATGGAATACCCTTCCAAAAGGCGTTGCTATTTCATCCGGGATTCGGTATAATAAGAGGGATTCTATAGAGCGTGGAGGGTTGCGCGTGTACAGGCTTCTCATCGTCACACGGGAACAACGGGTCGAAGAGATGTTCGGCTCCATGCAAGGCTGGGAGGCCATGGGCTTCAAACAACCGCGCCTGCGCAAGACCGTCGAGGAAGCCGTCGAGTGCATGCATAAGCATCATATCGACGCCATCGCCATCGGATCCGAGCCGGACTATGCGGAGCTGATGCGTTGGCTGGATGAGCATGCGCCCGATATGCCGATTTTCGAAATCGCGCAGGATGCGCAGCACCAGATGGAAGTCATCCGCGAGGTGGAACTGCTGCTGAACCGCCTGCATGCAGACGATTCCAACGACGACTACGACGAGAGCTACTACTTCAAGCAGGCGCGCGAACGCTGGAAAAAGACCCTGCTGTCGGGGCTTGCGCCGTCCAAAGAATACATTCTCCAGCACGAGCGCATGTACCGCTGCCAGGACGACCCCTTAAAACCCTGCCTGTTCGTGCGTTTCAGCGTTCCCGAAGGCGACGCGTTCATCACCGGACGGTGGCATTACGGCAGCGAGCGCCTGGGCACCGCGCTCAAGAATTTCTTCGGCGAGCAGTTCGAACACTATTACATTCATCTGGCGGTCGTATCGCCGGAGGAGATTCGCGTGGTTTTCTGCCCCGGCCGGGGCGACGAGGAGCATGCCCTTTCGCTGCCCAGGGCGCAGAAGTTCGTGGAGGAAACCGTGGAACAGGTGCGCAATTATCTCGGGCTTTCCATGACCGTCGCGGAAATCACCATACGCGACGGCCTGACCGATTTCGCCGCCGAGTGCAACCGGCTCTGAGGGCGGACGACAAACAGAGAGGGGTAGAAATTCTATGGGCTTCATCCGAAATATCGTCAACAGTCAGCTGATCGACGTTATCGAGTGGAAGGACGACACGCAGAACACCATGGTCCACCGTTACGATATGAACGGCAAGGAAATCATGATGGGCGCGCAGCTGACCGTGCGCGAAAGCCAGGTGGCCGTGTTCGTAAACGAAGGGCAGCTGGCCGACGTGTTCCAGCCCGGCCGCTACGAGCTGACGACGCAGAACATGCCCATTCTTACGGCGCTCAAGGCGTGGAAGTTCGGCTTCAATTCCCCGTTCAAGTCGGACGTGTACTTCGTCAACACCAAACAGTTCCTCGACCGCAAATGGGGCACCAGCAACCCCGTGATGATGCGGGACGCCGAATTCGGCATGATCCGCGTGCGCGCCTTCGGCATCTACGCGTTCCGCGTAAGCAATCCCGAAACCTTCCTCAAGGAGGTCTTCGGCACCAACGGCATGTTCACCGTCGAGGACGTGGAAGGGCAGATCAAGCGCACGCTGGTCTCGGGCCTGAGCGACGCCATCGCCGAGAGCAAGATCCCCGCGCTGGACCTGGCGGCCAACTACGAGGAACTGAGCCAGTACGCCCTGAAGGCGCTCAGCCCCAAGATCGAGGCGCTGGGCCTGACGCTGACCAGCTTCGTAATCGAGAACATCAGCCTGCCCGAGGAAGTGGAAAAGAGCATCGACAAGCGCACCTCCATGGGCGTGGTGGGCGATTTGAACAAGTACAGCCAGTACCAGGCGGCCGAAGCCATGCGCGAGGCGGCCAACAACCCCGGCGGCGGTATGGCCGGCATGGGCGTGGGCATGGGCGCGGGCGCGGCGATGGGGCAGATGTTCGCCCAGAGCATGGCCGGTACGCAGCAGCAGGCTCCGGCGGCGCAGGCCGCGACGGTTCCCTGCGTGTCCTGCGGCAAGCCGATTCCCGCGGGCAGCCGTTTCTGCCCGGAGTGCGGCGCGCCCCAGAACGCGGCGAGCAAATGCGCCAAGTGCGGCTACGAGCTCCAGCCCGGCGCCAAGTTTTGCTTAAACTGCGGACAGAAAGTGGACTGAACGGCCCGGCAACGTTAATCATGAACGGCGCCGAAGGAGAAAACGCTTCTCCTTCGGCGCCGCTTTTTGCCCATCCGGCGGGGGATCGATGCGCGAACCGTCCCGGCGGACGGGGCATTTCAGGGTTTCGCCTTTTCCGCGCTGCCAGCGACATCCTTTCCGTTGTCCTGTGCGGCTGCAGGCGGCTTGGGCGGTTCGGAGTGCCGCGCGTCGGGCCTGGGCTCCGGCCGTTTGGCCAGCAGGGCGTTGCATAAAAACAGGTACGCGGCACCCTGCACCGCGCAGGTCATGGCCGAAGGATAGGGGAGCGCCTCCCCGAGCGCGGCGAACACCTGCGTTTCGGTCTTGCAGAAGTTTTCATAATGCTCCCGGAGGGTAACGCCTTCCGGGGGTTTCAGCAGCGCCTTCATGCCGTCGGCGGAGGCGGCCTGCTTGAGCACGCAGATCATCATCAGCTGGGCCAGTTGCTCCCGGCCGTATTTTTTCCCCTCGGGCCGGTTGACCAGGCCGAACTTGACGTAGTTATTCACCATCGCGGGGGTGAACACGCGCTCGCCCTCCATGAACAGGCTTTGGCACTGCCTCTCCACGAAGGTAACCACCTGATCCATATACAGGCCGAAGTCCGGGATGAGCTCCCAGGGAACGGGCGAGAAGGACTTGAGACGGGCGGCGAAAAGGGATTGACGTTCCTGCATGGCGCACCTCCGTAAACGGTAGCGGCTTCGTACGGCAACAGTATACCATGCGATAAAACAAACCACAAGATTTTTACATAAAATCACTTGACAAACAGAAATGGCGTCGTATACTAGTAATAAATACTAGATGACGAGGTGAAGAACGATTATGACATACTCTGAAATTCACGTGTGGGGAGATTCGCTTGCCGTCGGCATTCTATATAGAGAGGAACGGGGACGTTACGCCATTTCGCGCGAACGCTGCGTTGCCCAACTGGAAAAGGCGCTTAGCTGCAAGGTGGTCAACCACGCCAACATGGGCGCGACGGTGATGGACGGGCTGAAATGGTTCGACGCTTTCCAGCCCGTGCCGGGCGCCCTGTGCGCGGTGGAGTTCGGCGGCAACGACTGCGACCTGGACTGGCGCTACGTGGCCGAACACCCGACCGAGCCCGTGCAGCCGAAGATACCGCTGGACGCCTTTGAGGATGCGATGATCACCTTCGTGCGCCGGATCCGCGCGCGGGGCATGCGCCCGGTGCTGGTGACGCCCCTGCCGCTGCACGCGCAGCGCTACTTCGCCTGGGTCACCAAAGGGCTGGACGCGGATAAAGTGCTTTGCGCGCTGGGTGACGTTTACCACATCTACCGCTGGCAGGAACGCTACGCCATCGCCGTGCGCAACGCGGCCCTGCGTACGGGCTGCCCGCTTTTGGACCTGCGGGACGTGTTTCTGGCGCAGCCGAATTACGAGCATCTGATGAGCCTGGACGGCATCCACCCCAACGACGAGGGCCATCGCCTGCTGGCCGAGGCCGCGCTGCAGACCCTGCGGGGGAAGCTCTGCCTGGATGTGACCCCCGCCCAGCAGGAAGCCGACGACGCGGCCGCGACGGCCGTGCCGAGCGCCGTGCGGGTAGGGTAAGTCTATACCTCCGCATAAGAAAGCGCCCTTTCCGGTTCGCCGGAAAGGGCGCTTCTCGACATATGGGAGGGACAAAGCCGGCTGAGCTTCACGCGCGCTCCATCAGCAGCACGTTTTCGACCCCGGCGGCATAGCAGAACATGTCCACCGGCCGGCAGCCCGCGAAACGGTAGCCGCCCGCCGCGAGCAGCGCCGCGTCCCGCGCCTGGGTGGGCACGTGGCAGCTTACGTACACCACGCGTTTGGGCGCGGCCGTGAGAATCGCGTCGACCACGGCGGGTTCCACGCCCTTGCGGGGCGGATCGAGCACCACGGCGTCCGGGCGCAGCCCCTGGGAAACCAGCGCCGGCAGGCGTTCCTCCACCGCGGCCAGCTGGAATTCCGCGTTGCCGATTCCGTTGATCTCCGCGTTGCGTTTGGCGCTTTCCACCGCCTGAGGGACGATTTCCAACCCGATCACGCGCCCGCACCGCTTCGCCATGCACAGCGATATCGTCCCCGCGCCCGCGTAGGCGTCCACAACGGTGTCGCCGGGGGCGGGGGCCGCGAAGGCGATCGCCTGCTCGTAGAGCTGCTCGGTCTGGGCGGGATTGACCTGAAAAAAGGAAAGCGGGGCGATTTCGAACGTGAGGCCCAGAAGCGTCTCGGTCAGGACGTCCGCCCCGAAAAGCTTTTGGCTCGCCGGGCCGAGGATCACGTTGCCGCGCGCGCGGTTTTCGCTTACGTGCAGGCTTTCAAAGCCCCGCACGCCCGCCTGCAGGCGGCGGATCAGCCCGTGCGTGTCGGGCAGCGCCGTCGACGTCGCCGCCAGCACCACCATCACCGCGCCGCTTCGCGACGTGCGTACCACCACGTGGCGCAACAGCCCCGTGTGCGTCTCTTCCCGGTAGGGGGGAACGCCGTTTTGGATCATCCATTCCCGCACGGCGGCGATCACGCCGCGCACGTCGCCCATCGCCACGGGGCAGTCCGAAACGGGGACGATATCGTGGCTGCGCCTGCGGTAAAAGCCCGGCGCGGGCGCGGAGGCGTCCCCGCCGACGGGCAGGCTGGTTTTATTGCGGCAGCGCACGGGGTCGTCCGCCCCGATCACCGGGGGAACGTCCGTTTCGCCGATCGGCAGGCCGCCGATGCGCCGGAGGCAATCCAGCACCTGCGCGCGCTTGGCGGCCAGCGTCGCCTCGTAACGCATATGCTGACCGCTGCAGCCGCCGCAGAGCCGATAAACGGGGCAGAAGGGCTCCCGCCGGTCCGGCGAGGGGGAAAGCAGCGTTTCCAGCCGCGCGTAGGCGTATTTCGGATGCACCTGCACCACCCGCGCCGTAAACGTCTCGCCCGGCAGCGTGCCGGGCACGAACACCGCCTGCCCGTCGCTGCGGCAGACGCCTTCCAGCTCCGCGCCGAGGCGTTCGCAGGTCAGGGTAACGGTTTGGTTTTTACTGAGCATCCGCCGCCTCCGCGGGCGCGTCGCCGTGCCGCATCAGCCACAGGTCGCACAGCGCCAGGGCCAGCGCGCCTTCCGCCACCGGCAGCGCCCGCACCACGATGCAGGGGTCGTGGCGGCCGCGCACGGTCAGCGGCGCGTCCTCCATGGCGGACAGGCTGACCGTCCGCTGTTCCAGCCCGATGGAGGGCGTGGGGCGGAAAGCGACGCGCGCCACCACCGGCATGCCGTCGGTCAGCCCGCCCAGCAGGCCGCCCGCGTCGTTCTTGGTCGTGACCACGCGGCCGTCCCGGACCGCGTAGGGATCGTTGTACTCGCTTCCGCGCATTCCGGCGGCGGCGAAGCCCGCGCCGAAATCCACGCCCTTGACCGCGGGGATGGAAAAGAAATGCGCCGCGGCCACGGCCTCCACGCCGTCGAAAAACGGCGCGCCCAGCCCGGCAGGCAGGCCCGTCGCCACGATCTCCGCCACGCCGCCGACGGAATCCTCGCTGGCTTTGGCGGCGAGGATAGCCTGCCGCATGGCTTCGCCGGCGACGGCATCCAGCGTGGGCACGGGCTGCGCGGCACAGGCCGCGAGCGCATCCATGTCCGGATCGAGAGGGTCGGCGGGCGCGTCGGAAATCCCCGCGATGGACAGCACGTGGGAGGCGATCCGCACGCCGCGCGACGCCAGGAACTGGATCGCCAGCCCGCCCGCGAAGGCGTAGGCCAGCGTCAGCCGCCCGCTGTGGTGACCGCTGCCGCGCAGGTCGTCGTACCCGGCGCTTTTGACCAGCGCGGGGTAATCCGCGTGGCCGGGGCGGGGGCGATCCGGCAGAAAGGCGTAATCCGACGAGTGGGTATCCGCGTTTTCAAACACGGCCGTAATCGGCTGCCCCGTGGTGACGCCGTTCTTTAATCCCGACAGGATGCGGGGGACGTCCGCCTCCCGGCGTCCGGTGGCCAGCGCGCCGCCCCTGGCCGCGCGCCGCTGTAAAAAGGCTTCCAGCGCGGGAAGATCCACGCGGAAGCCCGCGGGCAACCCGTCGAGGGTCGCGCCCAGCGCCGCCCCGTGGGATTCCCCGAAAATCTGCACGCTCAGCGCGCGCCCGATGCGTCCGCTCACGTCATTTTCCCTCCCAACGCCTGATAGGTGCTTAAGAAACCGGGCCAGGATTTGTTGATCGCCTCGATGCCCGCCAGCGTGACCGACTCCCGGCAAAGCAGGGCCGCCACGGCCATGAGCATCACCATGCGGTGGTCGCCGCGCGCGTCGGCCGCAAAGCCGCCGGTCAGCGCCACCGGGCCGCGGACGTAGAGCGTATCGTCGTCGGCGGCGATCGTGACGTTTGCGCCGAGGCTGCCAAGCAGCTCCTCGGTTGCGGCGAGGCGGTCGCATTCCTTGACGCGCAGGCGTTTGACGCCCGTGAGCGTGGAAAGCCCGTCCGCCTGCGTGCAGGTCAGCGCCAGGATCGGGGCCAGATCGGGAATGCCCGAACAGTCCACGGTAAGGGGGGTGAGTTCCGCCCGCGAGGGACAGCTGACCAGCAGCCCTTCCGGCAGGTTGCGTACGCGCATACCCATTTCCCTGAGCAGCGAAACGATCCGCGCGTCCCCCTGCAGCGAGTGCTCGCAGGCCCTGGGTGCGCGCATCCTGCCGAGAATCACGCCGCTGCCCATGGCGTTGGCGCATAAAAAGACCGCCGCCTGCGACCAGTCCGGCGAAACGGCCACCTCGGCAGGGGCCGCCGTCCGCGCGGGGGAGAGGGCGAACTGTCCTTCCCCGTTTTCGGCGACCGGAAGGCCGAAGCGCTCCATTTGCGTAAGCGTCATGTCCAGATAGGGGCGGCTGACGATGGGGAGCGTGACCCTGAGCGTCGCCCCGGCGGGGTTCCCCGCGGCGTCGCGCGCGTGGGACAGCGCGATGAGCAGCCCCGAGGCGAACTGGCTGGACAGCGATCCGTCGATCTCGTACACGCCCGCGGGCAAGAAGCCGGACACCTCGACCGCCGCGCGGCGGCCTTCCCCGGAGGGGATGCGGGTCATCTTCGCGCCGAGCGCTTCGATCAGCGGCCGGAACGCCGACAGGGGACGGGCGAAAAGGCCGTCCTCCATGGTGAAGCGCACGGCGCGACCCCGCGAGAGGAACGCGGGGATCAGCATCCTGAGCGCCGCGGCGCAGGCGTGCACCTCGCATTCCACGGGTTCCGCCGAATGCGGCGCGTCGGGCGCGGGGGTCACGATCAGCGCGTCATCCTCGTAAGCGACGGCCGCGCCCAGCGCGGTTACGCCGTTGACCATCGCCTGTGTGTCGTCGCAAAGCGGCGGCGTAAAGCCGTTTAGCCGGCAGGTTTCCCGCCCGAGGGCGGCCAGCAGCAGCGCGCGGTGCGCTTCGCTCTTTGCCGGCGGAACGGTCGCCACGCCCTTCAGTCGCCCCGGATGAAAGGTGCCGGTGGCCATAGGCAAACCTCCTGACGGTCTGTACTTGAAATTAAAATAAGACATAAAAGCGTCGAACCTGTAACAGTATACCATAACCCGGAGCGAAAAAAAACGGCCGGGCCCGAGGGTTCGACGATGGATGTAAAAATAATGCGTCAAAAATCTTACTTTTTACCAACAATTTTAAGAAGGCAACGGACGGCCTGTTTCCGGCGTAAAACCGGGAGGCCCGACCTCAGTATTCGGTGAAGCGGGGCTTTTTGCGTTCTTCCTCGGGGGCGATGTAGCTGACCTCCATGCGGTCGAAATCCACGTTTTCCATAAAATGCTCCTGCGTGAAGCGCGTCAGCCGGAACGCCTTCCAGTCCGACTGATGGCGCGGCAGCCATACCGGCATGCCCAGATCCAGCGTATGCATCGCTTCGCGAAGGGCCGCGAGCGGCTCGTCCGCCGCGCAGGGCACCACGAGGTCGCGCACCGCGCGGTGGCCGCGCACGAGGCGCACCCACATCCGGCCGCCCGCCGCGCCGTTCGGTTGCTTGGCTCCGGGCAACGGTTTTCCCTGCTGCTTCATCGGTCGGCCTCCTTCGCAATACGCTGCAACGCCCATTATACACGCCGCCCGCCGCCTTGTCGATACCGCCCGCGCACCCGGCGCAACCGGGTCGCAGGGTTGACGCGGCCTGAAAACGATATATAATATTGTAGAATTGCAAGTGAAATCGGCTGACGCTGATCAGCCCGTAAGGATGGAGAACAATGCCCACGTACGATGCCTTTTGCCGAGCGCCTCTGGTGGACCCCGCCTGCGTCGCCCTGCCGGACAGCGCCGTTCATTTGGAGGGCCCGCTGGAGCGGCTCATCCAAAGTGCGCTGAACACCGTGGATCTGGCGGCGATATCGCCCCTGGACGCGGTGATCGCCTCCAAACTGGGCGAATACGCCGACCTGCCCCCCATGCCCAACCTGACCGCGGCGCGCGCGCACCTGCCCGATCGCCCGCGCGCGTTTCTGGACGCCGTATACGCGGGGCTTTTGATCGCATCCGCCCAAAAGGACAAAAACGGCATGCTGGCGGTGCTCGCCGCCATGCGGGACTTTGCCGAGGCTCTTCCCGCCGTGCGCGAAAGCCCCCTGACCTCCGCAGGCGCGGACGCGCTTCGCCTGGCCGGGGAGCTGTACCGCCGCACGGGGCAAAAGTTTCTGCTGGCGCTGATCGAACGGCTGCGCGCGCAGTTGCCGGACGTGGCCGGGATGTTCCACTCCTTCCCGTTTTTGAAAGCCTTTACGCCCGAACCCGTTACGGAGGAGGCCGCGGACGAGGCTTCGCAGTACTTCCGGCGGATGCGGCTATTGGGTACGGGCAGCGTGACGGCCGACGCGCTGGCCATGACCGCGCAGCTGGCCCTGTACAGCGGCTCCGCCCGCGACGCGAGCGCCTCCAAGGCGGGCGTGGCGGCGTTGCAGCGCTACCACGGCATGCCGCACGGCGCGTTTTCCGCCGACCCCTACCTGGCGGGTCGCGATCCCGCCGCCGCCACCGACCTGGCCGCGATCTGCGCCCAGCTGGAAGCCATGCACGACCTGCTTTCGGCCAGCGGGGATGCTTCGTTCGCCGAACGGATGGAGCGCATCACCGAAAACGCGCTGAGCAACGCCCTGCGCGAGGACGGCCTTTGCGACCGGCAGGCGGTCAACCGCCTGGCGGAGGACGAAACCTGCACCGTCGCTCCCGCGACGCCCGCGCAGACCACCATGCTCCTGCGCGCGCTGTACGCCGTACGGCGGTCGGTATGGATGGTGAAGGGCGAAGGGGAGCTCGCGATGCTTTTGCCCTACGAAAGCGTCTGCCTGACCCGCATGAACGGCACGCCCGTGCGCGCGGCGGCCCGCAAAATGGGCGCCAACGAAATGACGATCACCGTGGAAACCAAGCAACCGACGGAGTTTACGCTGACGCTGCACGTGCCGGGTTACGCGCAGGGCGCGGAGGTTTCCGTAAACGGCGGCAAGGCGCAGCCTGCGGAATGCGGCAAGCTTTTTGCGCTGCGCAGACGCTTTGCCACGGGGGATACCGTAACCCTTCGGCTGGATTGCCGGCCGTTTCTGGAAACCGGCTTTCGCGGAAGCGCGAGCGTGTACTGCGGCGCGTACCTGATGGCCCTGCCCCTGCCCGACGCGGGCGCGGCCTGGCAGTACGCGGTGGACGAGGAAAAGGAACCTTCCGTCACCTGGGAGAACGGCCGGCCGCAGGTCGGCGTGGACGCGTGCGTCGCGTCGCAGTGGAAAACGCGGGGGCGCATCATCCTGCCGCCGCCGCAGGGCTGCGACCTGGGCGAGGCGTATGAGCTGACGCTATTGCCCTACGCCGATACGCTGGGGCGCATCGCGGCCTTCCCGCGAGCCTCGCGCCGCGCATGAGCGCAGCTCGGGCGGCGGGGCCGCTGATCGGTCTGGCGCCGATGGCGGGCGTGACCGACCTGCCCATGCGCGTTTTGTGCTACCGCGAGGGGGCGGAGTACGCCTGCACGGAGATGGTCAGCGCCGTGGGCTGGATGTGCGCCAGGGAAGGCCATCCGGTCTACCGCAAGCTGACCGAGACGGCCCCCGAGGAGCACAACACCGCGATCCAGCTGTTTGGCAAAGACCCGGTCGTGATGGCGGAGGCCGCCCAGCGGGCTTGCGCACTTGCGCGCTTCAGCGCGATCGACCTTAACATGGGCTGCCCGGCCCGCAAGGTGGTCGCCTCCGGCGAGGGCAGCGCGCTGCTTAAAACGCCCGACCTGGCTTACAGGATCATGGAGGCGGTCAAACGGCACAGCAGCCTTCCGGTCACGGTCAAGACGAGGTTGGGATACGACGCGGACAGCATGACCGCGCTTGCGCTGGCGCAGGCGGCGGAAACGCTGGGCTTGAGCTGGATCTGCATCCACGGGCGCACGCGCGCGCAGATGTACGCCGGCAAGGCGGATTACGAGGCCATCGGGGCCGTGGCCCGGCAGGTGCGCATCCCCGTTCTGGCCAACGGCGACGTGTTCACCCCGCAGGACGCCCTGCGCGCGCTTTCGGTTTCCGGATGCCCGGGCCTGCTCGTGGGCCGCGGCGCGATGGGCAACCCCTGGCTTTTCCGCGGGATCCGCGCGCTGCTCGCCGGGGAGACGCCCGTGGAGCCGACCGCGGAGGAGCGGTTGTCCACGGCGCTCGACCACATCGACCGGATGGTCGCCTGCAAGGGCGAAAAGCTGGCCGTAACGGAAATGCGCACGCATATCGGCCATTACATCGCCGGCGTGCGCGGAGCGGCCGCCGCGCGGAGAGCACTGAACGCCGCCAAAACCACACTGGAACAGAAGGAGCTGCTGCAGGCGCTTTTCAGGATGCCGGAACAGGAGGGAATCCTTTGAGCAGACGAATTTTGACCTTCATCCTCTGCCTTGCGCTGCTGTGGGGCTGCTGCCTGCCTGCGCACGCGGACGTGGCGGCGCTGGACACGGCGCTGTCGCGCTGGTTGGACGGCGAGACGCCCGTCGATTTTTCCGCTTCGATGCAGATCGTTACGCTGATGCCCTTCGATGAAACGACGATCGCGATGCTGAACGGCGTGCTCAGGCACGTGACGGTGGATGCGAGCATCTCCCTGTCCGGGGAGGACGGCGCGACCGACGCGCGCATCGCCGTGGACGGCGGCGCGGTGATGGACTGGACGGAAAACCGCCAGGGCGACGCGTACACGTTTACAACCTCGCTTCTGCCCAACCGCGTACTGACCTCGGCGGAGCAATCGCCCATGGACGTGCTGACCGGCGCGGGGAACGCCGGGGCAGAGGAGACGGAAGAAACCGCGACCGCGGATGACGGCCTGAACAGCTCTGACGTGGCCGACGCATTCGATTTTCTTTCCGCGGTTACGCAATTGCAGGCCTGCTACCAGGTGCTGACGGACGGCATCAAGGACTTCGCGACGGAAAAACGCGCCAGCTACAACATCAAGGGCATCGGTGCGGGCAAGTGGAGCCGCATCGCCCGGCTCACGGTGGAACAGAGCGAAGGGCTGCTAAGCGAGCTGCGCGCGGTGCTCTCCTGCGGCATGGACGACCTTTACCGCGCCGAAATCGCGCAGATGACCTTCGAGAAGGGGTTCATCGTGGCGCTGTACCAGAACAGCGACGGCCAGGACATTTGCGTCTATCTGAAAGGCAACGTGGGCTATCCGGACGGCACCCGCCGCAAGCTGCTGTTCCAATGGGCGTTCACAAGCGACGGACTCACCCGCAAGGATACCTACAAATACGAAGTCAGCAAGCTTTCGGGCACGCGGGATACCCGCACCGTCGCCGCGAGCGGCTCGCAGGTCTTAAAGAGCGGCGAGTTCGGCATCGACTGCGAGGCCAAGACGACCCTCAAGCGCGCGAGGCTCACCGACGTGTGTACCCGGACGGTCGACCTGTCCGGCGAGAAGAACGCGGCGGGCGTGCTCACCTGCAAGGGGGAAATCAACCGCGAAGTCGCGCAGACGGTGAGCAGCGATACCGTTAAAACCGCCCGAAACGCGACCGTTGACCTGCTTTTATCCCCGGACGGCGACGGAAACAGGCTTTCCGGAACCGTCACCAGCCAAAACACGAAGGATAAGACCGTGCTGAGCGAGCTGACCTGGACGTTCGCCGCGGGGGCCGAAAGCGCTCCCGCGGAGGAGACCGGCAGCGCGGACACGACGCCGGAAGCGGACGGGGTGACGGTCAGCCTGCTGCCGTCCGATACCGCGACGCCGGCCCCGGAGACCACCAACCCGCCCGTAAGCTCGCTGGAGCAGATCGCGGAGGGCGCCGCCTTCCATGCCGCCGCCGGTATGGGAACGGAATCGTCGCCCTATCTGGTCGGTTCCGCGCCCACGGGGCTGACCGCGTACGAAGCGCCCGAAACGGAAACGACCGTCGATCTGGACGGGCTTTCCGAGGCGGCGCTGCAAAACCTGCTTTCCGAGGCGACGCAGAACCTGGCCGGTCGGTTGATCGTGGCCGTGGCGGGCCTGCCCGCGGAGGACAACGCGCTGCTGTCCGACGGCATGACGGATACGGATTACGCGGCGTTTCTGGCGCTGCTGGAAGCGCTGTAGCGAACCGTCTGCTTTTCCCGGATGGAACCTGAACGTCGGCATGGCCGACACGGCACAAAGGAGGGCGTTCCATGAAAAAGAGAACGATGCGGCTGTTCGCGGCCTGCGTGGCGTTCGGGCTGCTCTTTTCCGCCGCTTCCGCGCAGACGGCGGACGATTCGGACTATACGCTGGAGGAAAAGCTGAGCAAACAGATTCAGGCGGGCAGCGGCTTCGAGGGAACGCTGACCGTCGGCTCCGCGGCGGTGGAGGGGCGCGAAAGCGAGGCCTTCACCACCATCCAGCCCCTGACCTTCGACTTTGAGTACATCTACGTCCGCGCGGACGCGGCCACCGGCACGGACGCGGAAAGCCGGCTGATCCTCTCCTTCATGAACGGCGAGGATACGCTGGGCACGGCGGAATGCTCGTTCCGCACGGGGCTCGCGGCACTGAAAAGCACACTGCTGGGCGACGGGTGGTACACCCTGAGCGACGCCGCCGGCGACCTCGCCGGGGACGGGGACGCGCAGGGTGCGCTGGCGCAGTCGGCGCGCGGCGCGCTGGGCGAAACGGCGCTGCCCGGCATGGCCGCCTTCGCCGCCGGGGTGCTGAGCCGCCTTTCGGGCGCGGATACCACCCAGTGGGCGGACGCCACGGAGCCGTACGCCACCAAGATCGATCTGTGGATCGAAGGGTATCGCCAGAACGCGCTGCTCAGCAAGGACGCGAACGGCGAAACCACGATGGAGATCGATTACGACATCCCCGTTTCGGCCGTCAAGGCGCAGCTCAAGCAGCTGGTGATGGACCTGCTGGCCGACGACGCGCTCGTCGCCCTGCTGTCCGCGTCCCTGCCCGAGGAGGATGTGGCGAACTACCTGGACCCCGCGCAGCAGGAGTATTATTTCTACGCCATCGACGAGCTGCCCCTGACCGGGGACCTGCTCATTTCCCGCACGCTGAGCCTGCAGGGCGACACGCTCGCGCTGTCGCTCACCCTGCCTTTGTACGACGCTCAAAGCGGTCAGGCGACGCTGACCTATGACCGGAGCCGCGGCTCGGGCGACCTGCCGGAGGAAAACACCATCCGGCTGGAAACGTCCGACACGCTCGTGCAGCTGACCTACCAGACCTACGAGACCCTCACCGGCACGACCGTCTACCAGGGCACCCTCCTGCGCTCGCCCCCGGACGCCGATACGTTCGAGGTGGGGGCGGAGGCCGCGCCCGCGGCCGACGTGGAAAAGACCTTTTCGGCCACCTTCGCGCTGACCGCGAGCCGCACCGAGGGAACGGACGAGCTGGGGCAGGACACCGTAAACGTCGCCTATCAGCTGACGCTTTCCCCGGAATACGGGGAAGGGAGCGACGGCGAACAGGCGGACGCCGCGACCACGGAAACGCAGACGGCGAACTACGTGACGTTTTCCCCCTTTACCCTGGCGCTGACGGGCGAATACGTAAGCGGGCAGGCGAAGAACGCCTCGACCTCGGTGGACATAACGCTGGCGCTCTCCGGCGAGGACATGCCCCAGATCGTTACGCTGACCTTCTCGGGCAAGACGAAAAGCAAATGGACGCCCGACCCGATCGACCTGAAGGCGGCCACGGCGATCGACGGAATGGATCAGGCCGCGCTGAGCGCCCTGCTCGCGCAGGCGGCGGTCAAGGGTGGGTTGATGTTCCTGCCTTACGTGGGATTGCCGTCGGCAAGCGACGGGACGCAGGCAACGGCCGCACCGACGGTGGCACCCACCGAAACAACGGTGCCGACCGCGATACCGACCCTCGCCTCGACCGCGACGCCCGAGGCCGCCGATTAAAACGGCGAAGCCCATTGTTTGGACTGGTTTTTCGCCCCCGTCCGTCCGGACGGGGGCGAAAAACATGACCACAAAATACAACCGAAATACATTCGTCTGCTTGACAGCCGGAAAAGCAGAGTATATACTCCACCCATACAGCAACGGCGCTGTGGAGTGTTTGCCATTCCATTGCGCCGTCTTATGTATAATCGGGCTCAAACAGCGAAAGGCCTATCAACACAGGAGGGACAGCTACGTGAGGAATTCATGCGAAAGGTTCGGAGAGAACGTATTCAACGACGCTGTCATGCAAAAGCGTTTACCCAAGGAAACCTACAAGGCCCTCAAGCGTACGACCGAAGAGGGACGCTCGCTTGACCCGGCGGTCGCGGGCGTGGTCGCCAACGCAATGAAGGACTGGGCGCTTGAAATGGGCGCCACCCATTACACGCACTGGTTCCAGCCGATGACCGGCATCACCGCCGAAAAGCACGACGCGTTCATCAAGCCCCGCGGCGACGGAAGCGTTCTGCTGGAGTTCAGCGGCAAGGAGCTTGTGCAGGGCGAACCGGACGCCAGCTCCTTCCCCAGCGGCGGTATCCGCGCCACGTTCGAGGCGCGCGGCTACACCGCGTGGGACCCCACCAGCTACGCTTTCATCAAGGAAGGCACGCTGTGCATCCCCACCGCATTTTGCAGCTACGGCGGCGAGGCGCTGGACAAGAAAACCCCCCTGCTGCGCTCCATGCAGGCGCTCAACAAGCAGGCGCTGCGCGTGCTGAAATTCTTCGGCAACGAGGACGTCAAGCGCGTATATCCCACCGCCGGCCCCGAGCAGGAGTATTTCCTGATCGACAAGGAAGACTATAAAAAGCGCCCCGACCTGATCAATACCGGCCGCACCCTGTTCGGCGCCAAGCCGCCCAAGGGCCAGGAGCTGGACGACCATTACTTCGGCGCGATCCGCCCCCGCGTGGCCGCCTTCATGAAGGACCTCAACGAGGAACTCTGGAAGCTGGGCGTGTACAGCAAGACCGAGCATAACGAGGTCGCCCCCGCGCAGCACGAAATGGCCCCCATGTTCGCCACCGTCAACGTCGTGGCCGACCATAACCAGCTGGCCATGGAAATGATGAAGCGCGTCGCCGACAAGCACGGCCTGGTGTGCCTCCTGCACGAGAAGCCCTTCGACGGCATCAACGGCAGCGGCAAGCACAACAATTATTCGCTCTCCACCGACACCGGCGTGAACCTCCTGGATCCGGGCGACACCCCCAACGAGAACGCCCAGTTCCTGCTGTTCCTGACCGCCGTGATCAAAGCGGTGGACGAGCATCAGGACCTGCTCCGCGTGTCCATCGCCTACGCCGGCAACGACCACCGTCTGGGCGCCAACGAAGCGCCGCCCGCCATCATCAGCATGTTCCTGGGCGACGAGCTGACCGCGGTCATCGAGTCCATCGTCAGCGAGAGCGCCTACAAGAACCGCGTCCGCGAGCAGATGCTGCTGGGTGTGGACGTGCTGCCCGAGTTCCCCAAGGACAACACCGACCGCAACCGCACCTCGCCTTTCGCCTTCACCGGCAACAAGTTCGAGTTCCGCTCCCTGGGCTCCTCGCAGTCCATCAGCGGCCCGAACGTGGCGCTGGATACCGCCATCGCCGAGAGCCTGTGCCTCTTCGCCGACGAGCTGGAAAAGGCCGCCGATTTCACCACCGCCCTCAACGAGCTGATCCGCCGCGAGCTGCGCGCGCATAAGCGTATCATCTTCAACGGCAACGGCTACGACCCCGCGTGGGTGGAAGAGGCCGAAAAGCGCGGCCTGCTCAACCTCAAGACCACCGTGGACGCTGCGCCCTACTACATCAGCGAAGTGAACGTCGCGATGTTCAAAAAGCATCAGATTTTCTCCGGGATCGAGGTGCACAGCCGCTACGAGATCCGCCTGGAAAAATACGTTAAGGTCATCAACATCGAGGCGCAGTGCATGTCCGATATGGCGCACCGCATGATCCTGCCGGCCGCGCTGGAGTACAGCAAGGAAGTCGCCAAGGAGGCCGGGCTGAAGAAGGCCGTTTCTCCGTCCCTTCCGCTGGTTGCCGAGGAAGCGCTGCTTGGTAAGCTGACCGCCGAGACCACCGCCCTTTCCAACGCGCTGGACGCGCTGGACAAGTCGATCGCTGGGCAGAACGGCGAGCTGGATCTGCTGGAGCAGGCGGCCTACACCCGCGATTCCATCCTCTCCGCCATGGCGGAAGTCCGCAAGCACGCGGATGCGCTGGAAGGCATCGTAGCGAAGAAATACTGGCCGATGCCCACCTATCAGGATATTCTGATGTACGTCTAAGCGGCCGCGCCCGCATCCCACACGCAAGGCCCGGACGCCGAAGGGTAAGGGCGCCCACCGCGGGCACGGTGCCCGCCGCAAAGGAACGCACAAGGACGTGCGTATCCCAACAGGTAGAAAAACAAGCCTCCATACGTTCGGCAGGGAGTTATGCCCCCGTCACGCACCATCGCTCAATGACGAGCGTATGGAAGGCTTGTTTTTTGATATTATCCGTTAAGGAGGAGAAGGAATGGATACGATCGTATCAACCATTTCAAGCGCTGACACCATATGGGTATTGTTGGCCACCGCATTGGTGTTCTTCATGCAGGCGGGCTTCGCCATGGTGGAAACCGGCTTTACGCGCGCTAAAAACGCCGGCAACATCATCATGAAGAACCTCATGGACTTCGCCATCGGGTCCGTGGTGTTCTGGTTCATCGGCTTCTCGATCATGTTCGGCAAGGACAACGGCGGTCTGATCGGTTCCATCAGCCTGTTGATCAACGGCGACATGTTCGTCAATCCCGACAACATCTCCAAATTCACCTTCGTCATGTTCCAGACCGTGTTCTGCGCGACGGCCGCCACCATCGTCAGCGGCGCCATGGCAGAGCGCACCAAGTTCATCAGCTATTGTATCTATTCTGCCGTCATCTCCGCCTTCATCTACCCGGTCAGCGGCCACTGGATCTGGGGCGGCGGCTGGCTCAGCCAGATGGGCTTCCTGGACTTCGCCGGCTCCACTGCCGTGCATATGGTCGGCGGCATCGCGGCCTTCATCGGCGCGGCCATCCTCGGCCCCCGCATCGGCAAGTACGACAAGAACGGCAAGCCTCACGCCATCCCCGGCCACAGCCTGACGCTGGGCGCGCTGGGCGTGTTCATCCTCTGGTTCGGCTGGTTCGGGTTTAACCCCGGCTCCACCCTGGCCATCGAGGGCGACGCCGCCATCAGCGCCGGCGACATCTTCATGACCACCAACCTCGCGGCGGCTTCGGCCACCGTTGCGGTGATGATCATCACCTGGATCCGCTACAAGAAGCCCGACGTCTCCATGACGCTCAACGGCTCCCTGGCCGGCCTTGTGGCCATCACCGCGGGCTGCGCGTTCGTTGATCCCGTCGGCGCGTTCTTCATCGGCGTCATCGCCGGCTTCGTGGTCGTGTTCGGCGTTGAGTTCATCGACAAGGTGCTCAAGGTGGACGATCCCGTAGGCGCCGTGGCCGTGCACGGTCTGTGCGGTGCCGCCGGCACCCTGATGGTCGGCCTGTTCGCCGTCGACGGCGGCCTGTTCTACGGCGGCGGCTTTAAGCTGCTGGGCATCCAGGCCATCGGCGTCGTTTCCGTGGCGGCCTGGGTTACCGTAACGATGCTCATTCTGTTCGCGATCCTCAAAAAGACCGTCGGCCTGCGCGTATCCGCGACCGAAGAGATCCGCGGCCTCGACGTGGAGGAGCACGGGCTCATCAGCAGCTACGCGGACTTCATGCCGATGCTCAGCCAGGGCGAAATCCCCCTGGGCAGCGCTCCCACCGAAATCGGCTCCGCTCCCGTGGAGAAGGCCGTGCCCGTCGTGGACAAGAGCACGCCCGCCCCGGCTTCTTCCAAGGGCCTCAAGATGTCCGACGTGGTCATCATCACCAAGCAGAGCATGTTCGAACGCCTCAAGGCGGCGATGGACCAGATCGGCGTGACCGGTATGACGGTCACCCAGGTGCTCGGCTGCGGCATGCAGAAGGGCCGTCCGGAGTACTACCGCGGCGTCGAAATGGAAAGCACGCTGCTGCCTAAGATCCAGGTGGAGATCGTGGTTTGCAAGATTCCCGTACGCACGGTGATCGAAGCCGCCAAGGCCGCCCTGTACACCGGGCACATCGGCGACGGCAAGATCTTCGTCTACGACGTGGAGAACGTCGTGAAGGTGCGCACCGGCGAAGAAGGCTACGACGCGCTCCAGGACGTGGAATAACCGGTTTACTAGCGGCGCCTGAAGCGCCTTGCGGTAACCGACGGGCGGCGGGGTTCGCGCCCCGGTGCGAAGCGCCGTTCGCCGGTTCCCGGTAACATGAGTGCAAGCCCTTCCCTGTGGGGTTTGCACGGGGCCTTCCTGTGGGAGCCCCGGGCGGTTTCTCCCTTTCGAAACCGCCCGGGCGCTCCCTGTTTTGATGGGGCGGCAAACGTACCCCTACCTGAAATAGGGGTCCGAGCACAGCACGTGCTCCTCCTCGGGGTTGGTCCGGCTCAGCGCCGGGTCCGACAGCATAATGGCGCGCTGAATGGCGAAATGGCCGTAGCGTTCGCGGATGTGGTCGACGGTCTCCTCCAGAATCTGGTGCTTCTGGCGCAGGGCGTCCTCGGGGAGGAAGGAAAGCTGCATCAGCTCCCCGGCGTTGGAAAGGGCGCTGACGCTGACGCCCAGAGAGCGAAGCGGCGTGCCCGCCTGCCAGTTTTCCAGGAGCAGCTCGTAAGCCGTCTGAAAAAGGTCGAAGCTGCTGGCGGTATCGAAGGCGAGCCTCCGCTGGCGCTGGTACCAGTCCAGCGTGGCGTTGCGGATGGACAGCTGCACCACCCGGCCGACCACGCGTCCCCTGCGCATCCGGGAGGCGACGCTTTCGCACAGGCCGTACAGCGTGATGCGCATATCCTCCGGCGTAACCATGTCGTGCGCCGTGGTCGTGGAATTGCCCACGCTTTTGACCTTGGGCGGCATATCCTCGGCGATGACCGAGGCCACGTCGTCCCCGCGGGCGAAGCGGCTGAGCATGAGGCCGCCCTTGCCGAAAAGCGCCTTGAGCGCGCCGGGATCGACCGCCGCGAGCTGGCCGATGGTGAAGATGCCGATGGCGTGCAGCTTGCGCGTGGTGGCGCGGCCGATGAAGAGCAGCTCGTTCACCGGAAGGGGGTCCAGCACCGCGGCGCGGTTGCGCTCGCAGACCACGCTGACGCCGTCGGGCTTTTTGAGGTCGCTGCCAAGCTTGGCGAAAACGCGGTTGTCGCTGACACCCACGCTCAGGGTGAGGCCGGTTTCCTCGCGTACGGCGTGGCGCAGGTGGTTGGCGATGCGAAAGCCGTCGTCGATTTCCACGCCGGGGCCGCTCAGGTCCAGCCAGGCCTCGTCCAGGCCGAAAGGCTGCACGCGACTGGTGTAGCGGGAAAAGATGCCGCGCACCATGCCGCTGTAGCGGAGCACGCCCTCCAGGTCGGGGGTGATGGTGTACAGGTTGGGGCAGGACTGCCGCGCCTGCCAGATGGGCTGCCCCGTAACGACGCCGCGGCGTTTGGCGGGCATGTTTTTGGCCAGCACGATGCCGTGGCGCTTGGCCGGATCCCCGCACACGGCCAGAGGGACCTCCCGCCACTCGGGGTGCGTGAGGCAGGCGACCGACGCGTAGAAATTATTCAAGTCGGCATGGAGAACCACCTTGCTCATGGGATCGCCTCCAAAAAGCAATGCTTGGACTGCCGGGAAAGCGGCCCGCTCCCGCCTGGCCGCGGGCGTTCGCCCGGCGCCGGGCAGGCCGTGGAAGGAACATCCGTTCGCCTACATTATACAAACTAACGTTCCCGTTTGCAACCGCAAGATGTAGGGTGGAACTACGCTGCATCCACAAGCGGGGGTAGCGCGGGACAGGTTGGCAGTGTGCCTGCAAAACGAGGTTTTCTGACGCCCTGTGCCGTTTCCCGGCCATCGCTACGCGGCGGCCGGGAAGCGGCTTTTCCGTGTTGTAAGGAGGAAGGACCGTCGCCCCGGCAGGCCCGACCCCTACCGCGCCGGCGCCGGTTATGGTATAATAACGGCGAAGATCGATACGGATCACGCTTCCATGGAAACGGAAGCACCCGGCCGCGCAGGCGGAGACCCGCGCGGCCGAAAGGCGCGCCCTGCGGCGAGCGCCGCGTATCGGGCAAAGGAGAAGCTATGAAAATCCGTTCCTCCATCCTGCGCAACGAACGCCTGACCGCGTACGTGCAGATCGTGCTGGGCTGCGTGCTGGCCGCGATGGCCTACCCCATGTTCCTGGTACCCAACGCCATTGCCCCGGGCGGGCTTACGGGCGTCGCCACCATCCTGTACGCGCTTTTCGGCACGCCCGTCGGTACGGTGAGCCTTCTGCTCAACGTGCCGCTGTTCCTGATCGGTTACCGCTCCATGGGGCGCGTGTTCGCGTTCCGCTCGCTGGTGGCGACCGTCCTTTTTTCGCTGCTCATCGACTGGCTGCCTCTGCCCGCCGTTACGGAGGACATGCTGCTGGGTTCCCTTTTCGGCGGGGCGCTGATGGGCGTCGGCCTGGGGCTGATTCTGCGCGGCGGGGCGACCACGGGCGGCAGCGACATGGTCGCGCGGATGGTGCACGTGCGCTTCCAGCATATTTCGGTGGGGGCGTTCCTGTTCTTCATCGATTTTTGCGTGGTGCTCGCCGCGGGGTTCTTTATCCGGGTGGAGTCCGCGCTGTACGCATTCATCAGCATTTTCGTGGGGGCGCGCGTGGTGGACGTGGTGGTGCAGGGCTTCGGCAGGCAGAAGGCCTGCTACATCATCACGGCGCGCACGGAAATCGTGAAGGAAAAGCTGATGGCCGAGCTGGGCCGCGGGCTGACCGTGATCGACGCGCACGGGGGGTTCCGGGGCGAACAGCGCCCGATGATCCTCTGCATCGTCAGCGCTCAGGAGGTTACGCGGCTGAAAACCGTCGTGCGCATGCAGGACGAGCGGGCGTTCGTGTTTATCACCGACGCCTACGAGGTGCTGGGCGAGGGCTTCCGCGACCTGCGGGAGGCCGCGCCGCCCGCCTGAGGGCGCGGCCGGAGCGCGAAAAGCGGAGCCGGAATACTCGGCTCCGCCTTTTCGTTTTGTACAAAACGCTTCGTTCTTTCCCTGCTGTACGTACCTTTTTCCCCGAACCGATTGTGCAAAGCGCTTTTCTATGGTATGATATCCCTAATATACAGCCTGTCGATCCGTGTTTCTAAATATCGGGAATTGTTCAGGGCAAACCGTACAAGGGAGAGAAGTTTATGGAGCCGAAATATCAGCTTGTGGCGCGGCAACTGAGGCACGATATCGCCACCGGCCAGTACCGGGACGGCGACGCGCTGCCGACCGAGGCGGAACTGAAACAGAAGTTTGCCGTCAGCCGGCAAACCGTGCGGCAGGCGATATCGCTGCTTGAAAACGACGGGCTGGTCATCCGCCGCCGTGGAAGCGGCACCTACGTCAACCACGGCGCGCGCAAGCACGGCGGGGTGTTGAGCGTGGGGGTGATTACCACCTATATCACGGATTATATTTTTCCCAGCATCGTGCGCGGGGTGGAAAGCGCCCTGTCCGCCGAAAGCTGCATCATGAGCCTGTCGGCCACCTACAACCGTACCGACCACGAACGCTCGCTGCTTTTGCGCGTTCTGGAAAGCCCGTTGGACGGGCTGATCGTCGAAGGCACCAAAACGGCGCTGCCCAACCCCAATACCGCCCTGTACGGGCAGCTTTGGGAGCGCAACATCCCCGTGGTGTTCATCAACGGTTACTATCCGCAACTGCCCAACGCCATCTACGTTGTGACCGACGATCTGGGGGGCGGCCGCATGGCGGCGGCCTACCTGGCGGATCGCGGGTTTATGCGCATCGGCGGGCTGTTCAAAAGCGACGATATGCAGGGGCACCTGCGCTACCAGGGCTATTCCGCCGAGCTGCAGGCGCGCGGCCTGCGCGTGCGCGACGAAACGGTGTGCTGGTTCACCACCGAAAACAAGCGCCGGTTCCTCCGGGACGAGACGGCCGCGAACTTCCTGAACAGCCTCAAGGGTGGCATGGACGCGGTGGTGTGCTATAACGACGAGATCGCGCTGGAACTGATGGAGGTGCTCGACGAACAGGGCCTTTCCGTGCCGGAGGACATTTCCATCGTCAGCTTCGACAACAGCGCTTACGCCGCCGTGTGCCACCCCAAGCTCACCTCGCTTGCCCACCCCAAGGACGAGTTCGGCCGCGTGGCCGCCGAAAAACTGATGAACATGATGGCCGGCCGCAAGGAAATGAGCGCCGTATTGCCCTGGGAAATGATCGAGCGGGGCAGCGTGCGCTGATCGACCGCGGCGGCGCGCTTTTCCTCGCCGGACGGCTTGCCAGCGAGGCCAATTTGTGCTATGATAAACGCAGCATTAGTACGTACAACTTCGGACGCGCGCCGAAGCAATCGAAGGAGGATGTTTTTTATGAGCAAATACGCCATCGGGGTCGATTACGGCACGCTCAGCGGCCGCGCCGTGCTCATCGAGGTCGGCACCGGCAGGGAGATCGCTTCGGCCGTGTACGAATATCCCCACGCGGTCATGGATACCCAGCTCCCCTGCGGGAAAAAGCTCGGCCAGGACTGGGCGCTGCAGTACCCTAAGGACTACGTGGATGTGCTGACCCGCACCATTCCCGAGGTGATGAAGCAGTCCGGCGTCGATTCCAAAGATGTCATCGGCATCGGCACGGACTTTACCGCCTGCACGGTGTTGCCCGTGAAGGACGACGGCACCCCGCTTTGCGATTTGCCGGAGTTCGCCGAGAACCCCCACGCCTACGTAAAGCTGTGGAAGCACCACGCCGCGCAGGACAAGGCCAACCAGCTCAACGCCGTCGCGGAGGAACGCGGCGAAAAGTGGCTGAAGAACTACGGCGGCAAGATCAGCAGCGAGTGGCTGTTCCCCAAGCTCTGGAAGATACTGGACGAGGCGCCCGAGGTCTACGGGGCGATGGACCATTTCGTGGAGGCGGCGGACTGGATCGTATGGCAGCTGACGGGGGTGCAGACGCGCAACTCCTGCTGCGCCGGTTACAAGGCTTTGTACAACAAGGCCGCCGGCTATCCGGACAGGGCGTTCTTCAAGGCGCTGGACCCGCGCATGGAAAACGTGATCGCCGATAAGCTTTCCTGCCCGGTGACGCCCCTGGGCCAGAAGGCCGGGGGGCTTACGGCCGTCATGGCCGAAAAACTCGGGCTTTTGCCCGGCACGGCCGTCTGCATCGGCAACGTGGACGCGCACGTGTGCGTGCCCGCCGTGGGCATCGATTCGACCGGCAAGATGCTGGCGATTATCGGCACGTCCACCTGCCACATGATGATGGATACCGAGGAAAAGCAGGTGCCCGGCATGTGCGGCGTGGTGGAGGACGGCATCATGCCCGGGTTCGCGGGCTACGAGGCCGGGCAGAGCTGCGTGGGCGACCACTTCGCCTGGTTTGTGGATAACTGCTGCCCCGCCGCATACCACGAGGCCGCCAAAGCCAGGGGCGTGAACGTGCACGAATACCTGACCGCGCTGGCCGAAAAGCAGAAGGTGGGCGAGCACGGCCTGGTGGCGCTGGATTGGTGGAACGGCAATCGCAGCGTGCTGGTGGACGTCGATCTGACCGGCATGATGCTGGGCATGACCCTGCAGACCAAACCGGAGGACATGTACCGCGCGCTGATCGAGGCGACCGCCTACGGCACCCGCATGATCATCGAAAACTACCGCGAGCACGGCGTGCCGGTGGAAGCCTTCTATGCCAGCGGCGGCATCAGCCAGAAGAACCCCATGATGATGCAGATTTACGCCGACGTCCTCAACATGGACATCAAGATCGCCGGCACCGCGCAGGGCCCGGCGCTGGGCAGCGCCATCTTCGCGGCGGTGGCCGCGGGCAAAGCCGCCGGCGGATACGACGACGTGTTTACCGCCGCGCGCGAGATGGGCAAGGTGAAGGATACGGTGTACCGCCCCAACCCGGAAAACGCGAAAACGTACGACCGGCTTTTCGCCGAGTACCGCATCCTGCACGATTATTTCGGCCGCGGCGCCAACGACGTGATGAAGCGGCTGAAGGCCATTAAGGCGGAGGCGTAACGCCGGGCGGCCGCGCGCGGGCGGAGACCCGCGCGCCGCGCCGCATCGATGAAACGGAGGAACCGCAATGCTCGAATCCCTCAAGGAAACCGTATACAAGGCCAACATGCTTTTGCCCGCCCACAGCCTGGTCACCTTCACGTGGGGCAACGTATCGGGCGTCGACCGGGAGGCCGGGCTGTTCGTCATCAAGCCTTCGGGCGTGCCCTACGAGGAGCTGACCCCCGAGGATATGGTGGTCGTGGACCTGCAGGGCCGAAAGGTGGAGGGCAAACTGAACCCCTCCAGCGACACGCCCACGCACATGGAGCTGTACAACCGCTTCCCCGGCGTGGGGGGCATCGTGCACACGCACAGCCGGTGGGCCACCATCTGGGCGCAGGCCGGCCGCCCCATACCGCCCTACGGCACCGCCCACGCGGATTACATCTACGGTCCCGTGCCCATCACCCGGTCGCTGACCGAGGCGGAGGTGCGCCGCGCCTACGAGCTGGAAACGGGCAAGGTGATCGCCGAGCATTTCGAAATGGAAAAGCTGGACACCAAGGCGGTGCCCTGCGTGCTGGTGCGCAACCACGGGCCTTTCGCCTGGGGCAAGGACGCCATGGAGGCCGTGCACAACGCCGTGGTGCTGGAGGAAGTCGCCATGATGGCCTGGCACACCGAGGCCCTGCCGCTGGTCCAGCCCCGCGAGGAGCTGCCCGCCTACGTGAAGGAAAAGCATTACCTGCGCAAGCACGGGCCCAACGCGTATTACGGACAGAAGTGAGCTTACGCTGCCCCGCGCACGTTCGTGCACGGGGCCTTTATCCTGATGGTATAATCGGCGAAACGGCTCTACCGGCTGAAAGGAGACTTGACGATGGCGTATCGCATGGTTCATGAAAACTACAACGTAAGCGACATGGAGCGCTCCATCCTGTTCTACCGGGACGCGCTCGGCCTGCATGAAAAGCGCCGCAAGGAGGCGAAGGACGGCTCCTTCCTCATCGTGTTCATGGGCGACGGCGCATCGGACTTTGAACTGGAGCTGACCCAGCTGCGCGACCATCCGCAGAAGTACGACCTGGGGGAGTGCGAGTTCCACCTGGCTTTCCGTACGGACGATTACGGGGCTTCCCACCGCAGGCACCAGGAAATGGGCTGCATCTGCTTTGAAAACGAGGCGATGGGCATTTATTTCATCGAGGACCCCGACGGCTACTGGCTGGAGATCGTGCCGACGCGGTAAACAAAACCGGAAACGCCGAAGGCCCGCGCAGATACGCGCGGGCCTTCGGCGTTTCCGGAACTTCTCCGCCTGACGCGGCGGGATGCTCCGCCGCGTCAGCCTTCCCTGGCTTTGACCACGGTTTCCCCGTCCGCCCGCTTCTCCTTCTTCCGCTGTTCGGCCAGCTCCTTCGTGCGTTTCAACACCTTCCCCAGCAGATCGATGGCCAGCGCAAGCGCCGCGTCGGGCGCAAGCCCCGGCTGTTTGATCAGCATTTCCGGCGGCTGGCGGAGGCTGAAGGCGATGCGCGGGTCGGTCTCGGTCACGGCGGCGTAGAGCGCCATGGGGTCGGGCAGGTATTTTTCGTCCAGCCGCAGGTGCAGGCCGTCCGCGCGCAGGAACAGGTGGGTGCCGCCCAGCCGTCGGGTAACGGCGCGCAGCTGGGCGATGAGCATCAGGTTCTGCACGGGCTGCGGAATTTCGCCGAAGCGGTCGATGAGCTCCTCCTCGGCGTCCAGGCGGCCCGCCTCGTCCTGGATCATGGCGATGCGCTTGTAGATTTCGATGCGCAGCCGTTCGTCCGGCACGGTCTCCTCGGGCAGGTAGGCGTCCACGGCGAGCTCCACGCGGGTGTCCAGCTCCGGGGTCTCCTCGCGGCCCTGCGCCTCGCCCACGGCCTCCTCAATGAGCTTCACGTACATGTCGTAGCCTACGGCGCTCAGGTGACCGTGCTGCTCCGGGCCCAGCACGTCGCCCGCGCCGCGGATTTCCAGATCGCGCATGGCGATGCGGTAGCCCGCGCCGAACTCGGTAAACTCGCGGATGGCGTTCAGACGCTTTTCGGCGGATTCGCTGAGCAGCTTGTCCCGCCGGACGGTCAAATACGCGTATGCCTGCCGGTTGCTGCGGCCCACGCGCCCGCGAATCTGATACAGCTGGGAAAGGCCGAAGCGGTCGGCGTCGAACACGACGAGGGTGTTGGCCTCGGGCACGTCCAGCCCGCTTTCGATGATCGTGGTGCACAGCAGCACGTCGAACGCGCCGGCGTAGAAGTCCAGCATGACGTCCTCCAGCGCGTTTTCGCGCATCTGCCCGTGCGCCACGCCGATGCGCGCTTCGGGCACGAGGGTTTTGAGGCGGCTGAACATCTGCTCGATGGAGCGGACGCGGTTGTAAAGGAAATACACCTGCCCGCCGCGGGCGATCTCCCGGCGGATGGCCTCGGCGATGATCGTATCGTCGTAGGGGGTCACGTAGGTCTTGACGGGCAGACGCTCCTCGGGCGGCGTTTCCAGAATGCTCATGTCGCGGATGCCCACCATGCTCATGTGCAGCGTGCGCGGGATGGGCGTGGCCGACAGGGTCAGCACGTCCACCTTGGTTTTCAGGTGCTTGATGGTCTCCTTGTGGTTAACGCCGAAGCGCTGCTCCTCGTCCACGATTAAAAGCCCCAGGTCCTTGAACTGCACGTCCTTGGCGAGCATCCGGTGGGTGCCGATGAGCAGGTCGATCTTCCCTTCCCTGAGCCTTTGGAGAATTTCCTTCTGCTCCCTGGGGCTGCGGAAGCGGCTGAGCATCTCGTAGGTGACGGGAAAGCCCGCGAAGCGCTTCCTGACGGTGTTCAGGTGCTGCTGCACCAGAATGGTGGTCGGCGCGAGGATGGCCGCCTGTTTGCCGTCCAGAATCGCCTTGAAGGCCGCACGCAGGGCGACCTCGGTCTTGCCGTAGCCCACGTCCCCGCACAGGAGGCGGTCCATGTTGCGGGGGCTTTCCATGTCGGCGAAAATCTGATCCACGCATTGCTGCTGGTCGGCGGTCAGCTCGTAGGGGAACATGTCCTCGAACTCCCGCTGCCAGGGCGTGTCGTGGCTGAAGGCGTGGCCGGTGGTTTTGAGACGCTCGGCGTACAGCGCAGCCAGGTCGAACGCCAGCTTTTTAAGGCCTTCCTTGACCTTGCTTTTCTGGCGGCCCCACTCGCCGCCGCCCAGCCGGTTGAGCTTGGGCGCGGAATGCTCCGCGCCGATGAACTTCTGCACCCGGTCGAACTGGTCGGTGGGCACGTAAAGCTTGTCGGTTCCCTGATAGCGGATGAGCAGGTAATCCCGCATGACCCCTTCGGTGTTGAGCTTCACCACGCCGTCGAAAATGCCCACGCCGTACAATTCGTGCACCACGTAGTCGCCCGCCTTCAGGTCGGTGAACGACGCGATGCGCTCGCCCGCGCGCTGGCGCTTCTTGGCGCGCTGGTAGCTGGTGCCGAACAGGTCGCCGTCCGCCACCACGCACAACTTCGCCCGCGGGTTGCGGAAGCCCTTGCCGACGCTGACCGGCAGAAGCACCACCTCGCCGCGGATCAGGTTGCCGTCCAGCGATTCGGCGTACACCGCGGGTACGCCCTGCTCGCCCAGCGCGCGCAGCAGTCTTCGGCCGCGCGCCTCGCCGCCGGTCAGCAGGAGAATGGCGCAGCCGTCCTCCTTCCAACCGGTGATATCCTTGCTCAGCGGTTCCAGCCGGCTCTGGTAGGGCATGACGGGTTCACTTGCGAAGTCCAGCGCGGACGTGGGCCTGAGCTGCCCCAGGCCGCGGGTCAGGTCGCTTAAGGCCAGCACGGGCAGGGACGAAAGCGCAGCGAGCAGATCGTCGTAGGTGAACAGCAGCTCCTGTTGCGCCGGAAAGCCGTCGCCGCGGCGCGCCGCCTCGGCCCATTCCTCGTCGAACGCATCCCGCTTGGCCTTCACGCGCACGCGGAGCTGGTCGGGCTGATCCACCAGCACGATCGGGTTTTGGAGGTAACCCGATACGAAACAGGCGTCGGCGCACAGCACGTTCATCCACATGGGCGCGGTGCGGATGGGGTGCCCTTCGCGCACGCGCCGCACGTCGTCCAGGTGGCGCTTCGCCTGCGCGTCCCGCTCGGAGACCGCTGCTTCGGGCGCGGGCCCGCCTGCGGCGCCTTTGGCTGCCGTGTCGATGAGCGCCGTGGCGGCCAGTTCCCTGGCGGCGGCGCTCGCCTCCTCGTCCATTTCGTCGATCTCGTCAAGAAACGCGTTAAGCGGCATCAGCCCGTCCGCGCCCGCGGCGGCCTCCTGCGGGCCCGAAACGGGCGCACTTTCGCGGGGCTCGGGCGCGGCAGTCAGCGCCGCCGAAAGCCGGTCGGCGGCCGCCTGCGCGTCCTCGGGCAGGCACTCGGTGGCGGAGCCCAGCCATGCGCGTTTGACCCGCTCGATGCTGCGCTGGCTGATGCAGTCGAACCGACGGATGGTATCCACCTCGTCGCCGAAAAACTCGATACGCAGCGCGTCGGTCTCGTGCGGGGGGAACACGTCCAGAATATCCCCGCGCATGGCGCACTGGCCCTTGCCCTCCACCATGGGCACGCGTTCGTAGCCGAAGCGCACCAGCCGATCGATGAGCGCCGTGGGAGAGACGGTCGCGTCCTCCCGCACTTCCGTACCCGCCGTGCGGAAACGCTCCGCCGGGCAGCAGCGGTCCAGTGCGCCCTCGGCGGACACGCACAGCACGTTCAGGCGGCCCGCCGCCGCGTCCTCCAGTACGCCCAGGCGCTGCCAGGTGCTTTCCTGGCTGGACGCGGCGCGGCTGAACTGCACGTCCCGCGCGGGAAGCATGGCCGCGCCGCCGCCGAAAAGGCGGTTCACGTCCTGCGCCTGCTTCTGGGCGGTCAGCTCGGCCGGGGACAAAAGCAGCACCGGCCGGCCCGTGCGGTGCGCAAGCGCGGCGGCGAAAAAGGGCTTTTCGCCTTCCGTCATGCCGCCGAGCGCGATGCAGCTTTCTGTTTTCAGCTTTTCAAGCAGTTCCTTCCATTCGGGCAGCGCCGCGTAGGCGGAAAAAAGACCTTCGTTCATGCGTTGTCTCCTGCCGGGGGCGAGGGGGGAGCGTTTTCGGCTGTAGGCGACGGATCACCGTCCTTCGGCGGCCCTTCGGCGGCTCTCGGAGGCTTGCCGTCCGCAGGCTCCGCTTCGGCCCGCTTCTCCCCGGCCTTTTCCGCTTCGCCCTCCGCCGCCTGCGCCTTTTCCGGCCTGGGCTTTTTGGTGTTGTAGCGGTTCATGGCCAGCTCGACCCCGCTTCGCACCCACGTCGCGGCGGCATCGGCGGCCTTTACGTAGGCGTCGTAGGCGGTCTGGCGGTCCTCCGGCGTCTGGTAGCGGGACAGCACCCAGTCCACCAGGTCGAACACCGGCGGCTTTCCGCCGATGCCCACGCGGATGCGGGGAAACGCCTCCGTGCCGATGCACTCCACGATGTTGCGCATGCCGTTGTGCGTGCCCGCGCTGCCGCCTGCGCGGATGCGCAGCCACCCCGGAGCCAGGTCGATGTCGTCGTAGATCACCAGCAGCTGTTCGGGCTCGAGCTTATACCAGTTCATCAGCTGGCGCACGGCCTCGCCGCTCAGGTTCATATAGGTTTGCGGCTTGCACAGCACGACCTTCTCGCTGCCGACGAAGCCCTCGCCGATCAGCGCGTCGCCCTTGAGGCGCGTAACGGGAATATGCAGTTTTTCCGAAAGGATCGTGAGCACGTCGAAGCCCACGTTGTGGCGCGTATGCTCGTATTTTTCCCCGGGGTTGCCCAGGCCGACGATCAGGTGCATATAACCTCCGAACCATGACGCAAGGCGAGGATGGATATCCACCCCCGCTTAACGGTCGAAAAACTCTTCGACAAAGTGGCGTCGCCACTTTGTCGAGGGTGTGTCCTTCACCTGTAAGCGGAGCTTACAGGTGAAGGACGTAAGGAAACCTTGCTGCGCAAGATTTCCGAAATCGCCGCACAGGTCGCCGATTTCGGAACGCAGTCGGAGGAGTGCGATCCTCCGACACCTCCTGAAGGGCCGGTCGATACGATTGCACTCGGAGGACCTTGGCCCTCCGAACCTCCCCAGAGGAACGCGCGAATGCGGATGCAACGCTCCTGCTGTTTCGACGCCCGTTACAGTTTTCCCTGCTCCTTGCGCCGTTTCACCCAGTCCTCCTTCACCACGCCGCGGGAACGGGCCACGAAAAGCGCGTCCGCGGGCACGTCGTTTACGACGGTGCTGCCGGCGGCCAGGTAGGCGTTGCGCCCGATGCGCACGGGCGCGACGAGGTTGCAGTTGCAGCCGATAAAGGCGTGATCCTCCACGACGGAGCGGTTTTTGACCTTCCCGTCGTAGTTGACGAACACCACCCCGCAGCCCAGGTTGATGTCGCGGCCCAGGTCGCTGTCGCCCACGTAGGTGAGGTGGCTGACCTTGGTGCCGTCGCCGATGTTGCTGTTTTTGATCTCCACAAAATCGCCGATGCGGCAGTGCTCGCCCACGCCGGCGTCCGGCCGCAGGTAGGCGAAGGGGCCGACCGTGGTGTGCGCGCCGACGCGGCAGTGAAGAAGCACGCTGCTTTCCACCGTCACATCGTCGCCCAGCGCCGCGCCGTCCATGCGGTTGTTGGGGTAGAGGGTGCAGTTTTCGCCGATCACGGTTTCGCCCTGCAGGGTATTGCCCGCGTGGACTACCGTACCCGCACCGATGCGCACGTCCGCCTCGATCACCGTGCGGTCCGGGTCGAGCACCGCCACGCCGTTTCGCACGTGACGGCGGACGACGGCGGCGCGCAGGTAGCGGTACGCCGCGGCGAAGCTTTCCGCGTCGGTCACGGCCAGGTAGGCGTCCGCGTTTTGGGCGTGGATGACCTTCAGGGGTTCGCCGCGCTTGTCGAGCGCTTCGGTCAGGCTCGCGAGCGTCGGCGCCCCGGCCGGGCGCAGCGTGCGCGCGAGCGCCGCGGGCAGGGCCACGGCCAGCGGCGTTTTGAGGTCGGCCATCAGCACCGCGGCGGGCCGGGTTTCGGCCGCCACGAGCAGGGCACGGTAGGTATCGGCGTTCAGGCAGGGTGCGTTTTGCGCGGCAAACACCGCGCAGCTGATGTCCTGACCGATCGCCGCCTTCAATGCGTCCGCGTCCGCCGGGGAAACAGGAACGACGGTCGCGCCCGCCTCCGTCAGCGCGCGCTCGGCGTGCGTGCGGCAGGGAAGCCCCAACAGAGGCTTATCGGAGAAAGGATTATCCGCGCAGGGCAACAGGAAGCCAAGGGAGTGTTTTTTCATATTTCTTTCACCTCGCGGTCGGATGGTTATACGATTCAGGCGTCCAGCCAGTCGGCGGGGCGCACGGTCAGCGATGCGGGATCGTCGGGGCTCACGTCCATGACCATCAGCGACTTTTCTCCCCGGATGCGCTTCTGCGCGGGGGCGGCCGTCGCCATCACGAACGCCGTGCCCACCACCTGCACGCCGAACTCGCCCATCAGGTCGATCATCCCCCGGGCGGTGCCCCCGCCCTTGAGAAAGTCGTCCACGATCAGCGCGCGCTGTCCGGCCTTCACGGCACGGCGGCTCAGGCTCATGGTTTCCAGGTGTCCCGAGGAACCGGTGACGTAGTTGATGTTGACGGCGGAACCCTCGTACACATTGCTCACCCGGCGGGCGATGACCAGCGGCACGCCCAGCGCGTCCGCGGTCATAAGGGCCACGGGAATGCCCTTGGTTTCCATCGTCAGCACGAAATTGGGGCCGCTTTCGTAAAACTGCCCGGCCAGAATCACACCCATGCTGCGCACGACGGAGGGCGTACTTAGAATATCCGACAGGTACAGAAAGCCGCCCGGAAGCAGGCGCGACGGCTCCATCAGCTCCCGGCAAAGCCCCCCGATCATCTCCGCCGCCGCGGCGTGGCTCATGGTGGGGCGGAAGCGCACGCCGCCCGCCGCGCCGGTCACGGTGTCCAATTGCCCCAGCTCGAACCGGGTCAGCACGTCCTGGAGGATGTCGATATCCTCGCTCATGGTGGATTTGGCCGCGCCGAAAAGCTCGCAGAAATGGGAGAGCGTAAAAATGCGGTTGGGCGACGCGGTCACGATCTTGGTGAGCGCGGCCAGGCGCTCGTTTCGGCGTATCCTGTCCAAAAGGGGGACCTCCCTTTCGCTTCTTGCTATCCTCAGTATAGCACATGAATGCGAATATTACCAGCCGAAAAAACGGCGAACGTTCGGAAATTTCATGCGGAGTCTACGCCGCGGCCGCAAACCGGACGGCAGGCGCTTTCCCCGGCCGCGCCCACCGTGCTATAATAGAGCGTATTCAGGCGCGCCGGGGCGCGGAAAGGCGGGTGGCCGGATGCCGTCGCAGACTTTGCAGGGCGTGGTGCTCCGCTATGCCAATTACCGGGAGCACGACCGGATGCTGACGTTGCTGACGCCGGACCGTGGCCGGGTGGACGTGTTGTCCCGCGGCTGCCGCCGGCCCAAAAGCGCGCTGATGGTGGGCAGCGAGCTGTTCGTGCACGGGGAGTACGTGGTGTTTGAAAGCCGCGACCGCTTCACCCTCACTTCGTGCGCGCCGCAGGACACGTTTTATCCTCTGCGGCTGGATGCCTACCGCCTGACCTGCGCCACATACCTGCTGAGCCTCGCGGGCGCCGCGGCCCAGCCGGAACAGCCCGCCGAAGGGCTGTTCGCGCTGCTGCTGGAAGGGCTGTACCGCCTGGCCTACGGCGACGATCCGACGCTTACGGCGGTCAACGCTTTTTTGCTGCTGTACGCCGCCGAGGTCGGTTATCGGCCGCGCCTCAACCACTGCGTACGCTGCGGCAAGCCCCTGCCCCCCGGAAAGGGCGCGCGGCTGGACGCCGAGGCGGGCGGCCTGTGCTGCGATGCGTGCGCGGCGCCGGGGCAGTACGCGCTGACCGGCGACCAGGCGGCATGGATGAAGGCGGTGCTCGCGGGCGGCTTCGCGGCAGCGAGCGGCGAGGCGGACACGGCGCTGTTCGAGGCGCTGCGCTTTTACGTGGAAAGCCGTCTGGAATGCCGCATCAAGTGCAGCCAGATGCTGCCGTAAAAAGAACGGTCTCCCGGCGAAGCCGGGGGACGCAGGGTATCAAAAAACGCCGTTGCGGTCCGCCGGGCGCTGTTCCCGCTATTCATCCTGCACACCTACCTTCATGACCTGTTCAATCCAGCTTCGGACCAGATTCCGCCCGGCCGGCGTCCGCCAATCCTTTTCAATATCCGCGTGGCATTTTTGGCCAAGACCCTTTCTGAGATGATGACAGTAAAGGCATTCAAGCGGTTCGTAGCCTGTTCCGTGGAGCTCGCAAAGACCGTTTACCAGAAAATTACATCCGTTGTTTGCGCATTCCTGCAAAGCGTAATTTCCCTCACAGCCTTTCAGCGCGGGGGAAAGCACCCCGAAAGTCATTTCGGGCGAAATCTCCAGCATCATGCGCCTTCCGTATCCTGCCTGGATGGCCCGTGACGCTTCCTCCACGGTCCACCAGCCCGGGCGAACGCAATAGGCTCTGCATATTTCGCAACTGCAGGGCTCGGAGGGCGGGTATCGTTCTTTCAGGGAATCAGGTTTCTTCTTTCTTTTCATCGCGCTCACCGCTGTCGTTCGCCATCATTCCGCAGAAGAATTTGAGCGTTTTGATCATATACCCCACCACGGCGTGCACATCGGCAAGCCCGTATTGCGACATGATGTATTCCTTGGTCAGCGCAATCGAAACGTAGTTATACTGTTCCGCAATCATGCGCGCGTCAACGGGTTTAACCATTTTACGCTCGATCATTTTGCGGATAAGCCGCTCATAATAATCGGCAGGCTCTTTGATGACGTAGGTATAGTACATTTCGGCGGCCCGCGGGTTCCTGAATTTCTCGTAGTTAATAATCATTGCCGTGTTGGAAAGGGTACCGCAGACACTTTTCCCGACATGGAAAAGAATGCTCTTGAACACTTCTTCCGGCTCCATGATCATGAGCATTTGATCAATTTCTTCGTCGGACGGCCTGGTTTTGGGAACATATCGTATGAATTCGTCAAACAGCGTTTCAAGGATATCCGCTTTGCTTTTGAAATGATTATACAGCGAACTCTCTTTAATTCCGGCCTTTTCCGCGATCGCCCGCACCGAAACGCCGTCGTATCCGTTTCTGGCAAACAAATCGGCGGCTATATCCAAAATCTGGCGCGTTGTTTCCAACCCCCGTTTGCGTTTCTGTACGCCCTCGTCACTATTGTAATGCAAGTGATTCATCTCCTTTGTCGATATTATACTATTATTCACTAGTTTATACAATAGATAAAATAAAAGTTGATAGCACAATGAAAGCTGCCCCCGAACCGGCAACAGGTGCTGCTCATACTTTCATCAATGGAATACCCACATCAAAAAAGGCGTCCTTTGAAGGACGCCTTGCTGAAAGCCTTCCGTGCCTATTCCTCCGGCAGTTGTTTGCGGATAGCGATGAAAGTATCCTCGCTGATGTCGTGCTCGATCTTGCAGGCGTCCCGCGCGGCGACCTCCGCGGGCACGCCCAGCTTCGTCAGGAACGCCGTGAGCGTTTTGTGGCGGCCGTATACCCGGTCGGCGATTGCCTGACCCTTGTCCGTCAGCGTGATCAGCCCGTCCCTGTCCATGGTGATGTAGCCGTTTTCCCGAAGCCGCTTGACGGCGTAGCTGACGCTGGGCTTGGTGACGTTCAGCTCCGCGGCGATATCGATGGAGCGAATGTAACCGTGGCGTTCGCGCATCATCAGCATGGCTTCCAGATAATCCTCGGATGATCTGAGTATCTGCATGGGCATCGCCTCGTTTCTCTGCCATACAGCGTACCACTTTTACCGGCAAAATGCAATCGGCGGACGAGGCTGTATCCCCGTCCGCCGAAATCCGCTACCGGTGTTTGGCCCCACAGGAGCCGTGACAGTGCGCGCAGTTGCCGCCGCAGGCGCTTTTGCCGTTTCTGTGGTCCGCGACCATCTTCCACACGATCGCCGCGACGACGGCGAGCAGTGCGCCGCCTACGAGCAGGGTTGCCATTACGCGGTCACCCATCCTTTCAGGTGCTCTTCGTCATAGGGGTTTTTGCGCACGAGCAGGTATGCGATCGCGCACAGCAGGAGCAGGGCGACGCCCGTGGCGACGGTGAAGGCTTCGCCCGAAAACCACAGCCCGAACTGGTACACGATCAGCGCCACGACGTAGGCGAAGCCGCACTGGTAACCGATGGCGAACCACGTCCATTTGGCGCTGTTCATTTCGCGCTTGATCGCGCCGATCGCCGCGAAGCAGGGCGCGCACAGCAGGTTGAACAGAAGGAAGCTGAAGGCCGCCAGCGCGCCGTGCCCGCCGCTGCTTTGCGCAAAGGCCGTCGCGATGGGGGAAAGGCCCGCCTCGATCTGCTCCGCGTCGCCCTCGTCCAGAAGCGCCGCGGCCGCGTCCTCGCCTTCGTCGTCCACCACGCCGTAGAGCACGCCGAACACGCCCACGACCTCCTCCTTGGCCACGAGGCCCATGACGGTCGCGACGGTGGACTGCCAGTTGCCGAAGCCCAGGGGGCTGAACACCGGCGCCACCGCGTCGCCCGCCTTGCCCAGCATGCTTTCGTCCATATCCTCAACGGCGCCAAAAACGAGCGCCGTATCCTCCGCCTGTGCCGTGACGACCGTCCCGGCTTCGGCGCTCACCTCGGTTTGCGCCGGCGCCCAGCCGTAACCGGACGTGAACCAGATGAGGATGCTTGCCACCACGATCACCGTGCCGGCGCGCCGGATGAAGCTCCAGCCGCGCTCCCACATGCTGTGCAGCACGTTTTTCACGCTGGGGGCGTGGTATGCGGGCAATTCCATCACGAACGGCGCGGGATCGCCCGCGAAGGCGCGGGTCTTTTTAAGCAGGATGCCGCTGACCACCACGGCGCCTACGCCGATGAAGTAGGCGAGGGTCGCCACCCACCCGGCGTTATGGAACAGCGCCCCGGCGATCAGCGCGACGATGGGCATCTTGGCCCCGCAGGGGATGAATGTCGTGGTCATGATGGTCATTTTGCGGTCGCGGTCGTTTTCGATGGTGCGGGAAGCCATCACGCCCGGCACGCCGCAACCGGAGGAAATGAGCATGGGGATGAAGCTTTTGCCGGAAAGGCCGAACTTGCGGAAAGCGCGGTCCATGATGAAGGCGACGCGCGCCATGTAGCCCACGTCCTCCAAGATCGCCAGCAATAGAAACAATACCAGCATCTGGGGCACGAACCCGAGCACCGCGCCCACGCCGCCGATGATGCCGTCCCCGATAAGGCCGGTCAGCCAATCGGCGGTGCCGATGGAGCTGAGCCAGTTCATGACCGGGGCCTGCACCCATTCGCCCACGAACGTGTCGTTGGTAAAATCGGTTACGATGGCACCGATGGTCGTCACGGAAACGTAATAGACCAGAAACATAATGGCCGCGAAAATCGGCAGCGCCAGCCAGCGGTTGGTCAGCACCCGATCGATGCGGTCCGAAACGGTCAGCGCGCCTTTCCGGCGGCCCTTGACGACGCAGGAGGATACGAGCCGGGCGACATAGGCGTAACGCTGGTTGGTGATGATGCTTTCGGCGTCGTCGTCCATCTCCTTTTCGCAGGCGGAAACGACGTTTTCGATCTCCGCACGGATACCCGCGGGCAGGTTGAGCTGGGCCAGCGCACGTTCGTCGCGTTCGAACAGCTTGACGGCGTACCAGCGCGACAGGTGCGCTTCCACGATGCCGCCCGGGTGCACGCTTCCGTCCGCGTGGTGATGGTGCACGGGCGTTTCGCCGTCGCGGTGCGTAATCAGGTCCTCGATGTGGGCCAGCGCGTGCTCCACGCTTCCGTCGAACACGTGGGGCGGCTCCCGGCGCACGCCGCTCTTGGCGAGCGCCACGGCTTTTTCGGCGGCCTGCGCCGTTCCCTGCGAGTGCAGGGCGGAGGTCTCCACTACTTCGCAGCCCAGCGCCTCGCCGAGCTTCTTCAGGTGGATCACATCGCCGTTTTTGCGGGTCACGTCGATCATGTTGAGCGAGATGACCATCGGGATGCCCAGTTCCGCAAGCTGCGTGGTCAGGTACAGGTTGCGCTCGATATTGCCGGCGTCCACCACGTTAAGGATGGCGTCGGGACGTTCGCCTACCAGATAGCCGCGGGCCACGACCTCCTCCAGGGTGTAGGGAGAGAGGCTGTAGATGCCGGGCAGGTCCTGTATCACGACGTCCGAATGCCCCTTTAATTTGCCCTCTTTTTTTTCGACCGTTACGCCCGGCCAGTTGCCCACGTACTGGTTGCTGCCGGTCAGGTCGTTGAACAGGGTGGTTTTCCCCGAGTTGGGGTTGCCCGCGAGGGCGATTTTCAACCGCATGAGCCGTTCCTCCTTCGTCTTTGAGGTTAGTAGCGCCTAACCGATGCTCATTCGGAAAAGCGCGTTTCCGTCGCCGGTCAAAGTACCTCGATCAGCGCCGCGTCGCCCTTGCGTACCGACAGCTCGTACCCCCGCACCGTCAGCTCGATGGGGTCGCCCAGCGGCGCCACCTTGCGCACGGTCACCTCGGTGCCCCGGGTAAGCCCCATGTCCATAATGCGGCGCTTGAGCGCGCCCTCGCCGTGCAGCTTCTGGATGACCGCGCTGTGGCCGACACCCACGTCCCGTAACGTCTTCATGATTTTCCTCCACTTCCCTTTCCGGTCACACCAGGATACGCATGGCCATGGAATGGTCCAGCGCCACCCGGCTGTCCTTAATGCTCAGGATCAGGTTGCCGCCCAGGCGACTGACCACCTGCACTTCCGCGCCCACGACGAAGCCCATTTCCGCCAGGCGGCGGCGCACGTCGTCCCGTCCGGTGATTTTCCGGATCGTGTTCACTTCGCCTACGGCCGCGATTCCCAAAGGCATCATACCATCCTCCCTCGGCCGCGCGTGCCGCCGGTTTTACCGCACGGCCTCAGTTAGCATATGCTAACTCGCGGACCGGGTTAAGTTTAACACCTCTAACCGGACGTGTCAACCCTGCAAACGCACCTTTTTTCCGGCGACGGACGCCGCGCCGATCCAGACCCCACAGCCGCGAAAGGCAACGAATGGTTGCGGACGAAAAAAGGCGGAGCGATCGGGAGTGATAATATTTTTTTAACTTTTATGGGCTGAAAATCTTAACAATTTTGAAGTACAATAATAAAAGACCTGGATCAAATCAATTTGAGGAGGAAACTTGAATGAAGAAAATGCTGGCGCTGTTGCTGGCGATCGCGCTGATCGTCGGCTGCACAACCGCGATGGCCGAAGCCGTCAAAATGGATAAGCTGACCCTCGAGTTCGTGCCCTCCAAGGACGCGGACGTCATCATCACCGGCACCAAGAACCTGCCGGAACTGCTTCAGGCCGAGCTGCTCAAGCAGGGCTATGACGTGGGCGAGATCGACATCACCGTAGGCACCTCCTACGAGGCGACCGGCGAAGCCATGGCGGCCGGCACCATCGACGTCGGCTGGCTGCCCGGCGGCACCTACGCGCTCTACAGCGACGAAGTGGACGTTATCCTCACCGCGACCCGCGCCGGGCTCAGCAACGACAGCACCGATCCCACCACGTGGAACGGCGACGCCAACAAGACCCTGCCCACCGATACGCAGGTCACCTTCTACCGTTCGCTGATCTACGCCACGCCCTCCGCCTACGGCAAGGAGCTGGCCGCGAAGGTCAACGGCGGCGAAGCCCTGACCTGGGAAGACCTGGACAAGGCCAACTGGGCGGTGCTCAAGACTTCCTCCTCCGCCGGGTACATCTATCCCACCCTGTGGCTGATGGAGAACTACGACGGCAAGAAGATCACCGATCTGGCCAACGTCGTGACCCTGAGCGGCTACGGCGAGGCCTTCGCGCAGGCCGCCGCCGAGGCCGTGGACGTCATCGTCTGCTACGCGGACGGCCGCCGCGACTACGAGGCTGCCTGGCTGCTGCCCACCGACCAGCAGGATTCCACCGGCAAGGCCGGCATGGGCCGCGAGGACACCATCTGGAACGAGCTCAACGTGATCGGCGTGACGGAAGGCATCTACAATGATACCGTCTCCATCACCAAGGCCAATCCCGCGGTGTACAACCCCGAGTTCATCGCCGCGATGCAGAACGCCCTGATCAACATCATCAACACCGACGAGGGCAAGGCGATCTTCTCCGTGTACAGCCACACCGGCTACGCCATCGCGCAGGATTCGGATTACGACGGCGCGCGCAAGGCGCTGGAGGCCGTGCAATAACCTGCCGGATTCCTACCATCCATATCACGGGGCGGTACGGTGAAAGCCGTACCGCCTTTTCGTTGTTCTATCCCGCCTGCGCTATTGTCAGACGCACGCCGGAATGGTATAGTGAAATGACTCATTCTAACAGTAAAGAGGCATCGCTATGATCGAGTTCGTCCATACCGGAAAAACCTATCCCAACGGCGTTCAGGGCCTCAAGGACGTCACGCTGTCCATCGACCAGGGTGAATTCGTGGCGATCATCGGCCTTTCGGGCGCGGGCAAATCGACGCTGATCCGCACCATCAACCGAATGATCGACGTGACGGCGGGCCAGGTGCTGGTGGACGGCGTGGACGTGATGACCCTGCACGGCAAGGCGCTGCGCAGGTTCCGCCGCCATATCGGGATGATCTTCCAGTCCTTCAACCTCGTCACCCGCTCCACAGTCATCAAAAACGTGCTGACCTCCATGGTACCGGACATGAACTTTTTTCAGGTGCTGTTCGGCATCTTTACCAAGCAGCAGGAGATGGCGGCGCTGGCGGCGCTGGACAAGGTAGGGATTCTGGACAAAGCCTACACCCGCTGCGACCAGCTTTCCGGCGGCCAGCAGCAGCGCGTGGCGCTGGCGCGCACGCTCAACCAGAACCCCTCCATTATTCTGGCGGACGAGCCTGTGGCGGCGCTCGACCCCGTGACCGCCGACCAGGTGATGAACGATTTCAAGCGCATCAACAGGGATATGAACATCTCCATCCTCATCAACATCCACCACGTGGATCTGGCGCTGGAGTTCGCCGACCGCGTCATCGGCATCCGCGCGGGCGAGATCGTCTACGACGGGCCGGTGGAATCGGTCACGCAGGAAGTGCTGGACATTATCTACAACGGCGCGCCGGTGCCCAAGGCGGCCGACGAGCAGTCCAAGAAGGACGCCGAGAAGATTGCCGCCGCCAAGGCCGGCGCGACGCCTGCGAAGGGGGCGTGAGCGGATGGACAACGAAACGCGAAACCCCGCCGTCAGGCCCGCGCTGTTCGACCGCATTTTCAAGCCCAAAACCATGACCGTCGGCGATCACAGCGTGCAAAAGCCGCGCTCCCGCACGTGGCTGATCGTGCTGATCCTGATCGCGGTGGTGTGGGGGTCGCTGGTCGTGACCGAGTTCGACCTGAGCATCATCATCCGGCGCGGATACCAGTTCACCGTGATCCTCAAAAAGATTTTCAACCCCGAATGGAGCTACTTCCACAAGGTGTGGCCGCCGCTTTTGGACACCATCAAGATGTCGGTCATGGGTTCGGCCATCGGCTCCCTGCTGGCGCTGCCCTTCGCGGTGGTGGCCGCCGCCAACATCAACCACAACGCCGTGGTGGTGGCGGTGCTGCGCGTGGTTTTAAACATCATCCGCACGCTGCCCACGCTGGTCATCGCCTCTATCTGCGCGCTTATCTTCAGCCTGGGCACCTTCGCGGGCACCGTGGCGATTACCATATTCACCTTCGGTGTGGTCACCCGCATGCTGTACGAGAGCATCGAAACCATCGACATGGGCGCCTACGAGGCCATGGAGGCGTTGGGCGCGACCCGGTTCCAGGCGTTCTGGAGCGCCTGCTTCCCGCAGATACTGCCCACCTACCTCTCCCACAGCCTGTACTCGTTTGAAATCAACATCCGCGCCGCGTCCATCCTGGGCTACGTGGGCGCGGGCGGCCTGGGCATCCTCATCAACGAGCGCATCGGCTGGCGCGACTACGAAGGCCTCGGCATGGTGCTGATCACCCTGTTCGTGGTGGTGCTGATCATCGACAATACCAGCCAGTACCTTCGCCGGAAGCTGAGTTAGGAGGCAGGCATGCAGAACGTCGTCAACCCCATCGAAACCATGTACGAAGGCCGGCCCCGGCGCTGGTGGGTCTATACGCTGATCGTGTTCATCATGGCGGTGCTGCTGGGCTGGTCGGCCAACGCCATTCAGTTCAAGGGACTGGCTGCCAAAGGCAGCGAGGTGGCCTACGGCATCGTGTACGGCATTATCCACCCGGATATGAACCTGCTTATCAACAGCACGAAAGACGGCGTACCCTACCTGCTGTTCGAGACCGTCGCCATCGCCGTGCTGGGCACGCTGTTCGGCGGGCTTCTGGCGGTGCCCTTCAGCTTTCTGGCGAGCGAGAACGTGGTGCCCAAATGGGTCGCGTTCATCACGCGCGCGTTCATTCTGCTCATCCGCACCATTCCCAGCCTCGTGTGGGCGCTGGTGTGGATACGCGTCACGGGGCCGGGCGCGTTTTGCGGCGTGGTGACGCAGAGCATCTGCTCCATCGGCATGATCAGCAAAATGTACATCAACGCCATTGAGGATCTGGACACCCGGATCCTGGAAAGCCTGGACGCGTCGGGCTGCACCACGTTCCAGAAGATACGCTACGGCATTCTGCCGCAATTGTACGCCAACTTCGTCTCCACCATCATCTACCGCTTCGACATCAACATCAAGGACGCGACGACGCTGGGCATCGTGGGCGCGGGCGGCATCGGCGCGGCGCTCATCCAGTGCATCAACAGCCGCCGCTGGAGCATGGTGGGCGCGTTCCTGTTCGGGATGATCGTGCTGATGCTGCTGATCGAGCTGTTTTCCACCAAAATCCGCAAAAAGCTGGCGAGAGGCTGACCTATGGCGGCAAAACTCACGGTTTACTACACTTCGGACACGCACGGATACCTGTACCCCACCAATTTTGCCGATCGTACGCCCCGCCCGATGGGGCTGATGGGCATGCGCTTTCCCAAAGACGGCAATACGCTCGTTATCGACGGCGGCGATACCCTGCAGGGATCGCCGCTGACCTATTACTGCCATTCGCAGAACGTGCCCATGCCCATGGCGCGGCTGATGAACGGGATGGGGTACGATTACATTACGCTGGGCAACCACGACTTCAACTACGGATACGATACGCTGCTGAACTACCTGACGGAGAGCAGAGCCCGCTGCCTGTGCGCCAACGTGCACGACCGAAGCGGACGCATGCCCATCGCGGGCTATACGCTGCACACGCTTCGAAACGGCCTGCGCGTGGGGCTGGTGGGTATCGTGACCGATTGGATCAACCTGTGGGAAAAGCCCGAAAACCTGACGCAGCTTACGGTGGGCGATCCGTTCGCGGCCGCCGTCGAAGCCGTGGAGGCGCTCAGGGATCAGGTGGACGTGCTGGTGGGCATCTACCACGGCGGGGTGGAAAAGGACCTCGCGACCGGAAAAACGCTGAGCAGGACGAACGAGAATATCGCCTGCCGGCTGTGCGAGGCACTGCCCTTCGACCTGCTTCTGACCGGGCATCAGCACATCGCCATGGTCAACCGGACCTGCCGCGGCACCCACGTGGTGCAGCCGCCCGCCAACGCCGCGGGCTACGTGAAGGTGACGATGGGGGAGGACGGAAGGTTTGCTTCCGAGCTGCTGACGCCGTCGGCGGAGCCGGCGCCGGAACCGTGGGAGCAACGGCTGTTTTCCGATCTCAACGCGTGGCTGGACAGGCCCATCGGCCGCCTGTCGCGCCCCGTGTGGCCGGAGGACAGGCTGACCATGGCGCTGCACGGCTCGGGGATCGCCGACCTGATCAACCGGGTGCAGCTGGCCGCGAGCGGCGCGCAGCTTTCCTGCGTCGCGCTGGGCAACGACGTGCGCGGGTTTGACAGCGCGGTGACCGTTCGGGACGTGGTGGCGAGCTACGTGTATGCCAATACGCTCGTCGTGCTTTCGGTAACGGGTAAAACGCTTCGCATGGCGCTGGAACAGTGCGCGACCTACTTCGCCGTGGGGGCGGACGGTACGGTGACGATTGCCAAAGCGTTTCTTGCGCCCAAGGTGGCCCATTACAACTACGATTTTTTCGCGGGCGTTGCCTATGCCTTCGACCTGCGCAGGCCCGTTATGGCGCGCGTGAGCAGGCTCACGTACGAAGGCCGTCCCGTGGCGGACGGCGACCGCTTCTCGCTGGTTATGAACAACTACCGCGCCACCGGCGCGGGAGATTTCGACTTTTATGCGGATTGCGAACGGATCCGGGAAATTCAGACGGAGGTCAGCGAGCTGATACTGGATTACGTAAGCGCGCGGGACGTGGTGGCGGTGCCGGACGGGTCGCCGTATACGGTTACGCTGCCGGACGGGACGACGGCGTAAGGAAGCGTGCAGCATAGCGAAAGGGCCGCGCTCGGCGGCCCTTTCGCGTGCGTCCCCCCATGTTTCCATTATTCCTTGGAACGGCGGTTGGGAAGGGCATTGCACTCCCTTGCCAAAGGCGGCTTTTGCCGCCGTCACCACGCCCGTTTCCGCACCACGTCGATGGCTCTTGCCGGGCACATTTCCTGGCAGCAGAAGCAGGAGATGCACCCCTTGCGACTGATGACCGCTTTCCGGTCCACCACGTCGATGATCTGCTTTGGGCAGGATTCGGCGCAGCGCCCGCAGCCGACGCACTTTTCCGTGACGATCACCGGATAGGTGCGCTTGCGTCCGAAAAAGTGGTGGAACAGGCCGTTGACCGAGAAAAAGCGCTCCTTTTTGAGAATTGCGTCCGCGAGCGTGAAGGGCGGGTCGGCCGGAACGAGCACGTCGCCGACACAGGTTACGGCCTCGGGGTCGCAAAGGCCGCGCCTGCGCGCGTGGCGCACGAGGGGCGCCATCTGCGGGTTCAGGGCCATGAGCGCCGCGGCGGCCTCGTCCAGCGCGTACACGTCGCGCGAGGCGAGCGTATCGTTCATCACGCGCACCCTGCCGCCGCCGGGGCCGTTGCCCTCCATGCAGTCCACCGCGTCCATCAGCGTCAGGTCGGGGCGCACGGTTTCGGCAAGGGACAAAAGCATCTCCGAAAAACCCTCGATGGAAGGGTGCAGGCAGTGCTGCTCGGGCTTCAGCAGGCCGGGGACGCAGCCGAACAGGTTTTTCACCCCGCCGCTCATCACGGTCAGGCCGTGGGTCTTGAGCTTCGGGCAATTGATGATGAAATCCGCATCCAGCGCGGGCCGGATGATGCTGAAACCTCCGCGCGCGCCGAAGGAGACATCCTCGTTGAGCTCCATCCATTCTGCAAGGGGGAGATATTCGCACGCGGCGTACACCTTGCGGAGCATCGCGGGGGTGTATACGCCGCCGGGGCTGTCCGCGAGCACCACGCGCTTCACGCCCAGTTCCTTTAGCCGCCTGCCCAGCGCGCCGAGCAGCGCGGGGTGCGTGGTGACCGCCAGGCTGGGCGCGCGTCCGGCCAGCAGATTGGGCTTGAGCAGAACGCGGGTATCCGGCGTCAGTTCCTTTCCAATTTCCAGCGCCTCGAAATGGGCGCAGACGGCCTTGTACAGCGCGTCGTCGTCATAGCCGCGCACGCGCCGAACCGATACGACGGGCATGTGAACACCTCTTTACCGCTTTTTGCCGCCGCGCGGCTCCCCCGGTCACGCCCTGCCGTCGGAGCCGAACAGCCGTATCTTGGTTTCCACGGCCGCCTGCATGGCTTCCAGCTGGCAGGGGATCAGGTCGGTCAGCGACCGCTTGCCTTCTTCGAGGCCCTTTTGAAGGCCCGCGGCCCCCGCGGCGTTGAGGTCGGTGAAGATATTCACTTTGCTGATGCCGCACCGAACGGCGCGGCGGAAGTCCGTATCGGCCAGGCCGCTGCCGCCGTGCAGCACCAGCGGCGTGGGAATGAGCGCCGCGATCTGCTCGATGCGCTCAAAATCCAGCTTCGGGGGCAGCCTGTACGCCCCGTGCGCCGTGCCCACGGCCACGGCGAGCGCGTCTACCTCCGTGTGTTCCGCGTAATCGCGCGCCTGTGCGGGATCGGTATAGAAATCGGCGGGGGAGGCGGGCCCGCCGTCCCCGCCGGAGCCCTCGGCGTTGCCCACGTGCCCCAGTTCCGCCTCGATCGACGCGCCGAAAGCGTGGGCGATGCGCGCCATCTCCCGTACGTCGGCGAGGTTATCCGCGTAGGGACGGGTGGAGCGGTCGTACATCACGGAGGAAAAGCCGTAGCGAAGCGCGAGCAGGGTGTTTTCGAACGTCAGCCCGTGGTCGTAATGCACCACCACCGGCACCGACGCGCGCTTCGCCATGGGCAACAGCAGGTCGGCCAGCTCGGCCATCGGCCCGTAGGGGAGGAGTATCTCGGCGGTGCCGATGATGACCGGCGAGCGCAACGCTTCCGCCGCGGCGATTACGGAGCGCGCCATTTCAAGGTTGACGGTGTTGAACAGTCCCACGGCATAGCCGCCCTTGCGGGCGGCGGGCAGTACGTCGCTGAGGGTGACGAGCATACGAGCGCCTCCTTATGATTCCGGATAACATCAAATTGCAGCAACATAACGAGCGATACCGGCGCGGTCGGGTCAGCAGGTCGCCCAGCCTTCCGCCACGCGCCTGTCCAGCGCGCTTAAGGGCATCAGCCCGCCGAGGGCGTCGAACGCTTCCACGCAGCAGGCGCCGGCCGCCGCCGCGCGCCGGGCGCAGGCTTCCGGTGCAAGCCCTTCCAGCGCCGAGGCCAGGAACGCCGCAATGCAAACGTCCCCCGCGCCCGTGGCCGATACGGCCCTGCGTGGCCGAAAGGCGGGCTGAAAGCCCTCGCGGTTCACCCACGCGGGGAGGGAAAGCGGCAGGGAGACGCTCCCGAGCGCCGCTTCGCCCGCCGTGCGGTAGTAGAGCCCGCGCGCCCCGCACTTAACCACGACCACCCGGCCGCCGAGGGCCAGCAGCCTTTCCGCGAGCGGTGCCACGTCCCTTTCGAGGTCGAGCGACGCGGCGATATCCCCGCCCGCCGCGCGGGCCAGCCATTGCGCGTACCGATCCCGATCCAGCATAAAGCAGAGCTCCTCGGCGCTGGGCAGGAAGAAATCCGCTTGGGGCAGCACCGCCGCGATCAGCGCCGCCCAGTCGACCCGGGCGGCTTCGGTGCGCGGATCGACGGCCGCCATATCCAGCGAGGTAGCCAGCCCCAGCGCTTTGGCGCGCGCAAACAGCGCTTTCAGCGCTTCGCCGCCGTCCCGGTACAAAAGCGGCATGAGCGGCGGATAGCCGAAGTGCAACAACTTCGCGCCGGCCAGCGCTTCGTCCGGCACATCGCCGCCGCCAAAGCGGGCGTTGGCGCCCTCGTGGTGCCAAAAGATGCGATCCACCCCCGGCGGGGCGACGACCACGCTGTAGGAGGTGGCGTCTTCGGGGTCGGTCAGCAGGGCGCAATCCGCGCCGGAAGCCGAAACGAAGCTTTTCACGAGCCCGCCGAACGCGTCGTTTCCCACACGGGCGATCAGCCGCGCGGGCACGCCGAAAAGCTGCAGGGCGAGACCCGTGTTGGCAACGCAGCCGCCGGGGTGTACGTCCGCCGCGCCGACGCGCGTAAGCCGCCCCGGACGCAACAGCTCCGAAAGCGTTTCCGTTTCCAGCGCGCTTAGATCGGGCGTGATATCCAGGCAGATGTGCCCCGCGACCACCGCCGCGGGGACGCGCGTCGCATCCATCGGGCTTTCACCCCTTCCTGTCAGTATTCGAACCGGGCCCTCGCGCGGTCGGCACCCCTCCAGACGAATAATCTGACCATTCGCCAAACGGCAGACGCATTCCTTGTTGCGAATCAAATCCACGGGAAAGCGCCGGACACGCTTCTTTCGCGTCCGGCGCTTTCCTGTTTGCGCTCGTCAATCCTCGATCAGCAGGCCCTTCGGCCAGCGGCTTTCCGCCTCTTTGAGGGCGGCCAGCAGCGCGTCGCTTTCCTCCGGCGGCAAATCCAACAGCGGAGCGCGCATCGTGCCCGCGTCCACGCCGCGGTGCGCGAGCCCGATCTTGAAGTACGACATGTTTTCCCCGCTTTTGAGCAGGTTGCAGGCTTCCGTGGCGATCGTCTGCATGCGGCGCGCCTTCGCGATGTCGCCGTCCAGCCACGCCCGGTACACGGCGGCGAAAAGCTCCGGATACACGTTGGACACGCCGGAGACCGTTCCGTCGCAGCCCATGGCCAAAAGCGGCAGGAAAAGGCGGTCCGTGCCGTGCATGACGAGAAAACCTTCGCGGATGTGCAGGTATTCGTCCGTGCGGAGCAGATCGGGCAGGGAGTACTTGATGCCCACGACGTTTGAACAGCTTTCGGCGAGCTGCCTGACGACGCCGGGCCTGAGATCGTTGGCGGCGCACTGCGGAATGTTGTACAGGTACACGGGGAAATCGTCCGGAAGGGCGCGGGAGACGGTTTCGTAGTACCGGTACAGCTCCCGGTCCGTGGTGCCGAAGAACGACGGGGTGACGATGCCCACGCCGTCGGCGCCCTTTTTCAGCGCGTGGCGGGCCAGGGCGACGGTTTCCTCCGGGTCCATCGCGCCGACGTGCACGTAAACGGTTACGCGTCCGGCCGCGCGGCTGATCACCGTTTCCGCGATCCGCATCCGTTCCTCCGCGGAAAGGTGGTACATCTCCCCGGTGGTGCCGCAGGGGTAAAGGCACTGCACGCCCCGGCGGATCAGAAAATCGGTCAGGCGCTCAAGCGCCGGGTAATCCACTTCCCCCGTCCGGGTGAAAGGCGTAATCATAGCGGTCGTAACACCATACAGCTTTTTCATGGGATCATTTCCTTCTTTTGAGCGCTTCACGGACTTTCGCGGCGTCGGTTTCCCTCAGCGGCGTTCCCTCCAGCGCGGAGACGGCCGCCGCGGCGCCCGCGGCCTCGCCGACTTTGGCGCAGGAAGCGATATAATGGATTTTACGGCAAACCGGCTTGCCCGTCAACACGAGGCGGTCGAGCCCCTTGGGAATCAGAGCGCGAAGGGGGATCGCCCATCCGCTCTGGTTCTGGCCTGCGTTGGGGTGGCCGCGGATGATGGTGATCACGTCCGCGCGCTTCGTGCGCCCGGTGACGATCTCCTCGGCAGAGATGTCGTACTCGGTCAGGCCGCTGGGCTCCATGGACTGCATGTACGCCTTGGAGATGTTTCCGTACACGTCCATCAGGTGCGCGCGCTCGAAACCGGGCACGTAATCCCGGAAAAAGCGGTGCATCAGCCACTGCTGCATGCGCGCGGCCGCGACGGCCTGCGAGTAGGCGAGCGGGTCGGACGTATCCACGTCGGCGAAGGCGTCCCCGAAGGTCCAGTAGCTGCCCACGCCGTCCCGCTCGTAGAAGAAGAACAGGGGATCGCCGTTCGTTCGCTTCAGGGAGGCGTACTCCCGATGCTCGCCGATCGCGCGCTCCAGTGTTTTCATAAACCCGTGTATCGCCAGCGGATTGCCGCCCGACACCAGGCGGGCCATCTCGTCCGGGTCGGCCTTTTTGCCGACCATGGGGCGCAGGAACCAGTCCTCGTCGTTTTGCCGGATAAACTCGATCAGGCGGGAGACGTCCACGTTGGCCACGCGGGTGAGCGTTCCCATGTAGGCGCGCGGATAGTGGAAAGGATGCCCCGCCATGGCGCTGAGCGCGCCGTTCTGCGTGGCGTCCACCACGCGGCGGGCCAGCAGGGCGTAGCGGCTGAAGAACGCCTGCACCACGACCCCGGCGATCTGCCGGCCCTCCATGATCACGTCGATCACGGGCGCTTCCAGCAAAAGCTCCACCTGAGCCTCCGCGAGCATCGCATGCGCCGCGTAGCGGTAGGCGTTGGGGTCCACGTACTGGTCGTTGAACGGGTTCATGAAGGTGCCCGTATCGCAGTAGGGAATATACTCGTCCACCTGCGCGGCGTGCAGCGCGGCGGGGATGCCCTCTTTCTCCATCAGGTCCATGTCGAGCCGGGTCCACAGCGGGTCGGATTGGCCCTCGGCCAGCGCGCGGTGGAGCACCTCCCAGGGAAGGCCGTCGATCAGCAGTTTGCCCTCGGCGTTCACGAACCCGTCGATGCCCCACGTGTCGATCTCGGCGGCCTGCCCGCCGAGCACGGCGTTGCGCTCCGCAAGCAGCGTTTTCGCTCCGGCGCGCGCCGCGGCCAGCGCCGCGCAGATGCCGGGAAAGCCGCCGCCCACGACCAGCACGTCCACGTCCGCCAATACGGGCAGCACCCGGCCGTCGTACATCATCTGCTCCATGTCATTTTCTCCTTTGCCGTCGCAGGCGCGGCGGAACATAAGAAACGGGGAGGAAACCGATGGTTTCCTCCCACGGTTCTCAGCGGATGCTACTGGGCGATCATCGCCTGGTAGGTCTGCTCGGCGTCGTTGAGGATGTCCACCCATTCCTGGGCGCCGCGGTCGTAAAGCTCCTGAATAAAGGCGTCGTATTCGTCCAGCGGGCGCACGCCCATGACGAACTTGTTGATCTCGGTCGCGCCGTAGTCGTCGATCTCCTGACGGATCTCGCGGATGCGCTCGTCCTGTTCGGCGCTCATCGGCGGTTCCTTGGTCTTTTCATAGATGTTGGGATTGTCCTTGTAGAAGTTGTACACATACTCCGCGTCCACCGTGTTGGTGTCCCCGGAACCGGCGCGGAACACTTCCACGCACAGGTTGAGCCACGCGGGCGAGAAGTTGTTGTTGAGAATGCCGAAGTCGGACTGCACGGCGTAGTACGCGTTGTCGTTATCGGCGTATTCCGCCAGCACCTCGGGCAGCCACTGCGGGTTGCCGTTGTCGTCGAGGTAGTAGGTTTCGCCTTCCTTGCCGTAGTTGAAGGTGTACATGCCCTCCGTGCTGTAAGCCCAGTCCATGAACTTGATCAGCAGCACCGGGTCCTCGGTGTCGGCGCTGAAGTAGTACTCGTCCACGTAGTTGGTGGGCTGCTGGTAATTGCGCACGTAGCCGTAGGGATTCTCGAGGATGTCCAGCGGCTCGAAGCGGGCGTCGGGATCGACGGTGGACAGCGCGGAATTGACCTGCGCGGCGAACACGGGGTTGTCGTACCAGAACATGTACTTGCCGCTGGACAGGCCCTCGATCCAGGTCTGGTGCGCGGTCGTCAGGTATTCGCTGTCCAGGATGCCGCGGTTGATCAGGTCGTTTAAGAACGTCACGGCGTCCTTGTACTCGCTTTCGACGCGGCCCAGGTGCCACACGCCCTGATCGTCGATGTAGGTGTTGTAGTCCGCGCCGAAGCTGGTCACCCAGCTCAGGCTGTCCAGGCCGATGAGGCGGTTCTGGCCGCGGGCGCCCCAGGGGATCATGTCGGGGTAAATCTCATGCAGCTGTTCAAGCACGTCCACGAGACCTTCCCACGTGGTGGGCTTCTCGATGCCGTTCTTCTCCAGCAGGTCCACGCGGATCATGGGCACGCAGCCCTTTTCCCAGTTCTCGTCCATACGCATCATGGGCAGGGAATAGATCTCGCCGTCCACCATGGTACGCTGCAGCTCCGGGTTGTCCTCAAAGAGCTTTTTGATGTTCGGAGCGTATTCGTCGATCAGGTCGCTCAGCGGGAGCAGGGCGCCGTCCTCGACCATTTCGCGCTTGGTGAGGCTGAAGGAGCCGAAGATGTCGGGCAGGTCGCCCGCCGCGTACAGCGCGTTCATCTTGGTGCTGTAGTCCGAGGCGGTGACGGGGACGATCTTCAACAGAACGTTGGTATCCTCCAGCGCCTGCTGCTGCGAAGGCGTGCCGTCCTTAATCGGGGTCGGCGCGTTTTCGGAGCGCATATAGGTGATGGTTTTGGTCTCTTCCGTAAGCTTCGAGCTTTCTTCAGCCCAGGCGGGAACGGCGACCAGGGTCAGCAGCAGCGCGAGAACCAGACACAGAGCGGTAAACTTTTTCATGACCTTTCCTCCTTAACGAAATATCGGTGTGCCCTCCCGTGACGAAGATAAAATCACCTGAGCCTCCTTTGCAGTATAGATTGCGGATAATCAGCCCTTCACGGAGCCGACCATCATACCGTTTTTAAAATACCGGCTGACAAACGGGTAAACGGCCAGGATCGGCAACATCGACAGGATAATGGTGGCGTACTTGGTGGACTGCTCCGCCAACAACCCCACGCCGCCCTCGCTGGACATGTTGTTGGCCATGTCCGCCGAGAGGGTCTCGCCAGCCAGCACGACCGAACGCACAAACAGCTGGATCGGATACAGCCGTTTGTCGGACAGGTACAAAAGGGCGTTGTAAAAGCCGTTCCAAAGCCCCACGGAATAGAACAGCACCATGGTGGCGATAATGGGCTTGGACAGCGGCAGGATGATGCGCCACAGGATGGTCATGTCGTTCGCCCCGTCGATGTACGCCGATTCGGTAATGTCAAACGGGATGCCCTGGAAGAACGTCCGCATGACGATCATGTTGTAGATGCTCACCGCCGCCGGCAGGATCAGCGCCCAGTAGGTGTCGTTCATGTGCAGCTGCATCACCAGCAGGTAGTTGGGTATCATGCCGCCGGTAAAGAACATGGTGAACGTCGCCAGCGCCATAATCACCCTGCGGCCGTAAAAATCCTTCCGGGAGAGGGGATAGGCGAAAAGCGTGGTTAGGAACATGCTCACCACCGTTCCCGAAACCGTGATGATGATGGTGTTCCAGTAGCTGTTGACGAACATCTCGTCCTGTACGGAGGCGTGATAGGCGCGCAACGTAAAATCGATGGCGTACAGCTTCACCCTGCCGGTCATGACGGCCGCGCCGTCGCTTACGGAGATGATCACCATATAATAGATGGGATACAGTACGATCAGGCACACCAGCACCATGAAGATCCCGTTGAAAATGCGGAAAATCCGGTGGGCCCTGCTTTGGATAATCATAGCGCTCTCCTTACCACAGACTGGTATCCCCGAACCGGCGGCAGAGCATGTTGGTCGTCAGCAGGAAGATCAGGTTGATGATCGTGCTGAACATGTCCACGGCGGTGGAATAGCTGAACTGGCTTCCGGACAGGCCCTTGCGGTAGACGTAGGTGGAAATGATGTCCGAAGTATCGTACGTCAGGGCGTTTTGCAAAAGCAGCGTTTTCTCAAAGGACAGGTTGAGGATGCCGCCCATTTTCATGATGAACATAATGGCGATGGTCGGCAGGATGGCGGGGATCGTCACGTGCAGCGTCTGCTGGAGGCGGCCGGCCCCGTCCACGACGGCCGCGTCATAGAGCTGGGTATCCACGTTGGTGAGCGCCGCCGTGTAGATGATGGCGCTCCAGCCCATTTCCTGCCAGATGTCGGTGGCGATGTAAATGCCGCGGAAATAACCCGGATCCTGCATGTAGGTGTAGGGTGTGCCGCCCAGGGAGGCAAGCAGCTGGTTGATGATCCCGTCCTTGGCCAGAAAAGAGATGGTCATCGACGCGATGACCACGACCGAAATGAAGTGCGGCAGGTAGCTTATGTTCTGCACCAGGCGCTGCGCGCCTTTGCTGTTCATTTCGTTCATCAGCAGCGCAAACACGATGGGCACCGGAAAATAGAACACGACCTGATAAAGGCCCAGCACGATCGTGTTGCGGGCGATCTTCCAAAAGCCCGGATCGGACAGGTATTGCTCGAAGTATTTGAACCCTACCCAGTCGCTGCCCCAGATGCCCTTGCGCACCCGGAAGTTGCGAAACGCGATCTGCATGCCGTACATCGGCCCGTACTTGAACAGAATCAGCCAGGCCAGCGGAATGAGAACCATCAGGTAGAGGTATTTGCAGCGAACGATGTTTTTCCGCCAGCGTTGAAACGCGTTGGGACGCAACGACTGGCCGTCATGCATGAGTGCTTTCCTCCTTCTGGCGGTTGACGACCGCGGCCATATTGGCGATGGTCAGGTCGATATGCGCGCGCATCTCGTCCTTGGCCCGCTCCGGATCGCGTGCCATGATGGCGTCGTAAATGCGCTGGTGGGGCCTAAGGGATTGCTCCGCGGTCTCCTGAATGGAAAAGGACATGGCGAAGTAGTCGTTTAAAAACTTCATGAGGCTGTCGTAAATGCTGATGAATACGCTGTTGTGGCAGCCCTTGACGATCGTGGAGTGGAACTTTTTCTCGCTTTTGTTCAGCGCGCGCAGGTCGTTTGAGTGATAGGCTTTTTCGAAGCTCTCCATCGCTTCGCCCAGCGTCCGGGCTTCCTCGTCGGTCATGCGCTGGGTGGCCAGACGGGTTACGTACGGCTCCAGAAACTTACGGAATTCCAGTAGCTCGTGAATTTCGCATTCGTTTTTCACAAACCAGTCCACCGCGTGTTCCCGGATGGAGCGCTTGGTGGTGTTGATCACGAAATTCCCCTTGCCCGGCCGCGTTTCCAGATAGCCCATCGTCTGGATCATCTTGAGCGCTTCGCGCACGGTGGAGCGGCCGATGTCGAGCCGATCGCCCAGCTCCAGTTCGGTCAGCATCTTGTCGCCGACCTTCACCTCGCCGGAGAGGATGTAGTTTTCGATGCTTTGTACGGCTTCGTCCAATATGGATACGCGGTTTCTGGCCATAAGCAACTCCTCCGTGATGTATAATGGTGGAAATTCGTCCATATCTGACTTATGATATCAGATGTCTGATGTCTGATGCTATTATAGAGCGGGGACGCGCCGTTGTCAACCCCGCGTTTTCGGAATTTTCGAAAAAAGCGGCCGTCCCCCGTCGGGGAACGGCCGTAAAGCGTTGGCGGACAACGGTTGAAACGAAGGCGAAAACTTTTGGCAAGGCGGGCTGGCCGCCCGAGCCGGGGGGAAAAGGCCGTTACGCGTCCTTCGCGTCTCCGCCGCACTGCGCAAGCGCCGCGGAGATGGTCTTTTCATACGCCTCGCGGCCGTAGCGGTCGACCTCGCTTTTATCCTTCGCGCCGTGGGTGAGGCACCCCGCACCGCCGATGCACCCGCCCACGCAGGCCATGCCCTCGATGAAGTTCTCCGAAAGCGCGCCCCTGCTTTTCTTCGTCAGCGCCGTGCGGCAGGCCTCGATCCCGTCGCAGACGGCGGGGTTGAGCGGGAAGTCGATATTCTGTTCCTTCAGCGCCTGGCGGACCGCGTCGCTCAGGCCCCCGCTGCGGGCGAAGATGCGCCCGTAGAAGGAAGCGTTGTCCAGCACGTCCTCGGGGAGGCGGGTGATGTCGAAGTCCCGGCTGTCGATCCACGCCTGCAGCTCCTCGAAGGTCAGCACGCAATCCACGTACGGCGCGACCTCCGGGCGCTCCCGCTCCAGCTTCTTGGCGGTGCAGGGGCCGATGAACACCGTTCTGGCGTCCGGGTCGGTGGTTTTCAAAAACCGGGCGAGCATCGCCATGGGGGACGGGGTGGAACTTACCAGCGGCATCAGGTCGGGGAAGTTCCGCTGTACGTATTCGACGAACGCGGGGCAGCACGAGGAGGTGAGAAACCCTTTTTCGGCAAGCTCCCTCGCCTCGTTGGCGGCGGTCATGTCCGCGCCCAGGGCCACCTCCACCACGCTGTAAAAACCCAGGCGCTTGAGCGCCGTCACCACCTGGCCCAGTTTCGCGTAGCCGAACTGGCTGCTCAGCGACGGCGCGACGATGGCGTACACCTTGTAGTGGCGGTTTTCGTTGCTTTGGCGAAGCAGACGGATGGCATCGGTCAGAAACGACTTGTCCTGTATGGCGCCGAAGGGGCACTGGTAGACGCACGCGCCGCAGCCGACGCACTTTTCCTCGTCGATGCAGGCGCAGCGGTCGTCGCCCATATGAATGGCTTTCACCTTGCAGGCGTTTTCGCAGGGGCGTTTGTGGTTGGCGATGGCGCTGTAGGGGCAGGCGGCCGCGCACCGGCCGCAGCCCACGCACTTGAGCGGGTCGATGCGCGCGTGCCGGTGCTCGTCCAGCGTAATGGCGTCCCGGGGGCAGGCGGCCATGCAGCGGTGCGCGATGCACCCGCGGCAGTCCGGCCCCACCTGGTAGCCGCTGACGGGGCACTCGTCGCACGCGATGCCGATAACCTCCACCACGCCGGGGCGCGACCGGTCGCCGCCCATGGCGATGCGCACCCGCTCGGTCAGAATCGCGCGCTCCTTGTAGACGCAGCAGCGCATGGTGGCTTCGGGGCCGGGGGCGAGCTTTTGGGGAATGTCCACGTAGCTGTCGGCGAGCCGATCCTCGTAGGCATGGCGGGCCACCTCCCGCAGCACCTCGTATTTCAGCTTCTGGACGTCCGTATCGAAAAGGCGCATAACGACCTCCTAAAAATAAGACAGGCGGATGTGCTTGCCCATCTTCTCCAGGCACGCGGCCAGCTGCTGGATCAGCTGCTGCTTGACGGCGAAGGTGATGGGCAGGTCGGGGTTCTGGTGGGCGGGGTTGATGGCGAGGCCGACGAAAAAGTTGATGTCGGTCGCGTTTTCAAACAGTTCCCGGGCAATGCGGCTGGCGCCGTCCCGGCCCACGGCCCAATCCGGCGCGAGGCTCGCGTTTTGCAGAAAATCCCTGGCGTAGGCGAGCACCCGCGAAAGCGTCACCACGCCCTCGGTCACCAGATCGACGCCCTCGATGGAGCTGACGGGCGGCACGTCCGGGTCGGGGTAATCCAGCGTGGGGAGCAGGGGCTTGCGCAGGTAGGCGGCCGCCAGGTTACCGGTGGTGCCGCCGCAGACGATTCTGGCGCCCTCCTTGGCGAAAAAGAGGTTCATCATCTTCTCGTCCTGCGCTTTTTCGGCGGGCGGGCCGACGACGAGGTTCACGGGGTGGCGCCTGCGCACGCGCAGCACCGCCACGGTGCTGTCGTCGCCGGGCTTGCCGCCGTAGAGCCGGTTGCACTCGTCGGAGATGAGCCCGGCGGTCGTCTTGGCGGAGTTCTGCGGCAGGTAGTTGGCGCTGGCGAAGCGGGCGATGTTCTCCCGCGTCCAGCCGAAGTTGAGCTCCCGGCCCACGCCCGCGTACTCCGCCCCGTCGCTCACGCTGATGAACACGTCGCCGCACTCCACCGGAAACGAGCTTTCCCAGATGTTCTTGCCCGCCACGACGCGCGAGAACGTGGGGTAAACGAACGGCTCGCCGCCGCGCAGCACGATGGTGGCGGGGTTGTCGAACTGGATGATGCGCGCCGTGCGGTTCTCGGTGATGCGGAGGATGGTGAAGGTGGAATAGGCCACCTGCCGCACGCTGCACACCGGAAGGGTGCTCGCCAGCGTGGATACGCACTCCTCGATGGGCATGCCGCCGCCGAGCAGCGTGCAGGCGATCTTCGCGGTGAGGATGGAAAGGATGTTGGCTTTTACCCCGCTGCCCAGCCCGTCCGCCAGGACGAGCGTCACGTCCGCGTCGCCGCCGCCGGTGACCTCCACCCGGTCGCCACAGAGGGTCTCGCCCGCCTTGTTGAGGCTCACGTACCCCGTTTCCGTCCACAGGTCATTCACGGCTCATCGCATCCTTCAGGCTGGAGAGGGCCAGCTTCGTCTCCGCCGTCGTCTCGCCCAGCAGCGAGGCGATCTCCTGCACCACGCGCATCTGCTTGTCGATGACGCGGTCGGCGGTTTCCACCGTCTGGCGGCGCAGGGCGTCGTCCTGGCCGCGCAGGGTCTCCCGTTCGGTCACGTCGCGCAGAATGGCGATCACCACGTGATACTGCCGGTCGTAAAGGATGGTCTCCTCCACGTACAGCTGGTATTCGGCCAGGTAGCGGCAGACGCCCACGGCATTTTTGGCCGAGGCGACGGCCTCGCGGTAGGGCTCGGGGTTGAGCACCCGCACGACGTTTTCGTGCAGGATGTCCGCGGGCTCGGTCAGGCGCAGCAGCTTCACCGCCGCGCGGTTGATCTGCTGCACGGCCAGATCCTCGTCCATGACCAGAATGGCGTTGGGCGTGTTGTTGATGATGGTGTCGCTGAAGCTTTCCGCCTTTTCCTTGAGGAAGGGCAGGCACATGCCGATCTCCGCCTTGCCCTGCAGGATGGCGACGGCCTTGTCCCGACAGGTGGGGTAACCGCAGGAGCCGCAGTTGAGCTCCTTTTCGGGGCCAGTTTTGCCCATTTTGATCAGCATGGCTTCGATGGCGTCGCCGCCGAACGCCACGGTCCTGCCGCCCAGAAAGCCGAACGAGCGGGAAAGCGGCGCGGACGGGGTGGGGACGTCGAAACGGCCGTCCCCGGCGAAGCCTTCCACCTTCAGCGTTCCCTTGACCCGGCGCTCCCGGTGCTCGCGGATGCACGGACCGTTGATGCAGCTGCCCTCGCAGGCGCTCATCTCGATAAAAACGTGCTCGGTCTTTCCGCTTTCCAGCTCGCGGAACGCCATGCGGCAGTTGTCCAGGCCGTCGATGGCCATGCGGCGGTAGCCGGGCACCGCCTCGGTCGAACGCAGGATGCCCCCCGTCGCCGGGTAAAGCCGCGAACGCATCCCGGCTTCGTCCGCGGGCGCTCCGCCGGTCAGCTCCACCTTTTCCTCGGCCATCCAGGTGCGCAGCTCGTCGTAGGTGAGCGCCGCGTCCAGCTCGGGGCTGTGGTCGGCCTCGTCCTTCTTGGCGATGCAGGGGCCGATAAAAACGGTGAAGCAGTTGGGATCGGCCTGCTTTAACAGCCTTGCGTGCGTCTGCGCGGGCGTCGGCACCTTGGCGAGGTAGGGGAGCATGGCCGGGTGGTACTTCTGGATGAGGAGGTTGATGGAAGGGCAGCAGCTGGAGATGAGCACGCTCTGTCTGCCTTCCCGGAGGATGCGGGCGTACTCGTCGCTTACCAGCTGCGCGCCGACGGCCGTTTCCTCCACGGCCGCAAAACCCAGCGCCGAAAGCGCCGTACGCATGTCTTCGATGCCGCGCACGGGAAAATCCGCGATGAAGGAGGGGGCGAGGCTGCAGACCACCCGCTTCCCGGCGCGCACGGCCGCGCGCACGGCTTCCACGTCGCTTCGAACCTGCTTGGCCTTCTGGGGACAGACGACGAAACAGCTGCCGCAGAGGATGCACTCGTCCGGCAAAATCTGCGCCTGATTGTGCGCGAAGCTGATGGCCTTGACCGAGCAGGTGCGGATGCACTTGTAACAGTCCTTGCAGTTGTTTTCTTTCAGGCTGAGAATGTCGGACACGGGTACCACGCTCCTTGGGGGATGATTGCGGCGGGGGAAAAACGGAAGGGGAGGAAAAGCCGGGGTCCGGCGCGGGGGACGGAGATGCAGAGGAACCGGTTCCATATCTAAACAAGCGGGAGCCCCGCCCGTTCCGGCGGCCAGCCGCCGGGAACGTCGCAAAGCGCCGCGTTTCGGCTCAGGCAGGCTCAGCCGACCCTGGAAAGCACCTGCGTCTCAAAGAAGGCTTTGGTATCCTCGGGCTTCAGCGAAAAGTTCTCGCCGTTCACGGTGACGCAGACGCCGTTTTGGCAGTTGCCCATGCAGAACTGGCCCGCCAGCTCCACCTTGTCCTTGAGGCGGTTGGCTGCGACCAGCCGCTGCAACTCCTCCACGATCTGGCGGGAACCCTTGAGGTGGCAGCTGCTGCCGATGCAGATGGTGACCTTGACCATATCGGGCATCTCCTTTTCTGCGCGGCGGCGGGACACATGCCCGCCGCCGCGCCAAACCGATTCGTTCACAGGCCGGGAACCGGGTTATTCGTAATCCATCACGTTGGCCCAACGCAGCAGAAACTCCCGTTCCTGCGGGCGGCCCTTGGCCAGCTGGCTGGCCGCCACGATGGGGATCCATTTCTGCACGTACTGCCGGGCGGTGTCGCTCTTTTGGCAGAAGAGGTTTAAGTAGGTTTCCGCGCCGGTCATGTCCCCGTCCAGCCAGAACAGCAGGTAGGTACGGGCCGCGTCGGCGGAGGCGTTGCCCTGCGTGGCGTGCGACCAGTCCAGGATGAACGCTTCGCCGTCGTCGCGCAGGATGATGTTCCTGGGGTTGAAGTCGCCGTGGCAGAGCTTGTTGTGCCGGGGCATGCCTTCCAGCCGCGTGTGGAGCTCGTAGCGCGTGGTGGCGTCCAGCCCGCTCAGGCTGATCTTGCGGTTCATCTTGTCCCGAAGCGGCGTCAGCAGCGGCGAGGTCTGCGCGTGCACCGTCAGCTGGAGGTCTACGAACCGTTCCAGCCAGGCGGTCTTGCGCTCGGGCTGCTCCTCCATCAGGCGGGCGAGGGTCTTGCCGGGGATGAAGTCGCTGACGATGGCCCAGCGGTCCTCGACCATCGTCACGGCCCGCAGGGTGGGCACGTTGAGCGCCGTTTCCTCTGCGCGGGCCTGGTTGAGCGCCTCGTTGAGGATATCCGCCTTGCTGTAGTCGCCGTCGAACACCTTCACGGCCTGGTCGCCGTCGCGGTAGACGGTCTTGCCGGTGCGCAGGGCGATCACTTTATCCAGTTTCATATCGGGTCCCTCCTTCCTTATTTCGTTTCGCCGTAGTAGGCGGCAAGGTACATCTGTTTGATTTCCGCAATCAGCGGGTAGCGGGGGTTGGCGCCGGTGCACTGGTCGTCGAAGGCCAGCTCGGCCATTTCGTCCAGCCGGTCGAGGAAGCATTTTTCATCCACGCCGTAATCGCGGATGGTCGCCTTGATGCCGATCTTCGCCTTAAGTTCGTCGATCGCGGCGATCAGGCGGTCGAGCTTCTCCTCGTCCGTCTTGCCGCCCAGCCCCAGGGCGTCGGCTACCATGGTGTAGCGGGCGAGGGTGTGCGGGTGGTCGTACTGCGGGAAGGTGCCCATCTTGGCGGGAACCTCGGCGGCGTTGTAGCGGAGCACGAGGTCGATCAGCAGGGCGTTTGCGATGCCGTGGGGCAGGTGGTGGAACGCGCCCAGCTTGTGCGCCATGCTGTGGCATACGCCCAGAAAGGCGTTGGCGAAGGCCATGCCGGCGATGGTGGCGGCATTGGCCATCTTCTCGCGGGCGAGGGGGTCGTTGGGGCCGTTGTCGTAGGCGCGGGGCAGGTATTCGAAGATCATCTTGAGCGCCTGCAGGGCGAGCCCGTCGGTGTAATCGGTCGCCAGCATGCTGGCGATCGCCTCCAGGCAGTGGGTGACGGCGTCGATGCCGCTGGCGGAGGTCAGGCCCCGGGGGGCGTTCATCATCATATCCGCGTCCACGATCGCCATGTTGGGCAGCAGCTCGTAATCCGCCAGGGCGTACTTAACGCCGCTCGTCTCGTCGGTGATGATGGTGAAGGGCGTCACCTCGCTGCCGGTGCCGGCGGTGGTGGGCACGGCGATGAAATACGCCTTTTCGCCCATTTTGGGGAAGGTGTACACGCGCTTGCGGATGTCGGAGAAGCGCAGCGCCATCTCCATGAAGTCTGCCTCGGGGTGCTCGTACATCACCCACATGATCTTGCCGGCATCCATGGCGCTGCCGCCGCCCACGGCGATGATGCAGTCGGGCTTGAAGGCGTCCATGGCTTTGGCGCCCTCGCGGGCGCAGGCCAGCGTGGGGTCGGGCGCGACGTCGAAGAAGCAGGTATGCTGTATGCCCATCTCGTCCAGCCGGTCGGTGACGGCCTTGGTGTAGCCGTTTTCAAACAGGAATTTGTCGGTGACGATGAACACCCGCTTTTTGCCCAGCACGTCCGACAGTTCCCGGAGAGCCACGGGCAGGCAGCCCTTCTTAATGTACACCTTCTGCGGCGTGCGGAACCAGAGCATGTTCTCTCTCCTCTCGGCGACGGTCTTTACGTTGAGCAGGTGCTTGACGCCCACGTTCTCGCTGACGGAATTGCCGCCCCAGGAACCGCACCCCAGGGTCAGGGAGGGCAGGAGCTTGAAGTTGTACAAATCGCCGATGCCGCCGTGCGAGGAAGGGGTGTTGACGACGACGCGGCAGGTTTCCATTTTCGCGGCGAAGCGGTCGAGCTTTTCGCGCTGGGTGACGGGGTTGAGGTACACGCTCGCGGTGTGGCCGTGGCCGCCGTCCAGGATGAGGCGCTCGGCCTTGCCCATCGCGTCGTCGAAGTCCTTGGCCTTGTACATCGCCAGCACCGGGGAGAGCTTTTCGTGGGCGAATTCCTCGCTCATGTCCACGCTCTCCACCTCGCCGATGAGCACCTTGGTTTCCGGAGGCGCGGCGACGCCCGCCATCTCGGCGATCTTCACGGCGGACTGACCCACGATTTTAGCGTTCAGGGCGCCGTTGATGAGCAGGGTTTTGCGAACCTTGTCGAGCTCCTCGCCCCTGAGGAAGTAGCAGCCGCGGCGCGCGAACTCCGCGCGGACTTCGGCGTAAGCGGCCTTGGGGACGATCACGCTCTGCTCGCTGGCGCAGATCATGCCGTTGTCGAACGTCTTGGAGTGGATAATGGAGTTGACCGCCAGCAGGATGTCGGCGCTCTCGTCGATCACGGCGGGCACGTTGCCGGGGCCCACGCCCAGGGCGGGCTTGCCGCTGGAATAGGCGGCGTGCACCATGCCGGGGCCGCCGGTGGCGAGGATGCAGTCGCATTCCTTCATCAGAAGGTTGGACATGTCCAGGCTGGGCACGTCGATCCAGTCGATGATGCCTTCCGGCGCGCCCGCGGCGACCGCCGCCTCCAGAACGACCTTCGCGGCCGCGGCCGTGCAGCCCTTGGCGCGCGGGTGCGGGGAAATGACGATGCCGTTGCGGGTTTTGAGCGCGATCAGCGTTTTGAAAATGGCGGTGGAGGTCGGGTTGGTGGTGGGGATGACCGCGGCGATCACGCCCAGCGGTTCGGCGATCTTCGTGACGCCGTACGCCTCGTCCCGCTCGATGACGCCGCAGGTTTTAAGCTCGCGGCAGGCGTTGTAGATGTACTCGGAGGCGAAGTGGTTTTTGATCACCTTGTCCTCCACCACGCCCATGCCGGTTTCCGCCACCGCCAGCTTCGCCAGCGGAATGCGTTCTCGGTTGGCCGCCATGGCGGCGGCGAAGAAGATTTTGTCCACCTGTTCCTGCGTGAACGCCGCGTAGGCCTTTTGCGCGGCGCGGACGTTCGCGATGGTACGTTCCAGCGCTTCCACGCTGTCCACGGGCTTGCGGGTGTCGCTCATGAATACCCTCCCCTTTCTGGTTCGTTAAAACTTTAACACAAGGAGGCCGAATTGACCAATATAACGTTTGCATGGGGCCATATCCCGTCTGATATGTTAATATTTTAACAAGCAAGGAAGAAAAACAACTAAAGCATTACAACAAAAGGCTTTCCGACGCTGTTTGGGCAAAGGCCCGGATCGCGAATCATGTCCGTTTCGGGACGAAAAGTGACCGGTGTCAGAGCAGATATCCCGCCAGCTCGCCCTGCACACGGGCGATCTGCGCAAGGAAAAGCTCGTCCATGGGGGAGAGCATGTATCGCCTGCGGTAGATGAGCACGTCCTTGTGGCGGGCGGGGCGGTCGGCGCAGGGCCGAAGGGTGAGATGGTAGCGATCCAGCATCTCCTGCGGAATGGGCGAGACCCACGCGTAGGCCTGGGGGAGCGTGGCGACCAGCTCAAACTGGCTGGCGCGCTCGTAGGTCAGCATGCTGCGCTGCGCCTCGCCGGGCGCGAAAAGGGTCTCCCGCGGAAGCGAAGGCACGTACACGTCCCCGTGGCCCACGGCGATGCCGCCGGACAGGTCGCCCATGGTCACGACGCTCTTGCGCGCGGCGGGATGATCCACCCGCATCATCGCCAGATACCGAAACGACCACAGCTCCCGGTATTGCAGCCCTTTCTGGGCGAAGGTATCGATAAAGTACTTTTCGTAATCCGCCTGATAGCGGACGATCCCCAGGTCGTAGCCGTCCTCGGAAACGTTTCGGATGGAGCGGAGCGCGTTGGTTTCCTTATAGTCCAGCGTCAGCCGCGGGTCGGAGAGCTGGGCGAAGCGCTCGAAAGCCAGCGCGATGTAGCTGGCCCGGGGCACCGACAGGCGCAGCATGCCGCCGCCGGGCTCCCTGCCGCGGTAATGCTCGGTCATTTCGTCGAACTGCGAGAGGATGCTGCGCGCGTAGTGCAAAAACTCCTCGCCCCGCTCCGTGGGGACGATCCCCCTGGGCGTGCGGTCGAAAATCGTGATGCCCAGCGCCCCCTCCAGCTCGCGGATGGCGCGGGAAAGGTTGGGCTGGCTCATCAGCAGGTTTTCGGCGGCCTCGGTGATGGAGCGGGTTTTTTCCACTTCCACGGCGTAACGCAGATGTTGTATGTTCACGCGGAACCCTCCCTTCGCCGGCGCTCCCATTATACCGTTTCGCGGCCGAAATGCAAAGCGTTCCCGCTTCCGCCCCGCGGGGGAAAATGGGAATTGCATTTTCAGGCGAAAAAAGGTATCATGAATTGATGCTTACGACGACAACGGAAAGGCGGCGTATCGCTTTGGAAAGAAACGAGAGCTTTGACGCGGGGCGTTTGAACGATCTGGCCGTGCGCCTGGCGTGGGCGCAGGTCGAGATTTTCGCGGACGATATCGAGCGCGTGCAGGTGCTGGCGGCCGGGGATGAAAACTCCGTGCGCGACCTGCGCATCGAAACGGAAGACGACACGCTGGTGGTGGAGCAGCCCCAGTACGGCCTGACGCTGAAGATTATGGAAAGCCGGTGGATGCAGGTCTGCGTCCGCGTGCCCAAAACGTGGGACAAGCAGATTCACGTCAACACCGTGGGCGGCCTGCTCAACGCCCGCAAGCTCAACGGCAGCCGCATCGTGCTGGATACGGTTTCCGGCGACGTGCACGCCTCCCGCATCACGGCGGAGGCGATCTCGCTCAAGTCTGTCAGCGGCGACATCCGCGCCGAGCGGTTGACGAGCGAGCAGCTCACCGCCCGTACGGTCAGCGGCGGCGTGACGCTGGACGACGTGACCGCCAAAAGCTACAAGTGCACCACCGTCAACGGCGAGCAGAAGATACGTCAGACGGCGGGCTTCGAGCAGATGGAGCTGCGCACCGTATCCGGCGATATCACCGTATGGACGACGGCGCCCAAGGCGGGCGTTTTTATGCGCAGTCTGAGCGGGCGGGTGTCCTCGCAGGGCGTGGAGCTGACCGAGGATAAGGACGCCCCCGTGATCCGGGCGACGGGCGTATCCGCGGACCTTCGGCTGATCTGCGTGAAAGAGTAACGGGAGGAACAGATCATGGGCAAAAAACAGTTCGGCGGCTTCGGCGGATACGGCGGGGGCGGCGGGAACATGCAGCAGCTGATGCGCCAGGCGCAGAAGCTGCAGGAGCAGATGGCCAAAACCCAGGAGGATCTGGACGCGCGGACGTATTCCGCTCAGGCGGGCGGCGGCATGGTGACCGTCGAGGCGACCGGCAAGCGGGAAATCCAGTCCATCCAGATCAAGCCCGAATGCGTCGATCCCGACGATGTGGATATGCTGCAGGACCTGATCCTCGCGGCGGTCAACGAGGCGCTGCGCGCCGCCGAGGAGGCGCGGGAAGCGGAAATGTCCAAGCTGACGCCCGGCATGGGAGGATTGCTGTAAGGTATGGCACAGCAGCTGGAACCGATCGCGAGGATGGTGGCGGAGCTTTCCAAGCTCCCCAGCATCGGGCAGAAAAGCGCGCAGCGGCTGGCCTACCACATTATCGGCATGCCGCTGGAGGACGTGCGGGAGCTGGCTTCCGCCATCTACCAGGGGCGTAAGGCCATCCGTTACTGCGATGTCTGCGGCAATTACGCCACGGGCGCGCTTTGCGATATCTGCGCCGACGACGAGCGGCACAACGGGCAGATCTGCGTGGTGCGCGATCCCCGCGACGTGGCGGCCATCGAGCGCATGCGCGATTTCAAGGGTTCCTACCACGTGCTGCACGGCACGCTTTCGCCCATGGAGGGCGTTGGGCCGGACGACATCCGCATCCGCGAATTGATGGCGCGGCTGTCCGACGGCAGCATTAAAGAAGTGATCCTCGCCACCAACCCGGACATCGAAGGCGAGGCCACCGCCAGCTACATCGCCCGCCTCATCAAGCCCATGGGCGTGCTGGTGACCCGCATCGCCCACGGCGTGCCGGTGGGCAGCGATCTGGAATACGCCGACGAAATCACCCTGGCCAAGGCCATGGAGGGCCGCCGGCAAATGTAACGTTTCACCCGGCGCGGAACCGGCCGGACACAGACAGGCGCACTTCCCTTCCCGGGAACGCGCTGTACGAGCCGCCAGCGCAGGCCGGCGGCTCTTTCCGTAGGGAGGGCCGTATGGACGCGATCCATCTGGAATTATGGCAGCTGATCGCCCTGGGCGCGGGCGCGCTGGCGATGGTGTTGCTGATCGCCATACTGGCGGTCGTCGCCAAACGCAACCAGGACGAGCGGCAAAGGCTCAACGAGCTGGAGGACGACCTCAACGAGAGCATCCGCGCGGTGCAGGCGGCGCTTTCCCAGCAGAGCCTGGGCCTCCGGGAGGAGCAGCTGCGAACGCTGCAGGCCATCGGCGACAGCCTCGCGGGGCTTTTGAACCGTAGCGCCGACCAGCAGAACAAGCAGTTTTCCCTCTGGCAACAAAGCGCCTACGAGCACGACCGCTCCCAGGACGGGCGGCAGGCGCGCATGTACCAGCTGACGGAGGAAAGCCTGGGCCGGTTCGAGCAGCGCATGAAGGCCGTGGACGAGACGCTGGAGCAGAAGCTTCGCCAGAACGAGGCGCGCATCGAACACCTGCGCGAAACGATGGAAAAATCACTGTCCGAGCAGCGGGCCGAGAACGCCCAGAAGCTGGACGAAATGCGCCGCACCGTGGACGAAAAGCTGCAGGATACCTTAAATCAGCGGCTGACCCAGAGCTTCACCCAGGTCAGCCAGCGGCTGGAACAGGTGTACACCTCCCTGGGCGAGGTGCACAGGCTGGCCGAGGGCGTGGGCGACCTCAAGCGGGTGCTGGGAAACGTGAAAAAGCGCGGCGTATGGGGCGAAATTCAGCTGGGCGCGCTGCTTTCCGAGGCGCTGACCGGCTCCCAGTACGCCGAAAACGTGCAGGTGCAGCCCCATTCGGACGAACGGGTGGAGTACGCCGTATGCCTGCCCGGCCGCGACGACGAGGGGCCGGTGTACCTGCCCATCGACAGCAAATTTCCCCAGGAGGATTACGCGCGCCTGGCCGACGCCAGCGACCGCGGCGACGCCGAGCAGACCGAGAACGCCCGCAAGGCGTTGATGAACGCCGTGCGCGTGGAAGCCCGGCGCATCGCGGGCAAGTATATCCAGCCGCCCTACACCACCGACTTCGCGATTATGTTCCTGCCGCTGGAAAGCCTGTACGCCGAAGTCGTGCGCGATTCGTCGCTGGTGGAGCAGGTGCAGCGCGAGCAGCGCGTGGTGGTCGCCGGACCCAGTACGCTGCTGGCGATGCTCAACAGCTTGCAGATGGGCTTTAAGACCCTCGCCATCGAAAAGCGTTCCGCCGAGCTTTGGAAGCTGCTGGGCGCGGTAAAGACCGATTTCGGCAACTTCTCCGTCGTGCTGCAAAAAACGCAGGAGAAGCTTCGCCAGGCGAGCGACACCATCGACACGGCGTTCGTGCGCACCCGCAGCATCCAGCGCAAGCTCCGCCGCGTGGAAGCGCTGGACGAAACCGAGGCCGAGCGTCTGCTGGACGTGCCCGACGCGGGGGAGACGCTCACGGACGAGGACGAGGGGGGCTGACGCGGTCGGCGCCCCCTTTCCCGTGCCGGGTACCGGATATCAAACGTGTTTTTCTTAAAGAATTTCCGTTCGTAAAAACGCCCGCGGGCGCCTCGCGCGCCGCCCGCAAACGGCCGCGGCGCGGTCTTTTTGCCGTGAAAACCGGTTTTTACATGCTTCTCAGGCAAAACGCCTTGCTATTTTTTAGAAACAATGCTTTAATTGAATGGAATTCCGCACGGCGCCCGCTTTTTGCCGCACGCTGCCGAAGGAAGGGGAGCATTCCTTGGAGATACAATGGTATCCGGGGCACATGGCCAAGGCTAAACGGACGCTTGGCAGACAGCTGTCCGGCGTGCATCTGGCGGTGGAGCTGTGCGACGCGCGCCTGCCGCTGTCCAGCCGCAATCCAGACCTGGACAGGCTGCTCGTAGCCAAGCGCCGGGTGCTGCTTCTGTGCAAGGCCGATCTGGCCGAGCCCGACAAAACCGCGAAGTGGCTGGCCTATTTCTCCGCCCGGGGCGTGGAGGCGATGGCCTACGACGCGACGCCCAAAAAGACCAAGCAGGCGCGCGCGATGATCGAGCGTGCCGCCCAGGACATGGTGGAGCGGGGCCTGAGCCGCGGCATCCGCAAAACGGTGCGGGCCATGGTGGTGGGCGTGCCCAACGTGGGCAAAAGCACCTTCATCAACCGTCTCTACGGCGGGGCGATCGCCGCCGTAGGCGACCGGCCGGGCGTGACGCGCGCCAACCAGTGGGTGAAGATCGGCCCCTATCTGGAAATGATGGATACGCCCGGCATGCTGTGGCCGAAGCTTACGGACAGGCTCGCCGCCACGCGGCTGGCCTACATCGGCACCATCCGGGACGCGGTGTACGACCAGCAGGCGCTGTGCCTGCACCTTTTGAAAGACCTGCTCGCCGTTCGCCGGGAGGAGACCTGCGAACGCTTCAAAATCAAAGACCCGGACGCGGAAGGCTACGGGCTGATCGACGAGGTCTGCCGGGGCCGGGGTTTCCTGCTCAAGGGCGGGGTGCCGGACACCGACCGGGCCTGCGCCGTGGTGCTGGACGAATTCCGCGAGGGCAAGGTGGGGCGCATCACGCTGGAAACGCCGCCAGCCGCGGCGAAACGGGAGGCGGCCGATGAAACCTAACCCCAGGCGGCTGGCCCGCTCCGCCGCGCTGGTCGCCCACGACGCGGCTTACCCGGCCTTCGGAACCGCGCTGGCGGGGATGGACGAGGTGGGCCGCGGGCCCCTGCTGGGCCCGGTGGTCGCCGCCTGCGTCATTTTACCCGCCTCACCCGTCTTTACGTGGGTGGACGACAGCAAAAAGCTCTCCTTCGCCCGCCGCGAGGAAGTCTACGCGCAGATCATGGCCTGCGCGCTGTACGCCGGCGTGGGGGAGGCGAGCGCGGAGGAGATCGACCGCATAAACATCCTGAACGCCACGCGCCTGGCCATGCGCCGCGCCGCGGAGGCCGCGCCCGCGGCCCTCTGCCTGGTGGACGCGCTCGGGGGGCTTAACTTGCCCTTTCCCACCGAGGCCATCGTGCACGGCGACGCGCTGAGCTACTCCATCGCCGCCGCCAGCATCGTGGCGAAGGTCACGCGCGACCGGATGCTGATCCGCATGGCGGAAACCTACCCGCACTACGGGCTGGAACGCAACATGGGCTACGGCACGGCGGAGCATATCCGGGCCATCGAACGCTTCGGCCCCTGCGCCGAACACCGCCGCACGTTTATCGGCAAATGGATGACGGAAACGGGGTGTGAAAAATGAGGAGAAAACTGCTGGGCGGCCTGATGCTGCTGGTTTTGCTTTTGGGGCTGTGTTCCATTTCCGCGCTGGCCGACGGCGAAAACCTGCTTTCCAACGGCGGCTTTGAGAACGTCGGCGCCTCCGGGGAACCGGACGGCTGGTACACCAGCGCCTACCGCACGCAGGAAGGCTACACGCGCTTCGAAATCACCGACGAGCAGGCGCATTCCGGCCGCTATAGCGCGAAGATCACCAACGCCAACCTCAACGACGCGCGCTACGTGTGCTCCGTATCGGTCAAGCCCGAAACCCTCTACCGCGTTTCGGGCTATATCCTTGTGGAGACGATGGAGGATTACGGCAACGGCGCCAATTTCGCCATCGAGGACGTGTACGCCTTTTCGGAAGGCCTTTTCGACACGGACGGGGAATGGCGCTACGTCGAGTGGTACGGCCGCACCAGGGAAGACCAGACGGAAATCCAGCTGGACGTGCGCGTGGGCGGCTACGGCGCGGAAAGCCAGGGCATCGCCTATTTCGACGATATTTCCATCCAGCAGGTGGACGCCCTGCCCGACGGCGTCGCCGCATCGATATGGTACAGCGTCGATTACGGCGTAAGCGACGATAGCGCGACGACCGAAACCGAGGAAGATACGCCGCACAAGAGCACGGCGCTGTTTCTGGTGCTGGCGGCGGCGTTCCTGCTGCTGGTCGCGCTGGGCGGCCGGGAACTGCTCAAAGAGGAAAAGCTGAGCCGTCCCGGCGAGCACAAAACGATGTTTGCCTTTATCCTGGCGATGGTCGCGGCCTTCGCCGTGCGCATCGTGCTGGGCGGAACCGTGGCGGGCTATCAGGTGGACATGAACTGCTTCGCCGCGTGGAGCCTGCGCATGGCGGGCAGCGGGCCGGTCGGCTTTTACGCGGCGGACTACTTCTGCGATTATCCGCCGGGCTATATGCTGCTTTTGTGGCCGGTGGGGCTTCTGATCCGCGCGGTGGGCTACGCCGATTCGCCGGGCATCCGGCTCCTGGTCAAGGCGATCCCCATCCTGTTCGACATGATCACGGCGACGGCGCTGTTCGCCTACGCCAAAAAGCGCATCCCGCTCAAGGCGGCGGTGTACGTGGCGCTGCTGTTCGCCCTCAACCCCGCCGTGCTGGTCAACGGCGCGGCCTGGGGCCAGGCGGACACGGTGCTTTCGCTGCTGCTTTTCTTTACGGCCGTCACCGCCATGGAGCGCAATTGGCGCGCCGCGCTGCCCCTGTACGCGGTGGCGGTGCTCGTGAAGCCTCAGGCGCTGCTGTTCGCGCCCGTAGGCGGGGTTTGGCTGATCGTCTCGCTGGTCGCGGCGGGGCGCAAGGGCCGCAAACCGCAATGGAAAGGGATCTGGCAGGGCCTTTTGATCGCGCTGGGCTGCGCGGCGGCGATCATCGTGCCCTTCTCCATCGGCCAGGACAACCCCCTGTGGCTTTTTGACCTCTACCGGGACACACTCTCCTCCTATAACTACGCCACGCTCAACACCGCCAACCTCATGTACCTGCTGGGCGGCAACTGGTCGCGGCTGTCGACCGGGGACGGCGAAAGCATCGCGACGCTTTCCGGAGCGATTCAGGCCCTCAAGGATCTGCTGAGCGGCAACTGGGTGCAGCGCGGCAGCACGGGCGTAACGACGCTCTCCGCGTGGATCCCGGTGGTCACGGGCCTGCTTTTACTGGAGGCGGGGGTATGGTCGGGACGGGTGCACGCCGGCGTGCGCGCCTACTTTGGGAAGGTCGCGGCGCTGTTCGGCGGCTCGCGTAAAAAACAGGGCCTGGCCGCGGACGCCCGTAAGACGGTTCTTTCGGCGCTGTGCCTGCTGTTCGGCCTCGTGTTTGTCCTCTCGGCGTTTCTCCCGTGCACCTATCTGCGCTACGGCACGACCTGGATGGTGTTCACGTACCTCTTTGTCCTGCTTTTGCTGATCATCGACCGCAGCGCCGATGCGCTGCCCTTCTACCTGTCGCTGATGCTGATCGGCGTGTACGTGCTGGGGCTGAAGGTGCACGAGCGCTACCTGTTCGCGGCGCTGGCGCTGCTGCCGCTGGGCTACATCCGCACGCGGGACAGGCGGCTTTTATGGCTGTGTGCGGGGCTTTCGGTCACGACGTTCATCAACACCGCGATCGTGCTGGATAACTCCATCCTGTTCGGCTCCGCCATGGGGCACCTGAACCAGGATACCTACGGGCTCAACATGGCGCTCTCCGTCGCCAACATCGCGCTGTGCGTATACGCGGGCGTCATCGCCTTTACGGGCCTGGCCGTATCGCCCGTGCCGGCCGCGCAGGAAGTGCAGGCGGGCGAAAAGCCGAAAAAGACCGACGCCTGCTACCGGAACGGCCTGCTTGCGCCCTCCGACGCGCGCATGCGCCTGACCGCGCGGGATTACCTGATTATGGGCGTCACCGTGGTGCTCTACAGCGCGCTCACGTTTACCAACCTGGGCAGCACCAAGGCGCCGCAGACGGCGTGGGTCGCCACCTCCGGGGAAGAGCAGGTGGTGTTCCAATTGCCGGAGAACGAGACCTTCAAGCTGCTCTATTACGCCGGCGTCAGCTACAACGATTTTTCCGTTTCCGTCAGCGCCGACGGCGAAAACTGGTCGCAGGACTATCCCTGCCAGATGAACGAGGGCATGTGCTACCGCTGGAACTACGCCCTCACCAGCCGCAGCGACGCGGACGGCAACGTGACCTACAACGACAACAACGAGAGCAACATCCTCTGGCTGACCGGGCGCTACCTGCGCGTAGACGCCGATACGGCGGGCCTCAACCTGTGGGAAATTCTGCTTCGGGACGAAAACGGGGAGCAGATTCCCCTGACCCTCGTTTCGCACACCGGCGCCAAGGACGTGCTGGAAACCGGCAAGCCGCCGGAAAACCTGATCGACGAGCAGGACACCCTCGAGGGCGAGCCGGGCTGGTTTACCGGCACCTATTTCGACGAAATCTACCACGCCCGCACGGCCTACGAGCACCTGCACGGCATCGCGCCCTACGAAACGACGCACCCGCCGCTGGGCAAGCTGATCATGGCGGTCGGCATCGCCATTTTCGGCATGACGCCCTTCGGCTGGCGTTTCGCGGGCGCCCTGGCCGGGGTGCTGATGCTGCCGTCCATTTTCCTTTTGGCCAGGCAGCTCACCAAGCGGCGCGACCTGGCGACGTTCGCGATGCTTCTGCTGGCCTTCGACCTGATGCACTTCACGCAGACGCGCATCGCGACCATCGACAGCTTCCCGGTGCTGTTTATCATCCTTTCGTTCGTGTGCATGGCCCGTTACCTGCAGACGGATACGTACGCCGTGCCCGCGGGCCTCGCGCCGGACGCGAAGCCGCGGGTGCTCACGCGCGAATTCTATCGCACGCTGATTCCGTTGGCGCTGGGCGGGATGTTCATGGGCCTGTCCGTCGCCAGCAAGTGGATCGGCCTGTACGCGGCGGTCGGACTGGCCGTGCTTTACATGATCGCGGTGTTCAGGCAGTTCCGCACGGGGCTGGTCGCCTTCGACGTGGACGTGAACCGGGGGCTTTCGCCCGTGCAGAAGCTGCGCGTAATGTGGGCGCGGGAGATCACCATGCGGCGCATCCTGCTCACCAGCGCGTTCTGCGTGCTGTTCTTCATCGCCGTGCCCGCGGGCATCTATTACCTGAGCTACATCCCCTACCTGTCCCCGACGGGGCCGGTGACCGTCGCGCGGATCATCAAGGCGCAGGAGAGCATGTTCGCCTACCAGTCCACGCCGGGGCTGGGCATGGATCATCCCTTCTACTCGCCGTGGTGGCAGTGGCCGCTGATTTTGAAGCCCATGTGGTTCGACCAGGACAAATTCGAGCCCTCGGGCTATGCCAGCACCATCATGTGCATGGGCAACCCGCTGATCTTCTACGTGGGCGCGCTGTGCATGGTGATCGTGTTCGCGCTGTTCGTGCGCAAGTACCTGAGCCTGCGCGGCGGCCTCAGGCTCAAACAGGGCGACGGCAACCTGACGCTTATGGTGCTGGTCGTCGGTTTTCTGGCGCAGTACCTGCCCTGGGTGCTGGTGCCGCGCTCCATGTACATCTACCACTACTTCGCCAGCGTTCCCTTCATTATTCTGGCGACGACGATGGTGTTCAACCTCCTTCACGACGGCAAGTGGAAGAAGCGCGCGATGATCGCTTACGTCGTGCTGGCGGCGGCGTTCTTCGCGATGTTCTTCCCGTACGCGTCGGGGCTTTTAACGCCGACGTGGTACCTGGACTGGCTCAAATGGTTCCCGAAGCTGTACTACTAAGCGACGCGAAATGAGGGTTGCCTCTTGCTGGCGAAAACCGTCTCCGGCGGGCTGGAGGGTGTGAACGGCTTTCCGGTGGAAGTCGAAGCCTGCATCGCAAACGGGCTGGTGGGCTTCGACGTGGTGGGCCTGCCCGGCCCGGCCGTCAAGGAAAGCCGCGATCGCATCCGCGCCGCCATCGTGAACAGCGGGTATCCGTGGCCCATGAAAAAGCTGACCGTCAACCTGGCGCCCGCCGACGTGCGCAAGGAGGGAACGGGGCTGGAACTGGCCATCGCGGTCGCGCTGCTGGCCGCGCAGGAGCCGGAGCGCTTCCCCGCGCTGACGAACACGCTGCTGCTGGGGGAGCTTTCGCTTTACGGCGAGCTGATGCCCGTGCGCGGAGTGCTTTCCATGGTGCTGGCGGCCCGCGCGGCGGGCCTTCGGGAGGTGGTGCTGCCCGCGGGCAACGCGCGCGAGGTGCAGTGCCTGTCCGATATCCGCATCCGTCCGGCGCGGACGCTTTGCGAAGCGGTCGGTCACCTGACGGGGGAAACCCTCCTCCCGGCGCAGGAGCAGGTTTCCTACGAGAAGCTGATGGAGGAACTGCCGCCGGAGAACGACCTGAAGTACGTCAAGGGCCAAACCATCGCCCGCAAGGCGCTGGAGGTGGCGGCGGCCGGCGGCCACAACCTGCTCATGGTGGGCGTGCCCGGAAGCGGCAAAACGATGCTGGCGCGCTGCCTGCCGGGTATCCTGCCGCCGCTTTCCTACGAGGAGGCGCTGGAAACCACCTGCATCCATTCCGCCGCGGGCGAGCTGGGCCGCGAGGCGGGGCTCATGACCCGACGGCCCTTCCGCGCGCCGCACCACAACGCCTCGCTGCCCGCGATCATCGGCGGGGGTTCGAAGGCGCGGCCCGGTGAGGTGTCGCTGGCGCACAACGGGGTGCTGTTTCTGGACGAGCTGCCGGAGTACCAGCGCCAGACGCTGGAGGCCCTTCGCCAGCCGCTGGAGGACGGCTACGTGAACGTCGCCCGCGTCAGCGGCCAGGCGCGCTACCAGAGCCGCTGCATGCTGGTGGCGAGCATGAATCCCTGCCCCTGCGGCAACCATGGCAGCAAGACCCGGCCCTGCCGCTGCAAGCCCTACGAGATTCAGCGCTACCTTTCGCGCATCAGCGGGCCGCTTTTGGACCGCATCGACCTGCAGGTGGAAATGGACGCCGTGACCATCGCGGAAATCGAACAGTGCGGCGAGGCGGAGGATTCCCACACGGTGCAGGCGCGCGTGCTGGCGGCGCGGGAAAAGCAGCTTGCACGCTACGCGAAGGAGCGCTACTTCTGCAACGCCCAGCTTCCCCAGCGGGGCGTGGAGAAATATTGCCTGCTTTCGCCCGAGGCGGGCACGCTTCTGCGCCGGGCGGCGGAGCAGTTCCACATCAGCATGCGCGCCTATGGGCGCATCCGCAAGGTCGCCCGGACGCTGGCCGACCTGGGCGGCCGGGAAACCATCGAGGTTGGGGACGTGGCGCAGGCCATCCAGCTGCGGAACCTCGACGGCCAGTATTGGAGGTGACCCCGGCGTGACCGAGGAACAACGACGCCTGCTCTGGCTTTCCACGGCGGAGCTTTCGGCCGACCACGTGCGCAGGCTTCTGGAAACGGACGGCTCCGCGTGCACCCTGTGGGCGGATTTTGCCGCCGGCCGGAAGCCGACCGCCAGCGCCGAGGCCAACCGGACGCTTGCCCGCTTCCACAGCGAAACGGCGCTGGACGACCTGTGCGCAAGGCTGGACAGATTGGGCGTTACGGCCCTCTTCCGGGACGACGGGGCGTATCCGCCGCTTTTGAATTGTATTGACGATCCGCCCTATGTGTTATACGCTATGGGCGATGTTTCCGTCCTGAGCCGCCCGTCGGTGGCGATGGTGGGAACGCGCTACCCCAGCGGATACGGGCGTAACATGGCCCGCAGCGTGGCCTACGGGCTGGGCCGGGCCGGGGTGACGGTGGTCAGCGGCATGGCCCGGGGCATCGACGGCTGCGCGCACGAGGGCGCCATGGACGCCGGCGGCACGACCGTCGCGGTGCTGGGCAGCGGCGTAAACGTGCCCTATCCCGTTGAGAACGCCGCGGTGTACCGGGCGCTGATCGCCGGGGCGGGCGCGGTGATCAGCGAATACCCGCTGGACGCCCAGCCGCAGGCCTTCCATTTTCCTAACCGCAACCGCGTCATCAGCGGGCTTTGCACCGCGGTGGTGTTCGTGGAGGGCAAGGTGAAAAGCGGCGGTATGATCACCGTGACGGCTGCGCTCAACCAGGGGCGCGACGTGTTCGCGGTGCCGGGCTGCGTGGGGCACTCCGGGGCCGAAGGGCCGCACACCATCCTGCGGGAGGGCGCCAGGCTGATTACCTCGGCCGCGGACCTGTTGGAAGACCTGGGGCTGATGCCCGAAGGGGAAACCGTCCCCGAAAGCGCGCCCGAGCCCCCGCAGGGCGACAACCCCACGCAGAACGCGATTCTCAGGGCGCTTGCGAAGGAATCCCTGGGCATGGACGAGTTGCGCGTCAGCACCGGCTGCGGTGCGGATGCGCTGATGACCGAACTGGGCGTAATGGAGATCATGGGCCGGGTGCGCCGCGACAGCGGCAACGTTTTCGCCCTCGTGATCCAGACCCCGACGAAGTGAAATAGGAGGACGAACATGGCAACGGCGAACAACCAGAAGCTGGTGATCGTGGAATCGCCCGCGAAAGCGAAAACCATCGAGAAATTCCTGGGAAAGGGCTACAAGGTGGAGGCGTCGCAGGGGCACGTGCGCGACCTGCCCAAATCCCAGCTGGGCGTGGATCCCGCGCATCACTTCGAGATGAAGTACATTACCATCCGCGGGCGCGGATCGATTTTGGCGAAGATCAAGAAGGACGCCAAGGCGGCCTCCACGGTCTACCTCGCCACCGACCCCGACCGCGAAGGGGAAGCCATCTCCTGGCATCTGGCGCAGACGCTGGACATCGACCCCACCAAACCCTGCCGCATCGAGTTCCACGAGATTACCAAAAAGGCGGTCAAAGAGGCTATCGACCACGTCCGCGCCGTGGATATGGACCGCGTGGACGCCCAGCAGGCGCGCCGCGCGCTGGACAGGCTGGTGGGCTACAAGATCAGCCCGCTTCTGTGGACAAAGATCAAGAAGGGCCTCTCCGCCGGCCGTGTGCAGAGCGTGGCGACCAAGCTGGTGGTGCAGCGGGAGGAGGAAATCGAGAACTTCATCCCCGAGGAATTCTGGGACGTTCTCGCCGACACCACCGCCCACAACATGAAGGGCAAGAAGATTTCCTTCCAGTGCAGGCTGAGTGCGCTGGACGGAAAAAAGGCCGTCGTGCGCAACGAGGAGGAAGCCAAACGCGCCAAGGCGCGGATCCTTGCCAGCGACTTTTCCGTCGCCTCCGTCAAGCGCGGCGAGAAGCTGCGCCGCCCGCAGCCGCCTTTCACCACCTCCAGCCTTCAGCAGGAGGCCAGCCGCAAGCTCAATTTCTCCACCGCCAAGACCATGCAGGTCGTGCAACAGCTGTACGAAGGCGTGGACGTGGGACACGGCACCGTGGGTCTGGTCACCTACATCCGCACCGACAGCGTCCGCGTAAGCGCGGAGGCGGTGGACGCGGCGCGCAAGCAGATTACCACGGGTTACGGCGCGGAGTACTGCCCCGCCCGCCCCAACGAGTACAAGGGCCGCAAAAACGCGCAGGACGCGCACGAGGCCATTCGTCCCACGGACATGGGCATCAAGCCGGACGCCGTGAAGGCGAAGCTGACGCGCGAGCAGTACAGCCTCTACAAGCTCATCTACACCCGCTTCCTCGCCAGCCAGATGAAGCCCGCGGCGTTTGAAACTGTCACGCTGGAGCTGCACGGGCGCGAAAGGAACAAGCCCAACGGCGGCGTGGCGGAGCTGCGCTACTACGGCGAGCACATGACGTTCCAGGGCTACCGTGCCGTGTACGTCGAAAGCGAGGACGACGAGGCCGCCGCGCCCGAGACCGCCATGCCGGACCTGAAGGAAGGCGACGCGGCGACCATCACGGGCGTGGAAACGGTGCAGCACTTTACCCAGCCGCCCGCGCGCTACACCGAGGCGTCGCTGGTCAAGACGCTGGAAGAAAAGGGCATCGGCCGTCCGAGCACCTACGCGCCGACCATCACCACCATCCTGGGCCGCGGCTACGTGACCCGCGAGAAGAAACGCCTCTATCCCACGGAACTGGGCAAGATGGTTACCTCGATGATGCTGGAATACTTCGCGCCCATCGTGGATACCGAGTTTACCGCGTCGCTGGAGGACAAGCTGGATTCCGTGGAGGAGGGCAAGGTGGAGTGGCGCTCCATTCTGGAGGACTTCTACCCGCCCTTTGAAAAGATGCTGGAGGTCGCGGAGGACAAGATCGAAAAGGTCGAGGTGCAGGACGAGGTCAGCGACGTCAAATGCGACAAGTGCGGCGCCATGATGGTCTATAAAATGGGCCGCTTCGGCAGGTTTCTGGCCTGCCCCAACTTTCCCGCCTGCCGCAACGCCAAGCCGATCGTCACCTACATCGAGGCGCCCTGCCCCAAGTGCGGCGCGCGCCTGATGGAAAAAACCAGCCGCAAAAACCGCAAGTTCTACGGCTGCGAGCGTTACCCGGAATGCGATTTCGTCAGCTGGGAGATGCCGGTGACGGAGAAATGCCCGCACTGCGGCAGCTACATGGTGGAGAAGCGCAACAAGAAGGGCGAGCGCGTGCACCTGTGCGCCAATGAAAAATGCCGCTACAAGGTGACGGTGAAAAACAAAGAGGAGCAGGACGAATGATAGCGACGGTCGTGGGCGGCGGGCTGGCAGGGTGCGAAGCGGCCTGGCAGCTGGCCAAACGCGGGGTAAAGGTGACGCTGGTGGAAATGAAACCGCAGCGCATGACCCCCGCGCAGAGCCTGCCTACCCTAGCGGAGCTGGTGTGCTCCAACAGCCTGCGTTCCGACCGCCTTTCCAACGCCGTGGGGCTGCTCAAGGAGGAAATGCGAAGGCTCGATTCGCTCATCCTGCGCGTGGCGGACGCGACGCGCGTGCCTGCGGGCGGCGCGCTGGCGGTCGACCGGGAGGGCTTCTCCCGCGGGGTGGACGAGGCGATCCGGGCGCAAAAGAACATCACGGTGGAATGCCGGGAAGTGACGGACATTCCGCAGGGTCCGACGATCATCGCCACGGGGCCGCTGACCAGCGATCGGCTCGGCGAGGCGATCGCGAAGCTCGACGGGCTTACAACCCTCTCCTTCTACGACGCGGCCGCGCCCATCGTCACGGCGGAATCGCTTGACCAAGGCAGGGTGTTCACCCTGTCGCGCTACAGCCGCGGGGAGGACTACGTCAACTGCCCCATGAACGAAGCGGAGTACCTGGCGTTCGTTCACGCCCTGCAGACGGCGGAAACCGTGCCCGTGAAGGGCTTTGAGGAAAAGGCGGTTTTCGAGGGCTGCATGCCGATCGAGAGCATGGCCAAGCGCGGCGACATGGCGATCGCCTTCGGGCCTCTGAAGCCCGTGGGGCTTGCCGACCCGCGCACGGGCAAGATGCCGTTCGCGGTGGTGCAGCTGCGGCGCGACAATTTTGCGGGAACGCTGTATAATATCGTCGGGTTCCAGACGCGGCTGACCTTCCCGGAGCAGCGGCGCGTGTTCCGCATGATCCCGGGGCTGGAGAACGCCGAGTTCGCGCGCCTGGGCGTGATGCACCGCAACACCTTCCTGAACAGCCCCGGCTTTCTGGACGAAACCTACCGCGTCATCAACCGCCCGGAGCTTTCCTTCGCCGGGCAGATGACGGGCGTGGAGGGCTATGTGGAAAGCGCGGCCAGCGGGCTGACCGCCGGGCTGTCGCTGGCTTTCCGGCTTATGGGCCGCACGCCGCCCGCTTTTTCCGGCCGCACGGCCATCGGGGCCATGGGGCGCTACGTGGCGGCGCCCAACGGGCGCTTTCAGCCCATGAACTGCGCTTTCGGGCTGATCGACGCGTATGCGTACGCGCCGGGCGAAAAGAAGATTCGCAACAAGCAGCAGCGCTACGAGCGCATTTCCGAACGCGCCTTGGCGGAAATCGACGCGCTTGTGCGACAAATGGAACAGGACGGCGCACCGTAAAACGGAATCTGCGCTATACTCACGGATGACGGAGGTAAGGTATGAAAAGACTGCTCGCGACGCTTCTGACGGTTTTCCTGCTGGTGGGCGTCCTGCCGCAGGCGGCGCTGGCGAAGGCCAAGGCCATGCGCGACGGCGTGCCGGTGTGGACGGAGGAAACGGTGAAGCAATACGCGCTGGACTTTATCCACGGAAACGACATGGAGCGCCTTTTCGGGTATTACGACCTGCAGATTCGCCGCTACATGCCCATGGACACCTACACCGGGATGCTGACCGAAATTGAGTGGCTGACGGGCGACTTCGTGGCGTTCGGCACCTACAGTTCGTTTGAGGAGCCGGAGCAGAAAACCAAGACGCACGTGCTGCACCTGTGCATGGAAAAGCAGGATCTGGACCTGTATTTCACCCACAAGAACGAAGAGGACGACTGGGAAGTGATGGCCGTCGAGTTCGTGCCCGGGGAAAAGCAGGAGGCGGACGCCGCCGCGGCGGCCAGCGTGCAGGAGGATACCGCCTACACGACCCAATACACCGAGGAAGCCGTTACGGTGGGGGAGGAACCCTACCTGCTCAGCGGCATCCTCACCCTGCCCTACGGCGCTTCCGCCGACGCTCCCGTGCCCGCCGTGGTGCTGGTGCACGATTCCGGCCCCCACGACATGGACGAGAGCGTCGGGCAGACGAAGCTGTTTGCCGATATCGCGCAGGTTTTTGCCGCCAAGGGCGTGGCGACCCTGCGCTACGACAAGCGCACCTATACCTACGGGGATGCGATGACGGCGGAGGAGACCGCGGCGATGACGGTCGAGGAGGAGGTCGTCCGGGACGCGATCTCGGCCGGGCAGCTGCTGGCCGCCGACGCGCGTGTGGATGCCTCGCACGTGGTGGTGCTGGGGCACGGGCTGGGCGCGATGCTTGCCCCGCGCATCGTATCGGAATCGAAGGGAGTCTTTTCCGCGATGATCTTCATCGCGGGCTCGCCCCTGAACCTGCTGGACCTGATGGCCGCCCGCAAGGAGGCCGCCCTGGCCTCCCTGGAGGGGGACGGGCTGACCGCCGCGCAGGCGGCGCTGGACGATTTTAAGGCGCAGGCCAAGACGCTCAAGCGAATCACCAAGGCCGCAAAGGCAAAGGAGATCACCGTAGAGGGCGTCAACGGCTATTACTACTGGGAAATGATGCAGACCGACGCCGTGAGCCTCATCAAGAAGCTGAAGGTTCCCACCTATATCGTGCAGGGCAACCGGGACTTCGAGGTGACGCTGGACGACGGCATCGACGCCTATGAGGACGACATCGAAAGCAAATACAGCTCCGTTACGTACAAGCTGTTCCGCAATCTCAACCATCTGCTGATGCTCTACGACGGCCCCGCGGAAAGCAAGGGCACGGCCGCCGAGTACGATACGCCCGCGACGCTGGACAAGCAGGCGGGGCGCTACATGGCGGATTGGGTGCTGGACTTGGGCAAGACGGACGACGAGGAGTGACCCCTATGGAAATGCGAGGAACCACGATCTGCGCCGTGAGGCGCGGCAAACAGGTCGCCATCGCCGGCGACGGACAGGTGACCATCGGCGATACGACGGTATTCAAATCTTCCGCCCGCAAGGTGAGAAGGCTGTACGACGGCAAGGTGATTACCGGGTTCGCGGGCTCGGTGGCGGACGCGTTCGCCCTTTGCGAGCGCTTCGAGGAAAAGCTGACCCAGTGCGGCGGCAACCTGGAGCGCGCGGCGGTGAACCTGGCCCAGGAATGGCGCGGCGATCAGGTGATGCGGAAGCTCGAAAGCATGCTGATCGTGGCGGACAAGGACGCGATGCTCATTCTGAGCGGCAACGGTGAGGTGATCGACCCCGACGACGGCGTGGCGGCCATCGGCTCCGGCGGCAATTACGCGCTGGCGGCGGCGCGCGCCCTGGTGCGCAACACCGAGCTGTCCGCGGAGGATATCGCGGTGAAGGCGCTGGAGATCGCCGCGTCGATCTGCGTGTACACCAACGACCATATCTCCGTTGAGACGATTGGAGGCTGATCGCATGAAAGAGCTGACGCCAAGGGAGATCACGCGCGAGCTGGACCGCTTCATCATCGGGCAGGACGAGGCCAAGCGGGCGGTCGCCATCGCGCTTCGCAACCGCTATCGCCGCGCCCAGCTGGACGAGGAGATCCGCGCCGAAATCAGCCCCAAGAACATCCTGATGATCGGGCCCACCGGCGTGGGCAAGACCGAGATCGCCCGCCGGCTGGCCAAGCTGGTCAGCGCGCCGTTCATCAAGGTGGAGGCGACCAAATTTACCGAGGTCGGCTACGTGGGCCGCGACGTGGAGAGCATTATCCGCGACCTGATGGAGAACGCCGTGCGCATGGTGCGCGAGGAGTTCGAAAAGAAGGTGGAGACCCGCGCGGCCGTGCTGGCCGAGGACCGGCTGGTGAGCCTGCTCATCCATCCGCCCAAAAAGAGCAGCGGCAATCCGTTTGAAATGTTCATGGGCGGCAGGAAGGAGCCGGAGGTGCCCGCCGAGGAGCGGGAGCGCCTCGCCGGCAGGCGCGAGGAGATCCGCGCGCAGCTGAAAAACGGCGAGCTGGAAGACCGCGAGATCGAGGTGGAGGTGGAGGAGAGCGCACCCCAGCTGGAAGTGGGCGGCTCCAGCATCAACATCGGCGACATGATGGGCGGCATGATGCCCAAAAAGATGAAAATTCGCCGGGTGAAGGTCAAGGAAGCCCGCAAGATACTCCTTGAGGAGGAGGCGGGCAAGCTGATCGACGACGACGCCGTGCGCGAGGAGGCCGTGCGCCGCGCCGAGCAGCACGGCATCGTGTTCATCGACGAGATCGACAAGGTGGCCGGGCGTTCCAGCGGCGGCCACGGGCCGGACGTGAGCCGCGAGGGCGTACAGCGGGACATCCTCCCCATCGTGGAGGGCTCGACCGTCAACACCAAGTATGGCGCGGTGCGGACGGATTTCATCCTTTTCATCGCCGCGGGCGCGTTTTCCATTACCAAGGTGACCGACCTGATTCCGGAGCTGCAGGGCCGCTTCCCGGTGCGCGTGAAGCTCAACAGCCTCACCCAGGACGACTTCAAGGCGATTCTCACCCAGCCGGACAACGCGCTGACCCGCCAGTACGAGGCGCTGCTGTCGGTGGACAAGGTGTTCCTCTCCTTCGAGGATTCGGCGATCGACGCCATCGCCCACGCGGCCTATCTGATGAACCAGACCGCGGAGGACATCGGCGCACGCAGGCTGCACGCGGTGTTCGAAAAGCTGCTGGAGGACATCTCGTTTAACGCCGGCGGGGACGAAATGCCCAACGTCTACCTGAACATCAACGAGGATTACGTGATCGAGCACCTGGGCAAGGACGATCCGGCCTTCGACACCAAGCGTTACATCCTCTAAAAAACGTCACTTTTATCCCCGGAACGGGACGGCTTTTGACAGCTGTCCCGTTTTAGGATAGATTAGAACAATATTTTCCCGGGAAACGGGGCGCGGAACGTTCAAGGAGGTTGGACATGAAGAAATGGCTGACGATTCTGCTGACGGTATGCTTTCTGGTTTGCGCCGGCGACGCGCAGGCGTCCAAGGCAAGCTACACCCTGTCCACCAAGACGGGCACCGCGCTTCAAAACGAGGCGGACCGCGGCATCGCCGTGCCGGATACGGCCGCCGTGCATGATACGATCGCCGGCGAAAGCCCGGTAACCGGGATGCCGTGGGAGGGAACGTATCTGCCGGTGCTGGTGCAGATCACCAATACGACGGACACCGTGAAGTACAACGGGCGGTCCATCAAAACCTCCGGCGTCGGCAGACGCGCGCCCTGGGGCATGCAGTACGCCGATATCGTTTACGAGGAACGCCTGATTGCCGGCGGCGGTACCCGTTTCACGGCGCTGTTCAGCGACTGTTTCGCGCAGGGACAGCCGGAAGGCGGCGTGGGGCCGGTGCGCTCCTGCCGGTACGGATCGCTGCTGCTGCGCCAGGAATGGCATTCCGCGCTGGTGTACGCGGGCACGTTCGCGGGCTCCTTCAGCACCAGCGGCGAAATTGCCGCCCAGCTGCTCAGCGACCCCGAGGTGCAGACGTACGACGTGTTGATGAACGTATATGACAACCGCTTCCGTCCGCTGTCCGGACGGGTGCGGGACATGGGCAAGAAGGCGCCCGATAACCTCAACGTCGATATCGCCGGCCTGCGCGCGATGCTCATCGGTACCTATGATCCCGCGCCGCAACCCTTCCTGTTCAAGGACGGGGACATTTACGGAGACGCGTACGCGAAGGCAGGCGTGATTCATCTGGATTGGGGCTACAAGTACAATATTTCCCACTTCGTATACGACGAAAGCGGGAACTGCTACCTGCGCTACAGCGGCGCGGGCAAGAACGCGGCCAAATGGGTGCCCTTCACCGCTTTTGCTTCCGCGCAGGACAACAGTACGGAAAACAGCGTGCAGCTTACCTTCGCCAACGTTATCGTGCAGCGCGTTACGTACGCTACGGAAAACGGCAGCAAAAGCCGTTTGACCGTGAACTGCGTGGGGCGGGGGAACGCCGATATCTTTATCGACGGCCGCTACATTCCCGGCTACTGGGCGCGGGCGTCGATCAGCGACCCTACCGTGTTTTACGACGATCAGGGCAACGAGCTGCAGTTGAACCGGGGTAAAACGTACATCGCGCATTTGGGAGACGACGACCTGTGCCTCTTTTCCGACGGGGACTGACGGCGCCGGCCGTCAACCGGATTCAGTTGACGAACGAAATTCAACCGATTTCAGTTGATTTATACAATTCAACCAAAATAGATTGACAAACGGACGCCGTTGCGGTACACTCTATCCGAGGTGGCCTATGCAGCAGTTTGCGGCGTTCATTATGGATATCACAGGATCCAGACAATACGCGACGGAGGAAAGGAACCGGCTTCAGGACCGGTTGGTGAGGTGCAGCCAAATCCTCAACGACGCTTTCGCTTCCCTGCAGGCCAAGGCCGTTGATTTTTCCGGCGGCGACGAAGTGCAGGGCCTCTTTTTCGACGTTTTCGGCGCGTATCTGTATTACCGTCTGCTGGAGATTTTCATGCTCCCTTACCCGACCCGCAGCGGCATCGGCACGGGCGTGTGGGATACGCGCGTGACGGCCAAGGGGACCGCCGCCCAGGACGGGCCGGCCTACCATACGGCCAGGGAGGCCATCGAAACCGCACACCGCCTGAAAACGCAAAGCGTATGCCTCGTCACACGCGACGCGGCGGATATCGGCCTGAACCTGCTGACGAACGCGTCCGTGACCCTGAAAAGCGGGCTGTCTCCCGCGCAGCTGGGCATACTGCGCAGGATGGAAATCCGTTATCCTTTCGATTATGCCGGCATGATCCGCGTAGGGGAGCTGACACGGCTGGAGACCGACCTTCCGGCGGCGAACGGTCACGAAGCGTTCCCACAGGAGGAGATCGAGCTGGAACGGCCCGTACGCACCCTTCCGGAGGAGCGGATACTGCGCCGGAACATGGTTTCCCAACTGGCCCGCTACGATCAAACGTCCGTGCAGAACACAAGCAACCTGATCCAGAGAGGCAACCTGCTGAGCATCCGTTCGATGGACTACTACGTCGCGTGCAGGCTGCTGGAACGGAAGGATGCGTGAGGGCGATGAACCATCTGTTCCTGTGTCTGGCGCTGTTCCACGTGCTGGGCGATTTCTACCTTCCGCCGGCCGGACGGCGCCGCGCCGGGCGGCGCCCCTGCCGGGGCATGCTGCTGCACGGCGCGATCTACGCGGCCGCGACCTTTCTGCCCCTGTACGCGCTGGGCTTCCTGCCCGCCGCGTATGCCGCCGCTTTTGCGGCATCGGCGGGGCTTGCGCACTTTGCCGTGGATGCGGCGATGCGGGCCGTTATAAAAAAACGCAACGGCCCCAGGGCGGCGCTGCTGGTTTTTCTGTCGGACCAGGCGCTGCACATGGCCTGCCTGATCGGGATCGCCGCATGCCTGAGGCCGGTTCTGTCGGCCGCGCCGTGGTTTGTCTCCGTGCCCAATGCCATCGCTTATGTGAAAGGCGCGCGGCTGCTGACGGCCATGCTGATCGGGTATCGGCCGGCGTCCGTGGCGGTCAGGCTGGTGCTGGAGCTTCTGCCGCAGCGGGAACAGGCGGACGCGGGCGACGCGCCGGCGAAAACGGACGCGGGCGCGGGCGGAGGACGGCTGATCGGCATTCTGGAACGGGAAACCATCATACTGCTGGTTTTCTGCCAACAGTTCGGCGTGATCGGCTTCGTGCTGGCCGCCAAGAGCATCGCCAGGTATAAGCAGCTCGAGCAGCAGTCCTTCGCGGAGCAATACCTGGTGGGCACCCTGACCAGCGCGCTGCTTGCCCTGTGTGCAAGCCTCCTGACCGGCAGGCTGTAAGGCGGCATAAGCCGAGTCAAGGCAAAGCGAACGCCCCGCCGATGAAACGGATCATCGACGGGGCGTTTGGGGCATTTGGAGCGGGTGATGGGAATCGAACCCACGTGACCAGCTTGGAAGGCTGGAGCTCTGCCATTGAGCTACACCCGCCAGCAAGCATCGCCCCGGTGTTCGCGCATCGCCACGCCCTGCCGGAAAGAAAAGTGGAGCGGTAGACGAGATTCGGACTCGCGACATCCACCTTGGCAAGGTGGCACTCTACCACTGAGCTACTACCGCACGTTCCACAGGCTCTTCCGAAAAAAGCAATGGTGCGGACGAAGAGACTTGAACTCTTACGCCGTTAGGCACCGGAACCTAAATCCGGCGCGTCTGCCATTCCGCCACGCCCGCACAGACCATCCATGGTTGAGGCGTCGAGGCTTAACCGAAGGACGCTTTCGTTGTACGGGCCAAACGTCATTTCGATTATGCGGATACCCTCACAACGGATGTTATCATACAACAAGACGAAAATCTTGTCAAGCTCAATTTTCACCCACGGCGAAGCGGCCGTCGGCGCCCAACCCGCGCGCGGCGGCCGCTTCGGCGTCAGCCGCGGATCGACGCAAGCGCGTCCTCCATGGGGACGACCGTGGCCAGCTCACCGTGCCAGACGTTGTTTTCGTAAAACGAGACGATCTTCTCCGCCGGCAGGATATCGTTGTCGAACGTGCCCGTGGCGTCCCGCGGGACCGTCACATGGTAGCCCAGCTCGAAGGCGACCTTGATGGTGGTATCCACGCAGTACTCCACCTGCATGCCGCAGATCAGCAGGTTCTGGGCGCCCATCGCCTGAAGGTGCCCGTGCAGGCCCGTACCCCGGAAAGCGCTGTTGTATCGCTTGTCGAACACGGGCTCACCCTTTTGGGGGGCGATGGCGGCGGCGATCTCCCAACCCGGGGTGCCGGGGTTCAGCCCGCCCTCCTCGTCCTCCCCGTGGCGTACGTAGATCACCGGAACGCCGCCGGCGCGGCAGGCGGCCAGCAGCGTTTGCAGGTGGTGGATCAGCGCCTCCTCCCGGTAGGGGTGCGCCTCCACCAGCGCCGTTTGCACGTCGATGACGATCAAAGCGTCGGGCTTCATGGCGTTTGCCTCCTTAACGTTGGGTCACAGGGAAAACTCCACCCGCACCGCGCGACCGATGAATACGGCCTCCGGCAGGGCGCAGGGTTCAGCGGCGTATTCGCGGTCATAGCTTTGTAAAAGCACGCTCAGGGCGTCCAGCTTCTTGACCTTGCGAAGATAGCGGTGTTCGTTGTGTTCCACCAGCATCACCGCGTCGTCCACAGGGCTGGCGGAAGGGACGATGAGGCACAGGTCGCCCTTGAGGATGCGAAAGCCGCGCATGCCGTCGTCCGGCACGGAATAGTAAAACACCTTGTCCGGCGCCGCGCCCTCGATGCGGCCGTCGAGGATGGGCAAAAGCCGGTGGTCGATCTCCTTCATGACGGCGTTGTAAACGGGCACGCGCTTGAGGACGCTGCCGAGGGCGTCCAGCCACACGCCGCCGCCCTGCTCCTTTTCGTCGCTGTAGGCCACCTGCGTTTCGGCGGGCTTCGGGCGGGCCTGCGGCTGCGCGGCCGCGGCAGGGGCTACCGTGGAAAGGTCGACCGTCGCGGCGATATCGTCCAGCGAAAAGCCCGGCTCGTTGTGCTCCTTCAGGCCGATTTTCTTGAGGATCCGGCGCGCCTGGTCGTCGGCGATGATGCGCTTGCCCTCCTCCACGTCCTTTAAATAGCTTTCGCTGACGCCGCCCGCGCGGGCGACCTCCCGAAGGGTCATCTTGCGGCGCAGTCGTTCGGTTTTCAGTAAGTCTCCCAGTCGGCTCATGGGTACATCCCTCCGTCGGTGTGCGGTAGAAGTATTATACCACAAAACGGGGCGCTTTACACCGCCGGCGCCCCTTTTCCGGCATCGCCCACCGCGGCGGGTTTCCGCCGCGTCGTGCAGGAAAAGGGGGAAACGCGTCGAATAAACTTAATTTGGTAGTTTTTAAGCAATGCGCGACGGAAACGCGCCCAAGCAGGATTGGGGCAAGAACACAGTAAGGAGCCTGACGAATTGGCAACAGAATCAAACCAGAAACCCATGGCGTTCACCGAGGCGGACATCAGCAAAGAGGTGCTCAGGGCCATCGAGAAGATGGGCATCCGTGAAATGACCGCCGTGCAGGAAAAGACGCTTCCCTTGATGATGGAAGGCCGGGATGTGATCGCCATCGCGCCCACGGGCACCGGCAAGACCCTCGCTTTCGGCATTCCGATGCTCGAGTATGTAAACCTGAACGACCAGCGCGTGCAGGAGCTGGTGCTGGCACCCACGCGCGAACTGAGCCTGCAGATTACCCAGGAACTGCGCACGCTTTCGCAGTTTATTGACGGCCTGCGCATCGCCACGCTGTACGGCGGGCAGCCGATCGTCAAGCAGATCGCCGCGCTCAGGGCCCACCCGCAGATCGTCATCGCCACGCCGGGCCGCCTTTTGGATCACATGAACCGCGGCAACATCCGGCTGGATTCCGTGCACACCATGGTGCTGGACGAAGCCGACGAAATGCTCAACATGGGCTTCGTCAAGGATGTCACCCGCATTATCGAAGCCACGCCGGCCCAGCGGCAGCTGGTGCTTTACTCCGCCACCACCAACCAGGAAGTGCTGACCATCGCCTGGAAATACCAGCAGGACCCGGTGGAGGTCGTGGTGCCCGCCACCCAGGAGAACCGGCCCCGCATCACCCAGTACGTAATCGAGACCTCGCGGGAAAAGAAGTACGATCACCTGCTCTACCTGCTGGACAGTGACGTGTACCAGCGCGTGATGGTCTTTATCAACACCAAGGATATGACCCAGCGCCTCGCCAAGCGCCTGCAGACCGCGGGTTACCCCGCCGAATGCCTGCACGGGGACATGCGCCAGAGCGCCCGCAACGAGGTGATGCAGGCCTACCGCAAGGGCAAATTCCAGATTTTGCTGGCGACCGACGTCGCGGCCCGCGGCATCGATGTGGACGACGTGGAAGCCGTCATCAACTACGATCTGCCCAACGAAAACGAGTATTACCTCCACCGCATCGGCCGCACCGGGCGCGCCAAAAAGCACGGCGTCGCCTTTACTTTGCTTACCTACAGCGAGACCGTGCGGTTGGACGCGATCCTCAAATACATCGACGCGAGCCCCGTACCCCTCAAGTTCAACGATCTGGGCATCCTGTGCAACGAGGAAGGCGAACCCTTCTTTGAAAACATGTAACGACGGAGGCGACCGACCATGGGCAACGCGACTACCCGCAACCTGGATGAACAGCGCCGTGAGGAAAACGGCATCACCTATTTCGACCGCGGCGTCATCACCGGCCGGGACGGCAAACAGTACGCGCGCTACGCGATCCACACGCATTTCGTCGAGGTGGGGGAAAGCCAGAAGGACCTGGTGGAGAAATACGTGCGTCCCCTGTACAGGGAAGGCGACGTGCTCTCCTTCGGGGCGAAGGTCATGTGCATGTGCGTGAAGTCCGTGCGCACGCGCGAGCAGGTGAAGCCCGGCTTTTGGGCCAATCGCCTGTGGCGCTTCGCGGGCATCAACTCCACGGGCGTGGGCATGCACGAGCCTTACAAGCTTCAGCTGGTCATCGACATCGTAGGCCTGCCCCGCGTGCTGCTGGCCGCGGCCCTCAGCGCCGTTACCCGCCCCTTCGGCCTGCACGGCGTGTTTTACAGGGTCTGCGGCAAGGGCGTGGGCGGCATCGACGGCTTCTATTTCCGTTCAAGCTTCCAGCGCTACCACGAGCTGGCGCTCATCAACCCGCAGAACGGCCCCGAGCTTTGCGAGCAGCTCAGCAAGGACACCGGCATCCCCGTGGTGCTGATGGACGCCAACGATCTGCAGCGCGACCAGCTGGGCAAGAGCAGCAACATGCCGCTGTCCGACGAGCAGCTGCAGGACGCCATGCGCGACAATCCCAGCGGGCAGGGCGACGAGCTGACGCCGCTCATCCTCATCCGGCCGCTGAACTGACCCGCGGCTGACGGCCGCAGCGAAGAGTTTTCTTCAATAAACAACATTCACAAAAGCGCCGGAACCCGTGCGGGTTCCGGCGCTTTTCCGTGCGTTTATCATAGCACGGATTGGCAGAAAAGTCAAGTCTTGTCTTTGCCCGCGCATGCGCGTATGGTAGGGTGCGGAGGTGTGGCCGATGGAAACCCCTTTTGCGCTTTCGCTTGAAAAAGAGCGGGCGACCGCGCTGATGACGCGGCTGTCTCAATGCAACGAGCTGACGGAGAAGTACGGCCTCAGCCTGAGCGAGGGCGACATGCGGATGCTCGCGGAAGCGCGCGGAAACGCGCTGCGTTCTACGGGCCGGGTGGAGTTTGGCGCAGGCGCGCTGCCGGGGTTGATCTACGCCTTTTGCGACTCGCCCTACCTGCTGCGTACGGAGTACGCGCAGACCCTCGCGGCGCTGCAGGAGCTTTTCTACGCGTTCAAAAACGAATACGGCGACGCGTTCAGCGACGACGAGCTGACCGAGGCCATGGAGAAGCTTTACAACGGACGGCTGCAGGGCTCGCTGGAGGCGCTGGAAAACGCGACGGGCGGCGATCTGTACCGCGCGCTGACGGGTGAAGGGGAGGGTGAGGACGACGAATGACACGCAAACCCGTTTCCCGGTTCCGGCGCGGCTGCCGGAACCGGCCGCGTTCACCCCGGAGGAAGCCGGGATGCTTCAAGGCCGGCTGATGCCGCTGCTCGAACGCCAGATGCGCCTCAAAACCCAGGGGGACAGCGCGTCCATGCCGGAGGAGGAAGCGGCGGAGCTGATGGAAAGCGTGGTTTTCACCCTGCGCTTTGGGTTGGACGCGCGCGGTCTGCCCGACCGCGCGCTGCTTACGGAGGACCTCACGCCGCTCTTTAAGGAAGCGCAAAAGGCCGTAATGGACTGCGCTGCGGAAACGGAAGAGATCTATCGAAAGGCGCTCGTCGAGGTGCGCACGTGGGGCAGCCGCGCCCTGAGCGATACGCTCGCGGGCATCGGCGGTTCTCTGCGCGCCTATGACGCGCGCCTCTACGCACACCGCGTGCCGGGCATGATCGATTACCCGCTTTGCCTGCCGGTGCCGGAGGCTCTCCGGGGCATTACGTACCTGCGCGAGTACCTCCGAAGGCTGCTGATCGAAAACGGGCTGCTCCGCCGCTTCGCTCCCGTTCGCGTTACGGCCCTGCTTTCCCGCGCCTGCGCTGAGTATCGGGAACTGATTGTAAATCTATATGAACCGGTCGCCGCGAACGTGGTCGGCCTGTCCGTACTCGGCGGCGGGGAGACGCTTCTGGAGGTAACGGCGGCGCAGGCCCGGCGCATCGCCGGGCAGCTTTCGCCGCTTTCGCCGCCCGCGGCCCGGGCGCTGCTTTGCGCCGCGGCCCGCAGCGCCTGCCGCCGCCTCGCGCTTTCTCACCCCGGAGCCTGCGAATACCTCGCCGAAGCGGCCGCCGCGCTGTACCCGCGCATCGCCGCCGACCCCTCCGCCGTCCTCGGCGTGTTTTCCGTGATCGGTTGAAATGCGGCCGCCGTTCTGGATACATGCCGGGAACGCTTGCAACTTGCGTGAAGATACGCTAGAATAACTTGCGACTCCGGTCGTATTACGCCATCGCTTCTAGACGGAGGGATCAGGCATGAGCGCGCGCAACCACGGTTCGGGCTTTCGCCTCCGTTTGTTCGACGAAACGGGCATGCCGACGGAACTTCGAAACAACCTGTACTGGCTCATCTGGGCGGTCACGGCGGGAATGCTGGGCACCGTGGTTACGACCGGCGCCGTTTGGAGCGCCTTCCAGCGGCAGGTGCTGGGCGCCAACGACTTTCAGCTCGGCCTGATCTCGGCCATTCCCTTTGCGGTCTCGGCGCTGCAGATATTCGTAAGCTACATCATGGAACGGAAGCGCAACCGCCGTTTTCTGTTCCTGTTTTTCGGCCTGCTGGGCCGCTCCTTCTGGATACTGATCGGGCTTGTGCCCTACCTGTTTCCGTCGTTTTCCGTCGATCTGCGCATCTGGCTGGTGATCGTCTTTATCGTCATGGTGTTCGGCGGCAACAGCTTCGTGAATCTCGGCTTTGCGAGCCTTGTGGGCGACCTGGTGCCCATGCGCATCCGCGGTTCGTACTTCGGCGCCAGGCAGATGTTCAGCCTCGCGTCCGGCGTCGTGGCGGGCCTGCTGATTTCCGCCATGATCGACAAGGTCGGCATGCCCGGCTATTCCATCGCGCTGGTGATAGCGGGCGTCTCCCAGCTATTGGATATCAGCTGCTTTTTCTTCATCAAGTGGCCGCCCATGCCCGACAACCGCAGCGACCACACCTCCCTGCTTCAGATGATCCGGGAGGTATTCCAGAACAAAAGCTTCGTCAAGCTCATCATATTCTATTCCATCTGGCTGTTCGCCGCCAACATCGCCGGGCCTTTCTGGAACATCTACATGATCGAAGACCTGCAGATGAGCTTCACGCAGATGTCCCTGTATACCCAGATCGCCTCCAACATCGCCACGGTGATCGTCATTTCGCACTGGGGCCGGCTGATCGACCGCTACGGCAACAAACCCATTTTGCAGATGGCCGCGATCTTTATGACCATCTCTCCGCTGCCGTGGTTCTTCGCTACGCCCGCGACCACCGTATTCGTGCTCGTCAGCAACGTCATGGGCGGTTCCTCCTGGCCGGTCAGCGACCTGTGCCAGCAGAACCTTTACCTGAGCCACTCGCCGCAGGTGCACCGTTCCATGTACATCGCCGTGTTTCTGGCCTGCCTGAACCTTTTCGGCGTCGCGCTGGCCAACGCGGTCGGCGGCTGGCTGATGCAGAACCCCTTCGCCGCGCTGGCGGAGAAGAACTACGTTTTCCTGGGCATGACCATGAACCGTTCGCGCTACATGTTTCTGGCGACCATCGCGCTCAGGCTGATTGTCATGATCGGGTTCCTGCCCCGTATATCCGAGGAGGGCGCGTGGACGGTATCCGCCACGCTCAGGGATATGTCCCGCCGCACCCGCGAAGGCTACGCCAGACGGGTGTTCCTGTTCCGCCTCAAGCTGATTCGCCGCCGGGAACACCGGCGGCACGAGGCGCAGCGAACGATGAAAAAGGAGGAAGAATGATGTTCGACGACTGGAAGACGGAGACGAACCGCTACATCCTCAAGCATCTCGACCGCAAGCCCTTCCGTGCGCTGGAAGGCGAACTGGAGGGGGACGTCGCACAACTCAGCGACGCATACACGGCCGTGCTTTCGGAGAACGGCGTAATCGACCAGAACGGGGACCCGACCGATACGGATTTCGACGAGGACGATTTGCTGGAGGCGATGCTGGATCGCTTTCTGTGCGGCCATCCCGAGGCAAGCGACGAAAAGATGCTAACGTACGCAGCGCTGGTGGACGCCTATCTGGCGCTGGTACAGGAAGCCAGCGAGGATCTGTAACAACCGGCCGCCGCGCGCCCGCCCCGGGAGGAAACGGGCCCCTTGGCGGCGAAATAAGAATAGTTGACCAGTCAGGAGGCGATGCGCGTGAAATGCCCGGAGTGCGGGAGGTGGAACCCCGCTTCCCTGCCCCATTGCAAGTATTGCGGCGCGCCGCTTTCGCCGGACGACGGCTATTATTCCGCCTCCTCGCCCGACTGGCGCAGCCAGCTTACGGACGCGCCCAAAGCCTTCGTATGGGTGGATGAAGAGGGCGACCCCGAAGCCTCCCACGATTACCGCGACGCGCTCGCCGGCGAAATGGCCGACCTGCGCAAGCGCAAGCGCGAGGGCGAGAAGCGCCAGCGCGAGCTGCGGGCCGAGGCCGCCGCGCGCGGCTATGCGCCTTCCGGGCGCACGGTGCGCACCACCAGCAACCGCGGCACCTTTTTCTCCTCCATGCCGGACGACCCGGAGGCCACCCTGCGGCCCGTCGACCCCGACCTGGTAGAGGGCGACGACGCGGACGAGGCGCCCAAGGGCGACTTTTCCCACACCGGCGGCTATCGCAGCGGACGCCAGCAGGTGACCCGCACGCGGGAGTTCAGCCCCTATCCGCCCGGCAAGCTCCGCCAGCAGGCGATGGGGGAAAGCAACGAGGAGCAGCCGGTATACGACGGCTTTATGGACACGAGCGAATACATCCCCGAGTTTCAGCGCACCGACGATTTTGAGCACGTTCCGGTCAAAGGCCGGGGTTACGGCAAGGCGCGCGCGCCGCGCCACGTGGGCGTGCGCAGCGCGATGCTTACGCTGCTCATCGTCTGCACGCTGCTGGTAAGTGTCTGGCTGGCGGTGACGGTCGTCGTGCCCATCTTTACCGCCCAGCCCAATGCCGCCAAGGCGGAGGTGACCATCACCCCCACCATCCGCGACGACCTGGCCGCCCACACCATCACCATCCCCGGCGAGGACGGGCAGCGCATTTCCATCCGCGAGCTGCGCACCTCCGCCATCGTCACTGGCGGCGTGGCCACCTTTGATATTCCCGACCATATCTGGTATGACGATTACGAGGATTTCCTGCAGGAATCCATGACCGTCACCCTGACCCCGTACCTGATTACCGACACCGGCAAGCAGACGCCGCTTGCGGCCATCACCTACGATATCGACATTCCGCTGTCCGCAATCGACCTGGTGACGCCCGACAGCCCCTATAAAGTGGTCAGCACCGCCATGTATACCATCGTCTTCTACGTCAGCGAAGGCAGTACCGTGACCATCAACGGCACCGACTACTCCGACCTGGTCAACACCGAGGGCGGCAAGGTGAGCTACAACGCCACGGTGCAGCCCGTGGGCGAGAACGTGTTTGATATTTCCGTGCGCAGCCAGTACTGCCGCGAAAACTCGCTGACCGTGACCCTGTACCGCGAAAAGCAGGATATCCCGCTGGACCTGTCCTCGGACATCTACAGCCGAAGCAACGACAGCGTGATGACCGTGCGCGCCACCACCCTGCCCGGCGCGGTGGTCAACGTGCTTTCGCCCCACAGCGATCTGGACATCACCGATACCGCCACCGACGGCTCGTTTACCTTCAAGGCGCTGTTCGATACGATCGGCGACAACACCATCATCATCACCGCCGATTATCCGGGCAAGAAGCAGACCCGCGTGGAGTATACGGTGTACTACGTGCCTTCCATCGACAAATACAGCCGCAAGGCGTGGGATATCGTCAGCCAGTACAACGATCTGATGGACAACATCGACATTCGCAAGGCGAAGAGCCAGATATATGTGTGCATCGGCACGATTACGTCCATCGAAACCACCAAGCCGCAGCGCGCCTACATGGAATGCACCACCACGGACGGCACCGTGACCATCTACGTGGAGAACTCCACCCAGACGACCTGGAACGAGGGGCAGGAGTACCGCCTGTACGCGGACGCCTTCGGCACGTACAACAACGTGCCGTGGCTGATCGCGAGATATACATACGACCCGTGACGAACGGGCGGTGACGGAAACGGATTTACTTTTTTGTGCAGACAAACGGGGGGCGCGGTTATGCCGCGCCCCCCCGTTTGTCCGCTTGATTGTCGCGGTTTGCGCTCGTCGAATCCGCCTCAATACTCCGCCGCTTCAAACGCGTTCACGATATGCTGCGGTCCGTCCGCCGTCCATTCGATGACGTCGAAGCGCACGGGGCCGTCCCAGCCGAATTCGGCCAGGTATTGAAGCGCGGTCTGAACCAGCTTCGTCTGCTTGCGCCGGCCCACCGCCAGCAGGCCCGCGCCGGCACGGGCCGTTCCGCGGGCCTTGACCTCCACGAACACCAGCGCGTCTCCGTCGCGCATCACCGCGTCGATTTCGCCGAACGGGGAACGGTACCGCTGCGTGAGCAGTACCATTCCCCGCTTCGTGAGGTATTCAACGGCGCGGCTTTCGCCCGCCAACCCTTTTTCGTAAGCCGTGTCAGGCATTCGGGAAGCCTTCGTAGAGAGGGAAACGCTTCATCATCGCTTCTACGTCCGCCTTCACGCCCGCGCAGGCGGCCTCGCCGCCGTCGATGACGCGCCGCATGAACCCGGCGATGGAAACCATATCGCTTTCCACCATGCCGCGGGTGGTGACCGCGGGGGTACCCACGCGCACGCCGCTGGCGACCGTGGGGCTGAGCGTTTCGCCGGGGATGGTGTTTTTATTGACGGTGATATTGCAAAGGCCCAAAAGCCCCTCCAGCTCCTTGCCGGTGCGGCCGGTGCCCGTCAGATCAAGCAGGATCAGGTGGTTGTCGGTCCCGTCCGATACCATGCGGATGCCGTTGTCCCTCAGTGCGTTTTCCAGCGCCTTGGCGTTGTTCACCGTCTGCTGCTGGTAAACCTTGAACGACGGCTGCAGCGCCTCGCGGAAGCACACGGCCTTGGCGGCGATCACGTGCATCAGCGGGCCGCCCTGCGTGCCCGGGAAAATGGCCTTGTCGATGGCCTTGGCGTATTCCTGCCTGCACAGGATCATGCCGCCGCGGGGCCCGCGGAGGGTCTTGTGCGTGGTGGTGGTCACGAAATCGGCGTAGGGCACGGGGCTCTGGTGCAGCCCGGCGGCGATAAGCCCGGCGATGTGGGCCATATCCACCATCAAAAGCGCGCCCACCTCGTCGGAGATGGCGCGGAGGCGTTCAAAATCGATCGCGCGCGGATAAGCGGAGGCACCCGCCACGATCATCTTGGGCTTTTCGGCTTTGGCGATCGAGAGCACCTCGTCGTAGTCGATGCGGCCGGTCTGCTCGTCGACGCCGTAAGGCACGAAGTGGAAGTACTTGCCGCTGATATTGACCTTGCTGCCGTGGGTCAGGTGACCGCCGTGGGAAAGGCTCATGCCCAGCACCGTGTCACCGGGGTTGAGCATGGCAAAATAAACGGCGGTGTTCGCCTGCGCACCGCTATGGGGCTGCACGTTCGCGTGCTCGGCGCCAAAAATCTCCTTGGCGCGGTCGCGGGCCAGGTTCTCGGCGACGTCCACGCACTGGCAGCCGCCATAGTAGCGGTGGGCGGGGTAACCTTCCGCGTATTTGTTGGTCAGGGGCGAGCCCATGGCTTCCAACACGGCGGGGCTCACGAAGTTCTCCGAGGCGATCAGCTCGATATGGGCGCGCTGACGCTCCACCTCGTCGCTGATCGCCTGAAACAGCTCGGGATCGGATGCCATCACATGGGAATAGTTCATTCGAATCTCCCCCTATCCTTTTTCTCGCGACCGATCCGCCGGCGGACCGGCCTCCTCCCGCTACGCGCGGCATTTACAAAAACCGTGCGCATTCAAGCCGAGCGCCCCCGCAGCACATCCCATAAAGCGCTTACTGCTGCTACCTTCCGGTCCTGACAGGGTTCACGCAATGAAATCGCACGGGACTCAACCGTCATTATGCACACGGCCTGATCATTATACAATGCCTCCCGGGAAAAAGCAACGCCTTTTCCCGGGAGAAAGGAAGGCGGCGCGGGGAACGGACGGATGAGTCGAAGCGGGCGCGGGGGAGGGAATAAAACGGCAGGGTGAGAACGGCGGGAACGGGCGGTTGAGGCGCCGCGAAAGAAGCCGCCGGCGTAACGGGAAAACGGCTGAATAAACGTGTTCTCTGCGGGAAATGGCTATTGACATGGGGTCGAAATGATGGTATTATCCTAAACGTGCCCGAAAAACCGAATAACTGGGTGTGGCGCAGTTTGGTAGCGTGCTTGAATGGGGTTCAAGAGGCCGGAGGTTCAAATCCTCTCACCCAGACCAGTTAGAGAGCCTTGTGACGAGAAGTCACAAGGCTCTCGCTATAATCACTTCACATTTTCCAGCAATCACGATTCGATCGGTTATCCTTATAAAAAAGAAAATCTCTATCCCTTACCATTCAGATAAGCAGATATTCTCGCATTCCTACGCTCCACAAACTCTAGCTGCCTGGAAATCCAGACCATATAACCTTCTACTGTTTGAGGTAACGGATTTTCGGTAAAGGTATTATGTTCAATCCAGAAGTTAACGGAAGCATAGTCTTCCGAAACGCAATCCTGTAGGAAAAAGTAATCCACATAGCCTTGGAAGTCGACGAAAAGATCAAAAAAAGCGCGATCTCTTAGCAAGGTACTATATAAGGGGCTCTGCTCACAGCTATAGTATCTTCTTACACACTCAAGTGTTAAATCCCACCGGTCGCTGATGCTTTTGATGGTACCTCGCGACTGATTGATGCTACCTCTTCTTTTGGGGAAAATAATGGTTCCGCCGATCGTATAAGACCGCTTTATGTAATCCTCTATATAAGCTTTATAATCGGGCAGAGCTTTATCAAGCTGCTCAAATATAGTGCGATAACGTTTGTAACGAAAGCTTGTGGTAATGGAATCACTGCCAAACCGAAAGCCCTTCCAGGTTAGGTAGTTGGAACCGCGTCCGATAGCCAGATCCATCGTTTCGCCGTTTGGCAACTCTTTGCTCCAAAGCAAACGGTGATCACTCTGTAGCGTAACGCTCAATGCGTCGGGATCATAACGACTTTTTCCAAGGCCGTCATTGTTCTCCCAGAAATGATCCCAGAAATTCTTCGTATCGGTTGTAAAGTAAAAACTAACATCAATGCTAATAGCCATCTTCTCTCACTCAACTTCGAATTGTGCCACTAAATACCTTCACTCCGATTTTCACCGCGCTTCACACCTTAATATACGCATACCCTTCCCGCTGTTTCCTGGCCAGTTCCAGTACGCCCGCGGGCACGACCGTTACATACCCCGGCAGGCTCTCCGGCGCAATGCGACTCGCCCTCAGCGCGTTGTTGCACGCGGCGAAAACCACGCCCCGCGCGGCCAGCGTGTTCATGAACGTAACGCCCGTCTGCGCGTCGTCGGACACATAGAACCGTACGGCCTCGCCGTTGGCCAGCACCTCGATGGCCCACGGCTCGCCGTTCAGCGCGTCGATCAGGTTGGATACGTTTCGCAGGGCGTGCGCCCAGCGGCCCGGGTCGTCCACGTGGAAAACGACGCTCGTTCTCATCGCATACGCTCCTTTGCCTGCGCCGGGTCGTCTACGTGCTTCTTAGGCGCTCTTCCCGGCCTCGTCCTCCATGTAGCGGTACTGGGCCTCGCAAAGCGCCCGGTAATGGCCGCCGGAGATCGTCATCAGCTCCTCGTGCGTGCCGGACTCCTCGATGTGGTTGTTCTGCACCACCATAATCCTGTCCGCCCGGCGAATGGTGGACAGCCGGTGGGCGATCACGAAGCTGGTGCGATTTTTCAAAAGCACTTCCAGCGCCTGCTGGATCAGCATTTCGGTATGCGTGTCGATGGAGGAGGTGGCCTCGTCCAGAATCAGCACCCGCGGGTCGTTGAGCAGTGCGCGCGCAAAGGAGATCAGCTGCTTTTGCCCGGTGGAAAGGCTGGAGCCGCGCTCGTTGACCTCGGTGTGGTAGCCGCGCTTCAGGCTCATGATAAAGTCGTGCACGTGCACGGCCTTGCACACCTCCACAACCTCCTCCTCGGTGGCGTCCAGCCGCCCGTAGCGGATGTTGTCCAGTATGGTGCCGCTGAAAATGAAGCTGTCCTGCAGCATCACCGACATCTGCCTGCGCAGCGATAAAAGCTTCACGTCCCGCACATCGTGCCCGTCGATGCGCAGGGCGCCGCCGGTCACGTCGTAAAAGCGGCTGACGAGGTTGACGATGGTGCTTTTGCCCGCGCCCGTAGGGCCGACCAGCGCCACGGTCTGCCCCGGCCGCACGGTGAAGCTTACGTCCCTGAGCACCGACTGGCCCGCGTCGTACCCGAAGCTCACGTGGTCGAATTCAATCCGACCCTCGATGGGCGGAAGCTCCGGCATATCGTCCGAAGGGTCGAACACCAGGGGCTTGGTATCCATAATCTCGAAAATGCGTTCCAGCGAGGCCATGGCCGCCAGAATGCTGTTGTAAAAGTTGGACAGGCTGTTGATGGGCTCCCAGAACCGGCCCAGATACCAGAGGATCGCCACCAGATCGGCCAGCGTCAGGCCGCCCACGCTGCCCGCCGGGCCCATGAAAATGACGCCCGCGATGTACACGCCCGCCGTGCCGACGGCGCTCAGCGTATCGATGAAGGGCCAGAACAGGTTGTTGATGCCTACCGCGGTCAACCAGCTCTTTTTGATGTCGGCGTTGGTCTCGTCGAAAATCTCCTTGTTGAGCTTTTCGCGCACGAAGGCCTGCGTAACGCGCATGCCGGAAAGGCTTTCGTGCAGATAGCCGTTCATGGTGCTGGTTTTGGCGCGCACCACCTGCCACGCCTTGCGCATCCGCCGCTTCAGCGTCATGATGATCACCATCAGCACGATCAGCGAGCACAGCGCCACCAGCGTCAGCTTCCAGTTGATGGCGAACATGATGCACACCAGCAGCACGAGCGTCAGGCAATCCACCAGCACGTTGATGATGCCGCCCGTGAACAGGTCGTTCAGGCTGTTGACGTCGTTGATCACGCGGACCATGATCTTGCCGGCCGAGCGGCTGTCGAAAAACGGCAGGGAAAGCGTCTGGATGTGGTTGAACAGATCCTGCCGCAGGGCGGCGATCGCCTTGCGGCCGGCGACATCCATTGTGCGCACGCGCATGCGCAGGCACAGCCCGCCGACCGCCACGGAAGCCACCATGCCCAGAAACAGCAGCGGGATGCGGCTGTAATCCCCCACGGAGAGCATGCCCACCGCACGGCTTAACAGGTAGGGGTTGAGCAGCGACGCGCCCGAGGCGACGATCATCAGCCCGAAGGCGACGGCCATCTGCTTTTTGTAGGGCTTAAGGTAGGAAAGCATTCGAAGGAACAGCCGTTTGTCAAACGGCGCTTCCATCACCTCGTCGTCCAGGTTGCGCAGGCGCGTCATGCGTCCTCACCCGCCTTCGAAACGGTCTCAAAATCGCGTGTCTGGTCGTGGTACAGGGAGGCGTAGATGCCGTTTTTCGCGAGCAGCTCCCGGTGCGTGCCGCGCTCCGCGATGCGCCCGTCCGCCAGCATGATGATCTGGTCCGCCTTGCGCACCGAGGAGATGCGGTGGGCGATGATGAACGTCGTGCGGCCCCTGAGCACCTGCCCGAGCGCCTTTTGGATCTCGGCCTCGGTCTCCATATCCACGGCGGAGGTGGCGTCGTCCAATACGAGGATGGACGGGTCGCAGAGAATGGCGCGCGCCAGCGCCACGCGCTGCTTCTGTCCGCCGGAAAGCCCCATGCCGCGCTCGCCGACCACCGTATCGTACCCCTGCGGAGTCTGCAAAATGAACTCCTCCGCCTGCGCGGCGCGGGCGGCGGCTTCCACCTGCGCCTGCGTGGCCTCCGGACGGCCGAAGCGGATGTTGTTGGCGATGGTTTCGCTAAACAGGAAGGTCTCCTGCATCACCACGCCGATGTCGTTGCGCAACGCATGCAGGTCCTGCCTGCGCACGTCCACCCCGTCCACCAGCACGCTTCCGCGCGATACGTCGTAGTAGCGCCCCAGCAGCGTCACCAGCGTCGATTTGCCCGCGCCCGTCGCACCCATGACGGCGATGGACTGCCCCGGCTCCACGTGCAGGTCGATATCCGTGAGCACCGTCTTGTCGCCGTATTTGAAGGTCACATGGTCGAAATCCACCCGGCCCTCGCGCTTCGCGGGTGCCTGCGGCTCCTCGGGGTTGCGGATCTGCGTTCCCAGATCCATGTAATAGATCAGCTTTTCGGAGGATACCACGCCGTTGGCGGTCATGTTCACGTACGAGGCCACCTGGCGCATAGGGCCGATGAGCATCCACACGAAGCCCGTCGCGCCCACCAGCGTGCCGATATCCAGCATCCCACGCCCCACCATGGCCGCGCCCGATACCATCAACACGGGAATGGCGAGGCCGGCGACGGTATCCAACAGCGGGTAGTACGTGCTCCAGATGCGCGTTACGCGCAGGTTGTTGTTCAGTACCTGCGTGTTGTCCCTGTTAAAAGCCTCCTGCTCGTAAGCCTCGCGGGCGAACGCCTTCACCACGCGCACGCCGGAGATGTTCTCCTGCGTGCGGGTATTGAGCACGGCGTTCTGCTCGCGCACGGCGATGTGCGCCGGGCGGATGTGGTGGTGCAGCCGCCACGCGATGACCGCGATCACCGGGCAGAAGCACACCATGATCAGCGTCAGCTGCCAGGACATGAGGCTCATGCCGATCAGCGACAGCACGAACATCAGCCCGTTTTCGATCACGCCCACCACGCCGTTGACGATCAGCACGCGCACGCCTTCGATATCGCCCGTCATCCGGCTCATGATCTCGCCGATGTGGTGGGAATCGTAGAAGGCATAAGAAAGCTCCTGCATATGGCCGTAGAGGCCAGTACGCAGGTCGTACACCACGCTTTGGGACACTTCTTCGATCAGCATGCCGCGCTTGTACATCATCACGCTGCGAATGGCGGTCATCGCGATCAGCGCGGCGCACAGCTGCAGCAGAAGCGTCATGTTGCGGTTGGGAAGCACGTCGTTGACCACGGCCTGGGTGATGTAGGGCACCACCATGCGCAGCGCCGTCAACAGCGTCAGCAGTACGATGCAGGTGATGAGTTTCCGCCGGTAGGGCTTCAGCCATTGAAAAATCCGTCGGTACGTATCCATAGTTCCTCCGCTGGAGCGGTTACGTAGCGTTCTTTTCGTAGGGGATACGTTACACCAATTCAAAGCGGATGTAAAGAGGGGAGAAGCGACGTGACGGCGGGCGCCGGAGACCGGCAAACGCTTACGGGAAAGGGCCTGAGGAAAAACCGGCGCCCCAATAGCGCCGGTAATTTTAACTTTTCACAAAGCGGATCGGCCACGCGGGGCCCGCCGCCCGGCGCGGGTCGGCCGGTTACAGCGTGGCGAGCGCCTCGTCGATGCTGTTGAGCTCTTCGGTGGTGAAAGCCGGATTGTCCAACGCCTTCACGTTTTCCGCGATCTGCTCCGGCTTGCTGGCGCCGATCAGGACGCTGGTCACCACCTCGTCCCGAAGCGTCCAGGCGAGGGCCGCCTGCGCGAGCGTCTGGCCGCGGGCGGAGGCGATTTCGTTCAGGCGGCGGACGACGGCCAGCTTTTCCGGCGTGATGTCGCCGGGTTTCAGGTAGCGCGGGTCGTGTGCCGCGCGGGAATCCGCGGGGATCCCGCCCAGATAACGGTTCGTCAGCAGCCCTCCGGCCAGCGGCATGAAGGCGATGCAGCCGAGCTTCTCGCGCCGCAGGACGTCGGTCAGCCCATGCTCGATTCGGCGGTTGAACAGGTTGTACTGCGGCTGGTGGATCAGCAGCGGCGTTCCCAGCCGCCGCGCGACGGCCGCGGCGGCCGCCGTCTGCTCCGCGTCGTAGTTGGATATGCCCGCGTACAGCGCCTTGCCGCTGCGCACGAGGCTGTCCAGCGCGCCCATCGTTTCCTCGATCGGCGTTTCGGGGTCCGGCCGGTGGTGGTAGAAGATATCCACATATTCGAGGTTCATCCGCTTCAGGCTCTGCTCGAGGCTGGCGACCAGATACTTGCGGCTCCCGTGGTTGCCGTACGGGCCCGGCCACATGTCGTAGCCGGCTTTGGTGGATATCACCAGCTCGTCGCGGTACGGTTTCCAGTCCCGAAGCATGTGCACGCCCATGTTGCGCTCCGCCTCGCCGTAGGGAGGACCGTAGTTGTTCGCCAGGTCGAAGTGCGTAATCCCCAGGTCGAAAGCCGTGCGAAGGAGCTTTTGTTGGGTATCGAAGGGCGTAATGCTGCCAAAATTGTGCCAGAGCCCCAGCGAGACGGCGGGCAGCAGCAGGCCGCTGGCGCCGCAGCGGCGGTACATCATGTTCTCGTACCGTTCCGGTTTGGGTATGTAAGTCATAAAAGCCTCCTGTGCTTCGTCGGTCGGCGATCCGCCCGGTAAGGGTTTCGAGGGGAGATGCACGTATCCCTATCGTCCGTTGCTGTTTTTTCAAAACGCGGGAAAGCGTTTGCAGGCGGAGGGTAGACGCCGGAACGGGCTTCCCAGGAAGGCGGTTTTCCTGTATAATGGATACAATAAGCGGCGGCGGGCGCGGTTCGACATACTGCAAAACGACTGACGGGAGGCGCTTATGGCTTACAACCTGCCCCTTTCGGAACTCCCCGTTCAGGCCTACGGCGACTGGCTGAAAGGCCGCAGGCTCACGCCCGGGCGCAGCCTGCTTCAGCGGGATATCGACGCGGTTTTCGCCACGTTCGTCAAGCGGGGCATCGCCAACGTGGCGCAGTTGAAAAAGAAGCTCTCCGCGCCCGGCGAACGCGCCGCGCTTGCGGCGGCCGGGATCGGCGAGGAGTACCTGACGGTTTTGAAAAGGGAAATCGGCAGCCTGGAGGCCAAGCCCGTCGCATTGGCGGACTTTCCGGACGCGGACGCCGCGACGATCGCCGATCTGGCCGGCTGGGGCATCCGCAATTCGCGGGAATACTCCGAAAGCGAAGCCGCGAAGCCGGGGGAGCTTCTCTCCCTGTGCGATCTGGTTCGCATCAGCGGCGTAGGGGCTATGGCGGCGAAGGCGTTTTACGAGGCGGGGTACCGCTCCGTCGCGCAGGTCGCGGTCGCGGACGCGGCGGCGATGCTTGCGGACGTCTCCGCGATCAACGCCCGAAAGGGATACTACCGGGGCAAGCTTGGCGAGAAGGACATGCAGTACTGCATCGATTTCGCCTCTTTGCTCGCAAAGTACGCCGGCCGATAGGCGGGACGAATGAAAACGAAAAGAGCGCGCCGCGTGAACGGCGCGCAAACGCGGGGGAAACCGTTATTTCTTCTTCGCGCCGGGACAGTGCGAGACGATGTAATCCAGGACAAAAGCATACTGTTCCGCAGCGGCGTAAACCTGATTGTGCTCCATGCCGCCGCTCAGGAGGATAGCGTGCAGCGAAGGCAGCGCCTTGATCTTCCTGACGCGGCTGAAAACGCTGCGGGACGTTTGTTTCTGCCCGGCCAGCAGCCCGGCCCCGGCGACGGAGGGGCGGCCGGCAAGCGCGCCCAGCAGCGCCGTAATGTGCGCCGCCACCCGGGCCCGCTTGAACTGGCGGGGGAGCTGCGTGTGCGAAATCCCCTTTTCGTCCATGTCGAATCGCACGTCGTACGTGCCCCCGAGGATCAGGGTCGTCAGCAAAAGCCCGACCGCCGAAAGCGCGAGCAGGAGCAGCGCCCCGTAGCCGAGAATCTGAAAAAACAGCCTTCCGGCCGCCGCAAAGCCGTCGCCCAGGGTTAAAAGGAAGAGAAACGCGGCTACGCCCAGCAGGGAGAGGCCCAAGACCTTCGCAAGGGTCAGGGCGACGACGGGATTGGTCAGCAGATTCAGGCGATACGTCCACCGGTAGCCGTCCTGAGCGGTCCGTACGACGCCGGGAACGATCTCGTTTGCGGCAGAAGCGGTTTCCGCCGCATCCGTCACGATTCGGGCAGGGGACATGCGCATGCTCCTTTCATCGGGGCGGGCCGCCACCGCGCGGGGATTATCGACGTTACCGGATCCTGCCGCTATCGTATCCGATCCGGCCACGCATGTCAAGCCGGCGTAACGGACCGGGGCATGCGCCGACCGGCGGCGCGTCGGACAGGCGGGCGCGGATAGCCTAAATATGGAAATTTATCACATATTGTGTTAATATCATAATAAATACACCGAAAAAGGGTAATAATACAATACGTATATGAAATCATAAACGTAAGATGTTATAATTCATCTAGGAGTGAAATATATGCTCGGAGAACGGATTAAATCATGCCGGAAGCGAATGAAAATCAGCCAGATCAAACTTGCGGAATACCTGAGCGTGTCCCAGGCGGCCATTACGGCCTGGGAACGGGAACAACGGAAGCCCGACGTGGACATGATCCTCAAAATGGCGGATTTTTTCGACGTGTCGACCGATTATCTGCTGGGTCGGGAACCGTCGCTCCCCACGGATACGGACACGCCGCCGGCCGGGGAACGGGCCTGTGCGAATGTTATGACGATGACGCCCGAATTGAAAGCAGAAATTGAAGAGATCGTACAAAAATCGCTAAAGAAGTACTTGACACATAAGCGTTAATCGTAAGCTGCAATCGGGCCCGTCGCGCGCGCAGGCGGCGGCGGGCGGGAGCCCCGACGGAGACGCGCGCCGGGGCGTTTTGCGTATGCGGGAAACGCCCGGTCTACTGCGCCTGCCCGGCCTCGGCCAGCATGGCCTCGAGCAGCCGGCGCGTTTCCATGTCCACGATGCCCGTGGCCGATACCCCTCCGTCGTGCTGCAGCTGTTTGACCGCCGTCTGAACCTCTTTGGTAAACACGCCGTCACGCCCTTCCTCGGCCACGTAATAGCCCAGGGCTTCCAGGTCGGCCTGCAGGGCCGCGACATCGTCGTTCTGGTTATAGATGCGCAGGTTGGAGTACGCGCGCTTCACGGGCGTGCCGAAGCCGTAAACGCGCCAATCCGTGAGCGCGTAGGTCGCGCGCTGCACGCTGTCCGGGTTGTTGCCCTCGATGACGTGCACCTGTATCGTGCCGTCCTCGTCGCGGCTGACGCCCTCCACCAGCGCCACGTGGTCGGTGCCCTGGCTGCGGCTGTAATACCAGAACCAGATGTAATCGCCGGGATAGGGGACGTACTCGTCCGCTTCCAGGTAGTGGTCGCTCCCGATCAGCCATTGCTTCTCGTTGGAGGGCAGCTTGCCGTTGTCGGAAATGAAGCGCCCTTTTTCGATAAAGAACGGCGCGCCCGTGGACGGCCCTCCGTACCACGGGAAAACGTCGTTCATCAGCGCGGTTCCGTAACGCTGATCCACTTGATCCACACACCAGGTGATGAACTCGGCGCACCAGGCCACCCGGCCGCCGCAGAACCATTCGCCGTATTTCGTCTCGTTGCTCAGCGGGCCTTCCGTATAGCCGATCTCCTCCTGAGCCACCTTTAAAAGCAGCAGCTCCGACGCATCCGCCGACGTAAGGCCGCTCAGGTCCGGCGGCGTCCACTCGTCGGTCGCTACGATCACGCGCGCCTCTTCTTCCTCCTGAGCGTATACCGGGGCGGCCGTTCCCGCCATCATCGAGAGGAGAATCAACCAAACGATTGCACGCTTCATGCCAGTCCTCCGTGTGCCGGTCAACCTGCCGGAGAGATTCGGAAAGTGACGATCCCGCCGGAGAGAGCCGCCCGCGCCGTTCGACGGAGACGGCCGTCCCCGGAAAGAAACGGTATGAACGGCAGTATAAGGGGTTTATGTGAACTTCACGTGAAGGGTCACAAAAAAAGAACGCAGGCGGATGAACCGCCTGCGCCGGTTTATCAGAATAGTGGACTTCGTCACGTTTTTGAGCTACGGGTACTGTTTGCGACAAAGCCGCGAACTCCCCGCCCGACCGGCAAAGCCGGCCGAGACGAAAACAATCGGAGGGTCGCGACCCTCCGATACCACCCTAAAAGCGAGATAAACATCCGGATCATGACGGACAAGCCGCCCGCGCAAAAGGAACCGGATTCGGCTCGATTACGGGTCGTCCGGCGCCTGCGGCCCGGCGGAACGCAGCTGCGCGTCCGCACGTTCAAGCAGGGCCTTCCGCGTGTTGGGCACGCACCCTTCCACCGTGTCGCGCCATAACGCGTTCAGCGTCCGCCCGATCATGGCGGAGGGTACGCCGTAGCGACGGCACAGCGGGAGCAGATCGTTTCCGTTCACGGCCAGTTCCCTGAGGCTGAGAGGCAGGCCGCCGCCCTGCAGAACGGCAAGCTGCTCTTGCGCCCGCGCAAGCGCGTTTTCGCAGGGCGCGCCTGCCAGCCGGAGAGCACGCAGGGCCTCAACGGCGTTTTCGACCGGCGAAACGCCCAGCCGCACCGCGTCCATCAGCGACGGCGCCCCGCCCCGGAACGCCGCAAGCGCCGTCAGCGCGTTTACGGCCGTCCGGGTCTCCCGCACGGAAAAGCGAAGCGCGTCCATCCGCGCGCCGAGCGCGGCGGGCTGTTCCCGATGAAAAAGCAACACCAGCTTGCCCGCGGCGGGCGGCATTCCCGCCGGAGCGCAATAGAAGGCGGTCGCGCCCACGGCGGCCTCATCCGGCAAAAGCGGGCCGAACACCGCCGGCCACGCGCCCACGGCAAGCACCGTATTCAGCCCCGTCGGAACCGGCGGCGCGGCGCGTTTCAGCGTGGGGTATTTGACGTCTGAAAGCAACAGGCGGGTCAACTCGTCCCGGATACGCTCCAGGGCGATCTCGGAAAGCAGTTTGACGTGCCTGGCGGCGGAGGAGAGCAGCGCGCCGGTGGGCGTGAGGCCCAGCTCCGCCTGGAACCGCGCCGCGCGAAGGATGCGCAGGCCGTCGTCCCGCAGAACCCGGTCGGGATCGTCGGTCACGGTATGCAAAACGCCCTGCCGCAGATGCGCAAGGCCGCCGGTTGGATCGAGCACCGAAACGGGAACGGCGGGGTCGGCGGGCAGGGGACGGTAAAGCGCGTTCACGGAAAAATCCCGCCGCAGCGCATCCACCTCCGGGGTGCTCGCGAAACGCACGGCGGCGGGCTGGTGCCCCGTGCGGTAGCTGTCCTCGCGAAAGGTGGTGTATTCCGCCATATGGCGGCCGCTTTCGTCCGCAACGTGCAATTCCACCGTGCCGAAGTGCGCCGCGCGCAGCACCGCCGTTACGGGCGTGCCCTCGCACAGCGTTGCGACCGTCTCCGGAAGGGCGGGGCCGCAGAGGTCCACGTCGCTTGCGGGCAGGTTCATCAGCGCGTTGCGCACCACGCCGCCCACGGCGTAGAGCGGGTAGTCCGCCTGTGCGAACACGCGCGCCGCGGCAAGCAGCCACGGCGCGCGGAAGGTATTTTCGTTCACCGTGCGCTCCTTTGCGCGGCCAGCTTTTCAAACTCGTCGATTTCCCCGCGAAGCACGTCCAGCGCGCTTCGCCAGTAGGCCACGCTGTGCACGTCGATGCCCACGCTCGCGGCGACGTTTGCGACGGTGTCGCTGCCGCAGCGGGAGAGCAGAGCGTCGTACTCGGGCAGGAAGGCCGTGCCTTCCTCGCGGTATTTCTGGTATACGCCCAGCCCGAACAGCAGGCCGAAAGCGTAGGGGAAGTTATAGTAGTGCAGGCCCACGGTGTAGTAGTGGCCCTTGTTGATCCACATGTCGGCGTGGCGCACGTCCCCGGCCAGGCCGTCGCCGTAGGTGGCCTCCTGCGCGTCCAGCATCATTTTGCGAAGCTCCTCCACCGCGGGGGTATGGGTCTTGCGGGCTTCGAACACCGCGCTTTCGAACAGGAAGCGGCTGTAGATGTCCACCACGCACTGGGTCGCCTCCATCAGGCTGCCCTCCAGAATGCCGAAGGCGCGCTCCTCGTCGGCTCCGGCCAGCACCGTGTGGGACAAAAGCGTTTCGTTGAAGGTGGAAGCCGTTTCCGCCAGCGGCATGGGGGGCTGCGCCATCAGAATGGGCTTTTTTTGCATGCAGCGGGCGTGCCAGGCGTGCCCCAGCTCGTGCGCTAGGGTGCTGACGTCCGAAAAGCTGCCCACGAAGTTGGTGAGGACGCGGCAGAGGTCCAGCTCGTGGTTATCCGCGCAGAACGCGCCGCCTTCCTTGCCTTCCCGCGGGTACAGGTCGATCCAGCGGTTGTCGAAGGCGTGCATCATGAAGTCGGCCATTTTGGGGTGCGCCTTGCCGAAGGTATCCTTGAGCAGGTCGCGCGCCTCTTCGACGGTGTACTTTTTCACGTCGCTTCCGACCGGCGCGAACAGGTCGTAAAACGGCAGGCCGTCCTCGTGACCCAGCAGCTTCGCTTTGGCGCGCAGGTAGCGGCGGAAATCCGGGAAGGCTTCGCGGCAGGCTTGCCACATGGCGTCGAGCGTTTCGTGATCCATGCGGCTTTCCGAAAGCTGCTGGGTTAGTACATCCGGATAGTTGCGGGCCTCGCACATCGTCAGCGCCTCGCCCTTGATGCCTCCCAGGCAGAACGCCATGGGCAGGGCGACCTTGGGGTAGGCGGCCAGCTCGGCCTCGTAGGCGCGCTTGCGCACGGCGGGATCGGGGTCGTGCGCCATGCCGCGCACGGCGGGCAGGGGCAGGGTTTTGCCGTCCATTTCGGCTGTGAGCGTACCCATCAGTTGGTCGCGCAGCTTCTGGAAGGCGTCGCCGCCGCTCAGGGACATGCGCAGCATCCATTTTTCCATGCTTTCGGGCAGCATGTGGGCCGCTTCCCGCTTCGCCTCGCGCAGCACGAAGGCGTTGGCCGTAAGCTTCGGGCTCCGGGCGATCAGCGCTTCCAGGTCGTTAAGCGTCCCGACGTAGCGGGTGCACGCGCTCTGGAACACCTGCGTATCCACGGACAGGGCGCTGAGCTCTTCCAGCACGCGGAACGCCTCGCGGTTCTCCGCCTCCACCGCGAGGGTGAGCTGGCAGAACATGAAGGCGCGCGAAAGCTTGTTGGTCAGGGTTTCCAGCCGATCCACGATCGCCTCCAGCTTTTCCGAGGCGGGCGCGTCCCGCTTGAGCATTTCGCCGCCCTCCACGGTCAGGGTACGGACGGCGTCGATATCGGCGCGCAGGGCCGGATCGTCAAACCCGGCGTAGAATACGCTCAAATCCCAGGTCGATTCCAACATGATCGTCTCCTTTATCTGTTATGACGACCGGCCCGGCGAAGGCGCGGGCCGGCTGTGACCGTAATATGAAAAAGGCGCGTCCCGCCGCGTGAAGACGCGCGAAAACACCGCGGGGGTTACTCCCTTTCCTGCTGGTAATGGGCCTCCTCCAGCGCGATGAGGCAGGTTTCCTTGCTGCGCTCGATGTGCTTTTGCATCAGTTTGGTGAAGTTCTCCAAATCCTTCTGTTCTACGTAATCCACCAGCTTGTAGTGCTCGGCGTGGGCGGAGGAGCGGCGGGTCTCCTTGGCGATGCTCATGGCGGAAAAACGGCGGATGTACTCATCCTGGCTCTGTATGACGCGCAGGATGCGGTTAAGGCCGGAAATGGCCGTGAGCTGGTCGTGAAAGCTGCGCGCGAGCGGGGAGACGCCTTCGATATCGTTGTTCTCGATAAAGGCGTCCATCCGGTGGAGCTTCTCGCGCATGGAGCGAATATCCTCCGGCGTGGCGTTTTGGATTATGGAGGGGAGGGTCAGCATTTCGAGGGCGTTGCGGATGGTGTAAATCTCCTCTACGTCGTCGATGGTGAAGGCCCTTACGATCACCCCGCGGCGAAGCACGTACTCCACCAGCCCGTCCCTTTCCAGCTTGCGAAGCGCCTCGCGCAGGGGAGTGCGGCTGATATGCAGCATATCGGCGTACTCCGTTTCCACGATGCGCACGCCCGCGGGAATCTGCCCGGTGATGATGGCGTGCTTGAGCGTTTCGTAGGCGATTTCCCGGATGGGCTTGCTATCGACGGAGGGGGTAAAGCGCGTAACGGACATCCAGACACCTCTTGTTCTTTCTTTGTATTTTGTATACTATCGTGTGCGACCGGATTTGTCAAGCGGTTTCGGAAGTACTGTCAAAAAAGTGGACTTCGCCACTTTTTTGAGCTACGGGTCATGTTTGCGGCAAAGCCGCAAACTCCCCGCCCGACCGGCAAAGCCGGTCGATACGAAAACAATCGGAGGGTTGCGACCCTCCGATACCACCCGGGAGAAACAGTTTCTTGACAATCCAAAGCGGCCCGATAGGGCCGCTTTGGATTTGCGGGAAATACCGTATGGTTTACGCCGCGCCGGTCGCCGCGGGGGTTTTGCGCAGGCGTCTGCGCCTGAGCGCCTTGCCTGCGCCGTCGATCCATGCGGCGAGCACCGCGAAGCCCAGGAATATGCTCAGGAAGCTCATAAGCACCCCGCCGACGGAAACGTCCTGCGCGCCTTCGCCGTTGCCGCTGCCGTGGGGGCCCGTGCCGTCCCGCAGGCCGGTTCCGCCGCCGCCCTGACCGTGCCCGCCTTCCGCCTCCGCAAGGGTGTCGACCGCCGGCCCGGCGGCCTGTTCATCGTCCGCCGGTGCGGACTGGGCGAAGGAGGCGGGGATCATGCTCAGGTTGGCGATCCAGTTGAGAAAGGCGGTATTCGTCACGCTGTACGCGCCCAGCATAAGCACCGCGATGCTCAGCACCACCGCAAGCGCCCTGCGAAGCAGCGAAGGTATCTTCTTCAGGAAGGGCATCCGCTGGCCGATCCACCCCATGTGCAACCCCAGGTGCACGCCCGCCAGCGCCAGGGCCAGCGCGCTCGCGCCGTAGTGCAGGATTTTGGCCGCCGGGCCCGCGCTGGAATTGGGGAAAACGACCTTGCTGATGCCGATGCCGGAAACCAGAATTACGATGAAGCTGATGAGCAAAAGCAGATCCAGCACCCAGAACGTTTTTTGGCGCACGGGGGTACGGCGTGAGAAGAGACCGGTCGTTACGGCTTTGATCCACTTGCCGTTGAGCAGCTTGTGGATGATGAAAAAGCCGCATAACGCCAGGCCGCCGATTTCGTGAAACTCCATTCCCAGCACGCGCTTGTTGTACATCAGCGCCAGCAGGAACGCCATCACGATATCCAAAAGAAATTTCCAGCCGTTCTTGCGCAAGAGTCTCATTCGCCGTACCCTCCGTGCATTGTGTAATTACGGTTCCGAGGATAGCGTGTCCGTTTGACGGTCGTGTGAAGGAAGGGGAAACGCCGCGCGAAGATTGCGGGAAGATTGCGGTACGCTCAGGCGCTCCACAAAACGTTCGCCTCCCCCAGCAACGCGCGCAGGCCGTCGCTCAGGGCGGGGCTTTCGGCCGGCCAGTATTCGCGGGCGAGCGGGAAGGAAAGCGCCTCGTCCGAAATGGTGACGTACGCGGGCACGTCCCCGGCGTGCGTGCCCAGAAGGGATTTGACCTGCTCGTAATACGGCTCGCGCGTGGGCAGGGTGAGCGTAAGCCTGCGCTCGGTGCGGCCCGCGTCCGACGCGGCGGTTTGCGCTTCGTCCTCCGCCTCCACAGACGCGGTTTCCGCAACCGGCGTCCGATCCCCGCGGGGGGCTTTCGCCACGGGGGCCGGGGGCGTATCCGGCAACAGGCGGGGCGCGCCGACGAACAGGCTTACGTCGACCTGCGTTTCCGTTTCCGCGCCGGGATAGGCGTTCATCATGCCGACGTTGGCTTCGGAAAGGTGCGCGCAGGGCTTTTCGGGGTCGTGCGCCCAGCCGTTTCGCGCCGCGGGCGGCTCGTCCGGGTCGTCGGCCGCGAGGCTTTCGTTCACCCGCGTCTGCAGCCGCGCCTGCTGCGCGGTCTGCGGCGTTAAAAGCTGCACGCCGTCCACCAGCAGCTTGGCGTCCTCCTCCTCGCGGAAGGAAAGCTTCCCGGTAAGCACCACCAGGTTGTCCGCCGCCAGCAGATCGACGAACTGCTCGTAGATCTTGGGAAACACCAGCCCTTCGATCTGTCCGGTCAGGTCTTCCAGCGTCACGATGCCCATCATGGCGCCGCGCTTGGTGATGCGGCTTTTTGCCAGCGCCAGGATGCCCGCCATCACGGCGGGGTCGCCGTCGTGGTCGAGGCCGTGGTTTTCGTTCTCGGTCATATTCTGGACGTCCAGAACCGAAGTGAAACCGGATTGCAGCAGGTCGGCCACCTCGTCCAGCGGGTGGCCGCTGATGTAGACGCCGGTCATTTCCTTTTCCATGTTGAGCAGCGCCTTGCGGGGATGCTCCGGCATGTCGGGAACGTCGATATGGGCGGGCTTGCTGCCCGGCGCCATCATGTCGAACAGGCTTACCTGCCCGGCCAGGTTGTTTTTGCGCTTCTGGGCGGCCTGGTCCATCACACGTTCGTACACGCTCATCAGCTGGGCGCGGTTATACTGGCCCGCGTCGAACGCCCCGGCCTTGATGAGGCTTTCCACCACGCGCTTGTTGATGGCCTCCGCCGGCACGCGCTCGGCAAAATCGAACAGATCGCGGTAAGGCTGGGACGCGCGCGCCTGCACGATCGCCTCCACCGCGCCGTAACCCACGTTTTTCACCGCGCCCATCCCGAAGCGGATGCCCGGCTTGCCCTTTTGATCCCTGTCTACGGTGAACTTCCAGCCGCTGCGGTTGACGTCCGGCGGAAGCACGGGGATGCCCCGGCTGCGGCAGTACTGGATGTAGCCGGCCACCTTGCCGGTGTGGTCCAGAAAGCTGTTCATGATGGCGGCCATGAACTGCACGGGGTAGTGGCGCTTGAGCCACCCCGTTTTGACGGCGACCACGGCATAGGCCGCGGCATGGCTCTTGTTGAAGGCGTAGCTCGCGAAGGCGGTCATATCGTCGAAAAGCTGCTCGGCCACGGCCTCCGGCACGCCGCGGCGCACGCAGCCCTCCACGACCACGTTTCCGTTCGCGTCGGTCATGCCGTGCACGAAGTACTCGCGCTCCTTGGCCATGACGTCGTGCTTTTTCTTGCTCATGGCGCGGCGCACCAGGTCGCTGCGGCCGTAGGAGTAGCCCGCCAGGTCGCGCACGATCTGCATGACCTGCTCCTGGTAGACCATGCAGCCGTAGGTGACGTCCAGTATGGGCTTAAGCAGCGGCGTGGGGTAGCGCACCGACGCCGGGTCGTGCTTGCCGGCGATGTAGCGGGGAATGCTTTCCATGGGGCCGGGGCGGTAAAGGGAAATGGCGGCGATGATATCCTCGAAGCTTTCGGGCCTCATGTTTTGCAGAAACGCGCGCATGCCGCCGGACTCCAGCTGGAAAACGCCGTCGGTATCGCCCTGGGAGATCATCTCGTACACGGCGGGGTCGTCCAGCGGGATATCGTCGGATTTCATATCCACGCCCGCGTCGCGCATCAGGTCCAGCGCGTCGCGGATGACGGTGAGGGTGCGCAGGCCCAGAAAATCCATTTTCAAAAGGCCCAGGTGCTCCAGCGTGCCCATGGGGAACTGGGTGGTGACCACCTCGTCGTTCACCTGCAGGGGCACGTACTCGGTTACGGGTTTGGCGGTGATCAGCACGCCCGCCGCGTGGGTGCTGGCATGCCGGGGCATGCCCTCCAGCGCCATGCCCGTCTCGATCAGCTTTTGCACCTCCGGCTCGGTGTTCACCATTTCGCTCAGCTGCGGGCTGATCTGCACCGCTTTTTCAAGCGTCATGTCCAGCGAAAAGGGGATGGCTTTGGCGACGCGGTCGACCGCCGCGTAGCTCATGCCCAGCACGCGGCCCACGTCGCGCACGACGGCCTTGGCCTTCATGGTGCCGAAGGTGATGATCTGCGCCACGTGGTCGGCCCCGTACTTGCGGGTGACGTAGTCGATCACTTCCTGGCGGCGCTCGTAGCAGAAGTCCACGTCGAAGTCCGGCATGCTGATGCGCTCGGGGTTCAGAAAGCGCTCGAAGAGCAGGTTGTACTTGAGGGGATCCAGCTGCGTAATGTGCAGCGTGTACGCCGCGATGCTGCCGGCGCCGCTGCCGCGGCCGGGCCCGACCGTGATGCCGTTGCGCCGGGCGTAATCGATGAAGTCCCACACGATCAGGAAGTAATCCACAAAGCCCATCTGGGCCACCACGTCCAGCTCGTAGGCGAGGCGCTTGCGGGGTTCGCTGTCCGGGTCGTCCGCCCGGTCGGGGTACAGTTCGCGCATCCCTTCCAGGCACAGGCGGGTAAGCATGTCGAGCGGCTTTTCCCCGGTCTCGATGGGGTAGCTGGGCAGGTGGCGGGTCTGAAAGTCGAACTCCACGTTGCAGCGGGCGGCGATCTGCGCCGAACGCTCGATGGCGTCGGGCACGGAAGGAAACAGCGCGCGCATCTCCGCCTCGCTTTTCACGTAGAGCTCCTCGGTCTCCATGCGCATGCGCGCTTCGTCCTGCAGGGTCTTGCCGGTCTGCACGCACATGAGCACTTCCTGCGCGGCCGCGTCTTGCCGCCGGAGGTAATGGCAGTCGTTGGTCGCCACCAGCGGCACGCCCATCTCCCGCGACAGGGCGATCAGCTCCGGCAGCACCTGCTTTTCCTCGGGAATGCCGTGGTCCATAATTTCGATAAAGAAGTTGTTTTCGCCGAAGATGCGCCGCATGTCGTTTACGTAGGCGCGGGCGCCCTCGCGGTTGCCCTGCAAAAGCAGCTTGGGCAGGTCGCCGCTCAGGCACGCGGTCATGCAGATAAGCCCTTCGGCGTGCTGCGCAAGCAGCTTGTAGTCCAGCCGGGGACGGTAGTAAAAGCCCTCGGTGAACCCCGCGCTGATCAGCTTGGTCAGGTTTCGGTAACCCGTCTGGTTCTCGCACAGGAGGATCAGATGGCTGTACTCGCGGCTGACGTAGGTTTTGTCGAACCGGTCGGGGCAGATGTAGGCTTCGCAGCCGATAACCGGGTGAATGCCCGCCTCCTTGCACGCGGAGTAAAAATCCACGACGCCGTACATCACCCCGTGGTCGGTGACGGCGCAGTGCTCAAAGCCCAGTTCCTTGAGGCGCTTCATCAGGGGCTTGATGCTGCAGGCGCCGTCCAGCAGGCTGTATTCGGTATGCAGATGCAGATGGGCAAAGGCCATAGTTGCCTCCCGTTTTGTTTCGTCGCACGCGGGCGAAAGGAAGCCCGCTTCGCTGCCTCTGAGTATACCGCAAACCGTCCGGGGGCACAAGCCCGCTTGCCGCGGGGCGCGCCGCCGTGGTATACTGGTGCGGGAATTTTTCGAAGGCGGGAGGCGGCCGGATGGCGCTGTTCGACACGGACAAAGCGGGCGTGCTGTGGGACGCGGTATCGCTCCCCAACGCCTTCATCTGCGAATACATGCCCGCTGCGCCGGAGGGGTACGTGAAGGTGTACCTCTACGGGCTGATGTACGCGCGCTACCCGGCGGCGGCCGACGGCCTGACGCCCGATACGCTGGCCAAGGAACTGGGCATGACGGAAAACGAGGTGCTTTCCGCCTTCCAGTACTGGGAGCGCTGCCGGCTGGTAGCCCGCACGCAGGACAAGCCCCCGCGTTTCACGTACCTGAACGTCCAACAGGCGATGACGGGGCGGCAGGCCGCGCCCGTGGACGAGGCGGACGCGCAGTTCGCCCAGGCGATCTATGCCATATTCGGCAACCGGCGGGCCATCCACGGCGGCGAGCTGGGGCTGTGCTACGAGTGGGTGGAGCAGCTGGGCCTGCCCCGCGAGGTGGTGCTGGAGATGATCCAGCACCTGGTGACCACCAACGGCGTGAACTTCGACTTCAAAACGGCGCAGAAATTCGCGCTGGAACTGGTAGACCACGGCATCGTAACGCTGGAGGCGGCGGAAAAGTTTTTCGCGCGCAGTTTGCCCGCGTGGACGGGCGCCCGGCGCGTGCTGCACCGCATCAGCCGCTTCCGGGAGCCCACGATCGACGAGATCGACCTGTACCTGAAATGGACGAAGGACTGGGGCTTCACCCAGAAGGCCGTGGAGAAGGCCTGCGGGGAGATGCAGGGCGTGAGCGACCCGAACTTCAAGTATCTGGACCGGGTGCTGGAAGGCGTGCACGGGCGCAGCGACCGCGAAAAAACGTCCGCCGAGCAACTGGAAAAGCAACTGGAGGCGGAAAAGGACGAGACCGCCGCCATCCGCGAGGTGCTGCGCACGGCGGGGCTTTCCGCAAACGCCAACCAGGAGCTGGTGCGGGAGGTTTATCGCCATATGCGCGAGAAGCTTCCGCACGAGACCATCCTGCTGGCCGCGCGGGAGATATGCCGCACGAAAAAAACACAGTCGCTGGACAAGCTGGAGGGCCTCGCGGACGCGTGGAGCGAAAAAGGGCTCGTCACCCCCGGCGACGTGGAGGCGCACCTTGCGCGCGTCCGGGAGCAGAACGCCTTCCTGCGCGAGCTGTTCGGCCTGATGGGCTGGGGGAAGATCACCACCCTGCGCGACCGCGACCTGCTTGCCAAGTGGCGCGGGGAGTGGGATTTTACCGACGAGGTGCTCAAAAAGGCGGCCGAGTATTCCGCCGGCAAAACGGCCCCCATGGCCTTTATGAACAAAATACTGGAACGCTACCGCGCCGAGGGGATCAAAACGGCTGAGGCCGCCGAGGCGGACTACCAGAAGCGCCGGGAAGCCTACGCCCAGCCGGGAAGCGCCGAAAAGAGGCCCGGGAAAACGGTCGTGGAGCAGCGCTACACGCAGCGGGAGTATGACCCGGCCCGGTACGACGGCCTGACGCCCGAGGAAATCGAGGAGGTGCGGCGCTATGACACGTGATCAGGTGATCCTGCAGCTTACGCAGGAGTACGCGGCGCGCCGGGAGGAAAACCTGCGCCGGTACGACGAGAAGGTCGACGCCGTATGCGCGCGCTGCCCCGGACTTAAGGAGCTGCTCGACCGCCGCCATGCGGCGCTGATGAACGGCATCCGCCTGGCGATGTACCCCGGCGCGGCGAAGGACCCCAAAGCCAACGAGGGCCTGAGCGCGACGCTCAACGACTGCAACCGCCGGATCGCGCAGAAGCTGGCCGCGTCGGGCCTGCCCGCGGACGCGCTGGCGCCCGTTTACGATTGCCCCGCCTGTCGGGACGAGGGCTACGTGTACGATCCCTCCCGCCGCATGTGCTTTTGCTTCGAAAACGAGCTTAACCGCCGGATGCTTACCGAACTTGGCCTGCGGAAGGATCAGACTTTCGAAGCTTTCCGCGAGGACTGCTTCGACGACGAGGGGGCCGTGAGCCAGCGCTCCATGATGCGCCGCAACCGCGACGTGTGCGAGCGCTTCGCCGACACGTACCCCGACACGGAGGTGAGCGACCTGCTGCTGACCGGCCCAAGCGGGCTGGGTAAAACGTTTCTCATGCAGGCGATGGCCCACCGCGTGACCGAGCGGGGCTACGGCGTGCAGTACGTGAGCGCCTACAAGCTGCTGGATACCATGCGCAAGGCCTATTTCGAAAACAACGCCGACCGTCTGCGCCCGTTTCTGGACGCGCCGCTTTTGCTGGTGGACGACCTGGGCACCGAGCCGCTGATGGAGAACATCACGGTCACGCAGCTGTTCAACCTCCTCAACGAGCGGCAGAACGCCGACCTGCACACCATCCTGAGCACCAACCTGAGCCTGACGGAGCTGAAGACCCGCTACACCGAGCGCATCACCTCCCGGCTTCTGGACAAACGCCGCTGCAAGATTCTCAAGTTCATCGGCGCGGATATCCGCACGCGGCTGGAAAAGGCGGAGGGGACGGACGGATGAACGTGCAGATCTACGTGAACAGGAAGAACCCCGACGTCCTCAAGGCGGAGCGGTTTTTTAAGGAAAGACGCGTGCCCTACCAGCTGGTGGACCTGAAAAAACACCGGCTGGGGGAGCGGGAACTGGCCCTGTTCGCAAAGGCCGCCGGGAGCGCGTCGGCGCTGGTCGACCGTTCCGGCCCCCGGGCGCTGGAGCGGCCCGTGGCGCACATGACCGGCGACGCGCTGATCGTATCCGAGCTGCTGAGCGACCCCTCGGCGCTGCGAAGCCCCATCGTGCGCAACGGGAACGCCGTGACCATAGGCGTCGACGAGGAAACGTGGAAAAAGTGGGTGCAGGCCGGCTGAGGAGCCGCAAGCAATTCTTACACTTGTGACAAGGGTTATTTTCGCCAAAGCGCGAACAATTTTGGAGGTAACGCATGACGAAGAAGGCTTTTTCGGTCCGGAACCTGACCCTGGCGGCGGTCGTCGCGGCGCTGTACGCGGCGATTACGCTTTTATTCGCGCCCATCAGCTACGGCCCCGTGCAATTCCGCATCTCCGAGGCGCTTACGCTGCTGCCGGTGCTCTTTCCCCAGGCGATACCGGGGCTGACGCTGGGATGCCTGATCGCCAACCTGCTGGGCAGCGCGACGCCGTGGGACGTGGTTTTTGGGACGCTGGCGACGCTGATCGCCGCGCTCGCGACCCGCAGGTTCCGCAAAAACCTGTGGCTGGCCGCCTCCGCGCCGGTCGTATGCAACGCGATCATCATCGGGCTGGTATTGCACTTCACTCTGGCGGACGTGCTGCTGGTGCCTACCATCCTGAGCGTGGGTCTGGGGGAGGCCGCGGTGTGCTACGCGCTGGGCGTGCCGATGATCCTGGCGCTTCGCCGCACCCCGCAGGCGCTGCGTCTGGCGGGTGAAGCGGACGACGAAAAGAACGATTCGCCAAAATCCTGACGCGCGTCCGGCGCTTGACAGCCGCCCCGGCGGGCCTTATACTGCATCCGACTCCCGCCCCGACGCGTTTTTCGGCGAGGGAAGACCCTCGATTTTTTTCGGGAGATTGAAGGAGGAAACCCAGCCATGAACCTGTGGATGAAGCGTACGCTGATCGCCGTGCTGTGCGCGGCGCTGCTGCCCGGCGCGACGACGGCCGCCCTGGCGAGCGAAACCGCCGCGAGCGACGACGAGGATATCGAGGCGACCATCGCCCAAAACCCGGACCTGACCGAGGCGGAGAAGCAGCAGTGGCTGGAGTGGGCCAGCGAGGACACAAGCGGCGACACCCAGACCTCCGGGGAGGAGGAGACGGCGGCGATGGCCGAAATTCAGGACGCCATCGACGATACCGACCAGGGTGGCGCGGTGGATATCGACAACCTCGAGCTCAACGAGGATCTGCCCGCCAACGTCGTCAACATCCTGCTGCTGGGCGTGGACAACCGCTCCGTGGCGCTGGAAAGCGGGTTGAGCGACGCGGTCATCATCTGCTCCATCAACACCGACGACGGCTCCATCAAGCTCACCAGCATCACCCGGGACACCGAGGTGGTCGTGCCCGGCTACAAAAGCACCAAACGCATCAACTGCGCCTTCAAGTACGGCAGCAAGAACGGTGATCTGGCCGCCGGCGCGGCGCTGGCCATGAAGACCGTCAACCGCAATTTCCAGATGAACATCCAGCGTTACGTGGTGGTGAACATCCACGGTCTGGCCAGCATCATCGACGCGCTGGGCGGCGTGGACCTGGACATGTCCAGCAAGGAAGCCAGCCGCATCAACTACGAGCTGCGCAAGGAGCCCATGGACAACGTGCAGCGCACCAAGGTGCAGGCCCTCGACGGCGTGCAGCACCTGGACGGCATGCAGGCCGTGACCTACGCGCGCATCCGCGGCATCGACAACGACTTTATGCGCACCGAGCGCCAGCGCAAGCTGCTGGAAACGCTTTTGGAAAAGGTCATGGAGGATATGGACATGACCAAGCTGGTGGGGCTCATCCAGACGGCGCTGCCCTACGGCGCCACCAACCTGACCGCCGCGGACATGGTTTCGCTGGGCGGGCTGGTCATCGGCGGCAAGGCCATGAGCAACCTGAACGAAAGCGCCGCGGTGCTGGAACAGTTCCGCATCCCCCTGGACGGCACGTGGAAGTACAAGGACGTCAACGGCGCCACCTACACCGCCTTCCGCACCGACGAGCGCAAACAGGAGAACATCGACGCCATGCAGCAGTTTATCTACGGGCAGACGTATTAGGCGAACGGCGCGACATGGCAGGAAAAAGGCCCCGCGCACAGCGATGTGCGCGGGGCCCTGTTTTGCCTATCGGCCTGATGAAGCGGCTGGCTTTCTATCCGTACTGCGACTCGCTCAACCTTTCTCCGCCTTTTCGGTGATCATGCGGTGGATGGCCGCCGCGGCGCTCTTGCCGGCGCCCATGGCGAGGATGACCGTCGCCGCGCCGGTAACCGCGTCGCCGCCGGCGTACACGTTCTCCCGCGTGGTCAGCCCGTCCTCGCCGTTGACGATGATGCAGCCGTGTCGGTCGGTTTGAAGCCCCTCGGTCGTGGTGCGGATAAGCGGGTTGGGCGAGGTGCCCACGGCGACGATCAGGGTGTCGATGGGCAGCTCGAACTCGCTGCCCGGCTTGGGCACGGGGCGGCGACGGCCGCTCTCGTCCGGCTCGCCCAGCGTCATTTCCACGCATTTGACGCCCGTCACCCAGCCCTTTTCGTCGCCCAGCACCCCCACCGGGTTACAAAGCAGCCGGAACGCGATGCCTTCCTCCTGCGCGTGCTCCACTTCCTCGGCGCGGGCGGGCAGCTCCGTCATGCTGCGGCGGTAAACGATGGTCACCTGATCGGCGCCCAGACGCTTGGCGCAGCGCGCCGCGTCCATGGCCACGTTCCCGCCGCCCACCACCGCCACGGCGAAGCTCTTCTGGATGGGGGTGGAGCTGCCCTCGCAGTAGGCTTTCATCAGGTTGATGCGGGTCAGGTATTCGTTGGCGCTGTACACGCCCTTGAGGTTTTCGCCCGGAACGCCCAGGAAGCGGGGCAGGCCCGCGCCGGTGCCGATGAACACCGCTTCGAAGCCCATGGTGAACAGCTCGTCCACCGTAAGCGTTTTGCCGATGATCACGTCGGTCTCGATGCGCACGCCCAGCGCCTTGAGGTTGTCGATTTCGGCGTTGACGACCGCCTTGGGCAGACGGAACTCGGGAATGCCGTACACCAGCACCCCGCCCGCCAGGTGCAGCGCCTCAAACACCGTCACCTGATAGCCGTACCGCGCCAGGTCGCCCGCGCAGGTAAGCCCGCTGGGGCCCGCGCCGACGACGGCGACGGAATGCCCGTTGTGGGGCGTCCGGCGGGGAACGGTCGAGTTGTGCTCACGGTGCCAGTCCGCCGCGAAGCGCTCCAGCCGGCCGATGCCCACGCTTTCGCCTTTAATGGCGCGCACGCAGAGGTTCTCGCACTGCGTCTCCTGCGGGCAGACGCGACCGCACACCGCGGGCAGCGACGTGCTGGCGCTGAGGATTTCAAAGGAACCGTCCATGTCCTCCTCGGCGATCTTGCGGATGAAGCCGGGGATATCGATCTTCACGGGGCAGCCGGCGACGCAGGGGCTGTTTTTGCAGCTCAGGCAGCGCCGCGCCTCGGAGACGGCCATGCTGTAGGTGTAACCCAGCGCCACTTCGCTGAAGTTGTGGTTGCGCTCGTCCGCGGGCTGCGTGGGCATGGGGGTTTTTTGAGGGGTCATGTTGCGTTCGGGCATGTCAGAGCGCCTCCCTGTTAAACAGCCTGCAAGCGGTCTCCCGCGCGTGCTGTTCAAAATCGCGGTACATGCCCGCGCGGCTCAACGCCTCGTCGAAGTCCACCAGGTGACCGTCGAAATCCGGGCCGTCCACGCAGGCGAACTTGGTTTCGCCGCCCACGGTCAGGCGACAGCCGCCGCACATGCCGGTGCCGTCCACCATGATGGGGTTCATGCTGACCACGGTTTTTATGCCGTACTTCTTCGTGGTGAGGCTGACGAACTTCATCATGATCAGCGGCCCGATGGCGATCACCTCGTCGTAGCGGTTCCCGGCGTTGATCAGTTCCTCCAGCGCCGCGGTCACCAGCCCTTTTTCGCCGTAGCTGCCGTCGTCGGTCATCAGGCGAAGCTCGTTACTCACGGCGCGAAACTCTTTTTCCAGAATCACGAGGTCCTTGGTGCGAAAGCCGATCACGCTGTGCACCGTCGCGCCCAGCTCGTGCAGCTTTTTGGCCACCGGCAGGGCGATGGCGCAGCCCACGCCGCCGCCCACGACGCAGACCTTGCGGAGCCCTTCGGTTTCGGTCGCCCTGCCCAGCGGCCCCACCAGATCGGCGAGGCTGTCACCCTGCCGGAGGCTGTCCAGCTCCATGGTGCCTGCGCCCACGACTTGAAAAATGAGGGTGATCGTACCCGCCGCGCGGTCGTAGTCCGCGACGGTCAGGGGAATACGTTCGCTGTCCGCCTTGGCGCGGAGGATCACGAACTGGCCGGGTTCGGCCTTCGCGGCGACGCGGGGCGCGGAAACGACGATGCGCGAAACGGTGGGGTTGAGGGCCTGCTTTTGGATGATCTCAAACATACTGCGTTCCTCTTTGACGTCGTTGGGTAAACGGGATACGGCCGGGCGTCAGCGCGCGGCGACGCACTCGATTTCCACCAGGCCCCCCAGGGGCAGGGCTGCGACCTGCACGCAGCTGCGGGCGGGATAATCCCCGCTGAAATAGCTTGCGTACACGGCGTTGACCGCGGCGAAATCTGCCATATCGTTAAGAAAGATGGTGGTTTTGAGGATATCGGCGTAGGTGAGCCCCGCGGCTTTCAAAACGGCGCCGAGGTTTTTCATGGAACAGTGCGCCTGCGCCTCCACGTCGGAGGCGAGCTTGCCCGTAGCTACGTCGATGCCCAGCTGCCCCGAGGTGAACACCGTGTCGCCCATGGCGACCGCCTGAGAATACGGCCCCACTGCCTTGGGGGCCGAATCGGTAAACAGGATTTGTTTCATAGGCCTTTCGCTCCTTTGTTCGTCACCGCACGCGCCGAAACGATGCAGATTATTCAAACTCTATTGTAGCATTCGGCGCGCCGGCCTGTAAAGGCGTTTTGCGTTTTTGGCGCCGGTTTCTCTCCATGCCGCCGGACGCCGAAAAAGATGGCGAATATCGACGAATGTATGCCCGAAACAGACAACATCCGTTTTTTCGGGATTCGTGATTTTGTTCTTGACAAAACCCGCAGGGGAGGTTATTATATATCACGTCGCCGCGCTGGAAACCTTGCGGCAAGGGAGCTTTGGAGCTCGAAGCGCTATGGGAGCATAGCTCAGTTGGGAGAGCATCTGCCTTACAAGCAGAGGGTCACAGGTTCGAGCCCTGTTGTTCCCACCATTCCGTGGCCAAGTAGTTCAGTTGGTTAGAATGCCAGCCTGTCACGCTGGAGGTCGAGGGTTCGAGCCCCTTCTTGGTCGCCATTTGCCTTGGTAGCTCAGTCGGTAGAGCAGGAGACTGAAAATCTCCGTGTCGGTGGTTCGATTCCGCCCCAAGGCACCAAGTGTGCGGTAGTAGCTCAGTGGTAGAGTGCCACCTTGCCAAGGTGGATGTCGCGAGTCCGAATCTCGTCTACCGCTCCACACCCGGTGCCATAGCCAAGTGGTAAGGCGAAGGTCTGCAAAACCTTTATTCCCCGGTCCGAATCCGGGTGGCACCTCCACCACGGTCGCTAAAGCTTCCTCCGGGAAGGGGATTGTGACAACCTCTCCCGAGGGGTAGCCGACGGCACCAAACAGAAATCGCCCCGCTTCGCCGTGAAGCCGGGGCGATTTCTGTTACCCTTCATGATCGATATATCGATATCATCTATACGGCATCTATGACCTGGGCGAGCGGGGAAAAGCACGTATGCCCATGTCCGGTTCCGCTATTCCTCCGCTTCTTCCGTCGTGGCCCGGTAGGCGCGGGAGGCTTCGCCATAGGCGTAGCCGCGCCGCTGAAGGGCGGCGATCGTTTTGCGGCGGGCGTCGGCGGGGGTTTCGCCGGCGTAGCGGCGCAGGAACTTCCTGGCCAGCGCCGCGGCGCCGTCGTCCTGCTCCTCCTCCTCGAGCTCCGAAAGCGCGGCCTGCGCGGCGTCCTCGGGCACGCCCATCCGGCGCAGTTCCATGAGGATGCGGGCCCTGCCGTAGCGCCTGGCGGCACGGTCGCGCGCCCAGGTGCGGGCGAACGCCGCGTCGTTAAGCAACGCTTCCGTTTCCAATTTATAGACGGCCATTTCCACCGCGTCGGGCAGGTACCCGGCGGCGGTCAGGCGGCGTTTTATTTCGGCGCGGCTGCGTGCGCGCACGGCCAGCAGCTTCACCGCGCGTTCCAGGGCGGCGGGGTACTGGCTCAGGAGCAGTTCGTGCTTATAGCTTTCCCAGTCGAGGGCCTCGCCTTCCGCAAGAGGCCGGGCGCGGTATTCGGCTTTGCCGAGGCGGAAGGTTTCCGTTTCGTTGACCGTCACGCGGTAGCCGCCGTGCTCCTCCCGGACGGACGTCACAAGGTCACGCAGAATCGTCACCCCCCAGGCAGACGCGGATCAGATCGCGGTTCAAACAGCTCAGGTGCCCCACGCGGCGCTCGCTGGCCCCGCTGTTGAGGGATACGAAGCCGTTGCCGCCGTCGTCGAAAAAGACGCCGTTCACCGCCCCGTAGGCGAACCCCTGATGCCCGTGCAGGCGGCGGGGGCATACGGTGGGATCGTCCACCTCCAACAGCCCCATGCCGTGGCGCATGCGCACCGCGGGCTCCGGCCAGGCGGTGGTCGGGGTTTTCATTTGCCGGAGGGACTCGGGGGAAAGGAACGCCTCCCTGCTCGGGCCCAGGCCGGAAAGCAGCGGCAGCGTGAGGCGCGTAAGCCCCTCCGCCGTCACGAAAAGGCTGCCGGACGCGAGCAGATAGTGCGTCTGCGGGTCGGGCACGGCAAGCGCCTCGGCCGTCGCGAGCCGCGCCCGCGCGTCGAAGGCGGGCGTGCGCGAAGCCGGCAGCACCCGGTAATCGTCCGCGACGGTCTCGCCCGCGAGCGAGCTTAAATCGAACGTCGCCTTCGCCCGAAGCGGCGCGAATATTACCCGCTTCGCCAGTGCCTCCAGCGATTCGCCGAAACGCTTCTCCAGCAGGCACCCGCACAGGCCCGCCGCGAAATTGCTGTACCGGAACGCCTCGAACGGCTTGCGCGGCGCGAAGCACGCGCCGTCCGCGAGAATCTCCGCCGCCGTGACCGGCTCCGTAAACGACCGGAAGTACAGCGGCGAATCCACGATGCCGGAAGTGTGGCTCAAAAGCGACGCCAGCGGGATGGGCGTATCCGGGAAACGCGGGTTGCGGATGGGCGCGCCCCAGAAAGCGGAGATATCCTCGTTTACGTCCAGCTCGCCCAGCGTCTGCAACCGGAAAACCAGCAGCGACAGCGCCATTTTTGCCACCGACGCCGTGCGGAAAACCGTGTCCGGCGTAACCGCAACGGCGGGGGAAAGGCGCGCGAGCCCCGCGCAGTAGGTTTCGGCGGCCTGCCCGGCGCGAATCAGCTGCACGCAGCCGCCCACGACGTGGTGCCGCTTCATCACGCGGGTCAGCGCCTCAGGCAACCCGGCGGGGCCGTCGCCCTCCCGCCGGACGGCCTGCCACCGGGGGCGCAGGCCCAGAACCGGCAGGGCGAGGCCGTAGAGCCTGTTTTTACGTTCACCGACCGGCATCGGGCACCTCCCCGGTCTGCGCCCTGGCGGGCGCGGAGGAAAGCCGCGCGTAGGGCACGGCCAGATAGGGCGGAATGGACAGCCCCGCGTAGACGAAATACGGCGACGCCCACAGTGCGTTCAGCCCCGCGATGAGCAGCGCAAGATAGACCGCCGCGTCGGCGAGCAGCCAGACGCGCGCAAACCGCGGCACGCCACGCCACTTAAACAGGCAGACGCCGCAGGCCGCGTATACGGCGATCGTTACCGCGGCGCCGGCCGCGCTTTGCGCAAGCAGCGGCCGTAGAAACGCGAGCGCGCAGGAAAGCGCGACCGCCGCGGAAGCGATGCCGCCGTGCGCTTTGATAAAACGCACGGCGAACGCGACGGCGACGATCAGCACGATCAAAAGGCTTACGTACTGGCTGGCGCGCACGCCGAACAGGTACAGGCTGTCGGTTCGCAGCTGCTCCACCAGATAGCGGCCGCAGCCGTAGAGCGCCATGTACCACAAAAACAGGTCGCCTCGGCGCTTAACGCGCCTGCGCAGCGCCCACAGCACGAAAAAGACGCTCAGGTCCCACGCGGACTCGTAAAAAAAGGTCGCCACGTGCCAGACATCCGTCCCGTTCTGGCTGATCAGCACGCCGGCGGGGAAAAACTGCCACGCGGGGCTGGTAATCACGGGGCCGTACGCCTCGCGGTTGAAGTAGTTGCCCCAGCGGCCGATGGCCTGCGCCAGCGCCAGTCCGGGCGCGGTGATGTCCATCAGCGCGGCGAAGCTGCGCTTGCGGATACGGCAGTAGAGGTACACGCCGAGCGCCCCGCCGATGACGGCCCCGTATACGGCGATGCCGCCCTCCCAGATGTAGAATACGGAGATCGGGTTATCCCGGAACTGGTCCAGGCTCATCAGCACGTAGTACAGCCGCGCGCCCACGATGCCGCTGGGCACCGCGACCAGCACCATGTCCAGCATCGAGTCCTTCGGCAGCCCCACGCGCTTCTCCTCGCGCGCGCCCAGCAGGTAGGCGATCAGGATGGCGGAAACCATCAGCACGCTGTACCACGGAAGGGAGCCGAAAATGTAACGGCTGTACGGAATCGCCAAGCCACCGACCCCTTTCTGCCCGAAGCGGGAAACGAAACGCCCGTACGCCCATTATAGGCCCGCGCCGGGAGGCCGTCAAGGCGATGCGTTTACTCCGCCCCGCGGCCCCGCTCGCTCAGGCAGCCCTCCCAGACGACGGAGAGAACCGTGCCGAGCAGCTCTTCGGGCGGTATGCCGAGCTCGATCAGCACCTCCGGGACGCTCAGGTGGCTGAGCGCGCCGATCAGCACGTGGGCCACCAGCTCGCCGCTCACGTCGCCGCGCATGGTGCCGGACGCCTGCCCCTCCCGCACGACCTGCGCGATGTTGCGCAGGATCAGCGTACGGCGGTTGCGGTCGATCAGCGCGTACGCTTCCGGCACGGCCCGCCGGATGTCGGCCAGCGCGGCCGGATTGACGCGGGCGACGATGCGCAGCACCGGCGCGATGATCCCCTCGGCCTTCCGGCGGGGCGAAAGGCCCGCGTCTTTCAGCACTGCGTCGGTCTCGGCGCCGATCTGCCCCGTAACGGTTTGAACGACGCTCATCATCAGCGCTTCCTTGGAGGGGAAGTAGCGGTACAGCGTCGCCTTGCCCACGCCGCTTTCGCGGGCGACCTGTTCCATGGAAACGGGCGAATACCCGACGGTCATGAACAGGCCGGTCGCGGTCGTCAGAATCCTTCGGCGGATATCCAAATCGGGAGGCCTCCTTTCGCGGTCTGCGCCGCTCAGATGCGGCGGTACTTTTTCAGCGCCAGCGTGTTGAGCAGCAGGAATAGCAGAACGTAACCCGTCAGCATGCACAGGTCCGGCAGAACCGTGGAAAGGCCGAAGCCGCGCAACGCGACGTTGGACAGCGCGTCGGCGGCGTAGGTGAGGGGGAAGGCTTTCGAAAGCCACACCACCCAGTCCGGCGCGCCGCGCAGGCTGAACAGCCCGCAGAAAAGCACCTGCGGCACGATGACCAGGGGTATGAACTGGAACATCTGCAGTTCGTTGCGCGCGAAGGCCGACAGCAGCGTTCCCAGCGAAAGCGAGCCCGCCGCCAGCAGCAGGTTGGTCAGCGTCACCAGCCAGAAGTCGCCCTTCAGCGGCACGTCCAGCACGTGCGTCACGAACAGCTGAATGGTCAGCGTTTGCAGGAACACCACCAGCCCGAACCCGAAAAAGTAGCCCAGCACGATCTGCCGCCGCCGCACGGGCGAGGCGAGCAGCCGTTCCAGCGTGCCGCTGTTGCGCTCCCTGAGAAACGCCACGCCCGCCAGCAGAAACACGAAGAAGAAAATGAAGAAGCCCATGAGCAGCGGGGCGATATCGTCAAAACCCGTGGTTTGCGCCGAGCCGTTGAGGTACTCCACCCGGGTATCCGTCTGCGGCAGGGTGAGCGCTTCGCCGGAAAGGGCGGCCGACGCCGTGCCGGACGGGGAGAGCCGGCCGAGAATCGTCTTGAGCTGCGTTTGCACCGCTTCCTGCACGGCCGCCTGCGCGTACGCGCCGACCGCAGCCACGGCGGCCTTCTGCACGGCCGCCGTCACGGAGAGGTCCGTGCCCTCGACGTAAACGGTGACCGTCGGATCGTCGTAGGCGATCACCCCGTCGGTGCTTCGGTCGCGAAGCTGAGACAGCGCACCGGAAAGCGAGTCGGCCGGAGTCGCGTTCGCCTCCTTCGCGACGGCTTCCTCCAGCCCGGCCGGGAGGCCGACGCACAGCACGTTGGGCACGATCGCCCCGGTATTCAGAAAGGCGTACAGAAGATAGATCACCAATAGGGGCGCGACGAACAGAAGCGCGAGCGTCCGGCGGTCCTTTACGATCTGTTTCACCACGCGGCGGGCGATGATCAGGCTGCGCATGTCAGGCCCCCTCCTTTTCCGCGGCGCCGCTGAAACGCAGAAACGCGGCTTCCAGGTTCGGTTCGTTCGCCTGTAAAAGCAGCTCCCGCTGCGTTCCGTCCGCGATGATCCGCCCTTCCCGAAGCAGCACGAGATGGTCGCAGCGGGCGGCCTCGTCCATCACGTGCGTCGTGGTCAGGATGGTGCAGCCGCCGGCCTTGAGCGCCGCAAACTCGTTCCAGAACTTCTGGCGAAGCACCGGATCGATGCCGACGGTGGGCTCGTCCAGAATCAGCAGCGGCGGCCGGCCGACCAGCGCCACCGCGAGGGACAGCCTGCGGCGCATCCCGCCCGAAAAAAAGCGCACCGCCTTCTTCTTTTCCCCGCTCAGACCGACGAAATCGAGCAGTTCCACTGCGCGGGCCCGGGCGGCGGCCGGGCCGAGGCCCGCGACGCGCCCGAAGAACGTCAGGTGATCCGCCGCGGTCAGGTCGTCGTAAAGCGCGTCGTTCTGCGCCATGTAGCCGATCTGCTTGAGCGCGTCGAAGGAGGGCACGGGCCGGCCGAAAACGGAGATCGTCCCGGCCTGCAGGGGAACGAGCCCCATAATCGACCGCACGAGCGTGGTTTTGCCCGAACCGGAGGGCCCCAGAATACCGACGATCTGCCCGCCCGGAACGGACAGATTCAACCCCGGCAGCACCGTCTGCCGCCTGAAACGAACCTCAAGCCCTTTGATGACCACCGCGTCCCCGTTACTCATACCGTCGCTTCCTTATCGAACAGAACTGATGAAACCAAAATCGTATCATCAGTACCAGTATACGCACCCTGTCAAGCCCCCTCCGCGCGGCGGGCCAGCGCCGGAGGAACCGGTGCCGCAACGTTTTTGGCATTTCAAATTACCAAAATGTAGCGGTCCGCTATTGCGAAGAGAGGAAATACCATGTATAATCAACAGGATAAAAAAAGGATCAGAGCAGAAACATCTGTACTGTCCTCAAAACCAATGAGGAGGAAGGCAAACCCATGACGAAATACGTATACCTTTTCAAAGAGGGCAACGCTAACATGCGCGAGCTGTTGGGCGGGAAGGGCGCTAACCTTGCCGAAATGACCAACATCGGGCTTCCGGTGCCTCAGGGCTTTACCGTGACGACCGAAGCGTGCACCCGCTATTATGAAGACGGCAAGAAGATCGGCGAGGACATCCTCACGCAGATCAACGCCGCTTTGATCGAAACTGAAAAAGTCTGCGGCAAGAAGTTCGGCGATCTGGAGAACCCTTTTCTGGTCTCCGTCCGTTCCGGCGCGCGCGCTTCCATGCCCGGCATGATGGATACCATTCTCAACCTGGGCCTCAACGACGTGGCCGTTAAGGGCCTGGCCAACCAGACCGGCAACGAGCGCTTTGCTTTCGACAGCTACCGCCGCTTTATCCAGATGTTCTCCGACGTGGTCATGGAGATTAAAAAGAGCAATTTCGAAGCCGCGCTGGACGCAGTGAAGAAGTCCAAGGGCGCCAAGTTCGATACCGACCTGGACGCCGGCGACATGAAGGTGGTCGTGGAGAAGTTCAAGGCCATCTACCTGCGCGAAAAGGGCGAGGAATTCCCCCAGGATCCCCGCGTGCAGCTCATGGAGGCCATCAAGGCCGTTTTCCGCAGCTGGGATAACCCCCGCGCCATCTACTACCGCCGCATGAACGACATCCCCGGCAGCTGGGGCACCGCCGTGAACGTGCAGAGCATGGTGTTCGGCAACATGGGCAACGACAGCGGCACCGGCGTGGCCTTCACCCGCAACCCCTCCACCGGCGAAAAGAAGCTCTACGGCGAGTTCCTCATGAACGCGCAGGGCGAGGACGTGGTGGCCGGCATCCGCACCCCGCAGCCCATCGCCACGCTGGAAACCACCCAGCCGGACGTGTACCGGCAGTTTGTGAATATCGCCCAGACGCTTGAAAACCATTACCGCGACATGCAGGATATGGAGTTCACCATCGAGCACGGCAAGCTGTTCATGCTGCAGACCCGCAACGGCAAGCGCACCGCGGGCGCGGCGCTGAAGATCGCCGTGGATCTGGTGGACGAGAAGATGATCACCCCCGACGAGGCCGTGATGAAGGTGGAGCCCAAGCAGCTGGACACCCTGCTGCACCCCAACTTCGATCCCGCGGTCCTCAAGAAGGCCGAACCCATCGCCAAGGGCCTGCCCGCCTCTCCCGGCGCGGCTACCGGTAAAATCTACTTCTCCGCCGAGGACGCCGCCGCCGCCGCCAAGAACGGCATCGCCGTGGTGCTCGTGCGCGAGGAAACCACGCCCGAGGACATCGAGGGCATGGACAAGTCCAAGGGCATCCTCACCTGCCGCGGCGGCATGACCAGCCACGCCGCGGTCGTCGCGCGCGGCATGGGCCGCGCCGCGGTCGTCGGCTGCGGGGAACTGCACATCGACGAGGAGAAAAAGACCCTGACCGTGGGCGGCAAGGTGCTCAAGGAAGGCGACGACCTGTCGCTGGACGGCTCCACCGGCAACGTGTACGGTGAGATGCTTCCCACCGTCGAGGCCGCCATGACCGGCGATTTCGCCCGCCTCATGGCCTGGGCCGACGCGGCGCGCACGCTTAAGGTTCGCACCAACGCCGATACGCCCCGCGATACCGCCCAGGCGGTCTCTTTCGGGGCGGAGGGCATCGGCCTTTGCCGCACCGAGCACATGTTCTTCGAGGCCGACCGTATCGCTGCCGTGCGCGAGATGATCCTGGCCGACACCGTGGAGCAGCGCGAAGTTGCGCTCGCCAAGATCCTCCCGATGCAGCAGGGCGACTTCGAGGCCATGTACAAGGCGCTGGAAGGCCGTCCCATGACCGTGCGCTACCTGGATCCGCCGCTGCACGAGTTCCTCCCCCAGAAGTACATGACCGAGGAAATCGCGGCGCTGGCCAAGGAGCTCAAGACCACCAGCGAGAAGATCATCCAGAAGATCGACGCGCTGCACGAGTTCAACCCCATGATGGGCCACCGCGGCTGCCGCCTGGCCGTCACCTTCCCGGAGATCGCCCGCATGCAGACCCGCGCGGTCATTCAGGCCGCCATCAAGGTCAAGCAGGAAAAGGGCTACGACATCGTGCCCGAGATCATGATCCCGCTGGTCTGCGAGGTGAAGGAACTGGCCTTCGTCAAGAAGATCGTCGTGGAGACGGCGGAAAAGGTGTTCGCCGAGCAGGGTGTGAAGCTGGATTACCACGTCGGCACCATGATCGAGATTCCGCGCGCCGCCGTGACCGCCGACGAGATCGCCACCGAGGCGGAGTTCTTCTCCTTCGGCACCAACGACCTCACCCAGATGACCTTCGGCTTCAGCCGCGACGACGCCGGCAAGTTCCTGGGCAGCTACTACGACAACAAGATTTTCGAAAGCGATCCCTTCGCCAAGCTCGACCAGGACGGCGTTGGCAAGCTGGTGAAGATGGCCGCGAAGCTGGGCCGCGAGACCCGCGCGGACATCAAGCTGGGCATCTGCGGTGAACACGGCGGCGATCCCGCCACCATCGAGTTCTGCCACAAGGTGGGGCTCAACTACGTCAGCTGCTCTCCGTTCCGCGTGCCCATCGCCCGTCTGGCCGCCGCGCAGGCCGCCATCAAGGCAAAGAAGTAAGCGAACACGCGAAAAACCCCGAACAAAGACCTGGCCCCCGTCCCCGCAGGCGTTTCGCCCGCGGAGGCGGGGGTTTTTATGATGCGTAACGGTTTTCCGGATCAAAAACAGGCGCGAACGCCGCGCGGGGGCATGACAGCGGCGGCGGAATGTGGTATGGTGTTGGGCAGAGATGCAAGCGCGCGACAAAAGAAAAGGAGAGCGGCGGACATGGCTTTGGAGGATATCGGTTGCTGCGGGGCGTACTGCAAAACGTGCAAGGTCTTTCGCTCAGGCGCCTGCAAGGGCTGCAAGCTCGGCTACGCCGACGGGACACGCGAGCTTGCCAGGGCGAAATGCAGAATCAAGCGCTGCTGCATGGGCGGCGGGCACGTTTCCTGCGCGGATTGCGCCCGGTACGACGAGTGCGAAACGATCCGGGCCTTCCACGAACACGAGGGGTACAAGTACCGCAAATACCGCGAGGCGATCGCTTACATCCGCGAGCGCGGTTACGGGGCGTTTCTGGCCGTCGCGGACGGCTGGCGGGGCGCTTACGGCGGCTACGGAGCGGAAAAGCCGGAAAACCGGGCCTGAGACGTGTTTTTTGCCGTTCGGAGGGCATAAACCCTGTCCGGGCGAAAGGCACCGTGGTATAATCATTGCAAATGATGAAAAGCACCGAACGCATCGAAGGGCCGACGGGCGTATACCGACCGGAGGAGATCGCAGGATGAACGCTTTTACGCTGAAAAAAGGCATGCGGATCGGCTCTGCGAGCGCCGCGACCCAGGTGGAGGGCGGGACGCTTGACCACAGCTGGGCGGACTGGGCGAAGAGGGGCCACATCAGGGACGGTTCCGATCCGGCCCGCGCGAACGACCACTACCGCTGCTGGCGCGAGGACGACGAACAGATGGCGGCCATGGGCCTGCAGATCGCCCGCATCGGCGTGGAATGGGCGCGCGTGGAACCGCGGCAAAACGAGTACGACGAGGAGGCGGTCGCCCATTACGTGACGGAGGCCGAATGGCTGAACGCGCACGGCATACGGCCGCTGGTGACGCTGCACCACTTCACCAATCCCATGTGGTTTGAAGACAAAGGCGCGTTTACGAAAATGGAAAACGTCCCGGCCTTTCTGCGCTTCGTGGAAAAGATGGTGCGCGCCTTCGGCACGGGCGTGACCGAGTACGTTACGATCAACGAACCCAACGTGTACGCCGTCGACGGCTACTGGTTCGGGCTGTGGCCGCCGGGCGAAAAGAATTTCCGCAAAACCTTCCGGGTCATGAGCGTGCTGGCGGCGGCGCACATCGAGGCCTACGGGATCATCCACCGACTGCAGAAGGAAATGGGCGTCGCCGACACCCGCGTGAGCTTCGCCCACCACATGCAGGTCTTCGCGCCGCAAAACCCGTTAAACCCCCTGCACCGGTTCGCCGCGCGGACGATGGAGGCGCTTTTCCAGGGGAAGCTCGCCCGCGCAATGACCGTGGGGGACTTTTCCTTTCCGCTTCGCAACCTTGTCGGCGCGCCGGGAGGCCGGTACTGCGATTTTATCGGCCTCAATTACTACACGCGCGCGACCGTCGCGGGGTTCGTCCCCGGCGTGCGCGCGGGCGCGCCGGTCAACGACCTGGGGTGGGAAATCTACCCGCCCGGCATCGTGGAATGCGCGGGGAAGCTGTACGATATTCTCCCCCTGCCGGTGTACATCACCGAAAACGGCACCTGCGACAACCGTGACGCCTTCCGCTGCCGCTACCTGTACGACCACCTCAAAGTCCTGTGCGAAAGCGACCTGCCGGTGGAGCGCTACTACCATTGGTGCTTTACGGACAACTTCGAGTGGTGCGAGGGCGAAAGCGCGCGCTTCGGGCTGGTGCACGTGGATTACGCCACACAGGAACGCACGGTCAAGGAAAGCGGGCGGTTCGTGAGCGAAGTCATCGCCGCCGGCGGCGTAACGGAGGAACTGTACGCGCGATACGTACAGCCGCAGCAATATCAAAAGAACTGAGATCGAGGGATGCAGCATGCAGCCATGGTGGAAGGAAAGGGTCGTTTACCAAATCTATCCGCGCAGCTTTCAGGACTCCAACGGGGACGGCTACGGGGATATTCCGGGGATCATTTCGCGGCTGGATACGATCAAGGCGCTGGGCGCGGGCATTATCTGGCTGTCGCCGGTCTACCGCTCGCCCGACGCGGACAACGGCTACGACATCAGCGACTACTGCGACATAAGCCCCAAGTTCGGCACGCTTTCGGATATGGAGCGGCTGTTCGCCGAGGCGGAGAAGCGGGATATCAAGATCATCATGGACCTGGTCATCAACCACACGTCGGACGAGCATCCGTGGTTCCGGCAGAGCCGGGACAAAAACAGCCCCTACCGCGATTACTACATCTGGCGGCCCGGCAAGCCCGACGGCAGCCCACCCAACAACTGGACGGGTTTCTTTATGGGTTCCGCGTGGGAAAGGGACGAGCGCAGCGGGGAGTATTACCTGCACCTGTTCGATAAAAAGCAGCCCGATTTGAACTACCACAACCCCAGGGTGATCGAGGAAGTCAAGAACATCATGCGGTTTTGGCTTAACAAGGGCGCGGCCGGCTTCCGCTGCGACGTGATCAACATCATCTACAAAACCAGCCTGGCCGACGGCAAGCCCGCTCCGGCGGTGTGCGGGCTGGAGCACTACAAGTCGCAGGAGGGCAATCACGAAATTCTGCGCACCCTCCGGCGGGAGGTGCTCGACCGCTACGACTGCTTCACCGTAGGCGAGGCCGCGATGGTGGACGTATCCGACGCCCGGGAGCTGTGCGAACCGGGCCGCCGCGAACTGGATATGATCTTCTACTTCGATCATCTGGAGGTGGACCGGCGCCTCAGCCGCTACGTGAACAAGAGGTTCAAAGCCGAAAACCTGCTGAAGGTGCTCACGAAATGGCAGCGGGGCCTGAGCTGGAACGCCGTGTATTTTGAAAACCACGACCAGCCCCGCATCGTGTCCCATTACGGGGACGACGGCCGGTACCGCGAGCGCAGCGCCAAGCTGATCGCGACCCTGGAGTTTACCCTGCGCGGCACGCCCTACGTGTACGAGGGGCAGGAGCTGGGCATGACGAACTTCGACTTTACGCATGTCGACCAGCTCAACGACGTGGAGAGCAAGAACGTATACGCGCTGATGAAAAAGAAAGGCATCCCCAAGCGGCTACGCTGGAAATGGATCGCCGCCGCCTCGCGCGACAACGCGCGCACCCCCGTGCAGTGGACGGACGAGCCGGGCGCGGGCTTCACCACGGGCAAGCCGTGGCTTGGGATCAACGGCAATTACAAAACGATCAACTACCGCTCCGAGGAGGCGGACGAACACTCGGTGCTGCATTATTACCGCCGGATGATCGCCCTGCGCGCGGGCAGCGAAACGCTCAAATACGGCGCGTTCGAACCCCTCGAGGCGAACGGCCGCCTGATGGTCTACGCGCGCACGCTTAACGGGGAACGCTACGTGACGCTTTTGAACTTCTCCGGGCGGCCCGTGAAAGCCGCGTACACGGGCGAAGTGGCGATCGCCAACACGGAGATAACCGCCTACGGCGGCACGCTGGGGCCGTGGGAGGCCGTGGTGCTTCGCAAGAAGGAGGAAACGAAGGCATGATTACGGTAACGGGGAACGAGTTCCGGCTTTCGACCCGTACGACCGGCTACTGGTTCCGAAAAACAAGCTTCGGGCATCTGGAACACGTGTACTACGGCGCGCGCCTCGGCGACGACCAGCCCATGGAGCCGCTCGCGCTGAAGCGCACGGCGCCGCTGGGCGGCAGCGTGGCCTACGACGCGAGCGACCCGCTCTACTGCCTGGACGCGATGTGCCTGGAATGGTCGGGCATCGGCAAGGGGGACTACCGCGAGACCCCGGCGGAGATCAAAATGCCGGACGGCACCTATACCGCGGATTTCCGTTACCAGAGCCATCGCATCGCGGAGGGCAGCGCGCCCATGGAGACACTCCCTTCGGCGTACGGAAACGCCGGGGAGTGCCAGACGCTGATCGTAACGCTTACGGACGAAAGCAACGCCGTCACGCTGGAGATGTTCTACACCGTCTACGAGGAGACGGACGTCATCACCCGGCGCGCGGTGCTCGTCAACGGGAACGAAAAGCCCCTCACCCTCCGCAGGCTGCTGAGCGCCATGCTGGATATGCCAAACGACCGCTTCCGCATGATCACCTTCGACGGCAGCTGGATCAAGGAGGCGCACCGGCACGAGCGGGCGCTTTCGTACGGTTTGACGGTCAACAGCTCCGTAACCGGGGACAGCAGCCACCGCCACAACCCCGGTTTTCTGCTGGCGGCGGCGGAAACGTCGGAAACGCAGGGGGCGGTGTACGGCTTTAACCTCGTGTACAGCGGCAACCACTACGGCGCGGTGGAGCTGAGCGCGCAGGATCTGGTGCGCGTCGCCATCGGTATCAACCCCCATTGCTTCGAGTGGACGCTTGGGCAGGGCGAACGCTTCGAGACGCCGGAGGCGGTATTGAGCTTCTCCGCAGACGGTTTCAACGGCCTGTCCCAGCATTTTCACGCGTTCGTCAACCAACATATCGTGCGCGGAGACTGGAAGGGCAGGGAGCGGCCCGTGCTGCTCAACGAATGGGAAGCCTATTTTTTTCAATTTACCCGTCGTAAGCTGCTTCGCCTCGCCCGCCGCGCCAAGGCGGCCGGGGTGGAGCTGTTCGTGCTGGACGACGGGTGGTTCGGCAAACGCAACGACGATCAGGCGGGACTGGGGGATTACACGGTCAACCCCCGGAAGCTGAACCGGGGCATGAAGGAGTTCGCCCGGAGCATCCACCGCATGGGGCTCAAGTTCGGGCTGTGGTTTGAGCCGGAGATGGTCAACCCGGACAGCGACCTGTACCGTGCCCATCCGGAATACGCCCTTGCGACGCCCGGCAAAACCCCGGCGCTGGGCCGCAACCAGCTGGTGCTGGACCTGTGCAACCCTGCGGTGCGGGACTACATCGTCGTAAACGTCACGCGCATCCTCGACGAATGCCGGATCGATTACGTCAAGTGGGATTACAACCGCCACATCAGCGACGCGTGCTCCGCGTGCGTCGGCGATCAGGGCGAGTTTTTCCACCGTTACACCCTGGGCCTGTACGAGGTGCTTTCCCGCATCTTTTCGCCGCGGCCGCACATCCTCTTGGAAAGCTGCTCCAGCGGCGGCAACCGCTTCGACCTGGGCATGCTCTGCTTTTCCCCGCAGATCTGGACGTCCGACGACACCGACCCCGTCGAACGCCTGCGCATACAGGGGGGACTGAGCTACCTCTACCCGCTTTCCACGATGGGTGCGCACGTGTCCGAAGCGCCCCACCAGCAGACCCTGCGGGAAACGCCCATCGCGACGCGCTTCAACGTGGCGGCCTTCGGGTGCCTCGGGTACGAGCTGGATTTGAAGCGGCTCACCCGGGTGCAGCGCAGGGAGGTCGCCAGGCAGATCGCCGTCTACAAGCGTTACCGCCGGGTGCTGCAGTACGGCACCTTCTGGCGCGGGGAGGAGCGCAAGCCCAACCAGCGCCTGTGGCACTGCGTGGACGCGGCGGGGGAGACGGGGGTCAGCGGGCTGTTCCAGATGCAGGAAAACGCCGCGGAGACCTTCGACCGTTTGCGGCTGATGGGCCTGAACGCACAGGGGCGCTACCGCGTGTCCACCCTGCCGCAAAAGCAGACGCTGCGGCGCTTCGGCGGACTCATCCGGCACGCGCTGCCCGTAGCCGTCAACCAGAACGGCTGTCTGTTCAGCCTGCTCAACCGCTTCAAGGCGGTTAACGACTGCGTGGAAACCTATACCGGCAGCGGAACGGCGCTGATGCACGGCATACTGCTTAATGACCAGTTCATCGGCACCGGGTACAGCGAACGCATCCGGCTTCTGGGCGATTTCGGCTCCAACCTCTACGCCGTGGAGGAAGCGACGGCGGAGAAGACCGCGGTTAAAGCTTAACCGCCAAAAAGGGGTAAAAGACATGCAGAGGAACTATGACCGCAGGAACCACTACTGCTTCGGATTGGGCACCATCGGCAGGGATATGTTCTACACCATGGTCAGCATGTACGTGATGGTCTACATCACCGAAGTGCTCAACGTGCCGGATTCGACGCTGGCGGTGATGACGGCGCTGCTTTTGGTGCTGCGCATCTTCGACGCGCTCAACGATCCCATCATGGGCCTCGTGGTGGACAACACGCACTCCCGCTTCGGCAAGTTCAAGCCCTGGATACTGGTGGGTGCGCTGGTCGGCGGAGCGAGCATGGTGCTCATGTTTCTGGATATGGGGCTGACCGGCGCGGCCTACGCGGCGGCGTTCGCGGCCTGCTACCTGGTGTGGGACGTGTTTTACGGCTTGAACGACATCGCTTACTGGTCCATGATGCCCTCCCTTTCCACCGACCAGAAGCAGCGGGAGAAAATCGGCTCGTTCGCCCGCATCTGCGCCAACATCGGGCTGTTTTCGGTGGTGGTGGGCATCATACCCGCGACCAACGCGCTTTCCGCCGCCGTGGGCAGCGCCAAAAAGGGCTGGTTCCTGTTCGCGGTGATCGTCGCGCTGCTGATGCTGGGGTTCCAGCTGATTACCCTGCTGGGCGTCAGGGAGCAGAAGGGGTACTTTAAGCCGGAAGAAAAGACCACTCTAAAGCAGATGTTCAAGGTGCTGTTTCAAAACGACCAGCTGATGTGGGTGGCCGTGGCGCTGAGCCTGTTCATGATCGGCTACACCACCACCACGAGCTTCGGCGTGTATTTTTTCAAATATGCCTATAAGGACGAGAACATGTACTCCATCTTCGCGCTGGTGCTGGGTGTGTCCCAGCTGACGGCGCTGAGCGTGTTTACGGTTTTCCGCAAGCGCTTTACCCGCCGCCGGCTCTACACCGGCGCGACGGCGATGGTGGTGGCGGGATACCTGCTGTTCTTCTTCTCACCCATGGATATGGCGTTTATCGGCGTTTCGGGGGTGCTTATTTTCGTGGGGCAGGCGTTTATCCAGATGCTGATGCTCATGTTTCTGGCCGACACCATCGAGTACGGGCAGTGGAAGCTGGGCAAGCGCAACGAGAGCATCACCTTTTCCGTGCAACCCTTCATCAACAAGATCGGCGGAGCCATCGCCAACGGCGTGCTGGGCGTAACGCTGATCGTTTCCGGCATCAACGCCGCGCCTACGCCCGACGCCGTGACGGCGCAGGGCATTACCACCATGAAGGCGTCCATGCTCATCCTGCCGCTGATCGTCATCGTCGCGGGGTATGTGATCTACATGAAAAAATTCCGCATCGACGAAAAGCGCTACGCCGAAATCCTCAGCGACCTGAAGGCGCGCGGGGACATCGGCGGCAGGCAGGGCGAAGCGGAGGAACAGACCGAAGGCTGAAGAACCGGCAAACCTGAAGGAGGGATACAAGTGCGCAGAAAAGACCGGGAAGTGACCGACCCCCACCGGCTGACCGAGATCATCCGCGCCTGCGACTGTTGCCGGCTGGGCATCCGGGACGGGGACGGCGCGTACGTTGTGCCGCTGAATTTCGGTTACAAGGCGGAGGGGAAGGGCGTTTTCTATTTCCACTGCGCCAGAGAGGGCCGTAAGCTGACCCTGCTTGCGCAGTCCCCGAACGTCGGCTTCGAGCTGGACACGCACCACGAGCTTCGGCGTGGGTCGAAAGGATGCGATTTTACCTTTCTGTACAGCAGCGTGATGGGCCGAGGCGTCGTGCGCACGGTGACGGAGCTTGCGGAGAAAAGGGAGGCGCTTACCCTGCTGCTGACTCAGTACGGCGGGGACGGGGACACGATAACCGACGCGGAAGCGGAAAGCGTGACCGTGCTTCGGCTGGACGTAAGCGAGATGACCGGCAAGGAGCACCTGTAAACATCAAAACGGCCTCCGCGCATGGCAACGCGGAGGCCGTCGGGGTCGATCGGGGTCAGCAGTTGCCGGTGTACACGTAGCGCAGGTGCCCGGCCGCGACGTTCTGCAGGTGCAGGATGGTCGACACCGGCGTGGGGGGCCGGTCGAGCAGCCGGTAGCGCGGGAAAAAGCGGCTGATGTGCAGCGGTATCTCCGGATTGACGGAGGCCAGCCACTTGGCTTCCGCCTCCATGGCGTCGGGCGAATCGTTGAGCCCCGGAATGATCAGGGTGGTCACCTCCACGTGGCATTGCGCCGCCGAAAGGCGGATGGCGGTCTTGACCGTTTCCAGATTGCCGCCGACGAAGGCGTAAAAATCCTGCGTGAAGCCCTTGAGGTCGATGTTCATGGCGTCGATCAGCGGCAGCAGGGCGCGAAGCGGCGCCTCGCATACGTAGCCGTTGGTCACCAGCGCGTTCACCAGCCCGGCTTCGCGGGCGAGCGCGGCGCAGTCCCACACGTACTCGTAGCCGACGAGCGGCTCGTTGTAGGTGTAGGCGATGCCGATGTTGCCCCGCGATCGGAGCGCCAGCGCCTTGTCCACCAGCTCCCCGGGGGAAACGTCCGTCGTCTGGCAGCGCCCGTCCGCCATGCTGATGTCGCTGTTCTGGCAGAAGGGGCAGCGCAGGTTGCAGCCGTAGCTGCCCGCGGAGAGGATGAACGAGCCGGGGTGGAAGCGCATGAGCGGTTTTTTTTCGATCGGGTCCAGCGCAAGCGCGGTCAGCTTTCCGTAGTTATCGCACGTGATCGTTCCCGCCACGTTTTTGCGCGCGCGGCAAAAGCCGGTCTGCCCCTCGGTTAGGTCGCACCGGCGCGGGCAAATGGGACACTTCAACGGTGCCTCACCACCTCGAAGCGGGAGAGGCGCACGGACTCGTCCTCGCGGATACCCGCCTTGTGCCGCGCGATGGACACTTGCTCGCTTACCGTGTCCACGCCCGCCAGATCGGGTAGGAGCAGCCCGCGGCGACCGCCGCACTCCACGATGACGCCGTATCGCTTCGGGTCGAGTTCGCTTTCGGAGGCGACGGGCTCCGCCGCGCCCAGCACGTCCACGCTGTAGGTGAGCTCGGCAAGCTCCTCCTCCGTGACGGGATCGAAGCGCGGGTCGTTGAGCCCCGCGGAAACGGCGTTTTGCAGTATTTCGTCGGCCAGGCACGCCGCCGTGGGGGAGATGGTGCCGATGCACCCGCGCAGCTGTCCGTCCTTTTTGAGCGATACGAACGCGCCCGTGCGCGTATCCGTAAGCTCCGCAGGCAGCCCGCCGGGCCGCGCGGCGCGCTTGCCCGTGCGTACGCGGGTTTCCAGACTCAGCCGGGCCAGCCGCACGTACGCATCCTCTTTGGCGCGCTCGTCGGTCAGCGTCTGCCGCCGGGCCGCCTCGAAACGTCTGCCGAAGTCGCGCGCCGGGCTCCCGCCGGCGTCTTCGAAGGCCGCCACGCCGTAGCCCACGCCGAAGGTGCCCTCGTAGGAAAGCAATTCCGCCTTCACCGCCCGGCGGTCGAGCGCCCCGGCCATCATGGCGAAGGAGCGCCAGCCGCATTCCCCGGCGGCCTCGGCCAGGTCGGGGGAGATGGACAAAAGCTTCAGAAAGTCGCCCGAAGCGAACGCTTCGGTAATCTGCTTGTCGAACGCCGGCCCCTCCGGCGCGAAGCCGTACGGGCCGTCGGCCTTGAGCCGATGGGAAAGGTCGCCGCTGGCAACGTATACGGCGCGGCGGCCCAGCGCCTCGGCCGCCCGGGCTATGCATTGCCCGAGGCGGTAATGCGCGAGCGGGGAGAGCCCGGAAAGCCCGATGCGCACCACGGGGCAGTCGCAACCCGTTTTGGCCAGAAAGAGCAGCGGGATCAGCGTGCCGTGGTCGAGGGCTTTTTCCCGTTCGCCCATGGTACCCGCCGGGAGGGATGCGCCGGCCGCTTCCTCTTCGATGGCGCGCACAAGCTCCCGGTCGTAGCGCACCCGGCGGGACGCGGACGGCGCGCGGAACTGCGCGAGGCTTCCCGAAGCCTCCGTGCCCGGCGAAATGTGGAAGTAATCGGCGTACATCGTCGCGTGCGGGCTGCTGATCACGATCACTTCCGGTTCGTGCGCCGCCGCGCGGCGCATGACCTCGGCGTACGCGCGGGCGGTGCGGGCGATCTTCTTTTCTTCCCCGCGGCCGACCTCCGGAATGATGATGGGCGGGTGCGGCACGGCGTAGGCGGCGAGTATGGACATGCAAATCAACCCCTTTCCACGGTGCGTCGGCGGGTCAGTTGGTTTTCGGTTCGTGTACGGGCGGTCTGCCCTGGGCCATTGCCGCGTGCTCCTCGGCCAGCTGGCCGTGCAGCGCGGCCGAGTCCCAGCTTTGGTTGGAATCGGTCAGGATCGCTTTGAGCCCGACGGGAGCAATGTGATCCTGCTTGAAGCCGTACAGGAAGTGGTTGATGAGCTCCGGCGAAAAATGCGCCAGCACGAGCATCGGATCGGCGAAGGGCGCGACGCCTGCCGGGGCCGGCGCCTCCGGCTCCAGGCCGCACAGGGCGGCGAGGGTCTGCCCGTATTCTTCGGGCTTCACCGGGCGCACGCGTATCTTCAGGCGCATGGCCAAAAGCCGGATCCTGCGTCCCTGTTCGGCTCCGAGGTTGTAACACAAAAGCACCGGCGGTTTCATAAGCATCTTCTCCTTACGGTACGTTCTGCGTATATTATACCACAACTGGCCCGAACGGAGCCAAAAACTGTATGCAATCGCAGGTTTCGGGGGCGGAAAAACCGTTTATGGATATGAAGGGAAGGGAAGGATACGGATGCAGGCAATCTTTGAAACGCTGTTTGACGTCGCCTATCTTGCGACGGTGCTCTATCTGGGAATCCGGATGATGACGCGGGGGCGCGCGGTGAAGCAGTACCGGCTTTTCGGGCTGATGGCCGTGGTGCTGGGCGGCGGGGACGCCTTCCACCTGTTGCCGCGGGCGTATGCGCTGAATACCGTGGGGCTTGATAACCTCACCGCGGCGCTGGGCGTGGGCAAACTGGTTACGTCGATTACCATGACGGTGTTCTACGTGCTGCTCTACCACGTGTGGCAGCCGCGCTACGACCGGAAAGACCGCAAGGGGCTGACCGCGGCGGTGTACGCGCTGGCGGCCGTGCGGATCGCGCTGTGCCTGTTCCCGCAAAACGCGTGGACGAGCGCCGACCCGCCGCTTGGCTGGGATATCGGGCGTAACGTTCCCTTCGCGCTGCTGGGCCTTTTGATGATCGTGTTGTACTACCGCTCCGCGCGCGCGGCGGACGATAAGGCGTTTCGGTGGATGTGGCTCACGATCACGCTGAGCTTTGCCTTCTACATCCCCGTGGTGCTCTTCGCCTCGGCGGCGCCCGCCGTCGGCGCGCTGATGATCCCCAAAACGTGCGCGTACGTGTGGACGGTCGCCATCGGCTACCGGGACATGCGGGCGAGGCTGGCCGCCGGAGCGACGGCCGGAGCGTAGCGAGAGCTGCGCAAAAGCCGCCGCGTTCCCGCGGCGGCTCTGCTCTTCAATATTACGCTTTTCCCCCGGCGAACCCTAGCCCTGCGGCCGCGCCTTGCGGAGAAGCTCCGCGACCTCTTCCTTTTTCAGCACCCGGCCGGCGGAGACCACCTTGCCGTCCACCATCAGCGCGGGGGTGGACATCACCCCGCAGGCGGCGATCTGCGCGTAATCGGTGATGTGCCCGACCGCCGTATCCATGCCCAGCTCCGCAAGCGCTTCCTTCGTCGCCGCTTCCAGCTGGTTGCACTTTTGGCATCCGCCGCCCAGTACCTTTACGCCCGCGCCGGGGCCTGCAGCCGCGCCGGATGGGGCCGCGGCGGGCTCGACGGGGTTCGTTTTGGTTTGCAGTTTCTTGCCGAAATTGAAAATCGCCATAGGGGTATCCTCCTTTAAATCAGGTCGCCGGGATTCAACCGGCAAAAAGGGTTCCGGCCGCGACGGCGAAAGGGACGCGATTCAGGTTTCGCTCGCCTTCGTAAGCTCCGTAAGAACCTTCATCGCGCGGTTGCCGCCCTCCCGCGCGACGGAATAGCGCATCCACTTGCCGTCCCTGCGCGCGCTTACCACACCGGCGTCGCACAGGATGCGCATGTGGTGGGACAGGGTGCTCTGCCCGATCGCCAGCGTCTCCAAAAGCTTGCAGGCGCATACCTCGCCGTCCTGCAACAGGGCCAGTATCCGCAGGCGGTTTTCATCGCCGAGCGCCTTGAAAAGCCTCGCTTCCGATTGATAATCCGTCGTCATGCCACACCTCCTGAGGATTGCTGCCAACCTATTATAGCGGATAAATCGATAAACGTCAATTTGTAGAAGCGTTTTTTGCGATTCAAACCCGCCTGCGAAGGATATGGTTAACCTGCGGGCTTTGCAGGCAGAGCTTGCATGGGAGCGGGAATGATGTTATACTAACAAATGGTGCACTTTTGATATTACGGCGCCGGTTGCCAGTAAAAAACCGCGCCCGGGAGGGTAACACATGGAACATACCGTGGAAAAACTGTCCGGCAGCAAAGTGAAGATCTCTTTCAAAGCGCCCGCGGACGCATTTGAGGAAGCGGTCGGCAAGGCCTACCTGAAAAACCGCGGCCGCATCAGCGTTCCCGGTTTCCGCAAGGGCAAGGCCCCGCGGAAGCTGATCGAGCGGATGTACGGCGATTCGATCTTCTACGAGGACGCGCTGGAAATGCTTTTTCCCGACGCATACCGGGAGGCGGTTGAAAAGAGCGACCTGCATCCCGTCAGCCAGCCCGAATTCGACGTGGAAAAGATCGAAAAGGGTCAGGACGTGGCTTTCAGCTGCGAGGTGTACGTGCAGCCGGAAGTGAAGCTTGGCGCCTACAAGGGCGTCGAAGTCGTCCGCACCGTGCGCACCGTGGAGCAGGCGGACGTGGACCAGCGCCTCGCCCAGGAGCGCAAGCGCGTGGCCCGCAGCCTGGATGTCACCGACCGCCCCGTGGAAAACGGCGACGAGGTGAACCTGGATTACGCCGGCACCGTGAACGGCGTGGCCTTCGAAGGCGGCACGGCCGAGGGGCAGAAGCTGCTGATCGGCTCCGATTCCTTCATCCCCGGCTTCGAGGAGCAGATGATCGGCATGAACATCGGCGAGGAGAAGGACCTGAGCGTCAAATTCCCCGACGAATACCACGCCGAGGAGCTCAAGGGCAAGGACGCGGTTTTCCACGTGAAGGTCAACGCCATCACCCGCGAGGAACTGCCGGAGCTGGACGACGAGTTCGCCAGCGAAGTCAGCGATTTCGACACGCTGGCCGAGTTCACCGACGATATCCGCAAAAACCTGCAGAAGACCGCCGACGAGCAGGCCGGGGACGCCGCCCGCCAGAGTCTGTTGCAGCAGATCGTGGACGCCGCCGAGGTGGAGCTGCCCGACCCCATGGTGGAGGAAAAGCTGAACGATCAGCTGGCCGAAATGGACTGGCGCATGCGCCAGCAGGGCTTCGACATGAAGAAGTACCTGGAGCTGACCGGCCAGACCGAGGCCCAGATGCGGGACATGTACCGCGGCGAGGCGAAGAACAACCTCAAGACCGAGCTGGTGATCGACGAGATCATCAAGGCGGAGGATGTTCAGGCCGACGAGGAAGCGGTGGACGCCCTGCTTACGGACTACGCCAAGGCCATGGACAAGAGCCTGGAAGAGCTGAAAAAGGAACTGACCGAAGGCCAGACCGCGTACTTCCAGCACCGCGCAAAGACCAAAAAGACGCTGAACATGCTTTGGGACGCCGCCAAGATCAGCGACGTAGCCGAAACCCCGGCGCAGGACGATAAAACCGACGCCGAAAAGGAAAAGCCCGCGGCCCGCAAGCCCAGGGCGTCCAGGGCCAAGGCGAAGAAGGCCGCGGACGATGCCGGTGAAACGGCGGACGCCGGGAACGAGGCGGAAGCCAAGGGCGACGAAAACGCCTGACCCTGACCCTATGACAACCGGACAATAAGGCGCGCGGCCCGACTGGGGCGCACCGGCGGCGGCGCGGCGGGCGGATACGCCCGCGTCCGCCGCTTTTACAAACAACCAACCGATGGGAGTGAAAAAAATGAGCACTTTGATCCCGATGGTCATCGAACAGACCAACCGCGGGGAACGATCCTTCGATATCTATTCGCGCCTGCTGAAAGACCGCATCGTTTTTCTGGGCGGCGAGATCGACGACGACGCAGCCAACGTCGTGGTCGCGCAGCTTCTGTTTTTGGACATGGAGAACCCCGACGCCGATATTTCCCTGTACATCAACAGCCCCGGCGGCAGCGTGACGGCGGGCATGGCGATCTATGACACCATGCGGTACGTGAAGGCCAACGTCCGCACCGTATGCGTGGGCATGGCGGCCTCGATGGGCGCGTTTCTGCTGATGGCGGGGGAGAAGGGCAAGCGCCTGGCCCTGCCCAACAGCGAAGTGATGATCCATCAGCCGCTGGGCGGCGCCAGCGGACAGGCGACCGACGTGCAGATTCGCGCCGAGTGGCTGTTGCGAACCAAGCAGAAGATGAACCGCCTGATCGCCGATATGACCGGCCAGAAGCTGGACAAGGTCGAAAAGGACGTGGAGCGCGACTATTTCATGGGCGCCGAGGAAGCGCTCAAGTACGGCATCATCGACGAGATCTACCAACCCCGGACCGGCAAGTAAAGAGGTGAGCCTATGACGGACAACATGAACCCCCGTATCCCCAAGCTCAAGCGGTGCAGCTTCTGCGGCAAGACCAGCGAACAGGTGCGCCGCCTGGTGGCGGGCCCCAACGTGCATATCTGCGACGAGTGCATCATGCTCTGTCAGGAGATCATCAACGACGACTTTGCCGCCAACGAGGAGATCGCGCCGGCCGCCGTGCCGCGCCCCAAGGAGATCAAGGACGTGCTCGACCAGTACGTGATCGGGCAGGAGGCGGCCAAGCGGGCCCTGAGCGTGGCGGTGTACAACCACTACAAGCGCATCGACGCACCGCCCTCCCAGACCGACGTGGAGCTGCAGAAAAGCAACATCCTCATGCTGGGGCCCACCGGCAGCGGCAAAACGTTCCTGGCGCAGACCCTGGCCAAAATTTTGCAGGTGCCCTTCGCTATCGCCGACGCCACCAGCCTGACCGAGGCCGGGTACGTGGGCGAGGACGTCGAAAATATTCTTTTGCGCCTCATCCAGAACGCGGATTACGACATTCAGCTGGCGCAGCGCGGCATCATCTACATCGACGAAATCGACAAGATCGCCCGCAAGAGCGAAAACCCCTCCATCACCCGCGACGTGAGCGGCGAGGGCGTGCAGCAGACGCTTCTGAAGATTCTGGAAGGCACCATGGCCAGCGTTCCGCCCCAGGGCGGCCGCAAGCATCCGCATCAGGAGTTTTTGCAGATCGACACCACCAACATCCTCTTCATCTGCGGCGGCGCGTTCGACGGGCTGGCGCCCATCGTGGAGCACCGCATCGGCAAAAAGACGCTGGGCTTCGGCGCGGAAGTGAAGAGCCAGGAAGAGCAGAACGTAAACGAGATCTACAAGCACCTGCGCCCGGAAGACCTGATCAAGTTCGGGCTGATCCCGGAGTTCGTGGGCCGTCTGCCCATCGTGGTCACGCTGGATCAGCTGGGCGAGGAAGAGCTGGTGCGCATCCTCACCGAGCCCAAGAACGCGCTGGTGCGCCAGTACATGTACCTGATGGACCTGGACGGGGTGGAGCTGCTGTTCGAGCCGGAGGCGCTTTTGAAGATCGCCAAGCAGGCCATTTTGCGCAAGAGCGGCGCGCGCGGCCTTCGCGCCATCATCGAAAAGCTGATGCTGGATACGATGTTCGAGCTGCCCAGCCGCAGCGACGTCAAACAGTGCATCATCACCAACAAGTGTGTGGACGGCGAGGAGCCTCCCACGCTGGTGATGAGTGACGCGCCCGTGCGCAAGCCGCGCATGGCCCGTACCGCCACCGCGGACAAGAAGCAAAACAAGGTGGGCTGACCGGAAAAGCGCCGGAGTTCCTTTTTTGCGCGTCCTATGCACTACGCTTTTTCGGACGCGGCTCATAGAGTAACGAAGAGCTTGCTTTCCCGGGTGGTGTCGGAGGGCCGCAGCCCTCCGACGGCATTCGTATCGACTGGCTTTGCCGGTCGGGCGGGGAGTTTGCGGCGAAGCCGCAAACAGCACCCGTAAATCAAAAAAGTGGACTCCGCCACTTTTTTGACAGGCTGGCGCCGCGCCCCTTCGGGCGCGGCGCGTTTCGCCCTTGCGGACGCTTGCATTCGGCGACGTGAGCCGATATAATGAAATCCCGGCGAGGTACCGCCGCGCGGTTCACGCGCGTCGCGGCCGCCGGCTGCCGGCGCTCACTCGCCCGTCATGGGCGAAGCGCCTTACAACGAAGGAGGATAACATGCCACAGACCACGCGAAAAACGCCCCTGACCCGCATACCGGTGTTGCCGCTGCGGGGCATGATGGTTTTTCCGCACATGGTGCTGCATTTTGACGTCGGCCGCCAGAAGAGCGTGGCCGCCCTAGAAAAAGCGATGCTGGACGATCAGCGGATTTTTCTGGTTGCACAGAAGGACGCCGACGTGGAGGACCCCGGCAAGAGCGATCTGTACACCGTGGGCACCATCGCTGTCGTCAAGCAGGTGTTGAACCTGCCGGGCGACAGCATCCGCGTCCTGGTGGAGGGCGAGCGCCGCGCGACGCTGGAAACCCTCCAGCCGCTGGAGAGTTACCTGCAGGCGGGCGTGCGCCCCGTGCGCCGCACCGCCGTGCGCATGACCGACGAGCTCAACGCCCTGGTCCGCACCACGCACGAGTACTTCGCGGAATACAGCAAATCCAGCATGCGCGCGTCGCAGGAAACCCTGCACGCGGTATTGGGCATGCAAAAACCCGACCTGCTCGCCGACACCATCGCCGCCAACGTATTGACCCAGCTGGAGGACCGGCAGGCGATCCTGGAAAAGGTCAACGTGCGGGAACGGCTGGAGGCGCTTTGCGCCATCCTGCTCCGGGAAACGCGGCTGGCGGAGCTGGAAAAGTCGGTGCAGGCGCGGGTGAAGCAGCAGATCGAGAAAAACCAGAAGGAATATTACCTGCGCGAGCAGATCAAGGCCATCCAGACGGAGCTGGGCGACAAGGAAGCCACCGACGTGGAAGAACTGCGCGACAAGCTCAACGAGACGCCGCTGAACGCCGAGGCGCGCCAGAAGGCGGAGCGCGAGCTGGGCCGGCTGGCCCTCATGGCTCCCGGTACGCCGGAGATCGGGGTAAGCCGCACCTACGTGGAGTGGATTCTCGACCTGCCCTGGGGGCAGACCACGCCGGACAACCTGAACCTGAAACGCGCCGCGCGCGTGCTCGACCGCGACCATTACGGGCTTAAGAAGGTCAAGGAGCGCATCATCGAGTACCTGGCGGTGCTGCGCATCAAAAAGGATATGAAGGGCCCCATCCTGTGCTTCGTGGGCCCGCCGGGCGTAGGCAAAACCAGCATCGTGCGCGCCATCGCCGAGGCGGTGGGCCGCAAGTTCGTGCAGATGTCGCTGGGCGGCGTGCGCGACGAGGCCGAGATTCGCGGCCACCGGCGCACCTACGTGGGGGCCATCCCCGGGCGCATCATCGAGGGCATGAAGCGCGCGGGCACCATGAACCCCGTGTTCCTGTTCGACGAAATCGACAAAATGAGCAGCGATTTCCGCGGCGATCCGGCCTCGGCGCTGCTGGAAGTGCTGGACGCGGAACAGAACCACGCCTTCCGCGACCATTACATGGAGCTGCCTTTCGACCTGAGCCGGGTGATGTTCATCACCACCGCCAACACCGCGGATACCATCCCCCCGGCGCTTTTGGACCGGCTGGAGATTATCGAGGTGCCCAGCTATACCGACGCGGACAAGCTGGTCATCGGCCGCAAGTACCTTCTGCCCAAGCAGGTGAAGGCGCACGGCCTGCCCGCCGGCAGCGTGGCCGTCGGCGAGCGCGTGATGCGGGAAATGATCGAGGGGTACACCCGCGAGGCCGGCGTGCGCACGCTGGAAAGGACGCTCGCGCACGTGGTGCGCAAGGCCGCGGTGGAAATGCTGGAAACCAAGACCGCCGCCGTGAACGTCACCTCCCGAAAACTGAAGGAATACCTGGGCGCGGTGCAGTACCTGCGCGAGCCGACCGAGAAGCAGGACCTGATCGGCGTGGTCAACGGCCTGGCGGTGACCGCCGTGGGCGGCGAGACCCTGGCGGTGGAATGCACCGCAATGCAGGGAACCGGCGCGCTGCAGCTGACCGGCAAGCTCGGCGACGTGATGCAGGAAAGCGCGAAAGCCGCCCTTTCCTGGGTGCGCGCCCACAGCGAGCCGTGGGGCGTGCCGGCCGAGTTTTACAAAACGCACGACATCCACATCCACGTGCCCGAGGGCGCGGTGCCCAAGGACGGGCCTTCCGCGGGCGTGGCGATGATTACCGCGCTGGTCAGCGCCCTGGCCAACGTTCCCGTCCGCCAGGACGTGGCCATGACCGGGGAGATCACCCTGCGCGGGCGGGTGCTGCCCATCGGCGGGCTGAAGGAAAAGCTGCTGGCGGCGTACCGCGCGGGCCTCAGAACCGCGCTGATTCCGGAGGAGAACCGCAAAGACCTGGAGGACATCCCGCCCAACGTGCTCAAAAAGGTGCTTGTCGTGCCCGTGACGCGGGTGGACGAGGTGCTGGCCAACGCGCTCACCGCTCCGCTGCCCGTGGCGATGCCCCCGGAGGCGGACCTCGCGGTGCTTTCGGCGCACGTCGGCCCGCCCACCTCCTCCGCCTGCCGGAGAGCGTGACGATGGAAATACGATCCGCTTCGTTCGTCACAAGCCTCGCGCGCTACGCGCAGGAGCCGCCCGTCACCCTGCCGCAACTGGCGGTGGTGGGCAAAAGCAACGTGGGCAAAAGCTCGCTCATCAACGCCCTTTGCAACCGCAGAAAGCTGTGCAAAACCAGCTCCACCCCGGGAAAGACGCGGCTGATCAACGTCTTTCTGATCAACGGAGCCTTCCACCTGGTCGATCTGCCTGGCTACGGCTTCGCCAAGGTGAACAAGGCGGAAAAGCAGCGCTGGGGCGAGATGATGGAGGAGTACTTCCGGCAAAGCACGCTGCTTGAGCACGTACTGCACTTGGTGGACATCCGCCACGAGCCGACCGCCGACGACGTAGCCATGAACCGCTACCTCCGCCATATGGGCATCCCCTTCACGGTCGTGGCGACCAAGGCGGACAAGATCAGCCGCGGGGCGCTGAGCAGGCAACTGGCGCCCATCTGCCGCGCCCTGCTCGTGCAGCCCTGGGAAGTGCTCCCGTTTTCCTCGGTCACGGGCGCGGGGCGCGCGGAACTGCTGGCGAAAATCGAAAAGGAAGTGCCCGCGGCATTGAGCGCGGACGCGGATTGTGATACAATCAGTACAAATCAAACCGCGAAAAGCGGGGAACAACGCCCGTAACGCGACGGACGGGGATCGCCCGGCCAAAACCGAAGGGGGTATCCCGTATGATCCACGTGGAAACGCTAGAAAAAACCAGGAAGGGTATCCACGATTTTATGGAGCTGCCACGACGGCTGTACCGCGGCGACCCCAATTGGGTGGCGCCGATGTACGGCATGCAGCTGAAACTGCTGCTGGGCGAGAACAACCCTCTGCTCAGCGGCGAGCACGCCTTTTTCATGGCCTACGACGACGACCGCCCCGTGGCGCGCGTGCTGGCGGGCGTGGACGAACGCCTCAACGCGCGCATCGGCGAGAAGCGCGGCTACGTGAGCCTGTTCGAAAGCGAGAACAATCTGGAGTACGCCCGCGCCGTGCTGGACGCGGCCGTGGAGTACCTGAAGGAACAGGGCATGACTCGCGTGGTGGGGCCCAACACCCCCGGCTTCGACGATTTCAGCAAGGGCCTGCTTTTCGAGGGCTTCGACGGCCCGCCCATGATCTTCAACCCCTACAACCCGCCGTATTACAACGATATTTTCACCGCATACGGCTTTGTAAAGCACCGCGACCACTACGCCTACCGCCTCCGCCTCGCCGATTTTCCCGCCGGCGATTACCGGGGCCTGAGCGACATGGCGCAAAAGCGCTTCCAGTTCCGCGTGGAGCACGTGGACCTGCGGCGGAATAAGGCCCGCGAGCTGGCCGGCGAGGTGGCGCGCGTGGTGGACGAGGCGTTTCCCGACGACTGGGAGCTGACGCCCCCCACGCAGAGCGACATCCTCGACGAGATGAAATCGCTGCTGTTCTACACCAAGACCGACCTGATCGTCATGGCCTACGCGGGTACGCGCCCCATCGGCATCCTGGTGTGCTTTCCGGATTACAACCGCCTGCTCAAAGGCAGCCGGGGCAAGCTGTTCCCCTTCGGCTGGGCGCGGCTGATGTTCGGCAAGGTGAAAGCGGTGCGCTGCAGCATGATGTTCGTGACGCCCGATTACCAGAACAAGGCCGTCAACGTCGCCATGACCCTGTCGGCCTACGAGCGGGCGAAAGCGCTGGGCATCGAGGAGGTGGAAGCCTCCACCATCGACGAGACCAACCTGCCCAGCATCCTCGCCACCGAGCGCACCGGCGCGGAACGCTACCGCGTCTACCGGCAATACGAACTGGAGCTGTCCTGAACGGTCGAATGACCGGATATAATACCAAAGCGCGCCCCCAAGAGAGGGGCGCGCTTTGACGTGTGGCCGCAAATCGGGCCGGTTACGGCGTCGGCGTGGCGGTTGCCTCCGCGGCCAGATCGCCCAGCGACTGGGTGGGCGCGCCGCATTTAAGGCACGGCGTCAGCGAACTGTAGGGCGGATCGTCCAGTTCGCTGTACAGGAAATAGGATGTCAGTGGCAGGTACTTGGAATTGATGGACGAGCAGTTGGGATCGAGATGATAGTACTTGCCGCCGTCGGGGTTATAGTACAGCTTCGTATCCGCGGCGGGGATGGGCGTAACCGTCATGCGCGGCGCGAGAGACTGCGAAATGGTCGTCTGTCCCGGCGCGGGCGTGGCCGTGGCCTCCTCCTCGTCGTTGGTGGCCAGCGAATTGGGATCCACGTACCATTCGTTATCCGAGCTGACCATGAGGATCGTGAAGCGGTAGCGCGTGGGATCCTTGCCGTTGTTCTTGTCGATGTCCGCGCTCATGGTGACGGTGCGGGACGAATCGCCCGCCGTGCCGGAAATGCTCTCGATGGTGTAGTTGAGCGGCGTACGGTTGCTGATGAGCATGAACAGCGCCTGCGCGGGGGCATCCTGCCCGGCGGCCCAGCTGGGCGAGACGAAGTTGACCATTTCCTCGATGTTGTTGACCGACCAGTAATCCATAAACGTGGACAGGCGCGCTTCCGCCTCGGAGGCGCCGGTGTCCTCGGTGGGCGCGGGCGTTTCCTGCGCCTCCGGCGTGACGGTCGCCGTGGCCTGCGCCTCCACCGTCGTCTGCGCGTTTCCCGCGGCGTTTACGCTGCCGGAGGTCTGCGTCACGTCCCGGTCGCTGCTGCCGACCAGCAGCGAGATGACGACGATGCTCAGCGCCAGATAGATGACCGACAGCGTGGTGCGCAGCCCCGAGGAGAAGGATTGCCGATACCACAGAACGCTCAGGGTGACGACGGTCAGAATGATAAACAGGTAACGGAGAAAATCGAAGGTGTGGGTGACGAACACGCAAGGCACGAACAGCACGGGCAGAACGCCGAACAGCAGTATTTTCAGCACCTTGTCCATGTCCGTGGGGGGCTTGGGCGTGGGCCTGGCCGCGCCGCCCAGGCCGGGGTACGGCTGGCTGGGGCCGGAGAAGCCGCCGCCCGAAGCGTTCATCATGCCGGGCATCCCCGCGGCGCTTCCGTTATAGGGCGCGTTGCCGTACGGGGGCACCCCGCCGGACATCCCGCTTTGCACTCCGCCGGGCATTCCGCTTTGCACTCCGCCGGGCATTCCGCTCTGCATCCCGCTTTGCATTCCGCCGGGTGCCCCGGTCTGCATTCCGCCGGCAGGGAAGACTCCGTAGGGGCTCGCCGCGGGCTGCACGCCCGGGCCGGGAACGGCGCCGAAACCGCCGGGTACGCCGGCGTTCATCGCCGCGGCCGGCGCGGCGTTTGGCGCTTCTCCTGCGCCGCCCTGGTTGAAGGCGGGCGGCACGAAGCCCTGCGCGCGAGGCGAGTAGCCGGTTGGCTGCATGGACGGCACCGAATTGCCCAGCGGCTGCCCGAAATTGGGCGTATTGAGGTTCTGCGGCGGATAAGCGCCGTAGCCGTTCACGCCGGGCGCGGACATGAACGGGTTTGCACCCGCGCCCGGCGCCATGCCCTGCGGACCGGCGGACGGGTTGGGGTAATAAACGGGCGCGGAAGCCTGCGCGGGCGCGCCCGCATAGGGATCCGGGATGAAGGGGTTTTGCAGCGGAAAGGGCGTGACGGGAACACCCGCGTCCGCGCTGTGCTGCGTAAAATCGGGCGTGGGCGTCGGCTGGGCGGACGCCTGTTTTTTGGCAAAGTTGCGCTTTTGCATGCCGTAGGTCGGCGTGCTGGCGTATTTTTTCCGGTTGCTGTTCATGCTGCATCTCCTGTGGCATAGGTATACGCTTCCGACCTTCGCGCACGCCGGTCTCCCCGGCGCGCCCGGCCCTCCGCCGCGTCGCAAACCCTCCGCGGCCGCGCATGGAAAAACGTTAAAAAGCGTCATGCGGCAAAAGACGCGCGCATTCTTCCCTATTATAACACAGATCGCGCCGTTGTAAATCGCCTGTAAAGGAAGTCGGCCGGAGACGGTCGCGGCGAAAAGTTGGGGGGAAGCGGTTGCGAAACGCGGAGGATTCATGTATAATCATCGTGACTCGTTATGCACTTTTTACAGGCGGGTCATGTTTGCCGGTGATGCATCCATCGTTGCAAGGAGGCATGTACAATATGGAATGTAAGATCAAGAACGATATCGGCACGGTCTATATCACCGAAGACGTCATGTTGAAGGTGGTCGGCTACGCCGCGCTGGAATGCTACGGCATCGTCGCGATGTCCAGCAAGAGAGCGAAAGACGGTCTTGTTCAGTGGCTGGGACGGGAGAACCTCACCAAGGGCGTGCAGATCAAGCTCGTGGACGATATGCTCGACGTGGATCTGTTTATCATCGTCGAGTACGGCATCTCCATCGCCGAAGTTTGTAAAACGATCGTGGAAACCGTTCGTTATAAGCTGGAAAGCATGACGGGCGTGAAAGTTCGCCGCGTGAATATTTCGGTGGAAGGTGTTCGCGTCTAATAAACCCTCAGGAGGGACAAACCTTTGGTACAGACTAAGACGATAGACGGTCTTCTGCTGCGCGACATGGTTTTGGCAGGCGCGGCGATGCTGGATAAAAACCGCGAAAAAGTCGACGCGCTCAACGTGTTCCCCGTGCCGGACGGCGATACCGGCACGAACATGTCGCTGACAATGGCGTCGGCGACCAAGGAACTGGGGCAGAAGGAATACCTGAACGCGGGCGAGGCGGCCGCCGCGCTGGCCAAGGGCGCCCTGCGCGGCGCGCGCGGCAACAGCGGGGTGATCACCTCGCAGCTTTACCGCGGTTTCGCCCACGCCCTGGACGGGGTGGAGCGCATCACCCCGCGGCAGTTCGCCGCGGCGCTCAAGAGCGGTTCCGAAACGGCCTACAAGGCCATGATGAAGCCCAAGGAAGGCACCATCCTCACCGTGGCCCGCGTAATCGCCGAAGAGGCGACGAAGCAGGCGGAACGGGCGCCGGAGGATTACGACGCGCTTTTTGATAACATTCTCACCACCGGCGACGCGATTCTCAAAAAAACACAGCAGATGCTCCCGGCGCTGACCCAGGCCGGGGTGGTGGACGCGGGCGGCCGCGGACTTTTGCTGATTTACACCGGCTACGCGGCCGTGCTCCGGGGCGAGGAAATCCCCGAGGAGCGGGCGGAATTTGCCGGCGAGGGCGCGGCCGCCTTCAAGGACGACCACGGCGCGCTGGAGGAGATCAAGTTCGCCTATTGTACCGAGTTTCTCGTCCAGAACCTCCTCCCCGGCATCGGCGAGGAGGACGTGGATACCTTCCGCCGCCGCCTGAACCGCATCGGCGACTGCGTGCTGGTGGTGGGCGACCTGTCGCTGGTCAAGGTGCACGTGCACACCAACAACCCCGGTCGGGCGCTGGAATACGGGCTGACGCTGGGCGAACTGGTGGGGCTGAAGATCGAGAACATGGTTCAGCAGCGGCGCGATAACCTCGCCGAAACCGCCGAAAAGGAAGCGGGCGCGGAGCCGCCCAAGGAGTATGGAATCGTGGCCGTGTCGCTGGGCGCGGGCTTTAACCAGATCTTCGCCGATCTGGCGGTGGACCAGATCGTGGAGGGCGGCCAGACGATGAACCCCAGCATCGAGGACATCGGCGCCGCCATCGAAAAGGTGAACGCGAAATGCGTGTTCGTCCTGCCCAACAACGGCAACGTCATTCTGGCGGCGCACCAGGCCGCGGAAATGACCGAAGATAAAAAGGTGTTCGTCATTCCCACCAAGAACGTCGCCATGGGCATCGCTGCGGCGGTCGCCTTCCAGGGCGAGGTAGACGCGGAGGAGAACGCGCGCCGCATGGAGGAATCCGCCCAGCGCGTGCGCACCGGCACGGTGACCTACGCCGTTCGCGACAGCGAGATCGAGGACCTGCACATCAAGCAGGGGGATATTATCGGGCTTTACAACGGCAAGGTGATCGTCAGCGGCAGCGACGTTCACGACGTGGCGCTGGAACTGATGCAGAAAATCGTGACCGAGGACGACGAACTGATCACCGTCTACTACGGCAAGGAAGTCGACGAGAGCGACGCGCAGACCCTGACCGGCGAGATTACCGACCAGTTCACCGACTGCGACGTGGAAATCCACATGGGCGGACAACCGCTGTACTATTATCTGATATCGGTGGAATAACCATGGAGCTGAGCGACCTTCAGGGCGTCGGCAAAGCGAGACTGGCAGCATTGCACGCAGCGGGCATCGACTCGTTGCGTGATCTTTTATATGCCGCGCCCCTGAAATACAAGGATCTGGGCGAGCAGACGACCGTTTCAGGCGCGCGGGACGGCGAGCGGCAGACGCTGCTCCTTAGGCGGATCGGCGAACCCAAAATCAGCCGCTTCGGCAAGCGCAGCCGCGTCACCTGCGAGTTCGACGACGAGACGGGGATCATGCAGGGCGTGTGGTTCAACCAGCCCTGGATGAAGGACGTGCTGCTGAAACGCACGCGCTTCCTGTTTTTCGGTAGGGTGGACAAAACGGGGCGCAAGCCGCATATTCTCAATCCCTCGATCGAGGACAGCCTGCGCATCGTGCCGGTGTACCGGCCCATCGACGGCCTGCCGCAAAAGACGCACGTTTCGCTGGTGGGGCAGGCGCTTGCGGAGGCGCAAACCGTCTGCCGCGAAACGCTCCCGGCGGCGCTGCTTGCGCGCTACGGCCTGCTGTCCGCGCCGGAGGCGGTGCGCGCCCTGCACGCGCCCGCGAGCATGGCGCAGGCTTCCGCGGGGCAGCGGCGCTTCGCCTTCGAACAGCTGCTGCTTTACCAGATTGCCGTTTCCGAAATGAAGAACCGCCGCCGGGAGGGCCGCGCGCTGCGCGTGCCCGCCGGGGCGGAAAGCGAATACTGGAAGCGCATGCCCTTTACGCCGACCGGCGCGCAGGCGCGCACGCTTGTGCAGATCGCCGCCGACCTGCGCAAACCCGTCGCCATGGCGCGCATGGTGCAGGGGGACGTGGGCTGCGGCAAGACCGCGCTGGCCTTCGGGGCCATGCGCATGTGCGCGGAGGCGGGCTGCCAGGCGGCGCTCATGGCGCCCACCGAGATTCTCGCCCGCCAGCACTACGAAAGCGCGAAAAAGGTGCTGGCACCCATGGGCGTCTCCTGCGGGCTGCTGCTGGGCGGCATGCCCGCCGCCGAACGCAGGCACGCGCTGGGAGCGATCGCCTCCGGGCGGTGGCAGGCGGTCATCGGCACCCACGCGATGATCGGGGAGAACGTCGCCTATGCCAACCTCGCCCTGTGCGTGACCGACGAGCAGCACCGCTTCGGCGTTCGGCAGCGCACCCAGCTTTTGCAAAAGGGCGGGGGATTGCAGCCGCACCTGCTGGTGATGTCCGCCACGCCCATCCCGCGCACGCTGGCGCTGGCGATGTTCGGCGATCTGGACGTGTCCGTGGTGGACGAGCTGCCGCCTGGCCGCCTGCCCGTGCACACCCGCGTGGTGCCCGTGGAAAAGCGGGCGGACATGTACCGTTTCGTGCGCGGGGAGCTGGAAAAGGGCCGGCAGGCCTACGTGGTGTGCCCCCTCGTGGAGGAGGACGAAGCCGACGACCAGCGCAAGGCGGTCGTAAGCCTCTTCGAGGCGCTGTGCCGCGGGCCGCTCAAAGGCATTTCCGTAGGGCTGACGCACGGCCGCCAGCCCTCGGCCGAAAAGGCGAAGGTGCTTGCGGATTTTGCCGAGGGGCGCCTGCGCGCGCTGGTGGCGACGACCGTCATCGAGGTGGGCGTCAACGTGCCCGCCGCGACCGTGATGGTGGTGGAAAACGCCGAGCGCTACGGTCTGGCGCAACTGCACCAGCTGCGCGGGCGCGTGGGGCGCGGAACAGGGGAAAGCTGGTGCTTTCTGGTCGCCGCGGAAAACGAACGCCTGCGCGTGCTGGCACATACGAACGACGGCTTCGAGGTCGCGCGCAAGGACCTGGAGCTGCGCGGGCCGGGCGAGCTGCTGGGCACGCGCCAGCACGGCGTGGCGCTTTTGCCGGGCGGGGTGGAGCTGGGCAACCTGAAGCTGCTTTCGGAAGCGGCGGAATGCGCCCGGACGCTTACGGAAGGCGGATATGAGGCGGAGGTTTGCGAAGACCTGCGCACGCGCGCGCTGGAACTGATGCAAAAGGCGTTCCGGGATTCCTCCGTCAGCTGAGGCGGAACTTCGCCGCCGGTTGAAAAAACGCGGGCTTGGTTGTACAATATCCGCAGGGAGGAATGCGGATGCACATCGTGCTGGTCGAACCGGAAATACCGCAGAACACGGGCAACATCGCCCGCACCTGCGCGGCCACGGGAATGACCCTCCACCTTATCAAACCCCTGGGCTTTACACTGTCGGACAAGTACCTGAAGCGCGCGGGACTGGACTACTGGCATATGATGGAGTACCGCGTGTACGAGGATTTCGCGCAGTTTCTGGCCGTCTGCCCCGGCGCGGTCATGCACTTTTTATCCACCAAGGCGCCGCGAAGCTACACTGAGGTCGCCTACGGCCCGGACGATTTTCTGGTGTTCGGGCGCGAGACGCGCGGCCTGCCGGAAAGCCTGCTTTCCAAAGCGTATGACCGCTGCGTGCGCATTCCCATGGTGCCGGGCGCGCGCAGCCTCAACCTGAGCAACTCCGTGGCGATCGTCGCCTACGAGGCGCTCCGGCAGCAGGACTTTCCCGGCCTGCAGGCGGAGGGCAGCCTCACCGGCCGCGCGGACGAAAGCGAGCCCTGGATGGATTACGTGTAACGCTTCGCCGCGGCGCGGCAAAGGAGAGATGCGTTTGAAACGGTCTATGGAGACGCGCACGTACGCGCCGGTCGCCCCCTCCGCCAACGAGCCGGAGGAGTCCGGGAACCCAGAGGAGGACGTGCGGTACGTCGACTATTCCCAGACCGGGTTTGAGGAGGAGGAATACTCCGACATGAGCGAAGAGGTGGACGATTCCCACCGCTTTCGCATTGCCATGAACGTGTTCAACCTGATCAGCATCCTGGCGGGGCTGGCGATCATCCTGGTGCTGGTGGGGCTCCTTTTGAGCCTCGTCACCTGGCTGCAGAGCGACATTTCCCAGTCGGTAACGCTGATCACGTCCAACTTGCAATAAGGGGCCGCGGGCGCGGCCGTTTGCGGAAAGGGAGGCGGTGCCATGCTCACCTCTTGGGCGCGGCTGTCCCGGGAGATATCGGACTGCGCCGGATGCGCGCTGTGTGAAAGCTGCACGCAGAAGGTGCCCGGGCAGGGCGATCCGCGCGCCCCGTTGATGCTGATCGGCGAGGGGCCGGGGCAGCAGGAGGACAGGCAGGGACTGGTGTTCGTCGGCCCCGCGGGGCAGCTGCTCACCAAAATGCTCGCCGCCATCCAATTGCCGCGCGAGCGCGTGTACATCTGCAACATCGTCAAGTGCCGCCCGCCCAACAACCGTACGCCCCTGCCCGCGGAAATGGAGGCCTGTCGCCCCCTTCTACTGGCGCAGTGGGCGCTGGTGAAGCCCAAAGCGGTGCTCTTGCTGGGTTCCACGGCCGTGCGCGGAGTGCTGGGGGAGAACTACCGCATCACGCGCTGCCGGGGCCAGTGGTTCGAGCGCGGAGGCGTGCCGGTGCTGGCGACCTACCACCCCTCGGCCCTGCTGCGCGACCCGAGCAAAAAGCGGGACGCCTGGTCGGATTTGAAAATGGTGCGACGGAAGCTTTTGGAACTCGACGAGTATCCGGACCTGCTGAAAGGGGACCAGCCATGACGACGGACGCGCTTGCGGACCTGTACCGGGCGTGCGCCGAGCGCTTCGCCCACACGGGCGCGGCCGGCGCGGACAAAATGGTGTTCGGCGAGGGGCCGTCGCGCAGGCCCGCGCTGATGCTGATCGGTGAGGCGCCCGGCGGGCAGGAGGCCCTGGAGGGAAAGCCTTTCGTGGGCAAGGCGGGCAAGAACCTGAACGCCTTTCTGGAAACGGTGGGGCTTTCGCGCCGCGACCTTTTCATTACCAACGTCGTCAAGTTTCGCCCCACGCGGCAGAGTGCGGCGGGGCGCACCGTCAACCGCCCGCCCAGCCGAACCGAGATCGCGTTTTTCGCACCCTGGCTGTACCGCGAGATTGCGCTGGTTCAGCCGCGGATGCTGGCGACGCTGGGCAACGTGGCGCTGGGGGCCTTCCTGCCGGGCGCGACCATCGGCGAGCGCCACGGCCGGCTCATGAGTGCGGCGGTCGGGGCGCAGGGCGAACCCGTGGCAGAATACCCGCTGTTCGCGCTGTACCACCCGGCGTCGGTCATCTACAACCGGGCGCTGCAGACCGTTTATCAGGACGATCTGCTCACGCTCAGGCGCGCCCTTGCGCAAAGCGGCGCCCGTGCGGACGGTTGAGCGTCAAAACCGCTGCTTTGGGCGCGAAACGGGGACGTGCCCGGCGGATTGTGATACCATGAGCCTACGAATTAGGATAGGAGGCGAAGCGGAATGTTCGATTTTATCGCGGCCAATCTGGCGATTATCATTTGCTTCCTTATCGGCGTCGCGCTGATGGTGGTGGAGGTGTTCATGCCCGGCTTCGGTGTGGCCGGTATTTCCGGCATCATACTGGAGATCGTAAGCGTGGTGCTCACCTACTTCAAATACGGCGGCCTGGCGGCGCTGGGGCTGACGATCGTCATCCTGGCGGTGATCGGCATAGCCATTTCGGTTTCGCTGCGCTCGGCCACCAAGGGCCGGCTGTCCAAAACGCCGATCGTCCTGCACAGCAGCGAGACGGCGGCCGAGGGCTACAGCGCGACGGCCGATATGGACGTGTTTTTGGGTCGGGAGGGCGACACCGTGACCATCCTCAGGCCCACGGGCATGGCGGAGTTCGACGGCGTGAAGCTGAACGTCGTCTCCGACGGGGAGTATATCCCCAAGGGGACGCGCGTGCGCGTGCAGCGGGTGGAAGGCGCGCGCGTCGTGGTGCGCCGCGCCGAAGCGAAGGCGCCCGCGGCCGGCGAAACGGACGTTTGACCGGAATCATACAAACCAATCCAAATGAATAAGGAGGAATCAGGATGACCAGTTCTCTGTTCACCGCGCTGTATACGTCCGCGTATAGCGCACAATCGCAAGCCGACGCGGTTACCACCATCGTCTGGCTGATTATGGCCATCGTTATCGCGATTATCCTGATCGCGGTATTCCTGCGCTTCGTTCCGCTGGGGCTGTGGATCACTTCCCTGGCGGCGGGCGTGCACGTAAGCATCAGCTCCCTCATCGGCATGCGGCTGCGCCGCATCCAGCCCAAACGGCTGGTGGAGCCGCTGATCAAAGCCCGGAAGGCGGGCCTGGAAATGACGCTTCCCAAGCTGGAAACGCACTACCTGGCCGGCGGCAACGTGGACCGCGTGATCAACGCGCTGATCGCCGCCCAGCGCTCCAACATCGAAATGCCCTTTGAAAAGGCGAGCGCCATCGACCTGGCCGGCCGCGACGTGCTGCAGGCCGTGCAGATGAGCGTGACCCCGAAGGTCATCGAGACCCCCGTGGTCGCCGCCATCGCCAAGGACGGCATCGAGCTGCGCGCCAAGGCGCGCGTCACCGTGCGCACCAACATCGAGCGCCTGGTCGGCGGCGCCGGCGAGGAAACGATCATCGCCCGCGTCGGCGAGGGTATCGTGACCACGGTCGGCTCCTCCGAGACCCACAAACAGGTGCTGGAGAACCCCGACCTCATCAGCCAGACGGTGCTCAACAAGGGCCTGGACGCCGGCACCGCCTACGAGATTCTCTCCATCGATATCGCCGACGTGGACGTGGGCCGCAACATCGGCGCGCAGCTGCAGATGGACCAGGCGGAAGCCGACCGGCACATCGCGCAGGCCCGCGCCGAGGAGCGTCGCGCCATGGCCGTGGCGCGCGAGCAGGAAATGAAAGCGTCCGTGCAGGAGATGCGCGCGCGCGTCGTGGAGGCGGAAGCCGAGGTGCCCAAGGCACTGGCGGCCGCGCTGCGCGAGGGCAAGCTGGGCGTAATGGACTACTACCAGATGAAGAACGTCATCGCCGACACCGATATGCGCGACGGCATCGCCAAGGCGGCCACGCCGCCCACGCCGCCCGTCGACCCCAACCGGCCCAAGAAGTAAACGCCTGAAAGCGTAATTGAACCCGGCCGCTTCCCGCGGGAGACGTCCGCGCCGGCATTACGCCGGACGCGGACGCGGCCCGCGGGCCTGCGGCCGGGGCAATTGGACCGGCGCCCAAAGCGAGGTGAACGCCGTGGAAGGTTTCATATTCCTGATCCTGATTTACTTCCTGTTCTACACCATCGTCAAACGCGCCAAGGAGAATCGGCGCAAGGCCGAGAAGGCCGCCGTGCAGATCGAGCAGGCGAAGCGCCCGGCGCAGCCTGTAAAAAAGCCGCAGCCGTCGCCCAGACGGGAGCCCTCCAAGGCCCCACCGTCGCAGACGGTCATGACGCCAGAAGCGCCCAAGGAACCTTATCGGCCCATTCAGCCGACCCTGATGGCGGGCGGAATGCAAGCGAGCTACACCGGCAGCCTGGGCGGCACGTCCACGGAAGGCAACGCTTCGGCGGAAGGCCGCACGTTTACGCAAGGCCTCGCGTCCTCGGAAGGCTCGGCTTCCCGGGAAGGCACGGCTTCCAGCGAAGGCGGCGAAGTGTTCACGGCGGATGTCCTGGGCGCGGCGCACAATGCCTACGCATTGGGCGTGGCGCACGATGCGCCTCCCGTGCTGCCCAACCTGTGGGACCGCGGTGCGCTGGTGCAGGCGGTTGTCATGAAGGAAATACTGGATCGGCCCAGGGGACGGAGAAACTGTCATGGATGAGCTCAAGGTACTGATCGCGGACGACGACGAGGGCATGCGCGGCGTGATGCGGCATATCATCGGCAAGGTGGAGGGCTTCCGCATGGCCGGCGAGGCCGCGGACGGGGAGGAAACGCTCGCCCTGGCCGAAAAGCTCAAGCCGGACGTGGTGTTTCTGGACGTGGACATGCCCAAGTTGAGCGGCGTGGACTGCGCCCGCTCCATTCAGGACATGGATCCGTCCATCGTCATCATCTTCGCGACCGCCTTCGACGGGTACATGAGCGACGCCTTCGAGGTGTACGCGTTCGATTATCTGGTGAAGCCCTTCAAGGTGGAGCGCGTGGTGCAGACGCTGGAACGCATCCGCGACCGGAAGAACTGCCGCGCCGCGCCGGAACCGGAGGCCCTCAAGGCCGTTGCCGCCGACCGCAAGCCCGTGGACGGCAGGCTGATGCTCAGGCACCGGGACGGCGTGAGCTTCGTGGACCTGAACGATATCCTGCTGGTGCAGCGCGAGGAGCGCGCCACCGTCCTCTACACCCGGGGCGACGGCCGCTACGTGACCGGCGATTCCCTTGCGGAAATGGAGGATCGCCTGCCCAAGAACGTCTTTTTCAGGTGCCACAAAAGCTATATTATCAACCTCAACCACGTCAAGGACATCACCCCGTACGGACGCTGGACGTACGTCGTGCGCCTGGAGGACACCAAGCACGACGCGCTGATCACCCACGAGAAGTACGAGGAGATGGAGCGGATGTTCCGCTGAAACCCCGGCAAAGACGCCGGTTCCGCCGGGAGAGGCCGACGCCCCCGCTCAATCGAGCGGGGGCGTTTTGCGCAGGAAAGCGAATGCAACGTTCTTTTGGTTCATGCTTGAACCACCTTTACTAGGAGCCGCCCTTCAGCGGAGCCTCGAACAGCGGCAGATAGCGCAGCCGGTCGTCGATGCGCGTGCTGTGGTAGAGCGTAACCGCTTCGGCGCGGAAGGAAACGGCGGGAACGTCGGGGAACGCAAACGGCTGCGGCGGCCTTGCCTTGCGCGCCAGCGTGATGTGGGGCGCAAAGGGCTTGGGATCAAACGCCTCGCCGGCGCCGGTCAGCCGCGTACGCAGGTCGGCGGCCAGCAAGGCGAGGGCTTCGCAGGGCTCCACCGCCGCGTACAGGACGTTCGCCCCGGAGAACACGGCAAGCCCCGCCGTGCTCAGCGAGAAGCCTTCGCGTCCCGCGGCCGTCCCGGCAAGCAGTTCGCACAGCCCGGGCAGCGCCGTTTCCGCCCGCTGCCCGAGAAAGGCGAGCGTCAGGTGGTACAGCTCACCGGGCGTCCAGCGCGCGTCAAGGGCCGTCCGCAGCGGCTCCGTCGCCCGCGCGAGCGCCGCCTGCGCGGGCGGGGGAACGGCGATCCCGATGAAAAGGCGCATAGGCGATTCCCTCCCGTCGGTCCAAAGAAAGCGCGCACGAAGCCTCCGGCTCCGCGCGCGCTGGATTCATCGTGCCCGAAAACGGTCCTAGCGCACGACGCCCTTCATGGCGTTGCCGCGCTCTCGCCGCGCGATGCCGGAAAACAGGCGGTTGATGACGTAGTAGATCATCGCGACCAGCAGGTACAAAAGCAGGATGTCCTCCGCAGTCACGATGGTGCGGTGGGCGGCGACGATCTTGCTGGTGAAGGAAAGCTCGTACGTGCCCACGACCGCACAGAAGGACGTATCCTTGATGGTCGTCACGAACTGGGAGATAAGCGGCGAGCGGATGCGCCGCAGCGCCTGCGGGATGATGACGTGCCACATGGTTTGTATGCGGCTGAAGCCCTGCGAGGTGGCCGCCTCCCACTGGCCCTTGCCGATGGAGTTGAGGCCGCCGCGCACGATCTCGGCGACGATGGCGGAAGTGAACACCGTCATGGCCGCGATGCCGCTTTCCAGTGGGGGCAGCTTGGTCATAAACCGCATGGCGATGATGAACAGGGCCAGCGGGATGTTGCGCACGATTTCGATATAGACCGTCGCCACCGTGTGGATGAGGCGCTCCTTCATGTTGCGCATCAGGCCCAGGATCGTGCCGAACACCAGGCTCAGCACGATGGAAACGGCGGCGATATACAGCGTGTTCAGAAGGCCCTGCCCCAGGAACAACAGGATTTTCGGGGTGAATACGACGGAGAAGGCGTCCGCCCATTTATCAAACATTGCGGACACTCCTTTTCTCAAGCCAGCGGGCCAAGAGCGAAATGGGCAGGCAGATGATCAGGTACAATACGCCCGTCATGACGAACGTCGGGCCGTAGATGAGGTTGCTGCCGCTCCAGCTGTCGGCGCGGTACATCAGCTCCCCGCCGGCGATCACCGCCAGCACCGAGGAGTTTTTAATCAGGTTCACGGCCTGGTTGGTCATCGGCGGCAGACCGATTTTCACGGCCTGCGGCAAAATGATGTGGTACATGGACTGCACATAGTTGAACCCCTGGCTGTAGGCCGCCTCCATCTGGCCCGTGGGCACGGCCTTGATGGCGCTGTGCACGATGTCGGCGGCATAGGCGCCCGTATACAGCGCCAGCCCCAATACGCCGATGGCCACCACGCCCAGGCGGATGCCCAGCTTGGGCAGCACGTTATAATAGATGAACACCTGGATCACCAGCGGGGTGTTTTGGAAGAAAGACATGTACCCCCGGCAGATCGCCAGCACCACGCGGTGCTTGCCGCACAGCAGAATGCCCACGATCAGCCCGATGACCAGCGTAAAAAACAGCCCGAGCAGCGAAATGTAGAGGGTTCGCAAGAAGCCCTCCGCAAAAAAGGTCCAGTCGCTGAACCATGTCTGCCAGTTATGGAGCGAAAAGGGTCCGGACACGGTTTCACTTCCTCGCTCACGCACGGGAGCGGAGGCGTTCAGCCGCCTCCGCTCCACGCCGTGTGAATGCGATTATTGCGCCGCTTCCAGTGCGGCGGCTTCGTCCCAGAGGGAGTCGTAAGCGTCCACTTCCGCCCAGTCGACGGGAGCAAGGCTGTTCTTGGCGACCAGCTCGTCCAGCGAGCCGTCCGCGCGCATGGCGGCGATCGTGTCGTTGACAACCGTCAGCAGGCCCTCGTTGCCCTTCTTGAGCGCGATGCCGTAGGGCTGAGCGGCGAAGCTGTCGGACAGAAGCACGGTGGTGTCGTCCAGATAGCCCATGAGGATGGCCTTATCCACGGAGAAGCAGGCGACGCGGCCGCTTTCCAGCGCGGCTTTGATATCGGGATAGGTGGGGAACTCGGCGAAATCGACCGTCATGCCGGCAGCGTCGGCGGCAGCCTGCAGAGCGTCGCGGGTGGTGGCGGACTGCGCCACGCCGATGGTCTTGCCGGCCAGATCGGCGAAGCTCTCGATGCCGCTGTCCTTCATCACCAGCAGGCCGATGGCGTCCACGAAGTAGGGCTTGGAGAAGTCGTACTGAAGGATGCGGTCGGGTTTGATGGTGAAGGTGGCGATGACCATGTCCAGTTCGCCGGTGTCCAGCAGCGGGCCGCGGGTCTTGGCGGTCACGGCGGTGAATTCGACGGCGTCGGCGTCGCCCAGGATCACTTCGGCCATGTGGTGGGCCAGGTCGATCTCCAGGCCTTCGTATTCGCCGCCCAGGTCCTGATAGCCGAAGCCGGGCACGTCGGCCTTCACGCCGACCAGGAGCTTGCCGCGCTCCTTAACGGCGGCCATGTCGGCCGCGTCTTCCGCAATCGCGGGAAGGAAGCATACCAGCGTAAGGGCCAGGACCAGTGCGATGCTAAGCAGTTTCTTCATTCGTTTCCATCCTCCCGTTATTAGTGTAGTATTTTTCCCAGGAACGCGGTGGTGCGTTCGCTTTTGGGATGATGAAACACCTGCTCCGGTGTGCCATCCTCAAGGATGATGCCGCCGTCCAAAAACAGCACGCGGTCGGCGATGTGCTCGGCGAATTTCATTTCGTGCGTCACAAAGAGCATGGTGATCTCTTTTTCCTGCGCGACGCGCTCCATAATGTCGAGCACCTCCTGGATCATCTCCGGGTCCAGGGCGGAGGTGGGCTCGTCAAACAGCATGATCTTGGGCTGCATGGTCAGCGCCCGGGCGATGGCCACGCGCTGCTGCTGACCGCCGGAAAGCTGGCTGGGGTAGGCGTCGGCCTTTTCCTCGATGCCGACTTCGCGCAGGTTGCCCATGGCGCGCTTGCGCACCGTATCCCTGTGCTCGTGCTTGAGCACGGTGGGCGCCATGGTCAGGTTTTCCAGCACCGTCTTATGGGGATACAGGTTGAAGTTCTGGAACACCATGCCGATGTCCTGACGGGCCTCGCAGAGCATGCGGTTGCTCATGCTGGAAATGGAAACGCCGTCGATGAACACTTCGCCCTTCACGGGGCGCTCAAACATGTTGATGGTGCGCAACAGCGTGCTTTTGCCGCTGCCGCTGGGGCCGATGATGACCGTTTTGGAGCCGGAGGCAATCTCCAGATCGATGCCTTTGAGCACTTCCAGCGGGCCGAAGCTTACGTATACGTCGTCAAAGACGATCAAATGACGCTCCCCCAATCGATTAAGAGAAAAGCGCGGCGTGCGTGAGAGCATCCTTGCTCCGCACGGCGCTTCGCGCTACGAGATACAATAATTGTACGTCACGGTATGCATAATGTCAACCAAACGCCTTCAAAATACAGGACAAATACAATATTTTCGGGCGTTTTATGCATCTTGGGGAAATGATTATGCAAAATTTTTCCGCAAGTTGAAAAATGGCGGAAAGGAAATGCACCGCGTTCTAAACATGACAGCATTTGGCAGGGTTTTATGCTATAATGAACGGAGAACCGATGAGGGAGGGAGCGTATGAAAAACGACCGGCTGTTTCAATTGCTCTATCTCCTTTTGGAAAAGGGCACGCAGGCCGCGCCGCAGCTGGCCCGCCAGCTTGACGTGTCCGTGCGCACGGTGTACCGCGACGTGGAGGCGCTTTCGATGGCCGGGGTGCCGGTGTACGCCTCGCAGGGGCGCGGCGGCGGCATATCGCTGACCGACGGCTACGCGCTGAGCAAGGCGCTCCTGTCCGACGAGGAACAAAACCAGATTCTTTTCGCCATCCAGAGCCTGCGCGCCGCCGACCGGCCGGTGGACGCGCTTCTCTCCAAGCTGGGCGGGGTGTTCAACAAGCAGAACGTCAACTGGATCGAGGTGGATTTTTCCCGCTGGGGCTACGGGGAGGCGGACCGGCTGCTGTTCGACAGGCTGAAGACGGCGATTCTCGAAAAGCGCTACGCCACGCTCCTCTACGGCAACGCTTCCGGCGAGACCGCGCGCCGGCGCGTGAAGCCCTTCAAGCTGATTTTCAAGGACAAGAACTGGTACCTGCAGGCCTTCTGCACCAAGGCGGGGGACTACCGGCTGTTCAAGATCAGCCGCATCCTGGAACTGACACCCGAAAGCGAAACCTTTCCGGAAAGCTTCCCGGACGCACCGCCCGCGGATTTTCCCATGCCGGCGGCCGGAACGGCGCAGAAGGCGACGCTTTTGTTTTCGCCCTCCGTCGCCTACCGCGTGTACGACGAGTTCGACCGGGGAAGCATCCGGAAACGGCCGGACGGGACGCTGGTCGTAACGACGTCGATGCCCGCGGAGGATTGGGCCGTCAGCTACCTGCTTACGTTCGGCCCGGCGCTTAGGGTGCTCGAACCTCCGGTGCTCAGGGCGCGTCTGGCCGACTGGGCGAAAGAAATTTACGGTCTCTATCAAACATGACAATCAGTTGGCAAGTTTAATAGTGTATCCTGAAAGCGTACTGGGGAAAAGCCCGGCGCGCGACGCGCCGCAGGCGCCGAACCTCGAAAATCGACACGGGAGGAACGAAAATGGAGACGAAGTATTGCCAGAGCTGCGGCATGCCCATGGGAGAGACGGACGAGCTGTACGGCACCGAGAAGGACGGCACCAAGAGCAAGGACTACTGCAAATACTGCTACGAGAACGGCGCGTTCACCGCGGATTGCACCATGCAGGAGATGATCGAATTCTGCGTGAAGCCCATGCTGGAAAATGCGCCCGACATGACCGAGGAACAGGCGCGGGCGATGATGAAGGGCTTCTTCCCCATGCTCAAGCGCTGGAAAACCGCCTGACGAAAGGCCCGCCGCCGTTGCGGGGGCGGCCGCCGGCCGTCCCCGCGGCGGAGCGGACGAAAGGAGGAAGCATGGAAACCGTTGCCCAGCTCGTGGAAGGGCTGCGAAACAAGGATAATACCTACGCTTACGAGTGCCTGAAACGGCTTATGGACCTCAGCGCGGTTTCCGGCGAAGCGTACCCGTTCTTTCCGGTTTTTACGGAGATGCTCCGTAGCGAGCATTCCTACGTGCGCACGCGCGGCGTGCTGATGATCGCCGAAGTTGCCCGCTGGGACGCGGACAACCGCGTCGACGAGATCATCGACGAATACCTGAAGCACCTGCAGGATCCCAAGCCCATCGCCGCCCGCCAGAGCATCCGCTGCGTCAGGAAGGTCGCGGAGGCGAAGCCGGACCTGCGGGACGATATCGCCGCGGCGCTGATGCGGGTGAACCTGTTCCGCTATCCGGGCAGCATGCGTACGTTGATCACCGGGGATATCACCGAAGCGCTTCGGGACGTGCGGGAAATGGAAACCGCCGGGGCGCGGCCGTAGCGGACGGCAGGGCCCCGGTCGAATCGAATATGGCAACAGCCGCGCTCCCTTCCGGGTGGCGCGGCTGTTGCCGTATGCAGGAAAAGGGAAACCCTGCTGGTCTGTCGAAATTCTCCGCATCGCTTCACCGCCCATTCCGTTCCACCCGCACGCCATCCGCTCTGCCTGTCCGACGACCGCACGCCGCGCGGTTCAAAACCTGCCAAACCGGGTATACCCTCAACGGAAACCTTACCTATTCCGCGACCGCCCCTCGGGCAGAAGGGACACCCGTTTATGAAGAAAATCGCCTTTTTCGACGCCAAGCCTTACGACAAGGAATGGTTCGATCAGGAAAATTCGCACTACGACATTCAATACCTGGAAAGCAAGCTGACGCCCGCCACCGCGCAGCTTGCCGCGGGCAGCGACGCCGTCGTCGCCTTCGTCAACGACAGCGTGAACGCCGAAGTGATCGACAGGCTCTACGACCTGGGCATTCGCGTGATCGCCATGCGCTGCGCCGGATACAGCAACGTGGATTTCAAGGCGGCGTACGGCAGGATCAACGTCGTGCGCGTGCCCGCCTATTCGCCCTACGCCGTGGCGGAGCACGCCGCCGGGCTGCTGATGACGGTCAACCGCAAGCTGCACCGCGCCTACAACCGCACGCGGGACTTCAACTTCAGCATCGTGGGGCTGACCGGCGTGGATCTGCACGGCAAGACTGCCGGCGTCATCGGCACCGGGAAAATCGGCCGCGCCTTCATCGACATCTGCAAGGGGCTCGGCATGCGGATGATCGCCTACGACGCTTTCCCCGCCAAGGACAGCGGCATCGAGTACGTGACGCTCAGCGAGCTTTTCGCCCAAAGCGACGTGATCTCCCTGCACTGTCCGCTGACCGAGCAGACGCGCCATATCCTGAATGCCGCCGCGTTCGCGAAGATGAAAAAAGGCGTGTTCATCCTCAATACCTCCCGCGGCGCGCTGATCGACACCGAGGCGCTGCTGGACGCGCTCAACAGCGGCAAGGTGCGCGGCGCCGGGCTGGACGTGTACGAGGAGGAGGCCGACCTGTTCTACGAGGACAATTCCGGCAACATCATCAAGGACGATCTGCTGGCCCTGCTGGTTTCCCGCCCCAACGTGGTGCTGACCTCCCATCAGGCGTTCCTGACCGAGGAAGCGCTGAAGAACATTGCTCAGACGACGCTTGCAAACCTGGACGAGTTTTTCTCAGGCGGCAACCTGACCAACGAAGTCTGCTACCAGTGCGAGCTGGGCAAAGTGGTGGAGAACTGCCGCAAAACCCGCAAGGAGCGGTGTTTTACGGCCCCGCCGCCCGCGCCTGCCGAACGAGAAAGGAGCTACGCAAAATGAACGTTTCCGTACGAAGCAAGGCGATGAAAATCGGAATCCTGCTGAGTTACCTGCTGATGATCGCGGTCAACGCCCTGGCTAACATCCTGCCCATCAACGGCGTCAACACCGGGGAAGCGTCCGCGCGCTACGACACGCTGTTTACCCCCGCGGCCTACACCTTCGGCATCTGGGGGCTCATCTACCTGCTGTTGGGCGTTTACGTCGTGTTCCAGCTTCTGTCCGCGAAGGGGGAGGAGAGCGGCAAACGGCCGGAGCAGGTGGGATGGATGTTCATCCTCTCCTCGCTGTTCAACGCCGGATGGATATTCGCCTGGCACTACGACCAAATTGCGCTGTCGGTTGTACTGATGCTGCTCATTCTGCTTACGCTGATGCGCGCGGCGTGGCTTTTGCGCGAGCCGCACTGCTCTCCCAAGGAGGAACTGGTCCTGCGCATTCCCTTCGGCATCTATTTCGGGTGGATCACCGTGGCGACGATCGCCAACGTCTCCGTGTGGCTGGTGAGCCTTCAATGGGATCGGTTCGGCATTTCCGAGGCGATCTGGACGGCGGTCCTCCTGGGCGTGGGCGCGGCGATCCTCGGGGTGACGATGTGGCGCATTCGCAGCGTCGCCTATGGGCTGACGGCCTTATGGGCTTATACCGGCATACTGGTGAGGCACCTGGCGGAACGCGGCGGGCAGTACCCGCTGATCGTCGCGGCCGCCGCCGTCGCGCTGGCGGCGCTTGCGGTGCTTACCGTCGTCTCCGGCGTGCACATGCGCCGCGTGGCCGCCTGCTCGTTGGAGGACTGAACCGGAACCTCGTTACAGGACAAGCCGCCGGGTACGCTTCGAAAAGCGTGCCCGGCGGCTTTCGTACCGTCGTGTTTTTGTGGGTCCGTCCCGTCGGGAACCGGTCAATACCCGTACATGCTGGCGGTTTGCCAATCCGTAAGCATCTGGACGACCGTCGCTTCGTCCTCGTCGCTGAAACGCAGGTATGCGACCGGCTCGTTGGTGTAGGTGAGCGTAGTGGCGTCGTACACGCTCCAGTTGAGGTAGGCGAACATGCCGCTGGGATCGTCGGTGAACTCCGCGTTTTGCAGCAGCTTGGCCACGCGCTGGGCATACTCCGCGTACCGGGCGGTGTAGCCGTCGCTGAGGTCGTCGTAACCGTCCAGGTACAGGCTTATGCCGAGGGAGACGGGCTCGCCGCTGTCGATCGGCACGTTGTAGCATTGCAGCGACAGGGAGACGGAATCGTTCTCCAGCGCCAGCGGGGACAGGATGCGCGTTACGGCTTCCTTGAACCTTGCCGCGGTGTCCTGCTCGGCGTAGGTGTTGACGGTTTTCATCAGCAGGGAGAGGGTTTTGGGGGTTTCCATGCGGATCGAATCGTACACGTTGAAACGCTCCGTGCCCGTGTAGCCGGAATAGGCGATGGAGGACAGGGTTTGGGCGTCGCCGCGCGTGTAGGCGTACGTGTCGTCGCTCTGGTAATACGCGTGGGTGCGGTAGTAATCGTCGGGTACCAGATTCTTCTCGATCGATTCGCTGCGGTAGCTTTCCCAAAGCGCCTGGTCCTCCTCGGCGGTGAAATTGCCGTAGAGGGACAGGTACTGCAGGCCGTCCGCGGCCGGGAAGGCATGAATGGCCGTCTGGAAGTCCTCGTTCTTGCCGCGCAGTTCATTGAGCGTATCCATGTTGGCAAACTCGATGGTGCGGCGGATCGTGCGGCCGTCGGTCAGCTTGAGGACGATCGGCTCGATGACCTGATATTGGTTGTACGTGCTGTAATAGCTGGAATACGTGCTGTCGGGGTTCTTGAGGCGGTCGACGGCCGAGGCGAGGTTATCGGCGACGTATTCCTTCAGATCGTCGTCTGTGAAAGCGATCTTGCGAAGCAGGATGGACGAATACTCGTCGCCGCCCTGCACGGCATCGTATCCACGGAAGGAAACGGAAGCGATCTGGTCGGCCGTCGGGGCCGTGTCCAGAGCGCTTTTCACCGTGGCGTCGATTCCCGCCCACACGGCGACGGCAAGCGCCGCCGACAGCAGGAAGTAGGGCAGGGAAAGCAGCACCTGCTTCAGGCGGCGAAGCGCTACGAACTGGTAGATAACGTAGATCAGCAGCGCCAGCGCCACGAGCGCCGCGCCGTAGACGCTGAGCAGCCGGTGGCTGTCCACCGTGATGACGATGAGCATCGTGAAGGACAGAAGGCAGCCCGTGGCGATCGCCCAGCCCTTGCGCCCGGCGCCGTTATCGGCAACCTCGCTGGAGCGGCGGTTGAACAGCCAGGCTCCGATCACCAACTCCACCGCCGTCAGCGCCAGCGAATAGAGGATGTAGGGGAGCGATATGATTTGGGTGATGTACATGTTGCGCGTCTGCATCACCACCAGACCCGTGGCGATGTTGGACATGGGGTTGAGCAGCGCGCCCAGGTCGAGCCAGCCGACGATGGGCACCCGGGCCACCAGCCCGCGCGCGATGACGAACTGCACAAACCGGGGCAGGAACAGTACCACGCCGGCGGAGGCCAGCGCCGTGATCAGCGTGCCCGACAGCGCGCAGCCGATGGCCGCGGCCGCGTATACCAGCATCGAGGCCGTGAAGTAGAACAGGATGCACAGCGGAACGTACGCGGGCACGAACGGGCAGCCGCCGATGAGCAGCAGCAGCATGGCCAGCACGTTCAGCACGACCGTCGCGCCGATCCAGCTGGCGGAGGCAAGGGTGACGGACAGGTACAGATCCCGCCGCGGAACCGGCAGGCTGTGGTACAGGTCGCTGGCCGCGCGCTTGAACAGGAAGGAGAACCCGTACAGCGCGAACAGCGCGGACGCGAACACGTAGTAGACCAACACCGGGGTCAGGCCGACGGCCGAGGTGGCGCGGCTGATGGTGTACAGGCCGAAGCAGTCCTGCCCGCCGGTGATGACCGTGTACAGAAGCGTCAGTATCCCCAGCGGAATGCCGACGGGAGCCAGCTTCCGAAGCGATTCCCGATACATTTTCATGCCTGTTTCCCTCCTTCGGCGGTGTCAAACGCATAGCCCAGGGCTTCCATCTCGTAGACGAACACCTCTTCCAGCGTCAGCGGGAGCGTTTCCAGGAGCAGGGGCGATTTGTCGGCGAGCATCGCGCGGCTTTTCGCCTTGTCGCCGCGCACGATCAGCGTGGTTACGCTGCCCTGCCGGTTTTGCGAAAGCACGTCCAGCCCGGCGAACAGGCTCTGGTCGTACGCCTGCGTGAAGGCGACCTGCAGCTTGAACAGCGAGGTTTTCAGCTCTCCCACGTCGCTTTCCAGCACAATTCCACCCTTGTAGAGCAGCGCCAGCTGATCGCAGGTGTCCTCCAACTCCCGAAGCGAGTGGCTGGTGACGATCACCGTCGCTCCGCGGTCGAACACCTCGGCGTAGAGCTTCTGCTTGACGAGGTTGCGCACCACGGGGTCCAGCCCGTCGAAGGTTTCGTCGAACAGGAAGTAGTCGGCGCGGGTGGAAAGCGCGAGGATGGTCGCAGCCTGCCGCCGCATGCCCTTGCTGAAGGTGGTCAGCGGCCTGTCCGGATCCAGGCCGAACTCCTTGGCCAGGGCGTGGAAATGGGGCATATCGAATTTCTCATAGGCGGCGGCGTAGAGGTGCGCCATGCGCAGCATGGAGCTTTGCGGCAGCATCCAGAATTCGTCGGGCACGAAGGCGAGACGCTTTTTGATGCCGACGTTTTCGAAGATATCCTCGTCTCCCAGCCTGATCGTGCCCCCGTCCGGGCGGTACACGCCGGCGGCCAGCCGCAGGAAGGTGGATTTGCCCGCGCCGTTGGCGCCCACCAGACCGTACACGCAACCGTCCTGAATATGGCAGTTCAGGCGATCCAGCGCGACGACATCGGAGAACCGTTTGGTCAATTCGTTTGCGGTAATCACGGCTTTGCATCCTTTCCGGACGCGCCCCGGGGCGCGTCGTCGGTCGTGGGGAGAGGCGTGGCTGTCGTTTCCGGCGCGCGCATGGCCGCGGCCGTGGGCGGCGGAGACTCATAGGCCTCGGTCACCGCGTCCGTCACCCTTTGCCTGGGGATGCCCGCCAGGGCGAGCTTGCGGCAGAGGGCGGAGATGTCGGCAAGCAGCGCCTCCATGCTCTCGAGCACGATGCGCGGCGCATCCTTGCTGATGTAGCGGCCGCTGCCGGGGACGCCCGTGGTCACCCCGCGGCGTTCGAGCTCCGTATACGCCTTTTGCAGGGTGTTGGGGTTGGCCGACAGCGTTTGGCTGAGCGCGCGCACGCTGGGGAGCTGATCGTCGGGGCGGAGAACGCCGGAGGCGACGAGCTGCTCCACCTGCTCGATGATCTGCTCGTAAATGGGTTGCCTTCCAAAGCGATCAATCTGAAACATGGCCTTTTCCTTTCTTAATCGTACCACGCGTATTAGTACACTTGCATTATAGCCGATTCCCCTCAAAAAGCAAGCGGTTTTCCGAATATGTTACAATTCTACCAGACGAAGCGGTAGCGGCAACATGGCAAGAATAGTCGAGCGTGGCGGGGCGCGCATCCCGTATGCTGTAAACGTAAGGGGGAGGGACGGAGATGGAGGAGCAGGTTTCGGCCGTGCAGCGGATGCAGGACTACATTGCCGCGCACCTGTGCGAGGAGATCACGCTGAGCGACCTTTCGAAGGCGTCGCGCTACTCTCCGTGGTATGCGCACCGGCTGTTCGTGCAATGGCTGGGCCGAACGCCGGCGGAATACATCCGGCGGCTTCGGCTGGCCAGGTCCGCGCTGTCGCTGAGGGACGACGGAACCAGCGTGACCGACACGGCCTTCGCCCACGGCTTCGGCAGCGTGGACGGCTACCAGCGCGCGTTTTATCGCGAGTTTGGCTGCAATCCGCGGGAGTACGCCAAAAACCCCGTTCCCCTGTACTTGTTCACCCCTTACGGAGTCCAGACGATAGCCGAGGAAGAGGAGGAACGCATGCAAATGGAGCAGACGGTAAAAACGGTGTTCGTTCAACCGGTGGAAAAACCGGCCCGCAGGGTGCTGATCAAGCGCGGGAAGGCGGCGACGGAGTACTTCGCGTACTGCGAAGAGGTGGGCTGCGAGATATGGGGCCTGCTTCTGAGCATCCGCTCCGCGCTGGGCGAACCGGTGGGGATGTGGCTGCCGAAGCGCTACATAAGCCCCGGCACGTCCGAGTACGTACAGGGCGTGGAAATGGCGGCGGACTACGACGGCCCCGTTCCCGAGGGCATGGAAGTGATCGACCTGCCCGCGGCGACGTACCTGATGTTCAGGGGCGAGCCGTTCGAGGAGGCGGTATTCCGTTCGGCCATCGGCGAGGTGTGGGAGGCGATCAAACGCTTCGATCCGGCAAGCGCCGGGTACGCGTGGGATCGGGACAACCCCCGCATCCAGCTGGAACCGGTCGGCAGCCGCGGCTACATGGAGCTGGTGCCCGTAAAGCGCAAATAGACGAACGAAAAACAGAAGAAATACAACCAAACGCCACCGGCCGCCGCCCGTTTCTTTGGAAACGGGCGGCGGCCATAAACATATTTCATAGTGCAGAAAAAGATGCGCTGAACGGAAGGGGGCCCCGGCATGCCCGTTTGTCTTGCCTGCGGCGCCGCGGCGCCCTTCCGGGCCCGTCCGCGGCGGGGAAAACTGTGCCGAAAAGAGGCTTGCCAAGCCATGACAACTAGTATAAAATAAATAAGAATGATATTCGGCAGACGGAAGCATCGCCCCCGGGGGACGCGCTTCGCCATGCTCGCCTTTTCCGTCCAAAGGAGGTTGTCGCTTGAGCACCGTACACGTTTTGGATCATCCGCTCATACAGCACAAGTTGAGCATCATGCGCAACAAGGAAACCGGCGCCAAGGAGTTCCGCGAGCTGCTGGAGGAAATATCCATGCTCATGGTCTACGAGGTCACCCGCGACCTGCCCACCGAGGAGGTGGAGGTGGAAACGCCGATCTGCAAAACCAAGACCCGGATGCTCAGCGGCAAGAAAATCGGCATCGTGCCCATCCTGCGCGCGGGCCTGGGCATGGTGGACGGCGTGACCAAGCTGATTCCCGCGGCGCGCATCGGCCACATCGGCCTGTACCGCGACCCGGTGACGCTGGAGCCGGTGGAGTATTACTGCAAGCTGCCCGTGGACAGCGAGAACCGCGAGCTGATCGTGCTGGATCCCATGCTCGCCACCGGCGGCAGCGCCTCGGCGGCCATTTCGTTCATCAAGGAACGCAACTGCAAGTTCATCCGCCTGGTCAACCTCATCGCCGCGCCGGAAGGCATCGCGCGCATCCAGCGCGATCATCCCGACGTGGATATTTACGTGGCCGCCAAGGACGAGAGGCTCAACGAGCACGGCTACATCGTCCCGGGGCTGGGCGACGCGGGCGACCGCCTGTTCGGCACGAAATAAGCGACCCAAGAAAGGGAGCCAAGCATGGCACGGGAATTGTTTCAGGCGGTGCAGACCGCCGAGGAAAAAGCCGATCAACTGATTCAGGAAGCGCAGAAGGACGCCCGCGAGCTGATCAAGAACACGCAGGAGCAGATCGCCGCAAACGAGCGCGCCGTGGCGCTGGAGCACCGGGCGATGTACCAGAGTATATTGGAAGAAAAGCGGGAGAGCGTCGCCGCGCAGATCGCGGCGGGCCGCCCGCAGGCGGAGCAGGCGCAGGAAGCGGTGCTTCAAAGCGCGCGCGCGAAGCTTTCGGACGCGGCGCAGGCGATAGTCGAAAGGGTTTGGAACGATGGCGATCGTTGAAATGAAGCATGTGGACATGCTGGCCCTGGCTCAGGACAGGCACAGGCTGCTCTACGCCATCCAGAAGCTTGGCTGCTTCCATCTGCTTCCCTCGGACTCCGAGGATGTGACCTTTAACAAAGCCGGCGGGGAGGCCGAACTGCCTTCCATGGAGGACCATCTGACCCGCGTAGGCTGGGCCATCGGCAAGCTGAACCGCTACGATACGGTCAAAAAGCCCTTCATGGCCGACAAGCCTTCCATCGACGAAAAGGAAGCGCAGGCGGTGCTCGGCCGTCGGGCGGAGCTGATGAAGACCGTCGAGGCGCTGGAGGCGCTGGAACGCGAGGCCGGCGACCTGCGGGGCCAGAGCGCCCGCATCCAGGCTACGCGCGAGCAGCTGGCACCCTGGAGCGGCTTTCCGCTGGCTCCGGACGATGTGCGCTCCACCCGCAACACCGTGGCGATGCTGGGCACCGTGCCCAAGGCGTCGCTGGAAAAGTGGCAGGCGGAGGGAACGCTGGGCGGGCTGTGCGAGCTTGAAGCGGTGTCCGAACAGCGGGATCAGGTATACGTGTATGTGCTTTTGCACCGTTCGTGCGAAGGCGACGTGGCGCAAAAACTGAAGGAAGGCGGCTTCGCGCCCGTCACGCTGCCCCCCTCGCCGCTCTCGGCGCGGGACCGTCTGAGCGAGCTTGCCGCCGAAGAAACGCAGATCGACGAAAAGCAGCGCGACGTAACCGCACGCACGGCGGCGCTGGCCGGCGAGCTTCCGGCGCTCCGACAATTGTTCGACATTCTTCAATCCCGGCGGGCGCGGCTGCTAGCGGCCAAGAACTTCTCGGTTTCGGAACGGACGTTCTTTTTGCAGGGCTGGGTGCCCGCGCCCATGACCGAAACCATCGAGCGCAAGCTGAAGGCCGTTTCGCCGACGGTCGCCCTGGAGTTTTACGATCCCGCCGAGGGCGAGGAGCCTCCGGTGCTTCTGCACAACGCGCCCGCGATGCGGCCGTTCGAGTCGGTAGTGTCCGGCTACTCGCTGCCCGCGCCGGGCGGCATCGACCCCACGGCGATCATGATGCCCTTCTTCGTCAACTTCATGGGCATGATGATCTCCGACGCCGGATACGGGCTGATGATGGCGATCCTGATGCCGCTGATGATCAAGTTCCTGAAACCCGCGCCGGGCACGAGGCGGCTGTTGTGGCTTCTGACGGCGGGGGGAATCGCGACCGTGTTCTGGGGCGCGATGTACAACAGCTGGTTCGGCTTCGCGCCGATGCCGTCGGTGTTCGATCCCATGAACAACGCGATGCCCGTGATGATGGTCTGCATCGCGCTGGGCGCGGTGCACCTGTTCACGGGCCTGGGCGTGGCGGCCTACATGAACATTAAGCGCGGCAAGCCGCTGGACGCGGTATGCGACCAGCTGAGCTGGTTCATGCTGGTCGTGGGCCTGGGGCTGATGCTGGTCGCCCCCGCGGCGGGCAAGTGGGTCGCCCTGGCCGGCGCGGCGATCATTTTGGTGACGGCGGGACGCGCGAAGAGCAAAAACCCTTTCAAGCGGCTCATCAGCGGCCTGGGCGCGCTCTACGGCGTTACCAGCTGGGTCAGCGACCTGTTGAGCTACATGCGTCTGTTCGGCATGGGGCTGGCGACCGGCGTCATCGGCATGGTCATCAACATTCTGGTGAACATGGTGTTTTCCGCCGGGCCGGTGGGCTGGGTGATCGGCGCGGTGCTGTTCGTGGGCGGGCACCTGTTCAACCTCGCCATCAACACGCTGGGCGCGTACGTGCATTCCTGCCGGCTTCAGTACATCGAGTTTTTCGGCAAGTTTTACGAGGACGGCGGCAAGCCCTTTATGCCGCTTACGCAGACCAACCGTTATGTTTACATCACGGAATCGGATTCCTGATGTGAAGATATCTTCCTAAACAACACCATTCATTGATGTAGGAGGGACCTCATTATGTCTATCGGTCAGGTTTTGGCACTCCTTGGCGCGGCGATCGCGGTGATCGGCGCGGGTATGGGCTCCAGCGCGGGCGTCGGCATCGCCGGCGAAACCTCTGCCGGCGTCTCCACCGAAAACCCCGAGGTCAACAGCAAGTTGCTGGTTCTGCAGCTGCTTCCCGCGACGCAGGGCATCTACGGCTTCCTGATCGCGGTCATCGTGCTGATCAACACCAACGTCCTGGGCGGCGCCATGAAGGCCGTGGAGCTCTACCAGGGCCTGGGGATCCTGATGGGCTGCCTGCCCATCGGCCTGGTGGGCTACTTCTCCGGCGTCAAGCAGGGCAAGGTGGCCGCCGCCGCCATGATCATGACCGGCCAGCGCCCCGACATGAGCGGCAAGGGCATCACCATGACCGTTATGGTGGAAACCTACGCGGTGCTTTCGCTGCTGGTGAGCTTCCTGGTCGTCAACGCCATCAAGCTGTAAGGAGCGAAGCATGAACGCAGAGGCCATTCTGGTCAAAATCGAAGAGGACGCCCGGGCCTCCGCGGCCCAGGCGCTCGCCGACGCGCAAAAGAAGGCCGAGGAACTCAAGGCCGCTTCCCGCGAGAAGATCGAGGGAATGCACAAGACCATGGTTTCGCAGGCCGAGCGCGACAGCGAGGCGCTGGGGCAACGCATGCTGCGCATGGCGGAGCTGGACGACCGTAAGGCCCTGCTGGGCAAGAAGCGGGCGCTCATCGACGAGGCGTTCGACCTGGCCTACCGCAGGCTTACCGACGCGCCCGCCGCGGAAAAACGCGCGTTTTTCCTAAGGCAGATCGCCGAATGCGCCGCGGGCGGCGAAACGCTGATCGTGGGCGCGCAGGCCGCGGATTGGTTCGACGCGGCGTTCCCGGCGGAGGCGAACGAAGCGCTTCAAAAGGCCGGCAAGCCCGGCAAACTGACGCTTGCGGCCGGGAAACGCGAAGGCTGCGCGGGCGTCGTGCTCTCGGGCGGCGGCGCGGAAATCCGCTGCACCTTCGACGCCCTGCTGGAGGAGGCCCGCGCGGGGCTGGAGCAGCAGGTGGCGACGACGCTGTTCGGCGAGCTGTAACCGATGATGAACGATACGGAAAGGAGGTCCGGCAATGCCGCAACCCAGCATTTCCTACGCGTGCGGTAGGGTAGGCGTGCTCAAGCGCACGGCGCTCAGGCCTTCCCAGCTCGACAGATTGTTGTCCGCGCCCGATTATCAGGACGCGCTTCGCACGCTGAGTGACATCGGCTTTGCCGCGGCCGATACGACCGATTTTCAGGCGGCGGCCGACCGGCACGTGTTGACCGCGTGCCGTCTGATCCGCGCGGTGACACCCGCGCCGCTGATTACGGACTGCTTTGTGCTGCGCTACGACGCGCATAACCTGAAAGTGCTGTTCAAATCCCGGCATCTGGCGCAAAAGCCGCAGTTTTTATCGGCCTGCGGCACCATCCCCGCGGAGAAGCTGCGCCACTGCGTGGCCGACCACGCCTACGCGCCGCTGCCGGCGGAGCTCAAGGCCGCCATGGAAACGCTTGAAAAGCGCAGCGCGGTCAAGTTTGACCCCATGCTCGTGGATACGCTGATCGATCAGGCGATGTACCGCCAGATCTTCCAAAACCTGTCCCGGGCCCGGGATACGGAGGCGGCGGGGAAGTACTTCCGCGCCAAGGCCGACCTGCAGAACGTGATCATGCTTCTGCGCCTCAAGGCCATGGGCAAGGACGCGGCGTTCTTTACGACCGTGGCGCTGCCGGGCGGCGAGGTGAACGTAAAGGCGATGGCGGCCGCCTTCGGCGAAAGTGAGCGGCTGGCGCGGCTGCTTCGGCGCTACGGCGTCGCGGTGTACCAGGCGGCGCTCGGCGCCACGGTGGACGCGGCGAAGCTGCCTTACCTGGAAAAGGTCGCCGACGACTATCTGTACGGCCTCATGCGCCCCTACCGGTACGATTCGGCTTCGCTGGAGATCCTGCTGAGCTTCCTTTTGCAAAAGCAGCGGGAGGCGACCGACGTGCGGCTGATTATGGCGGGCAAGCTCAACGGCTTCACGCCCGCGGCCGTGGCGGAAAGGATGCGTGACCTGAATGGCTGAAATCGCCATGGGCGCGGTGGGCGAGCGCGACGCGGTGCTCTGCTTCAAGGCCGTCGGCATGACGGTCATCCCCACCGAAACGCCGGAGGAAACCACGCGGGCGCTGTTTACCCTGAGCAGGCAGGGCGTGCGCGTGATATTCATTACCGAAAACGCCGCCAGACAGGCGCCGGAAGCGCTCTTACGCTACCGGGGCGACCCGCAGGTGGCGATCATCCCCATACCGGGCAGCACGGGCGCCGGCGGCTACGCCATGGCGCGCGTCCGGGCCAACGTGGAGAAAGCCATCGGCGCGGACATTTTATTCGGCAACAACGATAGTCAGAAAGAAGGGTAAGGCATGGCACAAGGAACCATCGTCAAGGTCGCGGGCCCTCTGATCGTGGCGGAGCACATGGCCGACGCGCGCATGTACGACGTGGTGCGCGTAAGCCGCAACCGCCTGGTCGGAGAGATCATCGAACTGCGCGGCGACCGTGCCAGCATACAGGTCTATGAGGAAACCAGCGGCCTGGGCTACGGCGAACCGGTGGAGTCCACCGGCGCGCCCCTGTCCGTGGAACTGGGACCGGGGCTGATCGAATCCATTTTCGACGGCATCCAGCGGCCGCTGACCAAGATACGCGAAAAGGTGGGCGAGCGCATCGCCCGCGGCGTGGAGGTGCCGGCGCTCGACCGCGACGCGAAGTGGAACTTCGAGCCGCGCGTGGCGCAGGGCGACCGGGTGACGGCCGGGGCGATCATCGGCGTGGTGAAAGAAAACAGCGTGGTGGAGCACCGCATCATGGTGCCCGTCGGCGTTTCCGGCGAAGTGACGCAGATCAAAGCCGGGGATTTCACCATCACCGACACGGTCTGCACCGTGAAGAACGAGCAGGGGAACGAGCAAGCGCTGACCATGATGCAGAAATGGCCGGTGCGCCGCGGACGCCCCTATAAAGAAAAAATGTCGCCAACCGTCCCCATGGTCACGGGCCAGCGCGTTATAGACACCTTCTTTCCCATCGCCAGCGGCGGCGTGGCCGCGGTGCCCGGCCCCTTCGGCTCGGGCAAGACCGTGGTGCAGCACCAGCTGGCCAAGTGGGCGGACGCGGACATCATCGTGTACGTGGGCTGCGGCGAACGCGGCAACGAAATGACCGACGTGCTCATGGAGTTTCCCGAGCTGCACGACCCGCGCACCGGCGAAAGCCTGATGAAGCGCACCGTGCTGATTGCCAACACCTCCGACATGCCCGTGGCTGCGCGCGAAGCTTCCATTTATACGGGCATCACCATCGCCGAGTATTTCCGCGACATGGGCTACAAGGTCGCCATCATGGCCGACTCCACCAGCCGCTGGGCCGAGGCCCTGCGCGAGATGAGCGGCCGTCTGGAGGAAATGCCGGGCGACGAAGGCTACCCGGCCTACCTGGCCAGCCGCATCGCGGAGTTCTACGAGCGGGCGGGCTACGTGAAGTGCCTGGGGCAGGACGACCGCGAGGGCAGCATCAGCGCCATCGGCGCCGTGTCCCCGCCGGGCGGCGACATCTCCGAGCCGGTTTCCCAGTCCACGCTGCGCATCGTCAAGGTGTTCTGGGGCCTGAGCGCGCAGCTGGCCTATAAGCGCCACTTCCCGGCCATCGACTGGCTGCAGTCCTATTCGCTCTACACCGACCACCTCGAAGAGTGGTTCAACGATCACGTGTCGCCCGAATGGAACGAGCTGCGCGCGCGGGCCATGCTGGTATTGCAGGAGGAAAGCGAGCTGCAGGAGATCGTCCAGCTGGTGGGCATGGACGCGCTGAGCTGGAAGGACCGCCTGACCATGGAGGTCGCCCGCTCCATCCGCGAAGACTACCTGCACCAGAACGCCTTCGACGACGTGGACACCTATACGTCGCTGGACAAGCAGTACCTGATGCTTCGCCTGATTCTTAACTACTACGATAAGGGTAAACAGGCGCTGGACGCCGGCGCGAACCTCTCCGACGTCATCAGCCTTCCCGTACGGGAGCGCATCGGCCGCAGCAAATATGTTCCCGAAGACCAGAAGCAGCAGTTTACGGAAATCGAAAGCGAACTGTCCGGGCAAATCGCCGCGATCTCCGAGAAGGGGGAGCTCTAAGCGATGCTGAAAGAATACCGCACCATTAAGGAGGTCGTCGGCCCCCTGATGCTCGTGGATCAGGTGGAGGGCGTAACCTACAACGAACTGGTGGAGATCCGCCAGCAGAACGGCGAACTCCGGCGCGGCAAAGTGCTGGAGGTGGACGGCCACCGCGCGCTGGTGCAGCTGTTTGAAAGCAGCAACGGCCTGCAGATCGAAACGGCGTCCGCGCGCTTCCTGGGCCACTCCATCGAGCTGGGCGTGAGCATGGAGCTGCTCGGCCGCGTTTTCGACGGCATGGGCAACCCCCGCGACGGTGGCCCCGCGCTGATCCCCGAAAAGCGCATGGATATCAACGGCGAGCCGCTCAACCCCGCGGCGCGCGACTACCCCAACGAGTTCATCCAGACCGGCATCAGCGCCATCGACGGGCTGAATACCCTCGTCCGCGGCCAGAAGCTGCCGGTGTTCTCCGGTAACGGCCTGCCCCACGCGCAGCTGGCCACGCAGATCGCCCGCCAGGCCAAGGTGCTGGGCGCCAACGAGAAGTTCGCCGTGGTGTTCGGCGCCATCGGCATCACGTTTGAGGAAGCCGAGTACTTCATCAGCGACTTTCGCCGCACGGGCGCCATCGAGCGCGCGGTACTGTTCATGAACCTGGCCAACGACCCGGCCATCGAGCGCATCGCTACGCCGCGCATGGCGCTGACCGCCGCGGAGTACCTGGCCTACGAAAAGGACATGCACGTGCTGGTCATTTTGACCGACATCACCAACTACGCCGAAGCCCTGCGCGAGGTTTCCGCCGCGCGCAAGGAAGTGCCCGGTCGCCGCGGCTACCCCGGCTACCTGTACACCGATCTGGCCAGCATCTACGAACGGGCGGGCCGCGTGATCGGCAAAAAGGGCTCCATTACGCAGATCCCGATCCTCACCATGCCCGAGGACGACAAGACCCACCCGATTCCCGACCTGACGGGGTACATCACCGAGGGGCAGATCATCCTGAGCCGCGAACTGTACCGCAAGGGCATTCTGCCGCCCATCGACGTCATGCCGTCGCTGAGCCGCCTCAAGGACAAGGGCATCGGCAAGGGCAAGACCCGCGAGGATCACGCCGCGACCATGAACCAGCTGTTCGCCGCCTATTCCCGCGGCAAGGACGCCAAGGAGCTGGCCGTGATCCTGGGCGACGCGGCGCTGACGGACGTGGACAAGAAGTACGCGGCGTTCGCCGACGCGTTCGAGAAGCAGTACGTGTCCCAGGGCTATCAGGCCAACCGGCCCATCGAGGAGACGCTCAACATCGGCTGGGGGCTGCTGGCGATGCTGCCGCGCAACGAGCTCAAGCGTATCCGCGACGATATGCTGGACAAGTATCTGCACGACAACACCATCGAAGAGGACGACGATTCCGGCGAGGTGGACGAATAATGGCCGCAACGCTGCGCGTTAACCCGACCCGGATGGAGCTGACCAGGATCAAACGCCGCCTGGTCACCGCCCGGCGCGGGCACAAGCTGCTCAAGGACAAGCGCGACGAGATGGTGCGCCAGTTCATCCTCCTGATCCGCGAAAACGAGCGCCTGCGCCGCGAGGTGGAAAAGGAGCTGACCGGGGCGCTTGGCAACTTCGCCATGGCCCGCGCCGTAACCGAGCCGGAGCTGATGGAGGAAGCGCTGCTGTGCCCCGCGCGCAGCATCGGCGTGGACATGGGCATCCGAAGCGTGCTGAGCGTGCGGGTGCCGACGCTCGGCATGAGCGAGCACAAGCAGGATACGACGCTCAGCTACGGCCTGGCCGAAACCAGCGCCCAGCTGGACGGCGCCATCGAAAGCCTGGCGGGGCTCCTGCCCAAGCTGATCCACCTGGCCGAGGTCGAAAAGACCTGCGACCTGCTCGCCGACGAGATCGAGCGCACGCGCCGGCGTGTGAACGCGCTGGAATACGTGATGATCCCGCAGTTCACCGAGACCATTCGCTTCATTACCATGAAGCTGGACGAAAACGAACGCGGCAGCCTGACCCGCCTGATGAAGGTCAAGGACATGATTGAGAAACGGGCGGAAAACGGCTGATTTCAGACCGGAAAACGAGGAAGTGGAGCAATTCCGCTTCCTTTTTCTTTTGGCCCGTGCTATGCTGTGAACCGTGAGCGGAAAGGCCGCGGGCATGCGCCTGCGGGCAACGCCCGAAAAGAGAATACGGCAATGATGGAGGCAAAACATGATTCGTTTTGAAAACGTCACCAAAACATATGCGGGCGGCGCCACGAAAGCCGTGGACAGCCTGACGATGGAGATCGACGGCGGCAAGGTGTTCGGCTTCCTGGGGCCCAACGGCGCGGGAAAAACCACCACCATCAAACTGATGACCGGCATCCTGAACCCCGATTCCGGCCGGATTACGCTGGAGAACTTCGACCTGGAGAAAAACCCCATCGAAGCCAAGCGGACGTTCAGCTTCGTGCCCGACAGCTTCGAGATGTTCGAGCGGCTCTCCGGCATGGAATACCTGACCTTTTTGGCCGACCTGTACCGCGTGGGCGACCGGGAACGCAAGGAGCAGACGGACAAGTATCTGACGATGTTCGAGCTGACGGACGCGGTCAACCAGCCCATCCGCAGCTATTCGCACGGCATGAAGCAAAAGCTGCAGATCATCGGCTCGCTGCTCCACCAGCCCCGCATCTGGATACTGGACGAACCCATGACGGGCCTCGACCCGGCGAGCATGCACGCGCTCAAGCAGGAAATGCGCGACTATTGCGAGAGCGGCAAGACCGTGTTTTTCTCCACCCACGTGCTGGACGTGGCCGAGCGGCTGTGCGACGAGGTGGGCATCATCCGCAAGGGGAAGCTCATCACCCGCGGCGACCCGGAAACCCTGATGCGGGACGATAAGGCCAGCACGCTGGAAGACCTGTTTTTGAACCTGACGGAAAAGGAGGAGCAGGCATGATCCCCTACCTGAAGGTGCTTATCCGCCAGCGCATCGCGGCCTGGAACCCGGTGAGCATGCAAACCGCGAAGCGGTCCAGGGCCAAGGCGATTCTCACTTTCGTGCTGATCGGCGTATCCATGCTGATGCTCTACGCCATGCTGGTGGGTCTGGAATACCTGATGTTCCGGGCGTTCGAGCAATTGGGCGAACCGGAGACGATGCTGGCGCTGACGGGCATCCTGTGCACGCTGATGGTCGTCATCACAAGTTTCTTCTATATTTTCAGCGAGTTGTTCTTCTCCAAGGACGTCTCGTTCGTGTCGTCCCTGCCGATGTCCTCCCGGGAGATTCTCACGGCGAAGCTGATTCGTATCTGGCTGGGGGAGGCGGGCATCGCCCTGCTCATCTGCCTGCCGGTGACGGTGCTTTACGGCATCAGCCGCTCGATGGGTGTATTGTACTACGTCAAAGCCCTGCTGCTGACGCCCTTTATGCCCATGGCGGCAATCGCGGTGGTGACGCTTCTGTCCTTCGCGCTCATTCGCGTATCGGTGCTCTGGAAGCGGCGCGAGGCGATGACGGTGGTCATGAGCATGCTGTTCCTGATCGCCTTTATGTGGGTCGAAATGAGCTTTTCCATGTCCGCGCAGGACGATATGGGCGCGGCGGTGCTGCAGCTGGTGCTGCGGCAGAAGCGCGTGCTGGATATGATCGCCGGGCTCTACCCGCCGATTCGCTGGTTCGCCGACGCGCTGACGCACAGCGGCCTTGCTGCGGCGGGGAACTGGCTGGCCTTCGCGGCGCTGAACGTGGCGGCGCTGGCGGCCGTGGCGCTTGTGACGGGCGGTGCGTACCAGCGTCTGGCGATCCGGCAGAACGAAACGTTCACGCGGCTCAACGCAACCGCCAAGCGGCGCGTGGACAGGCACGGCATGCGCACGCCGTTCATGGCGCTCTACCGGCGCGAGATGCGGGAGATATTCCAGGTGCCGGCCTACGCCATGAACTGCCTGGCGTCCGGGGTTATGTTTCCGGTGATCGCTCTGGTGATGATCCTGGGATCCGGGAGCATGGGCAGCGAGCTTGCGATGCTGCCTGCGATGCTCAAGCTTTTCTCCGGCGCGCTGATCGCGGCGTTCGCCACGGGCATCTTCGCGCTGACGGGAGACATGAACATGGCCATTTCCACCGCCGTTTCCCGCGAGGGCGTCCGGCACGAGTTTTACCGCACCCTGCCGATCGGGCCGCAGACGCAGCTGGGGGCCAAATTCGCGATGGGGCTTACGATGAACCTCATTACCGCCGTTCCGCTGGCCGCGCTGCTCATGGCGGTGCTGCCGGCGTTCCTGCCGGAATTGGTGATCGGCTTTCTGTGCTCGCTGCTCTTCTCCGTGGCGACGGCCGCGACCGGGCTGATGGTGGATGTCGCCCACCCGAAATTCGGCTGGAAGAACGAAACCGAGGCCATCAAGCAAAACGGGATGGCGGCCCTGACCATGTTCGGCTCCATGGGGTTCGTCGCGGTGTGCGGCGCGGCCTACTACGGGCTGCACCGGCTGGGGGTGAGCTATGCCGCGTCGCTGGCGCTGATCTGCGCGATCGTGGCCGCGGCGGACGTGCTTTTGCTCCGCAGGCTGTTCGGGAAAGCCTCCGCGCACTATATTTTACAAGAAGTTGAAAAATAATTAAAAAAATATTACAAAAATACGTGCATTCTTCTTAAAGGTGTGTTATACTGTAACAGCACCAGACAGAAAGGAGTGCATGGCATGATCACCAAAGCACAGAGCAAGCGCTATGCGCCCCGTGCTGTACCGGAACAGAACCCGAGGCTGACGCAGTTGGAAAAAGGCCTGTTGCGCTGGTCTACGGCCGAAAACGGCGATAAAATACTGGATACACACGTCGGAACCGGACGGATGCTGGAATACCTGTACCGCAACGCGGCCTGCGAGGTATGCGGCCTGTCCGAGGACATGGAAAACGTGCGCGTGTCCCGCTCGCGGCTGCGCAACGCCGACATCGTATACGGTTCCCACGAGGACATCCCCTGGCGGGAAGATACGTTCGATTCCGTTTATCTCAAGGCGGTCGCGGACCCGCTTTCGGAAAAGGCGCTGGTCGAGGCTCTGCGTGTGCTCAAGCCCGGCGGACAGCTGCTGGTGGGGATGCGCACCGTGCCCGGACCCCTGCGTTACCTGGTGACCTGGCTTCAGGGCACCCCGGACGACGATCTGCTGCACCCGCGGGCCCGTTACCAGGCCCTCGCGATGATGCGCAGACTCGGCTGTACGAACATTACCTGGCAGGCGACGGACGCGTTTAACAGCGTCTGCATCGGCTGGAAAGCCCTGCCGCCGGAGCGTCTGCAACTCTGATACCTCCCGGAGGCGCAGCGCGATAACGCCGACCATGTTTCACACATGGCCGGCGTTTTGGCGTAAACACGGTTCCCGGTTATTCCCGCAGCCGAACCACTTCGGTTACGGTCAGCACGCCCGCTTCCACGGTGAAACGCACGTCGAAGCCCGAAAAGGCGAAGCCGTATACCCGTGCGGGATCGTCCTGATAGGCGGGGCGCGGGTCTCCGGCCAGCACGGCGTTCAGCAGGCTGCGTTTTTCCACCGGAATCAGCGCAAGCCACCGCTCGGGAAACACGACCGCAAGCGGTTCGGCGGGCCGTTCCTGCGGCAGGCCGCCCGCGGCCTCCGGCCGGCAGTCCGCGTAAGGCAGATAGGGTTTGATATCGAAAACGGGGGTGCCGTCCATCATATCGGCTCCCGCCACGTGGATCACGGGCCCCTGCGGGTCGTCCCGGTCGATGCGGACGAGGCGCACGCAGGAAAGGCCGACGGGGTTGGGCCGGTACGGGGACCGCGTGGCAAACACGCCCATCCTCCGGTTGCCGCCCAGCCGCGGCGGGCGCACCGTGGCCGACCACCGCGCGCGCCGCGCGCCCGAAAAACCCCACAGGATCCAGAGATGCGTAAACCTCTCCAGGCCGCGCAGCGCCGCCGGGTTGCGGTATTCGGGCGTAAACACGATCTGCGCGGAAAGCGCGTCGATCAGCCCGCTTTGCCGGGGCAGGCCGAACTTGGTGGGAAAGTCGCTGCGGACATGCGCGACGACCGCAAGCGTGTAAGGGGCTTCGCTGCTTCCTGAACGCATCGGGTTCTCCTTTCGGGGCGGCAAAGCGCGCAAATAACAGCGCGCGTGCGGGGAACGCTCCTTTGCCGATTATACCGCGCCGCGGCGACGGCGGCAACCCTCGCGGGAAGCGCGGGGATCCGCGGGGAAGCGCACCGTGCCCGGGCAAATTCGTGCTTGACAGGCGATCACACCCCCATTATAATATAATAGTTGTTCTGTGGTATCCGGCGCGGCCGCCAGCGGGCGCGCGTACCTATACGAGTCTGCAAACTGCAAGGAGTTGTTGAACATGTTCCGTACTTTCCAGCCCAAGAAGATTCAGCGCAGCAAGGTGCACGGCTTCCGCGCCCGCATGTCCACCAAAAACGGCCGTCGCGTGCTGGCTGCCCGCCGCCGCCGCGGCCGCAAGGTGCTCAGCGCCTGAGGCGTTCCGGCAAACTGAGTATGCACACCGGTATGGCCCGCTCCCATAATCCTTTCATTTCGGGTGAAGTGGGTACGGGCTTTTATGGTATTCGGGCACGTATCCGGAGGGGCGAAAACGGGGGAACGCAGTGCAAAAGCAGCATCGTCTGAACTACAACGGCCAGTTTCGCTACGTGTACCGCCGCGGCGCCCGGGTCTCCTGCGCAGACCTCACGCTTTTGTACGTTAAAAGCCGGCAGAAGCGTTTCGGCTTTTCGGTCAGCAAGAAGGTCGGCTGCGCCGTGATGCGGAACCGCACCAAGCGCCGCCTGCGCGAGGCGGTCCGCCCGAAGCTTGCGGAGCTCAAAAGCGGACTGTACGTGGTGGTCGCTCACCCTTCGGCGGCGGAGCGGACCTACGCGCAGCTGGAAGGCAGCCTGCGTGCGCTTTTCAACAAACTGGCCCTCTTTACCGGCGACCGGCCTTCCGCGGGCCCGAAACCGCAGGCGCAAACCAAATGAAGAGGTTCCTTTTGGCGGGCATCCGTTTTTACCGGCGGCATATCAGCCCGCACACGCGGCCTTCCTGCCGTTTCCAGCCGACGTGCTCGCAGTACGCGCTGACGGCCGTCGAGCGCTACGGCGCCTGGAAGGGCGGATGGATGGCGCTTTGGCGCATCCTGCGCTGCAACCCCTTCGGCAAGGGCGGTTACGACCCCGTGCCGGAAGACCCCACCGTAACGATAAGGAGGAATTAACGCCCACATGAGCGCGATCAATACGTTTCTGGCCGGCATTCTGAGCGGCATCAACGTGGTGGTGAGCAACTATGGCTGGTCGATCGTCGTGTTCACCATCTTTATCAAGCTGATCCTTTTCCCGCTGGATTTCAAAAGCCGTAAATCCATGCGCCGCATGAGCAGCCTGCAGCCGCAGATTTCCAAGCTGCAGAAGAAGTACGCCAACGACAAGGAAAAGCTCAACCAGAAAACCGCCGAGCTCTACCGCAAGGAGCACATCAACCCGCTTTCCGGGTGCCTGCCGATGCTCGTTTCCTTCCCCGTGCTCATCGCCATGTGGGGCGCGATGCGCATGGTCGCCAATACCGAACTGGCGCGCCAGGCCATCGACCTGATCACCACGGGCGTCCAGCAGAACCAGAGCTGGCTGTGGGTGAAAAACCTGTGGATGCCGGACAGCCCCTTCGCGACCGTGATCGTCAACCAGAACAGCCTGACGCAGATCACCGCCGACATCTGGAAGAGCGTCTATCAGTCGCTTTCCGTCGACCAGATTACGGCGCTTAACAATTTGCAGATCACCGCCGATACCATCAGCAGCGATACGATTTTCGCCGCGCTTCAGAGCAGCGCCGCCTACGCGGCCGAGATGACCACCTGGAGCACGATGCCGGAGATTAACCTGCTGTTGGTGAAGCTTACGGTCTACGCGCACAACAACGGCTTTTTCATCCTGCCGGTGCTGGCCGCGGTGACCCAGTACATGATGACCATCACCCAGCCGCAGACCCCCACCGCCGGGGACGGCGCGGGCGCGGGTACCAACAAGTTCATGAAGTGGTTCTTCCCGATCTTCTCGCTTTACATCTGCTCCAGCTACAACGCCGGATTCTCCATCTACTGGGTGATGGCCAACATCATCTCCTGGGGACAGGGAATCGTGTTGAATAAAGTATTCGATGCGCAGGATCGCCAGAAGCAGGCGGTCGAAGTCGTCGGGGAGGAGAGCATGAGATGAAAAGCATAGAATCTTCCGCCAAAACCATGGAGGAGGCGGTAACGCAGGGACTGGAAAAGCTTGGCGTTTCGCTGGGCGACGTGACCATCGACATCATCGACGAAGGCTCCAAGGGGCTTTTCGGCCTGCTGGGCGGCAAGCCCGCCCGCGTGCGTCTGACCGTGAAGGAAACCGACGAGGACGCGGACATCCTCTCCACCCTGTCCATGCAGGACGCGGACAAGCCCAAGGCCCAGCCGGCGAAGGCGGAAAAGCCCGCCGCACCTAAGCCCGCCGCCTCCGAAAAAGAGAGAAAGGCGCCGATCGTTCAAAAGAGCGCCGCGCCCGCGAACGCCGACGAGGCGGAAGAACCCGCCGAGGTCGAACTGCGCGATCCCGCCACCCCCGCCGGCAAGGCACAGCACTTTTTGATGGACGTAACCCGGCTGATGAACGTGAGCGTTTCCGTCGCCGCCAATATCGACGAGGAAGGCAACGTGCGCGTGGACATGCACGGAGACAAGCAGGGCATCCTGATCGGCCGCCGGGGTGAAACGCTGGACGCGCTGCAGTACCTGACCAGCCTCAACGTAAACCGCGGCCAGGACGAGTACACCCGCGTGACCCTCGATACCGAAAACTACCGCGCCAAGCGCGAAGAGGCGCTCAAACGCCTGGCCAACCGCATGGCCAACCGCGCCGTCAAGACCGGGCGCAAGGTGGTTATGGAACCCATGAATCCCTACGAGCGGCGCATCCTGCACAGCGCTTTGCAGCAGAACGACGCCGTAACCACCCACAGCGAAGGCGACGAACCCAACCGCCACGTGGTCATCACGCTCAAATAACCTGCGGATTCCGCCGCGCCCCACGCCGGCGATCCAGCGGTTTGCGTTGCGCCGTCGGAATTTGCCGGCGGCGCTTGCTTATATTGTGAAAAAAACGGCGATGTGCTATACTAAGCCAAAGTGCCCGGTAACCGGTAACTGGATAAGGCGGCACCGTTCCCGCGGCGCCGCCGTGCCAAGCGCGAAGGGAGGATCATCCATGGCTGGCTATGTATCGGACGCGGTTATCCGACGCTTGCCCGGATATTACCGCCATCTGAAGGAAATGGAAAAGGAAGGCGTGACGCAGATCTCGTCCCAGGGGATGGGGGAGCGCATGAAGCTTACGGCCTCGCAAATCCGGCAGGATATCAACTGCTTCGGCGGTTTCGGCCGGCAGGGATACGGCTACAACGTATCGGAGCTGCGGGAACACATCGGCCGCATCCTGGGCGTGGATCGCACGCACCGCATGATCATCGTGGGCGCGGGCAACATCGGCCGCGCGGTGGCGCTTTCGGATTCCTTTCCGGCCAGCGGTTTTCAGACGGTCGCCCTGTTCGACACCGACCCGCAGAAGATCGGCACCACCATCGGCGCCGTTCCGGTCAGGAACATCGAAGGCATCAAGGATTTTCTGTTTTCCAAAACCGTCGATATCGCGGTGCTCGCCGTGCCGACCGACAAGGCGCAGGCGGTGGCGGTTTCCCTGTACGAAAACGGGGTGCGCGCGATTTGGAACTTCGCGCCCGTAGACCTGAAGCTGCCTTCCGACGTGACGATCGTCAACGTCCATCTGGAGGAAGGGTTGGAGATTCTTTCCTTCCGCATGAAGCATAAAAACGAAGCCTGACCGCATCGGCCTATCGTTTGGGGAGGTGGAAACGCGTGGCGCGGGACGACTACGATGTGAACGACTCCTCGACGTATACGCCGCGCGAGGCGCCGCGGGTGCTCAGGGCGCCCCCGCGCGGCACGGCGGTCGAAACGGGCAAGACACCTCCGCGAAAAACGGAAACCGTCGAGTATCTTTTCGACGGTCAGGAGGGCTGGAACGAGCCGCTTGGCGACCTGCCTTCCTACCGGTCCGCGCCCAGGGCCGAAGCGCCGGCGGCGCCCGACCCGGCCAACCCCTACGCCAAAAAGCGGGATGTGCCCGCGGGACGCGGGCGCGCGCAGCGGGGAAAGGACGCCGGGATGAGCGGCGTGTTTCAGGGACGCCCGGTCCTCTACGCCGCGGTGATCATCGCCTGCATGACGATCCTGGCCGTGACCGGCGTGTTTATGATGCCGCAGATCGCGGGGTATTTCTGGAAGGATTTCGACAACTACGCGTTCATCAACGGCGAGATACTCAAATACGACGCCGATATCGTTAAAAACTACAAGCAATACCGCGATTATCTCCAGCAGGATATGATCTATCAGGGGATTTTCGTGGACAACGTATACGTGGGCGGCATGTCGGTCGCCGAAGCGGAGGAGACGCTCGGCGGCGAGGGCAGCGCGGCGAGTGCGTCCTTCAGCGTAACGGTCGCCATCGGCAACATGACGTGGAATTTCAACAACGACACCATTCCGACGTCTCGCAACCTCGAAAGCGTGCTGAACCGCGCCTACGCCATCGGGCGGAGCAACACCACCGACATCATCGGCACCAGCCGCACCCCCTTCCGGGAGCGGGTGGACACGGTGCTGGGGCTATTGAGCAACTACGTGTATCTGAAAAGCGATTCCACCTACGATCACGACGCGGTGCGACAAAAGGTGGACGAAATTACCGCCTACGTGACCAGCGACCCCGTGGATTCGGAAATCCAATCCTTCGATTTCAACACCCGCACCTTTACCTTCACCGACGATCAGGTGGGCGTAACCATCGACAGCGACGCGCTATACGATCAGCTGATCCAAAAGCTCGACGCGGGCGCCATGAACGAAACGATTACGGTAGAGCCGACGCTGACCACCCCCGCCGTAACCAAGGCGGAGATGATGAACAACTTCGCGCTGGTGGCCGCCTTCACGACCGACACCACCAGTTCCAAAAGCCGCAACAACAACATCAGCCTGGCGTGCCAGGCCATCAACGGCACGGTGCTCCTGCCGGGGGAAAGCTTCAGCTTCAACGGCACCACCGGCGAGCGCACGACCGACAAGGGTTACCAGCTGGCGGGCGCCATCGCCAGCGGGCAGCTGGTGGACGACGTGGGCGGCGGCGTGTGCCAGGTGAGCTCCACCCTGTTTAACGCCGTGGCGCGCGCCAACCTGGAAATCGTCAGCCGCAGCCCGCACGCCTGGCCCAGTACCTACGTCACCATCGGCGAGGACGCGACGGTGGACTGGCCGAACCTGGACTTCAAGTTCAAAAACGACACAACCACGCCGGTGTTCGTGATCATGTACTATAAGGATCGCAAGTGCTCCGCCGAAATCTGGGGCATGACGCTGGGAACCGGCGTGAGCATCGACCTGGATTCCACCATCGTCAAGACCATCGAACCGTCCACCAGCGTCAATTACGTGCAGAACACCTCGCTCCCGGCGGGCACCAGCGAGGAGACCGTCAAGGCGCGCACCGGCTACGTGGTGGACACCTACAAGGTCTGGTACCAGAACGGCACGGAAACCAAGCGTGAGTATTTCTACACCTCCACCTACAAGGCGTATCAACGTACGGTGGAATACAATTGACGGCTGCGGCGTCTGCCGCGGCCAAAAGGAGAAGAGCCCATGGAGCTGGAAAAACGATCCGTCGGCCCCGTAAGCTACGCCCTGGTGAATGGCGATGCGGTGATCCTTACGGACGCGCAGAGCGCGCTGGACCTGATGGTGGACGTGCAGTACCGGCTGGACGTAAACCGTATCGCCGTTCCCAAGCGGGCCGTGAAGGAAGATTTTTTCATCCTGAGCACCGGGCTTGCGGGCGAGGTGCTGCAGAAGTTCGTCAACTACGGCGTGAAGCTTGCGATCTACGGCGATTTTTCCCGGTATACCAGCAAGCCGCTTAAGGACTTTATATACGAAAGCAACAACGGCGGCCACGTGTTCTTCGCCGCTACGGCGGAGGAAGCGGGCGAAATGCTGTGCCGGGCCTGACGGCCGCGCGGCGAAAGGAACGAGCGAAATGAACCTGCTGATCACCGGGGCCAACGGCTTCATGGGTAAAAACCTCCGCGAGACGCTCCGCCAGGGCGGCGACCGGCTGCTTTTATGCGACGTGGAAACAACGCCGGCCGACTTGCGGGCCATGGCCGCGGAGGCGGATTTCGTGTTCCATCTGGCGGGTGTCAACCGCCCGAAGGACGACGCGGAGTTCAAAACCGGCAATGCGGATTTTACGGAGACGCTGCTTTGCCTGCTCGAAAAGGAAAAAAAGCCGCCCGTCCTGCTGAGCGGTTCGGTGCAGGCGACGCTGGACAATCCCTACGGGCGCAGCAAACGCATGGCGGAGGAGGCCCTGCGCGCCTATGCGGCGCGCACGGGCGCGCCGGTCTATTCCTACCGGCTGACCAACGCGTTTGGCAAGTGGAGCCGCCCCAACTACAACAGCGCGGTCGCCACCTTCTGCCACAACATCGCGCGCGGCCTGCCCGTGACCGTTTCCGACCCGGCGCGCGTGATGAGGCTGAATTACATAGACGATATCGTGGCGGAATTCCTGCGCGCCCTGCGGGGGACGCCCACCCGGGGCGAGGACGGCTTCTGCCGGGTGCTGCCGGAGCACGAGGTGACGCTCGGGGAAATCGTTAAGCGGATCGAAGGCTTCCGGGACAGCCGCGCGACGCTCGAGCTGCCCGACCAGCGGGACGCCTTTACCCGCAAGCTGTTCGCCACCTACCAGAGCTTTCTGCCCGCGGACGGCTTCGGCTACCGGCCGGAGACGCACGCGGACGCCCGGGGCTCGTTTACGGAGCTTTTGCACATGGACGGCTACGGGCAGGTGAGCATCAACGTGCAAAAACCCGGCGTTACCAAGGGCGAGCACTGGCACCATACCAAGCACGAGAAGTTCGTCGTCGTGGCCGGTCGGGGCGTGATCCGCTTCCGGGACGTGTGCGGGGGCGAAGTGCTTGCGTACTTCGTGGACGGGGAAACCCCCACGGTGGTGGATATCCCGCCCGGGTACACCCACAACATCGAAAACCTGGGAGACGCGGACATGGTCACCCTGATGTGGGCCAGCGAGATTTTCGATCCGGCAAAGCCCGATACGTGGCGGCTGCCGGTGGTGCCCGAAAGCGGCGGGGAGGAGACGCGATGAAGAAGCTGAAACTGATGACGGTGCTGGGCACGCGTCCGGAGATTATCCGCCTGTCGGCGGTCATGCGCTGCGCCGACCGCTATTTCGAGCACGTGGTGGTGCACACGGGGCAGAACTACGCCCCGGAGCTCAACGACGTGTTTTTCGCCGATCTGGAGCTGCGCAGGCCGGACTACTATCTGGACGCGGTGGGCGCCGATCTGGGCGAGACGATGGGGTCGATCATCGCCAAAAGCTACAAGGTGATGCAACAGGAAAAGCCGGACGCGGTGCTGATATTGGGAGATACTAACAGCGCGCTGGCCGCCGTTTCCGCCAAGCGCCTGAAAATCCCCATTTTCCATATGGAAGCGGGCAACCGCTGCTGGGACTGGAACGTAAGCGAGATGATCAACCGCAAGATCGTCGATCACATCAGCGACATCAACCTCCCGTACACCGAACACAGCCGCCGGTATCTGCTTGCGGAGGGCATCGACGGCAAGACGGTCTTCGTAACCGGCTCGCCCATGCGCGAGGTGCTCGAGGGCGCGCTGCCCCGGATTGAGCAAAGCGACGTGCTGGCCCGCATGGGGCTTACGAAGGGCCGCTACATCCTCGTTTCGGCGCACCGCGAGGAGAACATCGACCTGGAGCCCAACTTCCTCTCTCTGATGAGCGCCATCAACCGCGCGGCGGAGACCTACGGCGTGCCGGTCGTCTACAGCACCCATCCGCGCTCGATGAAGTTCATCGAAAAGCGGAATTTCAAGTTCCATCCGCTGGTGCGCAACGTGAAACCCCTGGGCTTTCTGGATTACAACCAGCTGCAGCTCAACAGCCTGCTGGTGCTTTCCGACAGCGGCACTTTAAGCGAGGAAAGCGCGATGCTGGGCTTCTGCGGCGTGCTCATCCGCACCTCCACCGAGCGGCCGGAGGTGCTGGACAAGGGCACGGTGGTGGTGGGCGGCATTACGCCAAAGAGCGTTCTGCAGGCGGCGGAACTGGCGCTGGCCATGCGGCGCAACGGCGAGCCCCGCGCCATGCCTGCCGATTACGCCGACACTAACGTGAGCGTCAAGGTCGTCAAGCTCATCCAGAGCTATACGCCCATCGTCAATCAGACCGTCTGGCTCAGGAATCCGCTTTCAGACGGTGGAAACGACGATTGAAGGTTAAATTTCCATGATTAGACTGCAAGCGCGTGACACCGCACCTCTCCTCCTGTATAATGAGGATCGAGGAGAAACCTAAAGAACTAAGGAGGTTATTCGCAATGAAAAGCAAAGGAATACTTCGTCTCCTGAGCATACTGGTAGCGCTTCTTCTGCTGCCGTTCGGCGCGCTGGCGCAGGGCGCGCAGAAGGATATGGTCGCTCAGGCCTACCAGGACGGTAAGGAAGTCGTCACCACGCTTACGTTCACTCCCGGGGCTGCGATGGGCGCCGATCAGATCACGACCGATCTGTGCGCCGCGACCGCCCTTCGCCTGACGTCCATGAGCGACGGCTACGGCGCGCTGACGCTGGTGCTGAGCGGCACCGACGTGTTCTCCGCCAAGCTGCGCACGGAAACCGACGGAATGTACGCGGAGAGCGAAGTGCTGGGCGACAAGCCCCTGTACTTCACCTGGGACGATCTGGAATCGCTGATAACCGAAGCGATGCAGGACAGCGGCGCGGACGCCGACACCATCGCGAGCTTCACGCAGGGCTTTACCCAGGGCATCGAGGAAATGACCCTGCTGGGCGGCCAGAAAACCGAGGACATGACCGAGGAGGAAGTGAAGCAGAAGATTATCGAGGCCATGGGCGGGGACGAGAGCTTCGTTCAGTGGATCGATAGCATCGAGGCCAAGCAGATCGTCACCAAGGGTGAGTTCACCCTGGGAGACAGCGACGTGGCCGACACCAAGACGGAAATGACCCTTACCACCGAAGACATGAACGCCATGCTGGATACCCAATACATGAAGGACAAGGTATCCCAGCAGATCAAGCTGGAGGACAGCACGCTGACCGACGAGGAGCTGGCCGCCAAGACCGAAGAGGCGATCGCCGAGGCGAAAGCGGAGATGGAAGCGTCCGGGTTCACCATGCCGGTCACCGTTTACACCGTCGGCGAGGATGAGGATTTCGTCGCCATGCAGTTCGACATGACCGGAAACTTCACGTCCGAGGATATCAACGACGGCGAACTGCTTTCGGAGGCCGGCGTGACGATCGACGAAAGCGACGAGCCCTTCAAGCTGGATATGACCGTGAAGGTGATCAAGAAGACGCTGGGAACCGGCACGCTGTACACCCTCTCGGTTACGGCGACCAAGGACGACGAGAGCACCGTGACCATGGACGGAAACCTCAACGTGGGCGATACGGCCTGCACCGGCGCGCTGACCATTCTGGACAAGGACGCTCAGCCCGCGCTGACCCTTGCGCTCACGAGCGACTATACGGATCCCAAGCACGTCACCGGCAGCCTCGAAGGTACCGTCGTCGCGGATGAAGAAACGACCGCCTTCATGCTGAGCATGGATAAGGTTGTCGGCGATACCACCGCCGATACGGCCCTGAGCCTGTACACGGCCGCGAGCCTGAGCGCCCTCAAGGCGGATCCCGACGCGGCGCTGCTGGGCACGCTGAACATTGGGCTGGCCGTGCAGGAGCCGGGCGACACCTTCACGGCGCTCGCCGCGGCGACGCCGGATACGTCCCTGGAAGTGATGAAGCTCAGCGACTCGGAGATGCAGGATTACCTCGGCACCCTCGAGACCAATTACATGGCCGTGTTCTACGCCATCTTCACCAACCTGCCGGACAGCGTCGCTCAGGCGCTTTCCAGCGAAATAAGCAATTAAGCAAAAGGTACATACCGCTGGGCCGCCCCGGATTATTCCGGGGCGGCCCTTTCTGCAGGCTGAAAAACGGCGCCTGCGCGATATGTACGGACATTCGGCGGTCTTCGGCGAAAAACGGGCATTTCGACGCCGCCGAAAGGGAATTGCAACTTGACAGAAAGTGTATTTCAGCTACAATAGAAAAAAGGAAAACGTGAAGGAGGAAGATTTGTATGCCCAATATTCCCGTCATCAAGCTAGGCGTGGTCGCCGTGAGCCGCGACTGTTTCCCCATCCAGCTTTCACGCGCCCGTCGCGGCGCGCTGGTGCAGGCGTATACGAAAAAGTACGGCCCAATCGTCGAGGTTGAAACGATCATCGAGAACGAATTGAACGTGGACGCGGCGCTTAAGGAGCTTTCCTCGGGCGGCGTAAACGCCCTGCTGGTATACCTGGGCAACTTCGGCCCCGAGGGCCCGGAAACTTTGCTGGCCCAGCGCTTCGACGGCCCCGTGATGTTCGCCGCCGCCGCCGAGGAAACCCGCGAGACCGTAAAGAGCGACCGCGGCGACGCTTACTGCGGCATGCTCAACGCCAGCTACAACATCGGCCTGCGCGGCCTGAACGTGTATATTCCCGAGTACCCGGTGGGCACGGCGGAGGAAATCGCCGACATGCTCAACGACTTCACCGCCGTTTCCCGCGTCGTGCTGGGCGTGAAGAACCTCAAGGTCATCACCTTCGGGCCGCGGCCGTACGATTTTCTCGCGTGCAACGCGCCCATCAAGCCGCTGTACGACCTGGGCGTGGTGAACGTGCAGGAGAACAGCGAGCTGGACCTGTTCGCGGCCTTCAAGGCGCACGCGGAGGACAAGCGCATTCCCGAGATCATCAGGGATATGGAAAAGGAGCTGGGCGAAGGCAACAAGATGCCCGGCATCCTCCCGCGGCTGGCCCAGTACGAGGCGACGCTGATCGACTGGGTGGAGCAGAACCTGGGCGCCGCGAAGTACGCCTTCATGGCCAACAAGTGCTGGCCCGCGTTCCAGACCGAGTTCGGCTTCGTGCCCTGCTACGTCAACAGCCGCTTTGCCAGCCGCCTCATGCCCATCAGCTGCGAGGTGGATATCTACGGGGGCCTGAGCGAGTACATGCTCGCCTGCGCCACGCAGGATTCGCCCACGATTCTGGACATCAACAACACCGTGCCCGAGGACCTCTACAACGACGCGATCAGGGGCCGGTATCCCTATTCGCTGCATGATACGTTCATGGCTTTCCACTGCGGCAACACCCCGATGTGCCACCTCTCCAAGGGGGAGATGAAGTACCAGCTCATCATGAAGCGCTCGCTGGAGCCGGATACCGAGCCCAACATCACTCGCGGGACGCTGGAAGGCGACATGAAGCCCGGCGACATCACCTTCTTCCGCCTGCAGGGCGCGGCGGATGCCACCCTGCACAGCTACATCGCCCAGGGCGAGATTCTCCCCGTGCCCACGGGCTCCTTCGGCGGCATCGGCGTGTTCGCCATCCCCGAAATGGCGCGCTTCTACCGCCACGTGCTGGTGGAGAAGCGTTACCCGCACCATGGCGCGGTGGCCTTCGGCAAAACCGGCAGGGTCATCTTCGAGGCGCTCAAGCTGCTGGGCGTGACGGATATCGATTACAACCGTCCCGCCGGCGTGCTCTATCCCAAAGAGAATCCCTTCGCGTAAGGCGACAGGAGGAAAAGCATCACAATAGGGACGGGCGGAAGCGCGATAAGCGCTTCCGCCCGTCCCTGCGTCCTGCCCAACGGCGCCGGCGCCACAAAATGGGCGAAAGTGGGTTGCCGGACCACGACGTGTACCACAATGGGATCGTTTGCCGTAATAAAAGGGGGAAAAGGCACATAAAATGGGCCGGGGCTCCACAATTCACCCGAAACGTACGTTTTCGCGCGTTTCGCGGGCACCGGCCGGTATTAATCAAGTTGTGGAATTGACGCGTTAAGGCTTTGGAACCGCATCACACCCCCACATAACGAAACGCGCCCTCCCTTTTCTGGGCGGAAAAGGGAGGGCGTCGGTCAAGCGGCTTCGTTTCAGGTGTTTTTTTCACTTTCACCGCCCTTTGCCGCCCTCGGATGGGCATATCCGCCACAGGGCTACCCGCGGGGCTTCGCGCTGCCACCGGGCCGGGAAAAAGGCAGCTCCCGCCTGTGGGCGGAGAGCTGCCGCAAAGAGCCGGGAAAAACCGTCAGACCCCCAGGCCGATGCCGATGTTGCGGGCGGTCGAAACCATGTTGTCGTCCTTGGGCACGGGCTTGGGAATGCCCGCGATATCGCTGAGCTTATTGTGGATGATGGCGTTGCCGCTGAGCGCCACAGTCACGCCGTACACCTCGTCGCGGATGAGCTCGGCGGCGTGCACGCCGAACTGCGTGGCCAACACCCGGTCGTAGGCGCAGGGGCTTCCGCCGCGCTGGATGTGGCCGGGCACCACGCTTCGCGCTTCCACCCCGACCATCTCCTGCAGCTGGGCGGCGATCCGCTTGCTGATGCAGTCATAGGGCAGCGACGCGCGGTACGCCTCGCGTTCCTTTTTCTTCATCTTCGCTTCGTCCTCGCTCATGGCCCCCTCGGCCACGGCGATGATGGAAAACGCCTTTTTGCTGTTGGCGCGCGTTTCCACGATCTGCGCGACCTTCTTGATATCGTAGGGGAATTCCGGAATCAGGATGACGTCCGCGCCGCCGGCGATGCCGGAATAGAGCGTGAGCCAGCCGGTTTTGTTGCCCATGATCTCGATGACCATGCAGCGCCCGTGGCTGGTGGCCGTCGTATGGATGCGGTCGATCACCTCGGTGCCGATCTCCATGGCGGTGTGGAAGCCGAAAGTGAAATCGGTGCCGTAAAGGTCGTTGTCGATGGTCTTGGGCAGGCCGATGACGTTGAGGCCCTCCTGCGAAAGCAGGTTGGCGGTCTTGTGGGTGCCGTTGCCGCCCAGCGTCACCAGACAGTCGAGCTTCAGGTCGTCGTACGTTTTTTTCATGGCGGCGACCTTGTCGATGCCGGTTTCGTCGATCACCTGCATATAGCGGAAGGGCTGCCGGCTGGTGCCCAGGATCGTTCCGCCCAGCGTCAGGATGCCGGAAAACTGCTTTTTCGTCATCTCCTGGCATTCGTTGTTGATCAGGCCGCCGTACCCGTTGCGGATGCCGATGATTTCCGCGTCGAAAAGCTCGTAGGACGCGCGCGCCACGCCGCGGATCGCGGCGTTCAGGCCGGGACAATCGCCCCCGCTGGTGAGGATACCGATCCTGCGTTTCATACTGCCACCCCTTTTTTCTGTTACAGTCATTATAGCATGGAAACGCCCTGCTTCGCAACGACGCCGTTCAAAGCTTAAAAACCATGCTAACCTTCGCTTTTTACAGCGAAAAACGATATACAAACACGCAGGATTGCGGTATGATAAAAACTGCGGCGCGCTTTGCGCACGCAAAATCCGCGGGAGGAAACGACGGTACCATGCGATCGAAACGGGAAACGCGGGACGAAATTATCCGCTGGCTGGACGACCGAAAGCTGCCTTACCGCCTTTTTGAGCACGAACAGGCGGATACCATCGAGGACTGCCTCCGGATGCCCTTCATCACCGATCGGGTGACGATCTGCAAAAACGTATTTCTGTGCAACCGCCAACAGACGGCCTTTTATTTGATGCTGCTCCGGCCGCAGACGCCCTTCCGCACGGCGGTGGTCAGCAAGGCGCTGGGGGTGTCGCGCTTAAGCTTCGCGCCGGAGGCGGCGATGGAGGCGCTTTTGCACCTTACGCCGGGCTCGGTGAGCCCCCTGGGGCTGCACTTCGACGCCGAAAGGCGCGTGACCCTCTGCTACGAGGCCGCCGTGCGCCATACGCCGCAGATCGCCTTTCACCCCTGCGACAACACGGCCACAGTGATCTTCGACCAGGCGGTGTTCTGGGAGGGCGTGCTGCCGGCGCTGGGCGTTGCGCCGGTCGCGATCGACACGGTGCAGTAACGATTGGGGAAAGGAACGGGGCAATGGACGGGAAGGCGGACGAACGCCTCGGGCGCATGGACAGAACCGCGCGAATGCTTTCGCCCCCGCAGCTCATGCGGCTGCGCGCGGCGCACGTGATGCTGTTCGGGCTGGGCGGCGTGGGCAGCTACTGCGCCGAGGCGCTGGCACGCGCTGGCGTGGGGAAGCTGACGCTGGTGGATAGGGATGCGGTGCAGGAAAGCAACCTGAACCGCCAGCTCTGCGCCCTTACCTCGACGCTTGGGCGGAGCAAGGCGCAGGTGACCCTGGCGAGGCTTGCGGATATCGCGCCGGACATGGAGATCGCGGCGGTGGAAAGGTTCCACCTGCCCGACGACCCCGTGGAGATCCCCGCGGACGTGACCTTCGTGGCCGACGCGGTGGACACGGTCGCGGCCAAGCTGGACATCGCGGAGACGTGCTTTCGGCGCGGACTGCCGCTGGTCGCCTGCATGGGGATGGGCAACCGCTTCGACCCCACGCAGATCCGCATCGGGGACCTGTTTGCAACCGAGAACGATCCCCTCTGCCGCGTGATGCGGCGGGAACTGCGCAAGCGCGGCGTGGACCGCCTGCGCTGCGTGTACTCGACCGAGCCGGCGTACCTGCGTCCCGGCCCGGAGGCGCAGGGGGAAGGGCGGCGGCCCGTGACGGGGTCGCTTCCGTACGTGCCCGCGGTGGCGGGGCTTTATATGGCGTACGATATCGTGGAAACGCTCTGCCGGAGGAAGGAAACCTGACCGGCGGGCGAAGACTTTGGAGGGATCGGGTTTTGGACAAGGACATACTCATCATCGGCGGCGGAGTGATCGGCTGCGCCGTGGCGCGGGAGCTGAGCGCGTATTCGGATTCCGTCCTGCTGATTGAACGCGGACCGGACGTGGCGTCCGGCGCGAGCAAGGCCAACAGCGGCATCGTGCACGCGGGCTTCGATGCCAAACCGGGCTCGGCCAAGGCGCGCTTCAACGTGGAAGGAAGCCGGATGTACGAGGATTACTGCCGGGAGGTGGACGCGTCTTACACGCGCGCGGGCGCGCTGGTGCTGGCTTTCGACGACGAACAGCGGGAGAAGGTCGAGGCGCTGTACGAGCAGGGGCTGGTGAACGGCGTCGAGGAGCTTTCCGTGATCGGGCGGGACAGGGTAATGGAATTGGAGCCCAACGTGAACCCGGAGGTCGTGTGCGCGCTGTACGCGCCGACCAGCGCCCTGGCGAGCCCCTACGAGCTGACCTGCGCACTGGCCGACCACGCGGCGGTCAACGGCGTTGCGTTTCTTCTAAACACCGAGGTTTCGGAAATCGTGAGGGAAAAAGACGGCTTTCGCGTCATAACCAGCGCGGGGGACATGACCGCGAAGATCGTCGTCAACTGCGCGGGCGTGGATTCCGCGCGCCTGCACAACCAGCTGAGCGAAAAGAAGCTGACCATCGTACCCCGCAAGGGCGAGTATTACCTTTTGGATCATCAGCCGACGCCGCTGTTCACCCATACGATGTTCCAGACGCCTACCGCCATGGGCAAGGGCGTGCTGGTGACCCCCACGGGGCACGACACGATGCTCCTGGGCCCGTCCGCCACGGACGAAAACGACCCCACCGACGTGAGCACGACCGCCGAGGCGCTGAAGATCGTCCGGGAAAAGGCGAAGCTTACCTGGCCCGGGGAAAGCCTGCGCAGCGTCATCACGACCTTCGCGGGCATCCGCGCCCATGAGGTGGGGGACGATTTTGTCGTCGGCGCCACGGAGGGCGTACCGGGCGCCTACGAGGCCGTCGGCATCGAAAGCCCCGGGCTTTCCGCCGCCCCGGCCATCGCCAGGGCGCTCGGCGAGCTGATCGCCGCGGAGTACGGCCTGACCCGCAAGCCGGACTGGAAGCCCGCGCCCAAACGGCCCAAGGCGTTTTCCGCCATGACGGCGGAGGAGAAGCAGGCCGCCTGCGAGCGCGACCCCGCCTGGGGTAAGGTGGTCTGCCGCTGCGAGCAGGTGACCGAGGCGGAGGTGCGCGCCGCCATCCGCAGGCCCGTGGGCGCGCGTACGATCGACGCGGTCAAGCGCCGCACGCGCGCGGGCATGGGACGCTGCCAGGGCGGCTTTTGCAGCCCGCGGGTGCTGGAGATTCTCTCCGAGGAACTGGGCGTGCCCCCAACCGCGATTACCAAAGACGGCGGCGAAGGCTACGTGCTTATGGGGACGCTTAACGACTTTGCCGGAAAGGGGGATGCCTGACATGGACGAGGGCGTAAACGCGCGCAGGACGGACGTGTTGGTCATCGGCGCGGGCCCGGCGGGGCTCGCCGCGGCGATCGCGGCGCGGGAGGCGGGCGTTCAAAACCTGCTGGTGCTGGAACGCGAGGAAGAATCCGGCGGCATCCTCAAGCAGTGCATCCACAACGGCTTCGGCCTGCATCGCTTCAAGGAGGAGCTGACGGGCCCCGAATACGCGCAGCGAGACATCGACCGCGCGCGGGAGCTGGGCATCGAGATCCGCACGGGCACCACGGTGCTGGAAGTGACGCCGGAGCGCCGGGTGACCGCCATCAGCCGCGAAAAGGGCGTGCAGGTGTTTACGGCCGGCGCGGTGGTGCTGGCCATGGGCTGCCGGGAGCGGCCCCGCGGCGCGCTGGCGATACCCGGCACGCGGTGCGCGGGCGTGTTCTCGGCGGGCACGGCGCAGAAGTTCGTCAACCTCGAGGGCTACATGCCCGGCAAACGCGTCGTCATTTTGGGCAGCGGCGACATCGGGCTGATCATGGCGCGGCGCATGACGCTGCAGGGCGCCAAGGTGCTGGCCTGCGTGGAGATCATGCCCTATTCCAGCGGGCTTAACCGCAACATCGTGCAGTGCCTGCACGACTACGACATACCGCTGATGCTCAACCACACCGTGGTGGATATTCAGGGGCGCGAGCGCCTGACCGGCGTAACCGTGGCGCAGGTGGACGAGCAGCGCCGCCCCGTTGCGGGCACGGAAACGCACTTCGACTGCGATACGCTGCTTTTGTCCGTGGGCCTGATACCGGAAAACGAGCTGAGCAAGCTGGCGCACGTCGCCCTAAGCCCGGTCACGCAGGGCGCGGTGGTGGACGACAGCCTGCAAACCGACCGGCCCGGCATTTTCGCCTGCGGAAACGTGCTGCACGTGCACGACCTGGTGGATTTCGTCAGCGAGGAGAGCTTCCGGGCCGGGCAGGCCGCGGCGGCTTTCGCGCTGGGCCGGGAGAAGCCGCACAGAACCGCTTTGGTCGCGGACGGCGAGGGCGTGCGCGGCGCGGTGCCCCAGCGCATCCGCCTGCCGGAGGCGGGGGAAACCCCGCAGGCCGTGCGCGTGATGTTCCGGCCCTCCTGTGTGTTTGAAAACGCGACCGTCCGCGTGCTGGACGGCGAAAAGGAAATCTTCAAAGCCAAACGGCGCATCCTCGCGCCGGGCGAAATGGCGGATATCACGCTGAAGCCGGAGGTCGTTTCCGCCCTGTCGGGCGAGCCGGTCACGGTGCGCATCGACGCGGAGGGAGGGCTGTGCGCATGGAACAGGTAATCACCTGCATCAACTGCCCCATCGGCTGCCGCATGACGGTGAACGTGGAAAACGGCGAAGTGGTTTCCGTGACCGGCAACAGCTGCAAGCGCGGGCTGGAATACGCCGCGCAGGAGAGCGTGGCCCCCAAACGCATGGTGACGGCCGTCGTGGCGGTGGCCGGGCGCAAAACGCCCGTGAGCGTCAAGACCCGCACGCCCATCCCCAAGGCGGAGATATTCGCCTGCATGCGCGCCATCGAGGCGCTCAGGCTTTCGCCCCCCGTCCGCATGGGGGACGTGGTGTGCCCCGACGTCTGCCACAGCGGCGTGGACGTGATCGCGACCAAAACGGTGGAGTAGCGGAGAAAAACGCGACGGACGCGCAAGAAGGACTTTGCGGACAAAAAACGCCCGCCTTTCCGAGCTTTCGGAGAGGCGGGCGTTTTACTATCGGTTAGCGCCTACAGGTTCCGGAACGCCGGATCGAACAGGTTCTCTTCCTTGATGCTGCGCTTTTGGCCCTCGATCTCCTTGACCATGGCGGTCAGCCGCCGGTTGACGGGGCAGGGTACGCCCACGGCGTCGCCCTTGCCGGCGATGTAGCCGTTGAAATAGTCGATCTCGGTGGGCCGTCCGCGCTCCAGCGACTGCAGGCTGGAGCTTTTCAGGTTTTTGTATTTGATGCCCACGACGCGGATGGTCAGGTGGCGGCGCAGGTTGTCCCACGGGCGGTCGCCCTTCATCAGCTTGTCGTAGTCCAGCCTGCCGCCGAAGGGGGGCACGGAAAGGTTCATCGCGTGCGCGACGGCCATCGCCTCGGCGATGATCGCCAGGAAGATCTTGCGCGCCTGCCTGCGCTTCATCATCTCGCCCAGGCGCAGCCCGCATATGGCGCCCAGCGACGTAATGCAGCTGTTGACGATCAGCTTGCTGTACAATTCCGATAGAATATGGTCGCTGACCACTGTGGGCACCACGCAGCTAAGCGCTTCCCGCACGGGGGCGAGCGGGCTCCGGTCGCCCTCCACGCGCCCGATGATAAACTCGCCCTCGCTGGTCATTTCCAGCTCGCCGGGCGCGCGCATGGTGGCGCCCCAGCCGATGACGCACCCCACCGTGCGCGCCCGGCCCACGGCCGAGGCAAGCGCGTCGGTGCAGATGCCGTTTTGCAGGCTCAGCACCATCGAGTCCGGCTTGAGAAAGGGCAGCAGGTGGCGGGCGGCTTCGGGCATATCGTATGCCTTGGTGGCGATCAGCGCCGCGTCGAAAACGCCGCTCAGCTCCTCCACGGCCGCCACCGCGCGGACGGGCACGGTAAAATCACCCTTCACGCCCGTCACATGCAGGCCCCGGCCGGAGGCTAAAGTGGCGACATCCTGATGCTTGCACACGAGGGTCACGTCCCGGCCGCCCTTCTTGAGCAGCGCGGCGGTGATGCCTCCGATGGCGCCCGCGCCGACGACGACGATGCGCAAAGATGGGTTCATACGCGTAAGCCCCCTTGCATGAAAGTTTGCGAGTGCATTGTATCATTCCCCGCGCCCTTTGACAAGAACGCGCAAGTCGGCCGGGAAAGGGCGTGCCGCAGGCGCGGCCTGCCTTTGCGCCCTCCCGTTAAGAACCTGTTAAAGTTGGCGAAAATGCGGGAAAAGCCGCGCTCCCGGTAAAGAAGGCCAAAAAAAACGGGCCGCGCCGCTTTGCGCGCCCGGGAACGATGGGCCCAAGATGCGTGCGCGGCTCAGAGCTTGTCGCGCTGCATCAGCGAGGTGGTCATGCGGCAAACGCGCTCGCATTCCTCGGGGTTTTCCTGGCAGAAGGAGATGTAGAGCACCTCCATCAGCAAAAGCTGGGCGGATTTGACGCTCAGGTTGCCGCTTTGCAGGGGCCCCTCGTTGCCGCCGCACAGGAAGAGCAATTCGCAGATTTCCGCCAGCGGGGACTGGGCGAAGCGGGAAATGCAGATGGTGTGCGCTCCGGCGTCCCTGGCGGCCTCGGCGATGGCGACGGTTTCCTTGGTCGCGCCGGAGTAGGAGAACAGGATGGCGACGTCGTTTTCCGTCATCATGGCGGCGCGCATGAACTGCATGCGCGCGTCCTGGATGCACTCCGTCTTGGCGCACACCCGAAGGAAGCGGTTGTTGGCCTCCATGGCGGAGGTCGAGGAGGCGCCCACGCCGTAAAAGCAGATGTGATCGGCTCGCGTCAGCCACCCGGTGGCCGTTTTCAGCGTGACAGGGTCGATCAGCTGATAGGTTTCCTTCAATACGGCGATGTTGTTGTTGAGAACCTTCTGGATCATGACGTCGGCCGAATCGGAACAGTTGACGATGCAGCTTTTCAAATGCGGAATGGCGTGCGTTTCGCTGATGGCCTGCGCAAGATCCACCTTGAAGTCCTGATAGCCGTTCTTCCCCAGATGCCGGCAAAAGCGAAAAACGCTCGTGTCGCCTACATCGCACGCGTTGGCGAGCTCCGTGATGGTCATGTAAAGCACGTCTTTCGCGCTGGCGAGCACGTAGTCGGCAATATGTTTTTCGGCCCTCGTAAAGGTGTTGTAATGAGACTTGATGGTTACGAAAAGGTCTTGCGGCATAGAGCGACTCCCAACGTAATGAACTTGCTGCTTTCGGTCGTTTTGGACGATTCACAATGCATTATAGGGGGACAAAATAGGATTGTCAATGGAGAAAACTGTCGTTTTTAGACGCTGAAAAGATGGAAATATAAGGGTTTTCGATGCTTCCGAGGAGGGGGCCGGCGCCCGGTCGCCGCGATTCATAAGGGTTTGCGAAAGGCATATTCTGGAACTGGGAACGGCTGGATATAAGCGCGGCCGCAAAAGCCACCCGATCAGACATGTTGCCGGGCGGCGGAAAGGAGTTGACAAGCGGGGACGGTGGGCGTACTATATGAAAACGGTTATCAGTTTCGACGGGAGGGAGCACCATGGCGGCGCGCGGAACCTATCAAACCCGGCAAAAAGAAGTGATCGCGGATTATTTCCGCGCGAACCCCGAGACGTGCGTAACGGCCGAGGAGGTCTACGCGGCGCTGGGCGCGCAGGTCGGCATGACGACCGTTTACCGCGCCGTGGCGCGCCTGTGCGAGGAAGGGGTATTGCGCAAGTACACGCCCCAAAACGCCGGGGAGGCGGCCCTGTACCAGTTCAACCCCTGTGGGGAGAGCCACATGCACATCCGCTGCGTGGATTGCGGGACGCTGGTCCACCTCCATTGCGACGAGGTCGGGGCCTTTACCGATCATCTGCGCGGCCGGCACGGCTTCGTGCTGGACGAAGGAAAGACCGTGCTGTACGGGCGCTGCGAGCAATGCGAAGCCAAGCGCGCCCGGCAGGAGAAGAAATAACGCGTGCGACGCGTAATGCCGAGGAGAACGAAATGTCGCTACTGACATGCCGGGACGTCGCTTTCGCCTACGAGGGCAGGGTGGTCGCCTCGGGGATCAATCTGGACGTGAACGCGGGGGACTATCTGTGCATCGTGGGGGAGAACGGCTCGGGCAAATCCACCCTCGTCAAGGGTATGCTGGGGCTGATGGAGCCCTACCGCGGCAGCATCCGCTACGGCGACGGCCTTAACCGCAACGAGATCGGCTATCTGCCCCAGAAAAACCCGCTGCAAAGGGACTTTCCCGCTTCGGTGTGGGAGGTGGTCACCTCGGGCTTCGCCGCGCGGTCGCTGTTTTTGACGGGCGTACAGCGCAAGACGGCGGAGGAAAATCTGGAAGTCATGCGTATCGCCGAGCTTAAGAAGCGCAGCATGATGGAGCTTTCGGGCGGCCAGCAGCAGCGGGTGCTGCTCGCGCGCGCCCTGTGCGCCACGCGCAAGCTCCTTTTGCTGGACGAGCCCGTGGCGGGGTTGGACCCTCTCGCGACCCGTGAAATGTACGAGATCATCGACGACCTGCACCGGAACCGCGGCGTGACCGTCATCATGATTTCCCACGATATCGCCATGGCGGCGCGCTACGCGACCCATGTGCTGCACCTGCGCCACGAGCCGCTGTTTTACGGAACGGCGGAGGAGTACGCCCGCTCCGAGGCGTGCCACGCCTTTTCGGGAGGTGAGGAGGATGTTTGATACCCTCGGGGAGATGTTCTCCTACGCGTTCATGCTCCGGGCCCTGATCGTGGGACTGATGGTTTCGCTGTGCTCGGCGCTGCTGGGCATCAGCCTCGTGCTCAAGCGCTATTCCATGATCGGCGACGGTTTGAGCCACGTCGGCTTCGGCGCGCTGGCGATTGCCTCGGTGCTGGGGCTGGCGCCCCTGTCGGTGGCGGTGCCGGTGGTGGTAGGCTCGGCGTTTCTTCTGCTCCGGGTCAGCGAAAACAGCAAAATCAAGGGCGACGCGGCCATCGGGATGATCGCCACCGGCGCGCTGGCCGTGGGCGTCATGGTATTGTCGCTCAGCCGCGGCATGACCACGGACATCAACAACTACCTTTTCGGCAGCATCCTGGCGATGAGCACGGACGACGTGTGGCTGAGCGCCGTGCTGGCCGCGGCGGTGCTGTTGCTGTTCGGGCTGTTCTACCGCAAGCTGTTCGCCGTCACCTTCGACGAGACGTTCGCCCGCGCCACGGGGCTTTCGGCCGGGTTCTACAACATGCTTCTGGCCATCCTCACGGCGGTGACCATCGTGCTGGGCATGCGGATGATGGGCGCCATGCTCATTTCCAGCCTCATCCTCTTTCCGGCCATCACGGCCATGCGGCTGTGCAAGAGCTTCCACGGCGTGGCCGTCTGCGCGGCGATCGTTTCGGTCGTCTGCTTTCTGGCAGGGCTCGTAGGCTCCTACCTGTACAACACGCCCACCGGCGCGAGCGTGGTGGTGGCCAACATTCTGGCGTTCGTTCTGTTCTCGGCGCTCGAAAAGCTCCGCGGCCGCCGCCTGCGCCGCCGGGAAGCGTAAGGTGCGCCGGCGCAAAATTGTCCGGGCGGCAGGAAACGCGGGATGCGTGTAGAATAAACTGTTATTGACAAAAAAGGAGCGACGCGATATGCGCAGAAGAATCCGTCTTTTGCCGGTCATGATCGTGCTGGCCTGTCTGGCCGTCGCCTTTTTTTGGTTTGGCTCCAGGCTGGACGCGAGGCTGGAAGAGGCCGACCAGCTTTATCAGCAGGCAGTCGCCAGCAGCAGCGCGCTGGAAACGACGCAAAACGACCTCAAAGCTACGCTGGAGACCGCCAACAGCGACGCGTTCATCGAAAATCAGGCCAGAAGCCTGTACGATTATATGAAACCCGACGAGATTCGCATCGTCATCACCAATCCGGAGGCGCTCTACGGCACCGACGGAGAGTAACGCGCCGCCCGACGGGCGAAACGCGTACGGTGAGGCTGTGAACCCGGAATACAAGCGGGGAGTGAGCATGTTGAGGGCCGCAGCCATCGGAATCGGTTCCAACTCTTTGCGTATGCTGGTCGCGGATGTGAAAGACGCACAGCTCCATCGTGTCCTGCGGGACAGAGAGGGGTTGCGCGTCTTTGCCGCATTGGACGAAAACGGCGATATCGACGAGGCGATGATCGTCAGGGCCTGCCGGAGCGTCGCCGCCATGGCGAAACGGGCGCGCGAGCACGGCGCGCAGGCCGTTCACCTGTTCGCCACCAGCGCCGTGCGCGACGCGCGCAACCAGCGGGCGTTCGCAGATCGGCTTTTGGCGGCGACGGGCCTGCGGCTGGTTGTGTGCACGGGCGACGTGGAGGCGAAGCTGTCGTTTCTGGGGGCGACGGGGCCCGAGCGCTCCGGGATGATCGACATCGGCGGCGGCTCCACCGAGATCGTCATCGGGCAGGGGGAGAAGCTGGAATACGCCGAAAGCCTGCAGATGGGCGCCGTGCGGCTGCACCGCATCCTGCCGGTCGGGACGGTTGCGGAGGCGTACGCGGCCGTGGAGCGCGCAAGGGCGATTCTGCTGCCCGAAAAGGCAAGGATACTGGCCCTGCGCCCGCCGGAGAGCTGGACGGGCGTCGGCGGCACGTTTACCACCTCGGCCGCGCTGACGCAGGACATCCATTGGAACGACCGCCAGCGCATCCACGGCTACGCCGTTTCCCGCGGGCAGATCGCCCAAATCATGGAGCGGCTGGCGGCCATGCCTGTGGAGCGGCGAAAAAAACTGCCGGGATTGCAGCCCCAACGCGCGGACATCATCGTGCACGGGCTGGCGATCCTTTTCTGTCTGATGGAGGAACTGGGCATCGAGCGGATCGCCGTTTCCGAATACGGCAATCTGGAAGGCTACCTGAAAATGGCGTATCTGTCCTGAGGCGTGCGGCGCACGGCCGGCGACGGCCCACGGCGGCCGCCGTTTGTATTTTCATGCGAAATCCTGTATACTGAACGAAGGGGGTGCGCGTTCGCCGCGGCGGCGTGCGCCCGGGGCAGGATAGCCGCCCGGGTCTGAACTTCAAGGAAAGTGAGGCAATATGGATAAGGGTTCCATTCGCGTGGGCATCGGGTTCGCCACGGGGCGAAAGAACTTTCTCAAAGTGCTGAAAACCTATATTTACAACTGGAAAGAGAGCGGGCTGACCGGTATCGACCGGGTGCGGCTGCATCTTTTTATCGCTTACGACGTTAAATACAACGACGCCAAGCCCTCGGACTTCACGCGCATCAGCGCGGGCATGGCCGAAAAGGTGGACGGCATCCGCTTCGTGGACGCCGAATACGTGCGCAGGGAGATCGCCGGCCTGATCGAAAACGGCGTGCTGGACGAACGGGAAGCGGAGCTGTTCTTTTCCTCCGGCTACGCGGCCATGCGCAACGCCGTATTGTACGCCGCCGTTCAGGAGAAGATGGACTACCTGCTCTTTCTGGACGACGACGAGTACCCCCTGGCGGTGACCAAGTCGCAAAACGTGGCGCTGTGGAGCGGGCAGCACGTGCTGGCCGACCACCTGCGCTACATCCGCGACGCGGACGTGACCAACGGCTTTCACTGCGGGTATATTTCACCCATTCCGCAGATCCGTTTCAACGACACGCTCACCGAGGCGGATTTCCGTGTGTTCATCGAGGCCATCAGCAACGACATCATCAACTGGGACAACATCGCGCGCCTCATGCGGCGGGGCGGCGTGACCTATGCCGACAAGGATACGCTGGTCCGCAACGCCGCCGTCGAGGTTGAGGAGGTCAACCACTGTAAGTTCATCTCCGGTTCCAACCTTTGCCTGAACCTGACGGATCCGTCCCGGGTGTTTCCGTTTTACAACCCGCCCGGCGCACGCGGCGAGGACACGTTTTTGAGCACCTGCCTGACCGAGCGCAGGGTGCTGCGCATTCCCTGCTACGCGTTCCACAACGGGTTTTCCATCTACAACTACCTGCTCAGCGGCGTGCTGCCCACGGAGCTCAAGCCCATCAGCGCGGAAAGCAAATCCGTGCTCAACCGCTTCTACAACGCCTGCGTCGGCTGGGTGCGCTACAAGCCGCTTTTCCTCTACATCACGCGCCGCGACGATTACGAAAGGGAGATCGCCTCCATGCGGGAGAAACTGGTGCACACCCTGCCCAAGCTGAACGCCTGTTTCCGCACGCGCGAGTTTACGACTATCCTTCGGGAGCTGGATCGCTACGACCGCGACGTGGAAACGCATTACGCGCAGTTCATGGAGAATCAGCGGGTCTGGCGCAAGCTGACCGCCTTCCTTACCCGGCGCGGCCTCGCCGGGTAAGGGGCCCGCCCGGTAACGCGACGAAACGCGGAACCCCAAAGGCCCGGGGAAGCCGAAAATTAACGCTTCCTTTTTTTTTGCAAATCTGATACAATAAAAAAGCTTGATATCGTTGCAAAAGCGTCATGAAGCCGCGCTCACCGCTGCGGGTAACGTTTGCATACCGCCATAGCGTGCCGGGACGCAATGAAAACAACAAGGGGGATCACCATGGCCAATTACGACACCAAAGACATCCGCAATATCGCCCTCATGGGGCATGGCAGCGAGGGCAAAACGACGCTGATGGAGGCATTGCTCTTCGCTGCCGGCGTCATCGACCGTAAAGGCAAGGTAGAGGACGGTTCCACCGTGACCGATTTCGACCCCGAGGAGACGAAGCGCCACAGCTCCATCAGCGCCGCCGTCGCGCCCATCGAATGGAAGCAGAAGATGCTGAACATCATCGATGTGCCCGGCTATTTCGACTTTATCGGCGAGATGATGGGCCCCCTGCGCGTGGTGGAGACCGCCGCGATTCTGGTCAGCGCCGTGGGCGGCGTGGCGGTGGGCACCGAAAAGGCGTGGAAATATGCCACGAAAAACGAAGTAGGCAAGATGTTCATCGTCAACCAGATGGATCGCGAACACGCCGATTTCCAAAAGACGGTCAACCAGCTGCGCGACATGTTCGGCAGCAGCGTCGTGCCCATCCTGCTGCCCATCGGCAACGGCCCCGAGTTTAAGGGCGTCGTGGACGTGCTGGAAAACAAGGCTTACGATTGCACCGCCAAGGCACCCAAGGAAATGCCCTTGCCGGGCGGCATGGACGAGCTGCTCGCCAAGGCGCTGGAGGAGATTACCGAAGCGTCCGCCGCCAGCGACGACGATTTGATGATGAAGTACCTGGAAGGCGAGACGCTTACCCACGAGGAAATCCTGGAAGGCTTCAAGGCCGGTATGTTCTCCGGACAGATTTCGCCCGTCATTCCCTGCTCGGCCCTGACCGACGTGGGCGTGGGCAAGCTTTTGGACGTGATGGCGGATTTCCTGCCCTCTCCCAAGCGCGCCGTGTACAAGGGCGTCGATCCCCGCAACGACCAGCCGGTCCGGCGCGCCTGCAAGAACGACCAGCCGTTTTCCGCCTTCGTTTATAAAACCATCGCCGACCCGTTCGTGGGCAAGCTTTCGCTGTTCAAGGTCACCAGCGGCGTGCTGACCCCGGCCACGCCCATCTACAACGCGTCCACGGAGAAGAACGAAAAAACGTCCGGCATCTACGTGCTGCGCGGCAAAAAGCAGATTGCCACCCAGCAGCTGAACGCCGGCGACATGGGCGCGCTGGCCAAGCTGCAGTTCACCAGCACGGGCGACACGCTCTGCGACCAGCAAAACCCGATCGTCTACCCCAGGATCGAGTTCCCGGCCCCCTGCATCAGCAAGGCGATCTTCGCCAGCAAGCAGGGCGAGGAGGACAAGGTGTTTAACGGCCTGGCCCGCCTGCAGGAGGAAGATCCCTCCATTCAGGTGGAAAAGAACGCCGAGACGAGCGAAACCCTCATTTCCGGCCAGGGCGACCTGCACCTGGAGGTCATCCGCAACAAGCTGGCTTCCAAGTTCGGCGCCAAGGCGGATCTGCAGGATCCGCGCATTCCGTACCGTGAGACCATCAAGAAGACCGTTAAGGTGCAGGGCCGCCACAAGAAGCAGTCCGGCGGCCACGGCCAGTTCGGCGACGTGTGGATCGAGTTCTCGCCCGCGAGCGACACCAACGTGGAGTTCGAGTTTGAGGACGCGGTGGTCGGCGGCTCGGTGCCGCGCAACTTCATCCCCTCGGTGGAAAAGGGCCTGCGCGAGAACATCGTGAAGGGCGTACTGGCGGGCTATCCCATGGTGGGCCTGCACGCCAAGCTCTACGACGGCAGCTACCACCCCGTGGATTCCTCCGAAATGGCGTTCAAGACCGCCGCGCGCATCGCCTACAAAAAGGGCTGCATGGACGCGTCGCCGACGCTTCTGGAGCCGATCATGCACGTGGAAGTGTTCGTGCCCGACGAGTACATGGGCGACATCATGGGCGACATGAACAAGCGCCGCGGGCGCATCATGGGCATGAACCAGGTGGACGGCCAGCAGAAGCTGGAGGCCGAGGCGCCGCTGGCGGAAATGTTCAAGTACGCCACCGACCTGCGTTCCATGACCCAGGCGCGCGGCAACTTCACCATGAAGTTCGAGCGCTATGAGGAAGTGCCCGCCAACGTGGCCCAGAAGATCATCGAGAATGCCAAGCACGAGGAAGAGGAAGAGGAGTAACTCTTTCGGAAGCCCGTTGCGCAAGCGCCCTTCCCGCACGCCGGGAAGGGCTTTTGTCCATCTTCCGCCCACTGCGCTGCGGGCTCCCTCTTGACAGTTTGCCGATTCCCCCGTAAGCTTATTGCCAACCCGATCCGATCACAGCCGAAGGAGTGTGTGCCATGATCACCACGGTGTGCATGAACCCCTCGTTCGATAAGACCGCCACGGTGGAACGCCTGCAAGTAGGCGAGGTGAACCGTCTGAAAGACGTCCGCTACGACGTGGGCGGCAAGGGCCTCAACGTCGCCGTCGTGCTTCGCCGCCTGGGCGTGGACGTATCCTGCGCCGGGTGTCTGGGCGAAACGGACGAGGCGGAGTTTATGGAAATGATCCGCCGGGAGAACCTGCGCTTCCGTTACCTGCGCCTGCCTGGCAAGACGCGCACCAACCTGAAGATACGCGACCTGGCGACCGGCGGCGTGACGGAGTTCAACGAGCCGGGCCTGAGTATGGGGGAAGAGGAGCAGCGGCAGTTTTTGGAGCTGCTCGGCGCCGAAGCCGCGGACAGCCGCTATGTGGTGCTCAGCGGCCGACTGCCCGTCGGATGCGAAGCCGACACCTACCGCCGCTGCATGGCGGCGCTGCCCGGCAAGGACTGCGTTCTGGACGCGGCGGGGGACGCGCTGCTTTCCGGACTCGCGGAAAAGCCCTTTCTCGTCAAGCCCAACCTGCCGGAGCTGGAAGGGCTGATGGGCCGGGAGGTTAAAACCCTGCGCGCCATCCGGGACGCGGCGCTTACGCTGATCGGGAAGGGGGCGCGCCATGCGATCGTCTCCATGGGGCGCTACGGCGCGGTGTACACCGACGGTGCGCAGACGCTGTTCGCGCCGGCGATCCAGGTGGAGGTGCGCTCCACCGTGGGCGCGGGCGACGCGATGGTCGGCGGGGTGCTTAAGGGCCTTTCCGCCGGCGAGCCCTTCGAGGAGGCGTTCCGCTACGGCGTGGCCGCCGGATGCGCAAGCGTAATGACCGACGGAACGCAGTTGATTACCGTATCCGACTTTGAGGCGCTCTTGCCCAAGGTCGCCCTGCAGGAAATATGAAAGGCGAATGGGTGCGCCGCTTCATACGCCTGGGGCGGCGCGGCGAAACGATGCTGGAGGACGAATGCGTCGCGCTTCGGCCCCGGGAATACGGCGGCCGCAGCCGCGTCATCGGAAGCGAGCACACCTTCACCTTCGACGTAGTGGAACGGGCTTCCGGCCGGGTCGCGGGGGAGATTTCCCTGCGCGTCGGCGACAGCCCTGAGCAGTTCTATCTGGGGCACGTCGGCTACCATATCGATCCGCCGTTTCGCGGGCACGGGTACGCCGCGCGGGCCTGCCGTCTGTGCGCGCCGATGCTCGCGGCGCTGGGCATGGGAACGGCGGTCATCACCACCGACCCCGGAAACCTGCCCAGCGTCAAAACCTGCCGGCGGCTGGGGTGCGCTTTGGAGTGCACCGTGCCCGTGCCGGGGAAGGTGCGCGACAAGCTGAACATCAGCCTGGAAAAGCGGCGCTACATCTGGTTTTTGGATGCAGAGGGCGCCGGGCCGGAGCAAAAAGCCTAGCGCCTGCCCTTGCGCTTCGCGGCGGCCTCCCGGGCCCGCCAGGCCGTGATCTCCGCGATCAGGTCATAGGGAACGGGCTTCCCGTACGGGAAGCGGATCGTCCCCTTGGAAACGGAATAGCCGGAAAGCCGGTCCGCGAAGGCGGCCACGCCGCCGGCGGTCGGATATAAACCGATGTGGTCTTTTGCGGCGGCGAAGTAAACGAGCACCTCCCGATCGTAAAGCGCGGGCATCCCGTAGCCGATGCGCTCGGTCGCCTCCGGCGCGGCCGCCCGTACGGCCGCGCGCACGTTTTGAAGGATCGTTTTCGTTTCCCCGTCGAACCGGGCGATGTATTCGTCGATCGTGCGAACGTCCGTCACGGCGTTTCCCTCCCGCAGACTGGTGTTTCCCATACGGTTCCCGTATGGCCGGAAATCGGCGTGCCGAAACGCGTTTCCCGCCCGGCGAAGGCGTTTTGCATCTCGGACTTTTCTTTTTTTTCGGATTGGGGTAAAATATCATAGGTTGTTTTTTGGAAAGGCGGTGAAGATTTGCAAACGACGATCGACGGTTGCCGAATTTACTACGATTTCCGCCCTTGCGCCGTGCCCGGCGCGCCGCGCGTGCTGTTTTTGCACGGCTGGGGCTGCGACCATACCATCTTCGCCGCCGTTGAAAAGGCGCTGGCCGACGGAGCGGCGATCGCGACGCTGGATTTTCCCGGCCACGGGCAGAGCGACGATCCGCCCAGGCCCTGGGGCGTCGGCGATTATGCGGAACAACTGGTTAAACTGATTGTGCAGAACGGGCTTGCGCCCGTGGACATCGTAGCCCATTCCTTCGGCGCGCGCGTCGCGCTGGCGCTGGCGGCCGAACACCCCGAGACGGTCGGCAAGCTGGTGATTACCGGCGGTGCGGGGCTCAGGAAGCCCGCCGCCGAGCGCGACCGTAAGCGCACCGCCCATTACAAGCGCTACACGGCGTTTTTAAACCGCATGAAGGCGACCCCCACGCTCGCTCCCATGGCGGAAAAGCTGCAAACGGCGCTGCGCAACCGCTACGGCTCGCCCGATTATGTGAAACTCAACGAAGTGATGCGAAAGTCTTTCGTGCTGATCGTCAATGAGGATCTTTCGCCGCTGCTCAAACGCATCCAGGCGCCCACCCTGCTCATCTGGGGCGACGAGGACACGGAGACGCCCCTGTGGATGGCGGAGGCGATGGAAAAGGGCATCCCCGACGCCGGGCTGGTGGTGTTCGAAGGGGGAACGCATTTCGCCTTTGTGGAACAGTGGCAGCGCTTCGCGCTGATCGTGAAGCAATTCTTTGGGGAGGGTCACGCCTGATGACGACCGATGGAGTCCGCTGGGTGCTTCCGCTTATCCCGGTCGTCGCGTCGCTGTTCGCCGCGCGGGGCGTTTACCACATCTTTCAGCTGGAAAGTTACCAGTTTCCGGGTTATTTCCGTTCGCTTGCGCGCAACCGGGTGCACGCGTGGCTGCCGGGCGTCTTTGCCGCCGCGGGGAGCGTGGCGCTCTTTTACGTTTACGACCGGGTCTCCGCCTCCGGCGCGCCCGCGTGGGCCGTGTGGCTGACGGCGGCGCTGCTTCTGGCGGCCGCGGCCGGGCTGGGCAGGCTGATCGCCTTTATGCTCAACGAGAAGAAGGCGAAAAAGAAATTCGTGTTCACCGGGCGCATGAAGCGCCTGTACGGGACCTCCTTCGTGGTGATGGGCGCGCTGTCGCTCCTCATCGCCGTGAGCCCGCTGGCGGTGCTGCCGGCGCTGTGGCCGCTGCTTTTGCCGTTGGTCATCGCGCTGTGCGGGCTTACCGCCTGGCCGCTAGAAAAGCTCATCAGCGAGTTTTATTTCCGCGACGCCCGCCGAAAGCTGCTTTACGACCCCGGCCTCATCCGCATCGGCGTGACCGGCAGCTACGGCAAAACCTCCGTCAAGCACATCATCGGCGCGATTCTCTCGGAAAAGTACCCCACCCTCGTCACCCCCGCGAGCTTCAACACCCCCATGGGTGTTTCCCGCGCCATCCGCGAGCAGCTGACGCCCTCCCACAAGGTGTTCGTGGCGGAAATGGGCGCCCGGCACGTGGGGGACATCCGGGAGCTTTGCCGGCTGGTGAAGCCGACGGTGGGGGTGCTGACGTCCGTCGGCCCCCAGCACCTGGAAACCTTCAAGACCATCGAGCGCGTGGCGAAAACCAAGTACGAGCTGATCGAGGCGCTCCCCGAAGACTCCCGCAGCTATTTCTGCGACGATCACGCCATCTGCAAGCAGCTTTACGATAAGACCGACAAGCCCAAAACGCTGGTCAGCCTGACGCCCGGCGAGGCGGACGTGTGGAGCGAGCACATCGCCGTGTCGTCGGAGGGAAGCGCTTTCGACCTGTGCGTGCGCGGCAGGGGAACCGTCCGCTGCCATACGCTGCTGCTGGGCGAGCACAACATCGTAAACATCCTGACCGCCGCCGCCGTGGCCTGCGACCTGGGCCTGACGCTTACCCAGATCGCCAACGGCGTCGCCAAGCTCAGGCCCGTGCCCAGCCGCCTGGAGCTGATCGCCGCGCCGGGCAGCTTTACCGTGATCAATGACGCCTTCAACAGCAACCCCGTCGGCGCGCGCGCCGCGCTCAGGGTGCTTTCGCAGTTCCCGGGCAGGCGTATCGTGATCACGCCGGGCATGGTGGAGCTGGGCGCGCACGAGGCGGAGTACAACAAGGAGTTCGGGCGCGCCATCGCGGCGGCGGCAGATATCGCCATCGTGGTGGGGAAGAAACGCGTGCAGCCCATCATCGACGGCCTTGTGGAAGCGGGCTTTCCCGAAGAGAACATTCACCGGGTGGATAATCTGGACGCGTCCACCGCCCTCCTGACCACGCTTGCGGGCAAGGAGGACACGGTGCTTTACGAGAACGATCTGCCCGACCATTATCAAGAGGCGTAACCGCAGGAGGGACAGACATGAGCAAACTACAGCTGGGCGTGATTTACGGCAGCCGCAGCAGCGAACACGAGGTGTCCGTCATCAGCGCCCTTCAACTCATGAAGGCCGTCGATCCGGAGAAATACGACGTAATCCCCGTGTACATCAGCATGAAGGGCGAATGGTTCACCGGAGAGCCGCTTTTCGACATCCGGACCTACGCCGGTTTCGATCCGTCCAAAAAGGGTATTGTAAAGGTGCAGCTGGATACGACCGCCGGTTCCGGCGCGCTGATGACCGTCGAGCCCGCTCACGGCCTGTTCGGGCACGAGCAGGTGAGGCTCGTGGCGCGCCTCGGCTGCGTGATTCCCGTGCTGCACGGCATGCACGGGGAGGACGGCACGCTGCAGGGCATGCTGGAAATGTGCAACATCCCCTACGCAAGCTCCGGCGTCGCGCCTTCGGCCGTTGGCATGGACAAGGTGTACATGAAGCAGTACTTTCAGGGCGGCGGCTTTCCGGTGCTTCCGGCCCGCTCTTACCTGCGCACGGCGTGGCGGAAGGATCGGGAAGCGGTGCTTGCGGACGTGGAGCGGGAACTGTCCTATCCCGTGTTCGTCAAGCCCGCGTCGCTGGGCTCCTCCATCGGTGTCAGCCGCGCGGACGACCGCGCCGGGCTGACCGAAGCGCTGGAGCTGGCCTTCGGGTTCGACCGCAAGGTGCTGGTGGAAAAGGGGCTCGATAAGCCTTTGGAGCTCAACTGCTCGGTGCTGGGCTACGACGGGGAGGCGCGTGCCTCCGAAATTGAAATGCCCGTGACCGGCGGCGATCTGCTCAGCTTTATGGACAAATACCTGCAGGGCGACGCGTCCGCCAAGGGCATGGCGTCGCTCAAACGCGTGCTGCCCGCGCCTATCGAGCCGGAGCTGCGGGAAAGGATTCAAAAGCTCTCCGTGGACATTTTCAACAACATGGACTGCAAGGGCGTCGTGCGCATCGATTATATGTACGAAGTCGGCAGCGGCGAACTCTACATTACCGAAATCAACACCATCCCGGGCTCGCTGGCCTTCTACCTGTGGGAGCCCTGCGGGCTGCCCTACCGCAGGCTGATCGACGAAATGGTCGCCTGCGCCCTGGCGGCGCACCGGGAGAAAAACGAGAGCAACTATGCCTTTACGTCCGATATTTTGAACAATCTCACGCAAGGCGGCAAGGCGGGCGCGAAATTCGGCGCCAAGCGGTAAAGGAGCAACGCATTGAAGCTGACGCAGATCAAGGAACCGGACGATATCCGGCAGCTCGGCTATCCGGAGTGCGAACAGCTGGCCGAGGAGATACGCGACATCATCATCCGCACCGTATCCGCAAACGGCGGGCATCTATCCTCCAACCTGGGTGCGGTGGAGATCACTTTGGCGCTGCACCGTGTATTTCATACGCCCGAGGACAAGCTGGTGTTCGACGTGGGGCACCAGTCCTATACGCACAAGCTGCTCACCGGGCGCGCCTGCCGGTTCGATACCCTGCGCCGCTACGGCGGGCTGTCCGGCTTTCCCAAGTGCTCCGAAAGCGAGCACGACTGCTTTGAGACCGGCCACGCCAGCACCGCCATTTCCGCGGCGGTGGGGCTTGCGCGCGCGCGCGACCTGGCCGGGGAGCACCACCACGTGGTGGCGGTCGTGGGAGACGGGGCGCTGACCGGCGGCATGTGCTACGAGGCGCTCAACGACTGCGGCAACCGCAAGACCCGGTTGATCATCATTCTAAACGACAACCAGATGTCCATCGCCCGCAACGTGGGCGCGCTGAGCGTGCACTTCGCGCAGCTTCGCGCCAGCGCCGGGTGGAACACCACCAAGCGGAAGGTCAAGTACAGCCTGAGCAGGATCCCCTTCGTCGGTCCGCCGCTGGCGCGGCTGGGCCACGCGGTCAAGAAATCCGTCAAGGCGTTGTTTTTGGACGAGTGCTTTTTTACGGCGCTGGGCTTCAAGTACCTGGGGCCCATCGACGGGCACGACATCCGCGCCATGGAGAAGCTGTTCCGGCGCGCCAAAGACCTGGACGAGCCGGTGATCATCCACTGCTGCACCAAAAAGGGCAACGGCTACCGCAAGGCCGAAAAAAGCCCCGAGCGCTTCCACGGCACGCCGCCGTTCTTCATCGAAAACGGTGAAACGCAGAAGCGCTCCCGCCGCCTGTACGGGCAGACGGCCGCGGACGAGCTGATCGCCATGGCCAAAAAGGACGACCGGATCGTGGCGGTCACGGCGGCCATGCCCATGGGCACGGCGGCCGACCGGTTCAAGGCGAAGTTCAAGGATCGGTTTTTCGACGTGGGCATCGCGGAGGAGCACGCGGTTACCATGTGCGCGGGGCTGGCCAAGGGCGGCATGCGCCCCTTCTTCTTCGTGTATTCCACGTTCCTGCAGCGCGGGTACGACCAGGTGCTGCACGACGTGTGCATGCAGAACCTCCCCGTGGTGTTCCTTCTGGACCGCGCGGGGTTGGGCAACGAGGACGGCCAGTCCCACCAGGGGCTGTTCGACATCGCGTACCTTAGGCACATCCCCAACATGACCATTCTTTCGCCCGCCGACTCGGGCGAGCTGGAAGTGATGCTGCACGCGGCGCTGACGCTGGGCGCGCCCTGCGCCATCCGCTACCCCAAGACGGCGGTTTCGCCCAACGCATCCTACCCGACGCGGCCGTTTATGCTGGGCCGCTGGCGCACCCTGCTTTCCGGCGCGGACGCGACCCTGCTGGCCTCGGGCAGCATGGTGGGGCCGGCGCTGAACGTGGCGCAAAGGCTTAAGGACGAGGAAATCGACCTGGAGGTGGTCAACGCCTCCACCATCCGGCCGCTGGACGGCCTTTGCCTGTCGCGCCTCCGGGAGCGGGGCAAGCCCGTGTTTACCCTGGAGGAGCACGTGCTGGACGGGGGCTTCGGCAGTTCCGTGCTGGAATATAACGCGGCCCACGGCGGCGAAATGACGGTGCACCCCATCGCGGTGGAGGATCGCTTTATCAGCCAGGGCGGCCACGACCAGCTCCTGAAGGATGCGCAGCTGGACGAGGAGAGCCTGTGCCGCCGCATTCGCGGGGCGCTGTGCCCGCGGGAGACCGGCGATGAACGATAAACAGCGCGTGGACACGGCCCTGGTGCGGCGCGGGCTGGCGCCGAGCCGCGAAAAGGCGCAGGCGCTGATTATGAGCGGCAACGTGTACCTGCGCGAGGTCAAGGTGCTGAAGCCCTCCGAGACGATCGGCCCGGAGGACGAGCTGACCGTCAAAGTGCCGCCCCACCCCTACGTGGGCCGCGGCGCGCTGAAGCTTGAAAAGGCGCTGAGCATCTTTCACGTCGATCCGACGGGACTCGTGGCGCTGGACATCGGCGCGGCGACGGGCGGCTTTACGGACGTGCTGCTGCGCGGCGGCGCGAGCCGTGTGTTCGCCGTGGACGTGGGGTACGGCCAGCTGGACTGGAAGCTGCGCAACGACCCGCGCGTGACCGTGCTGGAGCGCACCAACGCCCGCTACCTGACGCCCGAAGCCATCGGCGGCGCGGTGCCGGAGATGACGGTGACGGACGTGTCCTTCATCTCCGTGCGGCTGATCCTGCCCGTGGCCGCGGCGCTGATGCAAAACCGGGGGCTTTTTTGCATTTTGATCAAGCCGCAGTTCGAGGCCGGACGGGAGCACGTGGGCAAGAAGGGGGTCGTGCGCGACCCCGCGGTGCACGCGTCGGTCGTACGCGGCGTGCGGGACTTTGCGCCCTCCTTCGGCTACCGCATGACGGGGCTTGGCTATTCGCCCATCAAGGGGCCGGAGGGGAACATCGAGTATCTGGCGAAGCTTGAGCCGGAGGGCACGGCCGCCGCGGAAGTGACCGACGGGGACGTTTCCCGCGTCGTCGCCGAGGCGCACGGGCAGCTGGATTGAATACGATTGTATGTTTATTCATTTTGTGATAAAATAAAACCGGCAATCCGGCGGGCGGTCGCCCCGGCACAGCGGAGATACGGCGAAAGGGGACGCGGACATGCGCAACGTTTACTTGATGATGCATCAGCGCCTGCCGGACGGGCCCGCCCTGATGGAGAAGGCCGTGGCGGCGCTTCGGGCCGAAGGCATGACCGTATGCCCGGAGCCCTGGCTGCGCGGGAACGCCGAATGGGACGACCCCTGCGGCGATCCGGACTTCCCCATGGACGTCATCGTGTCCCTGGGCGGGGACGGAACGCTGCTCAGAGCCACGCAGACGGCCATCCGCCGCGACGTGCCCATCCTCGGGGTGAACGTGGGGCACATCGGCTTTCTGGTGGAAAGCGAGCTGGACAGCCTGCCCGAGGTCTGCCGGCGGCTGAAGGCGGACGAGTACGAGATCGAAACCCGTATGATGCTGGACGCGGTGCTGGCTGACGGCCGGGTGGAAACGGCGCTCAACGACGTGGTCATCAGCCGCGGCGGATACGCGCGGCTGATCGCGGTCAAGGCTTCGGTGGGCAAGGAGCTCATCGGCCGCTACGTGGCGGACGGGCTGATCATCGGCACGCCCACGGGCTCCACCGGCTACTCCCTTTCCGCGGGCGGGCCCATCATCTGCCCGGAGCTCGACTGCATCGTGCTTTCGCCTATCTGCCCGCATTCGCTGCAGCACCGCCCGGTGGTGGCGAGCGCGTCCCAGGTGGTGACCCTTGCGCTGGACTGCGCGCCGGAGCAGACCGCCCAGCTGGACGTGGACGGACGCATGGTGGGCACGCTTTCGGAGCGCGACACGGTCACCATTCGCCGTTCCCGAACCGTTACCCGGCTCATCCGCTTCGGCTCCCACAGTTTTTTCCACAGGATTCGCGCCAAGCTGACCGAATGGAGCTGCTGAACAAGGAGGTTTCGCCATGAAGTCCACCCGACAAAACGCGATCTTGGAGATTATCCACGAAAAGGACGTCGACACGCAGGAAGAACTGGCCGACGAGCTGCGGGAACGCGGCTTTCAGGTGACGCAGGCCACCGTGTCGCGCGACATTCGGGAACTGCGGTTGCTCAAGGTGCTCACGGCAGCGGGAACGTACAAGTACGCCACGGCCGAGAAACCCGAAAACGGCCTGAGCGAGCGGTTTTACCGCATTTTCAGCGAATCGGTGCTCAGCATGACGCACGCCTACAACCAGATCGTCTTAAAAACCCTGCCCGGCAGCGCCAACGTCGCCGCCGAGATGATCGACGGCCTTCGGTGGCCCGAGATCCTGGGCACGCTCGCGGGCGACAATACGATCCTGATGCTCGTGCGCTCCGTGGAAGAGGTCGACACGGTGCTCAAGCGTATCGACGACATGCTGCGGTAAAGGGCGGTCGGGGCGGATGCGCCCCGCGCCGGACGAAACGATATTTCCAAAGGATGTGCGTGATCCATGCTTGTTTCCATGACCGTGCGGAATATCGCGCTCATCGAGCGGCTGGACGTGACGTTCCACCGCGGGCTGCACGTGCTGACCGGCGAGACGGGCGCGGGCAAGTCCATCGTGGTGGACGCCATCAACCTGATGCTGGGGGAGCGCGCCGACCGGGGGCTGATCCGCACGGGTTGCGAGAAGGCGACGGTGGAAGCGATCTTCGACCTGTCCGACGCTCCGCAGGTGAAAGCGGTTTTGGAGGCCGAGGCGCTGGAGGCGGAGGACGGACTGATGCCCGTGATGCGGGAGATCAGCGAAAACGGGCGCAACCTGTGCCGCGTGTGCGGGGTGATCGTCCCGCTGACGCTGCTCAGGCAGATTTCCGGCTATCTGGTGGACATCCACGGCCAGCACGAGCACCAGAGCCTTTTGGATCCCAAGAACCATCTGGGCTTTCTGGACGCCTTCGGCGACGAAAGCCATCTGCATAAAATGGAAAAAACGGCCGCGGCCTGCCGCCGCTGGCGGGAGTCGAGCGCGGCGTTTTCCGCGCTGCGCAAGGAAAACGCGAAGCGCCAGGAGCGCATGGAGCTGATTTCCGGCCGTCTCAAGGAGCTGGAGGCAGCCAGGCCCGCCGTGGGCGAGGAAGCGGAGCTCATTCAGAAGCGCGACCGGCTCGCGGACGCCGAGCGGATCAGCGACGCCCTCTCCGCGGCTTACGACGCCCTGACGGCCGCCGACGGCGAGCGTTCGGGCGCAACCGTGCTTTTGAAGGATGCGCAGCAGCAACTGAGCCGCGTCGCCGGGTACGACCCGCGCTTCGCGGCGCTTGCCGAACGGCTGTCCTCCGCGTTTTACGAGGCGGAGGAGATGGGCGTGGAGCTTCGCGACCTGGCCGAGGGCGAGAGCTTCGACCCGGAGCAGAACGAGCGCATCCTCTCCCGGCTGGACACCTACAAACGCCTGGAAAAGCGCTACGGCATGGAGGCCGACGAGCTGGCCGACTATGCCGAGCGCCTGCGCGACGAAATGAACGCCTTCGCTTCCATGGACGACCGTCTGCGCCGGGCCGAGGCGGATTTCAAGGCGCGCCTCACCGACTACCGCGCGGCGGCGGGGGAGCTGACCGCCTCGCGGCAGGCGCTGGCGAAGCGCTTCGAGGGCATGATGGAAAGCCAGCTTTCGGAGCTGGGCATGGGCAGCACGCGGTTCTCCTGCGCGTTTCTGATTCCCGACCCCGGCCAGAAGCGCGTGCCCTCCGTCCACGGGGACGACCATGTGGAGTTCTTCATCGCCCCCAACGTGGGCGAGCCGCTCAAACCCCTGTCCAAAACCGCATCCGGAGGCGAACTGTCCCGCATCATGCTGGCGCTGAAAGCCGCCGCGGCCGACCGCACCATGATCCCCACCATGATCTTCGACGAGATCGACACGGGCATCAGCGGGCACGTCGCCGGCGTGGTGGCCGAAAAGATGGACGATATCGCACGGTACCATCAGGTCATCTGCGTAACGCATCTGGCGCAGATCGCCGCCATGGCGGACGTCCAGTACCGCGTGGAGAAAGGCGTGCGGGGCGAGCGCACCGTGACCACCGTGACCGAGCTTTCCCCCGAGGAACGCGTTACCGAGGTGGCGCGGCTGGTAGGCACGGGCGACGGCCGCAGCGAAACCGGCCTTATGCACGCCGGCACGCTGATCGCCGCCGCAGGGGCGCGCAAAGCGCGCAGAGGTGCGTGAACCGCGCCATTGCGGTTGCCCGCGCCAGCATACAGAGATTTAATACAGATGAAAAGCAGGCCGATTAGGCTTGCTTTTTACCGGTTTGTGCTATACTATATCAAGAAGGCATGAGAAATGCCTGTTTGTGTGTGCAAACGCAAGTAGGAAGGACAGAGGTACATGAGTCTGTTTCACGTGTTCCCCGGCGGGATACACCCCCACGAAGGGATGAACGGGAAGGCGGTCACCTGTCGCTTGCCCATCGAGGAGCTTCCCCAGCCCTCCCGCGTGGCGATACCGCTACAGCAGCACATCGGGGCCCCCTGCAGAAGCCTGGTCAAAAAGGGCGATACGGTCAAGGTCGGCATGATGATCGGCGAACCGGTCGGGTTTGTGAGCGCGGCGGTGCACGCCAGCGTTTCCGGCAGGGTGGTGGACGTGCAACCCTGCATACAGGCCAACGGCCTGCAGCAGCCCTGCGTGATCATCGACAACGATTTTAAGGACGAGTGGGTGGATCTGACCCCCGCCGCCGAGCCGGACAAGCTGGACGGCAAGGCGCTTTCCGATCTGGCCCGCAAGGCCGGGCTGGTGGGCCTGGGCGGGGCGACGTTTCCGCACGCCGTGAAGTTTTCCCTCCCGCCCGACAAGCCGGTGGACATTTTGATTTTGAACGGCGCCGAATGCGAGCCGTACCTGTCCGCCGACCATCAGCTGATGCTGAGCCACGCTGCGGAGATCGTCCGCGGCGCCAAGGTGATTCAAAACGCGCTGAAAATTGAAAAGATCATCGTGGGCATCGAGAACAACAAGCCCGACGCCATCAAGGTCATGAGCGACGCCTGCGCGGGCGACCCGACCGTAACGGTCGAGGGGCTGCCGGTGCACTACCCGCAGGGCGGTGAAAAACAGCTGGCCTACGCGCTGACCGGCCGGGTGGTCAAGGCTGGCGGACTGCCGCTGGACAGCGGCGTGATCGTCGCCAACGTCGGCAGCGCGTACGCCCTGTACCGAGCGGTGTACGAAGGCAGGCCCATCGTGGACCGCGTGGTGACGGTCAGCGGCTGCGTTCAGAAGCCCGCCAACTATCTGGCGCGCATCGGTACGCCCGTGGAATGGCTTCTGGATACGTCCGGCGGGCTTCTGCCCCAGGCGCGGGTGCTTTTGTACGGCGGCCCGATGATGGGCATGGCCATCAGCCGTCTGGATATTCCCGTAACCAAGGGCTGCTCGGGCATCACGGCGCTGGAGAGGGCGTCGGCCCTGCAGGAGGAGAGCAACTGCATCCGCTGCGGGCGCTGCGCCTCGGTCTGCCCGATGAAGCTGGAGCCGTCGCTTTTGGACAAGCTGATGCGCAAGGGCATGTTCGACGAGGCCGAACGCCACGGCGTCATGAACTGCATCGAGTGTGGCGCGTGCACGTGGAGCTGCCCCGCCAAGCGGCAATTGACGCAGAGCTGCCGCACCAGCAAGAAGATCATTACCCAGCGCCGCCGGGAGGCGGCGGCGAAGAAAAAGGCCGAAGAGGCCAAAAAGCAGGCCGAGGCGGCCCTGAAAGAGGAGGCGAAGTAAGGTGCAGCGCAAACTGGTCGTATCCTCCTCGCCGCACCTGCGCAACGAGGGCGTTTCCACCCGCAGGCTGATGCTGAACGTGATTATCGCCATGCTGCCCACGGCGGTGGCCGCCGTGATCTTCTTTGGCGGCGACGCGCTCCGGCTCCAGCTGGTGGCGGTCATCAGCGCCGTGGCCGCGGAGTATTTTTACCAGAAACTGACCAAGCAGAAGAACACGGTTTCCGACCTGAGCGCGATCGTCACCGGCATGCTGCTGGCGTTCAACCTGCCCGCCAGCGCCCCGTGGTGGATCGCCATGGTGGGCAGCGTGATCGCCATCGTGCTGGTCAAGCAGATGTTCGGCGGCATGGGCCAGAACTTCATCAACCCGGCGCTGGCCGCCCGCACCATCCTGATGCTGTCGTGGACGTCGCTGATGGCCGCCAACGTCCTGCCCCACGCGTGGCAGTGGGCAGCCCCGGCCACGGCGGACGCGGTGGCCTCCGCGACGCCGCTGGGCGAAAGCCCAGCCTCCTACACGCTGTGGCAGCTCTTCTCCGGCAATATCCCCGGCATGCTGGGGGAGACCTGCAAGCTCACCCTGCTTCTGGGCGGCGTGTACCTGATCGTCCGCAAGGTGATCGACTGGCGCATTCCCGTGTCGTTCATCGGCACGGCGTTCGTGCTGTTCTGGCTCCAGACCGGCGTGATCTATTCGGCGGAGAGCGGATCGCAGAACGTGCTCTACCAGCTGCTGAGCGGCGGCCTGCTGCTGGGCGCCTTCTTCATGGCGACGGACTACGTGACCAGCCCCGTTTCCCCGTGGGGACGGGTCGTGATGGGCGTGGGCTGCGCGACGGTCTTATTCGTGATTCGGTTTTACAACGGCTCCTATCCCGAGGGCTGCTCTTTCGCGATCCTGTTCATGAACGTGCTCACGCCGCTCATCGACAAACTGACCGCGCCCAGGCCCTTCGGTTACGTGAAGCCCGCCAAACCCGGCAAGGAGGCGTGAGCATGAGCGAGCAAAAAAGCCTGAAAGCCGTTTTCATGAACGGCATCCTGCAGGAGAACCCGACGTTCCGCCTGCTGCTGGGCATGTGCCCGACGCTGGCCATTTCCACGGCGGTCAACCAAGGCATCGGCATGGGCCTGGCGACGACGTTCGTGCTGGTGTTCAGCAACCTGGTCATATCGCTGCTTCGCAACATCATCCCCGAAAAGGTGCGCATTCCTTCCTTCGTGGTGGTCATCGCGACGTTCGTGACCATCGTCGACCTGATGATGAAGGCGTTCCTCCCGGCGCTGAGCCAGTCGCTGGGCCTGTACATTCCGTTGATCGTGGTCAACTGCATCATCTTCGCGAGGGCCGAATCCTTCGCGTTCAAGAACCCGCCGATGCGGGCGCTGGCGGACGGCTTCGGCATGGGCCTGGGCTTTACGCTCGCCATCACGCTTCTGTCCGCGGTGCGCGAGGTGATCGGTTCCGGCACGTTCCTGGGCATGCAGGTGATGCCGGCGAGCTACCACCCCATGGCGATCGTCATTCGCCCTCCGGGGGGCTTCATCATGCTGGGCCTTCTGCTGCTGGTGGTCAACGCCACGGTGAAGGTCATCGCCAAGCGTAAGGAAGCCAAAGCGAAGGAGGAGATCGCATGAGCAGCTTGCTTTTAATCATCGTGGGCGGCGTGCTGGTCAACAACTTCGTCATGTCGCAGTTCCTGGGCATCTGCCCGTTCCTGGGCGTGTCCAAAAAGACGGAGACGGCGCTGGGCATGGGCATGGCGGTCACGTTCGTCATGGCGATCGCCTCGCTGTTCACCTTCTTCATTCAACACTATCTGCTGGTTCCGCTCGGACTGGAATACATGCAGACCATCGCGTTCATCCTGGTGATCGCCGTGCTGGTGCAGACGGTGGAAATCGTGCTGAAAAAGATCAGCCGTTCCCTGTACCAGGCGCTGGGCGTGTACCTGCCGCTGATCACCACCAACTGCGCGGTGCTGGGCGTGGCCATCAGCAACACCACCGCCGTGGACGGCGGCTATAACCTCATCCAGTCGGTGGTCAACGGTACGGCGGGCGCGCTGGGCTTTACGCTGGCGATCGTCGCCTTCGCGGCCATCCGCGAGCGCCTCGCCATCAACAACCTGCCCAAGTGGATGGACGGCTTTCCCGGCGCGCTGATCGCGGCCGGGCTCATGTCCATCGCGTTCCAGGGCTTCGCCGGAATGATCCATTAAGTAAGGAGGGCGCAAGAATGACCGGTATACTCATCGGGACGGGCGTCCTGGCGGCGGTGGCGCTTGTGTTCGGCCTGCTGCTGACGCTCGTCAATAAAGTTTTCACGGTGCCTTCCGATCCCAGGCGCGACCAGATTCGCGAGGCGCTGCCCGGCGCCAACTGCGGCGGCTGCGGCTTTGCCGGGTGCGACGCGCTGGCCGACGCCATCGCCGCGGGCAAAGCGGCCCCCAACGCCTGCCCCGTGGGCGGCGCGGCCGTTGCCAAGCGCATCGCGGCGATCATCGGCGCGGACGCGGGCGCCGAAGAGGCGCGCAAGGTGGCGACCGTCGTCTGTCAGGGCACGGTGGACCGCTGCAGGACGAAATTCACCTATCACGGCATACAGGACTGCGTGGCCGCCACGCTGGTCAACGACGGCAACCGCGCGTGCCAGTACGCCTGCCTGGGCCTGGGCACCTGCGTGCGCGCCTGCAAGTTCGACGCCATCCACATCGACGAGCATTCCAGAATCGCCGTGGTGGATACCGACAAGTGCACCGCCTGCGGCGCCTGCGTCGCGGCCTGCCCCAAGAAGGTGCTGGACCTGCAGCCCGTCACTTTGCCGGTGCGCGTGCTCTGCCGCGCGGCGGAAGAGGGCTTCCTGGTCAGCGACAACTGCCGAATCGGCTGCGTGGGCTGCGAACTGTGCAAGGAAGCGTGCAAATTCGGCGCAATCACCATGGTCAACCACCTGCCCGTCATCGATCGCAGCAAGTGCGTCGGCTGCATGATGTGCGCCGAGGTCTGCCCGACGAGCGCCATGTGGGGGGATTTCGACAACCGCCGTATCGCGCTGATCGACCGCGACCTGTGCATCGGCTGCGGCATCTGCAAAAAGACGTGCCAGTTCGAAGCCATTTCCGGCGAGCGCCGCAGCATCCATGAGATCAACGAGGCCTGCACCGGCTGCGGCCAGTGCGTGCCCAAGTGCCCCAAGAAAGCCATTACCCTGCCCATCCGCCGGCACGTGCGCGACGCCAACGCCAAGGTGGGCACCTCCGAAGGCGTGGCCGCGGTACCCAAGCCCGCCGCACCGGTGAAGCCGGCGGCCGCGGCGCCCAAGGCGGAAGCGAAGCACGAGGCGGAAGCGGAAAAGAAGGTCGAAGCGAAGCCGGAGGCGAAAATCGAAGCGAAGGCCGAGGCAAAGCCCGCGGCGACGGAAGCGCCCGCGGCCGTGCCCGAGGCGGAGACCAAACAGGCCTGACCGAACGGAGAGGGGGACGCGGAATGAAGCTGGGCTTTATCGGCGCGGGCAATATGGCGACCGCCATATTGGGCGGCGTGCTGCAAAGCGGATTCCTGCCTGCGGAGCAGATCGCGGTTTTCGACATCGACCCCGCGCAGAGCGAACGCTGCATAGCGGGCAGGCCCGTGCATATCGCCAAATCCCAGTCAGAGCTGATTGCGGCCTGCGACTGCGTGCTGCTGGCCGTGAAACCCGTGTACCTGCGGGGTGTGCTGGAAGCGGCCGCGCCCCTGGCCGTCGGGAAGGACTTTATTTCCATCGCCGCCGGCTGGACATTTGCCATGCTCACGGACGTCCTGAACGAAGCGAGCGGCGCGCGCGTGCTGCGCGTGATGCCCAACACCCCCGCCATGGTGGGCGCGGGCTTTACGGCGCTGTGCGAGGAAACGACGCTTTCCGAAACGTCCTTTGCGTGGGCGAAGGCCCTGTTCCAGACGCTGGGCGAAACGGCGGTGCTGCCGGAGCGGCTTTTCGACGCCGTGGTGGCGCTGACCGGCAGCAGCCCGGCCTATGTGTTTATCTTCATCGAGGCCATGGCGGACGCGGCCGTGGCGCTGGGCATCCCGCGCGCGCTCGCCTACCGGGCGGCCGCGCAGGCGGTGCTGGGCTCGGCGAAGATGGTGCTGGACACGGACAGGCACCCCGCCCAGCTCAAGGATATGGTATGCTCGCCGGGCGGCACGACCATCGACGCCGTGGCATCGTTGGAACGCGACGGCTTCCGCAGCGCCGTGATCGACGCCATGCTCGCCTGCGCCGAAAAGAGCCGCCGTATGGCCGAAACCCCGAAAACGAAGCAGTAAGGAGCCCGTATGACGCAGACGACCGATACGCCGCTCAAGAAGGTGCAGCTCTACACCGACGGGGCCTGCTCCGGCAACCCCGGGCCGGGCGGCTGGGGAGCGATCCTCAGCTATCAGGGCAAAACCAGGGAGCTTTCCGGCCATATGTCCGGCACGACCAACAACCGTATGGAGCTGTTCGCGGTCATCAGCGGGCTGGGCGCGCTCACGCAGCCCTGCGAGGTGGACGTGTATTCCGATTCGGCCTATACCGTCAACGCCTTCCGCCAGCACTGGATCGACAACTGGCAAAAAAACGGCTGGCTGACCAGCGACAAAAAGCCGGTGGAGAACAGCGACCTGTGGAAGCTGCTTTTGCAGATCATCCGTGCGAAGAAGCACCGGGTGAACTTCCACAAGGTGAAGGGGCACGCCGACGATCCCCTGAACAACCGCTGCGACGAGCTGGCCCGCGCGGCCATCAAGGAATACCGCCGCATGAACGGGGAAGCCGACGAGGAAGAACCGCCCAGACCGGCGGCAACCGCCCCGGCGCAAAGCCCGCCGGAGGAACGGAAAGGCTGACCGGATCAAAACGGACGGCGGTTTGCCCGGAGTGATCGTAGAGTCTACAATTCAGCAGATTAACAATTGCGCAAAACCGGGGGGCGCGCGCTTCGAAGCCCGCCCCCCCCCGGTTTTGGGATTAGCGGCCCAAATTTACAAACCCCAACCCCCTCGCCCGGGAAAAGCCCGTGGGAAAGGCCTATAACCCCGGG
>CAZXJI010000001.1:0-152697 GCA_964640955.1 uncultured Oscillospiraceae bacterium | reverse complement strand
TAAACTGGTTGGGGGTTTTCCGGGTTTTTTTGTTGTCTAATATTTTTCAGCTTTTTACTTTGCCGAAAAAGCGGGGGGGCCGCGCCTGGTCAGCGCGCGCCCCCCGGTTTTGCGTATTCGCGGCAGAATTTACAATCCACATCCGCCTTCGCAGGGAAAAGGACGTTCGAATCGTCTTATCACCGGTGGACATTCCGTTTTTGTTTATGATACAATCCCCAATAGCGAAGCGGTCTTAAAAACGGACTTACGGCGGGAGGCAACCATGCGAAACAGCGCCGGCAGGACTTTCCAGCGGACGGCAGGGGTGTTTTTGACCCTGTGCCTGCTGTGCCAGCCCTTCCATGCGGCGCTGGGGACGTCCGTGAGCAGCGTAACGGTGGATTCCGCCCCGCTTTCGTCCGCGTCCGCCACGCTGGACGGCATGGTGCGCGTCTATCTTTCCTCGCTGGGCAGCCCCACGACCCTCACGCTTACGGTCGCCGGCAGCTATTCGCTGAGCACCGGCGATTCGCTCACCAGCGGCGAAACCCTGACCGTCGGCTTCAGCAGTTCCACCGGGGCCATCACCCTCACCCGGAACGGCGTGAAAACCAACATGGGCACCTATTTTGCCCTTAAACGGCACAGCGCGAGCGGTACCAACGGCATCAAGATCACCCAGGCCCGCAAGCCGGGAAACCCCTACCCCGGGGATATCTCCTTCCAGTCCGTTCAGCTGAGCGGCGGGACCTACAAGCTCTATACCGTCGCGCACGTCTACATCGAGGATTACCTCTACGGCGTCGTTCCCTACGAAATGGGCAACAGCGCGCCCGCCGAGGCGCTCAAGGCGCAGGCGGTGGCCGCGCGCACCTACACCGTGCGCATGATGAACGCCCGCTCCTACGGCTATTACGACGTGGTGGACACCACCGGCGACCAGACCTACAACGGCACGCCGACTGGCTACGACGCCTGCGAGGCCGCGGTGAACGCCACCAAGGGCGTGGTGCTCAAAAACGGCAGTTCCTACACCGCCACCTATTATTCCGCCTCCAACGGCGGGCAGACCGAGTCCATCTACAACATCTGGGGGTCCAGCGGGTATGATTATCTGGACGTGCACGACGACCCCTTCGATTACGCCAACCCCGACAGCGTGGTCAAATCCGCGACCGTTTACGCCGATCTGACCGGCTCCGGCAACAATTCGTCGCTGATGTCGCTTCTCAAAACCAAGGCGGTCGCCGCGCTGGTTTCCGCGGGCTACGCGGCCACGAGCGCCAACACCACGCTCGTCACCCTGAAAAGCGCCGCGGCGCACACGCCCAAGTATGCCTCGCCCAGCCGCCTGTATACGAAGATGGATTTTACCCTGAGCGCGACCACCTCCACGACGGCCGGCGCGAGCGCTACGGCGACGGTCACCGTGACCTGCGATATCTTTTCGGAGCTGGAAAGCCTGTTGTCCATGAGCATCCAGTCCGGCTCCAACGAGCTGTGGTCGGTTACGAAGAGCGGCACCGCCTTTATCCTGGAAGCCCGCCGCTACGGCCACGGTCTGGGCATGAGCCAGCGCGGCGCCATGTACATGGGCAAGCTGGGCTATACCTACGACGAGATTCTGGGCTTCTATTACCCGGACTGCACGCGCATGGCCGCGACGTTCACCAACACCATCCTCGCGGCCGACTCGACCGAGGAGATCACCACCGAGGAAGAGGCGGCGGATATCGACGATACCGACACGGACGAGGATACGGTGACCGCCGTGGTCAGCCTGGTGTCCGGCGGCAGCTCGCTTGCGATACGGGCGAGCAAATCCACCTCGGGAACGCTGCTGGGTGTGATCCCCAACAGTTCCCGCGTCACCGTGTACATGAGCGACGGCACCTGGTGCCTGGTGGGCTTCGGGGCGATCGTCGGCTACGTGCCGCTGAACGCTCTCACGGTAAGCGGCACGGCGCCCACGGAAAGCGACGAGAGCGTTACGGACATCGAGGGGTTTGCCACCGTCACCGCCAGCGGGTACCTGAACCTGCGCGCGTCGGGCAGCTATTCCGCTTCCATCCTTTCCACCGCTCCCAACGGCGCGGTGCTGACCGTGTTCGGCACCTCGGGCTCCTGGGCGCATATCCAGTACGGGGCGACGGTCGCCTACGCCTGCACGGACTTCCTTTCCTTTTCGGACACCTATCCCGGTACGGTCGTCAGCTCCGGCAGCACCGAGGCGACCGTAACGCTTGCGGACGGCGGCTCCACCTACCTGCGCGCGTCGGCCAGCACGAGCGGCACGGTGCTAGCGCAGCTTAACGACGGCGCGACCGTCACCGTTTCCTCGGACGACGGCTCCTGGGCGTACGTAACGTACAACGGGGCAACGGGCTACGTGCTTTCCGCCTGCCTGACGATGGGCGAGGAGACCGTGACGGACGGCGATACCGACACCGATACCGGCGACGAGTTGGCCGACGGCGAAACGAGCGCCACGGTCAGCGCGAGCGTCGCCTACCTCAGGGAAAGCGCTTCGGAGGACGCCGCGGTGCTCGCCGAGGTCGCCATGGCGCAGAGCGTGGTGGTCACCGAGCAGGGCGAAACCTGGTGCGCCGTGCGCTACGAAGGCGTGACCGGCTACATGCTCACCGCGAGCCTCTCCATCGCCGAAAGCGGCGGGGAGAGCACGACCGCCGTGGTTGCCACCGAGAGCGGTTCGCTCAACATGCGCCAGGAGGCGCGCGCGGGCAGCACCATCCTCTCCACCATCCCCAAGGGTGCGACCGTCACCGTTACCGACCGGGGCGACACATGGTGCGGCGTCACCTACGGCGGGTACGCCGGGTATGTGATGACCATGTACCTGTCCTTCGCGGACGAAAGCGACGACACCGACGAGACGGTGGAAACCACCGCCACGGTCACTACGGCGTCCGGCTCGCTCAACCTGCGCCAGCTGCCCAAAACCGGCAGCACCATCCTCACCACCATTCCGCGCCTGGCGACCGTGCAGGTGCATACGCGCGGCGACGAATGGTGCAGCGTAACCTACGCGGGCGTGGACGGCTACGTGATGACGGTGTTTTTGACCTTCGCCGAGGATACGGCGGACGATACCGAAACGTCGGATACCGACACGGGCGACGATACGGCCGCCGATGCCGGAGACGCCGGAACGGATGAGGATTCCGCGACCGGGGACGCCGATACCGGCGACACCGACACGGGAGATGATACGACAGCCGAGGCCGGGGATACCGAAACAGGCGACGATACGGGGGATACCGGTACGGGTGACGATACGGGAACCGGGGACACCGGCACGGGTGATGATACGACAGCCGATACCGAGGACACCGGCACGGGCGACGATACGACGACCGATACCGGCGACACCGGCACGGGGGATGACACGGCCGCCGACACCGGCGACACCGATACCGCCGACACCGAAACGCTCTACGCCATCGTCACCACCGCCTCCGGTTCCCTTAACCTCCGTTCGGACACCCTGCCAGGCAGCCGCGTCCTCACCCGCATCCCGCAGGGAACGACGATCACGATTCTGCAAAAGCTGTCGGCGTGGAGCCAGACGACCTACGGCGGCTATACCGGCTACGTCATGAACAGCTATCTCACCTTCCTTTCGGATACGGCCGCCGAAGGCGCGTCCACCGCGACCGTCATGACGGCCTCGGGCTCCCTCAACCTGCGCGGCGCCCCCTACGGCACGGTGCTGACCACCATCCCGCAGTATGCGACGGTGCAGGTCGTGCAGCGCGGCGGCACCTGGTGTTACCTGCTGTACGGCGGTACGTACGGCTATGCCATGACCGTGTATCTTTCCTTCGGCGAGGATACGTCCGCTTCCGACGGCGGCGATTCAACCGACGGCGGCGATACGGACGAAGGCGACGATGCCGCGGCGGCCGCCGACGATGAGGTCGATACCACGACCGCCTACGTGTACACCTCTTCCGGGTCGCTCAACCTGCGGGAAAGCGCCGCAACCGGCGCGGATATCCTCACGACCATTCCGCGGCTCGCGACGGTGACGGTGCTTGAGACGGGCGACGCGTGGTGCCATGTGACCTATGCGGGCGTGACCGGTTACGTGCAGACGACCTTCCTGCGCTTCACCGCGGCGTCGGCCGACGCCGGCGGCACGACGGGCGCGTGGGTGTACACTTCTTCCGGATCGCTCAACCTGCGGGCGAGCGCCTCCACGTCCGCGTCGGTGCTTACGACCATCCCGAGGCTTGCGACGGTGACGGTGCTTGCGCAGGGCGATACATGGTGCCAGATCGTCTACGGCGCATATACCGGATACGTGATGACGGCATTCCTGAGCTTTGAACAGCCCGCGGAGCTGGCCGGGAGCGGCGATACGGCCACCGCGACTCCCACCGCGACCCCGACCGCTACCGCGACGGCGTCCGCCTCAACGACCGATTCCGCAGCAACGTCTACCGCCACCCCGACCGCTACGCCGACGGTCGCGCCGACGGCTACTCCGACGGCCACGCCGACCGCCGCTTCGGCCGAGACGCAGGTCGTGGCGGAGGACCCGACGCTTGCGGCCCCCGATACGGATACCTACGCCCTCGTCACCCCGCTTTCGAGCGCGGCGAGCCTTTCCCTGTGGGAATACTGCACCGCCGAATCCGGCTGGGTACTGGATATGCCCCGGTACGCGCAGGTGCGGGTGCTCCGCGCGGGGGATACCTGGTGCGAGGTGCTCTACGACGGTCAGGCGGGGTTCTGCCTCACCGAAGGGTTGACGATCGTTGAACAGTACTGATCTTCTGCGCCCGGGCGAACGCCTGGACGACCTGCAGAACAACGGCCTGCACATTCTGCAAAAGCCGGGAGCCTTCCGCTTCGGGACGGACGCGGTGCTGCTGGCCCATTTCGCGCGTCTGCGTCCGGGCGACCGGGTGGCGGACATGGGCACGGGCACGGGCATCCTGCCGCTTCTGATGAGCCAAATCGAACCCACGGCCCGCTTCTTCGCCTTCGAGTGGCAGCCGGAGATGGCGGACATGGCGCGCAGGAGCGTAGCGCTCAACCGCCTTGAGGAGCGCATCACGGTCTACGGCGAGGATTTCCGCAACGCCGCGGCGATCCTCGGCTCCGGGAGCATGACCGCCGCGGTGTGCAACCCGCCCTACGGCAAGCGGGGCGGAACGTGCCCGAGCCGAACGGAGGAGCATCTGCTTTCCCGGCACGAGACGGAATGCGGGCTTAAAGACGCGGTAGCAGCCTGCGCCGCGGTGCTCAAAAACCGGGGACGGCTGTGGATGGTTTTCCCCGCCCCGCGCGCCCTGGAGCTGATGGACGCGCTGAGGGAAAAGCGGCTGGAGCCCAAGCGCGTCCGGCTGGTGTGCGCCGGAACCGACCGGCCGCCCTACCTCATGCTGATCGAAGCGGTGAAAAACGCCCGTCCCGCGTTGCACTGGCTGCCTCCGCTGATCGTTTGTCAGGACGGAAAGGCGACCGACGAGCTGCGTGCGATTTACGGGAACGTAGAATAGCGCGGCGGCAGGGCCTGCGTCCATGCGATCGGGCGAAGTACAAAACGAATGATGGAAAAAGCGCCGGAAGCGGGATTTTCCCCGTTTTCGGCGCTTTTCGCGCGTTACGATCGGCGGCCGCGCCGCGCGCGTTGCCAAACCGTCGGTTTTCCGGTATAATGCGTGCAAATGCAGGTTCATCGATAAGGGGGTCGAAAACCTTGGACAAATGGGATATCCGCTTCATGAAAATGGCACGGCTGATTTCCGAGTGGTCGAGCTGCTACCGGGCGCAGCGCTCGGTGGGCGCGGTGATCGTGAAGGACAAGCGCATCATGACCACGGGGTACAACGGCGCGCCGGCGGGGCTCAAGACCTGCCGCGAACGCGGGGAGTGCATGCGTGACCGCATGAACATCCCCTCCGGCACCCGCACCGAAATGTGCTACGCCATCCACGCCGAGCAGAACGCCATCATCCAGGCGGCGAAGCTGGGCATTTCCATCGACGGGGCGACCATTTACTGCACGCACCAGCCCTGTTCCGTATGCGCCAAGATGATCGTCAACGTCGGCATCAAGCGTGTGGTGTTCGAGGACGCCTATCCCGACCCGTTCTCGCTGGAGGTGTTTAGCGAGGCGGGGGTGCAGCTGGAGCACTTTCAGCATCCGCAGGAACCGTAAAACGGTAAATCCAGTTTCATTTCTCCTTGGGGCAGGGTTCCGCGCCCACGCACCAGCCGCGCAGGCGGTTCACGGCGCGTTCGGTCGCGGTTCTGCTTTCGCCCCAGGGCAGGTCGCGGTTGCGATAGTCGAACTTGCGCGCGAACAGGTTCAGGTCCCTTTCGTCGTTTTCCAGCTGCCCGATCAGCTTTTCCAGCGCCTCGGCGGCGAAGGCGGACGTTTCGGCGGGCTTGAGCGCATCCGGCGCGGTTTGCACAAGCGCCCGCAGATGGGGGAGGCACACCCCGCGGGAATCCTTCCATGCGGCGCGGAAATCCGCGCTGGTCTTCCACAGGTGCAAAAAGGTGTAGCGATAGCGCGCCATATGGGTGTCGATCGCCTCGCAGATCACGCAATGCGCTTCCATTTCGGCCAGACCGGCCGCGATCGCTCCCGCTTCCGGTGATTTCCGGAGCAGCCCGCCCTTGCCGCCGGCAGCGGAAAGCGCCTGCTTTTGAAGCTTGCGGAGCTTTTCCAGCTGGGCGAGCGTGTGCGAATCCATCAGAAGCGCGTGCCCGAGGCAATTCTGCCCCGCAAAGAGCATCTTCTGATGCGCGCGGCACACGCCCCGCTCGTTGAAGCGCACGCGCACGTCCGGCTCCATCACGCTCGCGCCCAGCGCGCGCCCGGCTTCCTCCCGCTCGGTCTTGCGTTCCAGCGCGCACAGCGGGCACTCGGTTTTCCACTCCATGGCCTCCCAGACGGGGATCGTATCCAAATGGTATTGCATCCTGCGCCTCCACAACGGTATAATGGACGTGCACCATAGTAGCATTTTTTGCGCTCCGCATCAAGGGATCGGGCGCGGATGCCATCGACGGCGCCGGACGCGCCTTGCTTTAGCGGCTTTCGAATGGCCCGGCCGGGGCCTGTGGGGGAGGGACGGCTGTGACGATCTCGGAGATGATCGGGATTCTGGACGCCCGCGTGCTGTGCGGCGGGGATTCGCTGGAACAGGAAGTGACCACCGCCTGCGGATCGGACCTGATGAGCGACGTGCTCGCCTTTGTGAAATGGAAAACCGTGCTCATCACGGGGCTTACCAACGTGCACGTCGTGCGCACGGCGGAGATGCTGGACATCCACTGCATCGTGTTCGCGCGCGGCAAGGTGCCGGGCGAGGACGTGCTTCAGGAGGCCAGGGATATCGGCATCGTGGTGCTCACGACGCGCCACACCACCTTTACGACCTGCGGGCTTCTGTACGAGGCCGGATTGCGCGGCAACAGCGATTGCGCGCAGTCCGCCGGCTGACGGCGCGCGGATGGAGCGAAGCATGGGGGAATATACGCTGGCGGACGCGTACGACGTGACCGCGCGGGATTACGCATCGGCGGGGGACGCGTCCGCCTCGATGAAACGGAAGCTGAAGCAGCTGGGCGTGGACAGCACGGTTTTACGGCGCGTAGCCGTGGCCAGCTACGAGGCGGAGCTCAACCTGATCATCCACAGCCTGGGCGGCAGGCTGACCATGACCATGTCGCCTTCGGAGATCGTCCTTATGTCCAGCGACGTGGGCCCCGGCATACCGGATATCGAACAGGCGCTGCGGGAGGGTTACTCCACCGCGGGCGAGGAGGCGCGCAACCTGGGCTTCGGCGCGGGCATGGGGCTGCCGAACATGAAGCGCAACGCCGACGAATTCAGCATTTCAAGCGAGGTCGGCAAGGGTACGCAGATCCGCATGCGTTTTCGCCTTACGTAAGGCGCGTCGGCGCCCGCAAAGCGGCATGCGCCAAAGAAAGCAACGGTTTGTTTCGGCCGCGCGCGCGGCCCGGCAAGGGAAGCGAGGTTCCGGTACATGGAAGACAAGCGGTTTCACTCCGTACGACTGGACAGGGACAAGTGCAAGGGCTGCACCAACTGCCTCAAGCGCTGCCCCACCGAGGCCATCCGCGTGCGCGGCGGGCGGGCGCACATCATCGACGAACGCTGCATCGACTGCGGCGAATGCATCCGGGTGTGCGAATACCACGCCAAATACGCCCAGACCGATCCGCTGGCGACCATCAACCGCTTCAAGTACAAAATCGCGCTGCCCGCCCCCTCGCTCTACGGCCAGTTCAAGAAGCTTGCCAGCGCCTCCCAGGTGCTGGAGGGGCTTTTGCGCATGGGGTTCGACGACGTGTTCGAGGTGGCGGCGGGGGCGGACATCGTGACCCGCGCCATTCGCGAACGGATGCGCGGCATGACGCCCGACCAGTTCCCGCTCATCTCCTCGGCCTGCCCGGCCATCACCCGCCTGATCCAGGTGCGCTTTCCCGAGCTGATTCCCCACATCGTGGACGTGCGCCAGCCCATGGAGGTCGCCGCCATGGTGGCCAAGCGCGAGTTCTGCCAGAAACGCGGCGTGCCCGAGGAGGACGTGGGCTGCTTTTTCATCACCCCGTGCGCGGCGAAGATGACCGCTATCCGAAACCCCATCGGCCAGGAGAAGTCCGCGGTGGACGGGGCGATATCGATGCTGGAGATCTACGGGCTGCTGGCGGGGCACATCAAAAACTACCCCAGCGCCCTAAACCTCTCCCGCGCGACCGCCTACGGCGTGGGCTGGGCCAACAACGGCGGCGAGGCCAACGCGGTGAGCCCGGAAAACAGCATGGCGGTGGACGGCATTGAGAACGTCATCCGCGTTTTGGAGGAGATCGAGAACAACAAGCTGCACGACCTGGTCTTTTTCGAGGGCGCGGCGTGCACCGGCGGCTGCGTGGGCGGCCCGCTGACGTTTGAAAACGGCTACATCGCGCGCAACGCCATCCGAGCGCTGATGAAGGGCGCGGACATGCGCCACCCGGACGAGGCGGTGAACGCCTCCTACCTCACCAAGTATCCGTTGCAGACCACCAAGAAGATTACCCCCAACAGCGTCATGAAGCTGGACGAGGACATCACCGAGGCCATGCGCAAGATGGAGCAGATGGAGGAGATCGTCAAAACCCTGCCCGGCTACGACTGCGGCAGCTGCGGCAGCCCCACCTGCCGTACCTTCGCCGAGGACATCGTGCGCGGCCACGCCAGCAAGATGGACTGCATTCACATCATGAAGGATCAGCTCAAGATTATGGCCCAGAAGATGGTCGAGCTGGCCAAAACGACCCGGGAATAGGAGGAGCGACATGACGATCGGCGAACTGAAGGCCCTGCTCGGCGCGCAAACGGCGACGCCCGGCGCGGGAGAGGATGCACAGGTCACCTGCGGCTACGCCTGCGATCTGCTCAGCTGGGTGCTGGCGCACGGCGCGAAGGGCATGGCATGGACGACCGTACAGACGCACGTGAACGTCGTGGCCGTGGCGGTGCTGATGGAGATGGCCTGCGTGGTGCTGGCGGAAGGCAACCAACTGGAGCCCGCGTCCGCCGCCAAAGCCCTGGAAGAGGGCCTTTGCGTGCTGGAAACGGACAAGACCGCCTACGAGGTGTGCGGGCTTCTGTACGGGGCCGGCGTCGCGCCCTCGGCGAAATAAAGCCATGCGGGTATACTGCGATCTGCACATCCACAGCTGCCTTTCGCCCTGCGCCGAGGACGACATGACCCCCTGGAATCTCGTGGGCATGGCGAAGGTCAAGGGGCTTGACGTGATCGCCCTGACCGACCATAACTGCGCGCGAAACGTGCCCGCGGCGATCGCCGCCGGCAGGGCCTACGGCGTGGAGGTGATCCCCGGCATGGAGGTGACCGCCAAAGAGGAGGTGCACATCCTCGCCTATTTCCCGGCGGCGGAGGCGGCGCTGGCCTTCGGGGAGGAGATCTACGCGCGCCTGCCGGACATCCGCAACCGGACCGACCTGTTTGGCAACCAGATGGTGACCGACGAGAAGGACGAGCCCGTCGGGCAGGCGGAGAAGCTTCTGCTCAACGCGACCGCGCTTTCGATGGAGGAGATCGGCGTGCTTACGGAGCGCTACGGCGGCGTGAACGTACCGGCGCACATCAACCGCGGGGCCAACAGCCTGATCGTCGCCCTGGGGATGATGCCGCCTCTGCCCGCCTACCCCGTGGTGGAGGTCGTTCCCGGCCTGCCCTGCCCCAAAGAGGCGACGGCCGGGCGAACCGTGCTGTACTCCTCCGACGCTCACCGCCTGGGGGACATTCTGGAGCGCACTTTCGCGCTCGACCTGCCCGAGCCCACGGCCGCGGCGACGCTGGCCTTCCTGCATGCGAAAATAAACGAACGACCCTAGACGCTTCCACCTGCGGGGAGCGTTTTTGCTTGGCAACGAACGCCGACCCTCGAACGGAGGTGAGAAAGCCCCATGCGCCGGAAACGCGAGGCGAACGCGAAAACGGATGCCGTCGCATTGTTTTGGTTTTGTATTCGGGCCGATAAATCGTCAAAAAAATCACATTTTTTTGACAAATCACGTGCAATTCTCCCGGACGTATGATAAAATGTATTCGCTGCGTTTATACAATATTGCGCAGCTTTATGGTGTACGAACGAATTGAGGAGGTCTAAGCCAGTCATGACCGAGCAAAAGGAAAAGTTCGCCAAGCTGCAAAAGGCGATCGACGAACACAAGGACCAGAAAGGGGCGCTGATGCCCGTCCTGCAGGAAGCGCAGGAGATATTCGGCTGCGTGCCCATGGACGCGCAGGAGTATATCGCCGACGCGCTTGGCACGACGCTCAGCGAAGTGTACGGCGTCGCCACCTTTTACTCTCAGTTCTCCCTGCAGCCCAAGGGCCGTTACGTGATCGGCGTCTGCCTGGGTACGGCGTGCTACGTGCGCGGCTCCCAGAAGGTGCTCGACCGGGTGGAAAAGGAACTGGGCATCAAGGTCGGCGATACGTCCGAAGACGGCCGGTTTACCCTGCAGGCCACCCGCTGTCTGGGTGCCTGCGGTCTCGCGCCCGTGATGATGATCAACGACGAGGTGTACGGCCGCCTGACCGAAGACGAAATCCCCTCGATTCTGGAGAAATACAAGGCCTGACATGCGTGACCTTTCGATGCACGTTTTGGATATCGCCCAAAACAGCGTGAAAGCCAACGCGAAAACCGTGGCCATCGCTTTTGCGGTGGATGAAGGCGGCCTGATGACCATCGTCTTTACCGACGACGGGGACGGCATGGCGCCGGAACTGCTCAGGACGGTCGCGGATCCCTTCACCACCACCCGCACGACGCGCAAGGTGGGGCTGGGGCTGCCGCTGCTCAAGGAGAACGCCGAGCTGACCGGCGGGAGCGTGAGCATCCGAAGCAAGCTCGGCGAAGGCACGACGGTGACGGCCGTGTTCGACTTAAACCACGTCGACTGCCCCCCGATGGGAGACATGTGCGACACCCTGCTTACGCTGGTGGCGCTCAACCCCGAGACGCCCGAGTTCGTTTTTTCGGCCCGGGCACCCGGCAGGCAAGCCGATTTCGACACCCGCGTCGTCAGGCAGGCGCTGGGAGACGTTCCGCTGAACGATCCCGACGTGGTCGGGTGGATGCGGGAATCCATTACCGAAGAGTTCAAACCCATTTTGGAGGTGCAGACACGTGAAATCCATCGCTGAACTGGAAGCCATCCGCAAAAAAACCCTCGAGCGCGTCGCTTACCGCAAGGACGCGGACAGCGACATCCGCGTCGTGGTCGGCATGGCCACCTGCGGCATTGCCGCCGGGGCGCGCCCGGTCATGCTTGCCTTTATGGACGAAATTCAGAAGCGCAACCTGCAAAACGTCACCGTCTCGCAGACCGGCTGCATCGGCATGTGCCGGCTGGAGCCGATGGTGGACGTGATCGTCCCCGGCCAGAACAAGGTAACCTACGTCAATCTCCGGCCGGACATGGTGCCGCGGATCGTGACCGAACACATCGTAAACGGCAACCCCGTGATGGAGTACACCATCGGGGCCGCGGAAAACCAATAACAGCAAGCCTAAGGAGGAGAAACCATGGATTTTTATCGCTCACAGGTGCTTTGCTGCGGCGGCACCGGGTGTACTTCGTCGGGCTCCGGCGAGATTATCAAGCGCTTTGAAGAGCAGATCGTCAAGAAGGGCTTGGATAAGGAAGTCAAGGTCGTCCGTACCGGCTGCTTCGGCCTGTGCGCCGCCGGCCCCGTGGTGATTATTTATCCAGAGGGCACCTTTTATTCCCACGTGCGCGTGGAGGACGTGGACGAGATCGTCAGCGAGCATCTGCTCAAGGGGCGCATCGTCAAGCATCTGGTGTACAAGGAAAAGGATCTGGAAGAACAGCACCTTTCCCTGGAGAGCATCGGCTTTTATAAAAAGCAGAAGCGTATCGCGCTTCGCAACTGCGGCGTGATCGACCCGGAAAACATCGACGAGTACATCGCGTTTGACGGCTACAAGGCGCTGGAAAAGGTGCTGACCTCCATGAAGCCCGAGGAGGTCATCCAGACGGTGCTGGACAGCGGCCTGCGCGGCCGCGGCGGCGCGGGCTTCCCCACGGGCCTCAAGTGGAAGTTCGCGGCGGCCTCCAAGGGCGAACAGAAATACATGATCTGCAACGCCGACGAGGGCGACCCCGGCGCGTTTATGGACCGTTCGGTGCTGGAGGGCGACCCGCACGCGGTGCTGGAAGCCATGACCATCGCGGGCTACGCGGTGGGCGCGACCGAAGGCTACATTTACGTGCGCGCCGAGTATCCCATCGCGGTCAAGCGCCTGAACATCGCCATCAACCAGGCCCGCGACTACGGGCTGCTGGGCAAGAACATTCTGGGCAGCGGTTTTGACTTCGACATTTCCACCCGTCTGGGCGCCGGCGCGTTCGTCTGCGGCGAGGAAACGGCGCTGATGGCCTCCATCGAGGGCATGCGCGGCGAGCCGCGGCCCAAGCCGCCCTTCCCGGCCGTGAAGGGCCTGTTCGCCATGCCCACCAACATCAACAACGTCGAAACCTTCGCAAACGTGCCGCAAATCATCCTGAACGGTTCGGACTGGTTCCGCTCCATCGGCACGGAAAAGTCGACCGGCACCAAGGTGTTCGCGCTGGGCGGCAAGATCAACAACACCGGCCTGGTGGAAATCCCCATGGGCACCAAGCTGCGCGAGATCATCTACGACATCGGCGGCGGCATCCCCAACGGCAAGAAGTTCAAGGCCGTGCAGACCGGCGGCCCTTCGGGCGGCTGCATCCCGGCGGAGCTTCTGGACGTGTCCATCGAATACGACACGCTCACGCAGATCGGCTCCATGATGGGCTCGGGCGGCATGATCGTCATGGATGAGGACAACTGCATGGTGGATATCGCCCGCTTCTTCCTGGATTTTACCGTGGATGAGAGCTGCGGCAAGTGCACGCCGTGCCGCATCGGCACGCGGCGCATGCTGGAGATTCTGGAGCGCATCGTGAACGGCAAGGGCGAGGAAGGCGACATCGAAAAGCTGGAGCGGCTGGGCAAGAACATCAAGGCCACGGCGCTGTGCGGCCTGGGGCAGACGGCCCCCAACCCCGTGCTTTCCACCATCCACTATTTCCGCGACGAGTACGAGGCCCACATCCGCGAAAAGCGCTGCCCCGCGCACCACTGTCAGGCGCTGCTCAACTACGTCATTACCGACAAGTGCCGCGGCTGCACGGCCTGCGCCAAGGTATGCCCGGTGAGCGCCATCAGCGGCGTGGTGAAGGAGAAGCACGTGATCGACACCACCAAGTGCATCAAGTGCGGCAGCTGCATGGAGAAGTGCCGCTTCGGCGCGATCGAGAAGAGATAACGAGGAGGAACAACCATGGAACAGATGATACCGCTTACGATAGACGGCGTGCATGTGGAGGTTCCTGCCGGTACGACCGTGCTGGAGGCTTCGCGCAAAGCCGGCGTGAAGATTCCCACGCTTTGTTATTTGAAGGACATCAGCCAGTCCGGCTCCTGCCGCATGTGCGTGGTGGACGTGGGTGCGCGCGCCTTTCAGGCGGCCTGCGTGCTGCCCGTCACCAAGGACATGGTGGTCAAAACCAACACCCCGGCGCTTCGCGAGGCGCGCCGCACGGTGCTGGAGCTGATTTTGAGCAACCACGACAAAAAGTGCCTGACCTGCGTGCGCAGCCAGAACTGCGAACTGCAGAAGCTGTGCCTGGAACTGGGCGTGGAGGACGGCGACCGTTACGCCGGGACCCGCAACGAGTACGCGATCGACGACGCGTCCCCCTCCATCGTGCGCGACAACAACAAGTGCATCCTCTGCCGCCGCTGCGTTGCCGCCTGTGAAAAGGTGCAGCAGATCGGGGTGATCGGCCCCACGAAGCGCGGCTTCAAGACCGCCATCGCCTCCCCGTGGGAAATGCACCTGTCCGAAATGGCGTGCGTCAACTGCGGCCAGTGCATTACCGTGTGCCCCGTGGGCGCGCTGCACGAGAAGGACGAGACCGACCTGGTCTGGCAGGCCCTGAGCGATCCGGACAAGCACGTGGTGGTGCAGACCGCTCCCGCCGTGCGCGCGGCGCTGGGCGAGGAGTTCGGCATTCCCATGGGCACCAGCGTTACCGGCAAGATGGCCGCGGCGCTTCGGCGCATGGGCTTCGATAAGGTGTTCGATACCGACTTTGCCGCCGACCTGACCATTATGGAAGAGGGCACCGAGCTGGTCGAGCGCGTGACCAAGGGCGGGGTACTGCCCATGATCACCAGCTGCTCGCCGGGCTGGATCAAGTTCTGCGAGCATTACTACCCCGAGTTCCTGCCCAACCTCTCCTCCTGCAAGAGCCCCCACGAGATGGAAGGGGCCATGGTCAAGAGCTATTACGCGGAGATGGCCGATATCGACCCCAAGGATATCGTGGTCGTGTCCGTGATGCCCTGCACCGCCAAGAAGTTCGAGGCCAAGCGGCCGGAGCTTTCCCACGGCGGCAACCCGGACGTGGACGTGGTGATTACCACCCGCGAACTGGCCCGCATGATCAAGGAATGCAACATCGACTTTAACAAGCTTCCGGACGAGGATTTCGACAGCCTGCTGGGCGAAAGCACCGGCGCCAGCGTCATCTTCGGCGCGACCGGCGGCGTGATGGAAGCGGCGCTGCGCACCGCGTACACCATCATCACCGGAAACGAGCTGGAGGACGTCAACTTCACCGCCGTGCGCGGCGTGGAGGGCATCAAGGAAGCGACCGTGAAAATCGGCGACATGGACGTGAACGTCGCCGTCGCCAGCAGCACCGGCATGGCGGCCAAGCTTCTGGACGCGGTGAAGAGCGGGGAGAAGAAATACGCCTTCATCGAGATCATGGGCTGCCCCGGCGGATGCGTGAACGGCGGCGGCCAGCCTATCGTGGATTCGGCGACCCGGGCGACGGTGGACATTCGCGCCGAGCGCGCCAAGGCCCTCTACAACGAGGACGCCGCCAAGACCTACCGCAAGAGCCACCAGAACCCCATGATCAAGAAGATCTACGACGAGTATCTGGGAAAGCCCAACAGCCACAAGGCGCACGAGCTGCTGCACACCACGTATGTAAAGCGGCCCAAGTACAGCAAGTAAGGGCGCACACAGAAGAATACGAAAAGGCGGCCCCGGCGAAAGTCGGGGCCGCCCCAGCAGTATAACAAAACCCCCGCTCTTCGCATCGAAAAGCGGGGGACGGCCGCGGATGAATTACACCCGGCTGGCTTCCCTGATCTTCGCGGCTTTGCCCTGCAAACCGCGCAGATAGTACAGCTTTGCCCTGCGCACCTTGCCCTTGCGGATCAGTTCGATATGATCCACGCGGCGAGAATGGAGCGGGAACGTACGTTCAACGCCGATGCCGTAGCTTACGCGGCGAACGGTGAACGTTTCGCGGATGCTGCCGTTGCGCCTGGCGATAACGGTGCCTTCAAAAGCCTGAAGACGCTCGCGGTCACCCTCGACGACCTTCACCCAAACGCGGACGGTGTCGCCGATGCTGAACTCGGGCAGATCGGAACGAAGCTGTGCCTTTTCAATGGAACGAATGATATCACTCATTTCAATGGCCTCCTTCCCTCATAGACGTTCGTGCCCGCAAGACTAACGCTTGAGCAGAGGACCGTCCGTTTGTCACAACGAAAATTATAACACGACAAGCGGCCGGAATGCAAGCAGAATTTTCATCCGGCGCGCAACGGCGGACGGCCTACGGAACCGGCCGCCCTGTCCCGCGCAGCTTTCCCCGCCGAAACTTGCAACGTCCCGGCGGATGTTGTATACTGATGGTCTCAAAGAGGAGGGGTCGCCATGAACGTGCGAAGGCATGGTTTACCGTCGTTTGCGCTGCGATGGGTGTTGTGCGCGGCGCTTCTTTCGCTTGTGCTTGCGCCGTGCTTCGCGGCGGCGGAGACGGCCGCGGCGGACGCGGTGACCGTGACCGAAGTGGCGACCGCCGCCGGCGAAAACGAAATCCGTTACCCCCAGCTTGCCGGGATGGCGGACGAGACCGTACAGCAGAGCATCAACGACGCGATTGTGGAAAAAGCGAGCATCGCCCAGCGCATGGTTACGCTGAGCACGCTGCAAAGCGGAGGCACGGGGCTGACCGTGAGCTACGAGGCCTACCTGGGCGGCGACGTTTTTTCCACGGTGATCAGCGCCAAGGGCATACTGGAAAACGGGCGCGCGGGGCAGAGCTACACTGCGCTCACCTTTCAGCTGTCCGACGGCCGGGCGGTGACGCTCGCCGATCTATTCACCGACGTGGACGCCGCGGTGGAACGCATGGAAACGATCCTGACCGACACGTATCTGGACGAGCTTTCCAGCTACCTGGAGAACGCGGAGCTCACGCCGCTGCCGACGGACAGCTTTACGCTGGACGAGGACGGGATCACCTTTTACTATCCGGCGTCGCAGTTTAAGCTGCTCAGCGGGTATTGCGGCGCGGCGCAGTTCAACTACGACGAGCTGAGCGACGAGTTGATCACCGACGCGGACGCGCTGCCCGCAAGGCTCGGCGCGCTGCCGCAGGCGTTGAGCGACGAAGAAATCAAAGCGAATATCGAGGCGGCCGTCCAATCGGGCGAACTGCCGCACGTCAAAGCCAGGCTGAGCGAAAGCATGGCGGACATCATCGCGCGTTACCGCCTCCTGCGCGACCCCGACCAGTACCCCGGCGGCCGGTACTTCCAGCTGGAAGCGCCCGCGTTTCGGCAGGTGCTGGTATTGTCGGACGCGCTGACCTCCGGCTGGCAAAATTCCGCCGTTGAGGGGCTGATGAGCTTCCGCATCGACCTGTACGGGCTCAAGACGGGCGTTACGCCGCGCAGCCGCTGGCTTGCGGTGCTGGGCGAGCCGCAAAGCTCCGTGGCGTTCGACGCTGATCTGGCGTATAATTACGGACTTCCCACCGGCACGGCGGACTACTATGCGTACGGCGACCGGATGCTGCTTTTGTACGCCGACGCGGACGACGTTCTCTACGCGGTGCGGTTGACGAAGTAGGCGTAACGGTTTTTTCCTTCTTCTTTTATTGACAAATCCATCATTGCGCTTTCGGAGGATCTATGCAGAACGGGCGACGGGGCAGAGCCAAAACCTACGATTCGGATTCCCTGATGGTCAGAAGTGTGCTGGGCATTCTGCTGATCGCGCTGGGATTGATTGCGCTGCTCTCGCTCGTGGGAGGCTTCGACGGCGCCGTGTTCGACATCGTCCGGGAGGCCGTGCAGGGGCTGGGCGGCGGGCTTTGCCTGGGCATTCCGCTGTTTTTGATCTGGGGCGGCGCGCTGGTCGCCTTTTCGGCGCGCCGCAGGGTGCCGGTGCGGGCGATCCTGCTTTTGTTGCTGATCTATCTTTGCGTGCTGGGCATCGTTAACCTGCTCAGCAAGGTAGGCACGTCCACGCTGATGGAATACGCGCAAACCTACAACAAGGGCCTTACGCCTCCGCTGGCGAACCCCGACGGCTACTGGGAGGCCGTCACCGCCGGGTTCGCCCTGTGCGGCGGCAGCGGCGTGTTCGGCGGCGCGCTGGGCATGGTTTTGGCGTGGCCGCTGTGGACGTACGTGGGGGCCGTCGGCGGCGCGGTGATCCTGGGGTTCGTTTCCCTGATCTGCGTGCTGTTCGTTTCCAAATTCGACATCGTGGGCTCCATGCGCCGCTATCGCGAGTCGTCCGAACAGAGGCTGGAGGATCGCGAACTGAGACGCCAGCGCCGCGAGTATGAAAAGCAGCTGAAAAAAGGACAGGAGACGGAAGCCCCGCCTGCGGAGGACCCGCTGATGAGGCCCGCCTACCGGCGCAGACGGGAACTGGAGGCGCAGGCAGCCCCGGCGGCCGCGACGCAGGGATACCCCGCCGCAAACGGCGCGCCGATGTGGCCGCAGGGCTTTGCCGCCGGAGCCGCGGCGATGCCCGGACAGCAGACGATGTTCGCGCCCACGGTGCAGGGGGGCCGCCCGTCCGCGCCCGAGCTGTACGACGAGATGATCGTGCCGGAAGTGCCCAAGGAAGAAAACGCGGAACCGGCCTGGAAAAACAAGGGCCGGGGCGTGCGGAAAGCCACCCGAAGCCCGATCGCCGTCCGCGAGGAAAACACGGCCTTCGTACCCCGCGACCGCGAGGAGAGCCGGGTGCTGGAGAAAATGGAAGCCAACCGCAAGCGCAAGCAGGAGATTGAGCAGCGGCTGAGCGAAATGTCGGGCAACGCCGCCGCCGCCGTCGCGCCGGCCATGGAAAACGCGGTGCTGAACGGTACGGGCCGCCAGCCGAAAATGACCAAGCGGCAGGTGGACTACGCCAACCAGACCGCCTCCTACCGGCCTCCGGCCGGACAGGAGGTGCCGCCTGCCGCCCCGACCGACCCGTACGCGGCGTACAAAAAGCCTGCCGAAAGCGCACCCCAAGGCACGAGAAGCGGCCGTCAGCCGCAGCAGGCCGCCCTCGACCTGCCCCGGGAACCGTCGAAGGCCGATCCGTCGGGCGGGGCGCCCCGGCAGCCGCAGCCGTACCCTTATCCGATGATCGAGCTATTAAACCTGCAGACCCAGTCGCTGCCCGATACCACCGAGCAGGACAGGCTGGACGCCCATAAGCTGGAAAAGACGCTGGAAAGCTTCGATATCCCCGCCCGCGTGCAGCGCGTGACCCACGGGCCCGCGGTGACGCGCTTCGAGCTGGGGCTTGTGTCCAGCGGCATCAACGTGCGCCGCATCATGGGCATCGCGGACAATATCGCCCTGGATATGGCGGCCAACGGCGGCGTACGCATCGAGGTGCCCATCCCGGGCACCAACCTGTTTGGCGTGGAGATACCCAACAAGGAGATTATCGGTGTATCGCTGGCCGAGGTGCTCACCAGCCCCGAGATGAGCCATGCCCGCTCGCCGCTTTCCGTGGCGCTGGGCAAGGATATCGCCGGGCGGCCGGTGATCTGCGACCTGGCGAAGATGCCGCATCTGCTGATCGCCGGACAGACGGGCAGCGGCAAATCCGTGTGCATCAACTCCATCATCAACAGCCTGCTGTTCCGCGCCACCCCGGACGAGGTGCGCATGATCATGATCGACCCCAAGGTGGTGGAACTGCAGGGGTACAACAAGGTGCCGCATCTGCTGATCCCCGTCGTGAGCGACCCGCACAAGGCTTCCGGCGCACTGGCCTGGGCCGTGCAGGAGATGCTCGACCGCTACCATAAAATGCAGAGCAAGGGCGTCCGCGAGATTACCACCTACAACGCCAAGGTCCGGGGCGACGAGCCGAAGCTCCCTCGCATCGTGATCATCATCGACGAGCTGTCCGACCTTATGCTGGCCTGCAAAAAGGAAGTGGAGGAGAGCATCATCCGCCTGGCGCAGCTGGCGCGCGCGGCGGGCATCCACGTGGTGGTGGCCACGCAGCGACCCACGGTCAACGTGATCACCGGCCTCATCAAGGCCAACGTGCCCAGTCGCATCGCGTTCGCGGTCTCCTCCAGCATCGACAGCCGCACGATTCTCGATATGAACGGCGCGGAGAAGCTTTTGGGCCGCGGCGACATGTTCTACTATCCCACCGGGGCGAAGGCGCCGCTGCGCGTGCAGGGCTGCTTCGTAAGCGACGCCGAGATCGCCAACATCGTGGATTACATCGGCCGCAACTCCGAAACGGATTACGACCAGAGCATCACCGAGATCATGGAAAGCCCGGATGCCGACGAGGCGGACACCACCGGCGATGCGGACGGCGAGCAGGACGACCGCCTCCAGGAAGCGGTGGAGATGGTGCTGACCGACGGCCAGGCGAGCATCAGCATGCTCCAGCGCCGCATGAAAATCGGCTACGCCCGCGCGGGCAGGCTGATCGACGATATGGCCACGCGCGGCATCGTCAGCAAAAGCGCGGGCAGCAAGCCCCGCGAGGTGCTCATATCCTACGACCAGTACCTTCTGCATAAGGAAGCGCTGCTGAAATAAGCCGCGCCGATCGTGCAGGAACGGAGCGCCGGGGGAAACGCGCCGCGGGCGCGGCCTTCCCGCCGGCGCTTTGCCAAAACCCTTGCGCACAAACGCGTTCTTCGCCTTGACAACGCGAAGAACGCGCGTGTATAATCCACATTAACCGTACTTTTGAGGTGAAAGCGATGCTTACGCACATCCCCCGGGGAACCAAGGACGTACTGCCGCCCGAGAGCGCCCGCTACCAGGCGATGGAAGCCTTGATGCGCAAAACGGCCCGGCTGGCCGGTTATCAGGAGATCCGCACGCCGGTTTTCGAGCATACGGAGCTTTTCCTGCGCTCGGTGGGCGAAAGCAGCGACGTGGTTCGCAAGGAGATGTACACCTTCAAGGACCGGGGCGACCGCTCCGTAACCCTGAAGCCCGAGACCACCGCCGGGGCCGTGCGCGCCTTTATCGAATCGGGACTGTATGCGCAGGCGTTGCCGGTGAAGCTTTACTATGTATACTCGCCGCATTTCCGCTACGAATCCCCGCAGGCGGGCAGGCTTCGGGAGCACCACCAGTTCGGCATGGAGTGCTTCGGCGCCAGGGAGGCTTCGGCCGATGCGGAGCTGATCCTGCTGGCCCAGGACGTTTTAAACGGCGTCGGGCTTACGGGCCTTACGCTGCGCATCAACTCCATCGGCTGCCCCGTGTGCCGTCCCGCCTACCAGCAGAAGCTCCGCGATTATCTGCACGCGCGCACCGACCGGCTCTGCAGGGACTGCGTGGAGCGCACCGAAACCAACCCCCTTCGCGTGCTGGACTGCAAGAATCCCGCCTGTCAGGCGGAGCTTACGGACGCGCCCCGGATGCTGGACTGCCTTTGCGACGAGTGCCGCGCGCATTTCGAGGATCTGAAACGCTACCTCACGGCCGCGGACGTTCCCTTCGTGGTGGACACGGGCATCGTGCGCGGACTGGATTACTATACCAAAACCGTGTTCGAACTGACCGCCGAAACGGAAAACGGCACGCTGACCGCCTGCGGCGGCGGCCGCTACGACAGGCTCGTGGAAGAAATCGGCGGGCCGGACATCCCCGCGGTGGGCTTCGGCATGGGCATGGAGCGCGTGATGATGCTTTACGACGCGCTGCCGGAAGCCGAAAAGAAGATACGCCCGCTGAGCGGCGCGCCGGACGTGTTCGTCGCCAGCCTCAACCGGGAACTGGCGGCGGACGCCTTCAAACTGACGCTTGCGTTTCGCAAGGTCGGGATCAGGGCGGATATGGATCACGCCGGGCGCAGCCTGAAAGCGCAGTTCAAGTATGCCGACAAGCTCGGCGCGGCCTATGTGACCGTGCTGGGGGAGGACGAGATCGCCAAGGGGGCGATCACCCTTCGCAACATGGCGACCCGGGAGGAAACGCAGGTGCCGACCACGGATGCGCCCGAGACGCTCAAACGGCTCGTCAAAGCGGAAAACGAGGAGGCCTAACGGATGGGGATGCTCAAACGCACGCATATGTGCGGCGAGGTGCTGCCCGGCGAAACCGGCAAACAGGTCGTATTGCAGGGCTGGGTGCAGCGTGCCCGTAACCTGGGCGGGCTGATTTTCGTATGGCTGCGCGACCATACCGGCATCGTGCAGGTGGTGTTCGACTCGACCGCGCTTAACGGCGAAACCTTCGCCCTGGCGGAAAGCCTGCGCGGGGAGTTTGTGGTTCAGGCGACGGGAACGGTGCGCAAACGCGCCGCCGACGCCGTAAACGAAAGCATGGCGACCGGCGCGGTGGAAGTGGCCGCCGAGAGCCTTGCCGTCCTCAACCCGAGCAAGACCCCGCCCATCTACATTGACGACAACGTAAGCGAGCAGGAGGCCGTGCGCCTCAAATACCGTTACCTCGACCTGCGCAGGCCGAGCATGCAGAACATGCTCCGCTTCCGCCACCGCGTGGTAAGGACTTTGCGCAATTACATCGACGAAAAGGACTTTGTGGAGGTGGAAACGCCCATCCTCACCAAGTCCACGCCGGAGGGCGCGCGCGACTATCTGGTGCCCTACCGCCAAAAGCCCGGCCTGTTTTACGCGTTGCCGCAAAGCCCGCAGATCTACAAGCAGCTGCTGATGCTCTCCGGCCTCGACCGCTATTACCAGATCGCCCGCTGCTTCCGCGACGAGGACGGCCGCGCCGACCGTCAGCCGGAGTTCACCCAGTTCGACCTGGAAATGAGCTTCGTGGAGCCCAAGGACATCCAGACCGTGGTGGAAGGCGCGTTTCAGCGCGTGTTCCGCGACGTGATGGGGCTTGAGGTTCCGCTGCCGCTGAAGCGCCTCACCTGGCGGGACGCCATGGCGCGCTTCGGCAGCGACAAACCCGACACCCGCTTCGGCATGGAGATCGCCGACGTGGGCGAAACGGTCGCGGGCTGCGGCTTCGCGGTGTTCGAAAACGCGCTCGCGCAGGGGCAGACGGTGTGCGCCATCTGCGCCAAGGGCGCGGGGCACCTGAGCCGCCGCGAGCTGGACGCGCTGGGCGAGTTTGTAAAAACCTATCACGTCAAGGGCCTGGCCTGGGCCGTGCCGGGCGAGGACGGGAGCGTTCGCTCCTCCTTCGCCAAGGCCATGCAGGGCGACAGCATGCACAAACTGCTTGCGAAGATGGATTGCGGGCCCGGCGACGCGCTGTTCGTGATCGCCGACCGCCGGCTGGTCGCGCTGACCGCCATGGGGCAACTGCGCCTTCGCCTGGGCAGGGAACTGGGGCTGATCGACCCCTCGCGATACGACCTGCTCTGGATTACCGAGTTCCCGCTGGTCTCCTGGGACGAGGAGGAAAACCGCTTCGTGGCGGAGCACCACCCCTTCACCGCCGTTATGGACGAGGACGTGGCCCTGATGGAGACCGATCCCGGCGCGGTGCGCGCCAAATCGTACGACCTGGTCTTAAACGGCATCGAGATGGGCAGCGGCTCCATCCGTATCCATCAGAGCGACCTGCAGGCGAAAATGTTTAGCCTGATCGGGCTGACGCCGGAGGAAGCGCAGGAGAAGTTCGGCTTCCTGCTGGAGGCGTTCCAGTACGGCACGCCCCCGCACGGCGGCTTCGCCTTCGGCATCGACCGCCTCGTGATGATCCTCGCCGGCGCGGACAGCCTGCGCGACGTGCTCGCCTTCCCCAAAATTCAGAACGGCGTGTGCCTGATGATGGATACCCCCGCCGATGTCCAGCCCCAGCAGCTGGACACCCTCAAGATCAAGATCGACAGGTAAAGACTCCCCGCGTCCTTCCCGGCCGCGCGCCTTACGCGGCGGGGGAGGGCGCGGGCTTTGCCGGGGCGCGGCGCCGCGGGCTACAATTTACGCCCGCGGCGTTGTCAATCGCGGGAAAATCTGTTATACTACGCTTTGGAAACCATGAACCATAGGAGGTGTGTGGCGTGGCCGCAAAGAAGGACAACCTGCCTTTGAGCTTGCGCAGGGACGATGATTCGACCGGAACCATCACCTATGCGAACGAAGTTATTGCGATCATCGCGGGCGTGGCCGCCAACGAGGTGGAAGGTATCGCGGGAATGTGCACCAGCGGCGGCATTTCCGAAGTTTTTGGCCGCAACCGCAACATCACCAAAGGCGTGAAGGTCGAAATCGGCTCCGAGGAGGCGTCGGTCGACCTGTACGTGATCGTGGAATACGGCACGCCCATCCAGACGGCCGCGCTCAACGTGCAGGAAAGCGTTCGCAAGGCCATCGAAACCATGACCGGGCTGCACGTGGTGCGCGTGGACGTGCACGTGCAGGGCGTGAGCTTTGAAAAGGAAAACAAGGAGTTCCAGGCGAGCCTGGCCAGCGCGGAGCTTGAAAAGGTGACCGCCGGCACGGAGCCGGAAGCTCCGCCCGCGAAGGCCGATCCGGAAGTAACGCAGCCCGTTCCCGAAGCGCCCGTCCCCGATGCGACGGACGCGGAGGCGCCCGCCGAAATCGCTCCCGCCGCCGAGGAGACGCCCGCGAAGGAAGCGGAACCCGAGCCGGCGAGGCCCGAGAAACGCAAAAAAGCCGCCAAGAACAAACGCTCTTCGAAGGCCGACGCGCCCGCGGAACCGGAGACGGCCGCGACCGACGCGGATTCGCCCGAGGCCGAACCGGCCGGCGACGATCCCGCCGCGAAGGCCGAGCCTGAGGCGCAGGCGTAAATTTCGCCCCGAAAGACCGCAGGGAGTCTTTTGGGGTTTGCTTTGCGGCGTGTGCATCGGCAAGGAGGGGTAACTGTGAGGTTCAAGTTTATCGACCGCGTGCTGTCGGCCGTTTCCGGGCTGATCATCCTGGTGATCGGCGTAGGGCTTTTCGTGTTCGGCGCGGGAATCTTTCCCTTTACGCTGGACCTTTCCTTCGTAACGAGGGAATACGTTTTCTGGCAGCGGGCGGTCATGGTGGCCGCGGCCGTGGCGCTTTGCTTTCTGGGGCTGCGCGGCGTGACGCTGCTTTTCCGCTCCGGCAGGGAGAAGGGCTTTATCGCCCAGCATACGGAATACGGCGATCTGAGCATTTCCATGAGCGCCATGGAGAACATGGTGCGCAAATGCATCGATTCGCACGACGAGCTGAAGGTGGCGTCCACCCGCATCCACCACGTGCGCGACGGCGTGGTGGTCGCCATTCGCATCTCGCTGGCCGGCGGGGTGAACATCCCCATCACCGTCAGCGCCCTGCAAAAGCAGATCAAGCAATATATCACCTCCTGCTCCGGCGTGGACGTCCGGGAAGTGCGCGTGATGGTGGAAACCAACAACACGCTCGCCCCGACCGCGTGCGACGTGACCGGCGACACGCTCAAGGCGGACGCCGACGCGGCCGACAAGGCCGGCAAGGTGGTCAGCAGCCTGCATAACGCCTTGCCCCGGGAAAACGGCGAGGAACCCAAGCCCAAGCGGGAGCCGCTGCACCAGCGGCTGTTCAAGCACGAGGAGAAGCCGCAGATCGTTCCGCAGGCGCCCGTAGCGGATGTTCTGGAGGAAGCGAAGCCGCAGGAAAAGGCGGACGCCGGGGCGGCGGAAACGCCGACCGAAGTGGAAGCGCCGATTGCGGCGGAAGCGCTCGCCGTGCAGCCCGAGCCGGAGGAGGCGCCCGCCGGGGAAGCGTACGAAGCGGCGGAAGCGGCCGCGGAACCCGCGGCGGAACCGGACGCCCCGGATACGGGACGGGACGAGACCGAAAACGACAGATTAGCGTAACGGAGGCGGCGATATGGAAAACCCCAACGGAAACTGGAACAGAATCGGTACGCCGCAATGCGGGCTGATGCTCGGCGCGGCGGGCGCGGCCATCGCCTTCATGCTCATTTTTCTGGGCTTTTTCAAGACCCTGCTGGTCTGCCTGCTGTTCGGGCTGGGGTACTGGCTGGGCTCCCGCGGCGACAAGACGGCCTTTGTGAAAAAAACCATCAACCGCCTCTTTCCCCCCAGGGGCGAGTGAAGCGAAGTTTAGAAACGGAGTGTAACCAATGGCTCGATCAGTGGCCCGGCAGGCCGCGATGCAATTGCTGTACGGCCGCCTGTCGGGCGGCGATGCGGACGACGAAACGCTTGGGATGATCTACGAGCAGCTTTCTCCGGACGGAAAGGAAACCGAGCCGACCGCGGACGACCGGGCCTACATCCACGACGTGGTTGGCGGCGTTCAGGCGCATGCCGCGGAGCTGGACAGGCTGATCGACGAGCACAGCAGCGGGGATTGGACGCTGGAAAGGGTCGCGTGGGTGGACCTGAGCATCCTTCGCCTGTCGGCCTACGAGCTTTGCTACCGTAACGACGTGCCCCAGAACGTCTCCATCAGCGAGGCGATGGAGCTGGCGGATCGCTACAGCGAGCCCAAGAGCGGCCGGTACATCAACGGCGTGCTGGGGGCGATCGGCCGCGACAAGCGGAAGGACTGAGCGCCTTGGACGTTGCGATCGGCTTTGACACCAGCTGTTACACCACCTCCGTGGCGGCGGTGGATACGCGGGGAAACGTCGTGGCGTCCCGGCGGATGTTGTTACCGGTTCCAAGCGGACAGCGCGGCCTTCGCCAGAGCGAGGCCGTTTTTGCGCATGTCAGGCAAATGCCTTTGCTCGCGGAGGACATGCGATTGGCGCTGAACGGCGCGGCCATCCGCGCGACGTGCGCCTCGTGCGCGCCCCGCGACCGGGAGGACAGCTACATGCCCGTGTTTACCGTAGGCCTGGGGCACGCGGAAACCCTGGCGGGGCTGCTTAACGTGCCCTGCTACCGGGTCAGCCATCAGCAGGGGCATATCGCGGCCGGGCAGCTTTACCTGCCGCCGATGGACGAACGCTTCGTCGCCCTGCACCTGAGCGGCGGCACGACCGAGCTGCTGCTCTCCGACGGCGGGGCGCTGACGGCGCTGGGCACGTCGCTGGATCTGCACGCGGGCCAGCTGATCGACCGCGTCGGAGTGCGCATGGGGCTTCCGTTTCCCGCGGGGCCGGAGCTGGAAAAGCTCGCGCTTGCTTGGCCGGGACCGGCCGAGGCGCTTTTGCCCGCGAGCCTGACGCGCGGGGACCTGGACTGCCACCTGTCCGGCGCGGAGACCCGCTGCCGGCAGTGGGTCGAGCAGGAAACGTACCCGTACGGCAAGATCGCGCTGGAAACCTTCGACCTGCTCGCCCGCACCGTGGCGCGCATGCTTGCGGCGGCGTGCCGGGAAACGGGCGTAGGGCAGGCGCTGGTCGTGGGCGGCGTGGCCTCCTCGGCGCTGCTGAGGGACAGGGTCGTAAAGCGGCTGAACAAACTCGGCTGCGGGGCGGAAGTCCGCTTCGGGAAACCCGAATACAGCGGCGATAACGCCGCCGGGGTCGCGTGGCTGGGCATCCGGCGCTACCTCGCCTCGCAGGCGGATACTTAACGACGGTCGGCGGACGTTTCCGCCGGGAAGGAGACGCTATGGCGGCACAGCTATTGGACGGGAAGGCGCTTTCCCAGCAGGTGGAGGCGGAGCTCAAGGTACGCGTGGACGCGCTGCTTAAGAAAGGGCTGACGCCCGGCCTCTGTGTGATCCTCGTGGGGGAGGATCCGGCCAGCCAGCTCTACGTGGGCAACAAGGAGAAGGCCTGCGGGCGGCTGGGCATTGCGTCCAAAACCGTGCGCATGCCAGCCGATACCACGCAGGAGGCGCTGGAAGCGGAAATCCGCAAGGCCAACGCCGATCCGGCCATTCACGGCCTGCTGGTGCAGTTCCCCCTGCCCAAACAGCTGGACGCGTCCCGCGCGCTGGCCCTGATTTTGCCAGAGAAGGACGCCGACGGCCTGCACGACATCAACACCGGCAAGATGATGCGCGGCGAGCCGGGCCCGGTGGCCTGCACGCCCAAGGGCGCGCTGTACATGCTGAAGTCGGCCAACATCCCCATCGAAGGCAAAAACGCCGTGGTCATCGGCCGAAGCGGCATCGTGGGGCGGCCCATGGCGATGCTGCTGCTTCGGGAAAACGCAACGGTCACCATCTGCCACAGCCGCACGAGAGACCTGGCCGACCATACCCGGGGCGCGGATATTCTGGTGGCCGCCGTGGGCAGGCCGGGGCTGGTGACGGCCGACATGGTCAAGCCCGGCGCGGCGGTGATCGACGTGGGCATGAACCGGGTAGACGGCAAGTTCCGCGGCGACGTGGATTTTGAAGGCGTTCGCGAGGTGGCGGGCTACCTGACCCCCGTGCCCGGCGGTGTGGGGCGCATGACCGTCGCCATGCTCATGAGCAATACCGTCGAGGCGGCGGAACGCGCCTTGGCGCAGGGATGAGGAGAGTACGATGCTGACGCTGACGGTCGAGGAGCTCAACGAGTACGTGCGCCGCACCCTCGCGGGCGACCCGATGCTGCACGGCATCCGCCTGCGCGGCGAGCTGAGCAACTTCAAGCGTCACGTGTCCGGACACTGGTACTTCACCCTCAAGGATGCGAACAGCGCCATCGGCTGCGTCATGTTCCGCTCCGCCGCCTCGGGCGTACGATTCGTGCCCAGGGACGGCGCGCAGGTGACGCTCACCGGGAGCGTGGGGCTGTACGTCAAAACCGGCTCCTACCAGTTCTACGCCGACGCCATGGAGCCCGACGGCGTGGGGGAGCTGTACCTGCGCATGGAGCAGCTTAAAAAGAAGCTGGAAAAGGAAGGGCTGTTCGACCCGGCGCTCAAAAAGCCCCTGCCGCTTCTGCCGCGCGGCGTGGGTATCGCCACCAGCGGCACGGGCGCCGTAATCCACGATATCGCCCGCGTCGCCTGGCGGCGCGACCCGGGCATGCCGCTTTTCCTCTACCCCGTCAAGGTACAGGGCGAGGGCGCGGCGGAGCAGATCGCCTTCGCGCTTTCCGCGCTGGACCGGCTGGACGCGGTGGACGTGATCATCGTGGGGCGCGGGGGCGGCAGTATGGAAGACCTGTGGCCGTTCAACGAGGAGATCGTCGCGCGTACGATCGCCGCCTGTACAAAACCCGTCGTCAGCGCCGTGGGCCACGAGACGGACTTCACCATCGCCGATTTTGCCGCCGACGTGCGCGCGCCCACCCCGTCGGCCGCGGCGGAGCTCGCCGTGCCGCAGCGGGAGGCGCTGCTGTGGGAGATCGGCAAGCTTCGGGATCGGCTGCGCCGCGCCGGGGAAGCGGGCGTCGCCGAAAAGGCCGCGCGGCTCTCCGACGTTCGGCAGCGGCTTATCGAGCAGTCGCCGGAAAACCGCTTCCGCGTGATCGGCGAGCGGGTAAAGGCGCTGGACGCGCGCGTGACCCTGCTGTGCGAGCGCAGGCTGATGACGGCCGACCACCGGTTGGACGCCGCCACGGTGCGGCTGAACGCCGCTGGGCCGCGGGCGACGCTCAACCGCGGCTACGCGATGATCCGGCAGGACGGCCGAACCGTGCCGGGCATCGGCCGGTTCAACGCGGAGCGACCCTTCACCGTGGTCATGCGGGACGGACAAATCGATGCGGCGGCGACCGGCGTACGCAGGGAGGAACAACCATGACGGCGAAGAAGAAGAATACCGAGCCGACCTTCGAGGCGGACCTGAACCGGCTGGAAGCCCTTGCGGAAAAGATGGAGCAGGGCGAGCTGCCTTTGGAGGAACTGATGGACGCCTACGAGGAGGGCGCAAAGCTCGCCAAGGCGCTCAGGGAAAAGCTCGACCGGGCCAGGGCACGGCTTTCCGAGGTCAAGGCCGGGCCGGACGGTAGCGTGAGCGTCCGGGAAAGCGACGTGGCCTCGCAGGACGCGCCCGAGGACGAGACGGAAGCATAACCGACGTTCAGAAATGCTCGCGGCGGGCGGAAAGGCGGGGGAGCGGTGGAAGCGGCGTTTGACGTATACGTAACGGCGGCGGAAGAGGCGATCCAATCCGTCCCTTTGTTGGCCGACGCGACGGGTACGGCCGCCGCGGCGCGGCCTCCGCGCGGGGGTGAAGCGCCCGAACCGCTGAAAAGCGCCATGCGCTACAGCCTCACCCTGCCGGGTAAACGGCTGCGCCCGGCGCTGCTGCTGGCCGGCTATCATCTGGCGGCGGAGGACTGGCGAAGTGCCCTGCCCTTCGCGGCGGCGCTGGAAATGATCCATGCCTATTCGCTCATCCACGACGATCTGCCCGCCCTGGACAACGACGACCTGCGCCGCGGAAAGCCCAGCAACCATAAGGCGTTCGGGGAAAACGTCGCCATCCTCGCGGGGGACGGGCTGTACTCGCTGGCGTTCGAGACCATGCTTGCGGCCTCCCTGCGCTGGCCGCACCCCGAGCGGGCGATCGCCGCCATGGAGGAGATCGCGCGGCGCGCGGGCGTGCGCGGCATGATCGCCGGACAGACGCTGGACGTGAAGCTGGAAGGCGCGCCGCCCGACGCGGAAACGGTGCGCTATATCCACCGCCACAAAACGGCCGACCTGATCACCGCGGCGGTGCTGGGCGGGCTCAAACTGGCCGGGGCGACGGAAAAGCAGCTTGTGGCGGGGGAAACCTACGGGCAGAACCTGGGCCTGGCTTTTCAGATCGTGGACGATCTGCTGGACCTGCGGGGCGATGAAAAAGCGCTCGGCAAGCGCACCGGCAAGGATGCCGAACACGGCAAGATGACCTGGCCCGCCGTCTGGGGCGAGGCCGCGGCCGCCCGGGCCGCGGAGGACTGCGCGGACAAGGCGATCAAGGCGGCGGAGACGTTCGGCGGGAAGGGCGCGCCGCTTAACGGTCTCGCCCGGGATATGCTCCGGCGCGTGCGATAGATTCGGAAACCCCGACGGGAGGAGGAACCCCCTTGCATTCCATCAGCGGGATCCTGGTCAACCATTCGGCGATCTGCGCGGCGATCGCCTGGTTCATCGCCCAGGCGATGAAGGCGCCCCTCTATTACCGCGTGGAACACGTCTGGGATTGGAAGCGCTTCGTCGGCTCCGGCGGCATGCCCAGCTCTCACACCGCCATGGTCGTCGCGCTGTCGCTGTCCGTGGGCGCGCTGAACGGCTTCGATACGGCAGCGTTCGCGGTCTGCGCGGTGCTTTCCGTGATCGTCATGTACGACGCGACGGGCGTGCGCCGCGAAACGGGCACGCAGGCGACCGTCATCAACCAGATCCTCAAGGACGTGCTGATCAACGGCAAGCGCATCTCGGACGAGCAGCTCAAGGAACTGGTGGGGCATACGCCCTTCGAGGTGCTGGGCGGCTTTCTCATCGGGCTGTGCACGTCGGTGATCTACGTATGGCTGGCGGTCGGTACACGCTGAAACCCGGCGGCGCTTCGCCCCGGTCGGAAACCCAACGAAGGATACGGAGGGCATATTATGGATCATTTCATGGAAGAAGTCGTTGTCCGCAGGAGCCGCGGACTGCAGGAACTGACGTACTACGTCGCCAACGTGTCGATGGTGCTCTTCGCGCTGATCGGCTTCTGGATGCTGTCGATGCTGTTTTCGTCCTTCTCGGTTCCCGGGCTGGTGATCACGGTGGTTTTCTGCGGCGCGGCGGTGCTTCTGTTCCTGTACAAGGATCGCCTGCGCACGGAATACGAGTACACCTTCACTAACGGCGACCTGGACTTCGCGCAGGTGTACAACAACAACAAGCGCAAGAACCTGGGCACCATGCGCGTGAAGAACGTGGAAGCGTTCGGCCCCGTCGCCAGCGAAAACTTCCGCCGGATGATCAACATGCCGGGGCTCAAGCGCAAGAACTGGTTTTTGAACCGCGACGCGAACCTGTACTACTTCTATTACCAGAAGGGCAACGAACGCACCATGATCGTCATGGAGCCCTCGGACGAGATGGTGGAAATGGTGAAGAAGTACCTGGCCCATGGGGTATTCCATGCCTGAAAAAACCATGGAGGCGTATCTGGACAACAGTGCCACCACCCGCGCCTGCCAGGCGGCGGCGGAGGCGGTGGCGCAAAGCATGCGCAGCGCCTTCTACAACCCTTCCGCGCTCTACCGGCGTGCGGTGGAGGCCGAACGCGCGCTGCAGGCGGCGCGCCGAACGGTCGCCGCGCCCGTCGGAGCGCGGGAGGAGAACGTCGTGTTCACCTCCGGCGGCACGGAAAGCGACAACCTCGCCGTTTTCGGCACGCTCGGCACGCTGCGTGGAACGGGGCGGGTGCTCTATACGGCGGCGGAACACCCCGCGGTGAAAAACGCCTGCCGGGAAGCCGCGGTGCGCTACGGCCTCACGGCGGAGGAGATACCGCTTACGGCCCGCGGGTCGCTCGACCTTGAGGCGTTCCGGACGGTGCTCGGCCCGGACGTCAAGCTGATCTGCGTGATGCAGGTGTGTAACGAAACCGGCGCGGTCATGCCGGTGGCCGAAGTCGCAAGGCTCCGGGACGTGCTCGCGCCGGAGGCGGCGATCCACGTGGACGGGGTGCAGGGCTACCTGCGCGTGCCGTTTTCCATGCGGGAGACGAACGTGCAGACCTACGCCGTCAGCGCCCACAAGGTGCACGGGCCCAAGGGGGTCGGCGCGCTGATGGTCGCGCCCGGCCACCGGCTCAAGCCGATTCTTTTCGGCGGCGGCCAGCAGCAAAACCTGCGCTCCGGCACCGAGAACACCTGCGGCATCGCGGGTTTCGCGGCGGCGGTGGCGGCGTATCCGCCCGCGGCGGAGGCGGACGCGAAGCTTTCCGGCTTCAAACGGCTGGCGGTGGAGACGCTTTCCGCGGCGATCCCGGATTTTCGCGTGCTGGGCCCCGCGCCCGGCGACGCGGACGCGGCTGTGCACATCCTCTACGCCGCCTTCCCGCCCGTGCGGGCCGAGACGATGGTGCACGCGCTGGAAGCCGTCGGGGTGATGGCGGGTACCGGCTCGGCCTGCTCCAGCAAGCACAGCAAGGGCTCGGACGTTTTAAGCGCGATGAAGGTGCCTTCGAAGCTCGCCCAGAGCGCGGTGCGGCTGAGCTTCGCCGTGGATAATACCGAAGAGGAAATCCGCTACGCCTGCGCGGCGATCGCGGAGCAATATGGGCTGCTGGCGCCTTTCACCCGCCGATAGGTTATTTGGGAATCCGCATAAAGGAGAACGATCGTTTTGCGTGAAGTGCTGCAGGTGCGCTTTTCGGAGATTTACCTAAAGGGCCTCAACCGCCCGTATTTTCTGCGCATGCTGGTGGAGCGCGTCAAGGAGGCCGTAAAGCCGGTGCGCGGCCGCGTGTGGCTCAGCGACAGCCGCGTCTACGTGAGCGACGCGACCGACGTGGACGAGGCCGTTCGCCGGGTGAGCAAGGTGTTCGGCGTACACAGTGTGTGCCGCGCGCTGGAGATGCCCAAGGATGATTTCGCCGCGATCCGGGACGCGGCGGCGGACATGATGAAGGGCGAAACGGGCACCTTCAAAGTGGAGGCGCGCCGCAGCGACAAGCGCTTCCCCATGGATTCGCCGACCATCAACGCCGACATCGGCGGCTACGTGCTTGCGCGCGTGCCGGGCCTTGCGGTGGACGTGCACAAGCCGCGGACGGTGCTCAGCGTGGAGATACGGGATACGGCGGCGTACCTGTACACGCATCCCATCCCCGCCGTGGGCGGCATGCCCGTGGGCACCAACGGACGGGCGACCTTCCTGCTCTCCGGGGGCATCGACAGCCCCGTGGCGGGCTGGATGATCGCCAAGCGCGGGGTAAGCATGAGCGCCGTGCACTTCCTTTCGCCGCCCTACACCAGCGAGCGCGCCAGGGACAAGGTGCTCAAGCTGGCCGGCATCCTGAGCGAAAGCCTCTGCGGCCTCAACGTGCACCTGGTGCCCTTTACTGACATCCAGATGCAGATTCACCAGCTGTGCCACCCGGATTACACCACCGTCATCATGCGCCGCTACATGATGCGCCTGGCCAACCGCGTCGCCTACGCCGAGCGGGCGCAGGCGCTGGTGACGGGGGAGAGCATCGGCCAGGTCGCCAGCCAGACCATGCAGGCGCTTCAGTGCACCGACGCCGTGGCGGAACTGCCGGTGTTCCGGCCGCTGATCGGCTTTGACAAGCAGGAGATTATCGACGTGGCGGAGAGGATCGGCACGTTCGAGACCTCGTCGCTGCCGTTCGAGGACTGCTGCACCGTTTTCACGCCCCGCCACCCGGCCACCAAGCCCAAGATGGAGATCATTCTGGAAGGCGAGAGCAAGCTGGACACGGACGCGCTTCTGGACGCGGCGATGGCCGGGGAAGAGATCGTAACGCTGTGATTTCACCTATGCAAAAGCCCGCCCGGATCAAGGCGGGCTTTTGCATACGGGCTAGAAAACAGCCGTGTAAAATCGCCGCCAAATTATCGTTAAGGAAATATCAAAACGGGCATTGCGGGACGGCCGATAATGTTGTATAATCTCCTGTGGGATGAAATACGTCCATGCGGGCCGGTTTTCGTCCCGTACCGAGGAGAGTGCGATGCAGGACGAATACTTTTCGCTGATGCAGAAAATCGCGCCGGACCTGGCGGAGGAAATCGAGCGGCGCGCGCTCGTGCTGGAGAGGATCGACGCCCTGCAGCCCGTGGGGCGGAGGTTGCTGGCCAACCGCCTTAACCTTCCGGAACGGGAGGTGCGCACGGTGGCGGCGCTGCTTCGGGAGCGCGGGCTGGTGGAGCTGGACGCCGCCGGCATGACGCTCACGCCCGAGGCGGCGGGCATCCTGCCCGCGGCCCGGCGCTTCAGCCGCGACCTCCGGGGGCTTACGAAGCTTGAAACGGCTTTGAGCAGGCTATTGGACGTGCCCAAGGTGTACGTGACGCCGGGGGATTACGACACGGACTCCCATGTGCTGAGCGAGGTGGGGCGTCTCGCGGCGGGACGGCTGCGCGCCTTCCTGCACAGCGGCGCGACGCTGGCGGTGACCGGCGGCCAGACCATCTACGAGGTGGCGCACGCGCTGACGCCCGGCGCGGCCATGAACGTGATGGTCGTGCCCGCGCGGGGGGGCATCGGTCGGGCGCTGGAAACGCAGGCCAACACCATCGCTTCCGAGATTGCCAAGCGGCTCGGGGGGCACCACCGCCTCATGCACCTGCCCGATCAGCTGGACGAGCACGCCATGGCGGAGATGCGCAAGCTCACCGAAATCACCGAAACGCTGGAACTGCTCCAGCGCGCGGACGTGGTGCTTTATGGCATCGGACGCGCGGACGATATGGGCCAGAAGCGCCAGCTTCCCCCGGAAGTCCTTCGGGACGTGCTTCGGCGCGGCGCGGTGGCCGAGGCATACGGCTGCTACTTCGACGGGGACGGGAGCGTGGTGTTCTCCGCTTCCACCGTCGCCCACGACCTGGGGAAGCTCAAACCCAACTGCGCCATGCTCGCCGTGGCGGCCGGAGCGCGCAAGGCCGAGGCCATCCGCGCGGTGATGCGCAGCCGCCCGCAGGCGATGCTGGTGACCGACGAGGGCGCGGCACGCGCGATGCTGGCGATGAAGTGATTGCTCGCCTTACCCAAGGCTTGGCAATAGATCAACGGACAAGTTTGAAACGCTAAGGAGTGTGCACTATGGCGAAGAAAACCATTGAAGACATCCAGGTCAAGGGCAAAAAGGTGCTTGTGCGCTGCGACTTTAACGTACCGCTGGATGAGAACCGCGTCATCACCGACGAAAACCGCATCCGCGGCGCGCTGCCGACCATTAAGTACCTGATGGATCACGGCGCGCGCGTCATTCTGTGCTCCCACCTGGGACGGCCCAAGGGCGGCTTCGACATGAAGTATTCCCTGAAGCCCGTGGCCGATCGCTTAAGCCAGCTGTTGGGCCGCGAAGTACCCCTCGCCAAGGACGTGGTGGGCCCCGACGCGCACCGGCTCGCCGACGCGCTGACCGACGGCGACGTGATGCTGATCGAAAACGTCCGCTTCCATCCCGAAGAGGAGAAGAACGATCCCGAATTTGCCAAGCAGCTCGCGTCGCTGGCCGAGGTGTACGTAAACGACGCCTTCGGCACCGCGCACCGCGCGCACGCCTCCACCGAGGGCGTGGCGCATCTGCTGCACCCCGCGGTGGCGGGCTTCCTGATCGGCAAGGAGCTTTCCGTGATGGGCAAGGCGCTGGAGGATCCCGCCCGTCCCTTCGTGGCGATCCTGGGCGGCGCGAAGGTCGGCGACAAGATCGGCGTGATCACCAACCTGCTGGACAAGGTGGATACGCTCATCATCGGCGGCGGCATGAGCTACACCTTCCAAAAGGCGCTGGGCGGCCGCATCGGCAAGAGCCTGCTGGAGGCCGACAAGGTCGATCTCGCCAAGGACATCCTGCAAAAGGCGAAGGACAAGCACGTGAAGCTCCTTTTGCCGGTGGACAACATCGCGGGCGACAGCTTCAGCAACGACGCCATGCGCATCACCGTGCACAGCCAGGAGATTCCCGACGGGTTCGAGGGCATGGACATCGGCCCCAAGACCCAGGTGATCTTCGCCAACGAGATCGTCAACGCCGCGACCGTGGTGTGGAACGGCCCCATGGGCGTGTTCGAGTTTGAGAACTTCGCCGAGGGCACCCGCGCCATCGCCAAGGCGATGGCGGAGTGCAAGGGCGTCACCATCATCGGCGGCGGCGACAGCGCCGCGGCCGTGGAGCAGATGGGCTACGCCGACAAGATGACCCACGTTTCCACCGGCGGCGGCGCGAGCCTGGAGTTCCTCGAAGGCAAGACGCTTCCCGGCGTCGCCGCGCTGGACGACAAGTAAAATCCGGCGTATAATACTCCATACGCAGGCGGCATCATACGCCGCCTGCGCATCGTATGCCCCCGCGGCGCCGGAAACGGCTGCAAAAGCCGTTTCGATTTGCGTTTTCCGGGGGCATGAACCCTGTGACGAAACGAAAAGGAGCGAATCCAAATGCGTAAACCGATCATCGCCGGCAACTGGAAAATGAACAAAACGCCCGCGGAAGCGGCCGAGCTGGTCGAAGCCCTGGTGCCCGCCGTGAAGGACGCGGCCTGCGAAGTGGTCGTGTGCGTGCCCGCCGTCTGCTACGGCGCCGTGGCCGAGGCCGCCAAGGGAAGCAACGTCCGCCTGGGTGCGCAGAACGTGCACTTCGCCAAGAGCGGCGCCTACACGGGCGAGCTGAGCGTGGACATGCTCAAGGCCTGCGGGGTGGAATACGTGATTATCGGCCACAGCGAACGCCGCCAGTATTTCGGCGAGACGGACGCGACCGTGAACCTGCGCGCGAAGGCCGCCGTGGCCGGGGGGCTGATCCCCATTATCTGCGTGGGCGAAAAGAAGGAAGAGCGCGAAAGCGGCTATACCGACGCGATCGTCCAGTACCAGACGCTGATGGCGCTGACCGGCCTTTCCGCCGCCGAGGTGGAGAACGCCGTAATCGCCTATGAGCCGGTGTGGGCCATCGGCACGGGGCTGACCGCGACCGACGAGCAGGCGAACGAGACCATCGGCGTCATCCGCAAGGCGCTGGCCGGCCGTTACGGCCAGGCGGTGGCCGATAAGGTGCGCATCCAGTACGGCGGCAGTATGAAGCCCGGCAACGTAAAGGGCCTCATGGCCCAGCCGGAGATCGACGGCGGGCTGATCGGCGGCGCGTCGCTCAGCGCCCCGGACTTCACCGCCGTGGTGATGTACGACCGCTGATTTTTCCCGGGCGGGGCGCACCCCGCGACGACAGAACGAACGAGGAGCAACTGGAATGGATAAGACCATGACGGCTTTACTGATCATGGACGGTTTCGGCATCAACCCGGCGCACGAAGGCAACGCCATCTATCAGGCGGGAACGCCTCACCTGGACGAGCTGATGAAGCGCTATCCGCATACGCAGCTCGGCGCCAGCGGCATGGACGTGGGGCTCCCGGACGGGCAGATGGGCAACAGCGAGGTCGGGCATCTGAACATCGGTGCCGGGCGCATTGTGTACCAGGAGCTGACGCGCATCACCAAGGATATTCAGGACGGCGTATTTTTCGAAAAGAAACCGCTTTGCGACGTAATGGACAAGGCCCGCGAGAGCGGCAAAGCCATCCACCTGATGGGACTGGTCAGCGACGGCGGCGTGCACAGCCACAACACTCACCTGTACGCGCTGCTTGCCATGTGCAAGCAGCACGGGGTCAGGGACGTGTACGTGCATTGCTTTCTGGACGGGCGCGACGTGCCACCGACCAGCGGCATCGGGTACGTGAAGGAACTGGAAGAGAAGCTCAAGCAGATCGGCGTGGGGAAGATCGCCACGGTCATGGGCCGCTACTGGGCGATGGACCGCGACAACCTGTGGGACCGCGTCGAGAAGGCGTACGACGCCCTGGTGCTGGGCGAGGGCAAGACCGCCGATAACGCCGAGCAGGCCGTGACTCAGAGCTACGCGCTGGGCGAGAAGGGCAACGACGAGTTCGTGCTGCCCACCGTCGTGATGGCCAACGGAAAGCCCACCGGCGTCATCGCGCCGGAGGACGGCGTGATCTTCTTCAATTTCCGCCCGGATCGCGCGCGCCAGCTGACGCGCACGTTCATCCAGCCGGATTTTACCGGTTTCAAGCGCAAAAAAGGCTATTTCCACGTGAACTTCGTCAGCATGACCCAGTACGACGAGACGTTCACGGGGCTTTCGGTGGTCAACCCGCCGGAAACGCTGCACAACACGCTGGGCGAATACCTGGCCGCGCTGGACAGGACGCAGCTGCGCATCGCCGAGACGCAGAAATACGCGCACGTCACCTTCTTCTTCAACGGCGGCGTGGAGAAGCCCAACCCGGGCGAGGATCGCATTCTCGTGCCCTCCTCCAAGGTGGCGACCTTCGACATGAGCCCGGAAATGAGCGCCTTCGAGGTTGCGGGCAAGGCCATTGAGGAGATCAACGCCAAAAAGTACGACGTGATGATCCTGAACTTCGCCAACTGCGACATGGTGGGCCATACCGGCGTCATGGAGGCGGCCGAGGAAGCCGTAAAGGCGGTGGACGACTGCGTGTGGGCGGTGCTGCGCGCCATTCTGCGCAACGGCGGGCGCGCCTTCGTGACCGCCGACCACGGCAACGCCGACCAGATGGTCGACCCCGAAACGGGCGAGCCCTTCACCGCGCATACCACCAACCCCGTGCCCTTCATCGCCGTCGGGCCGGAGATGGTCGGGCGCACGCTGCGCGAGGGCGGACGGCTTTCGGATATCGCGCCCACGATGCTTGAAAGCATGGGCATCCCGATCCCAAAGGAAATGACGGGCAAGAGCCTGCTTCAATAAAAGGACGGTCCCAACAGCGCCGGCCCGGAACCCTGAGCGGTTCCGGGCCGGCGCGTATTTTGAGAGCGTTCGTTAAGAAACCGCAACGAAACTTCGCATGATTCGAGCGCCCCGCACTGTGCGCCGCCTTAAAAGGCCGACCCGAAGCCGAAAGAAGCGCGGAACGGGGCGTTCCGGGCAAACGCAACAATTAGAAAGAACTTGTAACAATTCTCTTGCTTTTTTACCTGTTTCGCCTTACAATATATGCAAGGCGGCTATTTGTCTACGTTTGAGCGCGTATGCGCTCCGCTTGGACTGCCAATATCCGGAAAGGACGGAGCCTATGGCGAAGCGAATTTTATTGGTCGACGACGAGCCTTTGATCATCAAAGGCTTGAAATATACTTTGGAACAGGAAGGTTTCGAGACCGATTCCGCCGCGGACGGCGAAGAGGCGCTGGCGAAGTTTTTCGCGGGCAATTTCGATTTTATTCTTTTGGATGTGATGCTTCCCAAGCTGGACGGCATCACGGTATGCCAGCGCATCCGCGAGCACAGCAACGTGCCCATCATCATGCTCACCGCCAAGGGCGAGCACATCGATAAGATTCTCGGGCTGGAATACGGCGCGGACGACTATATGACCAAGCCGTTCAATATTCTGGAGGTCAAGGCCCGCATCAAGACCATCCTGCGGCGCGCCGGCGGCGCGCAGCAGCCGGACACCAAAAAGGTCATCCGCGTGCACGATCTGGAGATCAACTCCGTCAACCGTGCCGTGACCCTCGGCGGCAAGGACGTGCGCCTGACGGCCAAGGAGTTCGACCTGCTGCAGATGTTCGTCAATAACCGCGGCAAGGTATTCAGCCGCGAGGCGATGCTGGAAACCGTCTGGAAGTACGATTACACCGGCGATGCACGTACGGTGGACGTCCATATCCGGCGTCTGCGCGAGAAGATCGAACGCAATCCCGCTCAGCCGGAGTTTATCTTCACCAAGTGGGGAGTGGGCTACTATTTCACGGATAAAGATTAAGAACCCGTTCTCGTCTGTCCGCTGGAAAATCGTACTCGCCTTCCTGCTGGTTGTCGGGGTGTGCTACTATGCGGTAGCCACATCGTTGATTGGTTTGGTGGGCGATTACTTATTCGTGGATCGGCGCGACGGCGACCAGGCGAATACCGAGCGGCTGGCGGTGGAGGCTGCGCCGCTGTATGCGGGCGCGCGCATGGAGGAGCTGCAGACGCTGCTCAACGAGGCCGGCGGCGAACTCGGCGGCCGGCTGATGGTGCTGGACATGAGCGGCAAGGTGCAGGCGGACAGCTTTGAGGAACTGACGGGTTCCCGCGTGGAGCTGCCGGAGGTTTCCTCCATCCTCACGGGGGGCAAAACCGTCGATTACGGCGTGCATCAGCTAGGCTCGCAGCAGAAGCTGTCGTTCCTGTCCCTGTTCCGGCCCCTGAACGTGAACGCGCAATGGGTGGGCTATAGCACGGCGGCGCTGACCTCCGGGGGCGAAACCGTCGGCATTATGCTGTTTTCAACCTCCATCCAGGACGTAATGCAGCGTTTGACGACCCTGCAGGGCCGCATGGCGCTCTACTTCCTGATCGCGGCGGGCGCGTCCATAGCGATCGCGCTGATTCTGTCGCAGATCATCGCCAAACCCATCGTGACGCTTACGCGCAGCATACAGCGCATGGGACGGGGCGACCTGTCCGTGCGCGTGCCGGCGCGGGGCAGCGGGGAAATGCGCAGGCTCGCCGAAGCCTTCAACGTCATGGCCGAAAAGCTGGAAATGCTGGATAAGAGCCGCAACCAGTTCGTGTCCAATGCCAGTCACGAGCTGAAAACTCCGCTGGCGACCATGAAGATATTGCTGGAAAACATCATTTATCAGCCGGACATGGACGCGGCCGTGCGAACCGACTTCCTCTCCGACGTCAACCGGGAGATCAACCGGCTGAATCTCATCATCAGCGATCTGCTGACGCTGGTGAGCATGGACAGCAAGAATATGCGCCTGAAGCGCGAAACCTTCAAGTTCGCGCAGGTCGTAAAGGACGTGGCGCACCGGCTGTCCATCGTGGCGGAGCGCCGCCGTCAGCAGATTAAGCTGCAGATATCCGACAACTGCGAAATGTACGCCGACTGCGCGAAGCTTACGCAGGTCGTGTACAACATCATGGATAACGCCATCAAGTACACGCCCGAGGGCGGGCTGGTGCGCGTGCGGCTGATCCGCATGGGCCGCGACGCGATCCTCACCATCGCCGACAACGGCCCCGGCATTCCCAAGCAGGACCTGCCCCACATCTTCGACCGCTTTTACCGGGTGGACAAGGCCCGCAGCCGGGAAACGGGCGGCACGGGGCTGGGGTTGAGTATCGTCAACCAGCTGGTGCTGATGCACGGAGGCACCATATCGGTACAGAGCGAAGAAGGCCACGGAACGACGTTTACAATCGAGCTGCCCATCCACCAGAGCTAGGAGGGGTGGAGATGAAACGCAGGCTGTCCATGGCGCTGATGCTGGCGGCGATCCTTGCGCTGCTCGCCGGTTGCGCGCCGCAGTCCGTCGATCCTCTTCTTAAAAACGAGACGACCGCCGAACCGGGAACCACGGTGGAGGTGTTTTCGGCGACCGCGGACGAGAACAGCACGAACGTCGTAGACGCGACGCTCTATTTTCGCTACCTGGACGAGCCGCTGCTGGCCGCCGAAAGCCGCACGCTGACCGTGCCGCGCGACCAGAGCGTGGAATACGCGATCGTCCAGGCGCTGGTGAACGGCCCGCAAAATGCCGATAGCGGCCTCAAACGGCTACTCCCCGAACAGACGCGGGTGGAAAGCGTCATTTCCCGGGACGGCACGCTGTTCATCACGTTGGACGACGGGTTTTTGGACGACGGCGTGCCCGACGACTGGGCGACCAACGTCGATTGGAAGGACGAGGCGCCCCTGCTGCGCAAACTGATCGTGCAGAGCATCGCGGCGTCGGTCACGGAGTATTACCCCTATACGGGGGTGCAGATTCTGGTGCACAAGCACGGCGAAGTGCAGACCAGCCTGCGGTTGGAAAACGCCTATTTTCTGGGCGGAGCCACGGGGCTGAGCGACCCCGTGACGCGGGACGAAAGCCTTCTGCTGACGCCTCAGCGCACGGCCGAGACGATTCTCGCGGCGTGGCAGGAAAACGACCCGCAGCGCCTGTACCGTTACGTGACCGACGCGGATAGGCCCGGCCTGGCCGAACTGACCGAGGCGCTCGCCTCCGCCGAAACCCCGACCGGGTACGTCGTCTCCGCGGGGAGCGTGGCCGAGAACGGGCTGGCGGCGACGGTGACCGCGACGCTGTACCTGCGGGGCACGGACGGCGGAGAGGAGATTGCCGCGTATCCGTTGCAGCTCAGGCGCGAGAACGGCGTCTGGAAGATGACCTACGAGCGCCTTGAGGCGATGCTGGACCGGTAACGGCGCAGACGGGAGCCTAAGGCGGGTTAATGACAGAAGCAAAAGCGAAAAGGCGAATGCGGACGGCGCCCCGGCACACCGGGGCGCTGTTTGGGTCAACCGATGATTTCGCACGGCCGGCAAACGCTCGCCGGCCGCGCAGGCCCTGCCCGAAGCCTTCGTTTTTCATGTATCCGCGCCGTTTGCGGGCCCGGTTTTTCCCCGCGCAACATCCTCAAATTGGAAAAAACGGCAGAAATGCAAAATCCTCTTGCGTGCATGAAACAACCGTAGTATAATCTCACACCGTGGAGGGTGACAAGATCGTTACAAGAAGCCGACGGACGCTCCGGTACGCCAGAGGATGCGGACGGATTCGCACTTTCTGGTGACCGGGTTTCCTGTACTGCGCTTTGCTCGCCGCAATCCGTTTTCCAACCAAACCCGGCGCCGCGCCGAAACCCGAACCCGATACGGCGCAAACGCGCCTTCCGCGGTTAGGATACCTAGAAGGGAGTACTTTCTCATGAAGCTGATCAAATGCCCCCGCTGCGAATTGAATTATATCCAGGAGGGCGAAAAGTACTGTAAGGTTTGCTACCGCGAGATGAAGGGGGAGCAGGCGCAGGAAGAGATGGAGCTGTGCTCGGTGTGCAACGCCGCGCCGGCGCTGCCCGGCAAGGACGTGTGCCTGAGCTGCCTCAAGGAGATGCAGCAAAACGGCGGCGACGACGATGACGACGACGATCCCGAATCGGTGGACGAGAGCAGCATCGGCCTCAACTCCGTCAGCACCATGGACGAGATCATCCCCCAGGTGCACGAGGATATCCCGGCGGGGGAGTACGGCGAAATCGAGAGCGAGCTTTCGCTGGAAAGCGTCATCGAGGACGAGCAGGACGAGGATGAGGACGACGAAAGCGACGATAAGGATCACTGACGCCGCCGGAGCGTGCCGGGGCGCGAGCTGAAACGGGAAAGCGAGGCGCATAATGGCGATCTTTGCAATCGGGGATCTGCACATGCCGGGCAACGGCGTTAAACCCATGGATATTTTCGGCCAGCATTGGGACCATCATATGGATACCATTCGCGAAAACTGGCTGGAAACCGTGGCGCCGTCCGATACCGTGCTGATACCCGGGGATATCAGCTGGGCGATGCAGTTTAACGACGCCAAGGCCGATCTGCAAAGTATCGCGGCGCTTCCGGGAACGAAAATCCTCCTGCGCGGCAACCATGATTACTGGTGGAGCTCCATTACCAAGCTGCGTTCGTTTTTGCCGGAAGGGATGCTCGCCCTGCAGAACGATTCCGTCGCCGTAGGCGGCCGGGCCGTGTGCGGCACGCGCGGGTGGACCTTCCCCACGGAGGCTTTTCCGCTGGACGAGCAGGAGACGAAGATCTACCAACGGGAGCTGATCCGCCTGCGCATGGCGCTGGATCACGCCGCCGGGCGCGGGTTGCCGATCGTCGCCATGACGCATTTTCCCCCGCTTCTGAAGGACTGCCGGGATACCGCTTTTACGGCCCTCCTGGAGGAGTACGGCGTGAAGCTCTGCGTATACGGGCATCTGCACGGCGTAGGCATCCGCAGCGGCTTCAACGGCGAACACAACGGCGTAAGCTATCGCCTCACCTCCTGCGACGCGCTGGGCTTTGCCCCGGTCAAGGTTCTGGAAGACGCGTAACGCCTGCCGGACTACCAAAATCAAAAAAACGGAATAATAAGGTGCGGCGAACCGACTGAAAAGACGGTTCGCCGCTTTTTTGTCGTCGCAGCCCGCTTTATGGCGGGCTTTTTGGCCTGGCAGAAAGAAGAAAAAAAGTTCCAAATAGAATATATGTTTGCTTGACGGGGGGAGGCAAGTGGATCATAATGGAGGCATAGGCCATGAAGTGGTGAAAAGTGGAGAATGGAGGAACCGCGAATGGACGAAAACGACGCCCGCGAAAGCACCACCGTGCCGGATGCCAAGCCGCAGGCCAAGTTCGCGTTCTTCGGCTCCTACTCCCACACGATAGACGCAAAGGGCAGGATCATCATCCCAAACGCATACCGCGGCATGCTCGGCGACAGCTTCACCCTCGGGCCGACGCGCAATTTCAACGGCATTGCGCTGTACCCGGACGAGGTTTTCGATAAGATTCTCGCGGAGCTCAGCGCCATGAACCAGCGCAAGCCCAACGTGCAGAAGTACACCATGCAGTTCTATAAGCTCAGCTACCGCTCCATGCAGGCCGACACGCAGGGGCGTTTGCTGCTTCCCCCCAAGCTTCGCCAGCGCATGCTGGCGGAGGCGAAGGAACTGGAGATCAGCGGCGGGTACGACCACGTGAGCATCATGGACGCGGAGAAGGCCGGCGAGGCGGACGTGGAGTTCACGAGCAATCTGGACGAGATACTCGAAGAAATGGGCAACCTGCGGCCCGACGGCAACAGCGACTGAGTAAACGGAAGGAGGCGGAGGGACAATGTCCCAAAGCGGTTACGCGTATCAGCCGTATCCGACGTACGGAAACGGCAATCTCAAACCCACGGATCGTTTTTACGTCCGCAATTCCGTCTACCTGCCCAACGCCGAGGTGGATCCGCAGACCGGCATGCTCCGCAAGGACGCCGTCCGCCGCGGCCGCACGCAGGCCATGCGGATGGAAGCGCGGCAGCTGGACCACGACTTCGACGGCATGAACGCCGCCGTTAGCGCCCGGCGCAGCGAAAAAGGCATGCGCATTTCGCGCCGGCTGGGCGTCGTGCTGATCGCCGGTTTTCTCGTGCTCTTTTCGCTGATCCTGCTCCTTCAGCAGGGAACGCTTTCCCGGAAGGTGCGCCTGATCGCCCTGATGAACCAGCACATCGAAACCCTGCGCGACGAGAACGCCGACCTACAGTCGCAGATCGACGAGGCTTCCGACCCGGCAACCATCTGCTACGCCGCCGCGCGCGACCTGGACATGATCCCCGCCAACGCCACGCAGGCCATACACCTGACGGCGGTGGACACACGGCCCTCGCAAAGCGCGGCCTCGATCAGCGCTTCGGCGGGGCAGACGGCAACGGAGACGGAGGGAGAATGAGCACGCCGGCCGCCATCGCCCGCGAGGATCCGCAGAGGCTGGAAGAACCTGCCAAACGGGGATTCGCGGCTGGACAAAACCGCCCGGATGTGCTACCTTATATAAGTTGCGAACGGGCACTCAGGCATACGGCGCGCGTGCGGTTTTACCGGCGCGCTCCGGTGCGTAAAAGAGGTTTTTTGGTTCCGTTCGCGCCCGCCCTTGTGGCGGCGTGAATAACCGCGACGCGCGGCGATAGCGTATGCCCGACGACGGCGAAGCGGAAACGGACGGCTGCCGTCCGCATTGGATTTGGAGGCTGGCTGTATGTTGCTCAGGGAACTCCTGCTAGACGTTCCTGGAATCGTAGAGACGACGGGAAATCCGGATACCGATATCCGCGCGCTGATCCCCGACAGCCGTGAGAGGTGCAGCGGCGGGCTGTTCTTTTGCATTTCAGGCGCGCGTTTCGACGCGCATAGCTTCGCTCCCCAGGCCGTCAAAAACGGCTGCGCGGCGCTGGTGGTGAGCCGCCTGCTTCCGGAGCTTTCCGTGCCGCAGGTGAAGGTGGAAAACGTTCGTTCCGCCATGGCCCACATCGCGGCCGCCTTTTTTGGTCATCCCGCCCGAAAGCTGCGCCTGATGGGCGTTTCCGGTACAAAGGGCAAAACGACGACTAGTTACCTGCTCAAGGCGATCATGGAAAAGGCCGGCTACAAGATGGGCCTGATCGGCACCACCGGCAACATGATCGGCCAGGAACACATCCACAGCAACCTCACCACGCCCGATCCCATCGACCTGCACCGGTGCTTCCGGCAGATGGTGGACGCGGGCGTGCAGGCCGTGAGCATGGAGGTCAGCGCCCACGCCATCGACATGCACCGGCTGGACGGGCTCACCTTCGAGGCGGCGGGTTACACCAACCTTTCGCAGGATCATCTGGATTACTTCCATACCATGGAGAACTACTTTGAAACGAAAAAGAGCTTTTTCGTGGGCGGCCAGGTGCTCAACGCCGCGCTCAACGCCGACGAGGAGACCTCCGTGGAAATCCTCCGGGATCTCAAGGTGCCCTACCTGACCTATGGCATCAGCGCCAACGCCGATCTGTTCGCGCGGGACATCGAGATCAGCGAAAACGGCGTGAGCTTCTCCATTCAGCTGCGCGGCGTGGAGGAAATGGACATCCGCATGCAGATGACCGGCATGTTCAACGTGTACAACGCGCTGGCCGCCGCGTCGCTCGCGATGATCGTGGGCGTGGACAAGGAAGCCATCGTCGAGGGCCTGCGCAGCGTGAAAGCCGTGCCCGGCCGCATCGAGATGCTGGACACCGGCACGCCCTACAAGGTGATACTGGACTACTCGCACTCGCCGGACGCGCTGGAGAACATCCTTTCCACCGTGCGCATGTTTACCAAAAAGCGCGTCATCGTCCTGTTCGGCTGCGGCGGCGACCGCGACCAGGGCAAGCGGCCCATCATGGGCGCGATCGGCGGCCGGATGGCGGATTTCTCCATTCTCACCAGCGACAACCCCCGCACCGAGGACCCCGACGTGATCCTGGAAGCGATCGAGGAAGGCATGAAGCCCACGCACGGCCGTTACGTGGTCATCGAAAACCGGCGCGAGGCCATCCGTTACGCGCTGAAGATGGGCCGCGAAGGCGACGTGATCATTTTGGCGGGCAAGGGCCACGAAACCTATCAGGACATCATGGGGGTCAAGCGCCCCTTCGACGAGAAGGTCGTCGTGCACGAGCTGCTGGACGAGCTTCGCCAAGAGAACGGCGGGAAAGAATAAACGTTGCGGGAAGTGCTTTGAATGCTCAGGTTTATCGCTGCTTTGCTCGTATCGGTGACCGCGACCCTCCTCCTGATGCCGCGCGTCCTGCCGATTCTGCGCAGGCTGAAAATCGGACAGACGATATACGCGCTGGGGCCGGAAAGCCACCAAAGCAAGCAGGGCACGCCCACCATGGGCGGGCTGGTGTTCGCGGGCGTGACGGTCGTGCTGGTGCTTCTGATGCACGGCAGGTGGTACGGCAGTGAGGATTTCGGACTGGCGGTTGTGCTGTTCGCGTTTGTCAACATGCTCATCGGCTTTGTGGACGACTATATTAAGGTCGTCAAAAAACGGAACCTCGGGCTGATCTGGTGGCAGAAGGTGCTGGCGCAGCTTGTGACCGGCGGCCTGTTTTCGCTCTATTGCGCCCTCTCCCCGGTGATCGGCACCGAGGTGATCGTTCCGTTTTTCAATATTCAGTGGGACCTGGGCGCGTGGTACGCCCCGGTGATGACGCTGGTCATCCTCTTTATGGTCAACAGCGCGAACCTGCAGGACGGCCTGGACGGCCTGCTGGCCACCGTGGCCACGGTCGGCAGCGTGGGCTGGGGGGCGCTGGCCCTGTTCGGCACGCTCACGGCCGGTTCGCTTCTCTTTCCCCACGCCGCAGGCAACTATGCCAACGTGATTCTTGTTTCCGTCACGCTCGCCGGCGCCTGCATCGGCTTTTTGTGGTTCAACTTCTACCCCGCGAAGGTGTTTATGGGAGATACGGGCAGCATGTTCATCGGTGGCGCGACCGTCGCCACGGCGATGGTGCTCCGCCTGCCGATTCTGATGCTGCTGGTTTCCTTCACCATGATCATGAGTTCGCTTTCCGTCATTCTGCAAAGAATCTACTTTAAACTGACGCACGGCAAGCGCATCTTCAGGATGTCGCCCGTGCACCATCATTTCGAACTTTGCGGCATGTCGGAAGCGCAGATCGTGGCGATGTACGCGGCGATAACGGGTATTCTGGCGATGGTCGCGGTGCTTTCCCTGTTGTAGGTTTTTCGGGAGCGCGGCGCGACCACGGAACGCATGGGAGGATACGGGCATGCGAGTCGAACGAAAACGCGTGATGGTGGTCGGCATGGCGCGCAGCGGCGTGGCGGCGGCGCAGCTGTTGCTGCGCCACGGCGCCAGGCCGGTGCTTTACGATGAAAAAAGCCGGGAGGCGCTCGCTGATGCGCTGGCGCCGCTGGACGGCACGGCGTGCGAGTACAGGCTGGGGGAGAATCCCGCCGCCGTCATGGAAGGCTGCGACCTGGTCGTCATCAGCCCGGGCGTACCCATCGACTCACCGCTGGTCAAAACCGCGAAGGAACGCGCCATACCGCTGATCGGCGAGCTGGAACTGGGCTATTCCCTCGCGCAGGGGGAGCTGCTGGCCGTATCCGGCACGAACGGAAAGACCACCACCGTTACCCTGCTGGGCAAGATGTTTGAAAACGCGGGGCGCATTACGCACGTGGCCGGCAATATCGGCTATCCGCTGTGCGCGGCGGCCCTGAACAGCAAGAAGGGCGACGTGATCGTCGTAGAGGTGTCCAGCTTCCAGCTGGAAAGCATCAAAGCGTTCCATCCCTGCGTCGCGGCGTTGCTCAACATTACCGAGGATCACCTCAACCGCCACGGCACGATGGAGCAGTACATACGGCTTAAGCAGCGAATATTCGAAAACCAGACGCCCGAGGACGTGGCCGTGCTCAACATGGACGACCCGGTGCTTTTCAAAACGGCGGAGAAGCTAAGGGCGCGCGTGGCGTTCTTCTCGCGCACGCAGCCGGTGGAAAACGGCGCCTGCGTGGAGAACGGCAAGATCGTCTGGCGCTGGGACGGCGAACAGCGCCCCGTGTGCGACGCCGACGGCATTCTGATCCCCGGGCCGCACAACCTGGAAAACGCGCTGGCGGCCACGGCCATGGCGGCTTGCCGGGGCGTGCCTCCGGCGGTTATCCGCCACACGCTCCAATCCTTCGCGGGCGTCGAGCACCGCATCGAAAAGGTGCGCGTGTTTCAGGGCGTCACCTATATCAACGACAGCAAGGGCACCAACGTGGACAGCACCATCAAGGCCGTGCAGAGCATGCGGGCCCCGACGGTGATCCTGCTGGGTGGATACGACAAGCATACGGACTTCATGCCGCTGTGCCGCGAGATCGTCGCGTCCGGGCGGATCGAGCACGCCGTGGTGATGGGGGAAACGGCGGAGCAGATCGCCGATTCGCTTCAAAAGGCCGGATACGGGGCTATTACGCGCGCCGACGATCTGGCCGACGCGGTTGCCAAGGCCCGCAGCCTGGCCGGGCCGGGCTGGAACGCGCTGTTGTCCCCCGCGTGCGCCAGCTTCGATATGTTCCGCGATTACGAGGAGCGCGGCGAGGTTTTCAAACGAATCGTGAACGACCTGCGCTGACCTCACGCTTTCCCGCGACCGAGGAGGGAACGCATGAAAAAACGAAACGATCCCAGCCGCGGCGAGCCGGAGCAGTTCGAGGCCTACGGCCGATACGCCTACGAATACGATCCACCACAGGAGCCGCAGCAGCGCGAAAACAGCCGCAGGAAAGCCGAAGAAACGCCCGCGCCGACCCCGGAGCAATCCGCCGAGCGCGCACGGGCCCGCTCCCGCGCGGTGACCAACCGCCTGATTTTCGTACTGGCGCTGGCGGTGCTGGCGCTGATCGTTTTGCAAAACACCCTATTCAAGCTGAAAACGGTCTACGTGGTGGGGAACGTCACGAAAACGCCCCAGCAGGTCGCGGCGGCATCGGGGCTGGTGAAGGGGCTCAACATGTTCTCCATCAACGAGGACGAGGTGAGAAAAAACCTGAGCGGCGACCATACCATCGTTTTGCTGGGGCTGCAGAAGGAATACCCGTCCACCGTCTACCTGTACATTTCCGAACGGGAATCGGTGGCTTCGCTGCAATGGCTGGGCCTTTTATACACGCTGGACAAGGACGGCATCGTGATGTCGGAGGACAACACCACCGCCCTGCCCTCCTGCATGCCCACGGTAGTGGGCCTGCAGGTGACCAGCATCCGCGTGGGGCAGAAGCTGGAGGTGCGCAACCAGGCACAGATGGAGGCATATTACCAGATCGTATCCGAGTTGGATTTGCAGATTTACCAGGACCAGATCACCGAAATGGATTTGTCGGACACGGACAACCTGTTTTTGCAGACGGCGTCGGGTATATCGGTGCGGCTGGGCACTAGCGAGTACATGCGCGCCAAGATCGGGGCGATCCGCACGGATATCCCGTATCTGGAGCAGCTGGGGAAAACCTCCGGCGTGCTGGACGTATCCACGCCGGAGGACGCCAAATACAGCCCCGACAGCTGAGCGAAGCGGGGCTTTTCGGGGCCTTGGCGGCCGCTTCGGCGGGACGTGAAAAGTTCGCGGAAAGCCGGGAAAAACTGTTGACATCGCATCAAGTTTATAGTATGATTACTCCTGTCGCTTACGCGATACGACGCGGGGTAGAGCAGTTTGGTAGCTCGTCGGGCTCATAACCCGGAGGTCGAGGGTTCAAGTCCCTCCCCCGCAACCATATGGCGGCGTAGCTCAGTTGGCTAGAGCATTCGGTTCATACCCGGAGTGTCGAGAGTTCAAGTCTCCCCGCCGCTACCAAACAGATGCATTTGCAGGAAAGCCGTCGCCGGGTGCGAGGGCTTTCTTGTTGCAAAGGAATGGAAATATATGTTATCCTGTAGGAGACGGAAGGGACCTGTCCGGTCCGAAAAGCTTTCGCCCGCGACGGAAGATTTTACGGGCGTATTACGTCGTATTAACGCGGGCCTTACGGTGCAAACGGCGCGTAAAGAGGCCGTTTGGGGCTGAAAATGCAAAAAATGGGGCGAAATGCGGACTTCTCTCTTGCGTATTCAGCCCAAACAGGTTACAATAAATGATGGTATTTTGGGTTTATGCAGCTTGCCAGGACGACCCATGGGTTACCAACGCTGACCCATACCGACGCGGGTCGGAAACGGTTCGCGGTTGACACCTAAGGAACAGGGGAATGTCTTGCCATGAAATCAACAATCGCCGCCATTGACTTTGGCACAAGCAAAATCGTAACGCTGGTCGCCGAAACCAGCGGCACTCAGCGCTGCGATATTGTCGGCGCGGGGATCGCCGCCTACGACGGCTTCCTGGACGGGGAGTGGAACAACCCCACGCTGCTCAACGAGGCGATCGGCAAATCCGTCGCCGAGGCGGAGCTCCAGGCCAAGCGCAAGATACGTGAAATGAACGTAGGCGTTCCGGGCGAGTTTACCCGCGTGTACGCGGTGGAGACCACCGTGACCATCCAGGGGGCCGACCCGCGCGTGACGCCCCGGCATGTGGAGAAAATCTTCGCAAACGCCGACAAACAGCTTTCGCCCGTGCGCGGAGTGGTGGTGCACCGCAGCCCCGCGTGGTTTATGGTAGACGGCGGCAAAAAGACGCTGGAACCCGTAGGCATGAAGGGCACGGAGCTCAAGGCCATGGTTTCCTTCGTGGTGGCGGACACCTTCTTCCTGGACGACGTGATGGCAAGGCTGAGGGACATGAACATCACGGTCAGCGGCTTTTTCAGCAGCTCGACGGGCGAAGCGATGCTTTACCTCCTGGAGGAGGACCGGGACCGCACGGCGATCCTCATCGACATGGGATACCTGTGCACCGACGTGATGGCTGTCGAGGGCGACGCCGTCATCTACCAGAAAACCCTGCCCGTCGGCGGCGGGCACATCGCCGCGGACGTGGCCGAAGGGCTCTCCGTTCCGCTGGCGGCAGCGGAGCAGATCAAGCGGGAATACGTCTTCGGCATTTCGACCATCAGCCAGAGCTATTCCGTTTCCAGCGGCGACGGCCTGAAAACCGACACCTTCACCCAGGAGCAGGTCGCCGAGGTATTGGAACCCCGCGTGGACGAGATCGCCCAGATGATACAGGACTGCATCGCCGAAAGCGGCATCAAGCTTGGCAACTGGTCGACCATTTACCTGACCGGCGGGGGCCTGAGCCTCAACCGCGGCGGCCGGGACTACCTCGCCGGCAAGCTGGATAAACCCGTACGGGAAACCATCAAGCGGACGATCAAGCTGTCCAGCCCGATTTACGCAAGCGCCATGGGACTGATGGACCTGATCATCGACACCATCGAATCCCGCAACGTCCCCGCGAGCGGCGTGGCGGGAGGCATCAAGGAGTTTTTCAGGAGCTTGCTGGGCGGCTGACGCGCGCCGGAGACGGCCCGCAGGAATGCTAAGTCAGACTAGGGGGATGCACTGTGCTTGAATTTCAGATTGAAGACCAGCAGAACTTCGCAGCCATCAAGGTAATCGGCTGTGGCGGCGCGGGGAACAACGCCGTCAATCGTATGGTGGACGCAGGTTTGAAGGGCGTCGAGTTTATCGCCGTCAATACGGATCGCCAGGCGCTTGCCATGAGCAAGGCCGGCACCACCATCCAGATCGGCGAGAAGCTCACCAAGGGTCTGGGCGCGGGCTCCGTGCCGGATATCGGGCGCAGGGCCGCCGAAGAAAGCCGCGAGGAGATCGCGCAGGCCATCAAGGGCGCGGATCTGGTGTTCGTCACCGCCGGTATGGGCGGCGGCACGGGCACGGGCGCGGCCCCCATCATCGCCGAGATCGCGCGCGACCTCAACTGCCTGACCATCGCCGTGGTCACCAAGCCTTTCCAGTTCGAAGGCAAACAGCGCATGAAGAACGCCGAGATGGGCGTGATCGACTTAAAACAGCGCGTGGATACGTTGGTCGTGATCCCCAACGATCGGCTCCTGCAGGTGGTCACCAAGGGAACGACGATGCTGGAAGCCTTCCGCATCGCCGACGACGTGCTGCGGCAGGGCATTCAGGGCATCAGCGATCTGATCGCCGTGCCCGCGCTGATCAACCTGGATTTCGCGGACGTTCGCACGGTCATGGAGTCCGGCGGACTGGCGCACATGGGCATCGGCATCGGCAAGGGCGAAAGCCGTATGGTGGACGCCGCCAAGAATGCCATTGCCAGCCCCCTGCTTGAGACCAACATCGACGGCGCGCGCGCCGTGCTCATCAACATTACCGGCGGCGAGGACATGAGCATCATCGACATCAACGAAGCCGCCAACCTTGTCATGCAGGCCGCCGATACCGAAGCAAACATTATCTTCGGCGCGGGCATCGAGCCGGAGATGGACGACGAGGTGCGCATCACCGTGATCGCGACCGGCTTTGAAAAGACGCCTTTCCCGCCGCGGGAAAAGGGCAAGGGCACGGGTGCGGAACGCGACTGGACGCGCGCCATGGGCGCCGGGGACGGACGTGGTTCCGCGTACGGCGCATCGCCGTTGGTGCATCAGGAATACCCCGCGCCCTCCTACGAGGACATGAGCTTCGATATGCCTTCCGATGAGGAGCGCACCTCCGGCATGGGCGGCTATGCCGAGCAGAGCCGCAACATCCCCACCCCCGCCGCCATGCCGCCGATGATGCAGCAGCCCGGCCAGAACATGTATCAGGGCGGCTACAACACGGGGTATCCCCAGAATTACGGCCAGCCGATGGGGGACTACGGCCAGAGCATGCAGGGTGGCTACGGCGGCATGCAGCAGCAGCCCATCGCCCAGCCGATGGAGTACGGGCAAAGCTACGCGGGCGGCATGGAGCAGCAGATGGGCCAGCAGCAGGGCGGGATGCCCCAGCAGGGCGGCCAGCAGCAGCCCGGCATGCCCGGCGCGCAACAGCGGCCCGCGCCCTCGGTGGAGCGCGACGACCTCGGCGTGCCCGCCTTCCTCAGGCGGCCTGCCAAGAAGTAAGCGGCAGATCGCAAGCGATAAAGAAACAAACCCGCGCCCCCGCGTTCCGGTTCGGAAAGTGGGGGCGCGGGTCTGCATATCGGGGCCGAACGTTCGCTTGCCTAGGCGCGGAGGACCGGTCAGCCTTGCGTAAAACAAATACAGAGGCCGGCGCATTGCGCCGGCCTCGGATTTTGTGAATGGACGTCGGTTAGTACATGCCGCCCATGCCGCCGGCGCCGCCCGCGGGCGCGGGAGGTTCGGGCGCGGGGATGTCGGTGACCAGACTTTCGGTGGTCAGGATCATCGCGGCGATGCTGGCGGCGTTCTGCAGCGCCGAGCGGGTGACCTTGGTCGGGTCGATGATGCCGCGCTCGATCATATCCACGTACTCGCCCTTCAGCGCGTCGAAGCCGTAGCCGTTTTTGTGGCTGTTCTTGATGTTCTCCACAATCACGCTGCCGTCGATGCCGGCGTTGATGGCGATCTGGCGCAGAGGCTCCTCCAGCGAACGCTGGATGATCTGCACGCCGGTCTTGGCGTCGCCGGCGAACTTGGAAAGCTCGGACTGCACGTTGGGCAGGACGTTGAGCAGCGCGATGCCGCCGCCGGGAACGATGCCTTCCTCAACCGCCGCGCGGGTGGCCGCCAGCGCGTCCTCGATGCGGAGCTTGCGCTCCTTCATTTCCACTTCGGTCGCGGCGCCGACCTGGATAACCGCCACGCCGCCGGCCAGCTTGGCCAGCCGCTCCTGCAGCTTCTCACGGTCGTAATCGCTGGTGGTATCCTCAATCTGCTTGCGGATGCTCTTGATGCGGGCGCCGATATCTTCCTTGGTGCCGGCGCCCTCGACGATGGTGGTGTTCTCCTTGTCCACCTTCACCTGGCGGGCGGAGCCCAGCATATCCAGCGTCGTGTCCTTCAGCTCCAGGCCGAGCTCCTCGGTGATCACCTGACCGCCGGTCAGAACGGCGATATCACGGAGCATTTCCTTGCGGCGGTCGCCGAAGCCCGGGGCCTTGACGGCCACGCAGGTAAAGGTGCCGCGCAGCTTGTTGAGCACCAGGGTGGCCAGCGCTTCGCCTTCCACGTCCTCGGCGATGATGAGCATCTTCTTGCCGGACTGCACAACCTGCTCCAGCACCGGGAGGATCTCCTGGATGTTGCTGATCTTCTTATCGGTGATCAGGATCATGGGGCTGTCCAGCACCGCTTCCATCTTATCGGGATCGGTGACCATGTAGGCGCTGGCGTAGCCGCGGTCGAACTGCATGCCTTCCACGGTCGTCATTTCGGTCTTCATGGTCTTGCTTTCTTCAACGGTGATCACGCCGTCCTTGCCGACGGTCTCCATGGCGTCGGAAATCAGCTTGCCGATCTCCTCATCGCCGGCGGAAATGCTGGCGACCTGGGCGATGGCCTGCTTGCCGTTGATGGGCTGGCTCAGGTTGCGCAGGCCCTCCACGGCGGCGTTGACGGCGGATTCCAGGCCGCGCTTGAGCACCATGGGGTTGGCGCCGGCGGCCAGGTTGCGCAGGCCCTCGCGGACGATCGCCTGCGCCAGAAGCGTCGCGGTGGTGGTGCCGTCGCCGGCCACGTCGTTGGTCTTGGTGGCGACTTCCTTCACCAGCTGGGCGCCCATGTTTTCAAACGGGTCTTCCAGGTCGATCTCCTTGGCGATGGTCACGCCGTCGTTGGTGATCATCGGCGCGCCGAACTTCTTGTCCAAAACGACGTTGCGGCCTTTGGGGCCCAGGGTGATCTTCACGGTGTCGGCCAGGGAATCGACGCCCTTCTGCAGCGCGCGGCGGGCTTCCTCGCCGTATTTAATCTGTTTTGCCATAACGGTTCTTCCTCCTCTAAAAATGCGGATGCGTTATTCGACGGTCGCCAGAATGTCGCTCTGGCGCACGATGATGATCTCTTCGCCGTCGATCTTGACCTCGGTGCCGGCATACTTGCTGTAAATAACCTTCTGGCCGGCTTTGACGTTCATGACGACCTCTTTGCCGTCCACCATACCGCCGGGGCCGACGGCGATGACTTCCGCCATCTGCGGCTTTTCCTTCGAGGCGTTCGTGAGCAGAATGCCGCTTTTCGTGGTCTCTTCCGTTTCAATGTTCTTGATAACGACACGGTCGCCTAACGGCTTAACGTTCATGTGTGTTCCTCCCTATCTGGTCATGATATTGTGGTTTTGTTAGCACTCACCATAACCGAGTGCTAACAACGTTGTTAGTGTACGTCATTTTCCCGTATAAAGCAACAGCATCAACGGCGCGAAATGCGCCGAGAACGCCAGGTGACGCGGGGAAACGGTTGTTTTCTCGGTAATACTCGACAAATCTACGCGATACGCGAAAAAACGCCGGTTTTCTTTGCAAACCCCACGTACCGCCGGACCGGATTTGTGGTACAATCCCTACGGAAAGAGAGGGATGCCGTTGCAAAACCCCGCGAAATGGAGCGACCGGCTGCTGGACTGGTACCGGCTGAACAGGCGCGACCTGCCCTGGCGCGAAACGCGCGACCCATACGCCATATGGGTGTCGGAAATCATGCTGCAGCAGACGCGCGTGGAGACGGTCGTCGATTATTACCGTCGGTTTCTTTTGCGCTTTCCCGACGCTGCGGCGCTGGCCGCGGCGCCCGAGGAGGAAGTGCTGAAGCTGTGGGAGGGATTGGGTTACTACAGCCGCGCCCGCAACCTGCAAAAGGCGGCGAAGGTCCTTACGCAGTCGTACGGCGGGACCCTCCCGCCGGATTACGACGCGCTTTTGAGGCTGCCGGGCGTCGGCGCGTACACCGCCGGGGCGATTGCGAGCATCGCGTACGGAGAGCCGCGGCCCGCCGTGGACGGCAACGTAAAGCGGGTGTTTGCGCGCCTCGCGGGCGAGCGCGAGAGCATCGACCGCCCCGACGTGCAGGAGCGGATCCGGCAAGGCGTGACGGCGGCGATTCCGCGGCACGACCCGGGCGCGTTCAACCAGGCGCTGATGGAACTGGGCGCCACGCTGTGCTCACCGCGCATGCCGCGCTGCGACAACTGCCCCGTTAACGCCGATTGCGACGCGTACCGGGAAGGCGACGCGGAAAGCCTGCCCGTGCACGAAAAAAAACAACCCGGCCGCGAGGTGGACGTGGCGGTGTGCCTGCTGACCTGCAAAGGGAAGGTGCTCGTGTTTCGCCGGCAGGAGAGGCTGCTGCACGGCTTGTACGTGTTCTGGCTTTCGGAGGGTGAAACCGACCCGGCCGTGCTTGAACGGCTCCTTAAGGCGGAGGGCCTTGCGGCGACCTGCCGCGGCCCCGCGGGAGAGGCGACGCACGTGTTCACCCACAGGGTATGGAAGATGAAGCTGTTCCGTTTCGAACTGGATGCCATGCCCGGCGAACGCTGGCTGATCGAGCGGCAGGCGATACCTGCGGATGCGGAGACGCTTGCGAAGCTTCCGCTGCCTACGGCCATGAAGGCCGCGAAGGAAACGGCGCGAAAGCTTTTGGAAGTGCAGAGCTTTGACGAACCGGAAAAATGAAAAGCGGACCCCCGGCATAATGCCGGGGGTCCGCTTCCGTCACTCCTTCGTTCCCGCCAGCGCCGCGGCCCGTTCCGCACGGGTGAGGCTGCTCAGCGCCCGAAGGTAGCTGTGGTCGATCATTTCCCGAAGCGTCTCATCCGGCACGGTGCCGTCCAGCGTAACGGTGTTGTTGTAGGGGTGCTGGGACGGCGGGCAGTGGTACCCGCGCCGGATATGCTCCGGATACGCGTGGCGCATCGCCAGGCCGTAGACCGGTTCGCATTTGAGGGTGATCCACGGGCGGCTGAAGGCAATCTCCGCGAAGATTCGCTTGCCGACGCGCGCGCACAGGGGATCGGGCCCGAAAGGCGTGTCCGTGTACGCGCCGGGCTTGGTAAGGCAATAGTCGATGATCTCCTGCGTGCTCATGCGTTTTCGGGCCTGCGCGCCACGCCGCTCCGAACGGCGGCTTGCGCCACGGCACGGGCGACCGCGGGGCCCACGCGCCTGTCGAACGCCTCGGGAAGGATGTAGCTCGGGTTCAGGCGATCCGGCGTCACCAGCGAGGCGATGGCCAGCGACGCGGCCATTTTCATTTCCTCGTTGATGCGGGAAGCCCGCACGTCCAGCGCGCCGCGGAAAATGCCGGGGAAGGCGAGGACGTTGTTGATCTGGTTGTCGAAATCGCTGCGGCCGGTGCCCACCACCGCCGCGCCGGCGGCAAGCGCCTCCTGCGGCATAATCTCGGGCACGGGGTTGGCCATGGGGAAAACGACGGGCCGATCCGCCATGGTGCGCACCATGTCCGCGGTGAGCACCCCGGGCACCGAAACGCCGATGAACACGTCCGCGCCGCGGATGGCCTCCGCAAGGCCGCCGCGCCGCATGCCGCGGTTGGTGACCATCGCCATTTCCTGCTGGGCGGGGTTCATTTTCTCGCGCCCCTCCACCACGATGCCGTGACGGGCGACTAGAATCAGGTTGCCCACGCCGAAGCGCAGCAGGTGCCTGGCGATGGCGATGCCCGCCGAGCCCGCGCCGTTGATGACGCAGGTGATCTCCTCCATGCGCTTGCCGACCAGCTTGAGCGCATTGAGGAGCGCCGCGGCCACCACCACGGCCGTGCCGTGCTGGTCGTCGTGGAAAACAGGGATGTCGCACAGCTCCTGCAATCGCCGCTCGACCTCAAAGCAGCGGGGCGCGCTGATGTCCTCCAGGTTGATGCCGCCGAAGCTTCCGGAAAGCAGGTAGATGGAGCGCACCAGCTCGTCCGTGTCCTTGGTTTTCAGGCACAGGGGAATCGCGTCCACGCCGCCGAACTCCTTGAAAAGCACGCATTTGCCTTCCATTACGGGCATGCCGGCCTCGGGGCCGATGTCGCCCAGACCCAGCACCGCGGTGCCGTCGGTGACGACCGCCACGAGGTTGTGCCGCCGCGTCAGCTCGAAGCTCTTTTCGGGATCGTCGCGGATGACCAGGCAGGGCTCGGCCACGCCGGGCGTGTACGCAAGCGAGAGGTCCTCCCGGTTGCGGATGGACACCCGCGGCGTCACCTCCAGCTTTCCCCGCCATTCGTAATGCTTTTTCAGCGCCTCCGCCTTGATGTCCATACCCGCGCCACGCTCCCGTCTGCAGATTGAGGTCATTGTAGCATGTTTCGTCCTCCGGCGCAACGCGGGAAGCGGTTTTCGCCTGCGCGGTTCCACTGGCGAAAACTGCGCGTTCAGCCGCGCCGATGTTTGCAAAGCAGGCGGACTGTGATATAATTTAGACAGGGCTTAGCAAAGGAATGGAGGGTTTTACATGGATAAGCGACCGATCGAGCTGGACGTAAACCATATGATGAGCGATATCGTGGGCTTTCAGTACGGCATCGACCCCGGCGAGGTGGACGCCATGGCGGATGCCACCGCGGCCGCGCAGGCCGCTGTGGAGAAAAACCGCGGTACGGGCTGGCTGGGCTGGATGGAACTGCCCTATAATCAGGAGGATATCGTAGCCAAAATAGAAAAAGTCGCCCAAAGCGTACGGGCGCAGTTTGACGCGTTCGTGGTGCTGGGCATCGGCGGCAGCGCCCTGGGCCCCATCGCCGTGCAGCAGGCGCTCAACCACCAGCGCTGGAACGACCTGCCCGCCGAAAAACGGAACGGTCCCAAGTTCTACGTGGAGGACAACGTGGATCCGGAGCGCATGGCATCGCTTCTGGACGTGATCGACGTGAAGCGCACCTGCTTTAACGTCATCACCAAGAGCGGCGCGACGGCCGAAACCATGAGCCAGTACCTGATCGTTTCCGAGCTGCTCAAAAAGGAAGTCGGCGACGGCTGGCAAAAGCACATCATCGCCACGACCGACCATGAAAAGGGCAACCTGATCAAGCTGGCCAAAGCGGAAGGCTTCGAGACGTTCTTTATTCCGGACGGAGTGGGCGGCCGCTTCAGCGAGCTTTCGCCGGTGGGGCTTTTGCCCGCCGCGGTGTGCGGCATCGACATCCGCGCGATGCTGGAAGGCGCGGCCGCGATGGACAAGCGCTGCAAGACCGGCGACGTGTGGAAGAACCCCGCGCTGCTGGAAGCCGCGCTGCAGTACATCGCCCTGGAGGACAGGCACGAAAACGTGCAGGTCGTCATGCCCTATGCCGACAGCCTCAAGTACATGGCGGATTGGTTCTGCCAGCTTTGGGCCGAGAGCCTGGGCAAGAACGTGACCCGCAAGGGCATGGCCGTCAACTGCGGCCAGACGCCCACCAAGGCGCTGGGCGTGACCGACCAGCACAGCCAGCTGCAGCTGTACTCCGAAGGGCCCTACGACAAGACAATCACCTTCCTGAAGGTCGAAAAATACCGCAGCGAAGTCATCATCGCCGACGGCTGCGAGGATTTTCCGGACGTGCATTTCTTAAGCGGCAAGACGCTCAACCAGCTGATCGGCGCGGAGCTCAAGGGCACCGAGTACGCGCTGTACCGCGCGGGCCGCATGAGCCAGGTGATTACGCTGCCGGAAGTGAACGCCTACACGCTGGGGCAATTGATCTGCTTCTTTGAGATGGCGACCGCTTACGCGGGCGAGCTGCTCGACGTGGACGCGTTCAACCAGCCGGGCGTGGAGGGCAGCAAGCTGGCCAGCTACGCGGTGCTGGGCAACAAAAGCGAGAAGTACCTGAAAAAGGCCGAGGAAATGAAAGGCCGCCCGGAACTGCTGAAAAGGTACCGGCTGTAGCGAAAGGCATCCATCCAAAGGCGCGGGCGAGCCTGAAACGCCCGCGCCTTTTACGCGCCTTCGCGGCGCTTGCATCCGCAGGCGATTTCCTGTACAATAGGCTCGATTATCGGAATCATTCGGATGAGGAGGCGGCGTACATGAAAAAAGTGCGTTTCTCGGCCCTTTGGATGTCCTACACGGGTGTGCTGATCGCTCTGCAGATCGTGCTGGGGAACCTGGTGCAGATCGCTTTCGTGGAAAAGCAGATGAATCTGGGGTTCCTGCCCATTGCCGTGGCAGGATACCTGCTGGGGCCCGTGGGCGGAATGATCGTCGCGGGGCTGGGGGACGTGCTGGGCACGATCATCTTCGGCACCGGCGCGTATTTTCCGGGCTTCACGGTCACCGCGCTGGTCGTGGGCTTCCTCTACGGCTGGATGATGTGCCCCCGCTACCAGGGCTGGCTTACGCGCGCGGTGCGCAGCCGCTACGTTGAATTGGGAGGGCGCGCCTTCCTGGCGGCGTCGCTGGCGGCGGTCGCGTATATCTTCCTGAATTCCTACTGGCTGACCTTCTTCATTTCCAAAAGCTACTGGATTATCCTCGTCGGCCGCCTGCCCTTCAACCTGGCGGAGATTCCGGTGTTTACGATCGTCATCACCCTGACCTGCGCGGGGCTCAACCGCCTGCCCAGGGCGCTTCTGCCGGAGACGCTGACCGCCGCGAGGCACCCGAAGACCCAGGAAAATCAACCGTAAGAAAGGTCGCCCGCCATGCCCAGCACCGCCCGGCAAAAAAGGATTCTGAAAACGTTAAGCGAACTGTACCCCCACCCCAGGCCCGAACTGCACTTTGTGAATCCCTACCAGTCGCTGGTCGCCGTGATGCTTTCGGCGCAGAGCACCGACGTGCAGGTGAACAAGGTTACGCCGATCCTGTTTGAGCGTTACCCCACGGTGGCGGCGCTGGCCGCCGCGCGGGTGGAGGACGTTTACCCGATCGTCAAAAGCTGCGGGTTCAAGAGCAAGGCGACCCATATCGTGGAAGCCTGCCGGCTCATCATGCTTCGGCACGGGGGCGAGGTGCCGGGAACGATGGAAGCACTGACGGCATTGCCGGGCGTGGGGCGCAAAACCGCCAACGTCGTGCTCGCCAACGCGTTCGGCGTGCCGACCATCGCGGTGGACACGCACGTGTTCCGCGTCGGCAACCGGTTGGGGCTCGCGCAGGCGAAAAACGTGGAGGAGACCGAGCGCCAGCTGATGCGCGTGATCCCCAAAAAAGACTGGATCGACGCGCACCATTGGCTGATTTTCCACGGGCGGCGCGTCTGCCATGCCCGCAAGCCGGATTGCGCCGCGTGCGCGCTGCTTGCGGACTGCCGGTACATAAACCCGAAAAAGGAGCCGCCGACGGCGGCGAAGGAGACCCCGAAGGGCTGAGGAGCCCGGCGGGCGGAGGAGGAACCTATGGCGTCATTTGTGGATCGCGTGCGGATCACCGCCAAGGCGGGCAACGGCGGGAACGGATGCGTATCCTTCCATCGCGAGAAATTCGTGCAAAACGGCGGCCCGGACGGCGGCGACGGGGGAGACGGCGGCGACGTGGTGCTGCTGGCCGACCCCAACATGCACACGCTGCTGGATTTTCGTTTCGTCAGCAAGTACTTTGCCGAAAACGGCGAGGATGGCAGCGCCAACCGCTGCCACGGCAAAAACGGCGAAGACCTGATCATCAAGGTGCCGGTCGGCACCGTGTTCCTCCGCGAGGCGGACGGCGCTGTGGCCGCGGACATGCACGAGGCGGGCCAGCGCAGGGTGCTGCTCACCGGCGGGCGCGGCGGCCACGGCAACGCGCGCTTCGCCACGCCCACGCGGCAGGCCCCCAACTTCGCCAAGCCCGGCATCAAGCCGGAGGCGGCCGTGTTCCGGCTGGAGCTGAAAACCATCGCGGACGTGGGGCTGGTGGGCTTTCCCAACGTGGGCAAGAGCACCATCCTCGCGGCGCTGACCGCCGCAAAACCCAAGATCGCCAATTACCACTTTACCACCCTCGCGCCGAACCTGGGGATCGTCAAGCGCTTCGATACGGATTTCGCCCTGGCGGATATCCCCGGCCTGGTGGAGGGCGCCAGCGAAGGCGTGGGCCTCGGGCACGATTTTCTCCGGCACGTGGAGCGCACGCGCCTCCTGTGGCACGTGGTGGACGCTTCCGGCAGCGAGGGCCGCGACCCGCTCGACGATTTCGCCGTCATCAACCGGGAGCTGGACGCCTACGGCGAAGGCACGCAAAAGCCGCAGATCGTGGTGCTCAACAAATGTGACCTGATCGCCGACGAGGGCGAGAAGGAACGGCTCGTTGAGGCGTTCACGGCCATGGGTTACAAGGCGTTCGCGGTCAGCGCGGCGACGCTTAACGGCTTTGACGCCCTGCTTTCGGAAACGGTGAAGGAAATGAAGGAGCTGCCTCCGCCCACGGTGTTTACCGAGGCGGCGCCGGCGCCGGAAATACCGCAGGCGCCCTTTACCGTGGGCCGCGACGGCGCGACCTTCGTGGTGGAAGGCCGCGCGATGCAGCGGATTATCGACAGCGTGAACTTCGACGACGAGGAAAGCCTCAACTGGTTCCACCGCACGCTTCGCGACCGCGGGGTGATCGACGCCCTGCGCGAGGCGGGCGCGGGCGAAGGCAGTACCGTGCGCATCGGGGATATGGAATTCGACTTTATCGACTGATCGGAGGGAACCGGGATGACGAGCAAACAACGCGCCAAACTGCGCGCGATGGCCAATACGCTGGAAACCATTCTCTACGTGGGCAAGGAAGGCGTGACCGACGCGACCGTCAAGGAAGCGTACGACGCGCTGGAGGCCCGGGAGCTGATCAAGTGCGCGGTGCAGAACGGCTGCGAGCTGTCCGCCCGGGAGGCGGCCGATCAGCTTGCCGGGCGCACGCACGCCGAAACGGTGCAGTGCATCGGACGGCGCTTCGTGCTCTATCGGGAGAGCCGCGAACACAAGCGCATTACGCTGGATTAAGCTGAATCTACCGACCGAAGGGAGGCGGCAACGTGGCGGAGCCCGTGTTGGAGGCGCTGTGCGCGATGCGGCCGCCCTTCGCGCTTTACGAGGCGGATCTACACCGTCTGGTGGCAAACCGCCTGACCGAGTGCGGCTTCGCCTACCGCCACGAGGCGCGTATCGCCGGCGGCTGCCGGATCGATTATCTGGTCGGCGACGTGGGCGTCGAAATCAAAAAAGGCAAACCCAGGCCGGCGGAGCTGACCCGTCAGCTTGCGCGCTATGCGCAGAGCGAATGCGTGCGAAGCCTGATCGTGCTGAGCTGGCAGAGCGTAACCCTGCCCGAACGGCTCAACGGCAAGCCGGTGCGGGCGGTTTCGCTGTCCCAGCTGTGGGGGGTGAGCCTGCCGTGAGCGAACCGGGCGGCCTGCCCCTTTTCCTCGGTCTGGACGCGACGCGCTCGCCTTCCGCGCGCACCTACGGCACGCTCAGCTACAACCACCGCCGCAACTGCTGGGTGGTAAAAGCCGATCCCAGCGTAACGGAGTTCTGCAAGCGCCTGTTCCCCGGCACGGCCACCGGCCGCCGGGGCGAGGCGCGCTTTACCGCGCACCGGCGCATCATCGGCGACCTGAACTGGCTGATGATGCGCTACCCCCTGACCGTGCGCCCGCAGGACGAGGAACGCTGGCAGGAGGCGCTCTATCAGGCTCGCCAGTACGTGCGCGACCGGGAGGCCGCCCTGCGTGCGCCCGGGCGCGCGTCCCCGTCCCCGCGGGTATTCACGGGGCAGTTGACCCCTTTCCAGCAGGAGGGGCTCGCGTTTCTTTTGCGCACCGACCGCTGCCTGCTGGCTGACGAGATGGGCCTGGGCAAAACCGTGCAGGCGCTGGCGATGCTGGCGCAGCTGGACGCCTACCCGGCGCTGATCATCGCGCCCGCGCACCTGATGCGCAACTGGCAAAGCGAAATTCTGCGCTTCGTCCGCCTGAAGGACGGGCAGTTGCCCACGGTGCACATCGTCAAGGGGCTTACGCCCTACGCCCTGCCCGACGCGGACATCTACCTGATGCACTACCTGCTTTTGCGCGGCTGGAAGGAAACGCTGCCGGAGCTCAGCTTCCGCTACGTGATTTTCGACGAGATACAGGAGCTGCGCCACAGCGGCACCGAAAAGTACTCCGCCGCGAGCCTTCTGGCCGAGGGGGCCGAGCGGGTGGTGGGCCTGAGCGGCACGCCCATCTACAACCGTGGTGCGGAGATCTGGAACGTGGTCAATACCCTCGATTTTCATTTTCTGGGGGATTACGAAAGCTTCACGCGGGAATGGTGCTACGGCTACGGCAACCAGATCGTCGCCAAGCCGGAGGTGCTGGGCGAATACCTGCGAAACGAGGGTATCCTGCTGCGCCGTACCAAGCAGGACGTGCTAAGCGACCTGCCGCCCAAGCGGCGGTTGGTCACCACCGTGGACAGCGACGACGCCCTCTACCGCAAGCTCATGCTGCCCGTGTCCGAGAAGCTTTCGCAGCTCAAGCACGACGGTACGCTTTCCGCCTCGCAGCGGGCGCTGCTCTCCATGGAGGTGGAGCAGGGCGAGCGGCAGGCCACGGGGATGGCCAAGGCGCCCTACGTGGTGCAGTTCGTGCGGGCGCTGCTGGACGGCGGGGAAAAGGTGCTTTTGTTCGCCCACCACCATCAGGTGATGGATTTTTACCGCCGGGAACTGCGCGCGTTCTCACCGGCCTTCATCACCGGGCGGGAGACCGCCGCCCAGAAGGAGCAGTCGGTGGAGCGCTTCATGGCCGGGCGCACCGACCTGTGCTGCGTGTCGCTTCGCGCGGCGGCCGGGCTCAACCTGCAGCGCGCCAGCTGCGTGGTGTTCGGGGAGCTGGATTGGTCGCCCGCCGTGCACAGCCAGGCGGAGGACCGCGCCCACCGCATGGGGCAGACGGATTCGATTCTGTGCTACTATCTGGTTTCCCAGGACGGAAGCGACCGGGACATACAGGACGCGCTGGGCCTGAAGGTGAGCCAGTTCGTGGCGCTGATGGGAGACCAGCCCCGGCCGCAGGCGGAGCTGGCCGAGAACGCGCAGTTCGCCCGGGAATACGCCGAGCGGCTGGTTGCGCGCCTGCTGGCGGAAACGAGCTGAAATCCGTCCGATCCCTGAAAGGAGCGCTTCATGCCGCTGACCAACTACTGCACCCACTGCAAAACCGAGGTGCCGCCCCAAAGCGTTTGCCCGCACTGCGGCAAAAAGCTTGCCAAGTCCGGCGAGCGCCTTTCGTTTACCGTCGAACGGCGGCCGGTGGACGACTGGTTCCATTGGAACGCAGTCCTGCGCGTGGCCGTGCCGGTGCTTGTGCTGGTGTTCGCGGCGGCGACGGCCTTCGAAGCGGCTACGGAGGGGTCGGCAGGCGTCGCCGACCTGCTCGGGCAGGGCCTGCCGGGCACGCTGATCGGGATCCTGTTCGCGTTCGTGTGCCTGACGGGCCTGGCGCTTTTTTTGCAGGGGAAGGAAACGGTGCGCTACGTGCTGGACAAGGAGGGAGCGCACGCTTACGTTTACCTGCGCTCCCCGCGCCGCGCGCGGCTGTACGCCCGCTTCCTGACGCCCGGTGCGCTTAACGCCCTGCAGGCGGACGCGCCGGAGACCGGGCCCGAGGGCCTTTCCTTCATCCGCCGCGCCGACCTGCGGTGGGCGGACGTCAAACGCGTGCAGTTCTGGCCGCAGGCCCACACGGCGCTTTTGTACCGGCCCCGCTGGTGGCAGGCGATGGTCGTCCGCGCGGACGCGGAGGATTACGGGCAGGCGGAGGGCTATATCCGCTCGAAAACCGGCAGGCGCGGCAAGCGCAGGCCGAAACGCGGCCCCGGAAGGCAGAAAAAGTAAATTCACGCCCCGCGACGGCGCAAATATGCGCCTATTCCTTGACATGCTTCAAGTTCTACCCTACAATAAGGTTGTTCTGAGGGCATGATTCGTTTGGAATGAAACATGGGCGCAGGGCTTGGAGGATGAACGATGAAAAATCGCTTTGTGCGCGCGCTGGCGATCCTGCTGGCGGCCGCGCTGGTACTGTCGGCGTGCGCTACCGCGGCGGCGGTCACCTATCCGTACGACACCACTTCGGGCGACAGCGTGAAGCTGCGCAGGTATGCCAGCACCGGCTCCGTCGTACTGGCGACGATCAACGAAGGGGACGCCGTAACCATCCTGGGGAAAACGGGCAGTTTTTATAAGGTGGAATACAACGGCGTCACCGGCTACGCGATGATCGAATACATCGACGCGGTGAACGAGGATACGCCCGACGCCACGCAGGTTCCCCTGTCGGCGGTGGACAGCTATCCCTACGACACCACCACCGTTGCGCGCGTCAAGCTGCGCAAGTCGGCCAGCGTCGCGTCCCAATCGCTGCTGGTGATTCCCGAAAACGAAATGATCACCGTTTACGACGTAACGTCCAACGGTTTTGCCAAGGTCAAATACAACGGGAAAAGCGGCTACGTGATGACCGATTACATCGTGCTGGCCGCCATTCCCACGCCGACCCCCACGCCGACGATCACCATCAACCCCGACGCGGTCAAGTATACGGCGCTGGCGGTGGGCTCCACCGGTTCGCAGGTGCGCGCGCTGCAGGAAGCACTGACGGAGCTGGGCTACTATACGGGCGAGATCGACAGCAAATACGGCTCCGACACCAAAGCCGCCGTAACGACCTTCCAGAAGCGCAACGGCCTCACGCAGGACGGCGAGGCCGACCAGGAGCTGCAGCTGCTCCTGTACGAGGGCAAGCCCAAAAACGTCAAGGGCTACCGCAAAGTGATCAAAACCGTGCCGATGGTCTCCGGCATCACGATTCAATCCGGCAACACCGGCGAAGCGGTGGAGAACATGCAGACCCGCCTGACCGAGCTGGGCTATTACGCCGGCGAGATCAACGGCACCTGCGACAAGGCGACGGTCGCCGCCATCAAGGCGTTCCAGACAAAAATGAGCATCACCGCCGACGGCGTGGCGACCGCGGACGTGCTGACCATCCTCTACAGCGCCAGCGCCATCGCCTCCTCCGACGTCGTCACCCCCACGCCCACCCCGACCGTCGCCCCGCCCACCGAGACGGTGCGCTACGGCGATACCGGCGACGACGTGAAAAAGGTGCAGACGCGGCTTACGGAGCTGGGTTATTATACCGGCAGCATCGACGGTAAATTCGGCAACAGCACCCTCGACGCCCTGAAGGCGTTCCAGGGCAAAAACGGCCTGACGCAGGACGGGGTATGCGGCGCCAAGACCCGCACGGTGCTTTTCGCCGCCAACCCGATTTACGCCTCGGCTACCGCCACGCCCACCCCGACGCCGACCATGAACATCACCGAGGATACGGTGGTCACCATCACCTCCGGTTCCCGCGGCTCGATGGTTTTGAGCCTGCAGAAACGGCTGGTGGAGCTGGGGTACTATACCTCGCGGTTGGACGGCGTCTACCTGGAGGACGATATCGCCGCGGTGCGCGCCTTCCAGAAAGCCAACGGGCTGACGGTGGACGGCAAGGCCGGCTACCAGACCCAGAGCGTGCTGTACAGCGATACGGCCGTCCGCGGGGACGTGGGCACCACGACGCTTTCCACCACGCTGCGCTACGGGGACAGCGGCGACGACGTGACGACGCTGCAAAACCGCCTGATCGAGCTGGGATACCTGACCGGCACGGCGGACGGCCAGTTCGGCGTGGCAACGAAAACCGCGCTGGTCGCCTTCCAGAAAGCCAACAGCCTCGTGCGAGACGGCGTGGCCGGCACGAATACGCAATCCGTGCTGTTCTCCAATTCGGCGATCAAGAACACCGTCGCCACCACCACGACGCTCAAGCAGGGCACCGTCAGCGACGCCGTGAAGGACATGCAGGAACGCCTGATTACGCTGGGGTACCTAACCGGCACGGCGGACGGCATTTTTGGCTCCAAGACGGCGCTGGCGCTGATCGCCTTCCAGAAGCAGAACGGCCTTTCGGCTGACGGCGTGGCGGGCTCCAAGACCCTTACGAAGCTCAACAGCGTTTCCGCCGTCACCGCCACGGGCAGCACTTCCACCATAACGACCAGCACGGCGCCCACGCTTTCCACCACGCCCAGCGCCGCCAGCGTCCGGTACGCCAACTGGTACACCGAGGTCAAGGCGCGCTGCAAGCTGTACCCCTACGCGACGGTCTACGACTTCGTGACGGGGCTGAGCTGGCAGGTGCACATGTTCAGCTTCGGGGCCCACGCGGACGCCGAGCCCCTCACCGCGGAGGACACCGCGAACATGGAGAAGGCCTTCGGCGGCGTGAATACCTGGACGCCCAAGGCGGTGTGGGTCATCTTCAGCGACGGACGCGTCTACATGGCGTCCACGCACGATATGCCTCACAGCGTACAGCACATTACCACCAACAACTTCGCCGGGCACCTGTGCATCCACTTCCCGCGCACGGCGGCGCAGGTGGCGGCCATCGGCCCGTACGCGACCTCCCACCAGAAAGCCATCGACCTGGGCTGGACGGCCACGCTGGCGCTGGCGGCGAAGTGACCGCAGAACCAGGCAAGACGTGCTTAAAACCCCCGCGTCTCTTTCGGACGCGGGGGTTTTCGGCGCTTTCACAACGTTGGCGGCTCCCTTTACAGCTTCGCCGTCATCAGCGTTTTTTCGATCAGCCGCACAGGTTTCAGTTGCAGCTTCGCTTCCCGGAGGTTGTCCAGCCCCATATCCTCCTCGCGGTTGATGTATTCGAACGGGGCGAGGGAATAGGCATACTGCGCGTAGGCCTGAACGATCATCGAATACGCGCCGGTAAACGCCGGCAGCGCCTTTTCGATTTCGATATCCAGCAGTGCCGGACGCGGATGGGAGCCGATGGCGAAGGCCGCCGGCCTGCCGTCGGCGAACAGCACCCCGCCGCTCTGGCCGTAATCCCGGGGCAGATCGAGCATCCGCTCGATCGCCGTGCGCTCGTAGGCCAGCAGCGCGCCCGTGTGCGTCCGGTCCCATTCGTCCGCTATGGCGAGCACGGCGTCCCGGTTGGCGGGCGAGAGCGGCTCGAAGCGCCAGTCGTACCGGCGTTTGAACTGGCTGATCTGGTTGCGCTTGGCGGCATAGGCGCGGCCTTTGAGGGTCGTCAAATCCTCCGCGCGATAGACGTAATCGTACAGATCGCGGCGCGGCGTGGCCGTGAAGCCCTCGGGGAACGTTTCCCCATCGTCCTGCGTATGCAAGAAGTAGAGCGTTTTGCCGCCGGAAGCGCGTTCGTACGCCGCGACGGCGGCCAGCAGCCCGTGAAAATCCTCCGTTTCGGCGGGCGCCAGGTACCAGGGCTCGCCCTGCATCATGCAGCGCAAGGCAAAGGCGTTTCGCCAGTACGCGACCTGGGAACGGTCCAGCGGTTTCCACGCGTACAGCCGAAAGGCGTCGTACTCGCTGCCGAGCGTCCGAAGGCCGTGCTGCAGCGTCCAGATGGTATCCAAATCTTCATCGGTGATCGGATGGAACAAAATATCGCTTCTTTCCTGAAACGTAGGTCTGCCCGACGGGGCGCGAAGCCGCGCATCAATCCGTCTGTTATTATATCCCCCGTTTCAAGCGGCGTGAAACCCCCGAAGGAAGAAAAGCATCCCACCGCGCCGCCTTTCCCTGCAATAAAAGCCTTATGGAACAAGGGGTTTGACGTACTTTCCCGATCGCGAAAAAAGAAGCGATCTTTCTTGCGAAAATGCATCGACAACCCGCCCCAACTGTGATATGATTCATTGACCCCAAACGAGACCTGTTCGGCGCGCGGGGCGAAAAAAACCTCCACAGACGGTTCGAGCTTAGAAAGGAGCTGTCCCTGCGTGGATACAGACCGATTGCTGTACCACTATCTTACGGATGGCATTACACGGAACCATAAAAACCACGTCGGCGTCGAACTGGAATTTCCCCTTGTGCCGCTGGACGGCAAGACCTTTGATCCCGGCATTGCCCGAAAGCTGATGGAGGGGGTAACGCCGCTGGGTTACCGCATCTCCCGTGTTGAACAGGACGGCGTGCCCCTGGCGGTGCGCGACGACGACGGGAACGTGCTGACCTTCGACACCTGCCTTGAAAACGTCGAGTTTGCTTCCGCCAGCGCGCCCTCGCTGTGGACGCCGTACCTCCGGTTCCGGCGGACCCTGGAAAGGGAGCAGAGCATCCTCGCGGAAAACGGGCACGCGCTGCTCGGCGTAGGCTTCAACCCGTTTCTGGCCAAGACGGCCAACCCGCACCTCATCGAGCGGGAACTGACCCTGGCCATCGCGGAATACTTTCAGCATTTCCGCATGAAACGACGATACTACAAGGATTTTTACTGCGTTATCTCCTCCGAGCAGATCCATTTTAACACCACGCCGGAGGAACTGCCCCTGATCTTCGAGCTGTTCACCCGCCTGGACTGGATGAACATCCTGCTGTTTGCGGATTCGCCCGCCCGCCTGGACGGAAACTTGTACCTGTGCGCGCGCAACGAGCTTTACATGCGCTCCTCCTTCAAGCGCATCGGGCTGGTGGGGGCGCAGAAGCTGGGGCTTAAAACGGCCGAAGAGATTGCCAAGAGCTACGAGGACGCGTGCCTGTTCATGCGCAAGCGAAACGGCGTGACCAACGTGTTCACGCCAACGCCGGTCCGGGAATACTTCCAACAGCCGGACGCGATGGAAGAGGACATCCGCTATCTGGATCTGGAACGCAACATCGTCACCACCTCCTACGGGACGGTCGAGTACCGCATTCTGTGCGCGCAGCCCTTCGGGCAGGCGTTTACGCCCTCGGCGTTCAACCTGGGGCTTCGCACGGAGCTTGAAGAGACGCTCGCGCTGGCGCGCGATTTCGACACCGCGCACGAAATGCCCGCCCCCAACGAGCGCAACCGCCAGGCGTCGCTGGGCAACTGCGCCTTTTCCACCACCGAGGACAGCCTGCATTACGCGCGCGAGCTGCTGCGCATCGCCAAGAAGGGCCTGAAGCACCGCGGTTTCGGCGAGGAGAGGATGCTCGCGCCGCTGGAGGACCGCCAGACGCTTCTGGATTCTCCCGCCGCGGCGCTGATGCGCGCGGAGAAGGCGGGGGGCGAGATCAGGGCGTTCATGGCCCGCGCGGCGCTGGGCACCCCGTTCGTACCGCCGCAGGAAAGCCGGGCGTAAGCCGGCCGACAACCCCGTCCATAGCGACCTCATTCCGCCTCCATCCGGGGCGGTTTCTCTTTTTAAGCGGCGACGGTTGAAAAACGCCGTCGGTCATGGTACATTATCCAAAGGAACCTGTAACTTGGAGGAACGGAATGAACGAGCGGATCGAGCGCCTTCTGGAGCGGGTGGAGAAGCCCGCCCGCTATACCGGCGGCGAAATGAACGCCGACGTCAAGCCCTTTTCCGAAGCGGAAATCACCTTTGCCTTCTGCTTTCCGGACACCTACGAGGTCGCCATGTCCCATCTGGGGATGAAGATTCTCTACGGCATCATCAACGCGCTTCCCTACGCCCTGTGCGAGCGCGTCTGCATGCCCTGGGTGGATATGCTTAACGGCATGCGGGAGGAGAACGTCCCCCTGTTCTCGCTGGAAAGCCGCACGCCGCTTGCCCGTTTCGACATCGTAGGGTTCACCCTGCAATACGAAATGAGCTATACCAACATTCTCGAGATGCTCTCGCTGGGCAGGGTGCCGGTGAAGGCGGACGAACGCGGCGAGGACGACCCCATCGTGGTCGCGGGCGGCCCCTGCGCCGCCAACCCCGAGCCCCTGCACGCGTTTATCGACGCGTTTATGATGGGCGACGGGGAAGAGGTGATCGTCGAGGCCGTGGACGCGCTGAACGAGGCGAAGAAGGCGAAGCTTCCCCGCGCCGAGCGGCTCAAAAGGCTCGCGGCCATCGAGGGCGTATACGTGCCTTCGCTCTACCGGGCGGCCTATAACGCGGACGGGACGCTCGCGAGCTTTGCGCCGACCGACCCTGCGGCCCCGGCCACCGTGCTAAAGCGCTTCGTAACCGACATGGACGCGGCCTATTACCCCGAAAGCATCCCCGTGCCCTACACGCAGATCGTTCACGACCGCATCATGCTGGAGATCATGCGCGGGTGCACGCGCGGGTGCCGCTTCTGTCAGGCCGGGATGCTCTACCGCCCCGTGCGGGAGCGCAGCCTGGAAAGACTCATGGAGCTGGCCCAGAAGCTGGTGGACAGCACCGGCTACGAGGAAATATCGCTTTCGTCGCTTTCCAGCGGGGATTACAGCCGCCTGAGCGAGCTGTGCGAGGGCCTCATGGAACGCTTTTCCGCCCAGCGGGTGAGCATATCGCTTCCGTCGCTGCGCATCGACAGCTATGTGAAGGATTCCCTCGCCCAGACCCAGCGGGTGAAAAAATCCAGCCTCACCTTCGCGCCGGAGGCAGGCACCCAGCGCCTGCGCGACGTGATCAACAAAGGCGTCACCGAGCAGGACCTGACGGACAAGCTCCAGGACGCTTTCGAGGGCGGCTGGAACAGCGTGAAGATGTACTTCATGATGGGCTTGCCCACCGAAACGCAGGCCGACCTGGAGGGCATCGCCGATCTGGCCCAAAAGGCAGTGGCAGCCTACTACGCCGTGCCCAAGGGGCAGCGGGCCAAGGGCCTGCGCGTTACGGTGAGCGCGGCGGTGTTCGTGCCCAAGCCCTTCACGCCCTTCCAGTGGTGCGCGCAGGACACCATGGAAACGGTGAAGCAAAAGCAGCAGGAGCTGCGAAGGCTATTAACCATCCGCGGGGTGACCTTCCATTGGCACGACCCGAGCATCAGCTTTCTGGAAGCGTGCTTCGCCGTGGGCGACCGCAGGCTTTCGGACGTGCTGTACCGCGCGTGGGAGCTGGGCTGCCGGCTGGACGGCTGGAACGATCAATTCCGCTTCGACCTGTGGATGCGGGCGTTTAGCGACTGCGGCGTGGACCCGGCGTTTTACGCCAACCGGCCCCGCGGCAAGGACGAGCTGCTGCCCTGGGACTTTATCGACGTCGGCGTCACCAGGCGCTACCTGCGCCGGGAGTACGAGCGGGCCCTGCGCGCGGAAACCACGCGGGACTGCCGGCTGGGCTGCAACGGCTGCGGCATCGAGCGTACGAAGGGGCTGTGCAAGCTATGCGAATGATCGTGGTGTTTGAAAAAAGCATGGCCCTTCGCCACATCGGTCACCTCGACCTGATGCGCGCCATGCAGCGGGCGCTTCGGCGCAGCGGCCTGCCCATCCGTTATTCCAACGGTTTCAACCCGCACATCCAGCTGAGCTTCGCCTATCCGCTCACGGTGGGCGTGGTGGGCCTGCGGGAGCTGATGGACGTGCCCGTGGAGGGGGAGTGCGACCCCGACGCCTTCGTAACGCGGCTGAGAAGCGCGCTGCCTAGGGCGCTGCCCGTGGTTGCCGTGCGCGCCGTGGGGGACGATTTTCCAACGCTCATGGCGCTGGTGTCGGGCTCGCGCTACCGCATCGAGATGGGCGGCGGCGGGGACGCGGCCAGGGTCGCCGCGGCGCTCCCCGCGTTCATGGCATCCGATGAATGCGCCGCGATGCGCAAGACCAAAAGCGGTGAGAAGATGACCGACATCCGTCCCTTCGTGGCCGAAGCGACGGCGGAACAGACCGACGGGGGATACACGCTGCGGCTTCGCATCCGCAACCTGCCGGAGGGCTCGCTGAAGCCTTCCGTGCTCATGGGGGCGCTGTGCGGGCTGGCGAACGTGGAAAACGTTCCCTACATGGCGTACCGGGAAGCGATACTGGCAGACGGGAAGGACGGAGAGGCGATACCGCTGGAGGAAGTGCAACATGGCTGATTCGCTTTGCATTCTGGTGAAGGCCGAGGGCACGCGCCGCAGAATCGCGGTGACGGAAAAAGGGAAGCTTCTGGAATACTACGTGGAGGACGGCGAAGAGACCACGCTGGTCAACGCCGTGTTTCTGGGGCGGGTGGAAAACGTGACGCCGGGGATGAACGCCGCGTTCGTGAACATCGGGCAGCCCCTGAACGGCTTCCTGCCCATCTCGGAGGCGGAGAGCTACCGCGCCGAACAGGGCGAAAAGCCGCTCGTTTCCGGAGCCGACGTGATTGTGCAGGTCAAGAAGGACGCGCGCGACCAGAAGGGCGCCTATCTCTCACGGGATATCGCCCTGCCCGGCCAGTACGTGGTCTTCATGCCGCTCAACCGCTACGTGGGCGTCAGCAAACGCGTCGAGGACGAAGCCCGGCGCGAAAAGCTGATCGAGCTGGGCAGGGAACTGAGCGGCGACGCCTGCGGGCTCATCCTGCGCAACGGCGCGCTGCTTGCCCGCCGCGACGCGATCAGGGACGAAATCGCCGAGCTTGCCGCGCTGTGGGAAAAGATAGCGGCGAAGGCGCAGCACCTCAAGTCGCCCGTCGCGCTCTACCGCGAGCCCTCCACGCTCACCGCGCTGGTCAGGGACTACACGCCGCGCTATCCGCTCAGCGTAACGGTCAACGACGCGGTCAACCGCATGCCCGCGCCGGAAAACGGGCTTCTGTGGGAGCAGGTGAGCGACGTGGAGCTGGACGCGGCCTGGCGTTCCTCCGCGGTGGACGCGCAGCTTTCCGAGGCGCTCGGCCGCACCGTGCGCCTGCCCAACGGCGGCACCCTGGTCGTGGACGAGCGGGAGGCGCTTTCCACCGTGGACGTCAACTCCGGCAAGTTCATCGGCGAGAAGAACGGCGAGGTGGCGCTTCGGCAGAACCTTGCGGCCTGCGCGGAGATCGCGCGGCAGATTCGCCTGCGCAACCTGAGCGGCATCGTGCTGATCGATTTTATCGACATGCGCACCGACGCGGAGCGCGCGCAGGTGAGCGACCTGCTGCGTTCGGAGCTGGCCCGCGACCGCGCCAAGACCGTGATCCACGGCTTTACGAAGCTGGGCCTTCTGGAAACGACGCGCAAGCGCACGGGCGTCTCCCTGCGCGAGGCGCTGGAAACCCCCTGCAAGGCCTGCGGCGGCACTGGCTACAAGCCCGTTGAAAGCATTGGCGTCCACCACCGAACGAAACCGACGAAAGGGAACTGAAATACCGTGTCTCATACCCCCGTGATCTTGACCGAAGCGGAGCTTACCGACCAGCGGGCCGCCATGGAGCGCGTTGCGGCCCTGCCGGAGCGCCCGCACAGCTACCACATCGTGACCTACGGCTGCCAGATGAACGCGCACGACAGCGAGAAGCTCGCCGGGATGCTCTCGGAAATGGGCCTTGCCGAAGCGCCCGACCGGACGCAGGCCGACCTGGTGCTGTTCAACACCTGCTGCGTTCGGGACAACGCCGAACGCCGGGCGCTGGGTAACGTGATCTGGCTTAAGGAGCTCAAAAGGCAAAAGCCGGAACTGCTCATCGGCGTATGCGGGTGCATGGTGCAGCAGCCGGCCATGGCCGAACGGATTCTCAGGCAATACCCGTTCATCGACCTGGCTTTCGGCACGCACAACCTGCATCGCTTTCCCACGCTCCTGTACACGCTGCTCACGCAGAAAAAGCGCGTCGTGAGCGTGAGCGACCAGGACGACCTGATCGCCGAGGGTCTGCCGGTAAAGCGGCTTAACGACTACAAGGCGTACATCACCATCATGTACGGCTGCGACAACTTTTGCTCCTACTGCATCGTGCCCTACGTGCGCGGGCGGGAGCGCAGCCGCCGCACGGCGGACATCCTGCGCGAGGCCGAGGCGCTTCTCAAGGCCGGCACGCAGGAGATTATGCTGCTGGGGCAGAATGTGAACAGTTACGGCAACGGTTCCGCCGAAACCTTCCCAAAGCTTCTCCGGGCGCTTGACGAGCTCAGCGTGCCGCGCCTCCGCTTTATGACCTCCCACCCCAAGGACCTGTCCGACGAGCTGATCGACGTGATGGCCAACGGCAGGCACATCATGAGGCATCTGCACCTGCCCGTGCAGAGCGGCAGCGACGAAATCCTCGCCGCCATGAACCGCCGCTACAGCCGCGCCGATTACTTACGAAAGGTGGAGGCCCTGCGTGCGGCCGTGCCGGATATCGGGCTTACGACCGACCTGATCGTCGGTTTCCCGGGCGAGACGGACGCCCAGTTCGAGGACACGCTCTCGCTGGTGAACACCGTAGGCTACGACGCGGCGTTCACCTTCATCTACAGCCCGCGAAAAGGTACCAGGGCCGCCGAATTTCCGGGTCAGGTGCCCGCGGACGTGTCCGGCGGGCGCATTCGGCGGCTGATCGCGGCGGTGGAGGCGGGCACGGCCGCCGTGCACGCGTCCATGATCGGCAAAACCGAGCAGGTGCTGGTCGAGGGCCTGAGTAAGCGGGACAGGCATATGGTTTCCGGCAAGGGAAGCCGGGGTATAACCGTTACCGTACCGGGAACGGCCGACGACATCGGCCGGATCGTACCGGTTCAAATTACCTCCGCGGCGGTCAACACCCTGCGCGCGGAGCGCACGTAAAGGAGAAACCACATGGAGAACGTACTCAACCAGGCGGAACAGCTCGCCGAAGCGATTCTGGACAGCGAGGAATTCATCAAAATGCGGCTGGCGGAGCAGGCGGCCTTCAAGGACGAGGAGGCTTCGCAGCTGATGGACGAATATACGCAGAAGCGCAGGGAAGTGGAAAGCCTGCTGGCCGCGAGCGACCTGAACCACGGCGCGCTGGAAGCGGCGGGCGCCGCGCTGGAGGCCGCCCAGAAGGCCATGGAACAAAACGACAAGATTCAGACCATGCGCGAGACCAACGCCGCCTTTACCGGTATGATGCAGCAGGTGAACAGGATTATCAAATTCGTCGTCACCGGCGAGGATGAGGACGAAAGCGCCTGCTCCTGCGGCAGCTGCGGCGGCGGATGCGAAGGCGGCTGCGAGGGCGGCTGCGAAAGCTGCGGCTGCTGACCCCCTCCGACCGACCCGATGGAAAGGAACGAACCCGCATGCCCGTAACGCCCATGATGCAGCAATACCTTGACGTCAAGGAAAAACACAGGGATTGCATCGTGTTCTTCCGCCTAGGCGACTTTTACGAAATGTTCTTCGAGGACGCGCAGGTCGCCTCGCGCGAACTGGAACTGACGCTGACCGGCAAGGACTGCGGGCTGAGTGAGCGCGCGCCGATGTGCGGCGTGCCCTACCACGCGGCGGCGGGCTACGTGGCCAGACTGATCGACAAGGGGTACAAGGTCGCCATCTGCGAGCAGATGACCGACCCGGCGCTGAGCAAGGGGCTGGTGGAGCGCGATGTGATCCGCATCGTGACCCCCGGAACCGTGGTCGACCCCGCGATGCTGGACGAAAAAAGCAACAGCTACATCCTCTGCGTCGCCTTCCTGAACAGGGAAGCGGCGCTGGCCTATACGGACGTCAGCACCGGCGAGTTTACCGTGCACCTCGTTACCGACGCAGCCGCGCGGCTGCGTGACGAAATGATCCGCATCCACCCCCACGAGATACTGACCAACGACGAAAGCGCGCTGATGCAGGCGCTGGAGGAACCCGTGGCCGTCACCCAGCTGCCCGCGGCGGCGTTTGAACGCAAGAACGCCGCCGCGCAGCTGCGTTCCCACTTTGAGGCGGCCTCCGTGGCCGCGCTGGGGCTGGAGCCTCGCGACAGGCGCGTGATCGCCGCGGGCGCGCTGCTTTATTACCTGAACGACACGCAGCGCAATTCCCTTGCGCACATCACGCAGATCACCCTCTACCAGGGCGCGGACACGATGTACCTGGATCGCATGACCCGCCGCAACCTGGAGCTTACGCACAGCATGCGCGGCGGAGAACGGCGGGGGTCGCTTTTGTGGCTGCTCGACCGCACCGGTACCGCCATGGGCGCGCGGATGCTCAAGACCTGGGTGGAGGAGCCCCTGACCAACCCCGAGCGCATCCGCACGCGCCTTTCCGCCGTGGAGGCGCTCCGGGACGACTATCAGGCCGCCGACGAGCTGGCCGACGACCTGCGCGGCATCGCCGATCTGGAACGGCTGCTGGGCAAGATCAGCTACGGAAGCCTGAACGCCCGGGATTGCCTCGCCCTGCAACGCTCGCTGGCCGCGACCGGGCCGATCAAGGCGCTGCTGGCGGGCTTTTCCGTGCCCGCCGTGCAGGCGCTGGGGCATACGCTTTCGCCGCTTACCGAGCTGTGCGACCTGCTCGTAGCCGCCATCCACCCGGACGCGCCGCCCGTGATTACGGAAGGCGGCATCATCGCCGACGGGTACAACGCGGAGCTGGACGGCTACCGCGAGGCTTCCGCACACGGCAGGCAATGGATACTCGACCTGGAGACGGCCGAACGGCAGGAGACGGGCATCAAAAACCTGCGCATCCAGTACAACCGCGTGTTCGGCTACTACATCGAGGTGACCAGGAGCAATCTGGCGAACGTCCCGCTGCGCTATACGCGCAAGCAGACGCTGGCCAACAGCGAACGCTACGTGACCCCGGAACTTAACGAGATCGAACGCAAGATCACCGGGGCGGAACAGGCGTCGCTGGCGCTGGAGGCGCAGCTTTTTGCCGACATTCGGGAGAAGATCGCCGCCGAGATTCCCGCCATACAGCAAAACGCGACGGCCATCAAGACGCTGGACGCGCTTTTGTCGCTTTCACGCGTCGCACGGGATTACGATTACGTCAAGCCGGAGATCACGCAGGACGGCGTCATCGACATCCGCGGCGGCCGGCACCCGATCGTGGAAAGAATGCAGACCGACGTGCCTTTCGTGCCCAACGACGTCCTGATGGACACGGAGCAGAACCGCATGCTCATCATCACCGGACCCAACATGGCGGGCAAGAGCACCTACATGCGGCAGGTGGCGCTGATCACCGTGATGGCGCACATCGGCAGCTTCGTGCCCGCCGAAAGCGCGCGCATCAGTCTGTGCGACCGCATTTTCACCCGCATCGGTGCGTCCGACGATCTGGCCGGCGGGCAGAGCACCTTCATGGTGGAGATGAGCGAGACCGCCAACATCCTGCGCAACGCCACGAAGGATTCCCTCGTGATTCTGGATGAGATCGGCCGCGGCACGAGCACGTTCGACGGGCTGAGCATCGCGTGGGCCGTGGTGGAGTACATGCTGGACGTAAAGAAATGCGGGGCCAAAACGCTGTTCGCCACGCACTACCATGAGCTCAGCGAGCTGGAAGGGCGTTTCGAGGGCGTGAAGAACTACTGCATCACCGCCATGGAGCGCGGCGAGGATGTGATCTTCCTGCGCAAGATCCGCCCCGGCGGCGCGGACAAGAGCTACGGCGTGCACGTGGCGAGGCTGGCGGGCATCCCCGCCTCGGTGGTCGCACGCGCCCACGAGATTCAGGCGCGGCTGGAAGTGAGCGACATCAACCAGGAGACCATCAGCCAGAACATTCTCGAAAAGAAGAAGAAAGCCAACCGCCAGACCGATCTGTTCCATTTGGAGCAGGATCAGCTGGTGGAGGAACTCAAGGAGATGGACGTGCTTTCCATTACCCCCATGGACGCGCTGAACGCCCTGTTCAGGCTGCGGGAAAAGGCCAGAAGGCTGTAAGGAGCGATCAATGGCAGACAGACCCATACAGGTACTATCCGACGAGGTCATCGGGCAGATCGCCGCGGGCGAGGTGGTGGAACGCCCGGCCGCCGCGGTAAAGGAGCTGGTGGAAAACAGCATCGACGCGGGCGCGACCGCCGTGACCGTGGAGCTCAAGGACGGGGGAATCACCTCCATCCGCGTGGGCGACAACGGCCGGGGCATCCCCGCGCCGCAGGTGCGCATGGCCTTCGCGCGCCACGCGACCAGCAAATTGAGAAGCGCCGAGGAGCTTTACGACGTGCATACGCTGGGCTTCCGCGGCGAGGCGCTGGCGAGCATCGCCGCCGTGAGCAGGGTGACCTGCGTGACCCGCGCCGCTTCCGCCGAATACGGCGTGAAGGCGCAGGTGGAGGCGGGGGAATTTGTAAGCGTGCAGGAAGCGGCGGGGCCCGTGGGCACCACCGTGACCGTGCGCGACCTGTTTTTCAACGCGCCGGTACGGCTGAAGTTCCTCAAAAAGCCCGCGGCCGAGGCGGCGTACGTGTCCGACTACGTGATGCGGCTGATTTTGAGCCACCCGGAGGTGGCCTTCCGCTTCGTGAGCCAGGGCAAGACCGTCTACCGCAGCGCGGGCGACGGCACGCTGGAATCGGCCCTCTACTGCGTGTACGGTCGGGAGGCGTTCCGGGAAATGCGGCGCGTGTCGGGCGCCGCGAACGGCCTGCTTGCGGAAGGCTACGTGGGCGTGGGGGACTTAAGCCGTGGCAACCGCATGCAGCAGAGCTTTTTCATCAACGGCCGTTATTTTCGCAACGAGGGGCTGAGCCGCGCGCTGGAAAGCGGGTGCGAGGGCTTCGTAATGATCGGCCGGTACCCGATCTGCGCGCTGTCGCTTACGCTGCCCTACCGGCAGGTGGACGTGAACGTGCACCCCAACAAGCTGGAGGTGCGCTTCCAGCGGCCGGACGAGGTGGCGGAGGCGGTGCGGGCGCTCGTGCGCGGGGCGCTGATGGCAGACACGATGCAAAGCCGCCTTTCGGGCGATACGCCCGGCGCAGAAGTGCCGGAGACGGACGAAATTCGGCTGGTGCCGCTTTCGGGCGATGCGAATACCCCGGGTGAAACGGGCGGAACGCCGGCAATGGCCAAGGCTGCCGACGAGCCGACCGTCGCGCCTGTGCCGCCCGTACCCGCGATGCGGGAGGCGACCGGCTACGCGCGCGGCGACGCGGAAACGCTGATCGCGGCGCGGGACACGGCGTGGTTGACCGAAAGCGCGCCCTATGGCATGGAAACGGACGAGGAGGGCGATGGACAGGAATCTTCCGATGCCGACGAGCCGCTCCCGCCCCTTCGGCCGGGGAAGGTCGCCTTCGAGCCGGAACTGCCCGTGGTGCTGGAAGACATGGCGGGTACGGAAATGCTCTTTTCCCTGCCGCCGTCGCGCGCGTTCACCGAAACGGAGGGCGAGCAGCAGAGCGTGGCCGACGACGGGGACACGCTCCGGCTTACCTACATCGGCGCGGCGTTCAAAACCTACCTCATCTTCGAGGCGGGCGAACGGCTGCTGATGGTGGACCAGCACGCGGCGCACGAACGCGTGCTGTACGACCGCTTCATGGCCCGCTACGAAGGCGCACGCGTCTCCCAGCCGCTGCTTGCGCCGCAAACCGTGCGGCTGACCGCGCGGGACGTGACGATGCTTCAGGAAATGCAGCCCGTACTGACCGAAGCCGGCTTCGACGTGGAGCCTTTCGACGCGGCCACCGTGGCCGTGCGCGCGATACCGGTGATACTGGGCCAGAACGAGCCGGTGCGCGACCTGCTTTTGGCCGTGCTGGACGAGGCGCAGGCCGAACACGGCCGGTTGACCCGCGAGCGCCTGCGCGGGCACATCGCGCAGATGGCCTGCAAACACGCCGTGAAGGGCGGCGACGTGCTGAGCGCCGAGGATGTGCACGCGCTGCTTGAGCAGATGCTGCGCTCCGGCGCGCAGCCCACCTGCCCCCACGGGCGGCCCATCGTGAGCGTGCTCACGCGGCGGGAGCTGGAAAAGCGCTTCCGGCGCATACCGTAAGGGGGACGCGCATGGATAAAACGCCGGTGTTGTGCGTCGTCGGGCCCACGGCGAGCGGGAAAAGCGCGCTGGCGGTCAGGCTGGCCCGGGCGCTCGGCGGCGAGAACCTCAACATGGATAGCATGCAGGTGTACCGCCGCATGGATATCGGCACCGCCAAGCCCACCCCGACCGAGCGTGGAAACATACCGCACCACCTGATCGACATCGTGGAGCCGACGGAGCCCTTTTCCGTCGCGCAGTACGCCGGGCGGGCGGAAGCCTGCATACGGACCGTATACGCGCGCGGAAAGCTGCCCGTGCTGGTCGGCGGCACGGGCTTTTACCTGCGGGCGCTGACCGAAGGGCTTTCGCTCGGCGGCGTGCCCAGCGACCCGGCGCTCCGGGAGGAACTGAAGGCGTCGGCCGCGGACGAGGCGGGCAGAAATGCGCTGCACGAGCGGCTGAGGCGCGTCGATCCCGAGGCGGCTGCAAAGCTGCACGCAAACGACGTGCAGCGGGTGTCGCGCGCGCTGGAGGTGTACCTGCTGACCGGTGAGCGGATGTCGGCGCAGAAGGCGCCCGAGGCGGAGCGCCCGTTCGCGTTTTGCATTCTGGGCACGACGTTCGCGCGGGACGTACTCTACCGCCGCGTCGAAGCGCGCGTGGACGGGATGCTTGAAAAGGGCCTGCTTGCCGAGGTGGAGGCTTTGCTCGCCTCCGGCGTGCCCCCGCAGGCGCAGGCCATGCAGGGCATCGGCTATAAGGAGCTCGTGCCCGTCGCGCTTTCCGGCACGCCGCTTTCGGAGGCCGTGAGCCTGATGAAGCGGAACACCCGGCGCTACGCCAAACGCCAGTGGACGTGGTTCAACGCCGATCCACGCGTGAAATGGCTGGATATGGCCGAGGCGGGCAGCGCGGAGCGCGCGCTTTCGATCGGCGAAACGTTTTGGAAGGAATGGAAGAAATGACCGTCACCGAGAGGATCGAACAGGCCGAGGCGCAATGCGCGGAGGCGTTCAAACGCATCGACGGCATCGCGCTGCGCAACACCGCGCGGGTGCTCGCCGCTTTCCAGAAACACGAGGTCGCCTCGCGGCACTTCGCCGCGACAACCGGCTACGGCTACGGCGACATCGGCCGGGACACGCTGGAGGCCATCTGGGCGGAGCTGTTCGGCGCGCAGGCCGCGCTGGTGCGCCCGCAGATCGCTTCGGGCACGCACGCGCTTTCCCTGTGCCTGTTCGGCCTGCTTTTGCCGGGAGACGAACTGCTGAGCGCCTCCGGTGCGCCGTATGATACGCTGGAAGGCATCATCGGTATTCACGGAGCCGGGCCCGGGTCGCTGGCCGAAATGAGAGTAACGTACCGGCAGGTGGAGCTGAACGGGGACGGGCGGCTCGATCTGCCCGCCATCCGCGCAGCGATGACCCCCCAAACGAAGGTGGTGGCCGTGCAGCGCAGCCGCGGGTACGCCGCGCGCCGGTCGCTGACGCCCGCGGAGCTCGCGCCGCTGGCCGAAATGCTGCACGCGGAGTTTCCCAACGCCTGCCTGATGGTGGACAACTGCTACGGCGAATTCGTGGAGGAGAAGGAGCCCACCCACTACGGCGCGGACGTGTGCGTGGGCAGCCTCATCAAGAACCCCGGCGGCGGGCTGGCCCCCACGGGCGGCTACGCCGTCGGACGCAAAGACCTGATCGAGCGCATTTCGTACCGGCTGACCGCGCCGGGCGTGGGCGGGGAGATCGGCAGTTACGCGGCGGGGTACCAGCCGTTTTATCAGGGGCTGTTCATGGCCCCGCACACGGTGGGGCAGGCGGTGCGCACCTCGGTGCTCGCGGCCGCGGTGTTCTCGGAGCTCGGCATGGCGACGACCCCTGCCGTCGACGCGCCGCGCACGGACATCATCCAGGCGCTGGAACTGGGCACGCCGGACAGGCTGATCGCCTTCTGCCAGGGCATTCAGGCGGCGTCCCCCGTGGACAGCATGGCGCTGCCGGAGCCGTGGGACATGCCCGGCTATACCGAGCAGGTGATTATGGCGGCGGGCACGTTTGTCTCCGGCGCGAGCATCGAGCTGAGCGCGGACGCGCCCATGCGGGAGCCGTACACCGTCTACCTGCAGGGCGGGCTGAGCTACGAGCACGGCAAGCTCGCGCTGATCAGCGCGCTGGAATACATGGCGAAACGGGGAAGCCTCGCGTTGTAAAAATCGGCCGGGCGGTTTGCGCGGCCGGCCGCAATATGCTATAATCGGTTCGTTTCCGGGAACGGAACGGACGACGAGGGGGGAACCGGGCATGCCCATACAGGCAAGCAAGAAGAACGCGCATAAGCGAAAGGCGACCCGTCTGATCGCGCTGATCCTGGCGGCCGTCCTGCTGGGCAGCGTACTGCTGGCCGCGGCGCTGAGCAGCATTTTCTAAACGGCGCCGGCAGGCGCAGCTCGATAAGGCGTGGGACTTTACCCAAGAGAAAAATGTAAAACGTCCCCGCGGACGGCGAACAGCCATCCCCGGGGACGTCGTTTATCCTTACAGGCTTACGCTTCTTCGCCGGTATCCCGGTTGTCCGCAGGCTCCGTGGCGGAAACCACGGGCAGCTCGAACCAGAACGTGCTTCCGCACCCTTCCCTGCTCTCCACGCCGTATTGGAGGCCGTGGCCCGTCAGAATTCCCTCCACGATGCTCAGTCCCAGCCCCGTGCCCACGGTCGCGCGCTTGTGGGGCTTCTGACCGCGGTAGTACCGGCTCCAGATGTAGGGAAGCTCTTCCTGCGGTATGCCCTCGCCGGTATCGATTACTTCCACGCGCACGGTATTGCCGGTCACGCGCTGGCGGACGGTGACGGTCTTGTCCTCGCCCGTGTAGGTGAGGGCGTTGTTGACGAGGTTGTACACCACCTGACCGATCTGCATTTCGTCGGCGTTGACGGTCACTCGGCGGTCGTAATCGAAAAGGATGCGGTAGCCGTCCAGTTCCGTCAGCTTCCGGTAGCGGCCGAGGATGGCGCGTACGCCGCCCGTCAGGTCGAAATCCGTGCGTTCCACGGCGCTCCGGCCGTTCCTGCCGGCGCTGTATTCCAGCACCGCGTTGACCAGGCTGCTCAGCCGCCGCGTTTCGTCGATAATCACCTGCATGTTTTCCGGCGTATTCTCCCCGGGCAAGTCGCGCATGGCCTCGGCATAGCCCTCGATCAGCGTAAGGGGCGTGCGCAGATCGTGGGAAATGTTGGCGATCAGCTCGCGCTGCATCTCCTCCACGCGGTGCAGGTCCCTGGCGGCCTGCGTGAGGGTCGCGTTGAGCTGCATAATCTCGCGATAGCTGACGCTCGTGTTGGCCGGGTAAAAGCGCCCCTCGGACAGCTCCGACGCCGCGTCGTTCGTATCCACGATGGGCTGGGCGATGCGGCGGGAGAGCACCAGCGAAAGCAGCAGGGACAACAGCACCATGAACAGCGCGATGAACAGGAACTGGCTCCGCAGCGTTTGCACGGTGGACTCTACCGGGGTGATGACGGCGTTGAGGAAAATATAGCGCGCCTCGCCGTCCTCCGTTTCCACTTCCTTCACGGCGACCATGCTGCGGCTGAGGCTGTCGTCGGCCGCGCGCGGCACGGGGCCCTGAAAGCGGTTTGCGTTGTACTCGCTGTTGCCGGGCTGCCCGATGTTGATGATACGGTACAGAGTGGATTGGCTCTGCGCGGCGAGGTTCACATACCGGAGCAGATCGTACTCCGTCATGCGCTGAATAACGCAGTCGCGCAGGTTATCGGTGGTGATCAGCTTGTCGCCCTGCGCGTCGATGATCAGCACACAGATGTCGTTGGCCTCCGCAAGCCGGTCGGCCAGCAATTGCAGATCCTCGTTGTCGATATTCTTCTGGAGCGTGTCGATGGAGGAAGTGAGCATGTTGGTTTTCTGCAAACGGTAGAAATCCGACAAAAGCGCAATCTGAAATACCCACAAAAGCGAAAGAAGCAGCGCCGTGAACAGCAGAAAGTAGATCAGTATCCGGCCCCGGATGCCCAGCCGGTTGAGCGGCGCGAAAAACCGCGAAAACAGGCTTCCGACGGCGGAAGCCTTCCCGCGGATGCTTACGGTCGATTTGCCCGCGGCCCCGTCACGCTTTTTCAAAACGGTACCCCACGCCCCGAAGGGTGACGATATACTTGGCGTAATCGCCCAACTGCCTGCGCAAGAGCTTGATGTGCGTGTCCAGCGTCCGGTCGTCGCCGAAGAAGTCGTACCCCCAGACCTCGGAAATCAGCTTGTCCCGCGTCAGCGCGATGCCGCGGTTGCGCACCAGATAAAACAACAGGTCGTACTCCTTGGGGGAAAGGTCCACGTCGCTTCCGTCGATGGTCACGCGGCGGGCCGTAAAATCCACCGTCATGCCGTCGATGACCGCCGTTTGGTGGGTGGGGGCGGGATCGCCGCCGGCCGCGCCGTTCACGCGCCGGAGCACCGCCCCCACGCGCATCATCAGTTCCTTGGGGGAGAAGGGCTTGACCACGTAATCGTCGATGCCGATCTCAAACCCGTGTATCTTATCGTATTCCTCGCCGCGCGCCGACAGGAGGATGATGGGCACGTGCGGGCTGGTTTTCCGTATCTCCCGCGCGGCGGAAAACCCGTCCAGTTCCGGCATCATGATGTCCAGAACGATCAGGTCGAAAGGCGTTGAGCGGGCGACCTCCACGGCCTGCATGCCGTTTTCCGCCTCGGCGGTCTCGTAGCCCTCAAACGCGGCGTATTTCACGATCAGTTCGCGTATCTTTTGTTCGTCGTCGACGATGAGCAGCTTCATGACGCGCCTTCTTTCTTCTTCGGATACGGTCGGGGCCGATACGGTTAGTATACCAAAGCGACGGTAAAAACTCAATCCGTCCTTCTCACGAGTGCAGATAGAGCGCCATGAGCAGGCAGACGACCTCGGCGGCCAGTATCCAGACCGCGACGGACATCAGCCGCTTCCACCTTGCATCCATCCCGCGTCACCTCCGTTGCCTTCCCGCCGCGAACCGTGGTCATTATCGCTGCTCCGCGTGAAGCGCACATGAACGCAATATGAAGTCTGGCTGAAAACGACGGCGGTTTGCAAGCGCGACCGGGTGTGATATAATCAAACGAATAACGCACAAGGCGGGGATGGACGGATGCACAAGCAACTGAGCGGCCGCGCGATCGAACTGGGCGGCAACACGGATACCGGATGGCTGAAGATCGTCGCGCTCGTTTTTATGATCGTGGATCATCTGGGCGTCGCGGTGTTTCCCGGCGTTACGGAAATGCGGATACTCGGGCGCATCGCCATGCCGATCTACGCGTGGTGCCTGGTGGTCGGGTGCGAGTACACGCACGATATCCTCCGCTACGCGTTCAGGCTGCTGGTGCTGGCGGCCGTCTCCCAGCCGATCAACATGGTGGCGCTGGGCAACCCCTGGTCGAAGCTCAACATCCTGTTCCTGCTGTGCCTGGGGGTGCTGGTCATCGCCGGTATCCGGGGCAGGTGGTTTTTCAGCCAGTTCTGGGCCCCGGTGCTCGCCTACGTGTTTCTGGGGTTCGTCAGCGTCGACTACGGCTGGAAAGGGCTTACGTTCATCCTGCTTTTGTACGCGGCGCGCAAGAGCGCCGGCGGCATTCTGGCGGTCGTGCTGGCCTTCGCGCTTTTCTGGGGAGGTTCCTCCAGCCAGGTCATCTCGTTTGCCGGGCTGCAACTGACTTTTTTGGAATGGACGGGCGTAGGCCCGGTGCTCAAGGCGTTTTTCCATCTGCAGACGCTGATGTGGCTGGCGCTGCCGTGGATACTCGTACCCACGCATACGAACGTCCGCATGCCCAAATGGCTGGGCTACGGGCTCTACCCGCTGCACCTGCTGGGCATCATCGGGGTTCTGCTGCTGACGGGCGTGCCGCTGGCGCAGCTTTTGGCGGTGCTGGGAAGCTGAGTGCCCGCGAACGCGCGGACGGTGCGTCCGGAACGATTATTACCCTTTTCTGGACAGGGAGGTTTCACGCCTTGGGCTTTCGCCCGATGTACATGGCGTGCTCCGAAAGCGCCAGCAATTCCGGAATATCCAGAAAGCGCTTGGCGACCTCGATCCACTGGTCGAATTCCTCCCTGGGGAACGCCTTGGCCTGATTCTCGCTGAGCGCCATAATGCCCTCCTGCCCGAACAGATGGAGCTTTTCAAGCCCGAACGGGCGCATGAACGGCTCGATCTGGCGCTGGTTGAAAAAACAGGAGGAGGTAAAAGCCGGCCCGCTGTACCCCGTCGCGGTCACGACGGAGTCGATCAGCCGGCGCGTGGCCGGGTTGGCCAGATCCCCCGCCAAATAACCGGGCCCGTTTTTCAGGTCATAGATGACGCAGGCAAAATCCAGAATAAACGAGCAGTACAGGTTTCCGCCCGGCTTCAACCGCGAAAGCGCCAGCCGGACCGCCTTCACCCGGTCGCGCTCGTCGACCAGATGGTACAGCGGCCCCATAAGAAAAACGTGATCGTACTCACCCGGAGGAAGCTTGTCTATTTCGAGGCAGTTGCAGGCGAACATCGGAAAATCGACGCCGTTTTCGCGCGCCTTTTCCCGCGCCAGTTCGATATTGCCCTTCGACAGATCGACCAGCGTCACGTCGCAGCCTTTTTTGGCGTAGTGAACGGCGTACCGGCCGGGCCCGCCGCCGATATCCAGCACGCTGTCGCCGGGACGGACGTACGAATCCATGCGGTAGGTCGTGAAAACAAACTCGAAGGGATGGTTTTCAAGCCGTTCCCATTCCTTCTGCGCGTTTTCGTCGTAGTAGGCTTCCACCTCGCGGATGCTCATTTCCATCGCCTCCATCCGATGCCGATTATTTCCCATCATAACACAACCGGCGGTTCGAAAAAAGGGATGCGCCGCCGTTTCGATATGAAAAGCGGCGATCTGCAAGCGCTGCGCGCCCCTTCCGAAACAGAAGGGGCGCGCAGACATCGGTATGGATTCTCGACGAGGCCTGATTTGGGCCCGGCATCAGGCGATCTTCTTTTCCAGCTCGGCCGCGATGGCCGTCAGAAAGCCCTCGGAGCTCAGCGCCTGCGCCTCGCCCTCGAACAGCGGCACCAGGTCCTTGGTCATCCTGCCGCTTTCGATGGTGGTCAGCGTCGCCGCTTCCAAAGCCTGCGCAAAGGCGGTCAGCTCCGGGATGCCGTCCAGCTCGCCGCGCTTGGCAAGCGCGCCCGTCCAGGCGAAGATGGTCGCCACGGGGTTGGTGCTGGTCTCCCCGCCCTTGAGGTAGCGGTAGTAGTGGCGGGTTACGGTTCCGTGCGCCGCCTCGTACTCGTATTGACCGTGGGGGGACACCAGAACGCTGGTCATCATGGCCAGGCTGCCGAAGGCGGTGGCGAGCATATCGCTCATCACGTCGCCGTCGTAGTTCTTCAGCGCCCACACGAACCCGCCTTCGCTGCGGATGACGCGGGCGACGGCGTCGTCCACGAGGGTGTAGAAATAGGTGATGCCCGCCGCCTCGAAAGCCTTGCGGTAGGTGGACTCGTACAGATCGTTGAAAATATCCTTGAAATGATGGTCGTAGGTCTTGGAGATCGTGTCCTTTGTGGAGAACCACAGATCCTGTTTTACATCCAGCGCGAAACAGAAGCAGGAATGCGCAAAGCTCATAATGCTTTCATCCGTGTTGTGCATGCCGCGGATGACGCCCGGGCCCTGAAAGGTGTGGATGGGCAGGCGCGTTTCTTTGCCGTCCCCGTCGGTGTAGCAAAGCTCCGCCAGTCCCGCGGCGGGCACGCGGAACTCCACGTTTTTATAGATGTCGCCATAGGCGTGGCGCGCGAGGATGATCGGCTTTTTCCAGTTGACGACGCAGGGACGGATGCCTTTCACCATCACCGGCGCACGAAAAACGGTACCGTCCAGTATCGCGCGGATGGTGCCGTTGGGGCTCTTCCACATCTCTTTGAGGTTGTATTCCGTCACGCGCTGGGCGTTGGGGGTAATGGTCGCGCATTTGACCGCCACGCCTAGCCGCTGCGCCGCCAAGGCGCTGTCCACCGTAACCTGATCGTTGGTTTCGTCCCGGTGTTTGAGCCCGAGATCGTAATACTCGGTTTTCAAATCGACGTAGGGAAGCAGCAGCTTCTCCTTGATCATCTTCCACAATACGCGGGTCATTTCGTCGCCGTCCATTTCCACGAGCGGCGTTTTCATCCGAATCTTGTCCATTCTTTCGTCCCTTCCGAAAAATTGCCCATCAATGGGTATTCTATTGTATTGTATGGGTTGCGACGGATGTTTTCAAGGGACGAACAGGAAAAGAACAAGGGGCGGGAACGTGCGGAAAGCCGGCGAGAGGAGGGAAAAGCCGGGCATGGAAAAGCCGCCGGGGTCGCCGGCGGCTGCAAAGCGGACGGAAGGGAGGCGAGGGCAATCGAACGGCGGAAGCGCGGCGCGGCTATTGGATGGGAATCTCCGCCTCCTGGGCGGTCTGGTACAGGTATTGCTGGAATGCCTGCGTGAAACCCTCCGTTACCCGCTTGGCGAAAGGGCCGTCCTTGCGGGAAAGCTCCCTGACGAGGGCGTCCCGGACGTCCTTGCGGGTCTTTTCGCCGGTCAGGCGCTTTTGCACGTTCATCCAGCGGAAGGCGCGGGGAAGCTTGAGGGACAGGAGCATGTCGCTGACCGCGGGCCAGCCGAAGGCGGCGACCACCGCGCCGATGGCGGCGCCGGCCAAAAGGCCGACGGGCCCCGTGGCGATCAGCGCCACGCCGCCCCCGCCGCCCAGCAGCGCGCCCACGACGCTCAGCACCACGCCGACCAGCGTGCCCACGAAGCGCAGGCCCATCAGCTCGCTGGCGCCGATGCGCACCGTGGCCGATTCGCCGCTCGGGGTGAAGTGCAGCTTCATTTCTTCCCGGGGCACGTGGTAACGGTCGCAGATCGGGTCGACCATCGATTGCAGCTCGCCGGTCAGCGACGCCATCCATTCGGCGATCACAGGCGCAAGCGCCTGCTCGGCCATGGGGGAGGCCAGCACCCGCGCGATGCGCCTTTCCATCTGCTCGTTCATTTCTTTCAGGGTTGCGATCTCGCCGCGCTGCCAGGCGGAGGCGACGGGCACTGCCGCTTCCGCGAGGGTGAGCTCCGTAAGCGCCGACGCGACGGCGGGCGTCAGCTCCGTAAGCGCGTCCGCGGCGACGGAGGCGACGCGCTCGTCCGTGACCTCGGCGTGAATGGCCTTGCGGAAGGCGCGCAGGTTTTCGTCCACCCAACCGGCGTAGGCGAGGCCCTTGGCGATGGAGAACTCCGGCTCGGGGCATACCACGATCACCGCGCCTTCGAACACCTCCCGGCACTGGGCCTGGAAAAAGGGCATGCGGGACGCGCCCCCCGTGAGCAGCACCAGTTTGGGCGGCTGGGCGGCGGTCACGGTCGCGGCGTTTTCAAGCGCGGCGTACAGGGCATCGGAAAAGCTGCGGCCGTTCAGCGAGGCGAGCGGGGAATCCACCACCTCGGAAGCCGTCTGGGCATCCAGCGACAGCTGCAGCTTCTGCGTGCCGTCGTAGCAGACGCGCAGAAGCTTGCGCACGCTCGCCGCGGGGTCCTGCGCCTGGCGGAGGTAATACTGCTCCTTGAGCTTCCGGGCTTCAATCTCGCAGTAGCTGTACCAGCTGGGGCTCTGTTCGAACACGCGGCGGATGGCGTCGCGGTCGCGGCTGTGCTCCACCGCGCGGCGCAGAAGCTCCGCGTCCATCAGGCCGCCGCCCAGGTGCGCGTCCCCGAAGGTGCCCACCCCGGTCTCGCGGCCGTCCACGATGTAGGCAAAATCCAGCGTGGAGCTGCCGATGTCCACCACCAGCGCGCTTTGCTTGAGCAGATCCAGGTCGAGCGCCACGGTTTTGGCGTATTTGGCGTAGAGAAACGCGGCCCGCGATTCGGAGATGACCTGCGGGTTGCGCACGCCGGCGCGCACGAGCAGATCGCCGTAACGGGTGCGCGCGGCGGCGTTCCACCCGGCGGGACAGCCGACCACGAAACGGTCGCTTTCCCGGTAGGCGTTACTGTCGTTCAACGCGCGCAGCACGCCGCGCACGAACAGGACGATGGTATCGTAGGAGCGGGGGTCGTCGGTGAAGCGGCTTTTGAAGCGGACGCTCAGCCCCTGCGCCAGGGTGCTGGTGTAGGCCTGTTCGCCCACGACGATCTCCCCGCCGATGGTGCCCACCGCCGAAAGCAGGCTGCGGCTGCCGTTTAGAGGCTGTATGACGGGCTCGATACCCGAACCCTGCTCGAAGATCGCGACGGCGCTCTCGCCGTCACCCATGTCGAAACCGATGTATCTCATACGCTTCGCCTCACGTTTCCGCGTCGTCGCCGTCGGGCGCAGCGGGGGTGTCGCCCTGCGCAACGGACAGCTGCACGGCGGCCGTGCCGCGGTACAGGAGGGCTCCATCCTTCAGCGAGACCAGCGCCGGCGCAAGCGTCCGCGTCTGATCGACGCTGGGCAAAAGGTTGAACAGCCGGGCTTCCTCGGGGCTGTAAGGCACGGCGCGCGCGCCCATGTCGGCGATCAGCCGCTCGGCGGCCAGCGCCGCCTCCTCCCCGGCTTCGCCCTCGCACTCGCAGACCGCCTCCATCAGCTCCGCCAGGGCGGGAACGGTCTTGGGGTCGGGCGCGCCGCCCTGCAGCGCGTTTTGCTCGTTTAAGTAGGTAAAATCGTTCACGAAGCGGTCGATGGCTTTCATCTGTGCGTCGATCGCCTGAAAGAGCTTTTCCGTGTCGGGTCTGGCCGTGACCTTGAGACGGTCGTCCTCGGGCGCCTGCACGGCGGGGGAGCGGCGCAGGGCGAGCCAGCCGATGAACGTGCAGACGAGCGCGGCCGCGAAGGCAATCCAGGTAAGCGTCTGCCCCCGGAAATACGCCAAAAGCCCCGCACCGAGCTCCACGGCGCCCGCGACGAACAGCCACCACGCGGCGGGGCGACCCTTGGGCTTTTCCGCCTGCGACTGCGCCACCCAGACCTTCGAGGTGACGGAAATATCCAGCAGGTTCAGCGCCGTTTTGAAGCACGAAAACAGAATGCCCGTCTGCTGGCGGAGCAGGTCGTCCGGCTGGCCGGCCATGGTGTTCTGCTCCACCTGTGCCAGCGCGTGCCGAACCAGCGACGTGGCGCCGGGGCCGTCGCCGTTTACACGAAGGGATTCGCGCAGGTTTTCCTTCTGTTCGCACCAGTTCTGATAGGCGCTCATCGCTGCCTCTCTTTACTTCGTGGTCTTGGACGCGGCCGTTTTGCCGGTTGCTTTTTTCTTCGTCGAAGCCGTTTTGGCCGACGCCGGTTTTTTTGCGGCGGTTGTCTTGGATGCGGACGATTTTTTTGCGGCGGTTGTCTTGGAAGGAGTCGTCTTTTTCGCGGCGGAGGAGGTCCTGGATGCGGACGCCTTCTTTGCAGCAGACGTCTTGGACGCAGCTGACTTTTTCACGACGGATGCCTTGGAAGGAGCTGTCTTTTTCGCGGTGGTTGCCGAAGCGGACTTCTTCGTTTCGGACGCGGCTTTGCCGGTGCTTTCCGACTTTGACGAAGAGGATTTGGAGGCTTTCGCGGACGCTTTTTTCACGGCGGAGGATTTGGCGGCGGAAGCGCTTTTCTTCACGCCTGTTCCGGCGGTCTTCGTACCGGCGGCCTTTTTTGTTGCGGACGTCTTTTTCGTCGTGGAAGCGGCCGCCTTTTTCGTACTCGCGGCTTTGGTCGACGAAGCTCTCTTCTTGGCGGCGGTTGCTTTTTTGGTTGTGGAGGCTTTTGCGGTCGTCTTTTTCGCCGTCGTTTTCTTCGCCGTCGTGGTTTTCTTCTTGGCGGCGGATGTCTTTTTCTTCGTGCCCGTCGTCTTCTTTTTCGCCGCCTTGTCGTCCGTGCCCAGCAGCCCGCTCAGCGCGTCGCCCAAATCGCCGCCGCCGATCAGCGCGCCGACCGTGTCGCCAAGGCCGCCCAGCAGCGAAGAACCGTCGCTCTTGCTCTCGGCGGAGGCGTCGTCGCCCATCAGGCTGCCCAGCGCCTCGCTAAGGTCGACGTTGCCGACGACCTTTTCTACGGCGTCCCCCAGGTCGGACATTCCCAGCGTTTCCCCGATGGAATCCAGAATTCCCTTTTGCTTTTTCGCCACTTAACAGCACTCCGATCCGTATGGTTTAAAGATGCCTGAGCGCCTCAAGCTCTTCGGTTGTCAGCGGCCGCCACATGCCGCGCGGCAGATCGCCCAACTTCAGGGGGCCGAAGCGGATGCGCCTGAGCATGACCACCTCGTGGCCGACGGCGGCGACCATTTTGCGCACCTGACGGTTGCGGCCTTCGTGGATGGTGACGATCATATCCGTGTACAGCGGGGTGGCGGAAAGGATGCGAACTTTAGCGCGGCTGGTGGGGCGGCCGTCCACCATCACCCCGGCCTCCAGCCGGCGCGCGTCCTGGGGTGACACCTGGTTGCTGACGCGCGCGAGGTACGCCTTTTCCACTTCGCTGGAAGGGTGCAGCATATGCTCGGTCAGCTCCCCGTCGTTGGTGAGCAGCAAAAGCCCTTCGCTGTCGTAGTCCAGCCGGCCGACGGGATAAAGGCGCACGGGATAATCCTTGAACTTGTCCAGCACCGTTGCGCGGCCCTCCGGGTCGCTCACGGTGGTCACCTCGCCCGCGGGCTTGTGGTACATCAGGTAGTGCTTTTCGACTTCCGGGGCCACGGGACGGCCGTCCACGCGGATATCCTGACCCTCCGAAACGGAAACGCCCATGGCGGTCACAGTTTCGCCGTCCACCGTCACGCGGCCTTCGGCGATCAGCTTTTCAGCCGCCCGGCGCGAGGCCACGCCGCAGAGCGCAAGGTATTTTTGCAGACGCATCATCGTATCTCCAATGATCAGAAGAATTTGTAGAATACCAGAATGCTTTCCCGCATGGCGGGCGCGCGGTCGGCCTGCGCGGGATCGCAGCGTCGGCGGAGCATATCCACCCCGCCCAGCGTAAACCCGGTTCGCTCGAAGAACTGGCAGGAGGCGGGGCGGTCGTCCGTCGTTTCGGCGCGGATGCCGCAAAGGCCCTGCGCCGCGGCCCAGGCCTCCACGGCGTTGAGCAGCGCCGTGGCCACGCCCTGCCTGCGGTGGCGGCTGTCGGTGCGGATGTCCAGCAGATCGCACAGGCGATAGGCGCCCTTCTTCGCCACGCATTGACCCACGCAGCGGTCCTGCGAAAAAGCGAAGTAGGCTACGGCGTTCTCGTCCGAAAGCAATTCCTCCGCGGTCATGGGGAACGACCTGACCGTGCGCCATTCCGCGGAGGGCAGGGGCGCGTACTCCGGCAGGAATCCCTTGCGGGTGAACCGGAGTTGGATGCGGTCGCCCGCCAGAAAGCGCGCGTCCGGCTGATTGAAGCAGGTCAGGTTTTCCCCGGAAAGCGGTCGGATCGTAAGCATGGGGGGTTCCTCCCGGCGGCGCTGGAAACGGTGGAAGGGAAAAGCCGGAAACGGCGTTAATCGGTATCCAGTCTGCGATGGACGAGTTTGAATTTGCCGGCGTTGAGATCGGTCAGGGTGTGCCCGTGGCCGTACAGCCTGTACTTGTAGGTGCAAAGGCCCTCCAGCCCCATGGGCCCGCGCGCGTGGATCTTTCCCGTGGCGATGCCGACCTCCGCGCCGAATCCGAACAGGAAGCCGTCCGAAAAGCGGGTGGAGCAATTGGCGAACACGTCCGCGCTGTCCACCAGCGTCATGAAGGTTTCGATGGCCGCGTCGTCCCGGGCCAGTATGCTGTCCGTATGGCGGGAGCCGTAGGTGTTGATGTGATCGACGGCGTCCTGCAGGCTGTCCACCACCTTAATGGACAGGATGGCGTCGAGGTATTCGGTGTGCCAGTCCTCCTCGGCGGCGGGATCGCAATCGATGATCGCCCGCGTGCGTTCGCAGCCGCGAAGGGCGATGTCGCGTGCTCGAAGCGCGTCCGCCGCGGGGGGCAGAAAGGCCCCGGCGATATCCCGGTGCACCAGGAGCGTCTCGGCCGCGTTGCACACCGAGAGATTCTGCGCCTTGCTGTCCACCGTGACGGCGATCGCCTCGGGCAGATCGGCGGAAGCATCCACATAGACGTGGCAGATGCCCTCGGAGTGGCCCAGCACCGGAATGGCGCTGTTTTGCATGATGTGATGGACGAACGCGTTGCTGCCGCGGGGGATGATGAGGTCGATGCAGTCGTCCTGCTTGAGCATCTCATCCACGTCCTGGCGGGTATGCAAAAGGTGCGACCACCCCTGCGGTATGCCCGCCTCGTTCGTGCCTTCCAGAATCGCGGCCTGCAGGGCCCGGTTGGTTTCCAGCGCTTCGCTGCCGCCTTTGAGCAGCACGGCGTTGCCGCTTTTTAAGCAAAGCGAGCTGATCTGCACCAGCGCGTCCGGACGGCTTTCGAAGATAATGCCGATGACGCCGATGGGGCAGGTGGTGCGGTACAGCCGGAGGCCCTCGGCAAGCTCGTTGGCGTATTGAACGCGGTTCAGCGGATCGGGCAGAAGTGCGAGCGCCTGGAGGCCGTCGATCACACGGGCCGCCTTCTCCTCGCCGAAGTGCAGGCGCTTGACCAGCGGTGCGCTGAGATGCTCGGCCTCGGCCTTGGCGACGTCCCGCCGGTTGGCGTCCGCGATGGCGGGCAGATGGCGGCGGATGGCCTCCCCGATGGAAAGAAGGGCGGCGTTGCGCTGCTCGATGGGCGAGGCGCTGAGGGCAAGCCCCGCCTGCCGGGCGCTGAAAGCCATGCTGCGGATGGTATCGGCGGCCATGGAAGAACCCCCTTTTCCGGTCTTTGTCCTTATTATAAAGCAGCCGGAGCCTCTTTGCAACCGCCCGAAACTATGGTATAATAATCTGCACGCGGCCCTTGCGGCTGCGTGCGCAAACTCGTTAGGAGGGAACCAGCGTGCCGCGTCCAAAAGGCATCAAGCCCGTCGCCCAGAATAAAAAGGCCTACCACGATTATTTCGTGGAGGAAACGTACGAGTGCGGACTGAGCCTGCAGGGTACGGAGGTCAAAAGCATCCGGGCCGGGCGCGTGAACCTGAAGGAGAGCTTCTGCATGGTTCGGGACGGCGAGATTTTCGCCGAGGGCATGCACGTGAGCCCCTACGAGCAGGGAAACGTGTTCAACCACGATCCCCTGCGCCCCAAAAAGCTTTTGATGCACAAAAGCGAGATCCGCAAGCTGGCCGGCCTGGTGAGCCGGCAGGGATACGCGCTGATCCCTTTGAGAATCTACTTAAAGGACGGGCGCATGAAGCTGGAAATGGGGCTTTGCAAAGGCAAACACCTGCACGACAAGCGCGACGCCGCCGCGGAACGCGACGCGAAACGCGATATGGAGCGCGCCTTCAGCCGCGGGCGCGACGAATGAACGACGGCGGCCCATACGGGGGTGTACCGGTTTCGACGGGAGTCGATGAAGATCTGGTAAGCGAGCCGCGGACCCTGTACCGCGCACCAACGGGGAAAAACAACAACTGACACTAACGATTTAGCGTTCGCGGCGTAATGCCGCGCGTCGACCCGAATTGCCCGCGGATTCGGTTATCGACGTCATGATCGCGGGGAACGAGCACGCTTAAGCTTTGCGGCGCGCCCGTAAAAATGAAGCTACCGTAGGCCCAAGCCCGTCGGGGGGCGTCGGCCGAGGGGAATCCTAAAACCCCGAATGCGCTCGGAGAAAACCGGATAGGCATGCTTTCGGACAGGGGTTCAACTCCCCTCACCTCCACCAGATAAAACCGCCGAATCTACAAGGGTTCGGCGGTTTTCGTATGGGTGAAGTACACGTTGAAGTACACGTTTGTAATTTAATAAACAAGGCCCCAGTCCCGCTTACGATGCCACCTTCAATCTCTTTCGTTCATACTAGCAATGCTACCATTTATACCCACAATCGTTACAGACAAAGCTTTTACCAAATTCATTGCTAAAAACTCCCCACATAACAGCAGACGTAATTCTCTTTGAACTCGAAATTCTTCTGAGGTTTATACTGCCACAAGTAGGGCACTTAGGTATATACACATTTCCCTCGTTTGCTTTTTTTGCTTGTATTCTTTCCTGAACTCTTTGCTCAATCGCATCATGTGCGTGACCTTCGCCACCATTAAAAAGAGTTTCAATATTCAGCTTATAAGATTCCGAGTTTTCATCAAGTGTAGGCCAGCTTGCAACATATCTTGTAAACAATTGACGCTTCAAATTATATATTGCCTGCCTCCATTTTATGGATTTTTTCTCTGATAAACCATTGGGTTGCGGACCAATAACACGAGAAAATTCATCGGTGCTAAAATCTATCTTTATTAATTTGTCATATAGGTTTCTTTCTCTACATTCAATACAATAGTTGTTTCGATATCCTTTAGAAGTTGTATAGAAATAAATTGCTCCACAAGTGGGGCAAGCCTTACACTTAGAAAAATCATTATCAATTTCATAATCAATTGTATCCGAGAGTATGGGGGTTGAACTTGTTTTGCCAATACCTCTGCCGTTGGGCATCCGCAATTTGGGCACGCTGGCGCTTTATCCGAAAACTCTTTTCCACATTCAATACATCTTATCAATACCAATGAATTATGCTCCTCCCTTATTAGAATCACTCGGAAAATAAGTAGACTAATTTCTGTGCTTCCAAATAGTACGATTAAGCTTATTAAGAATAATACCAGAATGGTCTAGATTTAGCAACGTTTATTAGGTTGAAATCAAAGCGTTAGACAATACATACCCAAAATGGGAGGCATAGAACATGGACAACATTACTCCATAATGGATTTCAGAAAATCCTGCGACATAGAAATACCGCGTAGCCGCACCCTGAGAAAAGCAGCATTACTGTTTATTGCGGTGCTTGAAGATTATCGCCACACTAGTAATAACAACTGAAAGCAATGTCAGTGGAGCAATATAAAGGTTATTGTAGTACCAGTTTCTAAATGATGGGAATAGATCATAACCCCCAATGCTTGCACTATAGACCAAACCATTTACAATTAATTGAGTATCGTCCGCTGTTCTTATGATGGTTGCACCACTTCTTGCTGATTGAAATGTTAATGAAACGTTTTGGTTTTGAACATCGAATTCCTTTTTTCTAGAGAATCGGAGAATATTTTTCCCCGTTGCTTCACATGATAGCTCATGGATATAATTGAAGGTAATCGTTTCCTTTAGGTTCTTCTCACTTTCTAGAGCTTAGCCATATAACGAATCTTCAAGTAGTATATCATTTTTCTCGCTATATATACAGAATTTCAATTGATTGTTCGGTCATGGTTTCACTGTTCAATTCTGGAAGAAAACAGACCGTATCGTTGAACCTGTCTCGACGAGCGAGAGGGCCTGGCCTTTGGACAAAGAGAGGCTTTAGGCGGAAAGAGCAGGACGGAAACAAAGCAAAACAGACATTTTAACAGACCCTATCGCCCGCGACCCTCATTGAAAACCACCATGCCTGCAGCAACGCGAAGTCGATCCGGCCACAGATATTTCGTTTTGAGGCTTGAAAATTTAATTGAAAATTGGTATAATCTAATCAAAACTTCAGAAAGGTTGATGAAAGTGTTCCCTATCGGCTACGCTCCGACCCGACGCAGCATCTTCAGCGCACCGGACGCGGTAAAATACAGGAAACGAATCCGGCAGAAACTGGAGGAACTGAGCATTCCCTTCGTCGATATCGACGACGTGAACGAGGAAGGACTTTTATATAACGACGCCGATCTTCCCCGCATCGAGGCGAAATTCAAGGCCGCCGGCGTCAAGGGGCTTTTTGTACCCCATTGCAATTTCGGCACCGAGTATGTGGTGGCGCGTCTGGCCAAGGCGCTGGGCGTGCCGGTGCTGCTCTGGGGTCCGCTGGACGAGCGGCCCGAGCCGGACGGAACCCGCCTGAGGGATACGCAGTGCGGGCTGTTCGCCACGGGCAAAGTGCTGCGCCGTTTTCGGGTCCCCTTCACCTATATGACCAACTGCCGCCTGGAGGACCCCGTTTTTCAGCGCGGCGTAACGGATTTTTCGGCTGTGTGCAACGTGGTGGATACCTTCCGCCATACGCGTATCCTGCAAATCGGCCCCCGCCCGTTCGACTTCTGGTCGACCATGTGCAACGAGGGAGAGCTGTTGGAACGCTTCAACATCCAGCTTGCGCCCGTGCCCATTCCGGAGCTGATCGGGGAAATCAAGGCTGCGAAGGCCGAAAAAACGCGCGTGGAGGCCGTGGTTGCCTACATCGGGGAGCATATGGACGTCAGAATACGGCCGGAAGCCGTGGAAACCGTGGCGGCGCTCAAGGTAGCCATGCGTACCTTGGCGGATCGCTACGGCTGCAACGCCGTGGCGATCCAGTGCTGGAACGCGCTGCAGGGGGAAATCGGCATCATGCCCTGCGCTGCGAACGCCCTGCTCAACGAGGAAGGGCTGCCCGTCGTCTGCGAGACGGACATCCACGGCGCGATTACGGCGCTGCTTGTGGAGGCGGCCAGCAAAACGGGGCGGCGTTCGTTTTTTGCGGATTGGACCATTCGCCATCCCGACCTGCCCAACGGCGAGCTGCTGCAGCACTGCGGCCCCTGGCCGATTTCCGTGGCGATGGGGAAGCCCACGCTGGGTTATCCGCTTGCCTTCGATCATCCCGGCAGCCTGACGGCCGAAGCCAAACACGGCGAGGTGACGCTGTGCCGGTTCGACGGGGACGACGGGGAATACTCCCTGCTGCTGGGCAACGCCAAAGGGGTGGACGGTCCGAAAGGCATGGGCACCTACCTGTGGGTGGAGGTAGACAATATCAAACGGCTGGAAGCGAAGATCGTGGAAGGGCCCTACATCCACCACTGCGTGGGCATCCACGAAAACGTGGTGCCGATATTGTACGAGGCGTGCAAGTATCTGAATATCAAGCCGGACCTCTACGACCCGATCGAGGAAGAGGTTAAGGCGTATCTTCGGGGAGAATGAGCATGAATCTTGCCTTAAAGTCCGTAACGCTGCGCCAGACCGTGCTGGAGATCGTATACGGTTCCAAGGCGGGCCATATCGGCGGAGATTTGAGCGTAGTGGACATTCTCAACGTTCTGTATAACGGGGTCATGAACATCACTCCGGAAAACTTCCATACGAACGACCGGGACCACTTCATCCTCAGCAAAGGGCACAGCGTGGAAGCTCTGTACGCGGTGCTGGCGGACAAGGGGTTTTTTGAAAAGAGCGATCTGGCCACCGTTTCCCGATGCGGTTCCAAGTACATCGGCCATCCCAACCACCACGTCAACGGCATCGAAATGAACTCCGGCTCGCTGGGGCACGGCCTGTCCGTGGCCGTGGGCATGGCGCTGGCGCTGCGCATGAACCGCAGCGACCGCCGTGTGTACGTGGTCATGGGGGACGGTGAAATGGCGGAGGGAAGCGTATGGGAAGGGGCGATGGCCGCCGGGCATTACGGGCTTGACCACCTCGTCGCCGTGGTAGACCGCAACCGCCTCCAGATCAGCGGGGATACCGAACGGGTCATGGCGCAGGGAGACGTGAAGGAGCGCTTTCGGGCCTTCGGCTGGCACTGCATCGAGGCTGCCGGCAACGATACGCGGGCCCTGCTGGCCGCTTTCGAAACGGCCGAAGCCGTAAGCGGGAAACCGGTGCTGATCGAGGCCCGCACCGTCAAGGGCTGCGGTGTTTCCTTCATGGAGAACCAGCCGCAGTGGCACCACAGGGTGCCCAATGCGGACGAGTACGCGCGCGCGATGCGGGAGCTTCGCGACAAGGAGGCCGGTTGCCGTGGCTGACAAAGCGATCAAGCAGACCCTTTGCGATACGCTGATGGACGGTGCGAAGAGCGACGGGGACATCGTGGTGCTGTGCAGCGATTCGCGGGGCAGCGGATCCATGGCGCCGTTCGCCGAGGCGTATCCGGAACAGTTCGTGGAGGTAGGCATCGCCGAGCAGAACCTGGTATCGATCGCCGCCGGCCTTGCCCGCTGCGGCAAGCGCTGCTTCGCGGTATCGCCCGCCTGTTTCCTGTCCACGCGGAGCCTGGAGCAGATCAAGGTGGACGTCGCCTATTCGGAGACCGGCGTGGTGCTGGTCGGCATCTCCGGCGGCGTCAGCTACGGGGCGCTGGGGATGACGCACCATTCGCTCAGCGATATCGCCGCGATCGCGAGCATCCCGGGCATACACGTGTATCTCCCCAGCGACGCCCGCGTGGCCGCTCTGCTGATGAAGCGCCTGATGGGGGACCGGACGCCCGCCTACCTGCGCGTGGGGCGTAACGCGGTGCCCGATCTGTACCCGGCGGAGGGGTTCGCCCTTCCGAAGGATCGCGCCATCGTCGCGCGCGAGGGCGGCGACGTATGCCTCGTCGCCTGCGGAGAAACGGTGAAGATCGCGCTGGACGCGGCGGAGCTGCTGGCGGCCGAGGGCGTTTCCTGCCGGGTGCTGGATATGTACTGTCTCAAGCCCCTGGATACGGAAGCGCTGCTGAACGCCGCCGCCCAGACCCGCGCGGTGCTGACGATTGAGGAGCACGGGCCGTACGGCGGGCTGGGCGCCATGGTGTGCCGGACGCTTTCGGAAACCCGCTGCCCGGTGCGCTGTCTGAGCCTGCCGGATGCCCCCTGCGTGGCGGGAACGTCGCGGGAGGTGTTCGAGCATTACGGGCTCACGGCGCCCGTTCTCGCCCGAAATGCGAAAGCGCTGCTGAACGGGGAGGAAAGCAAATGATCCTCGCCATCGACCAGAGCACGTCCGGCACCAAGATGCTCCTGTTCGGGCCCGACGGCGAGTTAACGCGCCGCAGGGATCTGCCGCACCGCCAGAGGATTGACGAAAACGGCTGGGTGGAGCACGACCCGACGGAAATCCATCAAAACGTGTTAAAGCTGGCCCGCGGGATGGCCGAAGAAGGCGGCTTTTCCCCGCTGGCGCTGGGCATCAGCAACCAGCGGGAAACCGTAGTGGCGTGGGACCGCCGTACGGGCAAACCGCTGTACAACGCCGTCGTGTGGCAATGCCCGCGGGGCGCGGCCATTTGCGCGGAGCTCGAGGGCAGGGGCGTTGCCCCGAGGGTAAAGGAGATCACGGGGCTTCCGCTGTCGCCTTATTTTTCGGCGGCCAAGTTCGCCTGGCTGATGCGCAACGTGCCGGAGGTGAAGCGGGCCGCGGAGGCGAAAACGCTCTGCCTCGGCACGGTGGACGCCTGGCTGCTGTTTTGCCTCACGGACGGGGCCGCGTTTTGCACCGACTGCTCCAACGCGTCCCGAACCCAGCTGATGGACCTGCGCAAGGCGGAATGGTCGCGGGAGATGTGCGACCTGTTCGGCGTACCCGTCGACGCTCTCCCGGAAATCTGTGATTCCAACGCGACGTTCGGGGAGACGGATCTGGGGGGCGCCCTGCCCGCCAGAATCCCGATCCGCGCCGTGATGGGGGACAGCCACGCGGCGCTGTTCGGGCAGGGGTGCCACCGTCCCGGCACCGGCAAGATGACGCTGGGCACCGGTTCCTCCGTCATGCTCAATACGGGAGAAGCCTGCATGGAAAGCCGGCACGGGCTGGCGACGTCGTTTGGGTGGCGGATGGACGGAAAAGCGCAGTATGTGCTGGAAGGCAACATCAACTATGCCGGCGCGGTGATCGATTGGCTCTCCGGCACGCTTCACCTGATCTCCTCGCCGAATGACGCGGAGAGCGTTGCTCTGAAAGCCGACCCCCACGATACGACGTACCTGGTTCCGGCTTTCTCCGGCCTGGGCGCGCCCTATTGGAACAGCGGCGCCCGCGCGGCAATCGTGGGCATGGGCCGGCATACCGGCCCGGCGGAGCTGGTAAAGGCCGGGCTGGAAAGCATCGCCTATCAGTTGTACGATGTCGTGTCCGCCATCGATTCGGATTTCGGCGGCATACGGGCTCTGCACGCCGACGGCGGGCCTACCCGCAACGCGCTGCTGATGCAGTTCATCTGCGATCTGATTGGGAAGGACATCCGCACCGCGGCCATCGAGGAGCTGAGCGGGGCGGGGGTCGCGTACATGGCGGGCATCAGCCTGGGCGTATACGGGCCGGAGCGTTTATTTGAGGCCGGGAAAGGCACCCTTTTCACCCCCGCGATGAGATCGGAGCAAAGAGAGGCGAAGCTGCGGGGGTGGCATGACGCCGTTTTACAAGTTTGTAAATCCGGTTGATTTCTGCCTGAAAATGTGAAAGAATACGATAGAGGACAGCGGAACGCCGCCCGGTGGCATCCGTTCGACGCAGGCAACCCGTACGGCGCTGTGCCCCCGTATCGCCGGAGCCTATACGATGGAGGAATCTATGGCTACGATTAAGGAAATCGCCGATCGGCTGAATATCTCCAGCGCTACCGTTTCCATGGCGCTCAACGATCGCGCGGGGGTCAACCCCGAAACGAAGAAAAAGGTGCTGGATCTGGCGGAGGAATTGAGCTATACGAAAAGCCTCTCCCGGCGAATGAACTCCCTGACCGGGATGATCGGCTTCGTCGTTTATAAAAAGCATGGGCGCGTGGTCGCGGACACCCAGTTTTTTTCCGAGCTCATCATGGCCATCGAGCACTCCGCGAAGCTTCTGGGTTACGGCGTCTCCATCATCTACTGCTCCGGGGACGAGGAACTGCGCAAGGTGCTGGAAAAGTGGCAGGCCGCGCCGCCGGACGCGGCGCTGTTCCTCGCCACGGAAATGACGGACGGCTCGCTGCTGGAACCGATTAAAATCCCCACGATGCTGCTGGACTGCGATCTGTGGGAGTATACCTCCGACAAGGTGCTGATCGACAACCGGAACGGCATCCGCAGAGCGCTGCGCTACCTGTACGAAAAAGGGCATAGGGAGATCGGATATTTCCACAGCCAGTATTCCATCCGCAACTTTGAGGAGCGCGGACAGGCGTACCGGGAAGGGCTTGCGGAGCTGGGGCTTCCTTTCCGGGAGGAGAACGTGTTTCTCGTGCCTCCCGCTACGGAGGAAGCGTACGAAGCGACCTACGAGATGCTGAGAAACGGCCTGAAGCTGCCGGGCGCCTGTATTGCGGATAACGACATCATCGCCTGCGGCGTGCTGAAGGCGATCAAGAAATTCGGGCTGGCCATCCCCAGGGACGTATCGCTGGTCGGCTTTGACGACGTGCCGATCGCGGCGCTGGTGGAGCCGGAGCTGACCTCCATCCGCGTTTCCCGGGAAGCGCTCGGCGGACTGGCCGTAAAGCAGCTGGTCCGGCGCGTCAGCAAAGGAGACGCGCCCTTCATCACCATACGGGTATCCACGGAACTGGTAGAGCGCAACAGCGTACGCAGCCTCGTGTAGCCGGGACGCGCAGAGCGCGCGGGAAGAACATCTGAAGGGACAAAAGCGGCGGCGGGCGATCCGTAGGGGATCGCCCGCCGCTTTTCCGCTTCGACTCTAAGAAAGGCGTATGTTTGGCTGTACAGGTGCGTCACGGCTCCTTCCGGATGCGGATCGCCATATACTCCCTGCCGGGCAGCACGACGCGGAACTTGCCGCGGTGCACGCCCGCGTCCTGAACGGTCATATTCCACGTATCGATCACTTCCACGCGGTAAGCCGTCTCGTCGTCCAGATGAAAATCGCGGAAGGAAGGACGCATGAAGCTGTAATAGTACAACCGGTAGCCGGTACGGCCAACGAGGGCGTCCTCGCAGGCGGATACCTCGTCCCACGCGGCGTCCGGGTTGGGCATCAGGCCGCCGGCGGGCGCCTCCTCCAGAATGCGGCTGAGAAAAGCGATCCTGGCCGGACTTTCGCCGTGAAGCCGGCCCCCGTGAGACCACCACAGCACGCTATGCTCGTCGAGGTAGGTTTCCCCGTGTCCGGCGTACCCGCCGCGGCAGGCGGCCTCCCAGAACCGGCGTGTCAGCTCCTGACCGCTGATGTTGCCCCAGCCGTGCTGGATGTTCCCTTCGTAGGCGATCTCGTCCAGCACGACGGGCTTGCGGTAGCGCTCCCGCCACTCGTTTACGAACTCGGCGCTCTTGTACAGGTCTTGCCGCTGGATGCTGCAATGGGTGACCCAGGGCCGGGAATGATCGTAGAACGAGCGGCAGTTGTGGATGGAGCGCAGGTGGCTGTACGGATCCTCCCGGCAGAGAATGCCGGCGAACCGCTCCCAATCGGCGAGCGCCTTTTGGGGCATCAGGTCGTACTCGTTGGCCAGCGACCACCAGACGTTGCGGTATGCGGCGTAGCGGGCGACGACATAGCGCCAGTAAAGGTCGTCCTCCCGGGCGTTCATGAGGCTAAAACCCCAGCGGTCGTAAGGGTGCATCACGATCAGGTCGGCCTCGATGCCCAGATCGCGAAGCTTTTCGATGCAGGCGTCGATATGCCGGAAGTGCGCGGGATTGAAACGGCTGAAGTCCCAGGCGTTGCCCGGCGGATTGCCGTTGTACGCCATAAAGTTGTCCTTCGTGAGCACCGAGGAATCCATGGGTTTACCCTCGTAAGGGTAGGAATAAGGCTCGTTGAGATTGTAGTCGTAATGCTTGGGCAACAGACAAAAGCGGATTTTGTTAAACGGGCTTTGCGAAAGCGTCTTAAGCGTTTGCGCCTGCAGGGCCTCGCTCTGCAGTTCCCACACGTAGCAGGTGGTGCCCACGGGGCGGTAGGGAGTACCGTCCTCATAGGCGAAGTGAAAGGTGTTGGCCACGCGCACCGGCCCGTGGTTCCCCGGCTGGGCGGGCTTTACGGAAAAGCGGCCTTCCACCGTCTCGTCCGCGAAATTCCCGCCGACGGTAAACCGGTATTCCTCCGCGAAGGAAGGCATGAAGCGAACCTTATAAAGCCCGTTTCCGTCATAAAAACCGTTGACGCGGACGGTTTCGCTTTTGCTGGAAAAAACGCCCTCGATCAAACTGTCCACGAAAGGGTTGCCCTGCGTACGGCCGGGACAGACGACCTCGAACACATCCCAGCGCGCGACTTCCTTGGGGCTGGTATAAGCCAACATAACAACGCTCCTATCCTGCAAGTGCAATACTCGGGCGTGCGGCGCGTTCGAACGGCAAACCGCCTATTACTGTTTCACCGCGCCGGCCATGCCCTCCACAAAATACCGCTGGAAGATCAGGTACACCAGCAGCACGGGAACCAGCGAAATCAGCACGCCGGCGCACAGATAGCCGTAGTCGGTGCTGTGCTCGCCCACGAACGTCATCAGGCCTACGGGCACGGTTTTCATGCTGTTTTCGTTGATGATGACGCTGGCGAGCAGGTATTCGTTCCAGGTGGCGAGGAAGTCCGTAATGATCAGCGTGGCGATGGCGGGCTTGGAAATGGGCATGATGATGTTCCAGAACAGGCGCCATTTCGTGCAGCCGTCGATCAGCGCGGCCTCGTCGATATCCCGGGGAATGGAGCGGAAAAAGCCGCGCATGATCAGAATGCCGTAGGAGATGCCAAACCCGATGTAGACGTAGAACAGGCCGAAGTAGGTGTTCAGCAGGTTCAGCTTGCTGTACGTCACGTTAATGGGCACCAGCGCCGCCTGCATGGGGAGCATCATGCCGATCAGGAAGAAGATGAAAATGCCGGTGCTGTGCTTTACCTTCAGCCTTGTCAGCGCGAACGCGGCCATCGACTCCACCAGGATTCCGAGCGGCACCTTGAGGCACGAAATGATCAGGTCGTTTTTCATGTAGGTCAGCAGCCGACCCTTGGCGATGGCGTTAACGAAGTTGGACCACGCGGGCTGCGTAGGGAAGCTGAACAGGCCGAGACTGCTGAAAAAGTCTTTTTTGCTCTTGATGGCGGTCATGATCAGCGTATAGATCGGCGCGATCCAGACGAGCAGAACCGCGATCAGGATCGCGTACAGCAGGATTTTATGGCTGGTTTTCATTCTAACGCTTTCCATTCGTGTTTCCCCTCCCTTCAGTTTTCGCGCGCGGTGAACATCACGTACGGCACGATGACGATCAGCATGAACACCACCATCAGGATGGAGATGGCCGTGCCGTACCCGACGTTGTTATACTGGAACGTCTGGGAATACATATAAGTCGACATCATCTGGGTGGCGTTGTTCGGACCGCCCCCGGTCAGGCCCTGCACGATGTCGAACACCTTCATGGCGCCCACGATCAGGTTGGCGATGACGATCACGAACGTTTCCTTCATCACGGGGCAGGTGATGCGGAAGAAGGTGCTGGTATTGCTGGCCCCGTCGATGCGGGCCGCCTCCAGAATATCCCTGGGCACCGTTTGCAGGCCGGCCAGGAAAAAGATCATGGATTGACCCGTGGACTGCCACAGGGAAGCAAAAAAGATCGCGTATAAACTGCTTTGAGGGCTGGAGATCCAGCTTTGCTCAAAGCCGAGGTTCAACGCGCGGGAAAGCTCGTTTACGAAGCCGACGCTCGGGTTGTACATCCAGCGCCAGATAATGGCGACCGCGATCGGCGCGATGACCGCCGGAAAATAAAAGAAGCCGCGGAAAAACGTGCGCCCGACGAACTGCTTGTTCAAAACGACGGCGAAGGCCAGGGAAACCGTCATCGTGATCGCCAGGGACAGGACGATCCAAATCAGGTTGTTCTTCATCGCCTGGATGAAGATCGGATCGTTCGCGAACAGGTTGATGTAGTTTTGCAGGCCGATGTACTCCATCGCTCCGATGCCGTTCCATTTGAACAGGCTAATCGTGAGCGAATACAGAACGGGCAGAACGATGACGGAAAGGTAGATGACGGCCGCCGGAATCAGAAACAGGTAATCGGTGTTGTTTTTCTTCCGGGTGGGCATAGGAGGCCTCCTGCTGAAACCGGGCAGGCATTTGCCTGCCCGGTTTCGGTTTACTGTTTCGCCGTACCGCGAGGTTATTTGTTCTGGTAGGCTTCGATGGCCGCCTGGATCTGCGCGGCGCCGTCCGCGGGCGTAATCTGCCCGTTGGCGATGCCGTCCTGTACGTTGAACAGCGCATCCGCCACTTCGGTGGGGAAGGCCTGGTCGGTGATGGTGAAGGTGCCGTTATCGTTGGCGGCGGCCAGCATGACCGGAACGTTCAACTGACCTTCGGGCATGGTGGCGCCGATGATCGGGAGCGGCATGTTGTAGTACTCGGAATACTGGGCGGCCACGTCGGGATCGTAGTAGTAATCCATGAACTTCATGCACGCGTCCAGCTTCTCCGCGGTGATGTCCGCGTTGAACTGCGTCATTTCCGCGAAGGCGGACAGACGGTCGGTGCCGCCGGAGGGGAAGGGGAAGGTGCCGTAGTTGTTGATGTCCTGCTCGTTCTGGATAATGGTGCCGTCGTACCACTGGCCCTGAATATCCATGGCGGCCCGGCCGGAGAACACTTCGAGGTAGGTGTCGTCCGGGTTGGCGGTCACAAAGCCGGTGGGGAAGTAGCCCTTGTCGCAGAACTCCTGGTACTTGGTCAGGGCCTGAACGACCGCGTCGTTGTTGTAGCTCGCCTGGAAGGTGTTCATCTGGTCGTGCAGTTCCGCGCCGGCGTAGTGCTCAATCAGCAGTTCCACGAAGCGCATTACGTGCCAGCCGTTGAGGCCCGCGGTGCTGATGGGGGTGATGCCCGCCGCCTTCAGCTTGGCGCAGACGTCCTCAAACTCTTCGAAAGTGGTGGGCACGGAGAGACCCAGCTGCTCGAAGGTGTCTTTGCGGTAATACACGTCCAGTACGTTGAAGCTGGTGGGGTAACCGGTAAGCTGACCGTTGCGCGTGCACAGGTTCAGCACGCCTGCGTTGAACTTCTGATCCCAGCTGTTGTCGGCCGCGTACTGCGTGAGGTCGTAGGTCAGACCGTTGTCCGAATAGAAGCCGCCGAGGCTGCCGCCCCAGTTAAACCACATATCGGGCAGCGTTTTGGAAGAAGCGGCCACTTTGCAGGCATCCTTGATGCCGTCGGTATCAAAGTAGGATACGGTGACTTTGATATCCGGGTTCGCCTCCTGGAAGCTTTCCACGATGGGGTCCACCGCGGCCTGGCGAGCCGTCAGCGTCCAGAAGGTGATCTCGGTCTGTCCCTCCGCGACGGCCGGGACCAGACCGATCAGGGAAAAGGTGAGTACGAGCGCCAACAGCAACGAGAGATGTTTCTTGATACGCAATGCAAATTCCTCCTTCATGGTACGTTCAACTTGAACATGCATACGTTTTAATTGAATGTTCAAGTTTCTGTTGACGTAATAGTAGCATAGATCGATAGAATAATCAACCCCTTATTTGAAAAAAAGACTTCACGAGCAGCGGGAAAGGACCAGCAAAATGCGCCGGTTGAAAAAGCTCCGGCGTGAAATGTGAAGCGTGTGGTCTGCTCAATGCCGTATTGAAAACGCGTTTGAAACAGGAATGGCTTTATTTCACAAAACCGCGGCAGCGGCACGCGACTGTTCATGGAGGTTGAAAAGCCCCTCGCCGGCCACAGGGATGCGCAGCCGGTCTGATAAAGCGCGGTTGTTGCAGGGCGAACAATCGTTATGAACATTTAATTAAAACATGAACAGCGATCCGATAGGGGAGAAATCCGGCGGTAAGCCGTTGCCGGCCCTTCCCTGTCCAAATGGGATGGAAAACGGCGCGGGACAATACGTCCCGCGCCCAGCCTGTTGAAAAAGCCCAATCTGCGTTGTCAGCTGCGGGATGGCAAGGGGTATCACTTACGAACGAGTAAGCTCAACCCCTTGCCACCCTTGCTTCCTAGCGTCTCGGGCCTTTTGAACAGGCTGGCAGAGTGCCTGCAAAACAAGGTTTTTTGACACCCTGGGCGCGGGACAATACGTCCCGCGCCCAGCCTGTTGAAAAAGCCCAATCTGCGTTGTCAGCTGCGGGATGGCAAGGGGTATCACTTACGAACGAGTAAGCTCAACCCCTTGCCACCCTTGCTTCCTAGCGTCTCGGGCCTTTTGAACAGGCTGGCAGAGTGCCTGCAAAACAAGGTTTTTTGACACCCTGGGCGCGGGACAATACGTCCCGCGCCGTAAGGTTGTCGAGAGAACCGTTTCCCCCGGGGGTGGAGTCAGCCGGAATACCTGCGCAGCCTGCCCGTCAGCCCGCGCAGGTTGTATGCGGATACATACCGGCCTATGCTGCGCTTGATGCTGTCCAGCACGAAGCGCCGCGCGGGCACACCGGCTTTTTCCAGCCGGCGGAGCATCGCTTCCAGCGCGGGCGCGACCGTCGGCAATTCGAAGGTGTAATGGCCGCTGATATCGGCGATGAGACGCGTCAGCTTTTCGTCCTGCAGTACTTCCCCGACGCTCAGGTTTTCCTGCTCCCCGACCATCCACTTGCGCCAGCGGCCGGTCTCCACGGCGGCCTTACGGAGGATCGCCGCGACATGGCCGGATTCCGGCACCAGGCCCATCTCCGCCAGCCTGTCCTCCAGCTGCGACAGCTGCAGGTACGCGCGCGTTTCCACGACGCCGAATTCGGGCGCCACGTTGGAGGACGACACCCTGAGCGCCGGGTGCAGCAAAAGCAGCTCGTCGGGGAGATAATCGCCGTTGTGCTCCTTCAATTCCATGCCGTGCGCCGCGGAAATCTTCGCCAGCCGCGCGGCGTTCTCGGTGGAATAATGGCCGATGTTCTCGGTCATGCGGGTCAGCGTGCCGGTCTGGCCGACGATGAAGTTCGGCTTGGGCAGCCCCTTCTGTTCCAGTTCGAGGGTCAGGCGTTCGATAAACGTTTCAAACGCGTCCACGCCCGTCAGGCCGCCGTTGGTTTCCTCGGTGCCCACCTCATAGCCGATAGGCGCGATGCCGCGCGCCGTGCGGTAGGCCTCGATCTTCTCGATCAGCGTTACGGTACGGCGGATGACCAGGTCCATCGGGACCGTGCCCTCGGAAAAATCGGGGTCCTTCGTGGGGTCGACGTGCAGCAGGTCGAAGCCCGCGTCCAGATCGGCGTAATAGCTTTCCAGCCCGCGCTCCATTGCCTCCGCCTCGGGCAGGCGCGCCCTGCGCTCCTCGTCCCGCTGCCAGGGGCCGCCGTGATCGCGGCACACGTAGTACAGGCCCTCGTAACCGACCTTGAAAGCCATGCCCTTAATCGCCTGAACCAGCCGCCGCTGATCCCAGCCGGACACATATCCGCCGCCGAACTTGTCCATATCCACCTGATTGCGGCTCGCGATAAACAGAACGGGGAAATCCTGCTCGTGGCTGAGCTCCAGCGTCGCCTGCAAAAGCATCGGCGACATCGGCCCGATGCCCAGCAGGGTGGAAAACCCCTCCGCCTCGCGCGCTTTCCATAGGGCCTTTTGCATCTCGCTAATGTTCATAAACCTTTCCTCCCTTATTGTTCAAAACGTTCCCGGGCGAGCCATGCCGCCCCGTACAGACCGGAATCGGGCTGGAGCTTTGCCGGTCGCAGCCATTCCTCCGGGTGTTCGCTCCAGTAGCTGCCCGCCTCGACGCTTTGCAGGAACGCGGGCCGCATCAGGTCGAAGGACGCGCTTACCGAGCCGCCCACGACGATGCGCTCCACGTCCAGCAGCTGCCGCAGCATGGCCACGCCCCGGCCGAGTGCCGTTCCCGCGGCTTCAAACAGCGCCCGGCAGCCTGCGTCGCCCTCGCGGGCGCGCGCGGAGGCGAGCCGCGCGTCCATGGATTCGGGGTCTTCTCCCCTTTGTACGCAGAGCTCCTTTGCTCGGCGGGTGATCGCCGTGCCCGACGCGTACATCTCCAGGCATCCGCGCCTGCCGCAGGCGCACGGAAGGCCGTCCGGCTCGATGACCAGATGCCCCAGCTCGCCCGCCGACTCGTGGAAGCCCCTGAGCACGCGGCCGCCGAGCACGATGCCGCAGCCCACGCCCGTGGAAACGGTGATATAGGCCAAGCTTTCGCAGCCCGTGCCCGCGCCTGCGCGCAATTCGCCCAAAGCGGCGGCGTTCGCGTCGTTTTCCAGCACGACGGGCATCCCCAGCCGCCGGGTCAGCCATCGGACGACCGGCACGTCGCGCCAGCCGAGCAGGGGCGCGTTTTCCACCACGCCCCTGCGGGAGGAGAGCGGACCGGGGCAGGCCACGCCCGCCCCGAGCGGTTCGACGGCCGCCTGCTTCGCCGTTCGCTCCATCAGGCGCGCCAGCCGTTCCAGCACGTCCTCCGCGCCGCGCTCGGGATGCGTTTCGATCTGTTCGCGCGCCAGCAGCGAATTCCCGTCGAAGGCCGCCGCCGCGAGCTTCGTGCCGCCGATGTCGGCCGCCAGCCAGCCCTTCATGGTTCCATCCCTTCCCGTCGCGTTACTTCATTTGCAGCCAGGTCCGGTAGGGTGTCTTTTGGCACGTGCCGATTTTGAGCCACGCCGCGATTTCCATCAGCTCCGCCTGATAGTCGCCCCTGGAGATGGGGTAATGGTGCGACACGCCCTGCGAGAGGATGGTGTTGACGAAGTCGAGGGTGCCGACCTTCTCGCCCGCGAGGCGCAGGTCCGTCACCCAGCCACGGCTGCCCGCGAAGCTGCTCTTGCGGTCGGGGTCCATCAGCTCGCCGCCCGCGACGAACAGCGAATCCAGCTCGGCGTTGAGGCGGCCCACCGTGATGGGGCCCGGCGCGAACACCATATCGCGCGCGCAGCCGGTGCAGCACAGCCCGCCGATATGCGCTTTGCCGGAGTAGTTGACCCCCAGCGAATAGCCGTCCTTTGAGGCGAAGCAGGCGGCCGCGGGGCCGCAGTGCCACAGAAGAACGCTTTCGTCCTTCGTATCGAAGCCGGACATATCCATCAGTGTGGTCGGCTCGCCCGCGATTTCCCGAAGCATCAGCATGCTGACCGCGCTCAGCGGATCGCCCTCGCAGGAGGTGGGAACGCCGTCGTCGTTCAACTGCCCCACGACGGAGCATACGGAATAATCGTACCGATCCTGGAACTTCGGCCAGCAGGACACGGCGATCGCGTCGTAGCGGTTCTTCGCGACGAACTCGCGGTAGGCGCGCAGCAAACGCACGTTGAGCAGCTTGTGCTTTCTGCTCGCGGGGTGAATGCCGTTGGCCTCCTTCTCGTAGGCTTCGGCCATGCCGATGATCTCCGATTCGGGGTAGCTTTCCGCCAGTGAGGCGATATCCTCAAACTCGGGCAGACGGTCGTATTCCAACCCCGGGAACAGCCTGAGCAGCTTGCGCTCGTCGAAATACAAATCGTTAAAGCCGGGGGCGATGCCGCCGATCAGCCCGATTCTGGACGCGCGCAGCCGTTTGACGGCGCGCAGGGCGCGAACGGTCACGGCCAGGCGCTCGCCGAAAAGCGGGTCGGACACCTCGCCGAAAAACCACTTGGCCGCATACTGCTCCTCGTTGTAATAACTGCGGTTGATCGCCTGATACATGTTGATGGAGCAGAAGGAGTTAAACTCGCAAACCTTGCCCTCCAGGTTTTCCGGAATCGCCCACCAGCCGACGGGATACCCGGACTGAACGAATATGGAGGCTAGATAACCGGCGGAGAAGCTGGTGCACTGCACGAGCAGAAAATCGGGCTTTTCCGCGTGGATCGTCCCCAGCGCCTTTTTCGCGTCGTCCGCCGTGACGATCTGCTCCGGGTACACGTACAGCTCGGCCTTCAGCGTGTTAAGCAGTCCGCGCAGATCGTTCGCGCTCCTTGCGTACCGGGCTTCCTTGTCGCCGAAGAAGCTTTTTTGGCTCAGTCCCATCAGTGCGATCTTGAAGTTCATAGTGTTCATCCTTCCAGCGTTACAATTTGAAAGCCGTTTTCTACGGCGAGGTACGGTAAATTCAACCCTTGACGGAACCGAGCATGATGCCCTTGACGAAGTACTTTTGCACGAAGGGGTACACGCACAGTACGGGGATCATGGCGATAAACACCTTGGCGGCGTTGAAGGTAGCCTTGCCCATCTCGGCGCGCCGCCTTAGCTCGTCGCCGGTCAGGTTGGCCAGGGCGTTTGTGTTGAGCGACAGGCTGCGGATGTACGTCATCAGCGGATAATCCTCGGCTTTGTCGATGTAGATCATGCCCTGGAAATAATCGTTCCAGTGCCACAGCGCGCAAAACAGCGTGAGCGTGGCGATGACCGGGACGCTGACGGGCAGGTAGATGTTGATGAGCGTTCGCATCGGGGTTGCGCCGTCGATGCTGGCGGATTCGCTCAGCTCCTTGGGCAGGTTGCGGAAGTAGTTCATCATCAGGATGGTGTTGTAGGTGGAAACCGCGCCCGGAACGGTCAGCGCCCAGATGCTGTTGGCCAGCCCCACCTTGCGGACGACCAGATAGGTCGGAATCAGGCCGCCGTTAAACAGCATGGTGACGACGATGAACCACATGTAGAAGTTGCGCGCGGGAAAATCCGCCTTTTCCCGGGAAAGCGGGTAAGCCATCAGAAACATGAGCACCATCGACATGGAAGTGCCCAGGATGGTCCGCACGACCGAATACAGGAACGCGTGGAAGAACACGGTGTCGCCCAGCATCTGCTCGTAGGCCGACAGCGTAAGCTTGACGGGCCACACCGTCACCTGCCCGGCATCCACGGCCGCGGAGTTGGACAGCGAAATCATCAGCACGTTCCACACGGGAATGACGCAGACCAGCGCGGTCAGTATCATCAGCACGTAGATCACATAATCTCCGCCGGAGAACCGCTCCAGCGTCCATCTTGCTTTTTTGCTCATAACTTGCCTCCGCTAGAAGATGCGATAGTCGGCATACTTGTACGCAAACAGGTAGGAAACCACGATCAGCAGGGTGCTCACGACCGACTTGAGCAGCCCTACCGCGGTCGATATGCTGAACTGCGCCTGCTGAATGCCGAGGCGGTACACATAGGTGTCGATGATATCGCCCCATTCGTACACGAGCGGGCTGTAGAGGTTGAAAATCTGGTCGAAGTTCGCGCTGAGCACCGTCCCCAGCGACAGCGTCATCTTGAGAATGATGACGCTCATCATGCCCGGCAGGGTAATGTGGAGGATTCGCTGGAAACGCGTGGCGCCGTCGATGTGCGCGGCCTCGTACAGCGCCGGGTCGATGTTGAGGATGGAAGCGGTATAGATAATGGAGGAGTATCCGAAGGTCTTCCATGAGTTGCTGATGATAATGAACGTACGAAAGGCGGAGTTGTTGCCGAAAAAGTACACGGGCTCCAGGCCGAGCGCCACAAGGCCGTTGTTGACCGGGCCGGACAGCGCGAATACCTGAATGAAGATTTGCGCCAGCAGCACCCAGCCGAGAAAATTGGGCAGGTACACCGCCGTCTGGATCGTCTTTTTCAGGCGTTCGTGGCGCACCTCGTTAAGCAGCAGGGCAAAGGCAATGGGAACGATAATATCCAATATGATGCCTGCGACCGCGAAAACCAGGGTGTTTCGGAAAAGGTTCCAGGTGTCCGGCAGGGAGAAGAGGTAGTTAAAATTCTTCATCCCTACCCATTTGGAGGCAAGGATGCCCTTGGCGGGCACATATTTCTGGAAGGCCATCACGATGCCGATCATCGGCGTATAGCTGAAGATCAGCAAAAGGATGATGCCCGGCAGCAGCATGAGGTGATAGCTGCGCTGCGTGGGATTCCTCAGGGAGTACCGTGCGCTTTTTCGGGTTTTGACTGCGGCGGCTGCGCTGGTCATGGCGAATGCTCCTTTCCATATGCGGAGTGACCGATCATGCCGGCGGGGGAAAAGGCTCCCCCGCCGGACGGGTGTGGTTATTCGCCCTTGGCCTGCGCGTTCACTTCCTCCGTGATAGCCGCGCCGCCCTGCGCCATCCAGTCGCTTACGAAGGTATCGAAGTCGTCGATGGATTTCTCACCCATGATGATGCCCGCGAACACCTGCTTCTCCATATCCTGCAGGTTGGTCCAGGCCAGTTCCATGGTATCGGTGGGAGCGGGATTGTACACCTGTTGCTTGACCGCTTCCGTGGCGTCCAGATCCTTGATGAGGTTCAGCGCCAGGTACTTGGTGTACACGTGCTGACCGTCGTCGGAATCGTCGTCGCCGTTCATGTAGGCCACGATCTTCTCGCCGTTGAAGCTTTCCATCGCGAAGTACGGAATTTCCTTGCCGGCTTTCAGGTCGTCCACCAGCGCGTTCCACACGACGCCCATCCGCGCGAGCTGGTCGTTGTAGCGAATCTTGAGCGCGAGCGGCCAGGCGCCCCAGTCCAGACGATAGTAGCCGATCGAGTTGTAATGCACGTCCACGTCGTGCGGGATAATCTTTGCGTAGGTGTCGTATTCCTCGATGCCGTAGGTATTCTGCTGCTCGGCAGAGACGTTCATCATTTTGATGAGCACCTCGGGATGCTCGCACTGGCTGCTGACCACGTAGTAGACGTTCTCGTTGGTGGCGTCCGGGGATACGACGTTCACCTTGCCGTCGTCGTCCAGCACCCAGATGGGCTCCCAGTAGGAGCTCGGGTCGTTGATCTTGCAGTTGTTGATCGGCCAGGCGCCGATCCACCAGGGCCCGAAGGTGATGCCGGCGCGACCGGCGGCCAGGCTGGCCATGTAATCCTTGGTGACGAACTCCTTGTCCAGGAGGCCCTCGGAATACAGCTGCGCCATGAACTGCAGCCCTTCCTTCACCTGCGGCTGCACGGAGCCGTATACGTAATCGCCGCTTTCGTCCTGGTACCACAGGCCGGGATACGCCTTGAAGTTATGCCACAGATAGGAAGGCGTGCACGCGGTGTTGTACTGGTCGTTCAGGCTGTTGGTGATCTCAAAGCCGATGGTGTTGTCGCCGCCGAGCTTGTTGGCGACAAACGCGCGCGCCACGTCCATCAGTTCGGAGAAAGTGGTGGGCTTTTCAAGGTTCAGCTTTTCAAGCCAGTCGGTGCGGATCCAAACCAGCTCGTATTCGCCGCCGGGGGACATGTTGCCGAAGGCATAAATCTTGTCGTCCTCATCGCGTACCGTCGCGGGAGCGATGACGTCCAGGCCGCCGTAGCTATCGACGATGTCGCGCAGCATATCGCTGGCGTACTCGTCGTATGCGGCGCTCAGGTCCTGAATGTAGCCGGCGTCGATGAGCTGCCGAATCTGCATCTTGGCCTGATCGCCGGTGACCATGAACACATCCGGAAACTCGCCGGTCGTCATGGCGAGGTTGACGCGGGTGGTGTAGTCGCCGTTGGCGTTGTCGACGAGCCATTCGTTCTGGAAGTCAATGTTGAACTGTTCCTTGACCCAGTCGGTGTAGGCGTTGCTGTCGATCGATTCGCCTTCGGGGAAGTCGGGATCCTGCGTGGAGCCGGAGCGGCCGAACGTGACCGTAACCGTCTCGTCGTAGGGCTGGGCCCAGGCAGGGGTCGTCTCCTCCGCGATGGCCGCCGTGGAGGCAAGCAGCAGAACCGAGAGTAACAGGGCAATGAGTTTTTTCATTTGGGTCAGTCTCCTTTCTCATCATAAAACCTCTTCGGCTCCCGAAGCGTGATTCCGTAGAGCAGCAGCGCGTACTTCGAATCCAGCACGCGGATGCGGATCTGGCGAAGCTCCCGTTCGGGTTCCGAGACGGTTTCATACAGGTTGATCACGTAGTGTTCCCAGTTGAGGTCGTAGCTGAAGCGCGCGGCGAGCGTCACCAGCGGCGCGACGGGACGGATGCGGGACGGCCCGACGATGCCCAGCGCCGTGGTCAGTTCGATGCCGTTGTGCAGCGATACGCACGCGTCGGTACCGTCGGCGTATTCCAGCCGGTATTCGGCCGCCAGCTCGCCGCGCTCGCCGTAGGCGGGGTAGCCGTAGGGGAGGGATACGTTGCCGATAAAGCCGACGCGCGAGGCATGGGCGTTTACGGGGATTACCAGCTCGTCGGTGATCACCAGCGGCTGACCGGCGCGCAGGTTAACGGGCATCGAGCCGATCAGGGCGCAGGCCTCCGGCAGCGCCGGGCCGTGCGTGAGGCGGCGCTCCTTTTTGGCCACATAGCCGGCCTGCGGCGTGCTGTCGCGCAGGAGCCGGGCGTACAGCTCGCTTTGCCGCTTCACGTCCTGCCCGGCCCACACGTTTACGGGGCGCAGCTCCTCCGGCCTGTCCGGCGTGAGGGGGGAGAGCTCCACGCACTGCTGCGGCTCGCGCTTCAGGCCCATGCCGTTCATCAGCTTCGCGAACACGTCCAGGTTTACGCGGGCGTTGCGATCAACGTCCACGAGGCCCTCGTGCAGGATGCCGTCGAAGCAGGCGTGCTCGCCGCGGCCGTATTCGTACATGTCGGCCCACACCCAGTAGCAGCTGCCCGCCAGCACACGGCCGCCGTCGGGGTGATACCACGCGTCCAGCATATAGCGCTGGAAGCGGGCGAAAAGCTTCGGGTTTTCGAATACGTACAGGCCGCCCCACTCGGTGAAAACCAGCGGCTTGTCGTTGAGCGTGTCCAGAATGGTATCCAGCGTCGTCGTGCCGTCCACGCCGCCGTGGACGCTGTTGAGCTCCGTGCCGTAGGGATGCATGGTGTAAAAATCGAAACCGTTTTGAATGAACAGATCGCGGGTCATTTGAATGTTCATACAGTTGGCGCCGGACACGGGGCGGGTGGGGTCGAGCCGCTTGCACACGGCGGCGGAGGCGCGCAGGAACTCCGGCGTGAAGACGCACTCGTTGAACGCCAGCCAAAACGCGATGGATACGCGGTTGCGGTCGCGGATCACCACGCGCTCCATCACGTCCAGCGCGCCGCGCGTCGTTTCCTCGTTGTGCATATCGCTCCACCAGAGGCCCGGCTCCTCGCTGACCAGCAGGCCGAGTTCGTCGGCCAGCTCCACCACGCGGCGGTTGTGCGGATAATGGACCAAGCGAACGAAATTGCAGCCCGTGGCCTTGATCATCGTCAGGTCACGGCGCATCTGGGCCTCGGTGAGGGTGTGCCCCTGCCGTCCCCACATATCGTGGCGGCAGACGCCCTTGAGGAACAGGGGCTTGCCGTTGAGCACGAAGCGCTGCCCCTCGATGTGAAAGTCCTTCACGCCCACCTTTTGAACCAGCTCGTCGTCGCCGACGCGCACCGCGAGCGTGTACAGATACGGAAAATCCGGGCTCCACAGCATGGGGCGGTCTACGTGCAGCGTAACCGTCGCCGTACCGCCGGCGGTAGCGCCGCCGCCGCGGGCGACCTCGAAGCCGCGCGCGTCCCGCAGCGAGACCTGTGCTTCGCCGTCGCCGCCCGCCAGCCTGACCTCGACGCCGCACTCGGCGCTGCCGAAATCCGGGGCGGTCGAGGTGCGCCAGACGACGTCGTCGACGTAGACGCTGTCGGTAAACAGCAGGTAAACGTCGCGGATGATGCCGCCGTAGTTCTCCCAGCCTTCGGAGGGGCCGAACGGCAGGTTCATATCCTGCAGAGTCACCACGAGGCGGTTCTCCCCGGGGAGCAGCACGTCGCTCACGTCGAACGCGTGGTAGCTGTACGGGCACATCGTACCCAGAGGCCGGCCGTTGAGCGTGACCGTCGCCCGATAGGTGATGCCCTCGAAGCAGAGCCGGCAGTGCGGCGCGCGTGTCTGAACGCCGAAGGTGAGCGCGCACTCCGACTCGCCTGCGCAAAGCGCGGAAAAGGGGACGCTGATTAGCCCCATCTCCTTGCGATTGACGCTGTATGCCCATTGTCCGTTCAGAGACCGGATGTTTCTGACCACAGTAAACACACTCCATTCGTTGTCCTTTTTTCGGCACACGCGCTATGGTGTTACGGTTCATTCAACTGCGACTTTATTCTATCACAACCGTTCCGCGGGACAATCTACAAACACGCACATCAATAGCATGATTGAGCATAACTGCGCGATAAAGGTAAAACCGCGCTGTTTCGAAAGGTTTCGTGCAACATTTGCCGAATAGCATACCATATCGTACAGACGAACCGAAGGAGAGATGCGCGGTGCAGCAGCGGTGGCAGGGGATCGAGTATTCCCAACTGAAGGATTTGCTCAACGATTTTCATCAGCTCACGCAGATCCGGATCTCCTTTTGGAATAGCGAGGGCGTTAAGTGCATTATGGCGCCGGATTCCGGCAACTCCGACTTTTGCAAGGAGCTTCGCAAGGTCGCCTGCATCGACGAGCAGTGCCACATTTGCGACGCTCAGGCGCTTCAAAGCGCGCCCAAGGAGGAAAGCGGGCTGTACCGCTTCAACTGCCTGGCCGGACTGCGCGAATACGTCTACCCGGTGTTTTACAACAAGTCGCTGCTGGGGTACTTTATGTACGGGCAGGTGCGAAACGCCTACTCCGATCTGGCGGGACGGCAGCAGCGCGAGGAGCTCTACCGCAACAACGGCCTCAACGCCGAATACCTCGGCAATCTGTACGAACGCCTGCCGATCATCGACGACGAGGCGATGCACTCCGCCGGGCGGATGCTGGCCGCGCTGGCGAGCTACGCCTACCTGAACGGCCTGATGTGGAACTACAACCTGCCGCTCAGGGACAAGATCGAGCGTTACCTGAGCAACCATTTCATGGACGACATCAACATCAACACGGCCTGCTATTCGCTCTGCGTAAGCCGTTCGACGCTCACGCACACCATACAGCGCGAAATGGGCAGCACGTTCGTTATGCTGCTCAACCAGAGGCGCGTGAAAAACGTGAAGCGCTGCCTGGAAAACAACCAGTCCATCCTGGACGCGTGCTTCAACTCGGGCTTTCATTCCATCAACTACATGACGCGCATGTTCAAACGGCTGGCCGGCTGCACGCCCGCGCAGTACAAGCGCGCCCATCCCAGAGAGGATTAACGTTCATTCAAGCCGGCGTTAATGATTTGAAGGCGTATAAGGCGCGCCGCAGCGAACAACCCTCCCCCGGCCTGGCCGAGGGAGGGTTGTTCGCGTATTTCGGTACGACAGCGGATACCGGCGTCAGTAGATCAGGTTCACCAGCCCCGTGGAGATGCCGGGGACGAAGGCGATCAGCAGCATGCAGATGAACAGGGCGATATAAAACGGAACGGACTCGACGATGAAGTCCTTGATTTTGCATTTGGTCACGCCGCAGGTGACGAAGATCAGCGTGCCCATGGGCGGCGTAACGCCGCCGCAGGCCATGGTGAAAATGTACACCATCGCGAAGTGAATGGGGTCCAGCCCGTATGCGCTCGCCACCGGCGCCAGCAGGGGAACCAGCACGATGAGCGCCGCGTTCCCTTCGATGAACATGCCCACGCCGATCAGGAACACGATCGTCACGATCAAAAACACGTACTTGTCGCTGATCGTGCTCAGCACAAGCTCGGTAAAACCCTGCGGAATCCGCTCGCGGGTCAGGATCCACGCGAAGGCGGAAGCGCCCGCGACGATCAGCATAATCGCCGCCGTGGTGCCGACCGTCTCCATCAGGCCCACCTTGATGTCCTTCCACTTCATTTCGCGGTACAGAAGCCCGAGCAGCAGCGCATAGACGATGGCGACCGAGCCGGCCTCCGTGGCGGTGAATATGCCGATGCGAATGCCGCCGATGATGATGACGGGAAGCAGCAGCGGCAGCAGCGCGACCTTGGTGGCGTGCCCCAGCTCGCGGGCTTTGATGCGCTCGGTGCGAAGCGGCTTGTAGCCGCGCTTTTTGGAGATGATCACGTTGAGCACCATCAGCGTTACGCACAGCAGAAGGCCGGGCCCGATGCCGGCGATGAACAGCTTGCCGATGGATACGTTGGCGATGGAACCGTACAGGATCAGCGCGATCCCCGGGGGGATCAGCGGCGTGATCATGGAGGACATGGCGGTGATCACGGTGGAAAACGATCGGCTGAAGCCGTGCTTTTCCATCTCGGGTACCAGCATTTTGGCTTCCATGGCCGCGTCCGCCAGGTTGCTGCCGGAAAGGCCGCCCATCAGCGTGGAAAGCAGCACGTTCACCTGCGCCAGGCCGCCGGTCAGGCGCCCCGTGATGACGTTGCAAAACTCCATGACGCGGCTGGTGACGCCGGAATAGTTCATAAACACGCCCGCGCACACAAAAAACGGAATCGCCAGCAGCGGTATGCTCTCCACCCCGGACAGGATTCTTTGAGCAAACAGCTTGGCGAGGATGGGATTGCCCAGCATGAAGTAAACCATGGACGCGGACAGCAGCGATACGAAAACGGGCACCTTGAAAAACAGCATGATTAGTAAAACGATGCAGGCGATGGCAATCACGCTGACGCTCATGCGGCTCCCTCCTTTTCCCAGCATTCCCGCTGGTTAAACTGCCGGATCGTCTGCAAGGCGAACTCGATCATCATCAGCACGCATCCGATCGGGATGGGCGCGTACACCAGCGCGTAGGGGATGCGCAGCATGTTGGTGACCCGGTTGGTCTGGTACATCTGCAGGATGTAGGAGCAGCTCTGCCACGCGGTGTAGCCCAGCGCGATCAGCGTCAGGGCAAGGATCACGAGGGACAGGTAACGCTGCACCTTCTTGGGGAACAGCTCCACCAGCACGTCTATGGCGCAGTGATTGCCCGCCGCAAAGGCGTACCTTCCGCCGAAAAACACGATCCAGACGATCAGCATCAGCTGAACCTCTTCCTGCCAGGCGAAGGGACTGTTGAAAACGTAACGCATAATCGCGCCGCCGAAGGTAACGCCGATCAGCACGACGAGCGAGACGCAGGAAAGCACGGTATCCAGGTTCAGCAGCAAGCGCAGAACCGGATTCTTCTTTTTCACGGAGTAATCCTCCTTCCGGGGGTTGCAGAGCCCTGCCGGCCTTTACCGTCTGGGGTGCGCAGGCGCGTTGCCGGCCGTGCGGCGCGGCGGGGGAAACCGGCGCGACGATGCGGCACGGAGCCGCGGCGCCCGTTCAGGCATTCCGCAGCTCCGCGCCGCCTTGGGCAGGTCAGTCGATGATCGCGCGGATGGTGTCCACCAGACCGTCGCTCCACATCGCCTTGATGTCGGGATCGCTGTAGAAGGACTCGGCCGCCGTTACGAAGCTGTCGCGGTCGAAATCGGTCACGGTCACGCCGTCCGCCTTCAGCTGCTCCAGCGCCGCGGCGGTCGTTTCGTCCAGAATCTGGTTGTTGAACGCACCGGCCTCGTTGCCGGCCTCGATGAGAATCTGCTGCTCTTCGGCGGTCAGGGTGTTATAGAAGTCGGTGCCCATGACCCAGCAGGTGTAGTCGAAGATGTGGTGGTCCAGAATCAGGTATTTCGCCACTTCCTGGAACGCGCCGTTGAGGATGACGGGCAGCGGGTTTTCCAGACCGTCGATGGTGCCCTGCTGCAGCGCGGTGTACACGTCGCCCAGGGACATCGGGGTGGGCGTGGCGCCGATGGCGGCGGTGCCCTTCACCTGAATGGTGTTGTTGGGCACGCGGATCTTCATGCCCTTGATGTCGTCCACGGAATAGATGGGCTTGATGGTCAGGGTGTCGCGCACGCCGTAATGCCAGCCGGTCAGGATGGTCAGCCCGATATCGGAAAGCTCCTGCTTCTTCTCGGCGAACCAGCCGCTGGCGGCCAGCTTATCCACCTGGTCCCAATTCGCGAACAGATAGGGCGCGAACACGACGCCGAAGTCCTTTACGCCGCGATCCTGGAAGAACGCGCCGTTGGCCAGGGTCACCACGCAATCGCCCGCCATGGCCTGGTCGATCAGGTTATCCTTGGTGCCGAGCTGGCTGGAGGGGTACAGCTCGACGACCATGTCGCCGTTGCTCTTCTCTTCCACCAGTTCTTTCCACTTCTGGCACGCCTGGTCGATGGGCTCGCCGGGATTGTTTTCATAGCCGATCATAATGGTAACTTCGGCGAAGGCCGGGCCGACGGCCATCAGGGGTAGAAGGACTGCCAGTAACATTGCCAGGATCCGTTTTTTCATGGGTTTCTCCTCCTATTTATAATGTCGGCTGATAGGTTGCTCAGCCGCGAGAGGCACCGTTTTGGTGGCGATCACGTCGCTGTTCAGGCCAAGTACGTTTTTGATAACGCAGGTACCGCTTTTCACCGGGGCGTTAAGCTCTGTTTTCCGAATCTCTTTCATCACGTCGAACAGGCGGTTTTTGGGCACGGGGCGGTCCAGCCGGACGCTGACCAGCGGCAGCGTGCCGCCGCGCACGAGCACGGAGCTTGCGATGGTCCGGCGGGGGTCGGTAATCTCCTGACGCACGTACGCCTCCCCCTTGGGGCACGAAGCGCCGCTGATGGAAACGATCTCGCCGTCCTTGAGCAGCGCTTCCACTTCGCAGCCGTTGGGGCATACGATGCAGGTAAAATGCCGGACTACTCCACACATATTTCGATGGCCTCCGTTGTGCGAATGCTTTCCCTTTTCAGCGGGATGCGGATCATTTCGGCCGGGATCGCCTTTTTCAGCCTGCGCTTCGCGATCACTTCGCCTCCCTGACGGAAAACGACGGTGGGGTTTTCCAGCTTGCGGTTGACGCGCATGGAGACGGTCACGTCCTCCCGACCGCTGATCCGCTGCGGTACCGTATGGTTGATGTTCGTATCCACGTTCAGCCGGATGGGGCAGGGGGGCAGGCTTTCGGCGGTCAGATAGGCCTGCACCCCGCCGGCCAGCGCCTCCGCCTCCAGCGAGACGTAATCCACCAGATCGTGCACGTGCAGCACGTTGCCCGCGGCGAAGAACCCTTCCCGCAGGGTCTGGAAATGCTCGTCCACGTCCGCGCCCCGCGTGCGCGCGTCCAGCGAGACGCCCGCGCCTAAGGAAAGCTCGTTTTCCGGTATCAGGCCGACGGAGAGGATCACCGTGTCGCAGGCGTATTCCCGCTCGGTGCCGGGTATCGGCCGCAAACGGTCGTCCACCTCGGAAACCGTGACGCCCGTTACGCGTTCGCGTCCGTGGATGGCCGTGATGGTGTGGCTCAGCATCAGCGGGATGCCGTAGTCGTTCAGGCACTGCTCGATGTTGCGCGGCAGACCGCTGGGGATGGGCAGTATCTCAAACACGGCCTGCACGTGCGCGCCTTCCAGCGTAAGCCTCCGGGCCATGATCATGCCGATGTCCCCGGAGCCCAGGATGACCGCCTCCCGGCCGATCATCCGGTTGTGGAGATTGATGTAGGACTGCGCTACGCCGGCGGTAAACACCCCCGCGGGCCGCTCGCCGGGGATGCCCAGCGCGCCCCGCGTGCGCTCGCGGCAGCCCATGGCGAACACCACGGCCTTCGCTTTGACCCGCGTAAGCCCCTCCGGGCGCACCACCGTGACCGTTTTGTCGGTGGAAACGTCGGTTACGGCAGCGTCGACCCAATAGGGGATTCCGTTCTCCTCCACCAGATCGATGAACCGCTGGGCATACTCCGGACCGCTGAGCGTTTTGTGAAAGCGGATCAGCCCGAAACCGTCGTGGATGCACTGGCGCAGTATGCCGCCCAGCGTAGCCTCGCGTTCGACGATCAAAATATCCCGGACGCCCCGCTGATAAAGCGACAGGCCCGCGGCCAGCCCGGCCGGACCCCCGCCGATAATGATCACATCTCTTGTTTCCAAGCGGCTTCCTCCCCTCGCACGGCACCGGAGAACAGCCAGGAGCCCTGTCGGGCGTAGCGGACGTCCTCCGCCTTCTCCCGAAGCTCCTCCTCGATCATCTCCGCGATGCGCATCTGGCAATACCCGCCCTGACAGCGGCCCATCATGGAGCGTGTGCGGTACTTCACGCCCACCATGGTATGCACGCCCAGCGGATTGTGGAGCGCCTGCAGAATTTCCGCGCGCGTCACCTTCTGGCAGCGGCAGACCAGCTCGCCGTAGTCGGGGTTCTCGGCGATGAGCCTGTTCCGGGCTTCGTCGTCCAGTTCGGCGAAACGCGCGATTCCCTTGCGCACGGGGTTGAAGTCCGGGTTCGGGGCAAAGGTTTCGTAGGCCAGCATCATGCGAACCGCCATTCGGGCGATGGGCACGGCCGCGGTCAGTCCCGGCGACTCGATCCCCACGAGGTTCACCGCGTTGGGCGCGACCTCCGGCCTGATTTCGATCTTAAAATCCTGTATCACGCCGCGCTCGTCCACCCACTTGGGCAGAATGCCGGAGTAATTGCGGATGTAATCCGCCTCTCGGATGCAGGGCCAGATTTGCGAAGCGCTTTCGGCCAGGCTCTCCATGGTTTCACCCGAAACGCCGTAATAGCCGAAATCCGTCACGGCTTCCGCGTTGGGGCCGATGATCACGTTGCCGTCGGTGGTGTTGGTGACGTGAATGCCCATATAGGTGTTGCTGGGCACGGGGTAGACGGGCATGGGCAGATCCCTGCCGGCGCGGTTGTCCAGAACAATATAATCCCCTTTGAAGCCGACGACGCGGTAGCCGGTCAGGCCGAGCATGTCGGATACGGCTCCGCAGCCGAGGCCCGCGCTGTTGACGACCCAGCGGGCGGCGTATTCGCCCCGCGTGGTTTGTACCCGGTAGCCGTCCTTCGTGCGCTCGATCGCCGTTACCTCGTTGTCGAACAGGTAGGCGGCGCCGTTTTGGGCCGCGTTTTCCGCCAGCGCGATGGTATACAGAAAGGGGTCCACGATGCCCGAACGCTCCGAAAACATGGCGAACTCGCCGATGGCTTTGGGCACCAGGCGATGCAGTTCCTGCCTGTCGATCAGGCGCAGGCCCACGACGCCGTTTTTCTCCCCCTGAGCCAGGGTGCGCCTGAGCGACGCCATGTCCTCCCCGGTTTTCCCGACCAGCACCTTGCCGCAGCGGATAAAGGGAAAGTCCAACTCGCGGGCAAGGGAGTCCATCATCCCGTTGCCTTCCACGCAGAGCCTGGCCTTCAGCGAACCGGGATCGTAGGCGAAACCGCCGTGTACGACGCCGGAATTGCGGCCGCTGGTTTCATAGCAGACATCCAGGTTTTTCTCCAAAACGCCGATGCGCAGGCGGTAACGCGTCAGTTCCCGCGCGACGGCACTGCCGACCACACCTCCGCCGATGATCAATACGTCAAAACGGTCCATTGGTTCACCCCGTCCATATTCATCCCATCAATTGTGAACATAATAAGCCTGTATGGCGAAAAAGTCAAGAAGAAAATACAAAATACTGTGAAGTTATCCGACAAGTAAGCGAAATTCGCTTTTCTGTTTTGGTAAAGGGGGAGGAACGGGTTTTCGGCACCGCTCCGTATCAACGCGGTGGACGGGATGAGCCCGCGCGAGACAGGCAAAACGCCCTGCCGCAGCAGGGCGTCGGCACGGTTTTCTATTTTCAAACGATCGAATCCGTTTATGCTTCTTCGCTGTCTTCGTTGCGATACCGGTCCTGGTTAAACAGCAGGTGGAAGCGCATCTCCTGCTCCGCCTCGAAAGGATGGCGCTGGCGGATGTGCTCGAATATCTTGCGGTGCGAAAGCAGCGTCTGCCGGTATTCCGTTTCGCCCACGGTTCTGGAAAAAACGAGAACGCCCCGGCTGATGACCGGGATCAGGTTCTGCATGACGATGTTGTGGGTGCACTCGGCGATCTTCGCGTGGAAATCGACGTCCAGCGAGGCGTAATCGCCCCGTTTCCGGATGACCGCCTCCATTTTTTCCAGGATAACCTCCAGTTCCGCAATATCCTGCGGGGTGGCGCACTGGGCCGCCAGCGCGGAAATGGGGGGTTCGATGATCACGCGGATCTGGATCAGGTCGTTGGTCAGCTTCTTGGGGTCGCTCGTCATGGCGAAGCCGAAAGGATCGTCCGATACGCCCTGCTTATCGGAAATAAACGTGCCCGAACCCTGCCGGATCACCACGACGTTGCGGGAAGCCAGTATTTTCAGCGCCTCGCGCACGGTGTTGCGCCCGGCTTTCATCATCACGCACAGTTCTTTTTCCGTGGGCAGCTTTACGCCCGGCGCGTAATGACGGTCCTGAACCAGGTTGAAAATCTCGTCCGCCACTTTTTCCGCAAGGGTTTTTCCCTGTTCGCTCATTCGATGATCCTTCTTAACGACGTGCGTACGCGCCGGTTCGCATAGAACGCCTTGATATACCGTGATACGCACATTGTAGGGGCCCCCGGCGGGTTTGTCAAGCCGGGCGCCTCACTCCGCCTGATAGCGGATGCCCCTGCGAAGGTGATCGTAGGTAACGGCCGGGTTAGTACAAAGGCTCGCGTGCAGCGCGGCGCCGAGCGCGGCCTCCTCCTCGTGCACGGGAATACGCATCGGCATACGGAAGGTGTTTTCAAACAACTTCACCCAGATGGTGTTCTTTCGAAGTCCGTTTCCAGAGCCGACGAGCATCCGCGGCGAAAAGCGGGTGTTGCGCGCCATGCTTTGAAACAGCGCGTACAGCTCGTCCACCGTTCCCTGCAATACGCCCAGCGCGAGCTGTCCGGGCGTAAGGTTGTCAAGGCCGATCCGCTCGATGGAACCCGGCAGCGTCGGGTCCTGCCGGGTGCCGGAAAACGTGGTGTTCACTTTGAGCGGGTGAGGGTCATCCAACGCCGCGGCCGCCGCGGCGTTCATAAGCTCGTAAATGTTGTCCGGCTTGCTCCCGACCATCAGGAACACCCGGGAAAAGAAGTTTTCCAGCAGGGCATAAGCTTTTCCGCCGCAGAGAGAGGAACCGACCAGCAGGTAATCCCCCCGCAGGAAAGGGCGCGTTTCCGCGCTTGCGCAGGTTGCGTATTCGGGCACGCGGAAAGAAATCTGCCCGCCCGTACCCATGTTCACCAGCAGCGAATGCTCGGGGTCCCGCACGGAACCCAGAAAGCTGGCCTGGTTGTCGCCGATGGACGGCGCCACGGCGACGCCGTCCGGCATGAAACCGACGGGCTTGCAGTCGGCAAAAATCGTGGGGAACATCGTGTCGTCCATGCCGAAGCGGCGGATGGACTGACGGTCGAACGCGCCGCCGCGGATGTCGAAAAGGCCGATACCCGCCGCGTTGGACGGATGAGTGGCCGGCTTACGCATGCCCGTTAACCGCATCGCGAGATAATCGCCGATCGTGCACAGCCCGGCGGCACCGGCGGGCACCCGGCCGTTGAGACAGTCGTAGAAGTAGGTCGCCGCGCCATACCCGGCGTAAACCTCGTGCCCCGATAAACGCGACAGCTCGCGTGCGTAGGTCGATCCGTGGTAGGGGAGATTGGCGCGGCCGTCCTGCCAGGTAATCAGAGGGCCGACAGCGCAGCCCTGCGCGTCCACATAGACGATGCCGTGCATCTGCGTGCTGATCCCGACGGCTTTCACAGGCTCGTGCCCGGCGCGAAGGCGCGCAAGCAGGCCGCGCGCCTGCTCCTCAATGTGGCCCGCATCCTGCAGGTTCTCGCAGGGTGCCCCCGCGACCGTGCTGCCGTTGCCAAGCGTTAGCGTCGAAAGCGTCTCGCCGGTGGCGTCATTAAAAAGAACGCCGCAAACGGAAGTCGTTCCGATGTCGATTCCGAGCGATATCATGTTTTAGTCTCCTCGTCTCTCGGACGCGGCGGGGCCGCCCGGTTCCGTGCCGAAATACTTGGAGGGGAAGGCAAACAGCTGGTCGTACGCGACCACGCCCGCCCCAAGCAGCATCGGGTCGTCCTTGATATCGCTGACCGCGACTTCCAGATTCTTGCGCATGTTTACCAACAGGTGCTTTTCAAACACCTCGTTCACGATGCCCAGAAACACGGGGCCGCCCTGCGTGATTTTATCGGCGAAAACGACGGCCTGCGGGTTGATGGCGTTGATGATACCCACCGTGCCGAAGGCCAGGTACGTCACCACGCGGCGGTACGCCCTGGAAGCGCAGTCGTCGCTATTTTCCCGTACCTGCCGCATGATCGCCTCGGCCGGAAGGAAAATCTCCTCCTCGGAGGCCGCGCCGCTTTCCATCACCAGTCGTTTATACTCGTTCTCCAGGGCGATGGTGTTGCAGTACAGTTCCATACAGCCCCGGTTGCCGCATTCGCATACCGGCCCATACATGTTGATGCTCACGTGGCCGATCTCCCCCGCGAAACCCTGTACGCCCCGATAGATGCTTCCGTTCAGGATCAGGCCCGCGCCCACGCCCTTGTCACAGAGCACATAGAGCATGTTGCGGCAATCGCCGTGGTTGCCATACCATTGCTCCGCAAGCGCGCCGCAGTTGGCGTCGTGCTCCAGAAAAACGGGAAGGGAGAAGTGTTCCTGCAATTCCTGCACAATGTCGATTTCCGCCCAGCCGGGGAAACTGGTCATCAGGGCGATTCGCGTGCTGGTGGCGTCGAACGGACCGGGCAGCGCCACGCCGATGGCCATCGGCGGCGTCGGAAGCCCCTGGCCGGCCTCCACCAGCATGCGCTTGAGCGAGTTCAGCGCCGCGTGTGCGCCGTCGGCCGCGTTGATGGAGCGTTCCTTCCTTATATAACATTTCCCGGCGATATCGTAGACCGCCGCGTGGATGTAATCGCGGTTGATGCGAACGGCATATACCAGGAACCGATCACTGTTGAGGGCCAGCCGTATCGGCTTGCGTCCCAGAGCATTGGAGAGGCTTTCGTTCTCCGTGACCAATCCCCACTGCATCAGCTGATTGACGATTTTGGTGATCGTCGCCTGCTTTAGACCGGTCGAGCGAACGAGAGACACCCTGGAGCACTGTTCGTCGGAACGGATCGAACGAATGACCAGGGATAAGTTATTCTCTTTCAGGTCTTGCAGATTGATGCCGTTGGAATCCTGCATGCTCTCCCGGCCTTCTTTGCTAATAGTTTATGGAGAGAATTAAATATCTCATCTGCATTTTAACAGAATAACCGGAGGGAAGTCAACACCTTTATACCGCAATTCCAGAAATAAAACCCCAAGAAGCTCTTTGTCGGCATGAAAAAGGCACAACAAGCACCGATGGGCACAAGAAGGGAATATGCCGGATTTATTTCTCAAAACGATTGACTTTTCGGAAACCGCATGCTATATTTACTTCGAAGCATGAAGTAATTACGTTTAATCGGAGGGCCAACTATGTTTTTTAAGCCTGCGGACGGTTGGATAGGGGATATCATCCCGATCTATCACAACGGAAGGTATTACATCTATTACCTGAAGGATTACCGTACGCCCGATCACGCCCATCTTTGGGATAAAAACTGCTGGGCACTGATGGAAACGGAGGATTTCGTTCATTTCACGCCGGAGAAGCTGCTGGCAGTGCCCGCCGGAACGGGGGACGTTTTCTACCACGACGGGAAATGGCACCTGTATAAGTGCGACAAGTTCTACGTAAGCGACGATATGGCCCATTGGGAGGAAGACACCGTATCGGCCGTTGCCGGGGACGGCCGCATCTATAAAACGGACAACTGGCGCGACCCCCGCGTGTTCTTCGACCCGGAAAACGGGGAGTATTGCATGCTGACGGCGGCGAAGGTCAACCTGCCCGCGCCGCAGGACCCCTACGGGGACAGGGTCGGCTGCGTAAGCCTGTGCACATCCCGCGACATGAAGACCTGGACGCATCAGAAGCCGTTTTTCTACTCCCGCCGCTTTTCCGACGCGGCGGAGTGCCCCGACTATTTTCGAATCGGGGACTGGCATTACCTGGTTTACTCTCATTGGAGCGACGGTAAGGGCACCTACTACGCCAAAGCGCGTACCCTGCACGGACCGTGGCTGCTGCCCCGGGACGATATGTTCGACGGCCGTTCGCTCTACGCGGCGAAAACGGCAGGGCACGACGGGGAACGGTATCTGTTCGCGTGGTGCCCTACGCGTACGCGGAAGGAAACGGGCATCTGCAAACCGGACTGCGACTGGTTTGGTGACGATTTCAACACCTGGGATTACGCCGGAAGCATGGTAATCCATAAGCTGGTTCAGCAGCCCAACGGCGACCTGTACGCCCGGCCCGTATCGCAAATCGCGGACACCTGCGACCGGGAGGCGGCGATCACCGCCCGCGCGGTTACGCCGGACTGGCAGACGGACGCCGCGGGCCGCAGCCTGCACGCGAACAACCAGACCTGGCAGTCCATGTACCGTTTCGGCGGAGCGCCTTCGGACTACGTGCTGCGCTTTACCTACGTCCATCACGGCGCGCGGGAAGCCGGCGTCATCCTGCGGGCGGACGAGCGCTGCGTGAAGGGATACTACCTGTACTTCGACGACCGCTGCCAGCGCATCGCGCTGCGCTCCGGCCACAGGGCGGCCGAGTGTGTGGCGGATCTGTTCCCCTTCGATACGGAGATGGAACGGCCGCTCACGCTTGAGGAAGGAAAGCGCTATGAGGTCACGATCCTCGCGGAGGGCGAGATCGGCGTGATCTATGTGGGGGGCCAAACGGCGCTCTCCTTCCGGATGATCGATTTTACGGCGGACGGCATCGCGTTCTACGTTTACGACGGCGAAGCCTCGTTTGAGCAGATCTCGGTCCGTACGAAAACGGGAAAGGAATGAAGCGAAGCATGACGACCGTTTCACTGCCGGGCCCGGAACGGCTTTCCGGCGCGGGAAAAGCCAGAAAACTCTTTCAGAATAACTGGCGGCTGTACGCGCTGCTCCTGCCCGCGCTTATCTGGCTGGTGATTTTCTGCTATGTGCCGATGTACGGCGTGCTGATCGCCTTCAAAGACTACAGCCCGAAGCTGGGCATTCTCCACAGCCATTGGGCCGATCCCTGGTATAAGTACCTGCAGCAGTTCTTTTCCACCTCGGTGGCGAGCCGGACCATCAGCAACACGATCATTCTGAGCCTCTACTCCATCGCGGCGGGGTTTCCCGCGCCCATCCTGTTCGCGCTGCTATTGAACCAGCTCAACGGAAAGTGGCTGAAGCGATTCACGCAGAACATCTCGTTCGTGCCGCACTTCATTTCCACCGTGGTCATGGTCGGCGTCATCAACCTGCTGCTGTCGCCCAACACGGGCATTCTGAATCAGTTTCTGACGCTCTTTACCGACAAGCCCCTTCTGTACACCACGAGGCCGGAATATTTCCGCGCGGTGTACGTATGGTCGGGCGTGTGGCAGGGTATGGGGTTCGGCGCCATCGTGTACATCGCGGCACTGGCGGGCATCAACCCGGAATTGCACGAGGCGGCGATCATCGACGGCGCGAGCAAGCTACAGTGCACGCTGTATATCGACATTCCGTCCATCATGCCGACGATCATCATCATGTTCATCCTGTCCATGGGCGGGATACTGTCCGTGGGGTACGAGAAGGCGTTCCTGATGCAGAACACCATGAACACCTCCGTCAGCGAAATCATCTCCACCTACGTTTACAAAGTCGGCATCCTCAACGCCCAATATTCCTTCTCAACAGCCGTGGGACTGTTCAATTCCCTCATCAACTTTGCCGTGCTGATCCTGACGAATTTCATCGTCGGCAGGGTAACGGAAACCTCAATGTTTTAAGGGAGGCGCGACATGCAAAGAGCGCATCGGCTTCCCGGCGGCGCGTTGCGCCGCTCCCGGGGAGACCTGGTATTCGACATTATCAATACGTTGCTCATGGCGGTCGTCGCCCTGATTATCTTCTATCCGCTGTGGTACGTGTTCATTGCGTCCTTCACCGATCCGGGGGTCGTCAGCGCGGGTGCGCTGGTGCTGTTCCCCAACGAACTGTATTTCGACGGGTACGGAAGGTGCTTCAGCTACGCGCCGCTGTGGACGGGCTACCTGAACTCCGTACTGTATACGTTCCTGGGCGTGCTGATTTCCGTGAGCGTAACGGTCACTGCCGGCTACGTGCTTTCCCGCAGGGATCTTTTCGGACGCAAGGTGGTCATGTTCCTATTCGCGTTTACGATGTTTTTCGGCGGCGGCATGATACCGTCCTTCCTGGTGGTCAAGAGCCTGGGATTGGACAACACGCTATGGGCGCTGCTGCTGCCTGCGGCCGTATCCGTCTATAACATGATCGTCTGCCGGACGTTCTTTGCCAGCACCATCCCCAAGGAAATGTACGAGGCGGCCAGCATCGACGGCTGCAACGATTTCACTTTTTACTTCCGCATCGTCATCCCCCTGTCCAGCACCATTCTGGCAGTCATGGCGCTGTTTTTCGGTACCGACCGCTGGAACGCCTATTTCGACGCGATGATTTACCTGCGCGACTCCGCAAAGATGCCCCTGCAGATTGTGCTGAGGAACCTGCTGATGCTGGACGTTGGCTTCGACGCCCTGCTGGACGACCCGGACACGATCTCCACGCGGCTGAGGGAGGCGCAGCAGATCAAATACTGCGTCATCGTGCTTTCGGTGGTGCCGGTGATGGCCGTTTACCCCTTCCTGCAGAAATACTTCGCCAAAGGCGTGATGATCGGTTCGCTGAAAGGCTGACCGCTTGCGTATCGACGACCCGGAATGACCGATTAAGGAGGAACAACCCGTATGAAAAAACTGCTTTCCGTTCTGCTGGCCGTATCCCTTGCGCTGGGCCTGACCCCGGCGCTGGCGTCGGAGACGATGCCGCTGGTCGCGGACCCGGACAACGAGGAACACCTTACTTTCTGGCACGACAACACCTCCTGGTGCCTCAACGACGGCCCGGAGGAGATGTGGCTGTGGGACGAAATTGAGCAAATCACCGGCGTACGCGTGGATTGGACGTCCGTGGACGACGCCGCGTGGAACCAGCAGGTGAACCTCGCCATCGCCTCGGACGATATGCCGGACGTGTTCTGGCACAGCGTGGGCGACCAGACCGTAACCCAGTACATCGGGCAGGACATTTTCCTGCCCACGGAGGACCTGATTGCGGAGTACATGCCCAACCTGTCGGCGATTCTCGCGGAGCATCCCGAATACGCGGCGCTTTCCACGTACTCGGACGGGCACATGTACGGCTTTCCCTACATTGAAGAGCTGGATGGCGGAACGCTCTACCCGGGGCCCTTCTACATCAATCAGGACTGGCTCGACGAACTGGGGCTTGCGGTGCCCACGACGGTGGACGAGTTCGTGGCCTGCCTGAAGGCTTTCCGCGACGGCGGCGACCTCAACGGCAACGGCCTGGCCGACGAAGTGCCTTACGCGGTCAACTTCGTTACCGACGACGCGCTCTCCTCGCAGAACACCTTCTTCCAGTTTCTGGGCTGCTTTGGCGAATCCGGCTCGTACGGCCAATCCTACCCGTATACCAAGATCAAGGACGGGCAGGTGTTTTTCGTCGCCGACACCGAGGCGTTCAAGAATTGCCTGGAATTCTTCCACACGCTCTATTCGGAAAACCTGCTGGACATCGTGGGCATCTCCTCCGGCGATATTTCCTATAACGTCAATGGCGAATACGCCACGGCCGGCGCGCTGGGCATATGGAACCTGTACGCCTACCCGCAGTACGAGGCCTACACGGCGCTGCCGAGGCTAACGGGCGAAAGCGGCTCCATGGGCTATGCGCTGAACCGTTCCGAGCTCAACACCAAGAGCGTCGGGCTGATCACGACCGCCTGCGACAACCCGGAGCTGGTGGCGAAGCTGTTCGATTTTTTCTACGATCCGGTGGTCTCCTGCTATATCAACTGGGGCCCCGCCTACTACTATACCGATACCATGCAGCTGGCGTCCCAGCTGATTCCCGACGAAGAAAAGACGACGCTGGTCACCCCGCGCTACCGTGAGGCACACCGGTCCAAGGAGTACGACGACCTGGACGACGGCTACTACCGCTGGTCCATGACGCCCGGCCCCGGCCCCTGCGCCATACTCAGCGAATACTACGGGAACGTTTACGCCTGGTCGACGGCCAACAACTGGAACCTGGTGGATCAGGTGACCAACGGCAAGTACGAAGTGCTGGCGGAAAACACGGCTACGCCGCCCTTCAGCCTCGAAAGCAACGACAATGCCACTTACTCCATGATCGCGCCGGAGATCACCAACATCGTGAAGGCCTACATGGTCAGCGCCATTATGGACGGCGACGTGGAAGGCACGTGGAACGATTATCTTACGCAGCTGAGCAACGCGGGCTTAAGCGACATGCTGGCCGTGCTCAACCGCGGATACGCGTCCTACCAGGAGGTTTACCAGCAGTATGCTGCCCAGTCTTCGGCGGACGGGGAAAGCGGCGTGGAAGCGATGATTGAGAAAACGCACATCGAGGAGCCGTCCTTCCTGACCGAATACGCTAACGCCAACTACTAAAACGCCCGGCGGCGGGAGCCGGGGAGAAAGGCGCATCCGCCGCAGACAGCGGATGCGTCGCACGGAGGGGATCGAATGCTTAAACGCCTGCTTGCTTTACTTTTGTGCCTTACGCTGCTGGCGGGAACCACGGCCGCGCTGGCGGAGGACGGGGTTTTCTACAAGCCCGAAACGGGATACTGCGGCGACGTGACGCCCATATACGCCAACGGACGCTATTACGTCTTCTTCCTGCACAGTACGCTGTGCAAGTGGTGCCTGACCGAAACGACGGACTTTGTGAACTTCACGCCCTATAAGGTGCTGCAGGACTTCGGCGGAACGGGTGACGTGATCTATGCCGACGGAATGTACCATCTGTTCGCCTCCAAGGAGTCGAACGGGAGTCAGGTGATCTGGCACTATGTCAGCACCGATTTGTACAACTGGACGTTCGCGCGTTCCACGCTTCCCTCGGACGGGCAGGAATTCGTCACCTGGGCGTGGCGGGATCCCCGCGTGTTCTGGAACGAGGACGCGCAGGAATACTGGATGCTGGTGACCACCAACCAGAACGACGGGGATAGCGTAAACCGCAACGGTTGCCTGGCCCTGTGCGCTTCCGACGATCTGTACAACTGGGAGTACCGGGGCGTGTTCTATGCGCCCGGGCGCTTTGAGGGATCCTTCGAATGCCCCGATCTGTTTAAAATGGGGGACTGGTACTACCTCGTGTACTCCAACGCGTCCGAAAGCAAGCGCACCTACTACGTCAAGTCGAAAACGCTGGATGGCGACTGGATCTCCCCGGACGTGGACACGTTCGATTCCATGGATTTCTACGCGGCCAAAACGGCCTCGGACGGCACGGAGCGCTACCTGTTCGGCTGGAGCGGGCAAAAGACGGATTCCGTGCTGGGCTTGGGATCGGACGGTTCGCTGACGCGGGACGAGTACGCCACTATCGGCTATGCGGGTAACATGATCGTTCACCGGCTGGTACAGGCGGACAACGGCGACCTTTGGGTGGCCGCGCCCCAGACCGTGTGCGATTCGTTCGATCAGCGCCTGCCCGAGTCCTTTGCGGTGCTTTCCGGCGACTGGGAGACGGCCGACGGCACGTACACCGCTTCCGCTTCCGGCCGCATGGCGGCTGCGCTGATGCGGCAATTGCCGGACAGCTATCTGCTGACGCTGACGCTGAAAACCGACGCCAAACAGGCCGGCATCGCGCTGCAGGCGAACGGCGAGTTTGCCCAGCAGGGAAGCTACTTCTACCTGGATCGCGGGTATAACGCGCTGATCTACCTCTCCGGCCCGCGTTTCAGCGGCGGATACGGCTATTACTTCCCGTTTGATTTCGAGCGCCTGCGGCCCATCGCCGTTAACGGGAAGACCGAGTATCGCTTTACCGTCCTGCACGACGACGATCTGACGGTCGTCTACGTAAACGACCGGGCGGCGATGACCGTACGCACGGCCGCCGGGGAAGAGGGAGCGCTGGGCCTGTGGTGTTTCGGCGGCGACGCGACGTTTTCCGACGTACAGCTTTATCAGAAGTAGGACGGAGGCGCAGAGCATTATGTTCTTGAACGACTTGAGCCGGCTTGGCAACATGCGTTCCCGTTCCATCAGCGCTGAAAACCCGACGGGTGAAAAGGGAAGGGGCGGCATGTGCCCGGTCGAAAGCGGAGTGGCCGGCGCGGCCGCCCGCGACCTGGGCACCGGGTGGAAAACCAATCCTTACGTGATCATTCAGCCGGGATGCACGTACACGCTGGCCGCCATCCGAGAAAGCGGCGTTATCAACCATATCTGGATGACGCCTACCGGCGACTGGCGCGCCGCCATCCTGCGCATCTACTGGGACGAGCAGGAAAACCCGTCCGTGGAGTGCCCGGTGGGCGACTTCTTCTGCATGGGCTGGAATCAGTACGCGCAGCTGAGCTCTCTGGCGGTTTGCGTCAACCCCGGATCGGCGTTCAACTGCTACTGGCCGATGACGTTTGCCAAAAGCGCCTGCGTGACGATGACCAACCTGGACGACAAGCCCATGACGCTGTATTACCAGATCGATTACTGCCTGTGCGAAGTGAAGGAACAGGCGTATTTCCACGCCCAGTTCCGCCGCGTGAACCCCCTGCCCGAGAAACAGCCCTACACCCTGCTGGACGGCGTGCGCGGCCGCGGCCAATACGTGGGAACCTATCTGGCGTGGGGCTCCAACAGCGGCGGCTGGTGGGGGGAAGGGGAAATGAAGTTCTATCTGGACGGAGATGAGACGTTTCCAACCCTCTGCGGCACCGGAACGGAGGATTACTTCTGCGGCTCCTATGATTTTCGGGATCCCGCGACGCTGGACCGTTACGTACCGTTTGGCACGCCCTATTCGGGCCTCCATCAGGTGATTACGCCGGATCGGCTGTACAAAAGCCAGTTTCGCTTCGGCATGTATCGCTGGCATATCACCGACCCGATCCGCTTTGACAGCGACCTGCGCGTGACGATTCAGGCGCTCGGATGGAGAAAGGACAGGCGCTACCTGCCGCTTCGGGACGATATCGCCTCCGTGGCGTACTGGTATCAGCTGTTGCCTACCGCGCCTTTCCCGGCGCTGCCGGGCAGGGACGAACTGGAGATTATTTGAGGCCGGGAAACAAATGATGAAATTGCGGACGCTTCTTCGGTACGAAGGTCAGGCGCCCGGGATCAAAATGAAGGACGGAATGAAAACAAAGGAGGATCGGATGCAATGAAACAGGTTCGGCATGGGAAGAGGAACGGCGCGTCCCTGTGGCTGAAGGTCATGGCGATCGTCGTTTCGGCCATGATGCTGCCGACGGCGGCGGTCGCGGATGTGATCGACCTGGTGGACGGCAGCGTAACCATTCAGGACGAAACGAATTATGTGCAGAACACGACGTCCAAAACGCTCACCAACCAGGCGGAAGGATACGTTGTAACCCAAAGTACGTCCACGGCGACGAGCAACACCGTAACGGTCGCCGCGAACGCCGGCGACGTGACGGTGACGATTAAGGACGTGAACATCCAGGCCACATCCTCCGGCGCGGTCAATGTGGAAAGTGGCTCGGACGTGACGCTGAAGGTGGAGGGAAGCAACAGCCTCACCGGCAGCAACGAGAACGCTGCAATCTCCGTGGAAAGCGGTGCGTCCGTCACCATCGCGTCCGATACCGACGGCAATGTGACCGCGACGGGCGGCAGTTTCGCGGCCGGTATCGGCGGTGACCGTTCGGAATCGGGCGGCGAGGTGACCATTGAAAGCGGCACCGTGACCGCTACGGGCGGGACTGCCTCTGCCGGCATCGGCGGCGGCTGCGACAGCGACGGCGGTACCGTTACCATTTCCGGCGGCACCGTAACGGCCAACGGCAGCGGCGACGCGGCCGGCATCGGCGGCGGCGTGAACGGCGACGGCGGCACCATCACCATCACCGGCGGTGAGGTAACGGCCAACGGAGGCAACGGCGGCGCCGGCATCGGCGGCGGCGTAAACGGCGACGGCGGCGACATCAACATCGAAGACGGCGACGTGACGGCCAACGGCGGCGCGGAAGGCGCCGGCATCGGCGGCGGCCGCGACGGCGAAGGCGGAGATATCACCATTTCCGGCGGTACGGTCGATGCGACCGGCGGCGCGGATGCGGCGGCCATCGGCGGCGGTACCCGTTCGGACGGCGGTACCATCACCATTGAGGACGGCAACGTGACGGCGACCGGCGGGAACAACGCCGCGGCCATCGGCGGCGGTTACAGCGGCACGGGCGGCACCATCACTATCGAGGACGGCGACGTGACGGCGACCGGCGGTGGTTTTGCCGCGGGCATTGGCGGCGGCCGCACCAAAGACGGCGGGACGATCACCATCAACGGCGGCAACGTAACTGCGACCGGCGGCACGGCCTCCGCGGGCATCGGCGGTGGCTGCGACAGCGCAAACGGCGGCACCATCACCATTAATGGCGGTACCGTGACGGGTAGCGGCAGCGGCGACGCGGCCGGCATCGGCGGCAGCGTGAACGGCGACAGCGGCACCATTACGATCAACGGCGGCGACGTAACGGGCAACGGCGGCAACGGCGCGGCCGGTATCGGCGGCGGCGTGAACGGCGACGGCGGCACCATTACCGTTACCGACGGCACCGTGACCGGCAACGGCGGCGCGGAAGCCGCGGGTATCGGCGGCGGCCGTGACGGCGACGGCGGTGACATTACCATTTCCGGCGGCGACGTGACGGCCAACGGCGGCGCAGACGCGGCCGGCATCGGCGGCGGTACCCGTTCGGACGGCGGTGACATTACGATCAACGGTGGCGACGTGACGGCCAACGGCGGCAACAATGCCGCGGCCATCGGCGGCGGCTACAATGGCACGGGCGGCACCATCACCATTTCCGACGGCGACGTAACGGCCAACGGCGGCAGTTTCGGCTCCGGCATCGGCGGCGGCCGCAGGCAGGATGGCGGCACCATCACCATTTCGGGCGGCGACGTTACGGCTAACGGCGGCACAGCCTCCGCGGGCATCGGCAGCGGCTGCGACGCTTCCACCGGCGGCACCATCACCATTTCGGGCGGCACCGTGACGGCCAACGGCAGCGGCGACGCGGCCGGCATCGGCGGCGGCGTGAACAGTGACGGCGGCACCATTTCCATCGAAGGCGGCGACGTAACGGCCAACGGCGGCAACGGCGCGGCCGGCGTCGGTGGCGGCGTGAACGGCGACGGCGGCACCATCACCATCAGCGACGGCACGCTCGAGGCGAGCGGCGGTGCGGAAGGCGCCGGCATCGGTGGCGGCCGTGACGGCGACGGCGGCGACATTACCATTTCGGGCGGCGACGTGACGGCGAACGGCGGCGCGGACGCGGCCGGCATCGGCGGCGGCATCCGTTCCGACGGCGGCGATATCACCATCGAAGGGGGCGTCGTAACGGCCAACGGCGGCAGCAACGCTGCGGCGATCGGCGGCGGTTACGACGGTTCCGGCGGAAACATTACCATTGACGACGGTGACGTAACGGCCAACGGCGGCAGCTACGGCTCCGGCATCGGCGGCGGCCGCAGGCAGGACGGCGGAAGCATTACCATTACCGGCGGTCAGGTAACGGCGACGGGCGGCACGGCCTCCGCGGGCATCGGCAGCGGATGCGACGCGACCACCGCCGGAACCATCACCATCGACGGTGGCAGCATCTCCGCCACGGGCGGCGGCGACGCCGCGGGCATCGGCGGCGGAGTGAACAGCGACGGCGGCGAGATTACCATCAACGGCGGCACGACCACCGCGGTGGGCGGTGGCGGCGGCGCCGGCGTCGGCGGCGGTGTGAACGGCGACAGCGGAAAAATCTGCATCAACAACGGTATGGTCGTGGCCTACGGCGGCGGTGAGGGCGCCGGCATCGGCAGCGGCCGGGACGGGGACGTCGATTACATCATGATTTTCGGCGGCTCCATCCGCGCGACCAGCGGCGTATACGCCGCGGCGATCGGCGGCGGCACGCGCGGCGACGGCGGCACCGTGACGATCGCGGGAGGCAATGTGCGGGCGACGGCCTCGTATGGCGGAAGCGGCATCGGCTCCGGTGCGGGCGCGGCGAAGAAGAGCGTGTTCAATCTCTACGACGGTTACGTCGTCATCTACACCAACGGCGGAAAGGCCGTCACCGCGAATACGAACCATATGGGCGGCGTTTTGCTGATCAACCCCCCGCACAAACAATACAGTATCCTCGGCGATACCAGCGTCACGCTTTCCGACGGGCGCACGCTGAGCGTACCCGACGATTTGGTCACCTCGATTTCCATCAACGGGCAGACGCTCGGCGGAATCGTGGTCGATACGCAGTCCGGCGCGGACCGGGAATTCGCGCTCGGGTTAATCAAAAATGCGGACGGGAGCAAAGCGTACCTGACCGTGACCGTGCAGAAATCAAACGGCGGCTACGGCGCCTGCACGCTCGAGATGAAGAACGCCATGCGCGTCGCCTGCCAGAAACTCGGCGTGGCGGGAATCGTACTGGTCATGGGCGGTTCCTGCATGACCGTGTCGGTAGACGAATTGAACACGGACGTCTTCGCGCAGGGTCTGCAAACGCTCAACGACCGGCTGAACGTAAGGAACGCTACGGTTTGCATGACGCTCTTCGAAAACGGCGCCGTGACGACGGATCTTCCGACGCTTGCGGTCGGCGAAGCGAACGGCTATGTGTCCGTACGGTACCTGAACGGGGAATACGGGATAAACGACCTGCTCACCGTCGGCAGCTACGTCAGCACCGGCGCGCTGAAGTCGGCGATTTCCAACAACGCCATCTAAACAACACACAGGAGGAATTCCCATGAAGAGAGCATTCCACATCATAAGCACGGTCTGCGTATGCGTCGCGGTTCTGTTCGCTTTCGGCGCTTTCGCGGTGGCGGACACCATCGACATGAGCAACGGCAGCGTCGAAATCCAAAGCGCGACGACCTACAAGCAGGGTAAGGAAACCAAAACGCTGGAAAATCAGGAAGAAGGGTTCGTCTTTACGCAGAGCGATGCGTCCGTGACGCTTGGCAACGTGATCAAGGTCGCGGAGAACGTCGAGGAAGCCAATCTGACCCTTCAGGGCGTTAACCTGAAAGGAGAAGGCGAACCCGCACTCAGCGTGGCCGACGGAAGTTACGCGACTATCACGCTGATCGGCGACAACACACTCAAGGGCGGCATCAGCAACGCGGCGGTCTCGGTGGCCGAGAGCGCGTCCGTCGTGCTGACCGCCGAGGAGACCGCGGACGGCTACGCCGGGACGTTGACCGCCAAAGGCGGCGCATTCGCGGCTGGCATCGGTGGAAACCGCAGCAAAAGCGCCGGCGAGATCGTCATTCAAGGCGGCGTGATCACCGCGGAGGGCGGCAACGCCTCGCCCGGTATCGGTGGCGGCTGCGACGGCGCGGACGGCGGCATCATCAGCATTGAGGGTGGCGTAATCACCTCCACCGGCAGCGGCGACGGCTCGGGGCTCGGCGGAGGCGTGAACGGAACCGGCGGTGAAATCTCCATCAGCGGCGGCACGGTGACCGCCGTGGGTGGCGAATTCGGCGCGGGCATCGGCGGCGGCGCGGATGCGGACGGCGGCTACGTCTCCATCAGCGGCGGCGCCGTGAATGCGACGGGCGGCAACGAAGGCGCGGGCATCGGCGGCGGCCGCGACGGCCAGGGCGGCATCATCGAGATTACCGGCGGTGACGTGACCACGATCAGCAACGGCTTCGGCGCGGGCATCGGTGGCGGACGGCGCAGCAACGGCGGCGACATCACCATTTCCGGCGGTACCATAACCGCAACGGGCGGCCAGGCCTCCGCGGGCATCGGCGGCGGCTGCGACGCCAGGACGGCCGGCAACATCACCATCACCGGCGGCACGATCATCGCGCAGGGCGCGGGCGACGCGTCCGGCATCGGTGGCGCCGTGAACGGCGATGGCGGCATCATCCTCATTTCGGACGGCGACGTAACGGCTACCGGCGGCAACTACGGCGCGGGCATCGGTGGCGGCGCCGAAGGCAACGGCGGCAACATCACCATTTCAGGCGGCACCGTGACCGCTTCCGGCGGCATGGAGGGCGCGGGCATCGGCGGCGGCCGCTCGGGCCTGGGCGGCACCATTACCATCAGCGCCGGCGAAATCGCCGCAACGGCGGGCACCAACGCCAGCGGTATCGGCGGCGGCATTCGCGGAGCCTGCGGCGACATCCTCATCACGGGCGGATCGATTACCGTCATGGGTGACCCCAACGGTTCCGCCATCGGCTCCGGTGCCGATTGTGAAGACCTCGGAAACCTGACCATACAGGACGGAAACGTGACCGTGTATTGCGACGGCACACCCGTTAAGGCCAATCTGGATCAGCAGGGCGGCACGCTGCTGACAAACCCGTAAAACACCATTCCGTTTGTGAACGGCCCGGCTTCGTTGATACGAGGCCGGGCCGTTTCCGTCGCGCGGGTTTCCGTCGCACGATCCCCGTAGTGCAAATACAGCATAAAAACAGAGCGTACGTTGAACCTATACCAACTATAGGGTTTATAATGAACGTGAAAACAGCGCAAAGGATGATGCAAGATCGAACGTAAAGTGATGATTCGAGGCGCGAAGGCGATCGTGACCTGCGACGGCGACGACCGCGTATACCGCGACGCGGATATACTGATTCAGGGCCCCCGAATCCTTGCGATCGGCCCCGGCCTTGCGGACGAATGCGACGAAACCGTCGACGCGACGGACAAATTCGTCTACCCCGGGCTGATCAACACGCATCATCATTTCTTCCAGACCTTCGTGCGCAACCTGAAAACCATCGACTTTCCCAACATGACCGTGCCGCAGTGGCTGGATAAGATCTACCGCATCTTCCAGCGGGTGGACGACGAGGTGATTTTCTATTCGTCCCTCACCGCCATGGCGGACCTGATCAAGCACGGGTGCACCTGCGCGTTCGACCACCAATACTGCTACACCAAAGCGACCGGCAAGCGGCCGGTGGACCGCCAGATGGAAGCGGCGCGGATGCTGGGCATCCGCTACCACGCGGGCCGGGGCACCAACACGCTGCCGCGCGGCGAGGGCAGCACCATGCCCGACGATATGCTGGAGACGACCGACGAATACCTTGCGGACTGCGAACGCATCATCGGCCTCTATCACGACCCGAACCCCTTCTCCATGTCGCAGATCGTGCTGGCGCCCTGCCAGCCTATCAACAGCTACCCCGCGACCTTCGTGGAAACGGTCGGGTTGGCCCGGGAGAAGAAGGTGCGCATGCACACGCACCTGGGCGAGGGCGAGAACGAGATTATGCTTGCGCGCTTCGGCAAACGCACGCTGGACTGGTGCGGCGATATCGGCTTTATCGGTCCGGACGTGTGGATCGCCCATGGTTGGGAGCTGACGCCCGCGGAATACCGCGTAATGGGCGAAGCGGGCACGGGCGTATCCCATTGCCCCGCGCCCGCGATCCTCGGCGGCTTTCCCATCCTGCCCATCCGGGAAATGACGGAAGCGGGCGTGTGCGTAAGCCTGGGCTGCGACGGCTCCGCCACCAACGACAGCTCAAGTCTGCTGGATTCCATGCGCACCGCGTGGATGATGCAGGCCTGGCACAGCAAGCAGCGGGGCGGGTGCCTCTCCCCGTACGAGATGCTCAAAATCGCCACCGTCAACGGGGCCAAAACGCTGGGCAGGCCGGACCTGGGATCGCTGGAAGTCGGCAAGGCCGCGGATCTGTTTATGGTGGATGCGGGCGCGCTGGAGCTGACGGGTACGCTGCACGACCCGTGCAACCTGCTGGCGCGGGCCGGCGTGACCGGCAACGTGGCATTGACGATGATCAACGGGAAGGTCGTTTACAGGGACGGCCGACTGACCGGAGTGGACGAACGGGAACTGGCGCGAAAGGGGGAAGCGGTCTGTACCCGCGTCCTGCGCCAACCCTGCGACGCCTTCCACAACCTGTGTTAAGCAGCGTCGCCGCTGTTTAATGTAATTCGATCGGGGAGGTAAGGAAATGAAGAAGTTGCTCAGCCTGGTACTCGTACTGATGGTGACGCTGTCGCTGGCGGGCGCAGGCGTCGCGGAAACCGCCGCGCCGCTGAAGGTGGCGCTGTGCATGTCCGGCGCGGTGAACGACCAGGGGTGGAACCAAACCGCCTACGAAGGCGCCCTGAAGGCCTGTGAGAAGTACGGATTCGAACTGTCCTACACCGAGAACCTTGAAACCGCCGATATCGCCGCCGCCTTCGCGGATTACGCCGCCGCGGGCTACGACGTGGTGATCGGCCACGGCTACGAGTTCGGCGATCCGGCGCTGGAAGTGGCCGAGAACTATCCCAACGTCACCTTTATCTGCACCGAGGCGGACGCGTCCGCCGACAACGTCGCTTCCTACGTCATGGCCTGCGAGCAGACGGCCTATGTGGAAGGCATCATCGCCGCCAACATGACCCAGTCCGGCAAGGTCGGCGCCATCGGCCCCATTCAGGGCGATTCGCTGGTGAAGATCATCAACGGCTTTGAGGACGGCGCGCTCTCCGTGAACCCCGACCTCGTGGTGGAAACCGCGTGGACCAACTCCTTCGTGGATACGCAGCTGGCCAAGGAAGCCGCCACCGCCATGATCGAGGACGGCGTGGACGTCATCAAGCACTGCGCCAACGCGTGCGGCAACGGCGCCATCAGCGCCGCGGTGGACGCCGGCATCTGGTGCCAGGGCGACTCCTACGACCAGAGCTCGCTGGCTCCCGACAACATTCTGGATTCGGCGCTGTACAACCTGGACGTGGTGCTGGATATCGCTTTGGGTTCCATCGCCGAAGGCACCTTCGTGGGCGGCGTGTACAACCTGGGCATGGCGGATAACGCCGTGGCGGTGCTCCTGTCCGACAACCTCCCCGCCGACGTGGCCGCCATCGCGCAGGAGGCCATCGACCAGATCATTTCCGGCGAGCTGGTCGTCGTGCGGGACTACGTGGTTCGCAACTGACGAACCCGGACGGTCTGATCGGCCCCAAGGGCCGGTCAGGCCGTTTCTTTATTCTTTCGACCGTTTGGGTCCTACGCAAAAACGGAATGTGAGCGTGATTATGGCGATCCTGGAAATGAAGGACATCTGCAAGGCGTTTTCCGGCGTCTACGCCAACGAAAACATCTGCCTGACCGTCGAAAAGGGGAGCATCCACGCGTTGCTGGGTGAAAACGGCGCGGGGAAAACCACGCTGGTCAACATTTTATACGGCATTTATTCGGCGGACAGCGGCGAAATACGGTGGAAGGGCCGTCCGGTCCGCTTCGATTCGCCCCGGGAAGCCATTCAGAACGGCATCGGCATGGTGCAGCAGCATTTTTCGCTGGTGCGCCGTATGACGGTGCTGGACAACATCATTTTGAGCCTCAAGGGCAACGGGTTCGTGCTGGATCGCAAGGCGGCCGCGGAGCGCGTGTCGGAACTGGCGCAGAAATACGGACTCACGGTCAACCCCGCGGCCCGCATCGGCGACCTGTCCGTGGGCGAGCGTCAGCGGGTGGAGATACTCAAGGCGCTCTACCGGGACGTGGAGCTGTTGATCCTGGACGAACCCACGGGCGTCTTGACGCCGCAGGAGACGGCCCAGTTTTTCGACGTTCTGCGCACGCTGAAGGCGGAGGGCTACGCCATCATTATCATCACACACCGCATGAGCGAGATTATGGCGGTCAGCGACAGGGTGACCATCCTTCGGGACGGACGAAACGTGGCCGACCTGACGACGGCGAATACCAATCCGGAAGAGCTGTCCCGCTACATGATCGGCCGTGAGCTGCGCAAGGGAGACGCGCCCGCCGAACCCGCCCGGGACGGGGACAGGCTGACGCTGGAGCACGTTTTTCTGGCCGCCAGGCACCGCCACCGGGCGCTGAACGACATCAGCCTGCGGGTGCGCCGGGGCGAGATACTGGGCATCGCCGGGGTCGAGGGCAACGGACAAAAGGAACTGGCCGAGGTGATCACCGGCCTTCGCCGCCCGAGCGCGGGGCAGATCACGCTGGACGGCCGCGACATCGGCCGCCTGTCGGTGCGGAAGCGTTACGAGGCGGGCGTGGCGTATATTTCCGACGACCGGCAAAACGACGGCCTGCTGATGGGCATGAGCGTGTGCGAAAACCTCATGCTCCGGGAATACCGCCGCGCGCCGTTTTCCCGCGGCGGGGTGCTCGACCGCCGCGCCGCGGTGAAAAACGCCGACGCGAAGATGGACACCTATCAGATTCGCGCGTCCGGCAAAACCGGCGCACAGACGCCCGTGGGCCTTTTGTCCGGCGGCAACCAGCAAAAGCTGGTCATCGCCCGGGAACTGTCCGAAAATGCCGCGCTGATCGTCGCTTGCCAGCCGACCCGCGGGCTGGACATCGGCGCGACGGAGTTTGTGCGCAGCCTGCTCGTGCGTGAGCGCAACGCGGGCAAGAGCGTAGTGCTGATCTCCGCGGATCTGGAGGAAATTATGGCGCTCAGCGACCGCATCGCCGTGCTGTTTTCGGGAACGGTCGCCGGCATCCTGACCCGTGCGGAGGCGACGGTGCAGCGCGTGGGGCTGCTGATGGGCGGCATCACGGGAAGGGAGCGGGCGTGAACATGCGAAGGAAACACCGCGTGCAGGCGATCTTTAATTTCATCAAAATCTTCCTGCTGACCGTCGCCGTGGGCACGGTGCTCATCCTGGCTTGCGGCGCCAGCCCCGTGGAGGCGTACCGGCTGTTTTTCCGCGGAATGTTCGGCACCTTTTCCAGCTTTGCCGAGATTTTCGTCAAGGCCTGTCCGCTGATCCTGACGGGGCTGGGCTGTGCGGTGGCCTTCCGCACGGGCTTTTTCAACATCGGGGCGGAAGGCCAGTTTTACGCGGGGGCCATGGGCACCACGGTCGTCGCGCTCTACCTGCCGGACGCCCTGGGCGTCTGGCGCATTGCGCTTGCGATGGCGGCGGGGTTCGTGTGCGGCGGGGTATGGGCGCTGATCGCGGCGCTGCTCAAGGCGAAGTTCAACATTTCCGAGATCATCGTGACGATCATGCTCAATTACATCATCATCAATTTTCTGGGCTACGCGGTGCGCTCGTTCCTGATGGACCCCTCCGGCAACGTACCCCAATCCGCCAAAATCGCCGCGTCCGCGCGCCTGCCCGTCCTCATCCCTTCCACGCGCTTCCACGCGGGCATCCTGATTGCCGTCTGCTGCGTGGTTCTGGTGTGGTTCCTCATGGAAAAAACGACCGTCGGCTATGAACTGACGGTGGTGGGGATTAACAAGCGCGCGGCGGCGTGCAACGGCATCTCGGTATTCAAAAGCGTGATCCTCTCGGCTTTTTTAAGCGGCGGACTGGCCGCCATGGCGGGCGGCATCGAGGTATTGGCGATCCAGAAAAAGCTGCTGGAAGGCATCTCCGCCAACTGCGGCTACACGGCGGTGCTCATCGCGCTGATCGCCGCCAACAGCCCGTTGGGGGTGTTCGCCGTGGCGATTTTCTACGCCGCCATGCAGGTCGGCGCCAATTCCATGCAGCGCCAGATGGGGATTCCATCGGCCATCGTGAACATCCTGATCGGGCTGGTGGTGGTGCTGATACTGGGCAAGGAGCTGATTCCGTTCTTCAAACCCGACGGAATCGGCCGCCGGCGCGGAAAGGAGGGGCATGCGGATGCTTGAGCAAATCCTGTCGCTCAGCTTCCTGACCGCGTTTCTCTCCGCGGCCGTGCGCCTGTCGGTGCCGCTGATGTACGGCGGGCTGGGCGAAACGATCGCGGAAAAGACCGGCATCCTGAACATCGGCATGGAAGGCGTCATGCTCAGCGGCGCGTTTTTCGCCTTCGCGGGCGCCTGGTACGGCCACAGCCTTCTGATGGGGCTTTTGTGCGGCATTCTGGGCGGCATGGCGGTCAGCGCCCTGCACGCGCTGCTTTCCATCCGGCTGGCCAAAGACCAGTCCGTGAGCGGGCTGGCGCTCAACATGCTCATGCTGGGGGTGACCGGCTTCCTGTTCAAGCTCATGTCCTCCGGGCAGAGCTACCAGCAGATCGATACCCTGCCGACGCTGACCGTCCCCCTGCTTTCGCGGATTCCCCTGATCGGCGAGGCGTTTTTCAACCGCGACCTGTTGACCTACGTGCTGTACCTGCTGCTGATCGTCGTATGGCTGTTTTACCGCGCAACCGACCTGGGGCTCTCCTTCGCGGCCATCGGCGAAAATCCCCGGGCCGCGGCCTCCGCGGGGGTCCCGGTACACCGCTATCAGTGGATCGCCATGCTGCTCAACGGCGCGCTGGGCGGTGTGGGCGGCGCGTACCTGGTGCTGGTGCAGCTGGGCGTGTTTACGGAGAACATGACCTCCGGACGCGGCTACATTGCGCTGGCGACGGTCATCCTGGGGCGCTATTCGCCTTTCGGCATGTTCGGCGCGGCCCTTCTGTTCGGCGCGGCCAACGCGCTGCAAATACGGCTGCAGACCATCGGCGTGTCCATATCGCCATATCTGCTGAACATGCTGCCTTACGCCATCACCCTTGCGGCGATGCTTCTGGCCATCGGCAAAAACAACCAGCCGGAAGCGCTGGGCAAGCCGTACGTCAAAGGATCGCGGTAGAAGGGGAGCGCCCCGGAAGGGAGGAACCGATGAAGGAATATCTGACGGTGGGGGAGCTGGCGCGCACCTTCGGGCTGGACGTGCAGACGCTGCATTATTACGATTCCATCGGACTGTTCCAGCCTGCGCTGCGGGACCCCAAAACCCACTATCGCAGGTACCGTTTCGACCAGATTTATCAGCTGGCGTCGATCCGCTACCTGCGCAAAATGGGCTATTCGCTGGACGACATCCAGCAGTATCTGGATTCCCGCAGCCCCGAGGACACCCTGAACCTGCTCAACAAGCGATCCGAGGAACTCCGGCGCGAGTGGGCACAGCTGATACGCGTCGATAACGCCATTCGCCGCAAAATCCAGTTCGTGGATCAGCGGCGCGGGGACATCCGGCTGGACGCCGTGGAAACGAGGTGGTTTCCGCAGCGTCGCTATATTCCCATCGGCACCGAGGAGATACTCTACCTGGAGGATTCCTTTTATTTTTATCCTACGATCGCGTTTTACGAAGGGGATTTGAAGTATTTCGGCGCGTATCTGTACGCGCCGGTGGACAGGCCGGAGGCCCGGAGCGCGGGGGTGCCCGCCGAGGGCGCGTCGGTGATCGAGGCGGGGTATTTTCTGGTGGGGTATCACAAGGGCCCCTACGAAACCATCAAGACGAGAATCGCGGAGATGCGCGCGTCGCACCCCGAGCTCAAACTGGGCGCACGCGTCATTAACTTCAACATCATCGATCAGTTTCTGGAACGCAACAACGAGCGCTACATTACGGAAATCCAGATTCCCATCGAATCGTAAGCCGCCCTGTGCCGGGGACGAACGCGCCCATACGACTTTGCCTTGTCAGGAGCGCCGCATTATAGTAAAATACAGACAGTACAGGTAAAGGCAGCGAGAACATATGCGAATAGTGATCATCGAGGATGAAATAG